>NZ_CP017704.1:597500-1797500 GCF_002243645.1 Peribacillus simplex NBRC 15720 = DSM 1321 | reverse complement strand
TCCCGTCATATAATTGAAATGAACCTGCCCCGAGCAAAACTCCTCCTATCCACCTTTTCAGCCATAATCCCTTTCGACGACGAAGATCAGCGAACATGAACAAAGACCCGACCGTTGCGAACCAGCTTAGTGCATGAAATAATCCATCCGAGACAAGCCCGATATTGGATGTGGACTTGTCATAGAAATGGTGCCAATGTAATAGTTGATGAAAGATGGCCTCATCGATGAATGCCACCAATCCGATCCCAAATAGAAAACCGGACCATAGATTACGAGCGGAATAAGTATAACGTAATTCTGAAATAGATTGATCTTTTTGATTTCGGGGCTTAAAATCCATTTTCCATCCTCCTTTTAGGTTTCTTTTATATGGTTTATTTTCCTATATATGGTTCTTTTTACTTTACCCTGTATTGTAAAGTTATAGACAGGTAAATGGACCTTTTAATCTTATTTATCGAGCCATTCATAGTCCCAAGATAACTCTTGGCTTATAAGTTCAGTGATCATTGTTAACGGTATGTAAATTTTTTCTAATTATTGTGGATTCGAGTTTCAAGCATGGACAGGCGGGTAATTAAAAACCGTTAGATCATAAAAATAACCTAAAATAGAAGGAGGAGTTTATATGTTTCGTCATCAAAAAGAATTGCAATTTGAAGTTAAGGTAGATCGACCAGATCCGATGCTTGCCCGTCAAATTCAGGAAGTGTTAGGTGGACAGTTTGGGGAAATGACTGTCATGATGCAATATCTTTTTCAGGGTTTTAACTGCCGTGGAGAAGAAAAATACAAAGATATGCTGATGGATATTGGTACAGAGGAAATTGGACACGTAGAAATGCTTTGTTCGCTCATTAGTCAATTGCTTGATGGCGCTTCTCCGGAAGATCAGGCTGAAGCCGCAAAGGATCCTGCTATGGCAGCGATCATGGGTGGAATCAATCCCCAGCATTTGCTCGTGAGCGGTCTTGGCGGACTGCCAACCAACTCGAATGGGGTGCCTTGGAACGGATCTTATATTGTAGCGAGCGGAAATCTATTAGCGGACATGCGATCGAATCTGCATGCTGAAAGCCAAGGACGCCTTCAAGTTGCCCGTTTATATCATATGACCAAAGATGAAGGGGTACGTGCTACCTTCCGTAAAATGTTAGCCCGTGATCGTTACCACCAATATCAATGGATGGCGGCCATTGCAGAACTTGAAGAAAAAAATGGCGTTGTCGTTCCCGCGTCATTCCCACCGGAAGCGGAAATGGAATCTCAATCGGAAGCGTACGAATTCTGGAACTTGTCAGAAGGTAATGAATCAGCAGACGGCCTGTGGGCAACAGGAAGCGCCCCAGATGGTACGGGAGATTTTGTTTATGTAGCAGAACCAGTTGCAAAAGGGCAGATTCCTATCCCTAAGGTACCGGCAGCACAATTGCATCATGACTTGGATAGAAATCAATCGCTTAATAAAAGGTAATAGAATCCTTCAAAATATGCTCGATGGCCCCGAAAGGGACATCGGCTTTTTTTATTCTCTCATGTTTACCAAAACCTAATTATTTGCTTGTGGATATTTTTTGGAGTAGCATAGTTTCCATCTTCAAGACAAACCATTTTAAAGGATGGTCACTAATTTAATGGTAAGGAGTGGGTCAAATGAAAGCAGTAGTGGTTAAAGAACCGGGTGGAGCAGAACAATTACTATTTAAAGATTTTTCAAAGCCCATGCCGGGAAAAGGGGAAATATTGATTAAGGTGAAAGCCTCTGCGATAAATAGAACGGATATTGTTTCACGAGAAGGGAAATCCGGTTATATGGCCAATCCAATATTAGGGATTGAAGTTTCTGGGGAAGTGGTGGAAACAGGGGAAGGTGCCAATATACAATTAGGGACAAGGGTGATGGGCCTTGTAAACGGCGGCGGTTATGCTCAATATGCCTTGATGCCGGCTGATCGAGCAATGAAGATCCCGGATAACCTGTCATTTGAAGAAGCGGCAGCGATTCCTGAAGTATTCTTGACGGCGTACCAAACCTTGTTTTGGTTAGGTGAATTGACGGATCAAGATACGATATTGATTCATGCTGGCGGAAGCGGTGTAGGCACAGCAGCTATCCAACTGGCAAAAAAATTGACAAAAGCGAAGATCATCACCACAGCCGGCTCAAAGGAAAAATTGGATTTCTGTCACTCACTAGGAGCGGATATCTGTATCAACTATAAAGAACAATCTTTTGATGAGGAGGTACTGAAAGCTACAAATAATCAAGGAGTGGATGTTATCCTGGATTTCATCGGTGCTTCTTATTGGGAGAAAAACCTTAAAAGCATAAAAACTGATGGACGATGGGTACTGATAGGCATTCTAGGCGGAACTGTAGTCGAGAAGGTGAACTTGATGGAACTTCTCTTAAAAAGAGTACAATTAAAAGGCACTCTATTAACTCCTCGGAGTGATGAATATAAAAAAGAGTTAACGGAAGAATTCGTTAAAAAGGCCATGCCGTTGTTCCTCCAAAATGAAATCAAGGCAATCGTGGATCATGTCTTCCCTTTTGAAGAGGTACAAAGGGCGCATGAACATATGGAAGCCAATAAGAATTTAGGTAAAATCATTTTACAGGTAAATGAATGATTAAAGAAAACTGCTTCGAAGCATGAATGGAGGAGGTTGCCCATGATTAAGACATTATTGGACGTCCTTTTTTCATGTGATAAGGAAAAGGTGGAACCAATGGCAGAATGATTGAAGAATGAAATATGGACAAAGTAAAATGAATATATACAAAGTCAGGATACTCTTCGCCGGTATCTGTCTAAAGGGGGGAATCTTAATGAATGAACTGAATGCATTATTCAGGAAAAGAATAGGTCTCCAGGAAGATGTGAAACTGACATTTGAGAAATTAGATGAAATTCTGGATAAGACAGCGAAAACCATTCCTTTTGAAAACTTATCAATCATGGCATCCCATCTGAGTGATATCAATAAAGAGAATATCATCAACAAAGTCCTCGTGAGGAATGAGGGTGGACTATGCTATGAATTGAATGCAGCCCTTTATTTTTTCCTGATGGAAAATGACTTTGATGTATTCTTGGTTCGGGGTGTCATCTATAATCAGGGGTGGATGACCATAGGAAGGACCCATGTCACCATTCTATTGAACCACGAGGGCCAAACCTATTTGATCGATACGGGTTTTGGCGGGAATCTGCCCTTAAAACCAGTTCCGTTGAACGGAGAAACGGTCGTTTCCCAAAATGGTGAATTCAGGATAAAAAAAGAAAGTACCGACCATGGAGATCATATCCTTGAATTAAAACTGAAACATAAAGATCGCGATTGGAGAATAGGGTATGCTTTCGATTCTTCAAAATCTGTAGGAAATGTAGCGGAACTTAATGAGGTCCAAACGATCATCAGGGAAAATCCCCAATCGCCATTCAATAAGCATCAATTAATCACCCGTTTGACAAACAGAGGGAACATCACTTTAACTGATACATCCTTTACACAGTGGGAAGATGGGAAAGTGACGAAAGAAGAAATAGATGGAACACGATTTAAGGAGTTAATGAAACAACACTTCGATAGATAAAAGGTCTAGTATCAAAAGCTAGCTCACCGAAAGACTGTCCATTCTCGACAGTCTTTTTATGAATAGTATGATCATCCCATGGGACGTCATTGATGTGAAAGACGATCTAACTTTGCTGAAAGCAGGACAATTGTCATTCCTTGTCGAATGAAGTAGTTGAAAAGAGGCTGATGAAAATGAGTAATGCAAAATATAAATTTTATTATGTGAATGGTGAGACAGAAGAGTTAGAGACGAATGAACAATATTCTGATGAAGCTAATAGTATCCTGAAATTGCAATTAATTCAAAATGCGACGTGGCTGCAAGCCGGTGGCAAACATATCAATTTGGCTAATGTAATCAGTATTGAATATACAGGAGAAAAAGGTAATCATAAATCGGAGTCGATAAAGTTCAGACCTAATAAGTAAAATATCCATTATAAATGTTCAGTTTTTCGACAAAAGGGGGTTCGGAATGTCTCATCCCGAACCAATATTAAGACTAGTATATAATTTGTGTTTTATGAAATTCTCATTGAATTGAAGAAATTTGCGACACTCCTGCCGAATAACTGGCTAGTTGAGATCCCGCAGGCGTTTGCTTTGATGAGGCTTGGCAGACAGTCGGCGGAAAGGAAGCAGATTTCTGAAAACACTTGAAACGTTTTTTAAGAAAAAAATTGTAGGCAAACTCGCTTTCTTAGAATTTGTCTACAGTCTGAAACATCCATTATGGATGTTTTTACTATTTATTCAATAGATTCGAATTCAGTGGGGTGAAAAGGATATGGAGAGGAAGAATCGATTGGTTTTTACTAGATCGAATGCAGCTGCTAAACAAAAATTTGATGAAGCGATCACCATTTTGGAATATAGTGTAATGCTTGTTGAATTCTTTGGATTGGAAGAGTTCAACAATATAATTGCCGGACAGTTAAGGCTGATTCTATGTGAAACGAAAAATACGCGCATAAAGCGGGAAAAGGTCACGATTGACCAATCATTAATAAAGAAAATCAATCCTAACCCGAAATTGTATCCCATCAAAGACTCCATTCAAATGAGCAATGTTCATATTACGGAAGACCTCTTCGATTATACTAAACAGAGGGTTGAGCTTAAACTTTGGAGAAATCAAATTATCTATAAAACCGATATCGAAGGAAAAATCCAGGAAATTAAAATCATTGATTTTATTAAGGAAACAGCTAATAAGATTGGCGGTGCTCAAGCTGAATCAAGTTTCCCTAATAAGTCCATTATTTTGGATGGACATACCAAAATCATATTAATAGGTTTAGCGAAAGGGTTATTCAAATCCATAGGCAGGGATTATAAAAAACGTGCCTCCATGAACCTTTCACATATCATACAAAAAATCGAACAATCAACTTTGGAAGACTAGACATAAGAAGGACTTTTGGCCAAGTCCTTCTTGCTTTGTTTTCAAGCAATCTCCAGCAGGATTGAAGACCTCAATTAACCTCTATCAATAAATCATCTCTTTTTACTCCGTTATACCACTCTCGATAGATGCTATTCACTTTTATTAATATATAATTACGGTTATTAGTATAGAAGAATGGGGAATTCCCTGATTACATAACAAATATTGGGGCCTTATATGTAAATGTAAAGACTTTTTAAATTTACACTAAAATGCAGCTATAGATGATTGAGATAATTTATAATGATATTCCGAATATAGCTTTACATCGAAATAGACTGAATATTGCACGTTAAGATTCAGATGAATTAACTAAAAATAAAAAGAAAGAGATGATGATATGAAGGATTTTGATGGGAACCTTCCTGACGAATGGCTGGAATTAGTAACATTGGCAATGAAATCGGATGTTACAAAAGAGCAATTCAAAAAGTTTCTGCAAGAAAAGTCGAATAATAATAAAAGCAGCAATTGTGGTGGCTAAATAGAATTCTGTTCCGCCAAAGTAAAGCGATGTACATAAAAAATATGATGCTCCATTTCTTTTGCCACTAGTTACTCCATATTTTCTGCATATTTAATTGGTAAGATGGCTGTAATCATAAGGGAGGTTTTATTCAATATGAAAAAAAGAACAAAATTGCCTATCATTTTATCATTATTAGCGGCTCTGTTTTTAGTCCTTGGTGCATGTTCCAACAGCGATGATAAAAACAAAGAAAATAAAGAAGAAAAGGAACATAGTGAAATGGACATGAATCATTCTAGCTCGGGTGATGTTCCAGCAGGATTAAAAGCTGCAGAAAATCCAACTTATGAAGTTGGAAGTCAAGCGATTATCGAATCAGGTCATATGGAAAGTATGAAGGGCGCGGAAGCAACAATAGTTGGTGCCTTTGATACGACTGCTTATGCAATTTCATATACACCTGCAACTGGCGGAGAAAAAGTGGAAAATCATAAATGGATCATTCACGAAGAAATTAAAGATGCAGGTGAGAAAACGTATAAACCCGGAGCGGAGGTCACAGTAAATGCTTCTCATATGGAAGGGATGAACGGGACAGTCGCTGAAGTTGAATCTGCTGAAAAAACGACTGTTTATATGGTCGATTTCACACCGACTACGGGAGGAGAAAAAGTGAAGAACCATAAATGGGTAACGGAAAGTGAATTATCGGCGTCTGAATGATCTAACATTATGATTTTAAAACAAGACTAGATTATCCTTAATGTTTTTTTACTATAATCCTTATTGGATTGAAGAAATTTGCGACACTCCTGCCGAAAAACTGGCTAGCCGAGACCACGCAGGCGCTTAGGCGAGGAGGCTTGGCAAACAGTCGGCGGAAAGGGAGCGGATTTCTGAAACCAACTGGAACGTTTTTAAAGAAAACTTGGTTATCCTAAATGTTTTTTTACTATAATCCTTATTGGATTGAAGAAATTTGCGACACTCCTCGCCGAAAAACTGGCTAGCCGAGACCCCACAGGCGCTTGCTTTGATGCGGCTTGGCAGACAGTCTGCGGAAAGGGAGCGGATTTCTGAAACCAACTGGAACGTTTTTTTGAAAAAATTGTAAACAACTCGCTTTTCTGCGAGTTTGTCTACAGTCTTAAGGAATGGTAAACAAAGCCATTCCTTTTTTTGTGAATATGTTTTTTTGATAATTATTGTTTGTAGCGGATTGTAAAACTTTGGTATCTGCTAATATAGATTTATCAGAAATGTAACAAAATGGGGTGCGAGTATGGTGACTGGATTAACTATTAGACCTTTTATGGAAAATGACTATAAGGCGCTGAGCAACTATTGTTTACCTATTGAACAAGCAATCTATACTTCTTTACCTTTGAAAGTTATCGAAGACTTCAGGAAGGATAAATATAACCTCCCCATGGTCATTTATTTAGATGAGGATTTGATTGGTTGTTTTGCCTTATATACGGATAAAGCGGGAAATCAATATACAAGTAATGAGAATGCGATTCTTCTTAAATCATTCTCCTTGGATTTGCGCCATCAAAAAAAGGGGCTAGCTTTTAAGACTTTAAAAGTGTTGCCTGATATGATCAAACTAAGTCATCCAGATAAAGATGAGATTATTCTAACAGTGCATCATTCGAATGCTCCAGCGATAAATTTATATAAAAAAGCTGGATTCATTGACAAGGGATACAGATTTAACGGGGAAGAAGGGGAGGAATTTATCTTCCACTTTGCTCTGGATTAAGGGAGCTTTAGATGACTTCAGAAAATATGTATATAGAAGTGGAACGTGTTTGAAAATGAAACACCTCGGGGGATTATGATAGAAGAAAAACAGATCTCCCATGAGACGGTTATCAGAAAAGAAACGATAGGGGATTAATCATTATTAGAGGCATAAAGGAAATGGGAATCTCCCATAGTACCTATTCCCCGATATGAATGGAATTTAATTAAACTTCCGTATACAGTAACTTAAAAATGAAAGAGTGGTTAAACACAAAATAGGGTTCGGAATGGTCTCTTCAAGAATCCCTTTCACGGCTTTATCGAGGGAATGATTACCATGATTTTTTACTCTTTTATATGGGATGAAACCTTATTAGATTGAAGAAATTTGCGACACTCCTGCTGAACAACTGGCTAGACAAGACACCGCTAGATGCTTGCTTTGATGCGGCTTGGCAGACAGTCTGCGGAAAGGGAGCGGATTTCTGAAATCAACAGGAACGTTTTTCAAAGAAAAAAACTGTAGGCAAACCCGTTTTTCGAATTTGCTCACAGTCTGAAGCATCTAAACGAGTTTTATTTTTTGGAAGGGATACCATCCAACCTATTATGCAGGAAAATTTTCACCATAATTTTAATATGGATACGATATGTTCATAATTCATGGTATCCATCCTACAATTTCTAAAATCGTCAGAACAATCTCAAAGACAATGAGAATCACAATGATCCATTCAACGAATAGTCCCCTGATCGAATGGCTGATGTTAGAAAACCCATCCATAATATTATATAAAATTTCGGTTTTACTTTTCAAGATTTTATACCGATCATTCAATTCAAAAAAATCAAGCATTCTGTCATAAAATTCGCCAGCAATACTGCTTGTCCATGTAATATCAGGTTTATCCAGAATCATGATATACGCTAGGGTATTATATTCGTGACGTACGATTTTTGCCGTCGTCCTTGCTAGTTCCTTGTTGCCGATTCTCAGCTTGCCTTTTTCCAGTCGGTCTATCATGGCTTCGAGCTTGTCGTGGATTTTTCCGAGTTGTTCCTCAGTTTTTTCAAGTGCCACAGATTTTGCGAGAATAGTGGAAATTAATTCAGGGTAGAAAAATTCATATTTAGGCACAACAACATATTCGTCTGTCAAATTGATGTTTTCAGTTTCACTGAGTTGAAGGCTGTAATCGTCTGTATATCTATCTACAGTGACGAGATCAATGTCCGGTTCGAAAGAATGGATAAATGATGAAAATTCCTTTATCTCATCCGCGTGTGAGTAATTAATGAAGACAATGCTGCCAAAGGAAAAAACCAGTACCTGTTGCGATTCGTCCACATTTTTTTTAAGGATGGAACTTAGAATATCGCCTTTAAGGATTAAAGGCTCTTCCCAGGTGAATTTTTTAGGAATGCCACAATGAATGGCGATTTTGTTCAAATCAATTTCATTAGTGATTGCACATGCTTTAAAGGTAATTGGTCCCATCTATATCACTCTCTTCAGCAAATTGGTCTTTTTTCGATTCTATTCTATTCTTACAAAAACATGCTTGAATAATTCTTGAAGGTAGAAAAAAGTTTACTGACTGGTAATTAAACTAATAACTTCCATTAAGGATATAAAAAATAATCAAGTCTAATAAAATGGGCTTTATGCTTTACACTCCCAATTCCTTTTAACAGGGGCCAATATTCTCCAATGTACACAAAAATAATAGTTTGAATTTAAGAGGGCGATTCCGGTAAATGGATCGTCCTTCTTTATTTTGCTTGTTTATACGAATACTGATCCCCCCGGTAATGCCATTACTGAAACTTTACAAAAACAGATAAAAGTTCATGAAAACTTTACTTTTATTTACAGAATTCTCATATTGATGTCAATATTCAGTAATACATGTTTGTTATAATCGATTGACGGTTTTAAAAGAGATTGCAAAAGGGTCTTCTAAAAATCCTTCATTTACAGATAAGTAGCAGGCTGATTGAAGATGACTGAATAGTAGGAGTGAACAAAAATGGAGGAATCTATAAATCTTTATGAGCTTACATTTAGTGAAAAAGATAGATATGTAATCATTACGAATGCTTATCCACATGAAGATCAATTATATCGGAATGGGTTTATCCACCGAAGAGTCAAGGCTTATCTGGATGAGGGTTTGAAGGTTGATGTCTTTGTTTTGCATCCTGCCTACAAAAAAGCAGAAAAGTATACGTATGAAAATGTGCCTGTTTATCGAGGAACTGAACAGCATCTGCGCATTTTCTTAAATCATAAAGTACATAAAAAAGCGCTCATTCATTTTGTTAATCCAAAAATGGTACAAGCGATAAAAGAAACGAATACAGATTTACCGATTATCACCTGGATACATGGATTTGAAACGGAAGCATGGCATAGAAGATGGTTTAATTTTCTTGAAAGCCCTGAAAGCTTGCGGAAGATACTTGAAATGTCGGACGACTATTATGTAGCACAGCTTTCTTTCATGAATTGGTTTTATCAAACGAATGAATTGGATACAACCTTTGTTCATATTTCCAAATGGTTCAAAGAACATATAGCGGAATGTGACGCAAGAGCAGAGTCGAAAAATTCAGTCATCATTCCTAATGTAATAGATGACAATCTGTTTAACTTTATTGAAAAGCCAGTTGATATGCGGACAAAAGTCCTTTCAATCAGGCCATACGCTTCACGAAAATACGCCAATGATTTATCGGTGAAAGCAGTGCTGGAACTATCGAAGAGACCATACTTCGATAAGTTAGAATTTGCATTTTATGGTGATGGAAAATTGTTCGATCAAACCGTTGAGCCAATCCGGGATTTTGAGAATGTAACGATTCATAAAGGTTTTCTATCTCAGGAGCAAATCGCTGCATTACATAAGGAGTATGGAATTTTCCTTTGCCCGACCCGTTTGGATTCTCAAGGGGTTTCTATGTGTGAGGCAATGTCGAGTGGGCTAGTGCCGATTTCAACAGATATTACGGCAATCCCGGAATTCGTTAAACATGACGTTTCGGGCCTTCTAACAAAACCTGAGTCTCCTATCGAAATTGCCGATGCAATAGAGCGATTATATTACAACTCGGACGTATTTTTAAGAGTGTCAAAACAAGCTTCTCAGTCGATTTGGGAAAAATGCGCGGTAGATGTTGTTATTAAAAGAGAGTTGGAGATTATCCAAGGTTAAATGAGGGGAGTTTTTTCAATATGGACGAACGAAACGAATATTGGAAAACTATGTATGAGGAACTTGAATTACAAATGAAAGACATGATGTCCATGACATTGGAGCTCATAGAGGGCAATGGCATTGAAAAACAAAAAATAATTGAGAACGTTACAAAAGAAAATAATATGCTGCGAGAAGAATTAGAAAAAAGTAAGATGGCCCAAAAAGAAAATATTAAGCTTAACAAAGAGATACGAAGACTTAAGTTATTAGAACATAAATTCAATGTTACATATGCAGGGAAATTCACGTTAAAATATCTTGCGCTTAAATCATCTATTAAAGAACAAATAAAAAAATAAAAATTCATATCAGATTTCAGTCATTGGAGTGAAAACTTTGAATTCACATGAACTAGTTGAAAACAGAAAAATGAAGGTACTTCTATTTGGCTTTATTGACATGAATTCAATGGATGGATCTGCAGTATTTTTATCTTCCTTAGCATCGACCATTGCGTTAGATACCAATATCGAAGTTGACTTACTTTTAGCTAGCCCGGTCAAACGTGATATCTTAATTCAGCCTCTTGAGAAATTTGATAATATAACCATTCTCAATCCTTTTGTTGATCCTTTTTTTAGTGCCAACGATGATGAATGGGTAAAAAAAGGTGTCATTGATTTTGATATAGCTGAAATGCTCATTTCTCATTATTGGAGTCAAAAGGGATATGATTGGCTATTTGTTAGAAGCATCGAGACTGTTGAAAAAATAGCAAAGCATAAGCATATCATAAAGAATACATTAGTATATGCTACAGGATTGACTCACATAGGCCAGAATGTTAATGAAGAAAAATTTGAGAGCATCAAAAATATATATGATCAGTGTGCGTATTTTTTATGTCAAACAGAAGAGATGTGCGAATTTGTCATTGAGATTCTTAATTTGAATAAAGAAAAAAACAAAGTTTCCCTGCTTACGCCGATGATACCGAACGTTGAATCAGCAGAAGGGCAGACCCGGTTAACAAACAAACTTGTATATACAGGGAAATTCGACCCCGATTGGAAGACCATCCCCATTATTACTGCTTTTAAAGAATTAAAACGCGAGATTCCGAATCTATCACTTGATGTAGCGGGAGATAAGTTCAAATGGGTTAAAGATGATTCTCAGTTTAAGGAAGAAGCGGCATACCTCCTTAAAAATACAGATGGGCTTACATGGTACGGGGCATTGACAAGGGAGAATGCCCAACAATTAATCGTGAACAGTGATATTGGGATAACCTGGAGAAGTGAGGAAATGGACAGCAGTCTGGAACTGTCTACAAAGCTATTGGAGTATGGGATTTTGAGGAAGGCAGTAATAATGAATCCAACCAAAATGCATATAAAGCTTTTTGGCGAAGATTACCCGTTATATGCTGTTACAGAGAAGGATTTCCGTGACGCTGTCAAATTAGCGCTATGTAATAAGGATATATATGAGTTTGCGGCAAAACGAATGTATCAGGTTAGCAGGCAGTTTCTATTTTCGGAAGCAATAAAAAAACTGCAAGGACTATTATGGAGCAAACGTATTACAGATTATGTAGATCAAAGCACAAATATGTTTTATATTGATGAGGATGACTTTGATGAACTGAATAAGCATGCACCATCAAAAAAAGTGAAAAAATTGCCTGCAGAGTTTAATGTTGACGAAGTTGTCACCTATATTGTCAAAAATATACCTGAAGAAATAAAACGAGTCGAAAAACTGTTTAAACTGTCTGGGTATGGTCAAATTATTTCAGTGGAAAAATATGGATGTTATACATTCCTCCACATCCATAAAAGTTATGGAAACTTTGAACAAAATTTTCAAAATAACATGCCATATTTAAAAACCATAGGATTCGAAAACTATGGAAATCCTAAATTAAAACCAAAAGATGTGGAAATTTCCATGAAAGAACGGGTAACTGTTGATAAACAAAAATATGATATGAAAGCGAAAAATAAAGAATTTTCTAAAGTAGTAAAGCAATTAAAAAGACTTAATGCAGTTCAACATAAACAAATTACTAAGCTAGAAAAGCAAAACCTAGCACTTGGACGTAAATACGATTCACTTTCGAAGTCGAAAATGGGTAAAATGACATTCAAGTATTGGGATTTAAGAAAAAGGTTTAATTTTTAATAAGAAGGCAAGCCTGCAACAGAATAGGAGACAATGCAATGGAAGAAACTTCTTAACTATATTAGTCAAAGGAAAGCTCCTGAATGCTACGCGCTTACAGGGGCCTTTGTCATTTATATCGATATATCGAGTAAAGGAGCAGGGATTCTTGCAAACTTTTTTTTGAATGTCGATTTACACAGTATGTATAAAGCTGCGTCAGTTTACTATTCTATGAAAATTAAAACATGGAAGTAAGCTAACAAAGAATCATGGAATTACAAAAAAACTAACCTTTCAGTAATTATCCAAATAGACCGATTATTCTTTAATGATGTTATAATATTCTGAAAAAGGGGGAGAGATAATGGAGGAGAATGTGCTAAAAGCGATTCAAGATGATTATCCAGATGCATTTGCATGGTGTTATGGATGTGGTCGCTTAAACAAAGATGGTCATCATTTTCGAACGGGTTGGCAAGGCGAGCAAACAAGGACAATTTATACACCACGTCCAGAGCATATCGCAATTCCAGGATTTGTTTATGGCGGCTTGATTGCATCTTTAATTGATTGTCATGGAACAGGTTCCGCTGCATTGGCTTTACACCGTAAAAATGGTCATGAAGTTGGAGATGGAGTGAGCCTCCCAGGTTCGTGACTGCGTCACTGAAAGTGGAGTTCGTAAAGCCAACCCCAAATGATGTGCCATTAATAGCCATTGGGACGATTCATGAAATTCACCCTAAGAAATGGAGAATCGAAACAGAGGTATTTGCCATCGATAAACTTTGCGCCCGTGGAGAGGTAATCGCTGTGGTGATGCCAAGTACTTTTACAAGCAAAGAGTGATCTTAATCAATATAAACGCATTCAAAAATAGATTTTTCATATCAATGGGCCGTCCAATTATTTGGACGGTTATTTAGTGTATCTGACTATCCATTTCAAGCATGTTATCACTGTAAAGTTACATGTAGCCGGAAATCACAAGCGAATTGTCAAAAATATCAATATACTTACATTATAAGCAAAGGGAGGTCGCAGAGATGAAAATAAACGTAGAGATAGATGAGGAGTTCAAGGCGATAGAGGTGCTTATCCGTAATAATGAATGGAATGAGGAAGTGGAGGAACTGATGGAGCGCTTGAAGGAAAAGAAAAGACCGTATTTTGTTGGCAGGAAAGAAGAAATGCAGCACGTGATCCGGGCAGAGGAAATAATCTGTTTGTTCACAGAGCAAGATTCCATAATGGTGCGGACGAAACAGGGGACTTTCGAAATGAAAGAAAGGTTATATGAACTGGAAAGGGACCTTCCTGGTAATCAATTCGTGCGATTGTCCAAGTCAGTGATTGCCAATTTAGATGAGTTAAGCAGATTCGAGGCATCTTTCAACGGGACCTTATGTGTGTATTTCCGATCAGGGGAAAAAGAATATGTTTCTCGGCACTATGTTCAAGGGATCAAGAAAGCATTTCAATGGAAAAGGAAGGGATTATGATGAAAACACTATTATTCCGTAGCTTTGTTGGGATTTGCTTTGGGGCACTCGTGATGGTGCTGACGTGTTTTGGAGTGATCGCTTTTGGGGAGGTCACTGCATTAGACAGTGGAATATTTGTGAAAAACGCGATAGGCTGCATATTATGTGGCTGGTTCTTCAGCACGGCAACAATCTTCTTTGAAAATGAAAAATGGAGTTTGTTATCTCAAACCATTCTGCACTTCCTTACTGTCAGTATTCTTTACTTCCTATTATCTTTCTTTGTTGGTTGGATTCCATTCAGCTTAAAAGGTTTAGCTATAGGAATTGGGATTTTCATACCATTCTATATGATCATCTGGACCGTATTCTATCTCTACTTTCGCTTCCAAATGAAAATATTGAATGATGGACTTGATAAAAGAAGAAATTGAGAGTGGACTGACACATGGGATTGACCAGTTAGAGTAACTTGGAGGGGAGAGCTGTACCGTAAGAAAAAAATAAACCGACAGGAAAGACATTTTCATATACCCCGCCGGCTTTATGATACTTGTATCAACTGAGGTGGGTTCAATTGTAACAACTACTGCTTTTACAATAAAATGTGGAAGCTCTCTTTGAAGATAAAGCTGCAAAACGGTGATTTAACTTACCATTGTGACCAAACAAGAACCCCAAAAAGAATAATGGGGACAGATGCCATGAAGATTCCGTACCAACTTAAACTAAAATCTTCTGGATTTCCCATGAAAGCCCTTATACCTGCTCGATCTATAGCAGGTCTTTTCATTTCTTTTTTCCTGAGGTATTTCTCCATTTCTTTGACCCCCCTTTGGTTTTAAATAAAGAGACACCGCTCCCTGTTGTATCGGTGTCTCTTTATAATTTATCAATTTTGTATCATTAACATTTCATCATAGATTAAGTTTTGTCTAAGCTCAGTTGCCGTTTGCATGGATATTTGCTCATCTTCAACCATTAGCTGAATGATATCACGTTCGATTTGCATCGCATTCAACTGAAAATGACTCACCATCTCTTCAAAGCGATTTGCTTCTTTTTCACTTAATGTTCCGAATGGATTCAGATAACGATTATATCTTTTAATGACAAGCATGACTTCATGACGGTTTTCAGGTGTAGTTTGTTGTTTGATTAATGAAATAGCTTCCTTTGAAGCTTCTTTTTGTGCTTTACGGAACTCCCGGATCAGGTCCGCATTTCTAACGATGGATTCCTCTAATTTCGCTTCCCATTTCTTATCCCATTTGACATTGATCTTTTTCTTGAAAAGAATGGCCTGCAAATTGATCCAAGCCCTTTTCAGCGAAGATTTTTGCATATAATTTAAGGTTCTTGAAATATACACTTTATAAAGGTCTAAGGCTGTTTCAGAGATAGCCCCTTTTTCGGCTAATCCGGAAACGACCTCCAATTCCTTATTGGCCCCTAGCTCCACTAAATCGCGTATTGTCCGATTATCCGGTCTATTCGTTATTCCCCGTTCCAAATCTATCAGTTGTTCATTTAAATCTTCCATTACTTGATGGACAGCTTTCTGATTATCCATGGTTGCTTCTTTGCTCAGCTGATTGATCGTTTTATTTAAAACAATTTTATAAGCCTCCTCAGTGGTTAGGCGTTCATCTTTGAATTCAATCGGTGTCTTTACCAGTAATGGCAAGAGAACCGTAGCCAATGTGACGCTTAACAATATAACGCAAGCTGCGATAAACAAGACTGTATTACGCATCGGGAATAAAGTGTCATCCGGCATAAAATATGGTATGGATAAAGCTGTAGCTAATGTAATGGTTCCATGAATGCCGCTAACGGATGTCAGCAATGCAAATCGTGATCTTGAAACACTCTCCTCATCGGTGTCATTGCTATCTTCTGGGTGAACCCTGGACATAATGAATTGCTCTAATGGATTCACTCTGTTTTTCGTAAAAGTATCATGCAGAATGTATACCCAAATAAAACGGATCACCAATAATAAAAGAACAATCAAGACACTTATCCCAAAAAGATTACCCCTATTTAAGTTGGACTCAATTTCCTGATAAATACTCGGCAACATAAATCCTAACAAAGCAAATACAAGTCCATTCAAAACATAACCTAATACAGACCATGTATTAGTTGATACAATTTGCAATTTAGTTGTGGAACTCTGAAGGCGATCCCGCTCGATGCCATGAATTACACCTGCAGCAACCACTGCCAAGATTCCGGATACATGGAATTCTTCAGCTACCATATAGATGGCAAAAGGCGTAATTAGTTCAATAACAATAGACATGGAGATTTCTTCAAGTCCATGAACCCGTAAAAATAATCGTAATTTAACAATTAAATAGCCCAATAGGATACCTATAAAGATACCGCCTAAAGCTACAAATATAAAATTAAGCGAAGCATCTTTTATAGAAAATACTCCAGTTAAGGCAGCTGCCAGGGCAACTTTAAAAGCAACGATTCCAGCAGCATCATTGAAAAGTGATTCACCTTCCAGGATGGGCAACATATTTCCGGGCAATTTCAATCCTTTTGTAATCGATTGTACCGCTACGGCATCCGTAGGGGTAATTGTAGCTGCTAAAGCAAAAGCAACAGCCATCGGCATATCAGGTATTAACCAGTGAATGAAAAAACCTCCTGCAAAAACGGTCACAAATACTAACCCAAAGGCCAATAACAGAATAGGCTTACGCAATTCAAGCATTTCTTTACGGGACGTATTTTTTCCTTCTGTAAAGAGCAGCGGAGCAATGACACAGATCATAAATAATTCTGAATGAAAATCAAACGATAAGTGAAATGGTAATAATGAAAACACTGCTCCCATGGAAATCTGATATATCGGCAGTGGAATACGAGGCCATATTGCATTTAATATTGTAGCGATAATTGTGGAAACCAATAATCCGAGCAATGTGATTAAGAATGACATAGAATCTCCCTTATCTTCTAATGTTTTAGTCTGATTGCCCATGAAACTTCTATGAAAAAGATAAAAAAGCAGAGGTATTTTAAAGCGAATATACATCCTTTAAAAAGTATCCCCTACTTTATGGCCTTGCATATCTTGGTCAAAATCCATACTTAAACAGAGACGATATTTTCGACTAATCTGTAGCCTCGGTTTTTGTTATACCCCTTAGTTATTAATTACAAACAGGATATCACAAAGGTTTACGATTTATTCAATATCAACTTATAACGTAGCTTTTCAATTCTGCTAAATATAAGTTCATGCTGGACTCAGGATTTTCTGTATAAAATACCCTTAATGAAGAAACATAGAAAAATGGAGTTAGAGCGACCTGCAAAAAAATGGGGGTAACCGGCTTGATTCGTAATGTGGGCAAATTGTTAAGAAAAACGAAAGAAAAAAAATCCTTGATACAAAATGATTACCAAGATTCTAAGCCTGCAGATGCACTGGATGTGAGCTTCAGTCAAAATGTAGAAACACTTCGTTCTGTTTATGATAATTGCTCGGATGTCATGTTCCGTTCGTTCTTACTTTTCGGAAAGACGCGGGCGATGCTCATTTACATTGCGGGACTCTCAGACATCGAGGCGATAGAGCAATATGTGCTATCTCCACTCATGCAAGAGTCATCAAAAGAACCACAACCATTAAATGAGTTTATTGAACATAAAATGCCCGTTCCTAAAGTGGTAAAAGTGAATATGTTGGCGGATTGCATTGAATCGATTTCCTCTGGAAACCCGATCCTTCTATATGAAGGGGAAAGCGATGGGTTTTCTCTAGGATTGTCCAAATGGGAAAAGCGAGCGATTGAAGAACCTGTGGCAGAGGGGGGAGTTAGGGGGTCACGAGAGGGATTTATTGAATCTCTAGAAGTAAATACATCCCAATTGCGACGTATTATCAAAAGTCCTGCCCTTAAAATACAATCGATGAAGATTGGTACTCTTACCAGGACGAATGTTTCAATTGCTTATATTGATGGACTTGCGGATAAAACACTGATTGAAGAGATTACAACTCGGTTGGAACGAATTAAAATAGACGGAATTTTAGAAAGCGAGTACATCGAGGAAATGATCGAGGACAATCCGTTTTCACCATTCCCTCAGATCATGTCGACAGAACGGCCGGATGTAGCCTGTGCCAGCTTGCTGGAGGGACGAGCTGTCATTCTTGTAGAAGGAACCCCTTTTACTTTAATTGCACCAATATCCTTCTTTTCTTTGATTCAATCACAAGAGGATTATGCTCAACGTTTTATGGCAGGCACTTTTATCCGTTGGTTACGATATTTCTTTATGGGATTATCCCTTTTGCTTCCGTCACTTTATGTTGCTATTTTAACGTTCCATCATGAGGCGGTCCCAACCGCACTCCTGCTAAGCGTAGCAGCATCCCGGGAATCGGTCCCTTTTCCTGCAATAGTAGAGGCATTGGCTATGGAAATTACGTTTGAAGCACTAAGAGAGGCAGGGGTTCGATTGCCGAAGCAGGTAGGTTCTGCCGTCAGCATTGTTGGAGCGCTAGTGATTGGTCAAGCTTCCGTACAAGCGGGTTTAGTTTCAGCGCCTATGGTCATCGTGGTTGCGATTACGGGAATCGCTTCTTTTATGATGCCTCGTTATATTGCCGGAATTACTTTCCGGATGCTTCGTTTTCCAATGATGCTGCTTGCCGGTACCTTAGGACTGCTTGGCATCATGATGGGGATCATCGCCATAGTCATTCACTTATGCAGCTTGCGTTCTTTTGGCGTTCCATACTTAGCGCCACTGGCACCGTTAAAAGGTAAAGAGCTGAAAGATGTGCTGTGGAGAGCTCCTTGGTGGATGATGGATACACGCCCGCGTCTCACAGGGGATTCTAATGTATACCGTCAAGCCCCGGAACAGAGACCAAATCCAAAAAGGGGGAGTGAAACGGAGTGAATAATAGCTGGATGCGAACAAGGAAATTGGTGAAAGTAAAGAGGCGTCATTTAATGAAATGTGTCCTTCTTTTGCTCGGTATTTGTGGAGCGACCCCTTTTCTAAGCGGTTGTTGGGACCGAACAGAAATCACTGATTTGGCGATTGTCACAGCAGCCGCCATCGATAAGAAGGGCAATAATCAAATTGAATTATCCATCCAAGTCTTTATTCCAAGTTCAATAAGTAGTGGAGGCGGTCAAGGAGGGACCAGTCAAGAAGGGGGTGGGGTTACGACATTGGTTAGACATGAAATAGGCTCCAATATTTCAGATGCATTGTCTAAGCTTCAAAGCAAGCTTCCGCGAAAAGTATTTTGGGGACATTGTAAAGTATTTGTATTCGGTGAAAAGTTAGCGAAGGAAGGAATTCAAGAGCAGCTGGATTTTTTGCTGCGCCATCCGCAGCCAAGAGAGAAAGCAAATGTGTATGTCAGCAAAGGGAAAGCGAAGCCCATCCTTGAATCTTTGCCACCTCTAGAAAACTATTCAGGGGAAGTGCTTAGAGAACTATCTGATTTACATATTGGGATGCTGGTCACACTACAGGATTTAGATGAAATGTTAACGGGTAAACCTCAAGCTGCCGCACTTCCAGTCGTTAAAATTTTACCACCCGCGAAAGGGCAAAAGAAATTACAGGGAATTCCTTACATTGTCGGGACAGCCGTATTAAAAAAAGATAAGATGACCGGGACGATGACGGAAAAAGAAACAAGAGGGCTATTGTGGTTAAGAGATGAAATTGAATCATACACCGTGACCTTTCAACCCAAAGGTGTGAAAGGGGAGATTTCTTTAAATCCAGTGACGGCCCAAGTCAAGAAGATTCCGCTAATCCGAAATAACAAATGGAAAATTATGGTTAAGGTAAATACGGAAGGTGCTGTTATACAAAATGGAACGAATTTGGACCTTTCAAGTCCAAAATCTCTAAAAGCTGCAGAACAGGCATATCAAAAAGATATAAAAAAACGCCTCGAGATGGCTTTTCTGCATACTCAGCAGAAGAAAGCGGACATTTTAGGGTTAGGTAAAGATTTCTATCGGAAATATCCTAAACAGTTTAATCAAATCGAAAGCCACTGGGATGAGATATTCGCGGAAATGGAAGTGGAAATCGATGTTGCGGCCCATATTCGAAGACAGGGCTATATAAACAAACCGGCGGGTTTGTCTGAGAATGAGGTGAAGGACAAGTGAGATGGGGGGCTTTTTTGTGTACAGCAGTGATCGTATTTCTAATCATTTTGTATGAATGGCCGAAAATGAAAAAAAATCCTAAAAAAGATAAAGTGGCATTTCTTACACTGCTCCTCACTGGCTTGGCACTGTCCATGTTCAATCTCCCAGAGATGTCAGGACCCACTGAATGGATTCAAACTCTTTTCAGGCCGTTTGGAGAGTATATGGAAAAGTGAATCTTTCAGTAGGTTGCGTGATTTCAATTTTCGATATTATCACAGAAAGGAGAAAGATGATGGAGAAAGGGAAGATTTCATCTCTGCAGATGGCATTCATGATGTATCCGACGATTGTGGCAACGGCTATTCTCGGGGTTCCAAGCATCACAGCAAAATATGCCAAAAGTGATTTATGGCTTTCTCCCATTTTTGCTGCGCTCATAGGGTTTCTGACGGTGTATATCGCTTATAAACTGCACCAACTTTATCCAAAACAAACGGTTATCCAATTCACTGAAAAGATCATTGGTCGGATTCCGGGGAAAATTCTCGGTTTCTTACTCTTGTTTTTTTATATCGAGAACACGGGGCTGATCGTTAGAGGCTACGCAGAATTTGTTGTCGGCTCTTTTCTGGTACGTACCCCGATTATTGTGATCATGGCATCGATGGTGCTTCTGTGTGCGTTCATCGTACGCGGGGGAATAGAGGTGCTGGGGAGAGCTGCTGAATTGTTTGTACCTGTTTTTATTTTTCCAATCTGTATCTTAATCATCTTGCTGATCCCTGATCTCGAATTTAAGAATATATTCCCGATGTTAGGGGATGGTATAATGCCCCCAATCAAGGGAGCGATTGTACCGGGAGGGTGGTTCAGCGAGTTTTTTCTGATCATTTTTCTTCTTCCTTTTTTGGCGGATATGAAAAAAGGGATGAAATCCGGGATGATGACTGTGTTTGCCGTGATGATAACGTTAATTGTGGTGAATCTTTTGGTTCTTTTTATACTCGGGTCAACAACAGCCTCAAAGAATTATCCCTTGATAAATGTATCTCGATACATCAGTTCGGCCGACTTTTTTGAACATGTGGAGTCCGTTGTCATGGCGGTATGGATAGTAGGGGCATTTGTGAAAATTTCCGTATTTTATTATGCATCTGTTTTAGGTACAGCGCAGTGGCTGAATCTCTCCGACTATCGTCCTGTTGTATGGCCGATAGGGATTTTGATTGTCATATTCAGTTTTTGGTCGTTGCCTAGTACTATCGATGTCAGTCGTAATGATACCAACGTATTCCCTTTACAAGGAATTTTGATGCAAACGATTATTCCTCTGTTATTGTTGGTGATTGCTGTTGTAAGGAAAAGAAGTCATAAAGGAACCGAAACCAGCTGACTGGGCATTTTTTATGCTAAATATCCTATCGAAAAGGTGCTATCTATGTTCGTACTCGCGCAGAGGGCAGGACCAACTGAATGGATTGCATCTCTTTTTTTAGCCATTTGAAGAGTTTATGAAGGAGTAAATCTATCAGTGGGCTACGTGATTTCAAATTTACATACTATCACAGAAAGGAGGAAGATGATGGAGAAAGGTAAAATTTCATCTCTACAGATGGCATTCATGATGTATCCAACGATTGTGGCAACGGCTGTTCTCGGTGTTCCGAGCATCACAGCGAAATATGCAAAAAATGATTTATGGCTGTCCCCCATTTTGGCGTCTCTCATCGGGTATGCGACGGTGTATATCACTTATAAACTGCATCAACTCTATCCGAAACAAACAGTTATCCAATTCAGTGAACAGATCATCGGTCGGATTCCGGGGAAAATTCTCGGTTTTTTATTCTTGTTTTTTTATATCCCGATCACAGGGCAAATCCTAAGAAGTTACGGAGAATTTATTGTCGACTCTTTTCTGGTCGAAACCCCGATTAGCGTGATCATGGCATCGATGGTACTCCTCTGTGCCTTTATCGTACGCGGAGGGATAGAGGTGTTGGGGAGAGCTGCCCAATTGTTGGTTCCTGTTTTTATCCTTCCAATCCTCCTTTTAATTGTCTTACTGGGTCCTGATCTTGAATTTAAGAACATATTACCGATATTGGGAAATGGAATTATGCCTCCAATCAAGGGTTCGATTGTACCGGGTGGATGGTTCAGCGAGTTTTTTCTGATGATTTTTCTCCTCCCTTTTTTAACCGATATGAAAAAAGGGATGAAATCCGGGATGATGTCTGTTTTTGCCGTGATGATGACGTTAATTGTGGTGAATCTTATGGTTCTTTTTGTACTCGGGTCAACAACAGCCACAAAGATTTATCCCGTGATGAATGTATCTCGGTACATCAGTTTGGCCGACTTTTTTGAACATTTGGAGTCCGCCATCATGGCCGTATGGATAGTAGGAGCGTTTGTCAAAATTTCTGTGTTTTATTATGTGGCTGCTTTAGGTACCGCGCAGTGGCTGAATCTCTCTGACTATCGTCCTGTTGTATGGCCGATAGGGATTTTGATTGTAGAATTCAGCTTTTGGTCGTATCCTAGCTCTATGGCTGTCAGTCGATATGATATCATCGCCTTCCCATTTCATGGAATTTTGATGCAAACGATTATTCCTCTGTTATTGTTGGTGATTGCTGTGATTGGGAAAAGAAAAAGACAGAGAAAGGGAAGCAATTCAAGCTAACCTTTTCTGTCATTGCTTTGATTTAAGAGACTTGAAAAAGTATGGGCATGAAAGCAGGTAAAAGGAGTTCTATTTTAATTTTAAAACAAAGGTGATTGGAACGGAAGGTACGAGACTCCTGCGGGAAAACGCGTCCAAGGGATACCCAGCGGTCGTAAAGGCGCCGAGGGCGGACTGCCCACGGAAAGCGAGTGCCTGAAGTGAACGCAACGTTCAATTTATACACATCCTCAAAAAACAGTAGACAAACTCAATTATTATCGAGTTTGTCTACTGTCTGCAACCATTCCGTTTTCGAATGGTTTTTTTGTTGAGGGAAAAAAGAGAATAGCTGAAGATCATAAGGTTTATTTGGCAGAAGGATATTTGGGATTAAGCTTTAAAAAAATAATTAACAATTTTTTTCAAACCGTTTCGGGATTTGTTCCGTTATCTATAGTACAAAGGCTTTTTAGGAGGGAGAGAAGAAAGACTTGAAAAAGGTCATTTTTGTTGGGTGGATATCATTGATGTTAGTCTTGTTAGGATTTTCACCAGAAATGGGTTCGAATCGGGGGCAAGCTGTCAACGATGTCTTAAAAGTATATGGACCAGGTGGGCCTCTTGGACCTATCAAGGAAGTAGCCGAGGAATTTACCAAAGAAACGGGAATAAAAGTTGAGGTAACAGCGGGACCCGAAGAAAAATGGATTGATCAAGCCAAACAGGATGCCGATATCATTTACGGAGGTTCCGAGTATATGCTAACTGATTTTATGCATGATCATCCAGGTATCATTAATGAAAAGAGCCGTACTGAATTGTATTCGCGGGCAGCTGGAATTCTGGTTAGAAAAGGAAACCCAAAGAATATACAGTCTTTGGAGGATTTAACGAAGAAGGGTGTAAAGATTGTGGATGTTAATGGAGCAGGGCAACTGGGGCTTTGGGAAGATTTGGCGGGAAGAAAAGGATTGATTCCTGGAATTAGCAGGAATATTGACATTTCAGTGAAATCCAGTGCAGAAGCTATCGATCTATGGAAGGCAAATTCTAAATTAGACGCCTGGATTACCTATGAATCCTGGCATTACCGTCTGTCGGATGTGACCGACCTGGTTCAACTCCCTGAAGAAGACAAGCTCTATAGAGGAACCCCGGTAAGCATAACAAGTAAGAGTGAAAACAAGAAAAAGGCAAAACAATTCATTGATTATCTAAAAACGGAAGAATCCCATCAAGTGTTTCAAAAATGGGGTTGGAAGTAAATTGACGAGGAGTGAGAGTATATGAAAAAGTGGATGGTTTTTTCGGTTATCATGATGGTACTAGTATTGGCGGCTTGTGGAAATGAAGCGAAGGATTCACCGGAAAAGGATCAAGTTGTTAGTGGTACTGCCGATGAAAAAGCAGTAACCCTAAAATTATTGGAAAGTGAAAAAACAGGCGAATACTTGGCTGATTCTAAAGGAATGACGCTTTATTTTTTCAAAAACGATAAATCCGGAAGAAGCAATTGTGCGGATGATTGTTTGGAAAAGTGGCCGCCGTTCATGGAAGGGGATTTTGCTGTCCCAAAAGGATTTGAAGAAAAAGACTTTGGAACCATTCAAAGGGAAGATACAGGGGAAGAGCAGGTAACGTACAAAGGATTTCCACTCTACTATTTTGCGAATGATAAGTCAGCGGGAGATGTCAATGGCGAAGGTGTGAAAAATGTTTGGTATATTGTAAATAACAAAACAGTTTTTCCAAAATAAGAAAAAAGGGACGACCACTGATGGTGGTCGTTCCTGTTATACGTTTTTTCCAAATTTACTGTGAGGAGTTGCAGGTGCGATTGAAAGAAAAACTTGATAAGGAATTGATGGCATTAGTAATGAAAAAACATCGTCCTGCTCTGGAAGAACTTTATGACCGGCATATTAAATTAATCTATGGTTTTATTTTTAAGTTCACAAATGGAAATGCCGAAAAAACTAAAGAGATTGTGCAGTTGGTCTTTTTAAAGCTCTGG
Source organism: Peribacillus simplex NBRC 15720 = DSM 1321 (assembly GCF_002243645.1). NCBI lineage: Bacteria > Bacillati > Bacillota > Bacilli > Caryophanales > Bacillaceae > Peribacillus > Peribacillus simplex. Next base: position 1,772,548 of record NZ_CP017704.1, on the reverse strand, counting down.
ACCACAAAAAGCAGTTACAATTCCGAAAAGGGGCACTTTGTAAGCTGGCTTTTGACCGTTACACGTAATGTGTGTGTGGATTATGTCCGTAAAGACAGCGTTCATATTCGGAATAACAAACACATGGACATGAGTCATCCCATTGACATAGAAGATCCTAATAATGATATAGAAAATGGGCTATTACACAGTGAAATTGCCAATGCAAAAAGTAAGTTAAGCAAGCCGCAAAAAAGATTGATTGATTTACTGTATTGGAAAGGGTACTCGTTAACGGAAATTGCCAAAATTGAAAATGAACCGATTGGTACCATCAAGAGCAGACTTCATCAGTCGCTTAAATTGTTGAAAAAGCATTTGGAAGTAGGTGGTTTGTAAATGAATACAGAGTGCGCTAACCTGCTTTCATTTTTATCGGGTGAATTGGGAGAAAAAGAAAAAAAAGCATTCGCGGAACACTTAGTTCAATGCTCTGAATGCACTAGGGAGTATGAACAAATGACGGAAGCCTGGAATTCATTGAAATGGGATTTCGAAGAAATAGAACCTTCTTCTTCCCTGAAATCAGAGGTTATGAATTTCGTTTTTGAGACTGATGATGAAGTTCCGGTGAGAAAGGAAAAGAATTGGAGTATTTATTTCTTTAGGCAGTTTACACCAGTAACTTCAGGTCTCTTGCTTGCCGTTCTGGTTTTGGTGTTTGTGCTGTTATATTCCAATATTCAACTAAAAAAAGAACTTGCAGCTATCAATCTGCCAATGGAGGTTAAGACGGCTCTATCTCTGCAGCCTGCCGATAAAACGGCTGTAAATAAGAATACGGACGGAGCTGCATACATTTTGCAGCAAGGTGAAGAAAGAAGGTTAATCGTGCAGATCCAGAATTTGCCTAGCCTTCAAGAGTCCGAGGTGTATCAGGTGTGGTTGCTGAAAGATGGAAAACGGACAAATGCAGGAACTTTCAAGCCTGATGAAGCCGGCACGGGGTCATTGACATACAAACTGTCAATTAAAGATAAATTCAATCAAATTGGCATCACAAGAGAACCAGATTCTAATAGTACAAAACCGAGAGGCGAAAAAATAGTAGGATCTTCATAAAAATAAGAGACTTGCCCGCAAAGGGGAAGTCTCTTATTTTCTGTTCGTACCTCAATTTAATAGCTAAGTGATTTAAACAAGAAGAAGTCGGGATTTACAATGGAACTCATATGAATTATAAGTGTTTACCATTCACTATCGATCACTAGCAACGGATAACCAGCATGTTTCGGTTGGGGGCAAATGGACCTGTTTAAGGTTAGACAAACATTGTCATTTTCATGGTACCTATTTATTCATTAAATCCTCACAGTACTCCCGGATCAATGCTGAGGCTTTCGTTTGGCTGATAGAGAGATCCTTCGCGACTTTTCTTGATGACTTGTATGTTTGGTAAGATTTCCTGATCAATATCCGTTTCGTTTCATCAAGTGCTTTATCGAGAGAAGTGGGGAGATCGATCTGTGTCATCTGTTCAACGTTCTCGGTTATCATTTCAGGCAAGTCGGACATTAGGATAACGGAGTCACTTATTAAGACCAACCTTTCAATCAAGTTTTCGAGCTGGCGCACATTGCCTGGCCATGAATAATGAATTAATAGGTTCAAGCACTCTTCAGAAATGACTTTATTTTCATGATATCTATCATTGAACTTATTTAAAAAATTGTACGTAAGGGGAATGATGTCTTCTTTACGTTCTCGCAATGGAGGCAATTGAATATCAATCACATTCAAACGGTAAAATAAATCTTCACGGAATTTTTTATCATTAACCATTTCGATCAAGTTCTGGTTTGTTGCAGCGATGATGCGGATGTCGACTTTTTTCATTTCATTGCCGCCGACGGGTATGAATTGTTTATCCTGGATTACTTGGAGAAGCTTCGCCTGCAGAGCGAGCGGTATTTCCCCAATTTCATCAAGAAAGACAGTGCCACCATCTGCGGATTCAATCAATCCAAGTTTTCCAGCTTTGTTCGCACCCGTGAATGCACCTTTTGAATAGCCGAATAATTCGGATTCGAGCAGCTCTTCCGGAATGGCAGCACAGTTGATTGTCAGGAAAGGTTTGCTTTTCCGTTTACTGATCCGGTGGATGAAATGGGCAAGCACTCCTTTTCCGGTTCCAGATTCCCCCTGAATCAAAATAGTCGAATCGGTCGGCGCCACTTTTTCACAAAAAGTGAGGATGCGGTTGATTTTACCGCTATTAGTAATGAATCTCCCCGTTTCATCTTCGTCATGAGTGATTTTTGACTCGCCACTTGCTTCATTTGCTTTTAACATTTTATACGTTTGTGTTTCTGTGGATGTAGTGACGACCAGTTCAATTTCCCCCGCATCATTTAAAATTGGAATCGCTGATGTCATCAATTCAGCCCCAATATACGTTTGTTGTTTAATGTAGCAAGGCTTTTTCCTTTTAAATACTTCAGGCACGATGGAGGGCGTCCAGTACCCTTTTTCAAATAAGTCCTCATTATATTTGCCAATGACATCAGTAGGTTTCAACCCATAATGTCGCTCACATGCCTTGTTGACGTAAAGAATCCGCTTTTCGCCGTCAAGGACGAAAATCTCATCTGAGGAATGATCAAGAATTTTTAATAGAGTTTGGAGCGTCATCTCGACACTTTCAGTTGAATCCGTACTTTTCATAATGTAATCCTCTCTTTTTAAAAGGGAATGAGTGAATTCTGAATAAGGTTTCATAAATATCGAGTTAATTATAACTCGATATGATAGCGTTTTCATAGTTAATTCTAAATATTTTGTTTATTAAGGCTGTTTCCCGAGGTTGGCATGCAGATTGCATTATATAAAATTATCAATTGGTGAAATTTACGATTGGCTATGCATGAATTGACATCTGAGCATAGCAGAATTCTAGTAAATGGAATTATCTTATCTCACGGAAGACATCTAGGGGGGAATGAGTTTGGAAGAAAAGTATAAAGTCTCTGACATCACTATTATCGGTGGAGGGCCGGTTGGATTGTTCACCGCTTTTTATGCGGGGATGCGCCAAGCTTCAGTGAAAATCATTGAAAGTCTCCCTCAATTGGGAGGGCAGCTGTCTGCTTTGTACCCTGAAAAATACATTTATGATATTGCAGGTTTCCCGAAAATCCAGGCCCAAGAGCTCATCGATCGATTAATGGAACAAATGGGTCAATTCAAAACGGATATTTGTCTTAATCAATCTGTAGAGACCATTGTTCGTACTGCGGACGGGATGTTTGCCATTACGACATCCGGTGGAACACATTATACGAGAGCGATAATCATCACTGCTGGAAACGGGGCATTCCAGCCTCGGAAACTAAAAATCGAAGGCGAAGAAAGATTTGAAAATGCCAACCTTCATTATTTCGTCCAGAATATGAATCAATTCGCTGATAAGAAAGTGGTTGTGTTCGGTGGCGGTGACTCAGCGGTCGACTGGTCGCTAATGCTTGAACCGATAGCGGAAAAAGTGACACTCATTCACCGCAGGGATAAATTTCGTGCCCATGAACACAGTGTAGAGCGTTTGAAACAATCCAATGTGGAGGTCTTGACTCCTTATCTCCCAGCCGGACTGATCGGAGATGAAAAGATAGAAAAAGTGATTGTGACGGATGCGAAGAGTGGAAAAACGCTTGAATTGGAAGTCGATGACGTTCTCGTCAATTATGGATTCGTATCATCAATAGGGCCAATAAAGGATTGGGGTCTTGAAATTGAAAACAATTCCATCGTTGTCAATTCTAAAATGGAAACGAATATCAAAGGCATATACGCAGCAGGAGATATTTGCACGTACGAAGGTAAGGTGAAGCTGATTGCTAGCGGGTTCGGTGAAGCGCCAACAGCAGTGAGTAATGCAAAAGTTCATATCGACCCAAGTGCGAAAGTTCAGCCGCTGCACAGCACGAGCACAATGGGAGGAAAAGAGAAAAGCACAACGTCCGTTTAATAATGTAAAAGGGGGGAAACCACATGGCTACATACACAATAGTTGATCAGGAGACATGTATCGCTTGCGGGGCATGTGGAGCGACTGCACCGGAAATTTTCGATTATGACGATGAAGGAATCGCTTTTTCAATCCTGGATGCCAACACAGGAATAACTGAAGTATCCGAAGATCTGGAGGAGGACTTGGAGGATGCTTTTGATGGTTGTCCGACAGATTCGATTAAGTTGGCGACGGAACCTTTCGCCAATATACCAGTGACAGCCGGTTGAAGCGGAAGGTCGGATCAATTTCTTTATATCTAGTATGGCAGAAATGCTTGTAATCATTTTTTAGGGGGAAATAATGATGGCTTATAACAAAGTGGAAAATGTTACAAATCGTACATTTGAAAGAACATTGACATATGACAAATACACGGATCCGAAAGTTCTCGAAAAGGAAATCGATCTAGTATTCTCTAAATCTTGGCAGCTTGTGGGTCATGTCAGCCAATTGGAAAAAGTGGGATCATTCTTTACGACAGAAGTAGCCAATGAGCCGATCATAGTGAACCGCGGCCAGGATGAGGTGATCCGCGCTTTTTATAACGTTTGTCCGCATCGTGCTACTAAGCTTGAAAAAAGTGAATCAGGCAAGAAGAAAATTTTACAATGCAGTTATCATGGTTGGACGTTCAAATTGGATGGGAAATTGAACAAAGCGCCGAATTTTAAAGGAGAAGATGAAGCCTGTGTACAAGATGCCTGTTTACGTTCCGTTCGCATGGAAATCTTGGAATCTTTAATTTTTGTAAACTTGGATGATAATGCGAAACCTCTTAGCGAATCCTACGGCGATTTCTTTGACCGTTTAAGTAAATACCCGTTTTTAAGCGAGTTAAAAAGAACAAGCCAAAAAACGAGGGTGATTAAGGCAAACTGGAAAGCGTTCATAGATAACTATTTAGAATGTGACCATTGTCATGTAGCACATCCAAGCTTTGTTGCAGCACTAGATATGGATGATTACCAAATCATTACTTGCGATAACTATTCACTGCAAGGTTCGATCGTTAAACCGGATAAAAATTACGGAACGGTCGATTTAAATCAGGCGGAAATGCAGGGTGGATCCTTTTTCTGGCTGTGGCCTAACTTGATGTTGACCATTTATCCAGGTCCCGGAAATATGGCAACCATTCAAATGGTTCCGATTGATCACGAAACGACTTTGGCTGTTTACACATATTATTTCCGCGATGAGAATTTGACTCAGGAAGAGAAAGATCTTGTTACGTTTGCCGAACAAGTCCGACAGGAAGATGTGGAACTTGTAGAGCTGGAACAAATAGGTTTCCGCTCCCGTGCCTTTAACAAAGGTAGATATTCCTCTTCGGAAAAAGCAATTGTTCAATTTCATGAAATGGTATTGGAGGCCCTAAATGAGTAAATTAGCGAATCAATTGAAATCAATGAAACAATATCTGATGATCAATGGTGAAAAAGTCAAAACGGTAAGCTATGCTCCGCTATATTCCCCTTATTCCGGGGAAGAAATCGCCCAAATTGCCATGGCGGATAAAGAGCTGACCGAAAAGGCGATTGCAGCCGCCTACAATGCACGCGAAGTCATGGCAAAAATGCCAGCTTATCAAAGGGCGGATATATTGGAGAGGGCTGTCGCGTTATTAATGGAGAATGCGGAAGAAGCGGCGGAAATCATATCCCGTGAATCAGCCAAACCGATCATGTTCGCAAAAGCGGAAGTTGGAAGGACCATCGAAACGTATAAGTTCTCGGCTGAAGAAGCTAAAAGGATTCACGGTGAAACGATTCCTTTTGATGCAGCCATAGGCGGGGTTGGCCGAATTGGTTACACGTTAAGAGAGCCGATCGGGGTAATTGGTGCCATCACCCCGTTTAACTTCCCAATGAACTTAGTGGCGCATAAAGTCGGACCGGCAATAGCTGCAGGGAACACCATTGTGTTGAAGCCAGCTTCGCAAACTCCGCTTTCCGCACTTTTCATAGCAGAAATCTTTGAAAAAGCGGGTTTGCCGGCTGGCGTACTTAATGTAGTGACGGGTCCGGGCAGCACGGTTGGAGAAGCGATTGTAGAAAACGATCGGGTAAGCATGATCACATTCACAGGCAGCCCAAGCGTAGGAATCGGCATCCGCAACAAAGCGGGTCTGAAAAAGACCACCCTTGAACTTGGCTCGAACTCGGCTTTAATCATTGATAAAGATATAGATATCGATCAAATTATCGATCGTTGCATCATGGGTGCCTTCTCCAATCAGGGGCAAGTCTGTATTTCATTGCAACGTGTATATGCACATGAAGAAGTGTATGAAGAGTTTGTCGAAAAATTCACTGCAGCGGCCAAAAAACTTAGAATTGGCGATCCATTGGATCCGGATACGTATATTTCCTCCCTAATCTCCAAAGGGGAAGCGGCCCGTGTATTGGGCTGGATTGAGGAAACTAAAGGGAGTAAGGCAACGATCGCTGCAGGGGGGAAATTGCAAGGTGACATTCTTGAACCGACAATCATTACAGATGCGGATCATACGCTAAAAGTTTCATGTCAGGAAGCATTTGCTCCGGTTGTCATTGTAAATAAAGTGGGTTCAGTGAACGAAGCGATTGATCAAGTGAATGATTCCCGCTTTGGCTTGCAGGCCGGGATATACACAAACAATGTGAAAAACGCATTGTACGCTTCACGGGAATTGCATGTAGGCGGTGTGATCATAAATGATGTGCCGACCTATCGTGTCGACCAAATGCCATACGGCGGAGTAAAAGAAAGCGGCACTGGTCGTGAAGGCATTAAATACGCTGTGGAAGAAATGACCGAAATGAAATTGGTCGTTTGGAACCAAGACTGAAATCGAGGAGATAATTATGAAACAATTCAAAATTGCCGTCATCGCAGGAGATGGCATTGGCCCTGAAGTGATTAATGAAGGCATAAAAGTATTAAAAAAAGTGGCTGAACTGGATTCAGGTTTTCAATTGGATTTCACATACTTCCCATGGGGCTGCGAATTTTATGCCGAAAATGGTAGAATGATGGATGATGATGGGATCGATAAGCTGAAAGCGTTTGACGCGATTTATTTGGGAGCTGTCGGATTTCCGGGCGTTCCAGACCATATTTCACTATGGGAGCTATTATTGAAAATCCGTAAAAGTTTTGATCAGTATGTCAATATCCGGCCCGTGACATTATTAAAAGGGGCTCACTTGCCTCTCGTTGATGTGAAACGTGAAGATATTGATATGCTGTTCATCCGCGAAAACAGTGAAGGTGAATATTCAGGCGCAGGAGATTGGCTGTTTAAAGGGCAGGAACATGAAGTTGTTCTGCAAAACGGTGTGTTTTCCCGTAAAGGGACGGAAAGGATCATCCGTTATGCTTTTGAAACCGCGAAAAAAGAAGGCAGATCGCTCACGAGCATTTCTAAAGCCAACGCCCTGAATTATTCGATGGTTTTCTGGGATCAGGTATTCGAAGAGGTCAGCAGGGAATATCCTGAAGTCGAAACGGCTTCATATCTTGTCGACGCAGCGGCAATGCTGATGATCAAAGACCCGAAGCGCTTTGAAGTCGTTGTCACTTCGAACCTGTTCGGTGATATTTTAACAGACTTAGGGGCTGCGCTTGCTGGAGGAATCGGCCTTGCTGCCGGTGCCAATATTAATCCTGAAAGGGAATTTCCATCGATGTTCGAACCAATTCATGGCTCAGCTCCTGACATTGCCGGCAAAGGTATCGGAAATCCGCTTGCTTCCATTTGGTCAGCAAGCCAAATGCTCGACTTTTTTGGCTATGAATCACATGGTAAGATTGTTCTTGATGCGATGGAGCAACTGTTGCTGGAAGCCCGGGTGCTCACGCCCGATATGAATGGCACGGCATCCACTTCCGAAGTGGGGGACCGGGTAACGGATATCATCGAGTCAATCATTTTATCCAAGGTCTGACGTGAATTGATAAAGGATCGTTCATTATGATTGAATGGTCATCTGAATGCATCCAAGTATTAAGCCAATCGTTTATACAAAAAGAAGAGGCCAAGGCTTGGAAAGAAAAGCACTTGGTCTCTTTGTTTTTACGAGCAAGGAACACGGAATGGGGAAGGGGATCATTAATAAACAGTCAATAGTAACTCTAATCAATGGTATAGCGAAGAGGAGCGGTCATGATGAAAAAAGTTGAAATAGTTGTCGAAAAAAATGTGCCATGCACTATGAGGGACGGCACCGTACTTTATGCGGATGTATACAGACCTAATTTGACTGGGCATTTTCCGGTGTTATTGACCAGGCTTCCGTACAGTAAGGACTTACCGCTTTACTCCCATCGTTATTTGGACACAAATCGTCTTGTTGAAAATGGATTCGTTGTCATCATTCAGGATGTGAGAGGACGCTTTCAGTCAGAAGGAGAATTCCAGCCATTCAGCCAGGAAGCAGATGATGGATACGACACAGTGGAATGGGCGGCTTCACTCTCGTATTCCACGGGGAAAGTGGGCATGTTTGGCCTATCCTATTATGGATACACGCAACTGCTTGCAGCAGAAAAAAAACCTCCACACTTAATCGCCATTTTTCCAGCAATGACGCTGAATGACCAAAGAAATGGAACGGTTTATCGTAATGGGGCTTTTGCTCTCGGCCTTTTTGAAACGTGGACATTGGAATCGATTGTACCTGATTTGCTGAAGCGGAAGTATGAAAAAAATAAGGAAATGACTTCAGCATTTCGAAAGCTTGCTGACTCCCTCAACAATATTGAGGAATCGTATGCATATGCACCTATTAATGATTGGCCGCCATTAAAGGTTCTGGACGAAGATAACTTTTTCTTTGAACATTTGAATCACCCAATCGAAGACGAAACTTATTGGCAGAATTCAAGTATTACTGAGAAATTTGATAGGATACAGCTGCCTGCTTTTCATTTGGGCGGTTGGTATGATTGTTTTATCGGCCCTACTCTCGAAAATTACGTGGAAATGAACAAAGTGAATGGCCAATTAAGCAAAACTCAAAAACTAATTGTTGGACCATGGAGCCATGGCCTTTTTTCCTCGGTCCAGGGTGAACGCTCTTTTGGAGTGCACGCGTCTGGGGATTGGATTAACCTTGAAGAAGATATTACCACCCTTCATATTCGCTGGTTTAATCACTGGCTGAAAGGCATCGATAATGGGATTGTGAAGGAACCGCCCGTGAAAATATTTGTAATGGGGACTAATGTATGGCGTGATGAAATGGAATGGCCGCTTGAACGGACTGAATATACGAGTTATTATTTGCACAGTAAGGGAAAAGCGAATACGAAAACAGGTGATGGGCGCTTAAGCAGGGAGGAGCAGGAGGGTGAAAAGACGGATTCATATATATATGATCCCCAAAACCCTGTACCGACAAAGGGTGGAGCTACACTTTTTTCCGGCCCACTTACAATGGGGCCATATGATCAGAGCGAAATCGAAAAGCGGAACGACGTGCTCGTTTATACTTCAGATCCATTGAAAGAAGCACTTGAAGTAACAGGTCCGGTTAAAGTGAAGTTGTTTGCATCAACTGACGCAGCGGACACTGATTTTACTGCAAAGCTTGTGAATAAATCACCGGATGGCACAGCGATTATTTTAACCGAGGGAATCGTCAACGCAAAATACCGGAACGGCCATCGAGCTGAAAAAGAACTGAATGGGGAAATCGTTGAATACGAAATTAACTTGTGGGCTACAAGCAATGTCTTTCTTCCGGGGCATCGAATCTTGCTTGAAATTTCATCAAGTAGTTTTCCGCAATATGCCCCCAATCCGAATACAGGGAAATCAATGATTGAAAGCAGTGAAACAAAAACGGCCAGACAAACGATTTATCATAGCAGGGAATTTCCTTCTCACATTCTATTGCCAATCATTCCTACAAGTGAAAAATGATTGAGGAGACTACCTTATGTTTGGTTTTTAGCATTGTCACCTGTTTTATGAGTTAAAAACAGTTCAGGTGAGGTGATTAAAACTCAAGAAACAGATGCTCAATAATAAAAAAACAAAATTGTAAGGTTAATAAAAGCCTTGGGAGATTTAAATCACTAGTATTAATAGGGTTAAAGGGTGAATGGTTATGACTAAAAGACATTGGCATAACTCTTGCAAATAATAAAATGAAGGGGGGATAAGTTCATCCATTATTATAGATTCCAGGCATAAGGAAATGACCGAACAGATGAGGCATAATTTTGTCCTTATGTTATATGTAAGACCAGGAAAAGGTGATTACACTGGAATCTTATCTGCAACCTTAATTAGAGAGAAATTGATAATAGTAGTTTGAAAATTTGTAATATTTTTTCTTTTTGAGGTTAGTAGTGAAGCTACTGCCAGTGTGAAGGTGGTTAAGGAACAAGATTTGCATAACCCATTTTTAAGCGCCTTCACAGGCCGTTTCATTAACAGATTTATTAAGAGGGGGACTTCAATTTGAAGAAAATCATTGTGCTGCTCAGCGTCATACCCGCAATTGGCTCATTATCTGTGGTTAACCGTGTGGAGCCATATATATTCGGTTTGCCATTCATTATCTTTTGGTCCACAGCCTGGCTTATTTTGACATCCATCTGCCTTTATATTAGCAGTGTGATCTGTGATAGAAAGGAGGAGAATAAATGAACAGTTCCATATTAATCATCACCATAACTCTTGCTTTGGCTTTTTACTTAGGTATCCGCGCAAAAAAGGGGCGCGAAATGAAGCTTGACCAGTGGGCAGTCGGGGGGAGGAACTTCGGTTCTTTAATCATGTTCGTTCTGATGGCAGGAGAGATGTTTTCGACTTTTGTGTTTCTTGGAGCCAGCGGAGCGGCATACCGTATGGGTGGTCCCACTATCTATATATTTTGCGCTCTTACTTACATCGTTCCTTTCTGGATTTTACCTCCAATTTGGCGCTATGCGAAAAAACATAATGTGCTGACGCAATCTGACTTTTTCACAAAAAAGTATAATAGTAAGTCATTGGGACTTCTGGTTGCTGTTATTGGAGTCCTATCAATGATTCCCTATATCGTATTACAATTAAAAGGCTTTCAGATCATTGTTTCCGAAGCATCATATGGATTGATTCCCCCAACGGTTGCCGTTTGGATTGGAATGCTCTGCGTAACTGTTTTTGTATATGTGTCAGGTATTCACGGTTCTGCGTGGACGGCAGTATTGAAAGATATCCTCATTCTTATCGTAATTGTGTTTTTGGGCATTTATTTGCCAATACATTACTTCGGTGGAATACAACCAATGTTCGAAACTCTAGAAGCAACAAAACCGGGATTCTTATTGCTTCCGGATGAAGGGTTGAGCATCTCTTGGTATGTTTCCCTTTGCCTGACCATCGCATTGGGCCAATATATGTGGCCGCATTGCTTTGGAGCGAGTTTATCTTCCCAAAACGAATCAGCTCTCAGGAAAAACTCTGCCATTTTACCTCTGTATCAAATCATTCTGGTTTTCATTCTTTTTATCGGTTTTACGGCGGTTTTGCAGATACCGAATTTACAAGGCGGAGATACGGACCTTGCCTTATTTAAAATCGCGAAAGATGCTTTCCCGCCCTGGATTGTTGGCGTTGTCGGAGCAGCAGGCATGCTTGCAGCCCTTGTACCATGTTCGATGTTAATCTTGACAGCAGCCACGATTTTATCAAAGAATATTTACAAAGCTGTTAAGCCTGACACATCGAATGAACAGCTTGCCAAACTAACCCGTATATTTGTTCCAATCGTATCATTAGTCTCCTTAATCTTTACATTCTATGGAGGTAATACGATGATTGCGTTACTGACCATGGCTTACAGTTTTGTCCTGCAACTTTTCCCTCCTTTAGTATTCAGCTTGCTACAGAGAAATCCGGTAAGTAAAGCGGGGGCCTCTGCAGGGATGATCTTAGGGGTGGTGTTGGTCGCTTACTTTACGCTGGCCGAGGCAACAATGGCCACTTTATTCCCAAATGCACCACATTTCATACAGGATCTTGATATAGGAATCGTCGCTATTACCTTTAACCTTATCGTCATGCTGGCTGTCAGTGCTTTTACAAGAAAGAACCAACAAACGATACTGGAAGAAGAACCGGTTAAACGAATAATCACTTCTTGATTAAAGGAAGGGGGGATGTTAGAAACCGTCCTATTAGTCTTTTCCTTCTATGACTATCGATAAAGAACCATGCAAAAAAGGATAGCCTTTGAAGCTATCCTTTTTGTAGTTCTCCAAGTTTGCAGTATATCTTTACCATGAAATCTACTTTAAGTAATACGTAATGAAAGGAGATATGTTAAGTTGGACTAAAATGATTATGGAGGCAGCGATGAAATACGAGATTATCTTATTTGATGTTGATGATACATTGCTAGACTTTGGAATATCGGAAAAAAAGGCACTGCATGAAGCTTTCTTAGAGTTCGGTTTGCCCAGAGGGGCAGTGGATTATACGGGATGCTATCAAGAAATCAGTGAGGTATTATGGAGAGAATTGGAACAGGGGCTTATTGATTTAACAAATCTGGGAGTGGAAAGGTTCAAGCGGTTGTTCCAGAAGCATGGGCTTGATATTGATGCGGATTCATTCAGCCGTGCGTACCTAGAACATTTGGGAAAGGAAATACATCTTGTGCCCGGGGCTTTAGAGGTTTGCGAGAAGCTTGGAGGATGCCGACTGGCCATTATAACAAATGGCTTCACGACAGTGCAGACAGCAAGAATCGGTGGGTCACCCCTTTGCAATACCTTTGAAACTTTGATAGTTTCCCAAGAGGCTGGGTTTCAGAAGCCTGATAGAGGGATTTTTGATTATGCATTTTCCAAGTTAAAGATTACAGATAAATCGAAAGCGTTGATAGTGGGTGACTCCTTGACATCAGATATACAGGGCGGCTTGAATTATGGAATGGATACATGCTGGTACAATCCCCATCAAAAGGATAATAATCTGGGAATCAAGCCCACCTATGAAATCCGGACGCTGACTGATCTTTTGAAGATTGTAGGAAGTAAGGAAGTTTAGAGAGGTATATGCGTTCTAAAAAAACAGAGGCCGCTTGTCCAAGTAATAGGACATGCAGCCTCTGTTTTTACTTATGCCAGGGATTTTAGAATCAGTTCAAATCCAGCTTATGTGGTTTGTGTGTTTGATCCTTTACAATCCTTCTGCTGAAATACGGTGATAATATACAAAGCGCCAGGGAAATTGCGAGACCTGCCATCATGAATCCGCCAAATACCAAAGGGGATGGGCCATATGATTCCGCCATGGTAGTCCAGATGAGCGGACCGAAACCTGCAATGGCTGCCGCGACCTGATAACCGACAGATAATCCAGTATAACGGACCTTGGCTGGAAAGAGCTCCGAGAATAATGTCCCTTGTGTAGAAAAAATGGCTCCCCAGATGACGCCGAGTACAACTGCCTGCATAAAGTAGAACCAGCCGACCCCACGCCCAATCATTGTGAAATATGGGATGGCCAAGACGAAAAGGAGAATCAGGCCCCCAAAATAGATGATTTTTCGATCGATAAAATCAGAAATGTAACCAATGATAGGAATGGTAATTAGCATTGTAGCGCAGCCAATCGTTAAACCGGTAAGTGCTGAATCTTGGGAATAACCAAAATACAGTGTAGTAAAGACGAGAACATAGGACATGATGAATACATTGAAGAACCCGTCCCCAATTTTTAGTCCGATTACTTGCAGCACACTTCTCCAATCGTGTTTCAACGTTTCAATAATGGGAACTTTCGCAAGATCACCGCTATCTTTCTGCTGTTGGAATTCCGGCGTTTCTTCAATGCCACTCCTTACCCAAATTGCCAATCCAATCAGTACACCGCTTAAAAGGAATGGAATTCGCCAACCCCAAGATAAAAATTGGGCATCGGTTGTCAAGGAACTGATAAGGGTTAGGCTGAACGAACCAGCAACCAAACCGATGGGGACCCCTAGTTGGGGAACCGATCCATATAACCCACGAACACCCTTTGGAGCAGATTCCGTTGCCAATAGGATGGCTCCGCCCCATTCACCTCCCAAGGAAATTCCTTGAATCAACCTCAGCACCACCAAGATGGCGGGGGCGGCCAACCCAACCTGGGCATAAGTGGGCAGAACACCAATAAGCATTGAACTCCCTCCCATACCAATAAGGGTGAACATGAGTGCTGCCTTCCGTCCGATGCGATCACCCATATGACCGAATAGGATACTTCCGATTGGACGGGCTGCGTAGCCAGCCCCGAAAGTGACAAAGGCGAGAAGAAGTGAAATCGCAGGATCTTGATTGGGAAAGAATAGAGTTGTAAAAACCAGGCCTGTTGCTGTACCGTATAAATAGAAATCATACCACTCAATAACGGAACCAGCTAAACTTGCGAAAAGAACTCGACTTTTTTTCATGGAAAATGCTCCTTTAATGCATAGTTTTTCATCAAAATTGTTTTTGAAAATAAATAAAGCCGAAATGAACAAAAATGATGGTTAAGGAATATAAGTAAAAAACTGGATTATTTAGATTATTTTAGAGGGCTGATTCATATCGGTCAATATATTTCTGGCTTTTCTGAAAAAATGAAGCGAATAACTTAGCTCTTATCACCTGTAATGGAATATAATTAATTCTAAAGTAATGGAAATAAACGATCCGACCTTCCCGGATAAAATGACTAAAGAGAAATATGGAAAAGTTTTAACTAATGAGGAGAATTAAACTCAAAACATTCAGTATTTTTTAGGTATAGAAGAGTGGCAAAGTGGAGATCATGTGGATAAGGAAATGAAAAAGAGGAAAGGATAAGATTTTAATAAATAATAATAATCTCCAAGTTATTTAGTATAATAGAAAAAAGGTTAAGGAGTTGGTTTCGTATGGAGAAGCAATTGCCAGGAACATCGCTTGAACCTGAAGAGATGGCTGAAATGGTTTTAAAAAAGGCCCTTAGTGATTACCGGAAAGCACAAATTGAAAAAGAAATCGATGACTCATTAAAGAATCGTGATAAGGAAGAGTTCCTACGTTTAACTGAAATTTTGAAGGGCATCTCATGAAATTTTAAACACTGTGAACTAGACAAGTATAGGAAGTACACCTAAAAGCCAGCACAGCTAGATAATATAAATATGATGAAGATAAAACTTTATTTATCTGGAACATTCTAAGTAAATAGCAATCTATAGTATTATAATATTTTACATTGTAAGCGCTTTCTTGTATAATCAAATAAAGAAAATGATGGAGAGAAGAAATGAAAGTAAGCTAATGGCTGGACTCCCAGGTATTAGTGGCTGAAAAGCTTATGCACCGGGATAAAAACTAAAAGGGGGAAAAGGTATGAAAAAAAATGGAGTGTCTTTAGTTGAATTTGTTCAGGAGGATCGATTCGAACTCAGCTCCTACATTACTTCTTTATTTAACAAACTGAATGACTATGTTCCCAAAAGTCTTAAAGATAAAAGGTGAATGACAATAAAAATGGATCAGGAAGATCTGCATAACTTCCTGATCCATTTTTGTTTTAGGAATTTAGATTTTTAAGTAGTGCTTAAGTCAAAACCTCAATAATTGACCATGAGAATCTTTATCGACTAAAATGTTTCATTAGAAAAGATATTTCTTAAGTTACTGGGTGGAATATCCCATTTCTCAACTATCGCGGCGCATAGGGATGCGGAATGGTTACCGTTCACATACAATAGCTTACCTTCACTAAAATTCAGGCTCCCATTTAGGGGTGCCTTTTTTTGTTATGTAATTCCTATTCTGTTGATATATTAAAATATCTTTTACTTTATTAAATTGGTCACATTGATGGAAATGTAAAGTAAAGGAGAGAGCAGGAAGGTCGTTCTGTATGTTTATATATACAATTTATAAGAGATGCAGTTCTAAGGATGGCTGGAATTCCTACGATAAAGTCAATTAGGATTAGAAATATTAATATTCAAAAATACCATTAAAGATATCTTTAAAGTAGTGGTTAATTAATATGGGATCAAGACCTGTCCAAGCTGGGATTTCAAATACGGCGAAGAGGTATTCTCCCTGGAAATGCTTTTAAGTAAATATCCAAGCCCATTTCCATATCTATCAATGATTTGAAGTGCAAAGAAGAGAGAATATTAAAAAAAATCCAAAAAAAGTGTTTACAGGGAAAAAAATTCATTGTAATATTTCCTTATAAAGTAAATGAAATCGATTTCATCCCGGAACGCGATTATGTACAAGCTTTATTCAGAAGTTGAAGTGCGAATAGTTATGAACTAATTCATGTTTAAGGTTGAATAGATATTCGTTAGCCTGGATTGGTCTTCACCTTTTTCTTCAGGTTGAACTCCTGAAAGAAATGAAATCGATTTCATTCGCAGTTTTATGATGGATTTGATATTGGGATTGAGCTAGAAAAACTAATTGATCCCAGAAAGAAACCTGGATGGATTGTCTCCAAAGTCAAATGAAATCGATTTCATTTGGCGTCGATATCTATACTTTTTAAAAATGGCTTGATGATCTAACATACTACTTTATTTTAAGGAGGAAAAAACATGTCATCAGTAACATATGAGGTGAAAAAATTAAAAAATTATATAAATGGTGAGTGGATTGAATCCACTTCAAAGGAAACGGAAATCGTGTTCAACCCTGCAACTGGTGAGGCGATTGCCGAGGTGCCACTTTCAACTAGGGAAGATGTGGATCGTGCGGTTCAAGTGGCGGACGAGGCTTTTAAAAAATGGTCGCAGGTTGCTGTCCCGAAGCGGGCTCGCATATTGTTCAAATATCAGCAGCTACTTGTGGAAAATTGGGAAGAACTTGCTAAACTGGTCACTATAGAAAATGGTAAAAGCCTATCGGAATCGATTGGTGAAGTACAGCGGGGCATCGAGTGTGTCGAGTTTGCGGCGGGTGCACCTACGCTGATGATGGGCAAACAGCTTCCGGATATCGCGACAAACATTGAATCGGGTATGTACCGTTACCCAATTGGTGTAATCGGCGGTATCACCCCATTTAACTTTCCGATGATGGTCCCTTGCTGGATGTTCCCGCTTGCAATCGCATGTGGCAATACATTCGTGTTAAAGCCATCTGAACGTACACCTTTACTTGCAGCACGCATTGTTGAGCTTTTTGAGGAAGCAGGTCTTCCTAAAGGAGTATTGAACATTGTAAATGGAGCACATGACGTGGTTAATGGGCTTCTGGAGCATAAGGATGTGAAAGCTATCTCCTTCGTCGGTTCACAGCCAGTGGCAGAATATGTATATAAAACAGGCACGGCTAACTTGAAGCGAATCCAGGCTCTTGCTGGAGCGAAGAATCATTCGATTGTCTTGAAAGATGCCAACCTTGAAATGACGGCCAAGGAAATAACAAGTGCGGCTTTTGGGTCGGCCGGTGAGCGTTGCATGGCCGCTGCGGTTGTTGTCGTAGAAGAAAGTGTAGCGGACGAGTTAGTTGGAAAATTGAAACAGGCAGCTGATGCCATTACGATCGGTAATGGTCTGGATGACGGTGTTTTTCTTGGACCGGTGATCCGGGAAGGAGCTAAGAAGAGGACCATCGATTACATCGAATCCGGAATAGCTCAAGGTGCGACCCTTGTACGCGATGGCCGTAAAGACGAGGCAGCAAGCGGCAATGGTTATTACCTTGGGGCTACGATTTTTGATCATGTGACACAGGAAATGAAAATCTGGCAAGATGAAATTTTTGCACCAGTGCTCTCCGTTGTCCGCGCCAAAGATTTAACGGAAGCCGTTGAGATTGCCAATGCTTCAGCCTTGGCAAACGGGGCTTGCCTTTATACAGACAGTGCTGCTGATGTACGTCAATTCCGTGAAACGATCCATGCCGGGATGTTGGGCATAAATGTGGGTGTTCCTGCACCTATGGCGTTCTTCCCATTCTCTGGATATAAAGATTCATTCTATGGTGATCTTCATGCAAATGGTACCGACGGTGTGGAGTTCTATACACGTAAAAAAATGGTGACTGCACGCTACGTGAAATAAGTGAACGATAAAGATATTGCAAGATGGCCCGTTTGGATACGGGCCGGATTTTTTGAAAAATAAGGAGGTAAATATGAGTAAACTGCTTCAAAAACCGGAAAAACAAGAGGTCGCTGAAGGTGTTAGAGTCGTTCAAGCGGTTACGAAAGGAAATTCCCCTTTAGAATTTGTTGAATTCAAAATAGTGGAGTTGACTCCTGGTGCTAAATATTCAGAATTATTAATCAAGAAGGAATGCTGCATTGTCGCTCTTACGGGAAAAATCAATGTGACTGTAGGCGAAGATGTATACCATGACTTGGGCACACGCGATAGTGTATTTGATAAAGTGCCGACTGATAGCATTTACGTGTCAAATGATAGAGGTTTTGAATTGGAAGCGATAACCAAGGCCAGAGTGGCGCTGTGTTATTCGCCTTCTGATAAGCAACTTCCGACTAAATGGATTAAAGCGGGAGATGTTGACGTGGAACATAGGGGCATTTTGAGCAATAAGCGGATGGTGCATAATATATTACCGGATTCAGCTCCGTATGCGAATAGCCTTCTGGTGGTTGAAGTATATACAGAAAGCGGAAACTGGTCGAGCTATCCTCCGCATAAACATGATCGGGATAACTTACCAAATGAGTCATTATTGGAAGAGTCCTATTACCATGAAATGAACCCGCCTCAGGGATTCGTCTTTCAGCGAGTATATACAGATGACCGTTCGATCGATGAGACCATGTCCGTCGAAAACGGTGATGTCGTTCTTGTACCGGCCGGTTATCATCCGGTAGGGGTACCTGACGGTTATGAATCTTATTACTTGAATGTCATGGCCGGTCCGACAAGGACATGGAAATTCTACAATGATCCCGATCATGAGTGGATCCTGAATCGTTAAATGAAAAGGAGCTGTTAACCGGATGAACTATACTTTTAATCTCAATAAGGAGTTTGACTTGATTGCCATTGGCCGTGCCTGCATCGATTTGAATGCCAATGAATATAACCGTCCGATGGAAGAGACCATGACATTCACAAAATACGTTGGCGGTTCACCTGCCAATGTTGCCATCGGAAGTGCAAAATTAGGCTTGAAAGTCGGATTCATCGGTAAGCTTGCAGATGATCAGCACGGCCGTTTCATCGAGCGTTATATGCGTGAGGCAGGTGTTGATACATCTAATATGGTAATCGATCAAGAAGGGCATAAAACGGGACTCGCCTTCACGGAAATTAAAAGTCCTGAAGAATGCAGTATCCTGATGTATCGGGATAATGTAGCCGACCTTCATTTAGCACCTTCGGAAGTGGATGAAGAATATATCAAAAAATCAAAGATCCTATTGGTTTCAGGGACGGCTTTAGCAAAAAGCCCATCACGTGAGGCAGTTTTAAAAGCCGTCAGCCTTGCGAAAAGAAATGATGTAAAAGTCGTATTTGAATTGGATTACCGTCCTTATACATGGAATTCCATTGAAGAAACCTCCGTTTACTATTCGTTAGTCGCAGAGCAATCAGACATTTTGATTGGCACGCGTGATGAATATGATGTAATGGAAAATATCGAAAAAGGTACAAATGAAGAAACCGTCCGTTACTTGTTTAAACATTCCGCAGACCTGGTGGTCATCAAACACGGCGTCGAGGGTTCATATGCCTATGCCAAATCAGGCGACGTTTTTAAAGCGAAGTCCTATAAAACGAAAGTATTGAAAACGTTCGGCGCAGGGGATTCATATGCTTCCGCTTTCTTATATGCGTTAGTGAGTGACAAAGGGATTGAAAGCGCTTTGAAGTTTGGCAGTGCTTCCGCTTCCATAGTAGTAAGCAAGCACAGCTCATCCGAGGCGATGCCCGTTGCAGAAGAAATCGAGGGTTTGATTGCCGAACGCGTGTAAGGAATTTATCTACATAGAGGGGTGAACAGAAGATGGGAACAGTGAGATTGACGACAGCCCAGGCTTTAATCAGGTTTTTAAATCAGCAGTACATTCATGTTGATGGTGAGGAGTCTCCCTTTGTAGAAGGGATATTTAATGTATTCGGCCATGGTAATGTCGTTGGTATTGGTCAGGCACTCGAACAGGATGCTGGCCACTTGAAAGTGATTCAAGGAAAGAATGAGCAAGGGATGGCACACGCAGCAATCGCCTACAGCCGGGAAATGCTACGAAGGAAAATTTATGCCGTCACTACATCTGCCGGTCCAGGCTCGGCAAACTTGATTGCTGCGGCGGGGACTGCACTTGCCAACAATATTCCTGTCCTCTTACTTCCTGCTGATACATTTGCGACACGTCAGCCGGATCCGGTTCTTCAGCAACTTGAGCATGAGCATAGTACGGCCATCACCACAAATGACGCTTTTCTGGCAGTATCAAGATATTGGGATCGCGTCACTCGCCCTGAGCAGCTCATGTCCAGTCTGATCCGTGCCTTCGAGGTGATGACCGATCCCGGGAAAGCTGGGCCAGCGACGATATGCATCTCACAGGATGTAGAAGGGGAAGCATTCGATTTCGATGAGCATTTTTTTGAAAAACGCGTCCATTATTTAGATCGGAAAGCTCCGGTTGAACGGGAACTGCTAGGAGCTGCCGATAGAATTAGAGCAAGTAAGAAGCCGATCATCATCGTCGGTGGCGGAGCAAGATATTCCGGAGCTCGGGATATTTTGATGAAGCTTGCTGAAAAGCATAACATTCCACTTGTGGAAACACAGGCCGGTAAATCGACGGTGGAATCATCTTTTCCTAAGAATTTGGGCGGAGTAGGCATTCTCGGTACGATGGCTGCCAATAAGGCTGCCCGCCAGGCAGATCTCGTAATTGGTGTCGGGACCCGCTATACGGACTTTACGACTTCTTCCAAAACTGCATTTGATTTTGAAAGGACAAAGTTTTTGAACATTAACGTCAGCCGCCTTCAAACCTATAAATTAGATGGATTTCAAGTCGTCGCCGATGCAAAAGTGTCGCTCGAGAACCTTGAAGCATTACTAGTGGGCTATGAAACCGAATATGGGGAAATGCTTGGAGAATGGAAGGCGGAGTGGCTTTCCGAACGGACCCGTTTAAGTCAAGTCACTTTCAGCCGTGAAAATTTCACGCCTGAAATCAAAAGCCAGTTTTCACAGCAAGTCTTGAACGAATACTCGGATGCAT
Organism: Peribacillus simplex NBRC 15720 = DSM 1321; assembly: GCF_002243645.1. Classification (NCBI taxonomy): domain Bacteria; kingdom Bacillati; phylum Bacillota; class Bacilli; order Caryophanales; family Bacillaceae; genus Peribacillus; species Peribacillus simplex. Next base: position 1,751,315 of record NZ_CP017704.1, on the reverse strand, counting down.
TGAAAACTGAATTGGCCCAATCCACTGCGATGATCGCAATAAACGATACGGTCGATCAGGAGAGTGTGGTGGTCGGTTCAGCCGGATCACTTCCGGGTGACTTGCAGCGCCTCTGGCATTCAAGCGTACCAAACACGTACCATCTTGAATATGGATTCTCCTGCATGGGCTACGAAATTGCAGGAACATTAGGAGCTAAGCTTGCCCATCCAGACAGGGAAGTCTATGCAATGGTAGGGGACGGCAGTTTTCTGATGCTTCATTCGGAATTGATCACAGCCATCCAATATAATCATAAAATCAACATTTTATTGTTTGATAATTCAGGCTTTGGCTGCATCAACAATTTGCAAATGGAGAATGGCAGCGGAACATATTGCTGTGAGTTCAGAACACATGATAACCAAATCATGAATATTGATTACGCAAAAGTGGCGGAAGGGTACGGGGCCAAAACATATCGGGCCAATACAGTCGATGAGCTGAAAGCCGCATTGGAGGATGCAAAGAATCAATCCGCATCTACATTAATAGAAATGAAGGTTCTGCCGAAAACGATGACGGATGGTTATGACTCCTGGTGGAATGTTGGCGTGGCAGAGGTCTCGGAACGGAAAAGTATACAAATGGCATATGAAGCGAGACAAGAGAAATTAAAAAAGGCCAAACAATATTAAAAGGGGGAAGTCAATAATGCAGGAGATTTCGTGGGGGATTGCCCCAATTGGCTGGCGTAATGATGATATTCCGGAAATCGGGGCTGAAAACACCTTATCCCACCTTTTAAGCGATATTGTCGTGGCAGGATTTCAGGGGACCGAAGTAGGAGGTTTCTTCCCGGAACCGGCGGTCCTGAATAAAGAGCTGCAGCTTCGGAACTTAAAAATAGCCGGTCAGTGGTTCAGCAGTTTCATCATCCGTGATGGCATCGAAAAAGCAGAACGGGATTTCCATGAACACTGCAAATATTTACAGGCTGTCGATGGAGATGTAGCGGTAGTATCCGAACAGACTTACAGTATCCAAGGCGGAAGGTACGATGTATTTAAGGAAAAGCCCCACTTTACTGATGAAGAATGGGGAATATTGTGTACGGGCCTGAATCGGCTCGGGGATATTGCTGGACTTTACAACTTAAAACTGGTGTATCACCACCACATGGGGACAGGGGTCCAGACACTGAGTGAAATTGACCGCCTTATGGAAAATACCGAAAAGAAAGTGCATCTGTTATATGATACTGGACATATTTATGTATCGGATGGCGATTGCAAGTCCCTTCTGCAAAAGCATATCGACCGCATTGGACACGTTCATTTCAAGGATGTAAGGCATGACGTGCTGGAGCAGTGCCGGAAAGAGGGAAAATCATTTCAAGAATCTTTTTTAGCGGGTATGTTCACAGTGCCTGGTGACGGCTGTATTGACTTTGTGGAAGCTTACCATACATTACTGAAAAATCATTATAAAGGCTGGATTGTAGTAGAAGCGGAACAAGATCCGTCCGTTGCTCATCCATTGGAATACGCATTAATGGCTCGCAAGTATATAAATGACAGGCTGCTCCTAGTTCAAGATTAAAAACCGGAAAGAAGTGATTAACTTGAGTAATGATGGAAATCAAATGGCATTCTTACGCAAGATTATTATTATCTCGACGTTAGGCGGTCTTTTGTTCGGATATGATACAGGTGTCATTAATGGCGCTTTGCCGTTCATGTCCGAAGCGGATCAACTTAACCTCAATTCACTTACGCAAGGACTTGTTGCCAGTTCACTTCTATTAGGCGCGGCACTTGGAGCGTTTCTGGGAGGCAGGCTTTCGGATTATGCGGGCCGCCGAAAAAACATTCTTTTTCTTTCGGTACTTTTTTTCTTTTCCACCCTTGGATGCACGTTTGCACCGAATGTTACGGTCATGATTGCTTGCCGTTTTTTACTCGGCATTGCGGTAGGCGGGGCGTCAGTAACCGTTCCTACTTATTTGGCGGAAATGTCTCCTGCTGAACGACGCGGCAGGATCGTCACCCAAAATGAATTGATGATTGTTAGCGGACAGCTGCTTGCATTCATCTTCAATGCCATTCTAGGGACAACGATGGGTGACAGTTCACATGTTTGGCGTTACATGCTGGCAATAGCATCACTTCCAGCTATACTTCTTTTCTTTGGCATGATCAGGTTGCCTGAAAGTCCAAGGTGGCTTGTGTCCAAGAACAAAAATGAAGATGCCCTGAAGGTTTTGAAAAGAATACGTAAAATGGATGAGGCAGAATCGGAATTTCAGGGAATCAAAGCGACATTCGATAAGGAGAACCATGTTAAAAAGGCTACATATAAAGATTTGACCGTCCCCTGGATACGGAGAATCGTCTTTCTTGGAATCGGGATTGCCATCGTTCAGCAAATAACGGGCGTTAATTCTATCATGTACTATGGTACCCAAATTTTAAAGGATGCAGGGTTTGAGACAAAAGCTGCTTTGATCGGGAATATTGCAAACGGTATCATTTCTGTTTTGGCAACGGTTTTAGGTATCTGGCTGCTTGGTAAAATCGGGCACCGTCCAATGCTCATAACCGGTTTGATCGGGACTACGACCACATTGCTTTTGATTGGCGTCTTATCTTCCCTTCTCGAAGGGACGGCTGCCCTTCCCTATATCGTTTTGTCCTTGACCGTCACTTTCCTTGCCTTTCAGCAGGGAGCCATTTCACCGGTTACCTGGTTGATGCTTTCAGAGATCTTCCCGCTTCAAGTACGTGGGCTCGGTATGGGTGTCACCGTATTTTTCCTTTGGGGCGTGAACTTTCTAATCGGCTTAACATTCCCGGTTTTATTAGATAAAGTCGGATTGTCTACCACATTCTATATCTTTTTCGCTTTAGGCATCATCGCTATCATCTTTGTGAAAAAGTGTTTACCGGAAACGAGAGGACTTACACTTGAACAGCTTGAACAAAACTTCCGCAATCATGGAAAAGAACCTGCAAACGAAATAACACAAATAATTTAAGAATTATAGAGTAATAAACCAGATATTCATAAAAGGAGGAATATGATCATGACATTAAATTTTGGTGTAATAGGAACGGGTGCCATCGGCCGGGAGCATATTAAAAGAATTACAGACAAATTATCCGGAGGGAAAATTGTGGCTGTAACCGATGTGAATGAAGAGGCGGCAAAACAGGTCGTGGAACAATATGGACTTGAGGCACTTGTATATCCGGATGACCAATCACTCGTAAACTCGGAAAATGTCGATGCTGTGCTTGTTACGAGTTGGGGCCCTGCACATGAGCAAAACGTATTGAATGCGATTGAAGCTGGCAAATATGTATTCTGTGAAAAGCCACTGGCAACAACGGCGGAAGGCTGCAGGAGAATTGCCGAAGCGGAAATGAAACACGGGAAGCGTTTGGTGCAAGTTGGTTTTATGCGACGTTATGATAGCGGTTACGTACAACTGAAAGAAGCCATTGATAGAAATGAAATTGGCGAGCCGCTCATGGTCCGCTGCGTACACCGCAATCCAGAAGTGGATGAAAAATATACGACGGAAATGGCGGTCGTTGATACATTGATTCATGAGATTGATGTATTGCATTGGTTAATCAGCGATGATTACAAATCAGTTCAAGTCATTTACCCGAAGAAAGCAAGCCGCGCGCATGCTAATTTAAAAGATCCCCAACTCATCATAATGGAAACGAAGAGCGGGATTGTCATTCAAGCTGAAGTATTTGTGAATTGTAAATATGGCTATGATATCCAATGTGAAGTCATTGGTGAGGACGGTGTTGCATATCTTCCTGAACCGGCGAGCATCGTGACAAGGAAAGGCGCAAAACGGAGCACGGATATCTTGGTAGATTGGAAAGATCGTTTTATGGATGCATATGACATAGAATTACAGGATTTCATAGATTCCATTATAAAGACAGGTCAGCCGAATGGTCCGACTTCATGGGACGGATACATTGCTGCCGTAACAGCTGATGCTTGTGTAAAAGCACAAGAGTCAGGACAGAAAGAATCCGTTGCTCTAGAAGAGAAGCCCGTTTTTTATACGGGAAAAATCACTGTACAGTGAACGTAACTATGCATCGAAAACTAAAATGAATTATAGGGGGAACGACAATGAAACTAGCTTTGGATCCTACAATGTATGCCAATTTATCATTAAAAGAAATGGTCGATAAAACGGCGGAACTTGGCTATGAATATATCGAACTGTCACCGAGGGAAGATTTTTGCCCATTCTATAAATATCCTAAAGTGGATAAGGAACAGATTAAAAATTTGAAACGCTGGTGTAGTGACGCAGGTGTGAAGATATCATCCTTGCTTCCGCTATACTACTGGGCCGGTCCGGATGAGGAAAGGCGCCAGGCGGCTGTCCGTAATTGGAAACGTGCCATTGAAGTGGCAGTGGAATTGGATGTTGACTTGATGAATAGTGAATTTAACGGTTCTAAATTCAATGAAGTTATCTGTGAAGAGAAATTCATTAAATCAATGGATGAACTTCTCCCGGTATTTGAAAGGGAAGGCGTTAAACTGAATTTGCAGGCACACCCATTCGATTTCATCGAAACGCATGAGGGAGCGATGGATATGATCCGTGCCCTTGACCGTCCGTGGATAAACCTTGTGTATTCAACCGCACATACATTTTTCTATGATGATGGCAAAGGCGATATTGCCCCTATGTTCGATTCTGCCGGGGATCGCCTGCAGCACGTCTTGTTTGCAGATACATTCAATCATAAAGCATCCAACGGACTCCGTTATATCGTCAATCCTCCAGGCGTCGAGGCAACCGTCCACCAGCATTTGAACATCGGCGAAGCGGAAGTTGACTTTGATACGATCTTCAAAAAACTGAAAGAAATGAATTTTGACGGCATCGCGACAAATGCAGTATTTGCTTGGATCGACAAAGCAGACTGGTCAAGTAAGCTTATGCTTCAAAAAATGAGAGACGGATTGGGTTTAGCAGAAAGAATTGGAGGCTGACAGAATGAAACTTTGTTTCAACCAAGCGACAACACTTGAAAATTCCAACTTGGTCAAAGATCTCAAACACTGTGAAAAACATGGTTACGATTATATCGAAATCCGTACCATGGATAAATTGCCTGAGTATTTGGAAGAGCACTCTATTGAAGACCTAGCCGAATTTTTTAACGCAAATCATATTAAACCACTTGCCTTCAACGCTCTCGTATTCTTTAATAACCGAGATGAAGACGGCCATAAGGCGATAATAGCCGAATTTAAAAACATGATGATCATGGCGAAGAAATTGGGTGTGAAATATGTGGTGGCGGTTCCGCTTGTAACGGAAGCGAAAATATTGAAAGAAGATATTAAAAACAGCTGTGTGGAAGTATTGGCTGAGCTTTCCGAGATTGCTGAACCGTTTGGCGTTAAAATTGCAGTGGAATTTGTCGGGCATCCGCAATGTACTGTGAATACATTTGGACAGGCATACGATATCGTTGAAACAGTCAACCGTGATAATGTTGGGTTGGTGCTGGACTGTTTTCACTTCCATGCTATGGGTTCCAGTTTGGAAGACTTGAAGAAAGCGGATGGGGAGAAAATCTTCATTTTACACATTGATGATACAGAGGATTTTCCGATCGGCTTTTTGACGGATGAAGACCGGGTATGGCCTGGGCATGGTGCCATAGATTTAGACAGCATATTATCCATCTTGAGGGGAATTGGTTATTCTGACGTCGCCTCTGTGGAATTGTTCCGTCCAGAATATTATGAACTCGATGCTGAAGAAGCCATTAAGACCGCAAAAGAAACGACAATTCAAGTTATTTCGAAGTACTTTGCTCTACAGAATTTATAAGTGGATCATGATAATCTCGTGAATAAAAGGGGGTGATGGAATAATGCCTTTAGTATCAATGAGTGAGATGCTTTTAAAAGCAAAAGCAGAAAGGTATGCTGTGGGTCAATATAATATTAATGGTTTGGCATTCGCCCAGTCGTTTTTACAGGCTGCCAATGAGGAACGAGCGCCGATCATACTTGCGGCATCGGACAGGCTTGTTGATTATCTTGGCGGATTTAAAACGATTGCGGCTATGGTAAAAAGCCTTATGGAAGAAATGGACATTACGGTTCCAGTTGCCCTTCATCTTGATCATGGAATGGATGTGGAACGTTGCAAGAAAGCGATCGATGCGGGTTTTACATCGGTCATGATCGATGGCTCCCATCATCCAATAGATGTAAATATTGAAATCACCAAAATGGTTGTCGACTATGCCCAAAAGAGCGGCGTTTCCGTTGAGGCGGAAGTGGGGACAGTCGGAGGGACGGAAGATGGCCTCGTCGGCGGTATTCAATATGCAGATCCCCGTGAATGCAGTAGGATTGTAAAAGAAACGGAAATTGATGCACTAGCGGCTGCTTTGGGTTCCGTTCATGGACCATATCAAGGAGAACCTAAACTCGGTTTTGAGGAAATGGAATTAATTTCGAACATGACGAATGTGCCCCTCGTCTTACACGGTGGTTCTGGTATTCCACTGCACCAAATCAAAAAAGCAATTGAACTTGGACACGCTAAAATAAATGTCAATACCGAAAGCATACAAGTGTGGGCAAAAACGATTCGGGAAGTATTGGCCGTTGAAGGAAAAGTATACGAGCCTCGCGCCATCATCACACCAGCGAAAGAGGCTATCATCTCCGTCGTGAAAAGGAAAATGGCAGAGTTCAATACAAGTGGAAAGGCTTAAGAATGAAAAGGTGTTCCCAATTACGTTGCGGGCACCTTTTTGTATATTCACTTTTTATATGAGGTGCCATTGGTAAAAAATAGCTTACTGGTCAGAGGAAGTGGTGCAATGACTTTGTTACATACCGCACGAAATAGATTTTTGTTTTTAGTGCTCTCATTTATTTTTTGGTTTTCAAATTTCATTTATATACCCATTTTGTCTCCTTACCTTGAGACGATTGGAGGAGATTATACATTTATCGGCCTGGTATTAGGCAGTTATGGACTGATGCAATTTCTCTTCAGGCTTCCGTTCGGAATTTTTTCCGACCTCATAAAAGTAAGAAAACCTTTTATTATCTTTGGAATGGTCGTGAGTACTTTGAGTTGCGTGACATTTGCATGGGCCGATAGTTTAGGCTGGATCCTTTTGGCCCGCTCATTAGCTGGAGTTGCCGCCGCAACTTGGGTAGCGTTCACCATTTTATTTTCCAGCTATTTTTCAGATCGTGATCTTCACCGAGCGATGGGCAGTATCTCGTTAGCTGTGGTTCTGGCACAGCTGCTTGGAATGGCGATCAGCGGATACATTGTCGATCTATGGGGATGGCACGCGCCTTTTTGGATAGGAGGAATTATCGGTTTCGTTGGTATCGTCCTTTCACTTTTTATTTATGAATCGAACGAAGATTTTCACAAAGAGCCTATTCAATTGAAAGAACTGGTATCAGTCATGCTTGAACCGGCGCTATTAAAAGTATCATTTCTATCCATTCTTGCACATGGCATCATCTTCACGACAATGTTCGGCTTCACCCCGGCATTTGCTTTAAAGCTTGGGCTCCAGACTGATGAAATCAGCATGGTCATCTTTTCATTCATGATTCCACATGCCATTGCCACCATGCTTAGCGGTAAAATATTCGTACCATTATTCGGACAATGGAGGTTACTGAAACTAGCTTTCGGACTAACGGCCATTTTTACAATATGTACGCCAATGATAGATACAAAAGGGATGCTTTTTCTGATTCAAGGATTGAATGGATTCTCATTAGGCATTCTTTTTCCATTATTTTTAGGAATGGCGGTGGAGTCGATTCCCCTTGAAAAAAGGGCAACGGCCATGGGGGCATATCAAGCAATCTACGCGATTGGTATGTTTGCGGGACCCTTCATTGCAGGAGTATTGATTTCACATTTAGGTATTTCTGCAGGATTTTATTTCGCTGGATCATTAGGTGCAACCGCTGTGTTCTTTATGATTTTTTGGAGTCGCCTTGAAAGGAAAGCAACAAAACATAATTTGAAATGGAACTAAGCGATGTGTAAGGGTTTAGTTACTGATATTTTAGTTTACATGCCATTTGAAGAGATGCTGGATACGTGTGTGGATCAGGGAATAGAGACACTGGAGCTTGGATGTGGCATGGTCCGATGATCCACATCTCGATCTCGATGGACTTCTTGGCAGTGCCGCAAAACGAAAGCAATTTTTAAATGAATTAAAAAATCCATGAATGTTTTGAAAGAAACGTTGCCTGAGAATTCGATATTTTAACATGAAGTCTAAATTACTTTATAATGAACTTAATGAAAATCACAAAAAGAAATAGGCAGGTGGAGATAATAGTATGAAAATGAGCGATGTGGCTAAATTGGCCAACGTATCTCCTGCAACCGTTTCAAGAGTGCTCAGACAGCCGGACTTAGTCAGCGAGGATACCAAACAAAAGGTGCTGCAGGTGATTGAAGAGATGAATTACAAGCCTCACATGATCGCCAGTCAGTTCAGGACGAAAGAGACGAAGATCATTCTGGTCGTCGTTCCGGATATAACAAGGCCCTTTTTTTCCGAAGTGCTTCGGGGCATTGAGCATACAGCTGTAGAAAATGGCTATCAGGTTATATTGGGAGATACGGAGAACGACATTGAGCGGGAAAAGGAATACATCGATTTGCTATATAAAAAGCAGGCGGATGGAGCGTTACTCCTTACTGCTAGAATGAACAGGGAGAGCCTGGAAAAACTATCGAATCAATTTCCGATTGTGCTGGCATGTGAATACGTGGACGGACTGGACATTCCAACTGTATCGATCGACAATGTAAGCAGTGCCAGAAAAGTAACGGAACATTTAATCAAGCTTGGACATACACGGATCGCCCATATAACAGGGCCAATGAACATCATTCTTAGCCGGGATCGCCTAGGGGGGTTCCAGCAGGCAATGAAGAATCATCACTTGAAAGTCAACCCGGAATTCATCCCGGAATTCATCCAGGAAGGGGATTATGGCATTGACTCAGGTTATGACCAGATGGTGAAATTATTATCGCTGAAAAACAAGCCTGAAGCAGTGTTTGTTTTTAATGATGAAATGGCGCTGGGAGCTGTAAAGGCGATCCAGGATCATGGGTTGAGCGTTCCCGAGGATATTGCTGTCGTTGGTTTTGATAATTTGAAAATAGCATCGATTTTTAATCCTCATATTACGACCATTGACCAGCCTAAGTACGAAATAGGGAAAAAGGCAACGAACTTATTGCTGACCTTAATGAAAGGCGGAACCATTGAAAAGAAAAAATTCGTTCTGAAAGATGAGTTGATCATCCGCGAATCTTGCGGTTCCAAATTGGAAAAAAGCTTGAAAGCATAAAAATGTTTGGCAAGTTTGCTATGTTAGTAAATGAATGGCTTCCTTTTATGGGAGCCTTTTTGCATTTCGACTAAGATGTGAAAAAACCACATTTGGGGAGTTGGCCAAACATACCAGGAGGATTTCTGATAGTATGAATTATTGGGTCTATAAAGCAGGGGGGAAACCGGAACAACCGGAGCAACTGGAATAATAGGAGCTACTGGATCACCCGGGAAACTGGTACAACTGGAATAATAGGAGCAAACGGAGAAACAGGAGCTACAGGAATAACAGGTGAAACGGGTGCAACAGGAGAAGTGGGGACAACCGGTTTCCGCTTATAAGTAACCAAAATTCAGGGTCACTTTCAGTGAATGGAGGAAACACTACGTTTACCGTTCCTGTGACTTGTCTTTAATTCTTGACGTATCAAATAAATACAACCGCTGGACTTCTTGCTGGTTCGAGGTTAATTCTAAATGGTGCTACACCTATTCCCAGCTCCATAATATCACCAGCAGTCGCGATTTCTAATTATAATAATGATGTGATTCTATATTTATCAGCAGGTGATACAACCTTTCTTCAGATATTTGGTCTAGTGGCTACCGTTATTTTAACAGGTGGGGCAGGAGCTTCACTGACAATCATTCGGTTGAATTAATGTAAGCCTGCAAATCTTTAACCATAATAATATGGAAACGTAAATCATATTTGTGAATCCCTTTCATCATGAATGTGGATTTTTTTCGCTGGAATGTATTTAGGGCTTTTTTAATTGGCCTTATTGTCGATAATCATCATAGGTTTCACTTGATTTGCCGACATATAAGGTTTCAAAAAGCTCCCTTAGCTTGAATACATCTATTACTAAAGGTTAAGGACCATTCAAGGTTTGCAGAGATTCTAGTCCAGATGAATTTACAAATATTTTTTGTATTTCTTTAATTTATAGATGACTGTTGGCTGGCTGATGCCCAAATGTTCTGCCATTTCGTATGTGGTTTTACATTTTTTCCATGCTTTTGCAATCAGTTGCCTTTCAACCTTTTCCAGTGTCTTCTTTAAATCGAAATTCTCTTCACATTCCTGTTCGATAGTCAAGACGGTGGAGTCTTCAGGCTGTTCTATTTGCCCTGTGATGGATTGCGGAAGGTGTTCGGGAAATATAATTGGTTCTTCGATGGTCAGGATTAACCGTTCAATTAAGTTTTCTAATTCTCGTATATTTCCGGGCCAATGATAATGAGTCAAAACTTCATAAGTCGATGGATGGATTTTTTTGAATTTCTGGTATTTATCACTGGTTTTCTGTAAGTAATGCTGAATTAAGAGAGGGATATCTTCTTTACGTTCATATAATGCCGGAATTTGGATGGGAATCACATTCAAACGGTAATATAAGTCCAATCTAAACTTACCTTGACTTACCATATCCTTCAAATCTTGATTAGTTGCTGCAACCAGGCGGAAGTTAATATAGTTATCTTTTTTTCCACCGATGCGCTTTATCTTTTTTTCCTGTAATACTTTCAGTAATTTAGCTTGCATGGTAAGTGGAAGTTCCCCGATTTCATCCAAGAAAAGAGTTCCGCTGTCAGCTTGCTCGATCAGGCCTTGCCTTCCTTGTTTATTTGCCCCTGTAAATGACCCCGGCTCATAGCCGAATATTTCTGATTCAAACAAACTATCAGGTATCGTACTGCAATTCACTTCGATAAAAGGTTCTTTCTTTCTGTTGCTTTGGTCATGAACAGCACGGGCAAAAGTGGTTTTCCCTACCCCGGAAGGTCCTAATAAGAGAATCGTGACATCGGTTTTTGCAACATTATGGATCGTTTTTAAAATATGCTTCGTTTCATTACTTCTAGCAATCATATAATGGTAATCCAGTTCCCTTTCCCTTAAATCCTCGACTTCAGTTTGATAGCCTTTTACTTTTCGTTGTAATTGCTCAAATTGATCCTGCAATTGCAGGATCTCGGTTTGATCCTGACCATAGCTGATTACCCTAACGAGAAGTCCTTCCTTATTAAAAATGGGATAGCCAGTCGACATGACAACATGACCTGTTTTTGTTTCTTGCATTATGCGCTTAGCTTTCTTTTCTTTTAAAACAATCGCATTGATGGAAGGTGTGAGAAGTCCCTCGCTTTCTAATTGATAGACGGAGGTACCGATATAAGAGTCACTTTCCATACCATAAATCTCCCAAAGCTTTGGGTTGGAATATAAAATGATTCCATCTTGATCGGTAATGAGAATGTTATTATTCGATGTCTCAATAATCTTATTTAGTTCTTCCTCCAACATATCGTCGTACATGAGTTCCGCTCCTTTGGGTTTTGGGATGCTGTTTAATTAAAATATAAATCAAAAAGTCTAAATAATCAAAAATTAAATTAAAAAACAAGAAAATGATTAAGTTTTTAATCATTTGATGAAACAAAATAATGAAAAGCCTTATATACTGCAGAGAAATAGTTGGCCTGAATCTTGCTTATGTAAAAGGTAAGAAGGGAATTTTCAAGGGTGTTATATATATCCATTCTATTAGAAAAGATGGAAGTTTGTATGGCATCTGCAATTGCAGTGGAGTGAAAAATAATAATAGCAGAATTAGAATTTAGGAGGATGTTACATGATGAAGTATCAACCGAAAGACTCATTCAAATCACCCCGTTTTTGTGGAGTACGTACGTTTATGCGGCTCCCATTTGTTGAACAGATAGATGAACATATGGATTTTGTCATTACGGGAATTCCTTTTGATTCCGGGCAATCATTTAGAACGGGTGCGAGATTCGGACCAGAAGCCATTCGCGATTTTTCAATCCTTTTACGTCCTTATAACCCAGAACAAGATATTAATATTTTTGACTATATATCAGGAATTGATTATGGGGATATTCCGATCATTCCGGGGTATATTTCTGAAACATATAAAAAGATCGAAGAAGAGCTTACTCCCGTCATTGAAAAAGGGATCATTCCCATTTCATTGGGAGGCGATCATTCCATTACACTAGGGGAGTTACGTGCGATCGTAAAAAAACATGGACCTGTTGCCTTGCTTCAATTTGATGCTCACTCTGATACTTGGGATAGTTATTTTGATCAAAAGTATAATCACGGAACCGTTTTTCGCCGCGCAATAGAAGAGGGTCTCATCGATGTATCGCGATCTCTTCAAATTGGTATGAGGGGTGGTCTGTACGGACCGGAAGATCTTCAGGATGCCCGGGATTTAGGTTTGGGCGTTTATACGACAAACGATTATAAACGTATCGGGGTCGAAAAGATGCTAGGGGTCATTCATGAGCGTGTTGCGAATGGTCCGGTGTTTTTATCTTTTGACATTGATTTTTTAGATCCGGTCTATGCTCCAGGAACGGGAACACCTGAAGTTTCCGGTGCCAGCATTGATGATGCTTTAGCCTTAGTGAGAGGATTGACGAATATAGATTTTGTTGGATTCGATCTTGTTGAGGTTTTACCATCATACGATCACGGGCAAATCACGGCTGCAGCGGCCGCTAATATTGTCTATGAATTCATCACTCTCATCGCTCTCGCAAAAAAAGGGAAACTGGAGAAAAAAGAGAGAGTGGGAGATTTGGAAACACAGCTTAACAACTAGTTTCCATTCTAATGGAAGGGATCGAAGAAAAATCCCTTCCTTCCATCTTTAACAAAAGGCGTTATAAAATAAAACAACTTTAAAAGGAGATGTGTACATGCATATTTTGGATATATCGATCATGATTCTATACTTTTCTGTTTTAATCATTGTGGGAGTAATCGGATCCAAACGGGCAAAAACAGCAGATGATTTCATTGTAGCAGGGCGTAATCTCGGTCATTTTATGTATTTATCCTGTTTAGCTGCTGTTATATTAGGGGGAGCTTCTACTCTAGGAACAGCAAAGTTAGGTTATCAGTTTGGGATATCCGGTATTTGGCTAGTTGTGATGATCGGGCTCGGGATTATCGCAATCGGGTTGTTTTTAACGAATAAGATCTTTGATTTAAAAGTACTGACGATCAGTGAAATGCTTGAGAAGCGCTACAACTCTCAAACAAGATTGATCAGTGCCCTTGTCTCTGTTATCTATACATTCATGCTGACTGTAACGCAAGTGATCGGGATGGGGACAATCTTACATGTTTTGGCTGGCTGGAATTTAACAGTTTCCATGATAGTCGGGGGTGGGATCGTTTTATTTTATACAATTTTAGGTGGTATGTGGTCAGTCACCATGACTGATGTCGTGCAATTCGTCATCATGACGATCGGTATTTTCTTTATCATGCTTCCGATGAGCATCTCTAAGGCAGGAGGGTGGGGCTCGCTTAAAGAAAATCTCCCTGCATCACATTTCGAGTTAGGCAACATTGGCGGAGAGACAATTTTTCAATATTTCCTACTATTTACTCTAGGGGTAGTTGTTGGCCAAGATATTTGGCAGCGTCTTTTTACCGCACGAACCAAAGCGATCTCTCGTGGCGGAACGGTAGGAGCGGGAATATATAGTGTTTTTTATGCGATTGCAATCAGTATCATTGGAATGTGCGCTTTTATTATCCTTCCTAATTTAGGCGATCCACAAAATGCATTTACTAGTATAGCGATGGAAACTTTACCTGCTGGTCTATTGGGGGTTGTCATTGCGAGTGTGGTATCTGCCCTTATGTCCACAGCTTCAGGAACATTGCTTGCTTCGTCCACTTTAGTTGTTAATGACATCATTAAAAAATATATCGGTCCAGGAATGAGTGAACGTCAATTTTTAAAAACATCTCGAATTACAACTTTAACGATTGGTGTATTGACCATAATCGTTTCGATATGGATTCAAGATATTTTAGTTGCACTGGATGTAGCTTACGCAATTTTATCCGGTGCTGTGTTCTTTCCGATCATTCTTGGCTTCTTTTGGAAGAGAGTCACGGCTAAAGCTGCATTCTACTCCATTCTAGCTAGCATGATCGTTATTATTGTTGGATTGGTCATTAATGGACCTTCCTCCACTCAACCCATTCTATACGGACTCGCTACTAGTTTTGTCGTCATCACTACCCTTACTTTCCTCAGCCCCAATAATGAGGTAAAACAAGATGTAAAGGATAAAGCGGACATGGACACCATGGCTAATTGATGGTAGGCAAAAAATGAGGAAAAAGAATCGAGGAGGAAAGAAAAATGACAAAGACAATTTCCCTGCAACCCGCAACATTCAATACAATGGAAGAAGAACGTAATCACCGGAAAGAACGATTGGCAGCTTCATTCCGTCTTTTTTCAAAGTTTGGTTTCGATGAAGGGATAGCTGGCCATATTACGGTCCGCGATCCTAAATATCCTGACCATTTCTGGGTTAATCCGTTTGGGATGCATTTTAGTCAAATTTCCGTTTCCGATCTTATATTGGTTAATCATAAAGGTGAAATAGTAGAGGGGGAACATTCAGTGAATGGTGCTGCCTTTGCCATTCATTCGGAAATCCATAAAGCACGACCGGATGCCATAGCAGCGGCACATGCTCATTCGGTATATGGAAAGACATGGTCTTCATTAGGGAGACTGCTAGATCCGATTACGCAAGATGCCTGCCAATTCTATAAAGATCATGCATTGTTCGATGATTTTACTGGTGTGGTTTATGCATCTGAAGAAGGGAAACGCATCGCTAGGGCTTTAGGTCAATATAAAGCTGTCATCCTCCGCAACCATGGTCTGCTTACGGTGGGCCAATCTGTAGATTCAGCTGCGTGGTGGTTCATAACGATGGAACGTTCATGTCAAGCGCAGATTATGGCCGAATCAGTCGGTAAGCCCATTTTTATAGAGGAGGAGTATGCAAAATTAACAGCAGAACAAACGGGCACGGAATATGAAGGATGGCTGAGCTTTCAACCACTTTGGGATAGAATTAGAAAAGAGCAACCAGATTTCCTGAAGTGATCATAAAGCATGGCATTCGACTTGACATCTCATTAATTAAAGAAAAAGGAATCGTAGGTTCTTGAGGAGGTTTTATCATGTCAGAATCAAAGAAAGCAGCTCCCTCACTTTATATAAGGGTCGATATACCGGAGAAATACATCAATGAGTTGAAGGAGATTTGTTCTGATGTCGTTGTCGAACCATGGGAATTCGGCGAACCTGAACCACAGCCAACCGTTGATCTATCCAAGTTTGATGTTCTTTATACGATGGGACTTCATGATAACCTCAGCATTCTTAAAAAGGCACAAAAGATTCAATGGGTCCATTCAGACAGTGCGGGAGTGGAGGCCATGCTTAATGAAGGTATTCAAAACAGCGATGTCACCATCACCAATGTCAAGGGCTGCACATCTGTCCCGATTGCCGAGCATACGATTGCGATGCTATTTTCGTTAGCAAGAGGTGTGCCGACAATGATCCGAAATCAAATGAATAAAAAATGGGTTGAAATTCCTGTGACAGACCTTGAGAATTCGACAGTGGGGATAATTGGGTATGGTGACATTGGCTTTGAGATAGCAAAGCGATGTAAAGCACTTGGAATGACCGTTATTGGCTGTCGTCGAAATCCCGCCAAGAGGAACGAAGAATATGAACCTGCTGATTTGATAATGGGTATGGATCAAGTGGATGAGGTCCTTTCACGGTCCGATTTTGTTGTCTTGGCGCTCCCATTTACGAAAGAGACGTCGTATTTTTTTAATGAAGAACGATTAAATAAAATGAAAAAAGGCAGCTATTTAATTAATGTCGGCCGAGGCAATACGATTGTGGATGAGGATTTAATTGAATCCTTGAGCAACGGGCACATAGCTGGGGCGGCGCTCGACGTGTTTGAAGTAGAACCTTTACCTGAGGATCACCCTTTCTGGCAGCTTGAAAATGTCATGGTTTCCCCACATAATGCTTACAACTCTTCCAAACACCTAGATCGTGTGATGGAATTATTCCTGAAAAATTTAAAGCTTTTTTCTGACGGTAAACCCCTAATGAACGTTGTGGAAAAAAAACTAGGTTATTAATCGGTTATTTGAACAGAAAGTTTCAACGATCAATGATATGAATGGAGTAGAGGGCAGACCCTGATTGGGTTTGCCCTTTTTTGTTTAAAAGCCACCCTTTCATTTTTTTCTTGTATAGGACAATCTCTGATCAGGAAAAGCTGGATATAAGGAGGCGATGTATGAATGGGTACTTTCGAAGTTATTTCCCTGATGCTAAGCTTTGGCATGTTTGTAATTGCTATTCTTGATTTCAAAAATCATGACAAGAATCCTTGAAGATAATGAAGGCAGGCCTGTATGATGGATTAATAATGGAAGTGTTTGAAAAAAATACCGGATTTTATATAAAAGGTATTGAATTCTTTTAAAAACTTGCAGAGAACACCATTATGAGGTGTTCTTTTTGTTTTCAATGAGTTCAATAGCATATTCCATTCATAGGCTGTCATTTTTGACAAAACAATGATATACAAGTATAGTCTCTAATAGACCGGTTGATATAATTTCAAGGAGTGATCCAGCTATGGCAGAAAAACGAAACTCGAAAGACATTCTTATTGAAGCTGCTTCCCGACTTTTTCGTATACGTGGATATTACGGTGTAGGGCTTAAGGACATTATTGAGGAAAGTGGTATCCCAAAAGGTTCGCTGTATCATTATTTTCCGAAAGGCAAAGAAGAATTGGCGATCGAAGCGATTATTCATACAAAAGAATTCGTGATAGATGAAATTAAACGGGGATTTGATGAAATCGAAGACCCTATCAAAGCCATTCAGACTCATATTTTTCATTTATCCGAGGTTTTTGGTGATAGTGAAAATCTATTAGGACTGCCAATCGGGACGATTGCAGCGGAAACATATACGACGAGTGAGCAGATAAGAACGGCTTGTCAAGAAGCGATAGAAGATTGGCAAGCCATATATGTGAAGAAATTACTCGAGGCGGAATTCAGTGAGAAACGGGCAAAAGAATTGAGTATCGTAATTAATGCATTAATTGAAGGAGGTATCCTTTTATCCTTAACGGCGAAAAACGGGGAACCTCTCCAAGCCATTGCGGAACAGATACCATTATTGCTGATAAATAAATAAGTCATACAGAAAAATTATCTTAAGCTTAGGTCGAACAGTTAGTAATTGGAGGAACTATTTTATGTCTACAGATGCAACACAGCAACAAAACCCAGTTATTAGAACGACCCCCATTTTAATTGCTTTTTTAATTGCAGGGTTCATTGGGTTATTCAGTGAGACGGCTTTAAACATGGCGTTGGGGGATTTAATCCAGGAATTCAATGTCAGTCCTTCGACCGTGCAGTGGCTGACAACGGGTTATCTATTAACATTGGGGATATTGGTTCCCGTTTCGGGACTCTTGATCCAGTGGTTCAATACTCGTCAATTATTTATTGCCTCAATGGTGTTCTCCATCATTGGGACGCTCATTGCAGCAATTGCACCTGGATTCGGCATCTTGATGCTAGCCCGTGTCATCCAGGCAATCGGAACGGGTCTTTTATTGCCTCTCATGTTCAATACCATTTTATTGATTTTCCCTATTCATAAAAGGGGAGCAACGATGGGATTGATGGGGCTGGTGATCATGTTTGCCCCAGCAATCGGGCCGACAGTATCAGGTTTGATTATTGAAAATCTAAATTGGAATTACATTTTCTGGGTGTCTTTGCCGTTCTTTGTGATCGCTTTACTATTCGGTCTCAAGTATATGCAAAACGTTTCAACAATCACCAAACCTAAAATCGATGTACCTTCCATCATTTTATCGACCATTGGTTTTGGGGGAATTGTTTATGGTTTTAGTATTGTTGGAGAGCAAGGATGGAGCAATGCAATAGTTCTATCCTCGATCATTGTCGGACTTATAGCGCTATTCCTGTTTGCTGTAAGACAATTCAACATGGATAAACCGATGATTGACTTGCGCGTTTTTAAATACCCGATGTTCACGTTAGGGTTAATCACCGTCTTCATCACCTTCATGATCATCATGTCATCCATGATTCTCTTACCGCTATACCTGCAAACCGGGCTTGCATTAGCTGCGTTTTCAGCTGGGCTTGTACTTTTACCGGGTGGAGTGCTTAATGGTATCATGTCTCCGGTTACGGGGCGCATTTTTGATAAGTTCGGGCCAAGAGGGTTAGTGATCCCAGGCTTCATTATCATGATTGTCATGTTATGGACTTTGACGAACGTAACGACTGAAACTACGATCATTATGGTAATCGTCATGCATTCTCTCCTTATGATTGGAGTTTCGATGGTCATGATGCCGGCCCAGACAAATGGGCTGAATCAACTGCCGAAAAATCTTTATCCGGATGGAACAGCTCTAATGAATACTTTGCAACAAGTATCGGGGGCTATCGGTACAACCGTTGCCATTACAATCATGTCAGCATCACAAAAAAATTATATGGCAAATGCAGAAGATCCGTTCGATCCATCTGCCATAAGCGGTTCATTGACTGCAGGCGTTCAAGATGCCTTCATTTTCGGTCTTGTCCTTGCAATCATTGGTTTGATCGTGTCGGTTTTTATTAGAACAGCACGAGACTAATAAGATCTTAATGAAGAAAAATAAATTAGCCAGCAGGGAAAAGATATTCTCTGTTTGGCTTTTTTGTTTGAAAAAAAGCAGTAAATTATAAACAATGCTGAGGAATAAATCGTTTTTTATCATTTCCCGCCAGAAGACTCCCTCTTAAAGCGTGCGAAGGGCGAAAGCCCAACGGTAAGGGGGAGATGAATGGCGGTTGGCATAAGCCAAAGTAATCTTTTGGCAAACATACGTTCCCTGATTAATAATAACTATAAGGGGGTGAAACCAATGGTTATAAACAAAGCTTATAAATTTCGAGTCTATCCAACGAAAGAACAACTAGTTCTAATCAATAAAACGATCGGCTGCTCCCGTTTTGTCTATAACTTCTTTTTAGGCAAACAAAAGGAGAAAGATGCCTACTGGTATATCTGTGAAGAAATGAAGCAGAACGGCCAATTACCCTCTAATGAATGGAAAGGTTCTTTTCTGAATAAATACGCAACAATCAAAGAACTTCCAGCTTTAAAGAACGAGTATTCTTTCCTGAAAGAAGTAGACAGTATTGCCTTACAGAAATCGGTGGAAAATTTAGCAGATTCCTATAGTCGATATTATAAAAAGCAAAACAAATCACCACGCTTCAAATCAAAAAAGAATCCTATCCAGTCCTACACGACTAAACATACGAATGGGAATATTGGAATGATTGGTAACCAAATCAAATTACCAAAACTCGGTCTCGTTCGTTTTGCTATAAGCCGCGAAGTCGAAGTACGAATCATCAATGCCACAATCAGGCGAAACCCTTCGGGTAAATATTTCATTTCCGTTTTAGCCGAAACCAATGTACAAGTACTTCCTAAAACGAATCGTTCTTGCGGTGTAGATCTTGGTTTGAAGAACTTTGCATTTCTTTCAGATGGTACGGTCTATAAAAACCCAAAATTCTTCCGGACGGTCGAAAAGAAATTGGCCAAAGCACAACGAATTCTTTCAAGGCGACAAGAAATAGCCTTGAATCAAAAGAAACCATTGGCTGAAGCCAAAAACTATCAAAAACAAAAACGAAAAGTGGCCATCCTACACGAAAAAATTTCAAATGCCCGAATGAATTACTTACATAAAGTCTCTACCGAAATCATCAAAAACCACGATGTTATTGGAATGGAAGACTTGCAAGTGTCCAATATGATAAAAAATTACAAACTAGCCAAAGCGATTAGTGAAGTATCTTGGTACCAATTCAAAAAAATGTTGGAATACAAAGCAAAATGGTATGGTAAACAAATCGTGACCGTATCTAAAACGTTTGCTTCTAGTCAATTGTGTTCTGGCTGCGGGTACCATAATAAAGACGTTAAACATCTGAATCTTCGTGAATGGGATTGTCCTTCTTGTTCTACTCACCACGATCGAGATATTAACGCAGGACTCAATCTAATGAATGAAGCCATAAGGCTTCTAACCGTAGGAACTACGGGGATAGCCTAATTAAAAATTGGCCGATAGGCTAATGTTCTTAGGAATCCCCGACTTCAATCAGACCGTAAGGTCGATAAGTTGTGGGTAGTTCAATGGTCTTTATTACCATATTTTATCAATGGTTATAAAATCTGAGTAAATTATTTGAAAATCAACCACTTATCGGATAATCTTACACAGTAATAGTTACTAAAAGTTAGCTCAATAAAGTGGTTAACAGGAGGAATTCAAATGAATAAAATAAAAACCAAAATGTTTGAACCTGTAACAATAGGAGCATGGAACTTAAAAACAAGAACGGCAATGGCTCCTATGACACGGTCGTTTGCCGATAACGAAACCGGTGTTGTGAATGACCAGACCGTAGAATATTACCGAAAACGGGCTCAAGATGGAATCGGACTTATCATTACTGAAGGTGTAGTGATTTCACCAAGAGCAAAGGGCAATCCTGGAGTTCCCGGAATATATACTCAAGAGCAAATCAACGGGTGGAAAAAAGTAACGGAAGCAGTACACGCAGAAGGCGGAACGATTATTGCGCAAATCTGGCATGTGGGCCGTGCAAGCCACCATGAAATTGCAGGAGGACTTCCTCCGCAGGCTCCGTCACCTATTGCTGCAGAAGGAAAGGTTTCACGATTCGGCAAACCTTTTGACATTCCTGAAGAAATGACGGAGACGGATATTGCAGAAGTTGTGAACCAATATAAACAAGCTGCAAAGAATGCAATGGATGCTGGCTTTGACGGCGTTGAAATTCATGGTGCACACGGCTACTTGATAGACCAGTTCAATTCTGACACTTCCAATAAAAGGACCGATCGGTACGGTGGTGATTTAAAACAGCGCCTGACATTTATGAAGGAAGTGCTAAAAGCAGTTATAGATACGGTTGGAATGGAACGTACCCTTATTCGTTTCTCGGCTTTGAAAATTGACCAGCCATCTTACATGTGGGAAGACCCTGAAACAGCGATCCAAACATTTATAGAGGCGTTCAATGAAACAGGAGTCAAAATGATTCACCCATCCACGATGGAATTTACCAAACCGATTGCAAGAGGATTGACCATGCATGAATTGGTACGCAGCCACTGGGATGGAATTATAGTCGGTGTGGGCGGGCTTGATCCTGAAACTGCAGAAGCCGCACTGGAAAAAGGCATCATTGACGTTGCGGCGATTGGACGTCCGCTTATCGCCAACCCGGATTATCTGGCACGAGTTAAGCAGGATGAAAAACTTGTTGATTACGAGGCAAAGAAACATTTAGGGCAACTGATTTAATAGAGATAAAAAATAAGGCAGGCTTGTTCATTGACAGGACAACGCAGTAACCATACTTCCTTTTCTATAACTGATGCGATTCTTCATTCAAGAAGGGTCGCCTTTTCTTATGGAACTAAAAGGGAAGGGTAGAGGAAGAAGGATGTTAAAAAGGTTATATATATTTGGTAGACTTACTGGTTATTTCAATAAATAAAGTGAGGAAGCTGGTATATCAATGGAACGTATAATGGTTATCGGAGTGTCCGCCGGTGTTGGAAAATCTACTTTTGCAAGAAGACTTGGAGATAATTTGAATATCGAAGTGCATCATTTGGATACTTTCTACTGGAGGCATGGCTGGGTGGAAGCTCCTTTAGAGGATTTTATTTCTTCTCAGAAGGAAGTATTGAGTCATGACAAGTGGATAATGGAAGGCAATTAGAGTAATTCTTTTAATTTACGTTCGGATCTTGCCGATACGATTATTTATTTAGAACTCCCTCTCCGTGTTTGCCTTTACCGTGTTATAAAACGTTGGTTATCTTATCTAGGTAAAACAAGACCTGATATGGGCAAAGGCTGCAATGAAAAATTAGACTGGCAGTTTGTTAAATTTATCATGACCACCTACTTTCCTCGCAAGAAAGAAATGAAAACCAGATTTGTAGATCTTCAAAAGAGTGACCCTGAAAAGCAAATAGTTATTTTAAAAAGCAAGCACGAAATTGAAGGATATCTGTTGAATATGAAGGGATAAGCTTTTTACCATTAATTTTTATGACACTTAGAGATTTCCGAAACTTAGGGAAATTTGGAGTTAATATAAAGCCCCCAATGGAAAATGGATCTTCAAATCGAAGATCCATTTTTATACATCAAGGGTTTCATGAGCTCATTACCATAAAATGCTGCGAACAAAGGACGATTACAGCATTACTCTAATCTAGTCTATCATCTTTTAACTAAAGGCTTTACATCTTGCGGAATAGGGGAGATATAGCCTTTCCCTTGTAATCGTTCTTTTAGCTCTGCTTTAGCCTTTTCAATTAATTCAGGATTTTGAAGTACTTCTACTGCAGTGGCAGCAATGACCTTGCCAGCATGAAGCATTCCTTTATGGGCAATAGATGTTGATCCGAGTGTAACCCACTGCCAGCTATGCAAAGGGGAACCAAGAACAAAACAAGCTGTTGTGCATTGGGCAGTAGGAACAATCCAACTAACATCTCCCACATCCGAGGAACCTGTTAATGGCGCTTGGAAGCCCTCAATGGGTTCTAACCAATTTGCCAGTGCATCATCTTGATTATCTTTAAATGGATTGATTGTACTGTTCCTTTCTTGTTCGGTTAAGGTAGCACGGATTTCTTTGGCAAGCTGTTTTTCCTCATCATCGTGTTGTGGAATACCTAGTTCTTGAAAATTCCTATACATGACGGAATCCAACACAGTGTTTTGGATAACATTGGAACAGGCTTTATCGAAAACGATTTCTACTTCAGTTCCTGTCATAAGGGCAGCTCCTCTAGCAATATTACAAACTCTCAAGTAAATATCTTGTACTTGTGAAACTTCTGGAGCTCGTAATAAATAAAGAACTTCTGCATCTTGTTGGACCACATTAGGCGATAATCCACCTGAATTCGTTATCGCATAATGGACTCTTGCTTCTTGGATAATATGCTCTCTTAAATAGTTCACGCCAACATTCATAAGTTCTACGGCATCTAAAGCACTCCGTCCCAAATGTGGTGATGCTGCTGCATGAGAGCTTTTGCCTTTAAATTTATAATACACTTGGAAATTGGAAAGCGAATCCATCGACATAACGCCGTTAACATCCAGTGGATGCCAACAAAATGCAAAATCAACGTCATCGAACAAACCTTCTCTGACCATGAAGGTTTTGCCCGATCCGCCTTCTTCTCCTGGACATCCATAATAACGAACTGTCCCATTTATATGATTCTCTTCCATATAATCCTTCACTGCAACAGCTGCAGCTAAAGATCCCGTACCAAGTAAATTGTGACCACATCCATGGCCATTTTCACCTTGTACAATTGGCTCTTGTTTAGCTGTAGCTTTTTTTTGACTCATACCTGACAACGCATCAAATTCTCCCATGATTGCCACAACAGGTTTACCGGTTCCAAAGCTGCCAATGAAAGCCGTTTCTATGTTTCCAACACCTTTTTCAACGGAAAATCCTTCGCTTTCTAACGTGCTGCATAGCAATTCAGCAGATTGATATTCTTCAAAACGTGTTTCTGCAAAATTCCATATACAGTCACTGACTTCAATGAATTTTTCTTTTTTTTGTTCAATGATTTCTGATAGTCTATTTATATATGACATTTCACTCTTTCCTTCCTATATTGTATTCGAGTTAATATGAAAATTATTTTAAAAGCCGTCTTGCAATAAGATTCAAAAGTTCTACACTCCTTGGTAAAACTTCTTCTTGAATATCAAATTTAGGGTGGTGATGTGGAGCGGGAATATCAGTCCCAATAATCATATAAGTTCCTTTACCGCCATTATCCTGTACTCTTCGAATCATAAAACTTGCATCTTCGCTGCCAGCAGAACCGGATTCCCTGCATGCTTTGATTGTTGAAAAACCATCTACATTTCGAGCTTCTTCCATGGCTAGATCGACCAGTTCTTGATCACAATGAATGGTAATTGCTTGTCCTATAATTTCAATTTCATGTTCAAGCTCATGCATACCTGCACTGTGAGCCACAATATTTCGAACTCGTTTCTCTATTTCTGCATTTGTTTCTTCGGTTACAGAACGGGTTTCAATTACCATTTTTGCATGCGCTGGAATAATATTAGCGGCTGTTCCGCCATTAAGAATACCTACATTTATGCGGGTTGAGCCTGAACTAAATCTTGGGATAGCATGAATATTCAATAATGCAGTGGCTGCTCCTAATAATGCATTTTTTCCTTTTTCAGGAGAAGCACCTGCATGAGAAGATACTCCATGAAAATGGGCGGCCATTTTCGTACTTGCTAAAAAGCCAGAAGACCCACCATGAAATTCTCCTAAAGGGACATCTGTGCCAAGGTGCATACAATATATATGATCCACATCATCCAAAATTCCTTTTTGTACAATAGAATAGGCACCGCGTACTCCTTCTTCAGCTGGTTGAAAAATAAGCTTGACCGTTCCTGCGAAGTTCCGGTCCGCTAATTTTTCAGCAAGCCCTAAGCCAATTACTGTATGGCCATCGTGAGCACAGGCATGCATATTCCCTTCATATTTGGAGCGAAAACCGTTTGCTTGTGGGAAGTGGTCAGAATCAGTGCTTTCCGTAACAGGCAATGCATCCATATCAAACCGGAATGCTACAGTTGGACCTTCTGTTTTTCCTTTTAATATACCGATAACGGCAGTATATCCGCCCTCCATTTCTTGGAGAATTTCTGGATTGGCGCCATCTTGCAATGCTCTATTAAATGCATCTTGTAATACTTCTGTAGGGGGAACTCCACGGCGGGAATCCCCATCTAAAGCATCTCTCCCAAATATCACGTTATATTTCAGAGAAGTTAGTGCTTCCACTACCTTTGAAGCAGTTCGAAATTCGGTAAACCCAACTTCTGGGTGTTGATGAAGATCACGTCTTAATGAAATAATATCCAATTCGTTTCACTCCTAATTTTATTTGATGAAATTTATAAATGTTTCGACTGGCCCAAGTACCGCAGCCCCTTAAGTCGCTGAAGGGGCTACAAGGCGCATTTGATTTTTCAAATTACGGTAATTTCGGATATACTCCTGGACCAATTGGGAGGCCAAGGAAATACCAAACCACTACCAATAGCGTCCAAATGATAAAGATGATAATCGGATATGGCAATATAAGAGAATAATATGTTCCTAGTTTTGCATCTTTTCGATACTCTTGTAAGAAACTTAAGAATAGTGGGACAAATGGAGATACAGGTGCTAATGGAAGTACAGATGAATCCGCTACCCTGAACAACATTTGAGCGAAGGCAGGATGATAGCCCAATACCATGAACATTGGGACAAAAACAGGTGCTAATATAGACCAAATGGCGGATCCGCTAGCAATAAACATGGAAAGAAGCCCGGATAAGAACATTAGCCCAATAAGGACTGGTGCACCATCTATGTTTAGCTGTTCTAAGAGATCCGTGATGGATAAAGCTAAAAATTTACCCATATTACTCCAGTTAAAGCAAGCGACAAACTGCGAAAGTGGAAAAACCATAATAATGAATCCGGCCATTCCTTTAATTGGGTCTACTAATAATTCCGGAATGTCATTTTGTTTCTTAATCGCTCCCACCTTAACTCCATAAGTAATAGAAACTGTAAAAAAGAAGAGTAAGATGATTGCGACAATTCCAGACATGAATGGTGAGGGGAGAATAGCTCCAGTTTCTGGATTTCGTAATAGAGCACCTTCTGGAACGACTAGAACTACCATAACAGCTATAAAAATCAATGCTGAAATGCCTGTAGCCAGGAGTGCTTTGTTTTGTTGCTTCGTTAATTGCTCCAATTTTTTATGCTGACCGCTACCTTCATATTTTCCTAAGCGCGGCTCAACAAATTTATCTGTAATCAAGGCAATGACAACAGTAAGTACGAGAACTGAAGTCGCCATAAAGAACCAGTTATCAGTAACGTTAACTGTCAAATTTGCTTTCATGCCATTAGCTACTTCTGAACTAATTCCTGAAAGCAAGACATCTGTTGTGACGATTAATAAATTGGCAGTGAAACCCGAACCAACCCCAGCAATAGCAGCGAGCAACCCAGCAACAGGGTGACGTCCCACAGCAAGGAAAATTAAAGCTCCAAGAGGAGGCATAATAACAAGCGCAGCATCAGAAGAGACATGGCTAAAAAAGGCGACGAATACAACTAAATAACTCGCGTATTTCCCTGAGACCTTTAACGACATTTTCCGAATCAAAACTTCTAACAAACCGACTTTTTCAGCAAGTCCTACGCCTAACATAAGGGCTAAAATAGAACCTAGTGGTAAAAAGCCGGAAAAGTTTTTAATCATATTCGGCAGTATCCATTGAATGCCTTCACGGCTTAAGAGGTTTTGAACTTCTACTTTCTCTCCACTAATGGGATCCGATGCCGAAACATGGAAAACGGATAAGAGAGCGGTTACAACAAATAAAAAGGCAATCATATAAATAAATAAAATAAACGGATGGGGGATTTTGTTTCCTATTCTCTCTACTTGATTGAAAAATCCACCTTTTTTATGATTTTGCAGATTAGTTGTATCTTTCATTACTTTTTGTTCCATTACATTCTCCTCCTAAACCTTCTTCCATTTGTAGTTTGTGCTTTTTTTGTACCAATCATGTTTAAACCTGCTTAAGCCTTCGTGCACTTCATACATACCTTGGTTTTTATTTAACGAATACTTAACGTTATTTTCGTTAAATGTATTATATAATTAAGAATAATCTATTTCAATAAAATTTTCAGATAAAATAGAATATTTTTTTTCAAGCTTTAGGAATCTTGCTAAACAAACAATAGGCTTAGGATCCTTGAAATGCATTCGTACCCACGATTGAGAAGTCAACCATATTAAAAAGTAGCACTGTTTATTTATGTCAAACGGTGCTTTACATGTTATTAATATTTGGATCTCATTATTATTCCCTGTTGGGGTTAATTGGTTATTTTGATATAATAAATCTAATAGTAGGATGTAGGGGTGAAGGAAACTTGTATAAAATTGGTGTTGTAGGTCCACTTGCATCTTTAAAGAAAATTCGGGATGTAACCAATGAATTTGAGCATGAAATAGATTTTATTGATTTTCCATATGAAGATGCACGAGAGGTAACGGACATTATAAAAAATCACCAAAGTACTGTAAATGGTTGGTTTTTCTCTGGACCAGTTCCTTATAGAATAGCAAAAGGAATGTTGGATTCAGAGGCTAATTTTACATATTGTCCTCCTGTAGGATCTAGTTTATATAGATGTTTTTTACAAATGTCTGCAGATCAAAAACATTTTTTCGATAAGATATCCATCGATATGATTCGATTGGAAGACTTTTTTTTGCAAGAGTCGCTGCAAGAGCTAGGGATTTCCACCGAACATATTTATGTAAAAACATTTGATGAACAATATGATTATCAAGAAATTGTTCAATTTCATCTTCAGTTATGGAGGGAAGGGGAGATACATGGTGTCCTAACCGTTTTACAATCTGTATATGAGGCCTTGAAGAAAGAAAATGTTGCTGTCTACAAAATAAATATGACAAAGATGGAAATTCGACAAGCGGTCAAAATTTTGATTGAAAAAGCAAAAAGCACCTATTTTAAAGATAGTCAGATAGGTGTAGAGATTATTGAAATTGATCAGTTTGATCAATTTGTAGACGAGGTTAATATTCGTTATCATCTTCAGCATTTGGAGCTGAAAATTAAACAAACATTGCTTTCATTTTGCGAAAAATTAGATGGATCCCTCATAGAAAATGGAAACGGCCGCTATCAAATATTTAGTTCACGGAAGGCAATTGAACGAGAAATTAGTAGCTTGCAAAGTACTGTTCAATTACTGGCCCTTGATATGGATGTCTCAGTTGCAGTTGGTATTGGTTTTGGTGAGACGGCTGCATCGGCTGAAATCAATGCTCGCAAGGCGATCCGTCATTCGAAAACGCAAGGCAGTTCCGGAATTGTTGTTATCCAAGAAGATGGTGTAATGATTGAATCCGTAGGTCAAGAAGAACAATTGGCATATACCTTCCGTTCTAATGATAAAGAACTGCTTGATAAATTGAATCAGGCTAACATTAGTGTAAAAACGTATAAAAAGATAGAAGCATTGGTTGATCGTATGGGCTGGGATGGCTTCACTTCCTCAGACTTAGCTTCTCATTTATCCATGACCGTTCGAAATGCCCAGAGAATAATGAGTAGTTTAAGTGAAAGCGGTTTAGTGGAGTACAAAGGAGAAGAACTTCAATCGCCTAGGGGAAGACCTCGTAAAATTTATATGTTAAAGAAGTAACACCTCGACGTTCTTGGTACGCAAAAAAAATATGGTAATAAGACCTTGTAAGCAATCGTGCTATTATATTTATAACAGAATACATAATCTAAGGAGTATTGAAAAATTCATTTATGTACATAAAAAAGATGGGTACCAATCCGGAGGTAATTGAAAATTCTAAGCGGGATTCATTATCGATTCCTGTCCACGAATTATTTTTTTGTGGTTCTGCCAACTCTTTAGAGAAAAATTAGAAGGAGTATGGGAGTGAATGAGAAAAGACCTAGCTAAACATGGCGGGCTATTTTTTATCGGGTATTTATCTTGCTTTTTAGAGAGGAGTTAAATTTGGATAAACGCGTGTATTTATTGGCGATTGTCTCGTTTGTTGTCGGGATGGTTGAATTAATCATTGGCGGTTTACTAGATATTGTCGCGAATGATTTAGATGTGAGTCTTGGGCAAGCGGGTTTCCTTATGACTGTTTTTTCCCTTGCATTCGCGTTAGCAGCGCCCATATTGTTATCAGTAACACAAAGAGTGGAACGAAAACGGCTAACTTTAATTACTTTGGTTATTTTTTTATTAGGAAATGTCATTGCCATTTTAAGCCCCTATTATAGTATTTTACTTGTTGGGCGTATCATTGCAGCTTCTAGTGGTTCATTGCTTATTGCTTTATGTTTAACGATGGTTCCAAATATTGTAACTGAACAATACCGTGCAAGGGCGATCGGAATTGTTTTTATGGGAGTCAGTGCCTCTCTTGTACTAGGGGTACCAATTGGATTGATGCTTGGAAATGCTTTTGGCTGGCGGGCCCCCTTTATCATGATCTCCATCCTAACCTTAGTTTCGATGGCGGGGGTGTTTTTCTTTCTGGAAAGGATGGCACCAAAACCCTCTATTCCAATTAGAAGACAATTACGTACATTGAAAAATCGAAAAATTTTATTTGCCCAGGCAACTTCCTTTGTCATGTTGACAGGTCATTTAACACTATATGGATACCTAACTCCATTTTTAAAAATGAAACTAGGCCTTGATGGAACATGGGTTAGTATTGTCTATTTAATTTTTGGAATTGCAGCTGTAGTTGGCGGGGGAATTGGAGGCTTTCTGGCTGACCGTTTCGGCTCAAAGCGTACTATAATTTCTGTCATTATCTTTTTTGCGGTTTCTATGTTATCAATCCCTTATACAACCTTCTCTTTACCGCTTTTCCTAATCTTGATGGTAATATGGAGTATGCTAAGTTGGGCGATCACACCAGCGATGCAAAGTTATCTGATTGAGTTGTCACCAGAAACCTCGGATATCCAGCAAACCTTAAATAATTCGGCGGTCCATGTCGGTATTGCTTTTGGTTCATTTATTGGTGGAATTGTCATTGAGCAAACCTCTGTCGAGTTCAACCCTACAGTTGGTGGTGTGCTCGTCTTGATATCCTTAGGTACAGCTGCTCTTTCTGTCATGAGTTATGGTCATCAAGAGTTCAAAAAAAGCTGATTTCCCTTAAAATTGTCTTAGCGTGTTTCTTTCCTTTTTGCTGGCGGCACCCGGGTAATACCAGCGTCCGTGCAACCAGAGGCAAAGTATATCCAATTTTGTTTATATAATCCTATGGGTTCCGGTACAAATACTTAGGAAAGATATAAAGCGGCGAAAAGTTTCCTAGAGGAACAATTCCAAATAGATGGATGAACTACACATGATTTTGGACAGGCTTGTCCATTGAATAATTCGCATTTTTTGCCATATGTATAGCTTGTATTCCAGAAATAATGGATGTAGCTGTGCGAAAGGGTTTCAATCCTAACATCGAACGAACCTGCTTTTTAATGAGATACTTCACTTGCCTTATTTGGATGCCTAATGGCATCTTTTTTTTCTCAATTCTTCAACTACAATAGGATAAGCCAGATTTTTATCGACTGTCACGACACTAGAATCAGAAAATATGAAAAGACTGCAAAGAATTGCTTTGCAGCCTTGTGGTTTCTTGTTTTGCTTAGGTGAAAATCGATGGTATTTCCATTCGAATCGTACCGGTACACTTTGATTTATGTTTCATCGACTCTCCAAGAGTCATTGGTTTGCTTGAGATGACGACGGATTCGTTTGTCTAATTCAAGACCATACTGATGAACCCAACGCATAATCGTTGTATGAGCAAATGATAAGCCCCGTTCTTTCATCATTTCTACCTAATCACGAAAGCTAAAGTTTCCATCTTACTGTTTGCAAAAAAATATCATGATGATAATGTTTCCACTTGAATAAATTTCGCTTTTTCATTCTGAAGCACCTTTATTAGAGTAATAGTATCAGTATGTCCAAAATTTAGAGATTACTTGTATTTATCTCGAAGTTTTCGCACCAGAACTTTTTTTGCTACAAGGGAGCTGTCTCATCCGTCAACTAGCCTACTTTTCGGCCAGCCTCTTTGTGTGCTATTTTTTCATACTAGCCAAATACATTAGCATGTGGAATTTTTCGTCTATTACATGATAATCAAAAAAAGGCCCTGGATCTGTACAGTAACCGATATTTTCACTTTGCGTAATTTGAAATCCGTTGACTGATATATTTTCTTCTATGTATTTTGGATATAAAATATGCACGTGGGAATTTGGATATAAGGCTGAAATATTTTTCAAGGATTTGGCCGAGCTATCATAATAGGAGTACCCGCCGACAATTGTTGAACTGCTATGTAAATAGTTTTTTAGAACATGAATTGGGAACTGCGGATTGAGCAGTGAAAAATCATTTGCTGTAAAACTATCCACAAAAACATCGATGCTAAGCGGTTTCAATGGCAGGTTTAAATCAGAATTCAAAATATAAAGGACATTTGGCTTCGGATTCATACGCTCAATTCTTTTTCTAACCTTCTTGAGCATCGCAAGCGAATAGCCACTGAATACATAGGATGCGCTCGTTTCAAGAATATCGATATATTTGGGTAGTGACACAAAAGCGTCAACGTTTGTTTCCACGATTAACTTGTTTTTCAAATCTACATTTTGTAGAACTTTTTGAAACCAAAAATTACTTTTTTCAAATAAGTTAATCATATTGGGATTGATCTCTTTAATCGTTTCTTTATCGTAAAAATAAGATGGATAAGGAGACGTCTCGTACAAGTTCCCGGTAATGATAATACCTTCCTCGATAGCTGCCTCGTATCCACAGGTACAAGTTAAACTCCCAGTTTGAATGTAGACTTTTTTAATCGTCACATCTTTCATTTCAAGTGGAATGTGGCACTTCGGACAATAGAGCAAATTTACAAAGGAAAGTGGGACCCCTGTAAAATTCTCTTCTTTGGATGAAGGCGAGTTGGTTTGAACCGTTTTTTCAATCAATTGGATAGCATTTGATATGTCTTCTTTTTTCTTGGTCAGCTGGTTCTTTTTATCAATGAGAAAGTTGTTGTAGTAGTCGATATCCTCATGGTCCGAGAAGTTTGTGACACGCTGATACGATAAAATTTGTTGAATTTCTAGCAGTGAAAAATGAAATTTTTTCAGCTCAGTAATAAAAGCCATGTCGTCGAGACACAATTGGTTCATTTGATACTGGGTGTTTTTTTTGTCTGGTATTAATAATCCCAGTTCAATGTAATAACGAACGGTATCGGTGGTAACATGAAAAAGCTTTGCAAATGTACCAATTTTCATAGATGCCCCCCAATGAAGAAAGTGGAGTTACTCCACTTTTTTACGAAAATGAATTCAAAAAACTCTTAAATGGCTATTGACTTGGAGGAAACTCCAAGTCATATGATGGACTCAATAAGTGTGAATATTGTGAATAAAATTTGACTGTATTATAGCATACATGTCACATAAGGAGAATAACAAGCATGGATAAGATGGATCGAATGGATACTCTATCACTGTGGGCAGTGACTGCAAACAGCTATGAAAAAGGAAAGTTTCTTGAAGGAAATGAAGAGGCTGATGTTGTCATTATTGGAGCAGGTTTCACAGGTCTTTCTTCTGCGTATCATTTGCAAAAATTAGGGAAGAGTGTCATTGTCCTTGAGCAAGAAACGATCGGATATGGTGCCAGCGGTCGTAACGGCGGGATGGTATTGCCAGGCTATAAGCCAACGATGAAGGAGCTTGCCAAAAAGTATGGTGCCGACGAGGCAAGACAGCTTAACGATCTCTCCTTGTTTAGCGTTGAACTGGTTAAAAAAATCATTGACGAGCATCAAATCAACTGTGACTTTAGAAAGACAGGTCACATTGTGGCGGCTTACAAAGCCAAGCATTTTGAAGAATTGAAACATGAAAGCGAATTCTTAAACAAAAATTTTGGGTACGATTCAAGCGTGCTTGATCGAAGTCAGTTGCATCAAGAGATCGATTCCCCACTTTATTATGGCTGCTTAGTCGACAACTCGAGTTACTCGTTCCAGCCACTGAATTATGCAATTGGTTTGGGAGAAGCAGCTAGATCGATCGGTGCAAAAATCTTTGAGCATTCGAAAGCACTATCTATTGAGTACGGTCAAAACAGAGTGAAAGTTGTAACAGAAAAAGGAGCTGTTACTGCGAAAGACATTATTGTCGCTACAGATGGTTACTCCGGAAAAATCATGAATGAACTGAACAAAGGCGTACTGCCAATTTCGGCACGTATTATTGCTACTGAACAGCTTCCAGAATCACTGGTGAATACCGTCATTCCTAAAGATCGCATGGTTTTTGATACAAGCAATTTCCTTTACTATTTCCGACGTACACCAGATAATCGGATCGTATTCGGCGGTGGCGATATTCGTCCAAACTTAGGCGATGCCGTTTATCAAAGTGTTTACGATGCCATGGTTAAAATAATGCCAAAACTAGCAGGAAGCAAGATTGATTTCAGTTGGGGTGGATTTATCGGGGTTACAATTGATACGTTCCCTGTTATCGGCAAATCCAAAGAAGGCGCATATTTCGCAACGGGTTATACGGGCCACGGCGCTTCTCTCTCGACATTGTTTGGCAAGTTATTGGCACAATGGATCGTTACGGGGAGTGCAGGTGGATATCGATTTGAAAAGGAACGCCTCAAATCATTCCCATTCTATAATCAGAAAACCATGCTGGTAAATCTAGCACATATTGGTTTTAAACTGGTAGATATTATTGCTTAAAGGAGAGTTGTTTATGAAAATAAACATGTTCATTGATGGGAAATGGGTAGAAGCATTATCCGCTGATAGACGAAACATTATCAATCCTGCAACCGGAGAGGTGATCGCAACGTCTGCTGATGGATCAGCAGACGATGCGAAGATAGCAATCAAGGCGGCCCGTAAAGCGTTTGTCAGCGGGATCTGGTCGGATTTATCAGCTGATGAAAGAGCTGATTATCTCTATAAGATAGCAGACCGTCTTGAAGAGAAGGCAGCTGAAATTGCACGTTTGGAAACTGCAAATAACGGTAAGGTTATTCGTGCAACCACCTATGTGGATATTCCGGTATCGATTCAATGCTTCCGCTATTATGCTGACTTGATCAAAGGCATGAAAAAGGAATCTTACACTCGTGCTGATTCTTCAGAAACAATTATTATTCATGAACCGATTGGTGTTTGTGGACTTATTGTACCTTGGAACTTCCCACTTATGTTAGCTGTTTGGCAAATTGCTCCTGCACTCGCCGCAGGGAATACAATTGTACTTAAGCCTGCTGAGGCCACTCCTGTAAGCGTTTTCAAATTATTTGAAATTATCGAAGAGGTTGGACTTCCGGCCGGAGTGGCAAACTTGCTATTGGGACCTGGATCAACAGTTGGGAATGAGCTTGCCGAGAGCCATGATGTTGACAAGATTGCCTTTACTGGTGGAACAAAAACAGGCCAAAGCATTATGCGCGCAGCTGCGGGCAATATGAAAAAAATCACCCTTGAACTGGGTGGTAAATCTCCACTTATTGTGTTTGACGATGTGGATTTTGAAGCTGCAGTCGAGAATGCGATGTTTGGTATTTTCCACAATGCTGGGCAAGTTTGTTCAGCTGCATCTCGTTTGCTTGTACAAGAGACCATTTACGATAAGTTTGTTGAAAGATTAGCCGAGCGTGCAAGCAAAATTGTAGTTGGCAACGGGGAAAGCGAAAACATTGAAATGGGAGCCCTCACAAATGAGACTCATATGAATGAAGTTTTACATTACATCAAGAGCGGAATCGAAGAAGGTGCAAAATTAGTTTGTGGTGGTAAGCGCTTAACAGAAAATGGGCTTGATCGAGGATTTTTTATTGCGCCAACGATCTTTGCTAATGTAAATGCGAATATGCGTATTGTTAAGGAAGAGATTTTTGGTCCAGTCCTTGTTGTACAAAAATTTAAAGATGAGGAAGATGCCATCCAAAAAGCGAATGATTCCATTTATGGATTAGCTGGTGCTGTATTTACTGAAGATATGGATCGAGCAAAACGTGTCATTAGTAAATTGCGTGCGGGAATTACTTGGATTAATAGTTATCATCTCGCTTATGTTGAAGGTCCTTGGGGAGGATATAAGCAAAGTGGAATCGGCAGAGTGTTAGGTGCTGTTGGGCTGGAGCACTTTATGGAAACGAAGCAAATCAATATCCACCAGCATGCCAAGCCTGTAGGTTGGTATGCGAATTAATAGAGCTTAACTTACTACATCTATTATTTATAGGGGGACATGCTCATGAAAATAGCAGACAACCGTCCGTCATCGAAGATAGAGCAAGTAGAAGTAATGAATAAGCCAGCGTATGATTCATTGCTGGGAACTAAAAGTATTCCGTTACTATATTTACGATTTGCTTTGGCAGGAATTATGGCTAACGCGATTCTAGGGGTTGCAGCGGTTGTCGATGGCTATTTCGTCAGTGGCTTTCAGGAGGTGGAAGTAGAAGGGATTGGAATTGGATTTACGGTCATGGTTATTACCCGTATGCTTGGAGTTCTTTTGGGTGTGGGAGCCGGAGCGGTCATTTCACTTCGGCTTGGAAAAGGGAAAATCGAAGAAGCTAGAGGTATTATGGGACAAACCTTATGGTTTACTCTTTTCTTCTCCATTTTGCTAGCTGTAATTGGAGTGGTCCTTGAAAATCAAATTATGACCTTATTCGGAGCAAGTGATGAAGCGCTTCCATATGCGGTGCAATATAGCCGACTGCTATGGGTATCATTGCCATTAACGATATTGGCCGTTGTATTAAGTGTTTTAACAAATATCGATGAAAAACCTGTTTTATCAATGAACAGTTGGTTAGTCGCAGCAGTTGTTGGTGGGATTACAGAATGGATAATGGTAACGAAGTATGACATGGGGATGATGGGTTCCTCATGGGCCAATACGATTTCTCAATCGATCCCTGTTTTCCTGATCTTTTATTTCTGGTTTGGTAAAACAAAACTTAAGCCAAAAATGAAAGATATGATGATTAATCTCAAGACGATCGGTGAAGTGGCTTGGACGGGCTTTGCATCTTTCTCGAGTCTGTTCATGATGTTTATTGCCATTATTTTCTTCAACAACATGCTGCAAAGCTACGGTGGTGGGCTGCACGTTGCCGCTTTCACGATTCAAAACGGTTACATTACAAATATGCTCGCCTTAGCAGCTCTCGGTGGGATGACAGGACTTCAACCGATCATTAGTTATAATTACGGTGCGGGCAACCTTGATCGTGTTAAACAAGCAATTAAGATGGGACTCATTTTTACGGTTGCCTTCTTTGTGATTGTGACAGCCATACTAATCATTTTTGCAGATCCAATTGTGTCATTTTTTTCCGTTGGTAATCCTGAATTGCAGAAACTGGGCATTTGGACGACAGTTGTATTCAATTCTTTGTTTACGCTTAATGCAGTCAGCTTGCTTATCTCCGGTTATTTCGAAGCACAAGAGAGAAACTGGTCCGCAACGTTTATCAGTGTTAGCAAAATGCTGTTGTTCATGTTCCCGTTTTTATTTATTTTCCCGAAATTCTGGGGTGTAGAAGGTATATGGTACGCAGGTCCTGCTGCAGAAATTCCAGGCCTTCTCATTGCCATATACTTTATGAAAAAAGAGTTCAAACGTTTAAAAGATACAAATGTTAAGACAGTACGTTTATAAAACCTATTCCTTCAAAATTACCTATAAGAAAGAGAGAGGATCATCATGTTTTTTGCGAAAAAACTTACAGCAGAAGAAGCACAAGAACTAGGTGTTGACACGTGGGAACCATGGGTAGGCGAACCGAATAAAGGAACGTGGCATCTAGAAGAACAGGAAGTTTTCTATGTGACAGACGGTGAAGTGTTTATTTCTGTTGATGGAGAAAAGTATCTTATTACAAAGGGCTGGGTCGTTTCCTTGGCTAAGGACCTTGTCTGTGAATGGGAGTGTCCAGTATTTTTGAAAAAGAATTATAAAATGAACCATGAGATCAATCTGAAATAATGTGAAATGGGGAGTGGGCAAATTTTAAGCAGATGAATGCTAAATACTGAATTGATCACTCTAAAAGAGTAATTTCGAAAGGGATGAGTTTATGAAAGCTGATGTTGTATTGATAAATGGAGAAGTTATTACAGTAGACCAAAAGAATACAGTAGTCGAAGCTGTAGCAATAAAGGATAATCGTATCGCAGTTGTTGGTTCAAATCAGGAGGTTAAGAGTTTTATAGGAGAAAAAACGGATGTAATTGACTTGAAAGGAAAAACGCTTCTTCCTGGATTCATTGATTCTCATATTCACCTCATTTTTTATGGGGTGAATCAGTTGGCGGTAAGTTGTAAAGCTGAACATATCGATTCTATCGAGGCTTTGTTAGATGACCTGAAAAAGAAAGCCTTAGTAACTCCTAAAGGTGAATGGATACGTGCTTGGGGCTTTAATGAAACCGGTGTGAAAGAAAAGCGTTATCCAACAATCGCTGAGCTAGATGAAATTTCAGATGAACACCCCATTATTGTATCACGTACTTGCAGCCATATAAGCGTGGTGAACAGCAAAGCATTAGAAATTGCGCAAATTAACGAGAACACCCCGGATCCTAATGGGGGAGTTATTGAAAAGAATAAGGCAGGAAGGCTTACAGGAAAATTAATTGAAGCAGTAAATATGAGTATGAACGAGTTTGCAAGTTATACAGAAAGTGAACTGATGAAGGCTGTGAAAATTGCATCAGATCATTTCGTTGCAGCGGGCATAACAAGTATACATGAGGCAGGTGGAAATGGTCCTGAGAGTTACCGTTTACTGCAACAAGCTGTGAAGAGTAAGGATATTCGTGTCCGAATATATGCAATGATATGTCAGGTGAATAACTCCCATGAATTTGTTAATAAAATGGTCGAAGCTGGTGTGGTAACTGGTACCGGAGATGAGAGATTCAAAGTTGGACCAGTTAAATTGTTTACAGATGGAAGTAGCACCGGGCCTACAATTGCAACTCGTGAGTCGTACTCCAGTGACTCTAACAATTATGGCATTCTTTATTATAGTGAGGAAGAAATCTATCGGGTTTTAGGTGAAGCACATAAAAAAGGCTATCAAATCACTGTACATGCACAAGGTGATAAAGCCATTGAAATCTATTTGAATTGTGTGGAAAAGGCGTTGGAGGAATCACCAAGAAAAAACCATCGTCATCGGATTGAGCACGCGGGAATTTCTTCACCAGATTTACAAGAGAGAATGAAAAAACTCGAGATGGTTCCTATTCCAAATCCTCCATTTCCATATGAATTCGGAGAGATATATGTCCAACACTATGGTGATCGTGTTAATCACATGTATGCTGTTCGTGATTTTATTGATCGTGGCATCATGGCAGCAGGTGGATCGGATGCGCCAGTTACAGACTATAATCCTTTATTAGGAATTCATGTTGCTGTCAATAGAAAAAGCCAGTCTGGAATGGAGTTTGGTGCTAATCAATCTATAAACGTAATGGAAGCTATTAAACTATACACCTGGAATGGCGCTTATGCGAGTTTTGAAGAAGAGATAAAAGGAAGCATAGAGGTCGGAAAGTTGGCGGATTTAGTTATATTAAATGACAGCATTTTAAGTGTCAGCCCAAACCAAATTAAAGATTTAAAAGTAGAAACAACTATTATTGATGGTGAAATTATCTATCAAGAAGAACAATCAGTGAAAATTTAATATATTATAGTTTGCAAACCACGTAATCTTTGTAATGTTACGTGGTTTTTTATCGAAAAAGGTACCCAAAATTAGTTGAAAGGAAGGTTCTGGTGCCAGAGCTTGCCTCAGCGAGGTGCAATCCTGCATGCAAGCAGGGAACGGGCTCTTTTATGCCTGGAATGTCGCTTCATACATAATTTCCACCCGGTTACGATATCTTGAGGCTGTAAGGAACATAATTCAGCTGGGGTAGGAAAGAGTGGTAGGATTGTGATTGCCACTTTACATGATACGTCTTTAAACACTTGCCGGAGCTCGGGAAAACAACATCCACCCAGCGATTAATTTGGTTGATGGAGCTTACAAGACGCTTAACGATCACATCTCGGTTAGACCATAAGGACACGAAGTTTTTTCTAATGATTATGAAATGGAACGAACGAAGGCATAGTAGCCATTCTTCACTACATCAGCGATGACAAGGGCATCTTTTTTTATCACTTTTGGATTTCGTATTATCACGATTTTCTTTGTTTCTTTTGACATGGTGAGGATTGACCGTGACTACATCAATCTTTTGTTTGAATAGCCACTTTGAAAGGTTCACCCAATAATGACCGGAAGGTTCCATTCCGACTATCGTTGTGTCTAGCTTTTTCATGTGTTTTAGTTCCTTGAACCAGTTTAGTAATCTAAAAAAAACCCTCTTCGTTATTTTCAAAAGACAAAGGTTTCCCGAACACAATCCCCCCGATAGTTTACAGCACGAGTTTTCCAAAAATAAGTGTTTCACCAAATAATTTTCAATCAGTATCGTTTTATAATAAAAATGGATTATTTGTGCTAAAAATCGAATGAGATGGAAAAGTGGTTATGTATCATTTGAATAAGGTATACAACGTGTTTTTCCTTCATGCCGCATGATAAAATGGTACTGAAGGGAAAAGTTGACGTTGATGTGTATACAGCTTTATATTTCATTTCTATCATTCTTTTCTTTTTGCTGCTGTTAGGATCAAGAGTAACATACAAAACTAATCAACAGGACTCAATACAAATTGAGCAAAAGTTAGACAGCAAAAGAATTAAAATTTACGATAATATGACTTACGTTAAACCAGGATATTCTACAAAGAACCATGAATATATTAAAGATGATAAAGGAAGTCGATTACTGGATGTATAAAATCGGACTAGTCGGTCTAAAAACTTCTATAGAACAAATTTTAGTCTTAGCAGAAGAATATAAACACGAGTTGGAATTCATCTCATTGCCCTATGTAAAGATCGAAGAAGTGGAGAATATTGTAAAAGAACATAATCCTCACGTACATGCATGGCTCTTTTCAGGTCCACTTCCCTATGAAATTGCCAAAAAAACACTAAGTACAGATAAAATAATGGTTCATGTTCCTGCTACGGAATCAGGTTTTTATAAATCCTTTTTAGAGATGATCTACGAACAAGGGAAAATCATTGAGCATCTTAGTATCGATACTATGTCCTCAAATAATATTAGCGAAGAAGCTTTGTCACAGTTGAATATAAAAACCAAAAAGATTTATACGAAAGTGTTTGAGACAGAGGTTGATACGGATGAATTGGTACATTTTCACTTGAATTTATG
Organism: Peribacillus simplex NBRC 15720 = DSM 1321; assembly: GCF_002243645.1. Taxonomy (NCBI): domain Bacteria; kingdom Bacillati; phylum Bacillota; class Bacilli; order Caryophanales; family Bacillaceae; genus Peribacillus; species Peribacillus simplex. The sequence continues at coordinate 1,710,793 of NZ_CP017704.1, read as the reverse complement.
GAATACGGGAAAGACAGAAGGTGCTTTTTCTTGTTTTCCGTCCGTGTGTGAAGCTTTAAGGGAGTATGGCATTCCAGCGTACCGGATGTCGATGAGTAAGATGGAAGTGCGGCAAACGCTTCGAATCCTTTCTGAAAAAGTAAAGACTTCCTACTTTAAGGATACACAAATCGGAGTGGAGATCATTGAAGTCGAATACTTTGACAAAGTGGCAGAGGAAATGAAAACTCCTTATCATTTACAGTACTTGGAACTTCGGCTAAAAGAAATGTTGATTCAACTTGGAGAAAAAATAAATGGTTCCTTTTCAGATAAAGGGAATGGGAGGTACATGATTTTTAGTTCTCGCGGCGCAATTGAACGAGAAATCATTACCCTCGAAGATACCATCCAAAAATTGGCGTTTGAAGCTGATACAACCGTTGCCGTTGGAATTGGCTTCGGCGAGACTGCCTATTCGGCGGAAATCAATGCTTTTCGTGCTATTCAACATTCAAAAGAGATGAAGAAGCGAGAAATTGTGATTATTCAAGATGATGGCAAAATTATCGAATCACCAGGCAAAAAGAAAGAACTGCAATATGATACCCGTACCCACAATAAACCCCTTATAGAAAAGTTGAAAAACGGAAATATCAGTGTTAAAACCTATAAGAAGATATCGGCTCTAGTTCAAAGAATGGGCTGGAGTGATTTTACTACAAAGGACTTAGCGACACATCTTGAAATGACAGAGCGCAATGTACGGCGTATTGTTGCGGATATGTGCGAAGTTGATTTGGCACAATGTGTAGGTGAAGAGGCTAACGCCACCCGTGGAAGACCGAGTAAAATTTATCAATTATTATAAATTACAAGCACCCATAATTTGGGTGCTTTTTTAGTGCAAAAAAACAGTTTGGAATTTTCAAAAAATAATTGTAATAAAGACCATGTGAGATTATACTCTATTTAAGGAATTTTTTCCTTAAACTATCCTAAATTAGAGGTTGGTATGTAAATTGAATGAAAAAGGGGTTGTAGTGGATGTCTCAAACTATAATGATTCATGATTTAATCGAGGCTGTTAAAGATGAAGTGATTGCTTGGAGAAGATATTTACATAAGTATCCGGAGCTGTCTTTTCAGGAGGAAAAAACAGCACAATTTGTTTATGAAACGCTACAAACTTTTGGTGAATTGGAAATTTCACGTCCGACAAAAACGAGTATAATGGCTCGTTTGATCGGTCAGCAGCCTGGGAAGGTTATTGCACTGCGGGCAGATATGGATGCGCTTCCAATTGAAGAAGAGAATGATTTTGACTTTGTGTCACAGAATTCAGGAGTTATGCATGCTTGCGGACATGATGGGCATACGGCGATGCTGCTTGGAGCAGCAAAAATTCTTACACAGTTAAAGGATCAAATTAAAGGGGAGGTGCGCTTTTTATTTCAACATGCTGAGGAACTACCGCCCGGTGGAGCTCAAGAAATGGTGAGAGCCGGTGTGCTGGATGGGGTGGATATGATCATTGGCACCCATCTCTTGTCGACTCTTCCTTTAGGGAAAATTGGTTTGGGTTACGGTCCGATAATGGCTGGAGCTGATACTTTTAACATTACCGTGGTGGGTAAAGGGGGGCACGCCTCACAGCCTGAACTTACCGTAGATCCCATAGCGATTGGAACACAGGTTGTATCCAATCTCCAGCACATTGTTTCGAGGTATCGAGATGCCCAGGAAGCTCTGGTGATTTCAGTGACTCAGTTCCATGCGGGAAGTGCGATTAATGTTATTCCAAGTAAAGTAAGCATTGGTGGATCAGTTCGAAGCTTCAATCCGGAACTGCGGGAAGAAATCCCGAATTTTATCGAACGGATAGTAAAAGGGATTACTGAAGCACATGGAGCTACTTATGAATTCGATTATCAGTTTGGTTATGCTCCTACCGTTAATGATGAAGAAGTTACCCGATTGATGGACGAAACGGTTTGTGAAGTATTTGGTGAAGAAAGTCGAGAAGTTTCAAAGCCAGTTATGGGAAGTGAAGACTTCTCTGCATTTCAAAAAGTAGTTCCGGGATCTTATATTGTTATAGGAGCTCGTAATGAAGAAAAAGGGATTATATATCCTCACCATCATCCCAAATTTACAGTCGATGAACAGGCTTTACAGTATGGGGTGAAGTTATTTGTTCATGGGACTTTTAAAATGTTAAATCTAACATACTAGGGGGTTAAGAGTTTGAAAAAAATATATTGGCTCGGAATTATCCCGTTTCTTGGCTTTATTGTGGGAGCTTTGTTTACAAATAAAGTAACTCCCTATGTTCTGGGTATGCCATTTTTTCATTTTTGGATTGTACTTTGGTCTGTGCTAACCACAGGTATAATGGGGATTATTTATCTACTGGATCCTGCTAATCAGAAGGGAGATTCAAGATGAATATTGCCGTTTTTTTTATCCTGTTTTTTTTCGTCATTTCTGTTTTGATTGGTATCCAGGCTAAAAAAGGGAAAGAAATGAACTTAGAACAATGGTCAGTTGGAGGTCGCGGAATGGGAGCCCTATTGATTTTCCTCTTATCCGCAGGTGAAATGTATACTACCTTTACCTTTTTAGGTGCAAGTGGTTCGGCTTATGGGGAAGGTGGTTCCATCTTTAGTATCGTGACATATGGCTGTCTGGCTACAGTCATCTCCTATTGGACATTTCCGGCAATCTGGAGGTATGCAAAGAAACACCAATTAGTTTCCCAATCTGATTTTTTTGTGAAAAAATATCAAAGTCCATATCTTGGTGTGCTTGTTGCTGTGATAGGTGTTATAGCTTGTACTTGCTACTTAGTCCTGCAATTGAAGGGGTTAGGATATATCGTTTCTGCAACATCCTATGGGGTCATATCTTCTACAGCTGCCATTTGGGTTGGAGCATTTGGTGTTACCATTTTTGTAATGGTTTCCGGTATACACGGTTCTGCCAGGACAGCTATTTTGAAGGATATTCTGATTCTTGGCATTGTTGTATTTTTAGGAGTTTATTTCCCACTTCATTATTATGGCGGTATTCAACCTATGTATGAGGCTATTGAACAGGCAAAGCCGAACTATACCATACTTCCAGATCAGGGAATGAGTGTTTCATGGTATATATCGACCGTTGTATTAAGCTCTATTGGATTTTATATGTGGCCGCACGGGTTTTCTCCTATTTATGCTGCCTCTAGCGAGAAAGCCCTACGAAAAAATGCAATCCTAATGCCAATGTACCAATTGATTTTATTGTTTGCCTTTTTTGTTGGATTTGCAGCTATCTTACAGACGCCTGGATTAAAAGGAGGCGAAGCCGACCTTATCCTGCTGCAGCTTTCTAAACAGGATTTTGATCCATGGTTTGTGGGCTTAATTGGTGGCACTGGCGTATTAGCCGCCCTAGTGCCAAGTTCCATGCTGTTGATGTCTATATCAACATTGCTGGCGAAGAATGTTTATAGCGTATTCACTCCATCGGCAACGGAAAATCAAATTGCAAAACTGGTAAAATACTTGGTTCCCCTTATTTCACTTGTAGGGATTTACTTGACCTTTAAAGGTGGAAACACCCTCTTTAGTCTCGCTTTAATCGCTTATAATTTCATTACACAACTTGCTCCTGCATTTTTCGCAAGTTTGATGAGAAAGAATTTTGTAACCAAACATGGAGCATTTGCCGGGATTATAACAGGAGGAGTGCTGGTCTCTATTATGGAACTAGGGAACATAAAAATCGGTCAACTGTTTCCTTATCTTCCGCAAGCTATTAAAGACTTGAATGTAGGAATTATCGCCCTACTTGTTAATATCGTAGTCTTGGTGGTTGTAAGCCTGATGACAAAAAACATAAATTATAATCATCAAGGTACCGATAATTTGGAGACAACAACGGTAGGGCATAAGGTATCAATACAAAAAGAGTCAAATAGCTAACTCAACATGATTAATAATTTCGCTTTCAATATAATAATAAATAACGAATGCCCTCAACTATGCGATATGCGGACAGTTTTGCAGGATTTATTTACATCGAGTTCGGATAACGCGATATTGTAGACCGACAAAGAATTGCACTTTTTTTGAAACCAAAGGTGGTCCAGTGCACATGGTAATTCAGCGAGTTTCCCTTTTTTGGAGTAAAGAGGGAAGGGGTGACTTGAGAATCCATGGAAACCAAAGAAGATTAATCTACAAATGAAACAAACCGGCCTGAATATGGCCGGTTTGTTTCAATTAATTACTCTGTTTTAGAACTTTGATCTTTATTTCTTTTATTTCCTTTACTGTTGTCCCCACTAACAGGAGCTTGGCCGTGTAATTGCGGTGAATTTTGATTACGGCTACCTTTATTAAATTTTTTTGTCATGTCTCACATCTCCTTTCTTTTTTCAAATACAGTTTGTCCCTTTTTGGTGAACTTATGTTTTTCAATTGAAAAGAACATTTTTACCCAAGTGTTTTTCAAAACCTTCATTCACGGCCAGTAAGCGGTAGCGCAGTAGGGATGATAGATAGAATAATCATTAGCTGTTGAAAAAAGGGGCTCATCTGAATATCAAGTCAGGTTGGTTAGAATTGAGTCACAGGACTGAGTTAAAATCTAAAAACGCTTGTCGGACCTCCAAGTTTATCGATTTGGAGGCAGCAAAGGGAATTGTCATTTCGCCCTTGATGATCATACACAGACAAAGCGTGCCAAAGGGCTGTTTTGACTATTGAAAGTTCTGATTATGGAGAAAAAATAAAATATCGTTAGGGAATGTTTCGAACTAGAGGATCTTTTTTCATAAGTTCATTCATGAGGTTTGAATTACATAATTCCTACTTTATTTTTAATATGCTTGCAGTGGTAGTTTGTAGCTCTGAAAAAAAGAACAGTATATATAGATAAATGATTTCAAGGATACATGTGGTATTCTTTTTTAAAGCATGTATAAACATCTTCATAGTGATCTTTCCTTTCTTACTGTAATTTCATCAATTATACTAATGATTTTATACAAAATCTTCCTCTTTGTTAGATTACCTACCATTGTTTTTCTGAAAGTAAGGTTTTGTTGAAAAAGAATAGTTCACCAATTCCAAACTGGTGAATATCGTCATGAAAATGAAGAAGGTCCATTTTAAGTGGACAATATTTCCGACAATTACCTCGATAGAATATATTTTACGTACTATTTTGGGAATGACAAAAACTGATTTTGGTATGTACTTTATGAAGGACCAGTCGAATATTTGCTCCACAGTTACTAGCACTTGTACCAATAATTCGGCATGAGGGAGCTTTTCTGGTTGCTGCTTTTTCTAAAAAGATTATTAGCTTATAATTTAAAAGTGGGACAGAGTATCTCGGAGAAAATATAAAAAACAAAAGGCAGAATTATTCTGCCTTTTGTTTTTATATTTAACTTCTACATAGCAATATAGAATTATTTAAAGTGCATTTAACTCATTTAATAAACTATTCAATTCTATAATATCGATATCTCCTGGGAATTCTAAATGATCTTCATTTCTGTTATTAATACAAACCTTTATGGGATACCCAGGGCTAAGATGATACAACTTAAATGATTATTCACCCTAATATTGGGGGCACGAGGATCATTTGAGTGATCTTTGCAAACCCGGGGGAGACACAATTCTCAATTGTCATTTTTATGATCGTCATTACTGGTGATGTCATATTTGTTTAAAAATTCAATAATTCCATTTACCAATCCAGGAGATAATGGTAGTTCAGGATTTGTATAGGTTGCTAAATTTCCATTTCGATCTGCAGGGGCTTCTTTCAATACATGATTCATCTTTTCGAGTATAAGTAATTCAGAATCGCCTTTTTCCTTATGTAACGCTTTTGCGTTAGTTGCCGGCACTTGAATGTCTCTATTGCCGTTTACGATTAGAACAGGGATATTCAGTTCCTTTACTGATTTAATCGGGTTATATTGAATCCAAGAAATCATGTAAGGTTGAACAGAAGGACGGAATACACTTTGCAAATCAGCACTGACAGTCTCGACTTGTTTTCCTTGTTTTAGCTTTGCCAGTATATCTTTGGATTCCGTTAATAACTTCGGTGTCAGTTGCTCTTCAAGCTGTTTAATGAGTAATTGGTCAATAGGTTCGCCTGCACCCGCTAATGAAATGAATATGTCTGTTTCTGTTTTCTTTGCAGCCGCCATTCCAATTAAAGAGCCTTCACTATGGCCGATGATGCCGACTTTGGAAAAACGGCCATCCTTTTTAGCAAATTGAACCCAAGCAGCTGCATCATCAATATATTGTTCAAATCTCAGGTCCTTTTCATTTCCTGCCAATTGCATATTTTCACCAATTCCGCGCTTATCATACCTAATGCTTGCGATGCCTTTTTCAGCAAGACTCTCGGCTAACATTTTCAAACTATCATTTTTCCCGGGATTTGCAATGGTGTTACCATCTTTATCGGTCGGGCCAGAACCCGCAATTATAATCATCACAGGAAAAGGCCCTTTATTTTTTGGTGTTTCTAAAAGGCCTTTAATGGTTCCGTTCTTTAAGTCGGCCTGCACGATTTCACCTGATTCTTTTTCTTCAACTGCCTGATCGGATTTCTTAAGCAATTCAAATGGGAACGCTTGCCCTTTTTGAACAAATGTTCCTGCAATCCTTTCCTGATCTACTTTCCCATCAAACGTTATTTGCTGATTTTGGATTTTCATATCAAAAAACAAGTCTGATTTACTTAACTTTACACTTGTTAAGGGGAATTCGTTCAACCCTTGTACAGGAATACTAATCGTTCCATCTTTCTTCGTAAAATGAACAATGATTGGAAGCGGTTGATTTGGAATCTTAATATCTCCCTCCCACCTGCCTTCAATAGCTTTCAACGAGCTCACTTCCTTCGATTTCTCTTCCACATGTACCGTGTCCTTGGTTCTGCAACCTACCATTAATACAAAAGCACTTACGATAATACATATAATCGAAAAAGGTCTTTTCATTTGAGCAATTTCCTTTCTTTAAATAATTAGAGATAAAAAGATATTTTTTATTAGAACATGTAACGTGTTTTTTTGTTTCAGTCATTCATATCCGTCTTCATTATAAGGAATTTTTAATATATAATTCCAATTTTCCCCTTGCGGTTGCATTTGTTTTTTCGTTGTTCTTTTTAAATATGGTGGTAATTGCGGTTGTACTGAGGGGTGTTTTAAAAAAATATCGAAGAGATATTCAATTAGTCAGTCTTAATCGAGAGCGCTTAAGTCGGTGTTGTTTTCATGGTACCTAAGAATTATTTGAATCAAACATTGACATCTAAAAGAAACTCTTTTAGAGTGGATGTGTAAATTAAATATCCTCGTTAGGTGAGGCTCCTGTGTAGGAGATACGCTACTGCCCAAAAATGTCGAAAGACGCCAATGGGTCAACAGAAACCATCGACATAAGGTGGTTTTTAATGTAGCTGGCTTTGTCCTATGCCACACAGTGCTAAAGCTCTACGAATGGAGGAACTGGATTTATGCTTGTATTTGTCATTCAGTCGTATACGACCGTTTGTATTTGTCATCCAGACAATGTATGTACGCATATATACCGTATTTGACACCTTCATTTGTAATGGAGGTGTTTTTATTTTTTCCTAGTGGTGAGGATAGAGGATAACTATTCACGACGATATACTCGAAGCTTAATGAAAATTGAATGAACACAAAGATTTTGGATGGGGAATAATAATATTTTTTTTACTCTTATTATATTTAAGGGAAATATTTTTTGGCTCCCCTAAAAAGGAGTGAGTGACGAAATGATAAAAGTCCTGACGGAAGATCAAATAACTTTACAAATCATAAAAGTTTTAAAAGAAGGAAAAAAGAAAGAATTTCAAGCAATAGTAGAAGAACTCCAACCATATGACATTGCGCGGATTTTTGAGGGGCTGCCAGAAAAACACCATACACGTTTCTTGTTATTACTTGATTCAGAACAAATCGCTGAACTGATTCAAGAAGTTGAAAAAGTACATCAATTAAAAATTCTTAGTAAATTAGGAATAGAGAAATCCGGCCATGTAATGGATTTAATGGATAATGATGATCTAGCTTCATTGTTAGAGGACCTATCCCCTGGAAAAATCGAAGAACTTCTTTCAGGTATGAAACAAGAAGAATCAAAAATCGTTCAAAATATCATGAATTATCCCCCTGAAACGGCCGGGCGAATAATGACAAACCGTTTTGTATGGATTCCCCAACATTATACGGTTCGTGAATCTGTTGAAAAACTGAAAATCTTTGCGGAGTTTTCGGAAACGATCAACTATCTTTATGTTATAGATAATGATAAAAAATTAGTAGGTGTTGTGTCATATCGGGATTTAATAATAAATGATGAATCTGAAAAAATTCAAGATATTATGTATAGCCGGGTTATTTCCGTATCTGTTTATGAAGACCAAGAAGAGGTAGCTCGTGTTATTGAGCGATATGATTTTTTAGCAATTCCTGTAGTTGAAAAAAATAATGAGTTATTAGGAATTGTAACCGTCGATGATATTATTGATGTTGTCATTAAGGAAGCGAATGAAGATATTGAAAAATTATCGGCATCCGGTAAAGCTATAGACTTTGACACGAAGGCGCACGTGGCCGCATACCGTCGGCTACCCTGGCTTATTTTACTTTTATTTATCGGGTTAGTGTCTGGAACTATTATAAGCGGTTTTGAAGAAACATTGTCCAAAGTTGTTGCACTTGCTTTCTTTATGCCGATGATCGCGGGGATGACTGGAAATACAGGTACTCAATCTTTAGCAGTTGTTGTAAGAGGCCTAATCACTAGTGATACGGATAAAGGAGTCGTAACCAGACTTATTATACGGGAACTGAAAGTTGGATTGATAATAGGTATTACCTGTGGAATATTAATTTCCATCATAGCTTATGTTTGGCAGGGAAATCCCGTTCTGGGAATAGTGGTTGGAAGTTCGTTAGTGATGACCCTAATTATCGGGACTTTAGCTGGGACCATTATTCCTCTGATATTATATAAATTTAACATCGATCCTGCAGTTGCTTCTGGTCCGTTAATTACAACATTAAATGATATACTCTCTTTACTTATTTACTTTGGAATTGCAACGATGTTTATTTCAAAATTGATGTAGACTATCCATTAAACCAAGTTCACATATGTTTGCAAAGTTTTATCAAGGGCGTACATAGTCTCAGCAGTACAAACTGTCCAGGCTGACGTTTTACATCGGGAATTTAGATAAGAAGAAAAAAAGTAGCTGCTGAGCTTGAACATTTGCCAAGCAGACCAATAAAAATAGTGTATTTCAAGCTGCGGCCTTTTCTTGGTATCCAAACGGGGAAAGGCCGTTAAATTTTCCAGGAAGCGAACCGTATATTTTAGAAGTCTAGCGACATTATTTATTCTTAATGAACATGAGAGGTAACAAGGCCTTTTCCTCATGACCTTTATATGAATGAAAAACATGGGACATAATAGGTCGTAGCAAGTTTAGGATTTTCAGGAAAGGCTACATAAAAAGTGTTATGGAAGCAATAGCCAATCATATTCTTTGACCTATGAACTTCATCAGTGATACGCTTCTTTTCGAAATTACGTATTCAAAACCAAGGAGGAACAATGATGACACAAACTAAACAAAAAATAATCACCCTGGCAAACCGTCCAAAAGGTATGCCTTCGAAAGGCGATTTTAACTTTGTTGAGAGTGAAGTTCCCACACCAAAAGATCATGAAATTTTAGTACGTACACTATATTTATCTGTCGATCCATACATGCGTGGCAGAATGCAAGATACCAAATCATATATTGCTCCATTTGAATTGAATAAGGTCATCACGGGTGGCGTTGTTGCTGAAGTTGTTGAGTCCAAATCGAGTTCCTTCAAACAAGGGGATGTCGTTGTTGGGAATATCGACTGGGCAGAATACACAGTTGTCACCGAAAAGGAAATCCGCGTGATAGATCCCAAGGTGGCTCCGGTCACAACTCATTTGGGTATTCTTGGAATGACTGGTTTAACTGCTTACTTTGGTTTGCTTGATATTGGTAAACCTCAAGAGGGTGAAACTGTAGTGGTTTCAGGAGCGGCTGGAGCAGTTGGTTCAGTAGTCGGACAAATTGCTAAGATTAAAGGTGCGAAGGTTGTTGGTATCGCTGGTTCAGATGAAAAACTTGAGTACTTAACGAAAGAGCTCGGATTTGATGGAGCCGTAAATTATAAAAGTGATAGTTTTGCGACAGATTTAGCTAATGCTGTTCCCGATGGAGTGGATGTTTATTTCGATAATGTGGGCGGCGAGGTGTCCGATGCTGTTTTCACACTTTTGAATGCGAATGCCCGAATTCCATTATGCGGAGCGATTTCCTCGTATAATGCAGAAGGGAAAGACTTAGGACCGCGTCTGCAATCGGCTATGATCAAAACGAGTGCACTTATGAAAGGTTTCACAGTTGGAAATTATGCCGCTAGATTCCAAGAGGGTGCTACGGATTTAGGTAAGTGGCTTCAAGAAGGAAAGCTGAAGTATGAAGAAACGATTATTGAAGGGTTCGAAAACACACCTGATGCATTTTTAGGTTTGTTTAAAGGAACGAACCTCGGTAAACAACTTGTAAAAGTTGCGGAACCTGAATTCGCTCAACTATAAGTTTATGGAAATAAAGCTGAAGAAGGTCCTTTGTTGTGATTTTAAGCAGCTTATAATAATAATAGCGGTCTTTTTTCGATATTCAATCGGGGAAAGGCCGTTTTCCTTTTCATAATAAGATATTATTCCAGACTGTAGACCAACTTGACTAAAATCGAGTTTCTCTACAGTTTTTTAAGGATTTGGACAATTTGAACGTTGCCCCCAGGCTCTCGCTTTCCCCGTAGGAGTCTCGCACAACCGCTCCATTCTACTTTGTTGTAAAATTTAGATAGAGCCCCTTTTGTCTACCAACTGATAATCCTTCATTACCTTTATTGGTATCTTTTTATCCATATGAAGGATATTAATTATTAGAAGTCACCTTATCAGACATAGCTTTCACTGCAGGGTTAATAGAATCATTAACGAAAGGATAAATTGAAAATGGGTGAAAATAAGCACAGGTCCTCTTCCGAATCTCTGAAATTGGATACGATACATACGACATTTAAACAGGCTTTTGAAATAAAAAAGAATCCATTTCCTTGGATAAAAGCACTAAGTGCAGGCATAGCTGCTGCCTTACCTGTATTCATTGGTTTATTATTCGGAAATTTAGCTTACGGTTTACTGGCAGGGATAGGAGGTTTCACTTATTTATACGTTTTTAACCAACCGTATCACCAAAGAGCTAAAAAGATTTTCTTTGTGATGGTGGGTCTTGCTTTATCTGTTGTTTTAGGGACGCTTTTGGCTCCATACCAATTGGGAACAGCCATAATGATGGGAATCATCGGGGCAAGTGTTTTTTTTCTATTTGGTGCATTAAAGATTGCCGGTCCTTCGGCGGTTTTCTTCGTCTTAAGTTTTGCACTTGCGACAGGTATGCCCGTAGATCAAAGTCTGGCCCCGTTGCGTGGAGGCCTCGTTTTAATGGGTGGGGCACTATCTTGGATAATCTGTATGTTAGGCTGGTTTTTCAACCCTCATGGACCAGAATCGCTTGCGATGGAAAAGGTGTACAGAGAATTGGGGGCATTTTTTGATTCCATGGGAACCGAGAAATTCAATAAAGCAAGACAGGGAACGGTATTGGCGATGAAACACGCTGAAGATACACTGTTAGCCGGGTTTTCAAACAGGCGAAGTTCAGATGAGTTAAAGCGGTTGTTCTTATTGAATGAACATGCAAATGCCATATTCTTGGAGGCACTGGAAATTTCCTTGAACAAAAATATCGTACTGCCGCCAGAATTAGGTCAATCCGTTCGTGCCCTGGCCGGTTCCATTGCATCTAAAACAAAGAATAAAAAAAAGATCCTTCAACCTGACCAAATGACTGAAGAGGTGGAAGAGTTATTCATGAAGATTTATAATGCAGATGCCATCATGAATGAACCTGTCCAGAAAATCGATCAAGCAGCAACCATCTCAAAGCCTTCTTTAAAAACCATTTTTCTTGGGGCGTTCGATAAGAATTCAATTGTCTTCCTCTCTTCCGTTCGATATGGAACAATCCTTACCATTGCTGCCATCATCGCCTATTCCGCCAATTTTAACCGTTCGTACTGGATTCCCTTATCCTGTGCGGCCGTTATGTCGGGTTCGACCATCATCGCCACATTCCATGGGCGGTCCAAAGGACTTTCGGGACGGTCATCGGACTCCTGATTGCAAGTTTAATTCTTGCATCCGTTCATAACGAGTTCATCATCGTTCTGATCATTTTATGTTTAACATTCATTACAGAGCTTTTCATCGTTCGGAATTATGGATTGGCGGCGATGTTTTTTACCCCTTCAGCATTGATCATGGCGGAATATTCATCTCAAAGCTATGATTTCAGTTTTTTTGCGACTGTAAGGATAACCGATATCGTCGTTGGAAGCCTGATAGGTCTTATTGGGTCGCTGTTGCTCGGAAGTCGTTCGGCATCCAGTCTTCTCAATCATTTGATAGCCAAAACGATTCGAAGCCAGGGGCAGTTATTATTGATGGCGTTCTCTGAAAAAGATAATGACCTTGCAATTGATGAAAGCAGCGAAAGGAACAAAATGCAAACAAATATGGTGAATCTATTAACGGTCTACAATGCATCCCTTGGTGAGATATTCAAAAACAAGGCTAGACTGGAATCTCTTTGGCCCGTTATATTTTCGATAGAACAGATGGGCTATTATCTAAATGCCAGCTTGCCTGAACGGCCAGTACTATCAGAGAGAAAGCTCGCTCAGCTGCTGTATGTTTTCGAAACCATGGCGATAGCGGCAAATAAAGGTAGATCACATACTAATAAAGAAGTGCCCGAAATTGAAGGGTATTCAAAAATCCGCCAGGAAATTTTGGACCTTCAAGAAGCGCTTCGGTTTTGCGGAGGAGCAACTGGCTAATCTATCTATTGATTCTAATAAGGGAGTTCATATTTGACTCCCATTCATTTAATAAATGATTTCTTCGCCTCTGTTAATAGGATGAAATTGGCAGGATTATAGAAAAGTCTGTAAAAATGCCGGATTTCATTATAAAATGTACTTACAAACAGAAAGGTGATGAACCATGTCAAACGTTGCTAAATTTCGTGATTTTTTAACTAGTGAGAAAATCTATATGAATGAGTTGAATGAAGATGGCACCACCTTTTTTAGAGCTGAGCAAAAGTTAAAGGACGGGTGGAAGGTCCTTTTAGTATTTGCTTTCAATCAAGATGAAAATGTGGCGGACTTATTTTGCTTTAATGTCGCCGAGTTGAAGAATCCTGAAAAGAAACAGGATGTACATACACTGTTGAATGAATATAATGCTAATTTTAGGTATTCCAAGCTCTATGAAGAAAATGGGACTATTTCCATTCGGTATTCATACTCCATTGAGGGGGATATCGTACCGGATCTGGCTTTCAGGAAGTTAATCATGCTGCTTGAAACGGCACAGCAGGTTTATCCGCGTTTAATGGAAGTCATTTGGTCTTAAATCATCAGATATGATGAAAAAGTTCTCTGAATCAGGGGACTTTTTAACATCTTTACTAGAGTGAATGAATATATTAACGTTACAATACATTAATTATTAATTTTTTTTAAAGAACTATTGCATTTTTTCACATTAAACTATATAATTAATTTTGTTAGTAATTCGACAAAGTTCTACAAGGATATGCGGGTGTAGTTTAGTGGTAAAACCTCAGCCTTCCAAGCTGATGATGAGGGTTCGATTCCCTTCACCCGCTCCAATACATACTCATAACGTAGGGTTTCGTTACCTGGAGAACGAAGCTTTGCGTTTAAATATTTTTACAAGAATTCTACTGTTTACAGTGGGATTTTTTTATTGTCCAAATGCCATGTCCATCTCTTTGAATTGATAGGACGGGATGGGGGATTAATATGGGCAAAGATAACCATTGCATAGGTATCTGTTCCAATTTCGATACTAATTTGGCTGAGAGGTTGAAGAATAGGGAACCGATGAATGGATATTAATAATACGAAGGTCTTGATTACTTCTACCGTAACAAAGGTCGTGTTTCTGATGAGCTGGAGCATTAGTATAATGAATGAACCTTAAAATAAGACATTTTTTTAGATACCTAAAAAAAATGGTACTAATTTTATAAAGCATACACTTGTTCAAAAGTGATTACCTTCATTAGTAGAATCAATTTGGACAGGTGTTTGCTTTTTTTGCTTTCCACTCCGCCATTTTAGTCTTCTTCAGCAGGGAGCCTTAATGCCCCTTTCCATTTTGAGTGAATTGGTATCATCAAGATTATTGTTATTCGTATCCCAAGGTATAATAATACTAATTGCTACAATGGCTGCCATGTATTTTATACCGAAAAAAAGCGTCAATCAAAGCTATTCAGCATAACGGAATAAAATCATGAAAAGACCCCTTCCGATTGTGGAAAGGGTTTATTTCCGTTCAATTTTATTTATCCTTCGACAATAGAGTAAGTACCTTCGCCACCGTGGATTTCAAGGAACATGTCCATCAAGGATTTCGTTAGCTGATGTGCTTCCGTGATTGGAGTGTTGGGTTGTAAATAAATGATTTGGATGGCTTTTTTCGTTTCTTCTGTGACTTTCGTGCGTTCTGAATCAACGTAAGGGCTTCCGAATGCGCCCTCATGATCGGCTGATGTAATCATATTTTCCATGGAATTCAAGCGGCCGTTCAAACCGTCATAACCATCTGCCCCCTCGCCAATCTTAATCGAGATGTCTCCTGATAATTTTTCGGCATCATAAATGCCGATCGGAACTTCATATAACAGCGAGAAGAAGTTATTCAAATCGATGGCCGAATGGATGGGTGTCAAGTAATTCTGTTTTTTTACGCGGCGGTAAAGGGCTTCCACGGAGGGGCGATACCGTGACGGGTTTGTGCCAGAAGCCTTGAAGATCTCCCGCCACACTTTAATGCCGGAAAAGTCGGTCAATTCCTTTTCCTCAAGGTCGAAGAAAAGAGCTTCCTGAAATAGTTGAAGTCTTCCTTTCACCATTTGTGGGGAGGGACCTACTTCGATGTTTTCATATGTAATGATCCCAACTTTGAATTGAGGGATTTTACTGCTAAGATTAGCTGATACGGTAATTTCCAAGCGTTTCACCTCCAAAAATGATTGCAATTAGTTTATCATAGATAGCAATGGTTTGAAATGGATTCAAGCTTCAATGGGAATACTGAATGAACGTGGGTGATTTATATGGATATGAACACATTCAAGCAAGAAGTGATTTTATATAGTAAGGAAATCGGCATTGATAAAATCGGCTTTACGTCAGCCACGGCCTTTACCGAATTGAAAGGTCGGCTGATACGTCAACAGGAACTTGATTATCAGTCAGGGTTTGAAGAAGCCGATATAGAAAAAAGGGTCATGCCTGAATTGATATTCGATAAACCGCAATCCATCATTTCGATTGCACTTGCTTATCCTTCGAAATTGAAGGATGCTCCGCAAAGTACAAAAAGTGAGCGCCGTGGGATCTTTTGCCGGGCTTCTTGGGGAACGGATTATCATACCGTTCTTCGTAATAAATTGCAGTTACTTGAGGATTTCATTAAAGATAAAGTGCCCGGGGCAGTGACGAAGTCCATGGTTGATACGGGTGAATTATCAGATAGGGCAGTGGCTGAGCGTGCAGGAATTGGCTGGAGTGCAAAAAATAGTATGATCATCACTCCGGAATTCGGGTCTTATGTATACTTGGGCGACATGATTACCAACCTGCCATTTGAACCGGATCAACCGATGGAAGATCAATGCGGGACATGCAATAAATGTGTCGATGTTTGCCCGACTGGTGCGCTCGTTCAGGGCGGGCAGCTAAATTCCAAGCGTTGCATTGCGTTCTTAACGCAGACAAAAGGTTTCCTTCCTGATGAGTTCAGGACAAAAATAGGCAATCGTTTGTATGGGTGTGATACATGCCAGACTGTTTGTCCGAAAAACAAAGGAATGGATTTTCATTTTCATGAAGAGATGGAACCCGACCCTGAGCTTGCGAAACCGCTGTTGAAGCCACTGCTTACGATTTCAAATCGAGACTTTAAAGAGACATACGGCCATGTATCTGGCTCTTGGCGCGGAAAAAAACCAATCCAACGAAATGCCATTTTAGCATTGGCCCACTTCAAAGATGAAACGGCATTGCCCCAATTGATACAGGTGATGAAGGATGATCCGCGGCCTGTCATAAGGGGAACGGCGGCCTGGGCAGTTGGGAAAATCGGCCGGAAGCAGGCCGTTTCCATTCTGGAAGAAGCACGAATGAAGGAAACGGATGAAGAGGTACTGGCGGAAATTGAGAAAGGACTGCAGTTTACCTTGGAAACAAAATGATATATAAGATGTAGCCGCTCCGTTAAATATTAATGGGGCGGTTTTTTTTTGATTTAGATATTCCGGTGCCTTCAAGAAAATCTTTATAGTAATTTCTTAAGACTTAAAGTCGATTGAAACCCCCACATTTTATGAAGTTGTGTTTTTGTCATGCCCTCATACATACACATTAGCATAGATGGTAAGAAGGAGGGCATGAACTTGAGGGAACAATTGCAACGCCTTTTACAAGAAAGAGTGGAGTTTTATACTTCCGATGATCTGGAGCGGAGTGAAAGGAAGTTACATTTGAAAAAGGAATTGATGAGGAACCGCGCTGCGGAAATTGTCCGGGTGAATGCGGCAGGCAAGGTTCATTCGAAGAGGAAGGAAGACAGTGATACAGTCCTGACATATCATGTGCACCTGCAATATTTATTGAAACAGGAGGATTCCTTTTATATAGAAGAAGAAATGGAAGAAAGGGAGGCACGGTTTCGAAATGGATATATAGTGGATGAACGTGAGCTGATTCCCAGTTTTGAAACCGAAGAGGCACCGCCAAAATGTGATCCAGGCGCAGAGCGTCTCGCATATAAGTATGATCGAATGAAGGCCGTCCAATATGCCGAGCGTTGGTGGAACGAATTCAATCCGGCTTATCATAAATTCACTGATGATTGTACGAATTACATTTCACAATGTTTACATGCGGGAGGAATACCGATGTGGGGGGCGCCAAACAAAAGTAAGGGATGGTGGATAAGAGGGAAAAGCTGGAGTTACACATGGACGACGGCCCATTCTTTATATCATCTGCTCAGAGCCGGGAATGCCATCAGGACAAAGCAGGTGGGGTCGGCCAAGGAACTGAATTTGGGTGATATCCTCTGCATAGATTTCGAAGGGGACGGACGGTTTGATCATAACTTGATCGTAACGGCGAAGGATCAGGACGGGGTGCCGCTTGTGAATGCACATACGATGAACAGCCGTCACCGGTATTGGACATATGAGGATTCAACCAGGTATACACCGAACATCGTTTATAAATTCTTTGTGATCTTGGATGGAAGGTGATTGGTTTTTAGTCTTTTTTGTTTAATGCTATAATTAAGGTGAAGTTCAAACTAGAGGTGAAAAAGAAGTGTCAATACATGTAGTTTTATATCAACCACAGATTCCAGCAAATACAGGTAATATCGCAAGAACGTGTGCAGGGACGGATACGTCTTTACATCTCATTCGCCCACTCGGTTTCTCAACGGATGACAAACAGCTCAAACGTGCCGGGCTCGATTACTGGGAAAATGTAAAGATCCATTATTATGATTCGTTAGAAGAGTTTTATGAAAGAAATGCCGGCGGTGAATTTTATTACTTAACGAAATTCGGAGAGCAGCCGCATTCCAGCTTCGATTACAGTGATCAAGACAGTGAGATATTCTTCATTTTTGGCCGTGAAACGACAGGTCTCCCGAAAGAGCTGATCCAAGAAAATATGGATCGGTGCCTGCGGATTCCAATGACGGATAAAGTACGTTCCCTAAATCTGTCGAACACGGCTGCCATCTTGGTTTATGAAGCACTGAGACAGCAAAATTACCGTGAATTGGATTTGAAAACAAAAGGTTGAGTTTCATCAATGCCATATTGTCATCGGGGGTATTTCAGCCCCGATGATGGATACTTTACTTTACATATTCATTAGGGGTGGGAGCATTGAATAATATTATTGAGAAGATTTTAGATCACCGTTCCATTCGTTCTTTTGAGGACAAGCCATTGTCTGAGGAGCAAATCAATACGATTGTGGAATGTGCCCAAGCTGCATCGACTTCAAGTTATATTCAAGCGTATTCAATCATAGGGGTAACCGATCCGGAAAAGAAAGCCAAGCTTGCTGAACTTGCCGGACCACAATCTTATGTAGAGAAGAATGGACATCTATTCGTCTTTTGCGCCGATTTATATCGTCAGGATATGGTTTCCGAAATGGAAAACACGGACCTGTCTGAATCGATTGAAAGTACCGAGAAATTCATGGTTGCCTGTATTGACGCTGCTCTTGCGGCTCAAAATGCAGCATTGGCAGCAGAATCGATGGATCTTGGCATTTGCTATATAGGCGGGATCCGCAATAATCTCTCGGAAGTTTCAAGGATTTTGAATATACCGCATCGCGTTATACCATTATTCGCTCTAGTGGTCGGATATCCGAAAAACCGTTCGGATAAAAAGCCGCGTTTGCCGCTGTCCAATATCTATCATGAAAATGGATATCAGGAGGATAAGCAGGAGTTCATCGGACAACTTGAAGAGTATAATGAAACGATTTCCAGTTATTACGAGCGTCGTACTAAAGGTAAACGAAAAGACACCTGGACCGAGCAAATGGCTGGCATGCTTGGAAAGAAAAGTAGGTTGTACATGAAAGATTACGTGGAGAAACAAGGATTTAAGAAACATTGATTGATGAAAATGTCCTTTAGGAATATTCTTGCCCGTTCCCATGAGGGACATTTTTCAAAATCCTGCATTATGAGCCAAACAGTAAAGATCCCGGAAATGTTTCCGGGGTCTTTACTGTTTTCATTTGTTAGTTGGTAAATACGGCTCGGCTCAAAAAATCCTAGCAGAATTTCTTCTTATATACCCATGAAATTACCATTGACAATATATTTAGATAGAATTATAGTAATTAAGTAGTGGATAATGATAATCATTTTCATTTGAGTTTTTACTTACCTATTTTTCAGTAAATGGAGGTTAAAAAATGGTTCGCCTATATACAGAGAATTTGAATATTGGTTATGGTGAACGTTTAATTGTAAAAGATCTCAGTGTGAAAATTCCAGATAAAAAAATCACAACGATCATCGGTTCAAATGGATGTGGGAAATCGACACTTTTGAAAGCGATCACCAGAATCATTCCAAATCAATCAGGTACGGTTGTTTTAGATGGGGTGAATATCTCAAAAGAAAGCACTAAGATCCTTGCAAGAAAAATGGCCATACTTCCGCAGACACCTGAGAGTGCAAGCGGATTGACGGTTGGGGAGCTCGTATCATATGGGCGCTTTCCCTATCAAAAAGGTTTTGGGCGCCTGACCCAAAAAGACTATGATGTGATTGATTGGGCACTTGAAGTGACCGGCACGAAAGACTTCAAGTTCCGTCCGGTGGATGCTCTATCAGGAGGTCAGCGCCAGCGTGTTTGGATTGCCATGGCCCTTGCCCAGGAAACGGAAATCATCTTCCTTGATGAGCCTACCACCTATTTGGATATGGCGCATCAACTGGAGGTTCTGGAATTATTACAGAGGCTGAATGTAGAACAGGGACGTACAATTGTCATGGTTCTTCATGATTTGAATCAAGCTGCTCGCTTTGCCGACTATATCATTGCCTTAAAGGACGGTGAAATAGTCAAAGCTGGAGATTGTGAAGAAGTCATCACTCATGAAGTGCTTAAGGAAGTATTCCATATTGATGCGGTAATCGGACGAGATCAACGAACAAACAAACCAATGTGCAGCACATACAATTTATTAAAAGGAGATTTGAAAACAAATGAAAAAGATATTGATCCCGTTTATACTGCTGTTAGTGTTAATTATTAGTGCTTGTGGTAACGAGTCTACCGAAAAAGAAAAAAGCTCCGCTTCCAAAAAGGAAAAATCAGGTACCATCACATATCAATCTGAAAATGGTCCTGTTGAAGTTCCGGCAGATCCTCAGCGTGTTTTAGTACTATCTTCTTTCGCAGGTAACGTAATGGCTTTGGATGTTAACCTTGTAGGGGTTGATTCCTGGTCTAAAATGAACCCGAATTTTAAAGAGTTAAAAGATGTTGAAGAAGTGACGGACGAAAACCTGGAAAAGATCATCGAGTTGAATCCGGATTTAATCATTGGTTTATCAACGATTAAAAATGTCGATAAATTAAAGGAAATTGCTCCAACTGTAACGTATACATATGGAAAAGTGGACTATTTAACACAACATGTAGAAATCGGTAAACTTTTGAATAAAGAAAAAGAAGCTCAAGCATGGGTGGATGATTTCAAAAAACGGGCAAAAACAACTGGTGATGAAATTAAGGCTAAAATTGGAGAAGATGCTACCGTCTCCGTTTTCGAAAAGTTTGACAAACAGTTCTATGTATACGGCGATAATTGGGGCCGTGGAACGGAAATCCTTTATCAAGAAATGAAATTGGGCATGCCTGAAAAGGTAAAAGAAGTGGCATTGAAAGATGGTTACTTTGCCTTATCATTAGAAGTCCTGAAAGACTATGCCGGTGATTATGTGATTTTGAGCAATAACAAAGATCAGGACAATTCATTCCAACAAACAGATACGTTTAAAAACATACCTGCCGTTAAAAACAATAAACTATATGAAGCTGATGCAAAAAAATTCTACTTCAATGATCCAATAACATTAGATTACCAATTAGACTTCTTTTCCAAAAGTTTTCTTGGAAAATAATACAGCGAGGGAGAGGGATTCCAATTCCTCTCCTTTTATTCTATAAAAAAGAGATGAGAGAGACAGATGACTAATGAAAATCAACGTTTCATCCCATTTATATATAAACTGATCATAGGGATTGCACTATTCATAGCCATGTTCATTATTTCTATGGCATTTGGTGCGGCTGATGTTACCGTAAAAGATGTCTGGCAAGCCCTGACATCAGATGCTACCGGTGAAAAGATTTCAATCATTCGGGAAATCCGATTCCCTCGTGAAGTTGGGGCAATCTTTGTTGGTGCAGCACTTTCCGTTTCTGGTGCCATCATGCAGGGAATGACTAGGAATCCACTTGCTGATCCGGGGCTGCTTGGGTTGACGGCAGGAGCCAATGCGGGTCTGGCCATTACTTTGGCATTTATTCCAGCAGCTAATAACTTAGGGATTATGACTGCGTGTTTTATAGGTGCCGCTGTGGGGGCAACCATGGTTTTTGGCATTGCTGCGATGAAGAAGGGTGGTTTTTCTCCTTTACGGATCGTATTGGCTGGTGCTGCAGTCTCTGCATTCCTATTTGCCGTTTCGCAAGGTGTCGGCATTTATTTCAAAGTATCAAAAGATGTATCGATGTGGACTGCAGGCGGGAATATCGGAACATCATGGGGTCAGCTTCGTGTAATCGTCCCGTTCATTATAATAGGCATCCTGATCTCCCTTATCTTTTCCAGACAGCTCACCATACTTAGCTTAAGTGAAGAAGTGGCGGTAGGATTAGGTCAAAAGACAACACAAATAAAGGCTGTTCTCTTCGTAGTCATCATTCTTCTGGCAGGAGCTGCCGTTGCGCTTGTTGGCAATATGGTATTCATCGGGTTAATGGTCCCCCATATTGTTCGGGCTGTCGTAGGTACGGATTATCGATTCATCCTGCCCATGTCCGCAATTTTAGGAGCTACTTTCATGCTTTTGGCCGATACGATCGGCCGTACAATCAATTCTCCATATGAAACACCTGTGGTAGCGGTTGTTGCGATGATTGGTTTACCTTTCTTCCTCCTAATCGTCCGTAAAGGAGGGAAAGCATTTTCATGATCCAGTCAGCTTTAGTCAAAAAACAGCGATGGCTAATCGGTGCCTTAACCGCACTCATCATCATTACCATCATTATCGGGACATGTTTAGGATATTCGAATCTTTCAATAGGGCGACTGATTCCCACGCTTTTCGGGCAAGGGACGTTTAAAGAGGAATTCATATTATTTTCCGTCCGATTACCACGAATCATCATTACCCTTTTAGCAGGCATGGCCCTTGCACTGTCGGGAGCCATTCTACAAGGAATCACACGCAATGATTTAGCCGATCCCGGAATCATCGGAATCAACTCAGGAGCTGGTGTTGCCATTGCCGCTTTCTTTCTGTTTTTCCCGATTGACGCTGGTTCGTTTGTTTATATGATTCCACTTGTCGGTTTTATCGGTGCGTTATTGACGGCCTGTTTAATATATATCCTCTCATTCAAGAGAGAGGGGGGCCTTGCACCCGTTCGGTTAGTGTTGATCGGTGTTGGTTTTTCAATGGCGCTTTCAGGTCTGATGATTGTCCTCATTTCATCAGCGGAACGAGCAAAAGTCGATTTCATCGCAAAATGGTTGGCGGGAAATATATGGGGCACGGATTGGCCTTTCATTTGGGCAGTTCTTCCATGGTTAATCATCCTTATTCCATTCACTTTATATAAAGCAAATCGTTTGAATATGCTTGGTTTAAGTGAACCGGTCGCAATTGGGGTGGGTGTATCGATTGAAAAAGAGCGGATCGTATTGCTAATCACGGCTGTAGCACTGGCCGCGGCTGCCGTTTCTGTTACAGGCGGAATTGCATTCATTGGTCTCATGGCCCCGCATATAGCAAAATCTTTGGTAGGACCTCGAAATCAACTATTCATTCCGGTGGCCATTTTAATCGGTGGATGGCTATTGTTGCTTGCCGATACGATAGGCCGTAATATAGTTGAACCCGAGGGGATTCCTGCAGGTATCATGGTTGCATTGATCGGTGCTCCTTATTTCATGTATTTATTGTTGAAAAAATAAGAACTTGCTGAAATCCCTTGAAATCTTTCAGGGGATTTTATGTTTTTTGAGTGCTTCCGTTTTTAATCATTGATCATCTATATCTAATTATTTCATCAGGATTCAATCGTTTCGCTTCGAAATAAAATACTTGAATAAACTTTTTTGTATTTACCCGGGTAGGGGTAAGAACTATTGTTGAATCATTTTGCAGTTCTTTCATCTTTTGGCGAACGACCGTGAAATCAAAAAATTTAGAAGCGTAATTTTCAAACTTCGGATTTGAAAAATCCGTTAAACCGAGCGAAGCAAAATGATTTAACGATTGGTTAATCGTTCTGCGTATTCGCTGTTCGGCAGCTTTTATTTCCCGATTGATATCAACCTGCAAAGCTGATGTGCCAAGCTTTTTTTTTGTGATTTCTACAAAGATATCTTTAAGGGTAGGGAAATGCTTTCCAAAAGTAAAAGTCCGCTCATACATAAATAAATATTGAAGCATTTCCATTAAATCTTTTGCGCCATTTTCTCCCACGATCCCTAATTCCGATAAAAGGAATTCACCCACCTCCCTTATACTTTTTTCATTAAAATTATTGGATTTATCAACTTTTGGCTGTTCAAAATTCAATACACTATTTAAAGAGGCTTGGATATTTGTGATCGATCTTTCTAAATGAATACGTTCCATAACTTTTCGGATGACTGTTAATATTTCAATACGATTGATTGGTTTAGTAATATAATAATCGATTCCAAGTGAGTATGCCTCACCAATCAGCTCCTTTGATTCAACCTGCGAAATCATTATTATTTTCCCGTTAAATGTACTTTTTATATGACGAAGTGTCTCAATGCCATCCCGGATGGGCATTAATAAATCAATAAATAATATATCAATTTGTTTTAAATTCAAAATATGCCCTTCTAATAGAATTCCATCCTCGGCTTCCTCCACCACTTCTCCTAAATCTTCGTTCTCTATAATTTGGCTTAAGTTTGAACGTATGGCACAATCATCATCTGTTATAAAAAAACGCATGGAATCATCCTTTCTGGATCAACTTATGAATGGGTAATTTTATTGAAAAAACGGCGCCGTTAAAACTATTCTCAAACAGTATATCGCCTCCCAGTTCTTTTACGACTTCTTTAACATATGAGAGACCAATCCCTGTTGAAGGTGTCCCTAAATGATCATATTTTGAAGTGAATCCAGGTTTGAATATGACAGTTTGATATTTTTGAGGGATTCCAGGTCCGGTATCAGCAACTTTAAATTCTACATTGTCGCAAATTTCACACAAACTTAAACGGACGATTCCCTTTTCTTTAATTGCTTCCACTGCATTGGTTACTAAATTATTGAAAAGAGATAACACGGTATATACATGATAATGTGAATCGTTATTTCCATCCAAAGAATATTCAAATTGGATATCCTTTCCAAGTGATAAGGCGTATTTTTCATTAATTCGGATAATTAAATGAAAAAGTTCAGCAGCATTCATATAATCTTTAAAACTTTCATTAGAGATCAATTTGGAGAGACCAGCAAAAATCCGTTGATTATCTTTCTTGACTTCATGCATTTCACCCGCGATGCGCAATGCTTTTTGACTATATGGCTCTGTAAGAACATGAAGCTGCTTTTCCCGTTTTTCCAGTGCTTTTAATTCTCGATACAAATCATACGATTTCTTTGTAATATTCTCTGCATTTTTTAATGTTTTTTTTAAATGAATCGTTTCCTCGTATAAATTGGAAATGAGCATCAGCATATGTTCATTTTGTTTTCTTATTTGCCTTTCCCTTGATTGTGCTTCATATAGTTTCATCATATTAAAAAAGCTTAAAACGATAAAACTGTGGGCGAATGCGATCATGATCATCTCGTTTAGTGAACCTAACGTAATTGTTGTTTCTAATACAATATATTGAAAGATTAATTCTACGGAGTCAGACAATATTTCGATAATGAGACCAATAAATCCAATAATCAAAGATCGGTTTTGAAAGCGATTGATTTTCACTAAATAAAAAAGAAAGGAGTAGGTGAAATAAAAGAAAAAACTTGGAAAATGAACTTGAAAAGAGGAAGCCCAGGAAAAACTATCGTGCATAAAAAAATCTATTAGAATTCGAAATGCCACAACCACTGTCCCTGTCAGGAAGCCCGAAAAAATGGCATGTGTTTTCTGTAATAATAGTAAAAAGAAGAAAAGTACAGGCGGACCAAAACTTACCCGAAACGTTTCATTTAAAGGATAAAAACTCAATTCGCCTGCTAATGGCACCGTTACCAACATCAAAGCAAGGATATTGACCTCTTTTTTCATTAACGTACTGAGATTCAAGTCGTCACCTCCCCATTTGTTTAAAAAATCAGTATACAGTTTCATCGGCTTCAATACAACGCTTACTTTGTTCCTGAATAGAACGACTTATAACCAATTATGGCAAAACCAATCTGTTTTTCTATCCACAAAAAATGGTAACGGAACATGTAAGATGATCACGTTTTTTTTAGAGGATTTTTATTTTTTAGATTTTGTAGGTTTTCGTATGATTATGTAGTTCCCAATTTAAAATTAACGGTAGATAGAAAGTTTTGAAAGCGCTTAACAATATTTAGAATATTCATTATGTTTTTCATCGAATCTTTACAAGTAAGCTTGATGGCATTCGGTAAAACGCTCATATTGAAAAAATAATGATACAACAACTGAAGAGGTGGAAGAATGTGATTGAAGAATTGTCAAAAGAGTATGGCATTCACGTTAATACTCAAAAGCAAGCCGACTTAGATGGTTGGGTAGCACATTACAGACCCTATGCTACTGAAGGGCAAACTGCCAATTATATACCGGCACTGAGAAATGCACACTTATCGCAATTGGGCATTTGCATACTGGAGCCTGGTGGAACAATGATCAAGTCAGGAGATTGGGAAGTCCCATTCACGCTGCAAAGTATTTCAAAAGTGCTCAGCTTTATAGCCGCATGCTTGGGTTGCGGCATTTCTTATGTGTTAGAGAGGGTCGATGTGGAACCAACCGGGGATGCCTTCAATTCAATTATTCGTTTAGAAATGCATAAGCCGGGAAAACCGTTTAATCCTATGATAAATGCTGGAGCGATTACCATAGCTTCGCTTCTCCCAGGGGATTCTTCGCAAAGGAAATTGGAATTTCTCTATGAGCTATTTGAAAATTTGTTAGGGAAGCGCCCGACCATCAATGAGGAAGTGTATCAATCTGAATGGCAAACCTCTCATAGAAATAGAGCTTTAGCTCACTATTTAAAAGAGACCAATTATTTGGAATCGGAAGTAGAGGAAGCTTTAGAGGTTTACCTCATGCAATGTTCCATAGAAGTAACTACAGAAGACATAGCCCTGCTTGGACTGATTCTTGCACAAGATGGATACCACCCCATCCGTAAAGAACAAGTACTCCCTAAAAAAGTAGCTAAGCTGGCCAAAGCATTAATGCTTACTTGTGGTATGTATAATGCTTCGGGTAAATTTGCGGCTTTTGTAGGGGTGCCGGCCAAAAGTGGGGTATCTGGCGGGATTATGGCGCTTGTTCCTCCAAGTGCCAGAAGTGAGCTTCCTTTTCAAGAAGGATGCGGCATTGGTATATACGGACCTGCCATTGATGAATATGGGAATAGCTTAACAGGTGGAATGCTATTGAAACAAATAGCACAAGAATGGGATCTAAGTATTTTCTGAAAAAAAGAGAAAATTTCTTCATATAAAAAATGCAATATAGGGACATCCATATATTTGCCTTATCAATTTACTAAACTTTATCAAGAGGTGATGTAAATGCAGCAATTACTTTAAGATGTAATTGGACGCACTAGCAAAAATCATTAATCCAGTTACTTTTAAACGTAAGGAATAATTTTGGAAAGCATGGTGATGAACATATGAATAATTTGCAGCGAAAGATGGGGACATTTTCGTTAACGATGGTAGGACTCGGGTCTATTATTGGCTCAGGTTGGTTATTCGGAGCTTGGAGAGCGGCACAGATTGCAGGACCAGCTGCCATTATCTCTTGGATTATCGGGATGGTTGTTATTTTATTTATCGCACTTTCTTACAGTGAATTAGGGTCTATGTTTCCTGAAGCTGGGGGAATGGTAAAATACACGCAGTACTCTCATGGTTCGTTTTTAGGGTTTCTTGCAGGTTGGGCAAACTGGATTGCAATTGTTTCTGTAATTCCAGTCGAAGCGATTGCTTCGGTTCAATATATGAGCTCATGGCCATGGAAATGGGCACAGTGGACACATGGTCTGGTGGAAAATGGGAGTCTTACTGGGGGAGGCTTGGCAATTGCCTCTGCATTATTGGTCGTCTACTTTTTATTAAATTACTGGACAGTTAGTTTGTTTTCAAAAGCAAACTCATTTATTACAGTCTTTAAGGTTATTATACCTGGACTTACGATTGGTTCACTTTTATTTGCTGGTTTTCATGGGTCCAATTTTACGTCTGCAGGAAGTATCGCTCCTAATGGTTGGGCAAGTGTACTTACTGCTGTAGCAACTTCTGGTATCATCTTTGCATTTAACGGTTTTCAAAGTCCAATTAATATGGCAGGTGAGGCAAAGAATCCTGGACGTTCGATCCCAATTGCAGTAATTGGCTCCATCTTAATTGCAACGGTTATCTACGTTTTATTACAGGTTGCGTTCATTGGAGCCGTTGATCCGTCCATGATTGTGAACGGATGGCAACATTTGAATTTCAATTCACCGTTTGCTGACTTAGCAATTGTTCTAGGCATAAACTGGTTGGTTATTTTACTATACGTTGATGCTTTTATTTCTCCTTCCGGGACGGGAATAACATACACGGCGACAACGTCACGAATGCTTTATGGAATGGAAAAGAATAAATATTTGCCAAGCGTTTTTGGGAAATTGCATCCACTTTATGGTATCCCTCGTCAAGCCATGTTTTTAAATCTAGGTGTATCTTTCTTATTTTTATTCATGTTTAGAGGCTGGGGCGTTTTGGCAGAGGTTATTTCGGTTGCGACATTAGTCTCTTATATTACAGGTCCAGTTACTGTTATGACATTAAGGCGCACAGGTCAGGATTTGTACAGACCATTACGTCTAAAAGGATTAAGCATCATTGCACCACTTGGCTTTGTTTTTGCTTCTTTGGTTCTATATTGGGCAAGATGGCCACTGACGGGACAAGTATTATTTATCATTATGATTGGTCTTCCCGTTTATTTCTATTATCAATCAAAAATAAAATGGAAGGGATTCCGGCAAAACTTCTCGGCAGGGCTTTGGATGGTTGTTTACTTACTCTGTATGATGACCATTTCATACTTAGGCAGTGAAAAGTTTGGTGGACTAAACATAATCCCATTTGGTTGGGATATGGTCATCATTACATGTTTATCTCTAGGGTTTTATAGTTGGGCAATAAAGAGTGGATTCCAAACAGAATATTTGGAACAAGGACAAAAAGTAAATGAAGACTTGAAATCGATGGAGAATAACATTGCATCTCAAACGGATAAAAAGAACGCTGTATAAATGATGAAGCCACTTCATTGATTGGCATGCTTCCAATAAGCTATTACATTCGTTGAATGACTAAAGTGCTTCTTTCTATTTATATTGTTGAGGACGCAAAAAAGGGGGACAGCAAATTTAATTTGCTGTCCCCCTTTTTGGAGTTTAAGAAAAGGCTGTTATTTTTATTTCACACCTGGTTTATCGTCATACCCGGCAGTGAAGATAGCGGCTAAAAATGTAATAGCAACTCCAACGATAATAACTGTGCCCATGTTGTGACCTCCCTTTACCCATATTGTCCCACTTAAGTATAGGCTTAGTATACCCTAATTTTTAGCAGGAGTGCACACAAATTTTCTTGTCATCAAATTTGTCATCAATTCTTCAATGATTAAGCCTTTTTCGATACTTGGAGAGTCAAGGGGGAATCGAAACAATGTCCGGCCACTTTTTAAAGTCTGACATGTTTGTCAGACTTGGAGCATAGATTTAAGTATTCTCTGAAAGTGACAGGGGGAGGTTCCTTAATGGATATTTTAAAGAAAATCGAAAAATTTAGAGAAGATGAACAGAAGCTGAAGTGGGAAGGCACCTTCGCAGAGTACTTAGAAATATTGAAAGAAACGCCTTTAGTTGCTCAATCTGCTCATTCACGTGTATACAACATGATCAGAGATGCAGGGATAGAGGAAGTAAATGGGTCAAAGAAATACAATTTCTTCAGCGGTCAGTTGTTTGGTCTTGAAGATTCACTGGAAAGGCTTATCGAGGAATATTTCCATCCGGCGGCCAAGCGGCTCGATGTCCGTAAGCGGATATTGCTTCTCATGGGTCCGGTGTCAGGCGGGAAGTCCACACTCGTTTCTTTACTGAAGCGTGGACTTGAAAATTATTCGTTAAAAGACTCTGGTGCGATTTATGCAATAAAAGGATGCCCGATGCATGAAGATCCCCTGCATCTCATTCCGCAATATTTACGGAATGATTTTTTTGAAGAATATGGCATCCGGATTGAAGGAAACCTATCGCCGCTGAATGTAATGAGGCTAGAACAGGAGTATGGAAGCAGGATTGAAGATGTGTTAGTCGAGCGTATTTTCCTTTCGGAGGATAAGCGTGTTGGAATTGGAACATTCAGTCCTTCTGACCCTAAGTCACAGGATATTGCTGATTTGACGGGCAGCATCGATTTTTCGACCATTGCCGAATACGGATCTGAATCAGATCCGCGTGCCTATCGCTTTGATGGCGAGCTGAACAAGGCGAACCGCGGGATGATGGAGTTCCAGGAGATGCTGAAATGTGATGAGAAGTTCTTATGGCACTTGCTATCATTGACTCAAGAGGGGAATTTTAAAGCAGGACGTTTTGCATTGATCAGTGCAGATGAACTTATTGTGGCTCATACGAATGAAACGGAGTATAAAGCGTTCATTTCGAATAAGAAAAATGAAGCATTGCATTCCCGTATCATTGTCATGCCTATTCCATATAATCTGAAGGTTACCGAGGAAGAAAAGATTTATGAAAAAATGATCCGTGAAAGTGATGTCTCGGATGTTCATATAGCCCCACATACATTAAGGGTTGCGGCAATCTTCAGCATCATGACCCGCCTGAAGGATCCTAAAAAGGGCGATATCGATTTAGTGAAAAAGATGAGGCTTTATGATGGGGAAAATGTCGAAGGATTTAATTCCGCAGACATCAATGAATTGAAAAAGGAATATCAAGACGAAGGCATGAGCGGAATCGATCCGCGTTACGTGATTAACCGAATTTCCTCTACGATCATTCGTAAAGAAAATCCATCCATTAATGCATTGGATGTACTTATGTCATTAAAAGCAGGTCTTGACCAGCATCCGTCCATTACGAACGAACTTCGGGAGAGGTATTTGAATTTCATTTCACTGGCACGTAAAGAATATGATGCCATTGCAAAAAATGAAGTGCAAAAGGCATTTGTTTATTCATATGAAGAGTCGGCGAAGATCCTCATGGATAATTATCTGGATAATGTCGAAGCATACTGCAATAAATCAAGGCTGCGCGATCCATTGACTGGGGAAGAAATCAACCCTGATGAAAAATTGATGCGCTCGATAGAAGAGCAAATTGGAATTTCCGAGAATGCAAAAAAAGCATTCCGCGAAGAAATATTGATTCGCATTTCTGCATATGCGCGTAAAGGTAAGCGATTCGATTATAATTCCCATGATCGTTTACGGGAAGCGATCCAGAAAAAACTATTCGCGGATTTGAAGGATGTCGTTAAGATCACTACTTCAACGAAGACACCAGACGAAAGGCAACTGAAGAAAGTGAACGAGGTCATCACGAGACTTATCGACGAGCACGGATATAATTCGACTTCAGCCAATGATTTGCTGCGCTATGTGGGCAGCTTGTTAAATAGGTAATCCATACTTTTTTGCCCCTGCCCCATATCGGGCAGGGGTTTTATATCCTTTTGCGGAAGGTGGAATGCTTGAAAAGTGGATTAGAGGAAATCCAATCAATTCTTCAACTTCTGAATTCCCAAAGAAATCATGCATCTTTTGAACGTGTTAAAGGGTGCTTTGACAAGGAATGAGAAATAATAAACCAAAAAAGCACCGGGCCCTTCTGAATGGAGGGGAGCCCGGTGCTTTTTATTTCTATTTAGTTACATTCAAGCCATACTGTTCAATAAGTGTAATAAGTTGATTCGGTGATAGTTTGTCTTCGCTATGATCGATTTTAATTTCCCCATCATCAACATCGATGATTGCACGTTCCACACCTTCCGTTTTCAAAAGTATGGACTCCAGATTTAAAATCGGGCCTTCTGACGTTGCTTCCTTCACATAAAGGGTAGTTGTTTGCATACTTCTTGCACCTCCTTACATTTGCTCATAATGACTTATCTATACCCCATATTTCCATTAGATATGTTACGTTTTGGATTTGGAAATATTGGGTATCAATAAGTAGAGGTGATGGCAAATGAGTAAAGAGGAATTGAAAAAAGAACATGTTCCGGAAAATAGCTCGATGGCAAAGGACTATGAAGAGATGAAAGAACTTGGAAAGCAGATGGAAAATCAAAGGACGAATGAAGAATTGAAAGAGTGGGATAAACGCCCAGGTACAGTTCAACATGAAATAGAGGAAGATAAAGATTGACGAAAATCACAACCAGAATCATTCTATCTGTGTAAAAGGGGTGTCCAGAAAAACTACTGGGACACACCCTTTTTGTTGTGTTTCGTTGCTTTTTAATGATATGTCCTTGGAAGTCTCTGTTTTGCAGATCAATTACGTGGCTAAGTTCAAAAAGATATTTTAAATTATCCTATAATCCGACAAATGAAACCTGCTTAAAAAACGAACAGACCTGATGATCATCAGGTCTGTTCGTTTTCTTGGAATACTTATTTTGCAGTAACATTTAGAAAAAAAAACTTTAAAGGGCCGCTAATGCCCATGTCAGGACTTGTCTAGTTCGTAGGCAAACATCCATTATTGAATTTTTTTGTAAATTATCCTGCATCGCTGCATAAGATAGAGTAATACTTTTCTTTTAATCCGTTTTTTCGCACTGTATTTTTTATTGGAAAACCGGAATGATGTGGGCATTCCCACACTAATTTATTATATGAAGGAATGATGAAAAGCGTGCAAACATTTTTAAGGGGGGAAGAGAATGTCGGAAGAGAGTAATCAACAGTATGTTATCTCACAGGAAAATTGGTCCCTCCATCGGAAAGGCTATGATGATCAACAACGTCATCAGGAAAAGGTGCAGGAAGCGATCAAGAATAATTTGCCTGATCTAATTTCAGAAGAAAGCATCGTAATGTCCAATGGCCGGGATGTTATCAAGATCCCCATTCGCTCCTTGGATGAATACAAAATTCGTTATAACTATGATAAAAACAAACATGTAGGGCAAGGCGATGGAGACAGTAAAGTGGGGGATGTGGTCGCAAGGGATGGCTCACCATCCGATGCCGGAGCCGGTAAGGGCCAAGGTGCAGGTGACAAGGCCGGCGAGGATTATTATGAAGCCGAAGTGTCGATGATGGAATTGGAGGAAGCCCTGTTCAGCCAATTGGAACTCCCTAATCTTCAGAAGAAAGAACACGCGGAGCACACGCTTGAACACATCGAATTCAACGATATCCGCAAGACAGGCTTAATGGGAAATATCGATAAAAAGAAAACGATGATATCGGCTTTCAAACGGAACGCATTAAGGGGGGACCCAGGTTTTCATCCAATTTATAAGGAAGACTTTAAATTCAAAACCTGGAATGAGATTCAGAAACCTGATTCCAAAGCAGTTGTACTGGCAATGATGGATACTTCCGGAAGTATGGGGTTATGGGAAAAATATATGGCTCGAAGCTTCTTCTTTTGGATGAACCGTTTCTTGCGGACAAAATATGAAACGGTGGAAATCGAGTTCATTGCCCATCATACCGAAGCGAAAGTTGTTCCGGAGGAGGATTTCTTTTCAAAAGGGGAAAGCGGCGGTACGATTTGTTCGTCCGTATACAGAAAAGCATTAGAACTTATTGATCATAAATATGACCCCGTGAAGTTTAATATCTATCCGTTTCACTTTTCCGATGGTGATAACCTTACATCAGATAACGTCCGATGCGTTAAGCTTGTTGAAGAACTCATGAAGGTTTCCAATATGTTCGGATATGGGGAAGTCAATCAATACAATCGTCATTCGACATTGATGACAGCGTATAAGAACATCGATAATGAAAAATTCAGGTACTATATTCTTAAGCAAAAGGCAGACGTTTTCCATGCGATGAAGAGCTTTTTTAAAGACGAAGAAAATAAGAAGTATGCATAAAGAAGCGCGTTAGCTTGTTCTGGATTGTAGGGAAAGCGTCAATCTCTCTACAATCTATTTTTATTTATCGTTTAATCGATTAAAAATATTCAGTTCCACAAATTTTTCCGACTATATTAGTTTGTAAAGCTAATCGTTGAACAAATCTGTCCAATGAGGCAGATGAATAGCATTTACCGATTCAAGATATAAAGTTATTGTTTTTGTTCATGACACTCCGTTTCGAGCCTTTTTTACCGGCTTGATGATTTCTTACGGGAGACACAATAAAAAATAGGTTTATATCATTTCATTTTTGAAACGATATGATTTTGTAAATATTATAAAATAAAGTAGTAGTGAGGAAACTTCCCTAAAACCCCATTGTAAATGAAGACCCATTCTCTGAGCGGTTCCAAAACATTGTGCCTTGGATAAACACTCAGGCTGCCTGTTCCCTAGTTCCTAGGGGGCAGGCTGTTTTTTATGAATGACTTTTTTAACCCTTTAAGAAATAAAAAGTTCATGTGGATTGAATATTAGGAGATCTGTCCACCAGAATCTATTCGATTTTATTTGCGATGCCCCACTCATCCTTTTTATCCCTATACCATTTCATCCAAACTTAGTTTTTCCGAATTAAAATCAGTCGCTCTCTGATCTGTACCAACATTTTCAAAATCCAATGAAAAATCAAACAGTGCAAAGTTCCATTCATGAAAAATGTACTGCATTTCTTTTCTGAACGAATGATTTTACTTTATGAAATACCGACACTTATCTATTTGTATATAATGATGCCAGAATATAAATCTAGATAATATCAACATCATGATAAAGGAGAATTTGATGTCGAAGCATTTTAACTTTTTATTACTATGGGTGTCACAAACTTGGTCCACCCTATTCAAATATAGGATCTATTTTATTCAAGCCTTTTTAGTCTTATTTTTAATGTATCTTTTATTAAATGAACAAGAAATAAATACGCTGAAAATCACCCTCATTTTAATAACTTCACTATCCTTTCTTAAAAGTGCCCATAGAAAAAAAGGGTGAATAAAAGTAAATGTGGTATGTAAGAGGATTACGGGGGGAAGGTCTATGGACGCGTACCGAGTCGCCACTTATGCGCTGGGTGATATATGTTCATGTAATGCCGACGGAACGTTATGAAAATGTGCTACAAGATAAGATAGAAGAAACTCTTCAGGGAATGAAAATAATAACCAAATAGGATAAATCCTTTCAATGGAAAATGTGATAAGAGGGAACCAATGGTTTCTCTTATCACATTTTTAGTTATGTAACCATAAGGATTGTAACCCATAAAAGAAACTTTGGATTTTATGTTATTTAAACGCTGGATTTGATAAGAAGATATGCTTTTATAAACTGCAGGATCGTTTAAACCCATAACCATAAATGAAAATAATCACATTAAAATTGACGTTTAATGCCCTAATGTGGTTCCTAAAATGATTTTTTATGAATCATTATTGGAACGAGGTACTTGTCGAAAAAAAGTATTATTAATCTTGTAAGTAAAATTAATATTTAGGGGAGCGTTTCATTTATGAAGAAAAGTAAAATGTTAAAACCTATTAACGTTATGACAACATCCTTTCTTTTAGCAAGTTCTCTATTAATGCCAAGTGCAGGATTTGCCGAAGAACTATCCACACCAAAGAATAAGGATAGTTCGAATGCACAAACATCCGAGGTAAAAACTCAAGAAGCGCGTACACAAACAACTGAAACACAATCACCAGGGAAAGCAGTTTCAAAAATGATGGCAAACGAAACGGTCGTTAACAATTTTCAGGAGCTAAAGGTTGCTTTAGAGGCAGATAACGGAATAACGACGATTCATCTAGGGAGAGATATAGACATAAGCGGAGCGATTAAAATTCACCCGGCAAAATCAAAAATTGTGATTGATGGAAATTACCATACAGTAACGGAGACAGGAGCGACAGGAGCATCAGGTGGTATCTATGCCAACGGAAATATATTAAGCAGTGTCCATGTAAAGAACCTGTATATTTATGGAAAGAACTATTATGGTTTCATTACAATACATGATGTAACAAAAAATGTAGAGCAAATATACGAAAATGTAAATTACAATGGACCTCAATTTATCTGGAACCGTAACGGGAACGCAATTTTCAAAGGAGTAAACGACATTTATAT
This sequence comes from Peribacillus simplex NBRC 15720 = DSM 1321, assembly GCF_002243645.1. Classification (NCBI taxonomy): domain Bacteria; kingdom Bacillati; phylum Bacillota; class Bacilli; order Caryophanales; family Bacillaceae; genus Peribacillus; species Peribacillus simplex. The sequence continues at coordinate 1,675,157 of NZ_CP017704.1, read as the reverse complement.
TCAGGATAATGCAGTACCAGGCTCATCAATAACCCACGAGATGGCAGAAACTGGAAGTTTAGAATTTGATGGTGAAACTCATATTAGCCATAATAGTGGCCATGCTCTTATTTGGTCGATTTCAAAAGAACCTCAATTTAAGATCGCACCAAATGCGAATGTGAAAATTTTTACAAATAAGAGTGGGTATGGAATATTTTATGCAACAGGCGGCGATGGAGATTTTTCCATTGGAGCTAATGCAAAGGTAGAGATCGATGGAAAAAAAGGAGTTACAAGCTCTGGAAAGTTTAAGTCATTTAACGTGGATGCCGGTGCAGATGTACAGATGAATAGATCTGGTACGGATTCATACCCAATGATCTCGCTTTATGGACCAGCACAGATCAATAATCAAGCTAATCTCCATGTCACTACAGAAGACGGTCACGCTTTGGAAGTGGAAAATAAACTATCCACAATTGATTTTAACAACCCAAAGAATGTTGTATTGTCCTCAATTAAGAAACAGGCGATAAATAATTTAAGTACCTCCCTAACGATGAGTATGGATACAAGTATGGCAAAGTTTTGGACAAGTGCGACAGGCGATCCTACAAATAGCTATGTTGGCAAATCCGGTGGCAATCTTACTTGGAAAGCTATGTATCGTTATAACGTAGCTCAATCAATTAGTAGTAGTAATCCAGAGAATTTCATTATTGAATTTACTAAAACAAAAAAGATTGAATTAGGAAAAAATGATGGCGGGCAAGCAGAAAAAGACCTAGCAGATGCGAAGAACAAAGTGGAAGATCTATTCACGGATGACAAGTTCGACACATTGAAGGGAAATACCGATCAAGGAGCGATTGATAAAGCAAAAGATGCGGTCAACAAATTACCAGCCGGCCCTGAAAAAGAGCGTCTGGAAGATTTACTGAACAAAGCCCAAGATCTATTGAACAAGAAAGAACAAGCAGAAAAAGACTTGAACGATGCGAAGAACAAAGTGGAAGATCTGTTCACGGATGACAAGTTCGACACATTGAAAGGAAGTACCGATCAAGGAGCGATTGATAAAGCAAAAGATGCGGTCAACAAATTACCAGCCGGCCCTGAAAAAGAGCGTCTGGAAGATTTACTGAACAAAGCCCAAGATCTATTGAACAAGAAAGAACAAGCAGAAAAAGACTTGAACGATGCGAAGAACAAAGTGGAAGATCTGTTCACGGATGACAAGTTCGACACATTGAAAGGAAGTACCGATCAAGGAGCGATTGATAAAGCAAAAGATGCGGTCAACAAATTACCAGCCGGCCCTGAAAAAGAGCGTCTGGAAGATTTACTGAATAAAGCCCAAGATTTATTGAATAAGAAAGAACAAGCAGAAAAGGACCTGAACGATGCGAAGAACAAAGTGGAAGATCTGTTCACGGACGATAAGTTCGATACATTGGAAGGAACGACGGATCAAGGGGCGATTGACGAAGCCCAAGAAGCGGTCGATAACTTCCTGAGGGTGCAGAAAAAGACCGTCTGCAAGACTTATTGAACAAAGCGAAAGATCTATTGAACAAAAAAGAACAAGCAGAAAAAGACCTAGCCGATGCGAAGAACAAAGTGGAAGATCTGTTCACGGACGATAAGTTCGATACATTGGAAGGAAGTACCGATCAAGGAGCGATTGATAAAGCAAAAGACGCGGTCAGCAAATTACCAGCCGGCCCTGAAAAAGAGCGCCTGGAAGATTTACTGAATAAAGCCCAAGATCTATTGAACAAAAAAGAACAAGCAGAAAAAGACCTAGCCGATGCGAAGAACAAAGTGGAAGATCTGTTCACGGACGATAAGTTCGATACATTGGAAGGAACGACGGATCAAGGGGCGATTGACGAAGCCCAAGAAGCGGTCGATAAGCTTCCTGAGGGTGCAGAAAAAGACCGTCTGCAAGACTTATTGAACAAAGCGCAAGATCTATTGGATAAAGATATAACGGCTCCAAATGCACCGAAACTAAATGAAGTTACAACAAACAGTAAAGAAGTAACAGGAAGCGGTGAACCTGAAGCAAATGTGACTGTCACCATTAATTCCAATAAATATACTGGAGTTGTAGGTCCAGACGGGAAATTCAAGGTTGCGATTCCAAACCAACCTGTCAATACGGTAATAACGGTCACCCTTACAGACACGGCAGGGAATGTCAGCGAAAGTTCATCTGCTAGGGTAATACAGTTTATGCCAAGTGAACCTGTAAAGATTGATACGGTGTACAAAGATGCACAAACTATAACGGGAACTGCACCTGAAGGGGCAACGATCGTACGCTTACTGGTAAATGGTGTAGCACTGCGTACGGCACCTGTAAATGAAGTTGGAACATTCAGTATATACAGCAGGTACGTAGGGGTGGACGAGAATGGAAATAATATAACCTTACAACCGGGCGATATCGTAACGGTTGACTACGGAATGCGGACTCCATCGAACTTACAAGCTCATACTACAGTAATCAAGGAAGCGGAGAAACTGCAGGTGAATCCTGTGGCACCTAATGCAGATTATGTTACGGGCAAAGCACCGGAGGGAACTATGAGTCTCCGTTTGCTAGTGAATGGAATAGCACAGAGAACGGTTTCCCTTACTCAAACGGGATCAGGAGTCATTAATACGGATGGAAGTTACCAAATTTACAGCCGGTTTATTGTGGATGAACATGGGGTTACTCGAAGATTGCAAGCAGGAGATGTCATTGAAGTTGACAATGGAACTCTAGTAGTTGGAGGAGATATAGCAAAAACAATTGTCAAATAATCAATGTAATAATGATGTGAGAAGGCCTCTCCTATAGGAAGTGGCCCCTTCTTACATGTTTGAAAACGCTTCTTAAAGTGGTTGAGTATTTTTTCGTTTCAAGGAAATGAAGATCCATTTTATGAATGAGATACTGAAGAATCTCTCTTTAAGAAGATTTATATTTTTTAAAGGGGTGGAATCATGATATTGAAGAGAAGATTCAGAAGTATTTGGATCTGTTTATTAACTTTAACCATATTTTTGACAGGCTGTATTTCTGGAGAAAAGGAAGACCAGGATAAACAGAAAGAAATGCAAAAGCAAACGAATACTTCCACTAAGGACGAAACGGATAAAAAAGAAACTGGACAAGAGAAAACCGTATCTGGCGTAAGCATTCGGATTGAAAAGGCTTTAAAGCTTGAACATCCAGATCAAAAAGGGAAAAAAGTTTTACAGTTACAACTGAAAGCAACTAATAAAACGGCAGAAGAAAGATTTGTAGACGTTTTTGAAATGTCGGTATGGAATCAAGAAAATAAAAAACTTAGAATCTATCCGGGAGATAATTTGGGGACACAACTGTCACCTGGCAAAAGTGTTAAAGGAAATGGATACTATGTGATAGAAGGTAAGGGACCGTTCAAGGTGCAGTATGAAAATACCGACACAAAAGAAAAGCAGGAATGGATAATTGACAAAGTGACAGACATGACAGCGGAAGCTCCTAAAAAGTAGGATGTGTTCTTGAATACTTGGCTAAATGAATTCCCCCGAGTGACGGCACCATGATAAAGGCCAATTCAATCGGGGGATTTTTGTATTTCTTAAACATAAAAAGAAGAATAGTGTGGAAACTTTTTTTATCGTTTTTTGCTGGCTGCCGTTAATATTTTTTGAACTGGCGAATCCATTTTTAATGTAGAAGTGTACTGTGTAAGTCCTGATCCAAGTTAACTATATAAATGCGGTAAAATGCGCAAAAGACAGGATTACACTTATCCCTAAAGCGTAACCCTGATCTTGATGCAGGTTTTTTTATCATGCGAAAAAACATGAATATTAAGGTTATACAGGGTAGGTGATTCAAAAACAGAACGATTCATTCGAAATCTGGAACTGGCATCAAAAGTAATTATGTTAATTTATTAATGCTAACGAAAAATAATGGAACAAACAAAGCGGATGTTCAAATTCCAGTAAATGAATCGGCCATAAATATAAATTTCTTGGTTTTGCTGACTTAGATCAATAGTATTGGAAGATTGCTAGTTTATTTTGTGTATTGGTATGTTCCGGTGAATTTACAATTGGGCTTGTTAGTTTTAAATACCGTTATGTTTTTTTATAAGTGGAATGGAGGAGTTGAATCATGATAACAGCGATAACTCAAAAAAGAGTTCAATACTCGCTGCAATCTGCTCTGCAAAGAGAATTAAAGAACAAGACGGCTAAAGTCGGAGTGATTGGATTGGGGTATGTTGGACTCCCAACAGCTTGTCATTATGCATCTATAGGTTATAAGGTGACCGGATTCGATGTTTCAGTAACAAAGGTCGAAAGTTTAAAGCGCGGAATCAATTATATCAATGATGTAGATAATGTCGAGCTTACCGAATTGATTAACAAAAAGCGATTTACAGCGACGACGGATATGAAGCAGCTTGGAGAGATGCATGTCCTTTTGATTTGTGTTCCTACCCCAGTTAATAAGTTGAAGGAACCTGATATCTCGTATGTGAGGGATGTAGGAAAGATTGTGGCTGAACATGTGAATGAAGGTACAATGGTTATTTTGGAAAGTACAACATATCCAGGAACGACAGAAGAATATATCTGTACACCATTAACGGAAAGGGGGTATGTGATCGGGGAGAACCTTTTTGTAGCTTATTCCCCGGAAAGAATAGATCCAGGAAATAAAAGGTTTAATTTAAGCAACACGCCAAAGATTGTCGGGGGGATGACGGAAACCTGTACAGATCTAGCGTGCAAGTTTATCGGACCGACAGCCCAACGTGTTAATGGGATCCGTGTTGCAGAATTAAGCAAAATCTTTGAGAACACTTTCCGATGGATTAACATGGCTTTGGTCAATGAAATGACGGTTCTATGCAATGAACTGGAAATTGATATATGGGAAACGATCAATGCGGCTTCCTCAAAACCATACGGGTTCATGAAATTCACCCCAGGCATTGGTGTCGGGGGGCATTGCATACCGGTCGATCCATACTACTTGCTCTATAAAGCAAAAGAACACGGTCATCGGACAAAAATGATTGAATTGGCTGGGGATATTAATGACGGAATGGTTCACTATTCTTATACGCGCATACTTGAACTGCTTGCAGCCAATGACAAGCTCATGAAACACTCACATGTTGTGGTTTTGGGGGCAACTTACAAAAGTGATATTGGCGATTTAAGGGAAAGCCCGGTCGTCCGCTTACTTGAACGATTACAAAACAAGGTCCAGAATCTAACCGTCATCGAACCCTATGCAAAAGAAATAAAAATCAATGAACTGATTCTACCGGTGGAAAAATATGATGCTGATATTCTTCAAAAAGCCGATTTAGTTGTCATTGGGACACCACACAATTGTTTTGACTGGAAAAGTGTCCATGATAATGCTTCATTAATATTCGATTCCAAAAATGTGATGGAGGAAAATGGACTGCTTTCTGTTAAGGTCGCAAAATTATAGGAAACAGAAAAAAGAAAAGGATAAACGGAAAGTATTTTAGATGGATTGGATTTGATTGAATGAGGGAGACACTCAATATAAAAGATCTTTTTCAAATGGTAAAAAAACGCATCGGGCTCATTATTATCATCACAACGCTTATAACGGCAATGACGGGAATCGTTAGCTTTTTTATTCTTTCACCTGTTTATCAAGCTTCTACACAAATCTTAGTCAATCAATCCAAAGAAAAGTCAGAACTTTACAATGTAGGTGAGATTCAAACCAATATTCAATTGATCGAAACGTACAGCGAGATCATCAAAAGTCCAATGATGTTAGAAAAAGTCAAAGAACGACTGAATCTTAAAATTTCAAATTCTGCATTATCGGAACAAATCAAAATCGTCAGTAATGGGAATTCACAAATATTTACCATTAAAGTTGAGGGTGATGACCCAAAATTTGCCGTTAGTGTCGCCAGTGCAATAACAGACATATTCCAAGATGAAATAAAAGCGCTTATGAATGTGGACAATGTCAATGTATTATCCAAAGCAACTATAGGAGATAATTCATCACCTATAAAACCGAATCCGATCTCGAATACGATCATTGCATGTTTTGCAGGGGTGATCATAAGTTTAGTTCTTACATTCATGATCGAATTTTTTGACAAAACAATCAAGGTTGAGTCTGATATTGAAGAGCATTTAAAGATCCCGATGCTAGGCATCGTAAATTTAATGGAAAATAAAAAAAAACGGAAACTATAAATCTGTAATCACAACCTCAAGAGGTGAAAAGCTTGACACGCAATGAACGACATAAAATGACGGAGATAAAAAAAAGAAGCAGTATTTCTATGTGGAAATCGAAGTCACCGGTTGTGGAGCAATATAGGACGATTCGAACGAATCTTCAATTTTCCGCTGTGGAAAAAGACATAAGGTCGATGATTTTCACCTCTGCAAATGCAGGTGAAGGAAAATCAACCACTTCAATCAATGTTGCAGCAGTTTTTGCACAGCAAGGGAAACGCATTCTCATCATAGATGCAGATTTGAGAAAGCCGAGTGTTCATACTAACTTTAATATGGAGAACTACATGGGGTTAACGAATATCATATCAAAGCAAAATCAATTACTTGATGCTGTACAACCTACCATTTATCCCAATTTAGATGTGTTGACTAGTGGACCCATCCCTCCAAATCCATCGGAGTTGCTTGGGTCAAACGGAATGGTGGCAGTATTGGATGAAGCAAAGTTGAATTATGATTTAGTAATTCTGGACACACCGCCTGTTAATGCAGTTACAGATGCTCAAGTACTAGCGAATATGACAGACGGCGTTGTTTTGGTGGTCAGCAGTGGAAGCACTGAAATACAGCAAGCAAAAAGAGCGAAAGAATTACTTGAAAAGGCAAATGCAAAGCTTTTGGGCGCAATCCTAAATAAGAAAAAACAAAAGCATCCTGACGAATATTACTACTACGGTAAATGAAAATAAGTAGTTTGGAAGTTGTATGAATTTTTTTTTGCATTCGTAGTTAGGCTGAAGAGGGGATAACAATGATTGATATTCATAGTCATATTTTACCGAAGATGGATGATGGAGCTGGAGATATCCAGGAAAGTATAGAAATGGCGAGAAAAGCTATAGATCAAGGAATTTCAAACATCATAGCAACCCCTCATTATAATAAGGGGATATATGAAAATGATAAGGAAAAAGTCTTGAATGAAACTGCAAAATTAAACCAAGTGCTAGATGATCTGGATATCCCGCTAAAAGTATGGCCTGGACAGGAAATAAGGATATCCGATGAACTTTCAGATGATTATGATAATAATGAAATCATGGGCTTGAATGGTTCGCAGTACATCCTTCTCGAACTACCTTCAAACCATGTGCCAAGGTATACGGAACGATTAATTTATGATCTGCAAATGAAAAGGATGACACCGATCATTGCTCATCCAGAGCGGAATTTGGAAATAATAAAAAATCCGCAACTTCTAAAAGAACTAATTTGGAAGGGGGCGTATTCACAAATAACAGCAGGAAGCATCACGGGTAAATTCGGATGGAGAACAAAAAGGTTTTCCAAACGTTTAGTTCAATCAGGTCTTACTCATTTTATTGCTTCAGATGCTCATAATGTTGGAAACAGAGGTTTTCAGATAAGGGAAGCACATAAGTTGATTGAAAAGAACTTCGGACAAGAAATAGTCGACGCCTTTAATGAAAATGCCGAGAATGTTTTGTACGGGTTGAAAGTTAAGGAACTCTTGTTTGACTAAAAATATTAATATGGGGAGAAGTAGATTTGACATATTATAACCGGCTTTTCACATTAGTCGTACTGGACGCTATGATTGTTGTGACAGCTGTATTTTTAAGTTACTGGTTATTACATCCATTTGATGGACTTCCGGTATTTACACTGACGATTACGTTTTTTTTGCTTATTTGTCATTATTTCTTTACTGCTTATTTGAAACAGTATAAAAAGGCTTGGGAATACGCCAGTATCAGGGAAATGTTCAATGTATTTAAAGTGACGGCCTTTTCTATTACCATTACTACCGTCTTTCAGCTATACTTTACCCATTTTCTATATATAAGAGAACTATTCATTACATGGATTCTATATATGGCCATGATTGGGGGCTCACGTTTTGCATGGAGGATCTATTTTGAACGATACATTAAGCAATCAACTAATAAAAAAAGAACGTTGATCGTTGGAGCAGGGTCTGCCGGGACGATGATAACGAGTCAGTTGTTAAAATCCAGCAAGATAGAATTAGTCCCAGTTGCATTTGTTGATGATGATAAAACGAAGCTAAGTTTATAAATCTTCAACATACCAGTGGTAGCAGCAACAAAACATATTTCTCAAGTGGTTGAGCAATACAAGATCGAACATATCGTGATTGCGATTCCTTCTTTGAAAAGAGAGGAAATCAATGCTATTTTTTCGGAATGCACCAAAACTTGCAAAAAGACTCAAATTGTCCCTAGCCTAGAAGCGATTGTTCAAGGCAAGGTTCCAATTAATGAATTGCAAGATATCCAGATGGAAGACTTATTGGGGCGATTACCCGTACAACTTGATGATAAAGGGATTTCAGAACAGATTATGGATGGCACTATTTTAGTAACAGGTGCGGGCGGTTCAATTGGATCAGAAATCTGTCGTCAAATCATGAAGTATAATCCAGCTAAAATTGTATTGCTTGGGCATGGTGAAAACAGCATTTATGCGATCGAGTTGGAATTGCGGGAGGCTTATGCAGATACAATTGAGATCGTGACCGAAATTGCAGACATTCAGGACCGCAGGAGGATGTTTCAAGTAATCGACTATCATCGTCCTAATATCGTCTATCATGCAGCCGCTCATAAACATGTACCACTTATGGAGTCAAACCCTAAAGAAGCGGTGAAAAATAACATGATTGGCACGATGAATGTTGCGGAGGCATCGGAGGCTGGCATGGTGAATATTTTTGTCATGGTATCGTCAGATAAAGCCGTAAATCCGACAAGTATAATGGGTGCTTCTAAATGTTTAGCCGAGATGATGATCCAGTATAAGAGTTTGTCGAGTCATACTAAATTTGTAACGGTCAGATTTGGGAATGTCCTTGGCAGTAATGGCAGCGTCATCCCACTTTTTAAAAAACAAATAAAAAAAGGAGGACCTTTGACAGTCACTCATCCGGATATGATTCGCTATTTCATGACGATTACGGAAGCTTCAAGATTAGTCATTCAGGCAGGAGCTCTAGCCAAAGGCGGAGAGGTATTCGTACTTGATATGGGTGAACCTGTCAAAATTGTCGATTTCGCTAAAAAGCTTATCCAACTGTCAGGCTACAACGTTGAAGACATTGGGATAACCTATACTGGAATTCGGCCAGGTGAAAAATTATACGAAGAATTACTTGGGGAAGATGAAGTTTACTTAAATCAGATCTATCCGAAAATCCATATTGGAAAACCAAGAGAAGTAAATTGGAATGCAATAAAAGATATTATCACGACATATGATGTCTTGAGCGAAGAAACGTTAAAAGATAGAATGTTGAATTTGGCGAATTACAGGAAGAATAACAAAATTCCCATAGCGTGACAATGCTTCATATCCGGGTGATGATAGCAATCACCAGAAAAGGTAAAGCAAGTGTTACACATACAAGCAAACTCGATATTTAATGCGTTTTTCAATGAATGAAATTGGGAATGTATTCACTTTCTTGAAAGTGTTAAAGAGAAATAAGAATAATAGATGCGATGAATTTTCCAATTAATTACTAAGAATTCTGTAAAGCTATCTGAAGAATTCCTTCGTTTACTTGATAACGATACACAATGATGATTTGGGAGGAAAAAATGAAACGGGCTTTTGAATTATTGATATCTTGTTTGGCACTCATATCCAGTTCACTTCTTATGCTGCTTATCGTCATCCTCATCCGTTTGAAATTAGGTTCACCTGTCATTTTTAAGCAGGAGCGCCCAGGCCTTGATGGCAAACCATTTTATTTGTATAAGTTCAGAACGATGACAGATGAAAAAGATGAAAAAGGGGATTTGGTTCCTGATGAGAAGAGATTAACCGGTTTTGGGAAATTACTTAGAAAATTAAGTTTAGATGAATTACCTCAATTATTTAATGTCATGAAAGGCGATGTTAGTTTTGTAGGCCCACGGCCATTATTAATGGAATATCTCCCATTATATAATTCCGAACAAGCAAGGAGGCATGATGTCCGTCCAGGAATGACGGGTTGGGCACAAGTTAATGGACGTAATGCAATCTCGTGGGAGAAAAAATTTGAGCTTGATGTCTGGTACGTAGAAAATCAATCCTTTTTATTGGATATGAAGATCGTATACCTTACCTTGATTAAGGTATGTAAACAAGAAGCCATTACCCAAGAAGGACATGTAACAACCCAAAAATTTGTTGGATAATAGGATGAATGATATTGATTGATGATTTACCAAAACACAAGTTAAATTGAACCTGGAGGAAACAGCTAGAAAATCTCCAGGTTCTGTAGATATCTATCTTAAAGAAACTCCAAATTTGATGATGTGAGAAGTGATTTGAATTGAAGAAAATCGTTATTATCGGTGCAGGAGGGCACTCAAAAGTTGTTCAAGATATTGTTGAAGCAATGGGTGAATATCGGCTCATGGCTATTTTAGATGATCAATACGAAGTGCTGAAAAGAAAGGGAAATGTATATTTTGGCCCCATCTTAAGCTATAGAAGCTTGTTTATTCATTTTGAATGTAAGGTAATTATTGCGATAGGCAGGAACGATTTAAGATTAAAAATCGTAAACGAGCTGAATCTAGATGTAATGGATTATGGGACAGTCATTCACCCCACTGCTATAGTGGGTAAAAATGTCTCGATAGGTAAAGGAACGGTCATTATGCCTAATGTCGTCTTGAACGCTGGCGCAAGCGTGGGGAATCACGTAATTGTTAACACGTCGTCAGTCATTGAGCATGATACCCATCTTGATGACTTTATCCATATAGCACCAAGTGCAACCCTGACAGGAGCTGTCAAGGTTGGAACTGGTACCTTGATAGGAGCTGGATCTACGGTCATACCAAGCATAACGATAGGGGAATGGTGTAAGGTTGGGGCCGGGTCAACCGTTATTAAAGACATTCCTAACGCATCTACGGCTGTGGGGTCCCCAGCCAGGATAATAAAATAAGGAGTGTTGTGGGATGGAGAATAAAAGATTGTATCTTTCGCCTCCTCATATGAGTGGGAATGAACAAATGTACATTAGCCAAGCGTTCGAGACAAATTGGATAGCGCCACTAGGACCGAACGTAAAAGCTTTGGAAGAAGAATTTGCCAAATATGCAGGCACTAATGGGGCATTGGCAGTAAGTTCAGGAACTGCGGCCATTCATTTGGCATTGCAAGTATTGGGAGTCACCAATGGTGATACTGTATTTTGTTCTTCATTAACTTTTATAGCCAGTGCAAATCCTATCATCTATCAAGGGGCGAAGCCTGTTTTTATAGATTCCGAACCTGATACATGGAATATGTCACCTAAGGCATTGGAACTGGCTTTGGAATACGCTAGAAAAAAGCGGGAAATTCCAAAAGCTGTCATTTTGGTCCATCTATTTGGACAGAGTGCAAAGGTAGATGAGATCAAGAGCATTTGCGGGAAATATAAGGTTGCTTTAATAGAGGATGCGGCAGAATCCCTTGGTGGTACATACAAGGGGAAGCAAACAGGAGCGTTTGGTGATATAGGGATTTATTCGTTTAATGGAAATAAAATCATAACAACTTCAGGTGGGGGCATGCTGGTTTCAAATAACGAGGAATTTTTACATAAGGCTCTCTTTCTATCTACACAAGCACGTGATCCAGCGCTTCACTATCAGCATAGTTCGATTGGATATAACTATCGTTTAAGCAATATTCTAGCTGGAATCGGTCGTGCCCAATTAGAAGTATTGGATGAGCGTGTAAAAGTTCGGAGAGAAATTTTTGATCGGTATAAAAAATCGTTGGGAAACATACCTGGCATTACCTTTATGCCTGAGTTAAAAGATACGCTGGGGAATCGCTGGCTTACGGCTTTAACAATAGACGACAAAATCACTGGAGTACGAAACAGAGACGTGATTAAAGCGTTAGAAGCAGGAAATATTGAGTCAAGACCAGTATGGAAACCATTACATTTACAGCCTGTCTTTAAGGATGCAGCATTTTTTACAGAAAGCGGCGATAAAGGCATTTCAAGTATGTTATTTGAACAAGGTTTATGTTTGCCGTCCGGTTCCGGCATGACATTTGAAGATCAAGAGCGGGTCGTGGAAATTGTAAAGGAAGTACTTGAACCGTCCAAAATAGCCCGATGATTCTTCGTCGTATGATACGGGTTAAATCATTAAAGGAACAGTTTCATGCAGTTACATTGAGCAGAAAAAATAATGCCCGCTTTAAAAGTAATTAACCTTCCTTACAATGAAAAGGAGGACAAACCCAAATATGAGAATTACATTTAAACAGATTTATCAGGATATCGATAATCTAGTATGTTTATCCAATAAAAGAAATGGTTTGAATTTCAGAGAGATGGAGCTTACAAGAAAAAGACTGGTTGAAAATATAAAAGCGATAGAGCTGCATACCATCATTTGCAATAAGGAAGATTCTGAATAAATATCGCCTGATCATCTTTTCCTTCTGAAAAATGATTTCATTTTTGGAAGCCTTTTTAAATATACATTAGAAATGAGTGTGCTTATGAAGATTGGTGATAAAGTGATTTATAAATCAAGAGAATATAAAATTATTTACATCTATAGAAATGATTTAAAAGTCGAGCTTCTTTCCTTTGATGGTAAGCATGAGAAATTCGAATTAGCACATATATCTCATTTGATAAAGACTAACATTGCCTATGTAGAGAATCCACAGAAGTGGTCCCATTATGAAAATTGATGAGTGAGGGTTGTGTTTTTTCCTTGTTATTGAATAAAATGGCATATTAATCACCACCCTGGAGGTAGGTCTGGCTGTCGAGAAATTCACCCCAGTCTTTTTCTTTCCTTTGTTTAATATCTATTCACCGTGTTAATTAGACATATTCCTATGCTCGGTCTTATCACATCAACTATAGGGTCATAAAAAGACAATTAATCTTTCGATATTCTATTGAATCTTGTTGGGGATCGTATTAAACCTATGAATAATTTGTTCTTCCTCCTCAATAGATGACTTCTGTAAATTTTCAACTAAATCATTTTACCGATTTTAGTAGGCACTGCATTCTTTTAAGGTGTATTCTCTTCAAATCCTTTATAAAAGAATGAGGTGTTTTTTTTTGTCAAAAACAAATGAATGCTGTAAAGAAATCCATTATTGCTTAACGATTGATAATGCAAAAGTAATTATTTCTAAAATGAAATGCTTCATTGCTAATTTAGGATTTATTGCTAACTAAATTTATCTTTTTAATTCCTACAACTATACATAGCATGTTGAGAGTATTCGATGGTCATGCTTTTACATCAAAAATAAGTTTCAAAAATTGATTTCCCCGTACCGCATTTGAAACGACTCTGAAATAAAATTATGGTAAATTTGGGTAGTAAGTATTATGTATTTTCTGTTACCTTTAAAAAAAGTGTGTGAAGGTTATGAGTGTTAGGTATTAATACTCAATCATGGGTATTAATAGTTTCAATAAGAAGATATGAAAATCAATAAAGTTAAAGGTGATTGTATGAATCGATTTAATGATCGTTATTCAAAACTGCTGTATCATTTATTTTATGAAGATAATTGGTGCAGTTTAACAGAACTATCAAAAAAAACAGGTTATTCGAAAAGCACATTATGGCGTGATATATTACATATGAGTTCAAATCTTCCACCTGAATGGAATATTGAAAAGAATGAAGTTCAGGGCGTAAGATTATTGAAACCTAAAAACGGCACCTTGGAAGAACTTTGGTTTCATCTTAAAAGTGAAAATACCTATTTTCAAACCTTGGAATTAATTCTTTTTAACGATGGAGTAACGATAAAATATATTACTCAAAAAGTACATATTAGTCGCTCCACAGTATATCGACAGTTAGAGAAAATAGAAGAAGTATTAAAAAATGCCGAAGTTCAATTATCGAATAGTCCGTTTAAAATTGTTGGGGATGAAAAAAAGGTAAGGCGATTCATCATGCAGTATGTAGAGTATATGTCTGGCAATTTAAATGATTTCATTACATCATTTAATCTAAAAGATTTTCAAGACACTCTACTGGAGCTATTGAAGGAACATACAACTTCTTTACATATGGGTGCCATACAAAGACTAGCGATAATCCTTCATATCTCTAACATTCGAATAACTCATAATTGTTTTGTGACATTCCCAAAAGTGGTTATAGATGAAAATGAAACTTCCAAAGCATTTGAAATATCTAAGAAACTATTCAAATTCATGGTGAAATGTCCAAATAGGGAGAAACAGATTCGGGAAATTTTATTTTTTTCCTTATATCTAATGAGCGAAGAAATGTCTTTAAATCGTACCCAAGAGCTTCGTTACATTCGTTCCAAACTTATTTCGGATAGCGGTAAGCCTTTAAGTCAATTTTTAAGTAATTTATCAAAGAAAATTGGGTTGGATGTTTCTCAGGATGATATTTTCATGTACGAATTTGCGCAAACTCTTCGTGGGATATCGTTTGACTTTCAGTTAATAACGGATACGAGAATAAATAATATTTTACAATTCGTTCCTTATTTTGAAAATAATCTGTTATTCGGGATTATTGAAGAAATAGCACAATATATATCAGATGAATTTACTATTTCTTTTGAAAATATAGAAATATTAGAAATATTCATGTTGGTCCAAGCTTCAATTTTAAGAAAACAAAACCAAATGGTTATAGAGACTGCATTAATTTGTCGTTCATATGTAGAGAAAGATTATATTCGTGAGGTATTAAAATATCATTTCGGAAACAAGCTAAATATTTATGTAATGGATTTTTCCGATATAGATTCACTTTTCAGAAAAAATGGGTTTGATATCTTAATAACCACAGATTTAGGGCAGTTAATTAATATTGAACACATTCCTGTATATAAAGTTTCTTCATTTCCAACTCCTTCAGAATTAAAAGAAATTAAGATGTTCACTCGAAAGAATTTCATTGATAGGTATGGTTTAAACCCTAATATTTTATATCCATTTGAAGAAGACATCGATTGAGATCAGTCTTAAGGCATTTTTTCACTTTGTACTTTAACCACCTGATATGAGCAGTAATATGCAGCTAATAAACTACCTCGTCATTAAGCCTAGGTCATTTCTTTTTTCGCCAAAGGGAGAAGGTGAAACGCAATACTTATCTGACAGAGTTTAAGGTTGATAATTTACAATAGATAAGGGAGCCCCCCAAAAGACCAAGGCGAGAACGCCATACATTCACTTCTCAACTTAAACCACAGATCATTCTCTTAAATTTAAAAACACGAAATGATGCCTTTTAAAAGCGATATCTAAAATCGGTTAGACTTTAGTTAGCGAAGTAAAAACATTTACCTACTTACGATCTCGAATTTTTGAAACGATGTTAAATGGATTTATTAGCTCCATATGAATGGGTAACTATGTGCTGCAATAGTCGGACCGAAACGGGATCTAAGTTCATCCACCATAGTAATTTAGAATAAGTACAGGGTGCCGTTGAAGGGAGGGGAACTTTTTGGGGTGGAGTCACCTTAAGGATTTGGCAGATCATGAACCTGTCGTACAGCTATCAGTGGCTGCTAAGAAAATGGCCCCGGTACAATACCGGGGCCATGGCCGTTTAGAACCTTTTATACCGTTCATAGCTCTCTTATAGTTGGTTGTAACTGGCTTTATTTAGTTACATATTCATTATTTCCAGCACGCATTCCAACAATGAAAATAAGTGCCGATATTACGACCAACATCAGTAAGGGAACTGTCCAGCTGTGTGTAATGTCATGAAGCAATCCGAATAATACTGGTCCAATGGCAGCTAAGAGGTACCCGAATGATTGAGCCATTCCTGATAATTCCGTCGCCTCATGGGTGCTTTGTGTTCGAAGACTAAAGAACATCATGGATAAACTGAATATGGTTCCGACTCCAATCCCGATCAATATCATGCATACTGGTATGAAGAGAGTGCTTCCATATAATATGCCGAATATCCCTGTAATAAGGAAGACGACAGGCGGGACCACTAACAGACGCTGACTTTGTAAGCGTCCAGCTAAAATGGGCACAAGGAATGTTATGGGAATGACGGCAAGCTGCATGATGGATAGCATCCAGCCAGCCTCATCAGCATTCAGACCCTTTTGCTCGAGGATTTCCGGCATCCAGGTAATTACGGTATAGAAAATAAACGATTGCAATCCCATGAAGAAAGTGATCTGCCAAGCTAAACCAGAACGCCATAAGTTAATCTTTTTATCCTTTTGAGCCGTTTGTACATCCTTACCTGACTTGAATGGCCGTCTTAATTGCGGCATCCATAAGAAAACTGTAATAAGTGATAAAATTCCCCAACATCCAAGGGCACCAGCCCATCCCAATCCGGATGAAGAAGCAAGGGGAATGCTGATCCCGGAACCTATTGCGCCACATAAATTCATGGAAACAGCATAGGTTCCTGTCATCAAACCGATATTCCTGGCAAAGTTATGCTTTATCAGACTGGGTAACAATACATTGCCGATTGCGATGGCTAACCCGATTAAAATGGTTCCTATGAACAATGTCGGCACTCCGCTAACTGAACGTATCCCAATCCCGATCGTTAATAATATCAAGGAAAGGAAAAGGGTTAGCTCCATTCCAAAACGCCGTGCTATCCTAGGTGCAAATGGTGATAATAAAGCGAAAGAAAGCAAAGGCAATGTCGTTAATGAACCTGATAATGTATTGGATATCCCCAAGTTATCACGGATCGAAGTGACAAGGGGGCCAACAGATGTTAAGGGAGCCCTTAGATTTGCTCCAAGAAGAATGATCCCGATGATGAGTAGTCCAACTCTGGGTTTAATATCCATTTTTGTTTGTTCTAGTTGATTTGCCGCTTGTTGAATGCCCATAATCTCCTCCTTACTTACTCTAAAGATTTTTTGAATTGTGCAATGTATTCATTGACTGCTTCGGTTGCCCGGTTCACATCTTGTTCGATGATGGCATCTACAAGGCTGCAATGAATGTTCAAATGAAAGTTCGCATCAGAACTCATCTCAACTATCTGATGGATGGATTCATGGAGGGAGTGTTCCATATGTTCGTACAAATCAATCAATAAATCATTATGTGATGAACCCATAATCGATTTATGTAACTGTATATCCGCTTCTTCGTAAGCCTTGATATCCTTTGCTTCAGCAGCTTTACTGCATGCTGTTATATGAAACCGCAATCGTTCTATATCTTCTTGATTACGTCTTAATGCCGCTAACTGAGCTCCCTCTCTTTCAAGGGCATGACGGACCTCTAACGTTTCTAATAAACTTGACTGCTGGATCCTTCTTTCAAATGCAGCCCCCAAGGCACTTGATGACCTTACGAATGTCCCCTTTCCTTGTTTCGTTACTAAAAGACCTGCATAAACAAGTGATCGTACAGCTTCTCTTAATGTATTTCTGCTTACATCGAACTGTTGGATCAAATCCATTTCAGGGGGGATTTGATTTCCAATTTTCCATTCACCTGATTCGATTAACGATTCGATTTGGGAAACCACTTGCTCTACAAGTGATAATCGATTTGTTTTAGATATGGTCAATATGCACACCTCAAATTTGTAGGATGATTGGTTCATTGGTTATTTTAACATATGTATGTTGAAATAATAAATAAGAATGTTGAAGCACACGGAGTATTTGTAAAACAAAGTTTCTTAGAAAGAAAAAAAGAGTTCCAGTTGATTTCAGAACTTCGCTCCCTTTTCGTTGACTGTCTGCCAAGCATCTAGCAGGGTTTCGGCTAGCCAGTTATTCCGCAGGAGTGTCGCAAATTTCTTCAATCCAGTGAGGGTTTCATCCAATATAAAATAGTAAAAAAACATATGTAATAATCCCTCAAGAAATCATTAAAGGGGTTCGCGTCCAGGACAGGGGAGACCCCGCAGGCGGAAAGCGAGTGCTTGGAGTTCCAATCAACGTTCAATTTGTACTAGTACTAAAAAAACTGTAGGCAAACTCGACTTTCATCGAGTTTGTCTACAGTCTGAAATCCATGGTATTAAAATTCAGGGAGGGCATAATATTTCTATTTTTTTGGTTTGACAATGAAAGAGAGAAGGATAAATATTACCAACGTGACAAGACATACTGTGGTCCCAATGATGTTTTGCTTATTAAAGATAAATGCCAAAAAGATAATGCTTAAAGCCGTGATGGCTAATATAGTTGTATATGGGTACCATTTTACCCGGAAACCTGGTTTACCAGTGTATTGATTACGCAGCTTCAATTGCGCGGAACAAATACTGATCCATAATAATAAAACTGTGAATCCAGGAATGGCCATAAGGTAGCTTAAAATCAGGTCGGGAGTCAAATAGGATAAAAACACACCAGCCAATATACATAATGTAGTTAAAAATATACCATTAAGCGGGATACCCTTTTTGGTTGTTTTTAAAAATGCCTTAGGCGCTTCCCCGTTCTGGGAAAGAGTGAACAATGTCCTTGAGGTAGCATATATCCCTGAATTTGCAGCTGATAAGACTGCGGTTAAAAGGACGAAATTCATAATATCGGCAGCTCCGGGAAGACCTGATAAGCTGAAAACCTGAACGAAAGGACTTACTTCAGTGCTTACTTGGTTCCAAGGTATTACCCCACAAATAATAAGTATCGGCAAGACATAGAAAAGAATCACCCGCCATACTGTTCCTTTAATGATTTTTGGTATGACTCGCTGACTATCTTTTGTTTCCGTGACCGCTACACCAATTAATTCTGCACCCCCATATGAAAACATTACCACTAAAAGTGCACTTAACATTCCGTCAATTCCTTTTGGGAAAAAACCACCATGTTCCGTGTAATTAGAAAACGAAGCCGAACTAGGAAGAAGTCCCAGCATGATTAAAGCTCCTAAAATAATAAAGGCAATCAAGGTTATTATTTTAATTCCTGCGAACCAAAACTCGAGTTCTCCATAGTATTTTACTTGAAACAAATTTATTCCTATAATTACTGAGGCGCAAAGGATACTTAAAAGCCATAATGGTACTGAAGGAAACCAATATTGTAGAAAACTGCCGGCTGCGACTATTTCCACAATGATTACGATAATCCAATTAAACCAATAGAGCCATCCGACTATGAAGGATAGTTGAAACCCAAAAGCTTTATTAATGAGGTGTTGTACGTTCAAATTAGGAAAAGCGGTTGCCATCTCTCCTAATGCGGCCATTACAATAAATAACAATAGCCCCCCTATTAAATAGGCTATCACAACACTTGGACCTGCCATATTTAATGTATCAGAACTCCCCTTAAAAATCCCTGTTCCTATCATTCCAGCTAAAGCGATGAACTGGACATGCCTCGGCAATAGGCCCTTTTTTAAATCTTGATGAGTCTTCTCCATTTTATTCATGCCTTTCATTCATTATTTTAATAAAATAGTCTATAAGTAAAATTAAAAAGTTCTTCTATTATTGAACGCTTTTACGTACTAAAGTAACTATATTAATATATCATGATTCGGAAAAATGTCAATTTAGGCAGGTGAGCTGGAAATTATTTCTTTAACAGTAAAGGATCAATTCTCCTTATTATGTTAAAATATTTGAATTTTATGAAATGGAAAGCAAAAGGATAGTTAATTTATATGGATGGAATCAAATTTAATTTAACAAAATGGCACAAGGCAATTCTGCGTCATTTAAGTTAAATACATATTGAAAGAGGAAAGAGAGTATAAAATTTTTGTCTAATTTCATTATTACTTACATTTTGTTTGGTAGTGAATAAGTGATGTAATCGTTCAAGTCCTTCCATAAAAAGATGTTCATATTTGTCAGGTTGGGATGGCGGCTTTGGATTTGGCGGAGGTTTCGCCTTTATAGTCGTTTTGTTTCTCCTTTTAGTGATTGTTGTAGCCAGCATTTGTGGCGGCGGGGGAACCCAGGGTTATGGAACATACTGCTGAATAACAAAAAACCGACCATTCAAGGTCGGTTTTTTTTCTTAGATATACGGTTTGAAGTGGGAAAGGCTAACGAAACTATCCGTTCTCATATATAAAGGGGAGAGGGGGCGGCTGTAGGTTTTCGGTTTCTTGTATCGGTTCAATTTCGCTTAGAAATTCCAAATAACCGGTATATACCTGCGAGGCCATCCCTAAATAGTGCAATTCAGTGTGGATGATTCCCTTCCGTGGTGAATGGAGCATGTACATTTTTTCATCCCTCCTTTCTAAAAGAATAGCCAGTCTGTTATAGGAGTTAATCGAACCAATATGAATGTTATGTTTATATGTCATTCTTATTACTTCAAAAATTGGATGCCCCAGGTTCGAAGGCTTCTGCATCTCTTTCTTCTATCATTATGCGTAGTCCATTCTTGGGTCTGAGTGTAAGGGTTGGAAGAGGGGTTACTTCATGGTGGTCAGGTGCAAGCTTTATCCTATATCGTTGGGCAATGCAGGCCAGGACAAGCACCGCTTCCATCATGGCAAAATGATTGCCAATACAAACCCGCGGCCCTCCGCCAAATGGAAAGTAAGCGAACGCAGGCAGGCTTTTCATAAAGTTATTTTCAAATCGCTCAGGAATAAATGATTCCGGTTGATCAAAATACTCTGGATTATGCTGCATCACGTAAGAACTTATTAGAATCATATCGCCTTTTTTAAAGCGATATCCTCCTATTACGACATCCTCCATCACATCACGGGATAAGATATACAGTGACGGGTACACGCGAAGTGTTTCATGAATGATATTTTGAGTGTATGGTAATTTCATGAAATCTTCAGGCTTGGGACTTCGGTGACCGATTATGCTATTTACTTCACTGAAAAGCTTGGCTTGAATTTCTGGATGCTTCGAAATTGCATACAGAGCCCAGGAAAGAGCATTTGCTGTCGTTTCATGACCGGCAAGAAAAATAGTCATTAATTCATCACGGACCTGATGGCTTGTCATACCTAATCCGTCGTCGGCATCACGGGCGTCCATCAGGATCCCAAGCATGTCTTCATGTTTTACTGTGTCGTTTTTCCGTTTTTCAATAATGCCGTATATCACTTTATCAAGTCTTTGTATCGCCTTTTTAAATTCACGGTTGATTTTAGTCGGTACCCATAATGGCATACGGAAAATCTTTCTCATCCTTTTTACTGTTATTCTTAAAGCTGTTTCCAACGGTTTCCCAACAATTTCATACCCATCCTTGAATTCCATACTGAACATGGTCTTGCTGATAATCCCGAGAGTAATGTTCATCATATCCTTAGTTATAATCCGTTCATCACCATGTTGCCAAGTTGATATATAATCCATTGTGGTATCAATCATATCCTTGGCGTATTGGCTAATATGAGTCTTTTTGAAAGAGGGTTGGATAAGCCTTCTCTGTCGCATATGGAAGTCTTTTTCGCTTGTAAGTAGACCTTCACCGATAAGCGGTTTTAAAACATTGAAGTCCTTGGATTTGACGAAGGATTTTTGTTTTGTTACTAGAATTTGTTTTATTAAATCAGGATTTAAAACGTGATAAACATTTTGGAATGGTCCTAAACGGAATTTAGCGACTTCCCCATATTCATTGGCCAATCGGGTCAGAAAGCCAATGGGATCTGTTTGAAACTCCTTTGTATGTCCGGAAATCAGCCTTCCTTTTGGAACCTTTGGAGAAGTGCGGAAGACATCATCAGCGTGGCTCAATGTAGTTATTCCCCTTTCTTAAAATAATTACATGTAATCATTCTATGAGGATATGCTAAATCGGTTTGGACAAGTCGTTAAAGAAAGGGCGGATAATTCTATGAAATAAATAAAGTTACATAAGTTAGCCAAAAAAAACTCTGGATGAGAAGAGCCAGAGTTTTTGATGAAGCTTTAGATTAATGATGTAGGATTCAAGCTCTTTCTTCATCGTCCCTATGTAGGAAACGATCATTTTTTTCATTTATGGGCCCGCCAAATTGTGCATTGATTTCCTTAACCACTTGATCTAAAAATTCATCGGATATTATTGGATTATTAGTTTTTTTGTGCATGTGTTTCTCTACAATCCTTTCTGGATATCGTTGTTTGGATCAATAATAAATGAAGGATACGTTATCAACATAACCTCACTTATAATAAATTATTCTTTTTCTGCCCAACATTTTCACTTGCTTTTGCATTTCACAGTAGCGTTTATAATAAACAGTTATATTTTGCTTAGAGAATATGGTACGGGGATATGTTAGTGATACAACCAAAGGGATTAATTCGATGTGGAAATAGCCCAATCACCACTAGGTGATTGGGCGTGGGGTATATTGACTTCATTAAGGGAACAGCTGCCTTAAATATGTTATTAGCTGATCACGAAGTTCAGGTCGTTTCATGGCGAAATCTAATGAAGCTTGGAGGAAGCCGAATTTATCGCCGACGTCATATCGATTCCCTTCGATGATATACGAATATAATGGTTCCTTTTCTAACAAAAGGTCTAAAGCTTCGGTAAGCTGGATCTCCCCCTTCCGATCGGGCTGTACGGTTTCAAGGATTTCAAAAATCGCAGGTGATAATATATATCGGCCAATAATCGCCTGTGTTGATGGTGCATCCTCCACTTTTGGCTTTTCCACTAAGTTTCTTACCAGAAATAAATCCTCATATCGTTCTTGGAAATTTACGATTCCATACTTGGAGACATCGGCAGGTGACACTTCCTTACATCCGATAATGCTCGCTCGAACCTTGTTATACTGTTCCATTAACTGCTTCAAAGCTGGAACCTGACTATCCACGATATCATCCCCTAACAGGACGGCAAAAGGTTCATCTCCGATAAAAGTTTTGGCACATAAAACTGCATGCCCCAGACCTAGAGGTTCCTTTTGTCTTACATAGTGGATATCCACCATGTTGGAAATGTTCTCCACGATCTTAAGAAGATCATTTTGACCTTTCATTTGCAGAAGCATTTCAAGTTCAATGGATTTATCGAAATGATCTTCGATGGCACGTTTGTTTTTACCCGTAACGATGATAATATCTGTAATCCCTGATTGTACCGCTTCCTCGATAATATATTGAATGGTCGGCTTATCGACAATCGGCAGCATTTCCTTTGGTTGGGCTTTCGTAGCAGGTAAAAATCGTGTTCCTAAACCGGCTGCTGGAATCACTGCTTTCTTTATCATAGCCCAGCCCCTTTTTCAGGTTCTTTTATATGCTTTTTATTCTACCCTTCATTTTATGTGGTCATTGGTTGACCTATATCAAAAAAGGTTAAAATAAATCCCTGAAAAAGAATAGATTTACCTCCGAAGCAAATATTATGGATATATGAATTTGGTCAAGAGGTGTATATTTTGCCAATTGAAAATCAAGAGAGAAAACAAATCCTTTTTGCCTTTCTCGTCATTGTTTTATATCTTTCTCCTTTATTCATCCTTGGAGAAAATGCGCATATTCGCGTACATGATAATTTGGATTCCAACCTTGCCTGGTATAAAGTCCTTTCAGAAAGCGGTGAGTTATTCGGTGCTATTGACGCCAAAATTCCCCAGATTATGAATGGGCTGCCCCGAAATGCTTTTGGCAGCGAGTTCAGTATTATCGTGTGGCTTTATGCTCTTTTTCCGACAATGGTTGCATATGCAATAAGCCAGGCATTAACAAGGTTTATTGCATTCTTCGGTATGTATATCCTATTAAAGAAACATTTGGTTACAGGAAGCCAATCAGCTTGGATTAGGGTTGGAACATCCTTAGCCTTTGCCCTTACTCCATTTTGGCCATCGGGAATGCTCAGTACACTTGGGATGCCGCTAGCACTTTGGGCTTTTTTGAATATTCGCAGCAAGGACCATTCTTGGAAGAATTATTTGGTCCTAACACTTTTACCGCTTTATTCAAGCATCGTGCTTGGCTTTTTCTTTTTCCTTGTTGCAATGGGCGTTCTTTGGCTAACGGATGGGATCAGGAGAAAAGGGTGGAATATAACGTTTCTTCTTTCGATCGTGTATATGACCGTCATTTTTGGTTTGGTGGAGTATCGTTTGGTCGCTTCATTCATTTTTGATTCGGATCCAAACAGCAGAGATGAATATTTTCACGCAAGGCTGCCGCTCGATTGGGTCATTAAGCTTACTTTCAAAAATTTCGTTCTTGGACATACGCATGTCATGACTGTACATGCGCTTATCATCCTGCCGATTACAGTCTTTGCCCTTTATATTATTCTGACCAAAAAACTGTGGAGACAGGAAAAGGTTTATGTTTTTTTATTCGGCTTGAATTTTATGCTCTCAGCGTGGTACGCATTTTGGTTTTATAAAGGCTGGCTTCCTTTAACGGAAAGGTTTCATACCTTGGATACCTTTAATTTTGCCAGATTTCACTTTTTAAGGCCGATGGTAATTTACTTGGGGTTTGCCCTAGCGATAAAAATCATTTGGGAACACAGCGTTTATGCTAAGAAAACCCTTTCTATTTTCATCGCCATTCAAATTATGATTTTGATGGGTTTCAATGAAGAAATCACTCACAATAAAAAACCATCTTTTAAACAGTTCTATTCAGAAAGTCTTTTTCAGGAAATAAAAGATCATATTGACCTTCCACAGGAAGAATATCGTGTTGCTAGCATTGGGCTGCACCCCGCAATTGCACAATTTAATGGATTTTACACGCTCGATAGCTATAACAATTTCTATCCGCTTACTTACAAACATCACTTTCGTCAAATAATTGAAAACGAATTGGCTAAGAATAAAAACATCAGAATCTACTTTGATGAATGGGGAGGACGTTGTTACCTATTTACCGATGAGCTTGGGAAGCATTATATGTTCAAGAAAGGCTCGAAGAAAGAGCTGGAAAATTTGGACCTTAATATGGATGCGTTTAAAGGATTAGGTGGCAAGTATATATTTTCTGCCATACCAATCAACAACGCGAAGGAAAACGGATTGGTACTAGATAGGATTTTCACAAAAAAAGGAAGCGTATGGAAAATTCATTTATACAGAGTCATGTGAAAAGGGGGGAATAGAGTGAATTCACCGATACTAACGATTGTTGTACCTTGTTATAACGAAGAAAGCGTATTGCAGGATACCATTTCCCAGCTTTGTGGATTGGTGAGGGGGTTAGTCGAAGAAAACATTGTTTCTGGTCAAAGTAAAATCCTATTGGTTGATGATGGAAGCAAAGATCAAACATGGAAGATCATTTATAAGGAAACGATTAATAATGAATTTGTTCGCGGGCTAAAGCTTTCCCGGAATGCAGGACATCAAAATGCTCTCCTGGCAGGATTGTTTACAGCCAAGGAAGCCTCGGATTGTGTGATATCCATTGATGCAGATTTACAGGATGATATTCAAGTCATCCCTGAATTCATTCGGAAATTCAATGAAGGATGTGAAATTGTATATGGTGTCCGCCAGAAAAGGGACCTTGATTCATTTTTTAAACGAACATCTGCAACTGGTTTTTATAAATTGATGAACAAGATGGGTGTTAACCTTGTCTATAATCATGCCGATTTCCGGCTAATGAGTAAAAGGGCGATCGCTGAGTTGGAACGATTTGATGAAACGAATCTTTTTTTACGGGGGATAGTACCTCTCATTGGGTTTAAGACGGACTCTGTTTATTATGACCGAAAAGAAAGATTGGCTGGGGAAACGAAGTATCCATTTAAGAAGATGGTTGCGTTTGCGCTTGATGGCATTACTTCCTTTTCAGTTACACCGATCCGGCTTGTATTATGGCTAGGATGTCTTTCCTTTTTCATTAGCTTACTCTTTGGGTCTTACTTTTTATGGTTAAAGTTTTATGGGCAGACCGAAACTGGTTGGACCTCATTAATCACCTCCATATGGTTGATCGGTGGACTACAGTTGATTGCTGTCGGCTTGATTGGGGAATATATCGGTAAAATCTATAATGAATCCAAACGCCGGCCTAAATATATTGTTGATTTGGATTTATTTAATCCGCTCGATTTAAAAAAACGGGAGCAACTAGACAATGAACGGAACAGTATTGAAAAACTATCTAAAACACACTAACTCCTTTATCCGCTTTTTATTGGTTGGAATAGTCAATACAGCGGTTGGACTTTCCATCATGCTTTTTCTCATGAATGTTCTTGAATTATCTTACTGGATCTCCACCTTTTTCGGCAATGGTACGGGAGCTGTAACGAGTTTTCTTTTGAACAGGACTTTTACCTTTAAAAGCGATATAGAATGGCGGAGAGGAGTTGCCCGTTTCTTTTGCGTCATCCTGATTTGTTATTCCGCAGCTTATTCTTTAGGCCAAGCTATAGCAGAATCAATGGAAGGATCCGTTCATTTATCCATACAACAAAATGTGGCTGTACTGATAGGAGCAATTTTTTACACAGTTCTTAACTATATTGGCCAGAAATACTTTGTCTTTAAAAAAAGCAATTTGAGACCAATTCAAGAAGGAAGGAACTAATGAGGGTGGATCAGTGGAATAATGCCCCCGAGTGGACGGGAATTAAAGTGGATTCGGGAAGCGAAATTAAATGCTTGTTTAATGACTATCCAAGCTGGGGCAGATCCGTTTAATTTCGTCCTTCGCGCACTCCCTGTGGCGATCATTTTATCATTTTGGGACCCTGTTGTTCATTGACCCCTTGATTATTTTCATTTTGACGTTTTTATTTACCTCCTTTCCTCCCTTCGAATCATGTGTTTGCATGACTTATGTTATATACGTCAAGAACAAAACTACACCTACAAAGATTATTCTATTAATGTACAAAATTTTCATTTACTTTTTCATTTCACGGGAGTATGATAATCAACAGTTTCATATTTCTAAATCGCTTAAACCTTATGGTGCGGGGGACCCGTTATAGGGATTGTTACTACAATCCAAGGGGTGAATCCTTTCAAGGTAGGGCTACTCTTAGGTCCGAATCCGACAGCTAACCTCGTAAGCGTTATATGAGAAGGAAGGTGGAGCTTGTTAGACAAAAAAATTAATGTCTACAGGTCTATTTAGCTATGACTTGTAGGCATTTTTCTATTTCGTCTTGTTTTTTGCTAAAGCTGGGTAACATAAACTTATTAATTAAATATGGTGGTGAATTCTTGATGTTATCTTCTATAAAGAGGTTCTTGATTGGGAGACCTTTAAAATCAAATGCACTTGGTGAACAAAAGCTTAACAAAACAAAGGCTTTGGCGATATTATCTTCTGATGCTTTGTCTTCGGTTGCTTATGGACCGGAGCAAATATTGATCGTCCTGATCACGGTCGGTGCTGCGGCATTCTGGTATTCCATCCCTATCGCGATTGGGGTATTGATCCTGTTAACTGCTTTGATTTTGTCCTATAGACAAATCATTTTCGCTTATCCGCATGGCGGGGGGCCTATGTGGTTTCAAAAAACAATTTAGGTGTCAATCCAGGGTTGATAGCTGGAGGATCCTTATTGGTCGATTATATATTAACTGTCGCTGTAAGTGTTTCTGCAGGTACGGACGCCATCACGTCCGCTTTTCCCGGCCTGCATTCATATAATGTCATCATAGCCATCATTTTCGTCATTCTACTTACAATCCTGAACCTTCGGGGGGTTACGGAGTCGGCCTCTGTTTTGGCCTATCCGGTATACCTATTCGTTTTAGCATTGTTCATCTTGATTGGTGTTGGCATTTACAAGATTTTGACGGGTGGGGTTTCACCGGAATTGCATACGTCCATCGGGACTCCGGTAGCAGGCATCAGTTTATTTATACTGCTAAGAGCATTCGCATCAGGAAGCTCCGCATTGACAGGAGTCGAAGCGATTTCCAATGCAATCCCGAACTTTAAAGATCCAGCCCCGAATAATGCTGCGAAAACTTTAATAGCTATGGGTTCCTTACTAGCTGTATTATTTTCGGGAATTGTATACTTAGCCTATTATTTAAGCATTGTTCCAAGCGCGGAGGTAACGGTCGTCTCCCAGATTGCTGAAGAGATCTTTGGACGGAATTTCATGTATTTCTTCATTCAAGGTACGACTGCATTGATCTTGATACTGGCGGCCAATACTGGCTATTCGGCTTTCCCTCTGCTTGCGGTAAATCTAGCGAAAGATAAATTCATACCAAGGGCGTTTACGATAAGAGGGGACCGATTAGGGTATTCCAATGGAATTATCATACTGGGACTTGCATCCATTATCTTAATAGTCGCATTTGAAGGACATACAGAAAATCTCATTCCGCTTTATGCGGTAGGGGTATTCATTCCATTTACGTTGTCCCAGACCGGGATGATTGTTAAATGGATTCGTGAAAAGCCAAAAGGCTGGATGATGAAACTAACCATTAATTCAATTGGTGCCATGATTAGCTTTATCGTCACGATGATATTCTTTTTAACCAAATTTACTCAGGTTTGGCCTGTTTTGATTTTTTTACCTATCATTATTTTACTTTTTCATCGAATTAGAAAGCATTATGAAGCAGTTGGTGACCAACTAAGGATTACAACATGTGAGCCGATCTTACCAATTGAAGGGAATATCATCATTGTACCTGTGGCGGGTATAACTCATGTGGTTGAGAACTCTTTAAATTATGCAAAATCTCTATCAGCACATCAGGTTATTGCCGTTTATGTTGCTTTTGAAAGAGAAGATGAAAAGAAATTCGAAGAAAAATGGAAAAAATGGCAGCCGGATGTCAGACTCGTTACACTGAATTCTTATTACAGAAGTATCATTCAGCCACTAACTAAATTTGTGGATACAGTTGAACATAAGGCTAGGGAATCCAATTATAAAGTTACAGTGATCATCCCCCAATTCATTCCGAAGAAGGGCTGGCACAATATACTTCATAACCAATCAAGTTTACTGATACGCGCCTACTTGCTTTATAGAAGAAATGTGGTTGTTACGACAGTGCCATATCATTTGAAGAAGTAAGTTCTATTTCTAAGAAAAGAAGCAAACCTTCATATGGTTTGCTGAGACTGTAGACAAATTCGAAGAAATCGAGTTTGCCTACAGTTTTTTTATGGCTTGTACATTTGGACGTTTATTTCCGCTCCAGGCACTAGCTATCCGCGGGCGGTCCGCCCTCGGCATGTGCCTGCGGGGTCTCCCTTGGACGCGCTTTTCCCGCAGGAGTCTCGCACCTTCCTCTCCAATCAACTTTGGTATAACATTTAGTTAGAAACCATACCTGAGGAGTTGAAGGTGTTGCTTTGGGAACATAGTAATAATCTCATAAATAAAAAGACAGCCACTACAGCTGTCTTTTCTCCAACTAACGCCCTCGATAGTTGAAGAAGAACATTAATTAAAAACTCATTAAATTCACGGTAACGATTATTGCTAATGAAGTCCATACAAGGAAAAGGATTGCAGTAAGATGCTGGGAAACTTCCTCTTTTATAGTTTTAATTAATGATAATATAAAACTATATCCAAAAATGAAAAATAAAATTACAAATAAGAAAAACAATATATACATTCCTTTCGTAACATATAGGTTACTGGATTTTGTACACATAAACTAGAATGTTTTACCATTTATCCTGATCAACATTTAAATAACTCAGAGCCTTTTATTTTCAACGAAGATAAAAGATAACTCAAGTGTTCTGTACGTTGGATATTGTTTTTTGAAGTGGGGAGTATATTGGTTTAAATTTTTTCAGTCAAAAGGATTTTGGAAATACTTGTCGAAAATTATAAAAATAACGCTCATGTTGATAATAGAATTCAGCTTGCCAGATGGGTGGTCATTCTTCCTGTCATTAAAAATCAGTCGTTTCACTAACTATTGCTAGTAAAGGGGGAAACGAATCGAATGCTGCTGCTGACCAGTTTTATGATAGTCGTGGCATATACATTTTACTTTTCTAAAAAAGCCCATCAGAAAATAGATCATATTGGTGTTAGCCTGGGTAAATGCATGGTCATGATGTTAAGCATGACGACAAGTTTAACCTTAAGTTTAATGCTGTCATTCCTGTTGCCCGGCAAGCTGGCGGTTTAACCGTTCTAGCCATCGCAATATGTGCAGTGGCAGGCTTCATCATCGGAAGGCCATTCGGTTTAATATCGGTTATGGAGTGTCTATCAACAACTCTGATGGGGGCAATGATGGGAGCCATGCTTGGGGTCATGCTGCCTCTTGATTCACAAACTTTCATGCTCGTTTCGATGGACCTGATTTACCTTGCCAGTATATTCTTGGTGACTTTTTATATAAAAAGAGAGGATGTAAAAGAAACAAAAAGTGGGAGGGGATTTGCTCCTTTCTTTCTGACCCTCTTGTTCTCCATTATCATTATCGGAACAACGGCTGTTTGGGAA
Source organism: Peribacillus simplex NBRC 15720 = DSM 1321 (assembly GCF_002243645.1). Classification (NCBI taxonomy): domain Bacteria; kingdom Bacillati; phylum Bacillota; class Bacilli; order Caryophanales; family Bacillaceae; genus Peribacillus; species Peribacillus simplex. The sequence goes on along the minus strand of NZ_CP017704.1, from coordinate 1,644,572 downwards.
AGTGATTATTTCAAGGTCGGTGATGATTCGGAAATGGACATGCAACATCATCAACATGATGGGTAGTTGTTGCAAATTTTACTATCATCAAAAAGGGCTGCGTCTGCAGCCCTTTTTGTGTTGAACACTTTTATGGGGAAACACTTCATAAAATTACCAAGGGTCAATTCAAATAATGCGAACATATTAAAAGAAGACAAAATGAAATTTCCTGCTTAGTTTGAACTTACATAAATGGGGGTTGAAAATGGATATATTATTAGCTCTCTTGCCGGCATTATTCTGGGGAAGCATCGTTTTATTTAATGTGAAACTCGGGGGTGGACCCTATAGTCAAACACTAGGTACAACGATTGGTGCCTTGATTTTTTCAATTGGTGTTTATATTTTTGCCGATATTAAGTTGTCACTTCTGGTGTTTGGAGTCGGAGTCGTATCTGGATTGTTTTGGGCCGTTGGACAAGCTAATCAGCTTAAGAGCATTGATTTAATGGGAGTATCCAAAACGATGCCGATATCAACTGGATTGCAGCTCATTTCAACCACATTATTCGGGGTCATAGTTTTTCACGAATGGTCTACAATGAAAGCGATTATTTTAGGCGTTTTGGCATTAGTCTTCATTATTATAGGAATCGTCTTGACCTCCTTGGAAGATAAAGAATCAAAAGAGGGCAAGTCGGGAAACTTGAAGAAAGGAATTGGTATTCTCCTCATCTCGACATTCGGTTATTTGGTTTATGTGGTCGTGGCGCGTCTATTTGATGTTGATGGCTGGTCAGCGTTGTTCCCTCAAGCGATCGGGATGGTGCTAGGCGGTCTGTTATTGACTTTTAAACATAAACCATTTAACAAATATACGATTCGCAATATCATTCCGGGATTGATATGGGCTGCAGGGAACATGTTTTTATTCATATCCCAGCCCCGTGTGGGAGTGGCTACTAGTTTTTCCCTTTCGCAAATGGGCATAGTCATTTCAACTCTCGGCGGGATCATCATTTTGCGTGAAAAGAAAACGAAGCGTCAACTAATTGGAATTGGAATTGGAATCATCTTGATCATCATAGCTGGGATTATGCTCGGATTGGCAAAAAGTTAATTGGAGGGTGATTATATGTATACAGATTTAGAAGGTAAAGTCGTTGTTATAACGGGTTCATCCACTGGTTTAGGAAAAGCGATGGCCATTCGCTTTGCTAAGGAAAAGGCAAAGGTCGTGGTTAATTATCGCACTAAATCAGAGGAAGCGGATAGTGTAATGGAAGAAATCCAAACAAATGGTGGGGAAGCTATTGCAGTAAAAGGAGATGTCACCGTTGAAGAAGATGTGATTAACCTTGTTCAATCAGCGATCAAGAATTTCGGGAAACTCGATATATTCATCAATAATGCAGGAATTGAAAATCCGGTTCCATCTCACGAGATGCCGTTAAGTGACTGGAATAGGGTAATCAATACAAACTTAACCGGAAATTTCTTAGGCTGCCGTGAAGCTATCAAGTATTTTGTCGAGAACGACATTAAAGGGAATGTGATAAACATGTCCAGTGTACATGAGATGATTCCCTGGCCTTTATTCGTTCACTATGCGGCAAGCAAGGGAGGGGTGAAGCTGCTTACGGAAACCCTGGCACTTGAATATGCACCAAAAGGAATCCGTGTGAACAGCATTGGTCCTGGAGCCATCGCCACGCCAATAAATGCCGACAAGCTTGAAGATCCCGAAAAGAAAAAGGATCTTGAAAGTATGATTCCGATGGGGTATATCGGAAAGCCTGAAGAAATTGCTGCGGTTGCTGCATGGCTGGCATCTTCAGAGTCCAGTTATGTAACGGGCATCACTCTATTCGCTGACGGAGGAATGACAAAATACCCTGCATTCCAAGCGGGAAGAGGATGAATTTTATAATTCCCTCTTTTATGATGCAACAAGAATCCCAGCAGGATCAAACCTGCTGGGATTCTTGTTAAAAAGCATTAACGAGTATGATGATTATACCAGCTAATGAAGTTATCGACGACAGTATCGATAAACTGGACAGTTGACTCATGTGTAAGCTTGCCTGCGTTATCGATTTTGTCATGCACTGCACCAACATATACTTCATTCCCGGGAAGGAGTGGGGAAGAGATGCCTATTGCGAATAGGATTTCACGCAAATGCAATTGAGCTTTAACCGTTCCTAATTGCCCCATTGACGCACCCATGATCCATGATGGTTTGCCGATCAAGACTTTATCGACACGTGATAACCAATCGATTGCATTGCCCAATACGCCTGGAATAGTACCATTGTATTCAGGTGTTACCCATAAGACTGCATCTGCTTCGGCCACTTTGCTTTTAAATTCTTTTACAACTAATGGAGGGTCATTTTCAATATCTTGATCATAAAAAGGTAAATCCCGAATGTTTAAGATTTCGAGATCAAACCGATCTTGATATCTAGTTTGAATATATTTGGCAAGCTTAAGGTTGTAAGACTCTTTACGGATACTTCCCACTATTGCAACAACTTTCATCTTCAATACCTCCAAGGATTTATAATGGATAATCATGTAAATGTGTTCCACTCACCTATTATAATTGGAATATTAATGAAAGGGAAAAAGGATGCTTGGGAAATAATCATTCGGCGGATCACCCTTCATTCACACCACGATGAAAATGCTTTTCCATGACATAGCCAAAAAAGGAGGCAAGCATTTGTTGAAACAGCATGCCAAGTACAACGGGTACTGCGACGGCAGCAGGGAAATAGGTGGTTGCTAGAACGGCTCCTGCACTGATGTTCCGCATACCGCCTGTAAATGTCAAGGTGATGATATCCGCCTTTTCCCATCTTAAACATGCACCGACCATCCAAGAAAGGGCATACCCTGAAGCAGCTATGAACAAAACCAAGAAGGCCATGATCATTAATTTCTTATCGAAATGGGTTAAGTAAGGCGCAATTTTTGAGCTGTTCAATATGACTACGATTCCAACGCTTATCTTGGAAAAAGGAGCTAAGCGGGGGGATAGTGTATATTGTATCTTCCCTTTTGTAGCCTGATTCAAGAACATGGCAAGCATGGAGGGAAGAACGACCATTCCGATTAATCCTTGCACCATCGACCCTAAATCCATTTCGATCGAACCGCCTCCAAAAAGGGAAACACTGTAAGGAACGATGAATGGCGAGAGAAGGGTATCGATTAAGATTATGGTTAGGGCAAGTACGGCATTCCCATTATAAATGGATACCCAGATCATACTGGTGACACCGGTTGGAATCACTACAGCCAGGACTAGGCCGGTAATCGTGAAAGCATCACCATGAAACACTAAATGGCCGAGACCAAAAGCCCAAATAGGCATAAGCATATGTAAGATGATCAATACGATTAATACAGGTAAAGGGTGGGTGACTGCCTGTTGCAGAGATTTAAAGTTAGAGCCTAAACTTCCGGAAAATGTAATGAAGGCAAATATCCATGGAACAAGAAAGGTGTAATCCATTAGATGTTCGGCCAATAATACCCCAATAACCACACTTATCGGCGTGATGATAGGCATAACTTTATCCATTTGTTCATTTATTGTTTTCAGCATCATTCATCCACTTTCTGAGCAAAGTAAATTCTATTAATCAAGTTTACCATATTCCTATAAATATAATTTGTAAGACAAGAAATTTGTCTATTTATTTTTGTCTGGATTTTTTATAATGGTGAAAAGCATGTATTGGAAGGGTAGATCTGGTGAGGGATTCATCGTTCCTATTACTATCACTGCCCTGGAACTCCCAGCGGTCCAAAAAGGGTTTTCCCGATGATGTTCATTAAAAAGAGATTTTGGCAGGATTGTTCGATGCAGCGTTGTATATTCATTGAAAAATAGTTTAAAGTAGAGGGAGAGGTGAAAGAAATGTCAGAAAAGGTTTCCAGTATAATGTGGTTTAGTCTTGCAGTACAAGCCCTGCTTGTTCTTGCTGATCATGATGGATTATGTAATAGTAATAAATTGGCCGATAAGCTTGATTCGGAGTCAGGCTTTCTTAGAAAAATATTAAGTAATTTAGTGAAGGCAGGGCTAATTCAAGCGAAGGAAGGCAGGGATGGGGGATATTCACTTGCCAAAAATCCCGAACAAATCATTCTTGCAGATATATACTCTGCAATTAAATCCGAACCTTTTTCAAAAGGCTTTCTTGATGTGAATGATAAAAAATGCTTTCAACCCTCTTCCCGTGAAGCTTTATGCGGTTTGAAAAACGAGATGGAGAGCTGGATAATACAAGGCCTGGAGAAGAAGACGATTGCTGATTTACTATCAAAATCTTAATGTGAGAAACGAAACTGACATGGTTTCGTTTTTCTTTAACTGTATTTGACAAAAGAACAGTATACGTTATATACTGTTCCTATATTAATTACAGTTAAATGGAGGTCATTATAAATGACAAAAAATATAATGAGTAAAGAAGAGTACCTAAATAAATCGAAAGAATTGAATATACCGCATGAAAAGCCGAAGGTCCTTACTGATACGGACTTCATTACGGTAGCAAAAGAACGGAGATCTGTTCGCCAGTACGATGCTGAATACGTGATGACTGAAGAGGAAATTCGTGAAATCCTGGAGATTGCGATTCAAGCACCGTCTTCTTCCAACTTACAACCATGGAGATTCCTTGTGATTCAAGATAAGCAAACCCAGCAAGAATTGCTGCCCATCGCCAATAACCAACAACAAATCGTCGATGCATCTGCTGTCATTGCCGTTTTAGCTGATATAGAAGGTTACAAAAATGCAGAGTGTATTTATGGTGAATTAGTCAATAAAGGAATCATGAAGAATGAAATCAAAGAGCCATATGTTGCCTCAATTATGCATAATTACGGTAACTTTTCTGCTGAGAAAGCTTTAAGTGTAGCCATGATTGACGGTGGCTTGGTTTCCATGCAGATCATGTTAGCTGCAAAAGCAAAAGGATATGATACAGTTCCAATGGGAGGGTTCGATGAAGCCAAATTTGTGGATGCATTCAATGTACCGGAAAACTTCAAACCTGTCATGTTAATTTCCCTTGGAAAAGGAACTAAAGCAGGATTTGAAAAAGTCCGTTTGCCACTCGATACTATATTGACTTGGAATAAATACTAAGGTTTTAATATAAGGTTTTTGAACAATATTTGTACTAAGTAAAAGGATAGCTAAAATTCGCTATCCTTTTTTCATGGTTTGAGATTTGCTCTGCACTCCAAAAAAAGATTTATTCTCGCAAGCTATAAATGGATATGTTACAATTTTTCCAGATATTTCTTTTGGGATATCACCTCTAAAAATCACCGACCGGCAAAACAAGGCATTAAGGGATTAACAGCGCTAAAGAATGTTTTGGCGCTGCAACAATATTTCAGCAATTATCGTTGGTTTAGCCGTTCACAATGGATGGGGGGAGTCCTTATGAAGAATGATATGAAAAGTGAAGTGTTTTCGTGGTTGAAATCTATTTTATTCGCTTTAATCATCGTGTTCATTTGCCAACAGTTTTTATTTACGCCAGTCACAGTCAAAGGTGAATCAATGGAGCCGACTTATGAAAATGATGACCGGATTGTGGTAGCTAAAATCGGAAAGCCAGAGCGCTTCGATATGGTCGTATTTTATGCTCCGGACGCGGAAGAGAATTATATAAAAAGGGTAATCGGTTTACCAGGTGACAGTGTCGAAATGAAAGATGATGTCTTATATATCAATGGGAAAAAGTATACAGAACCATATTTGAAAACAAAAAAAAGGGAAATTCCACCTGAAGAAAATCTGACGGAGAATTTCACCCTTAGTGATTTACTTGGAAAATCCAAGGTGCCTGTTGGTCAGTTATTTGTCATGGGGGATAATCGAAGGAACAGTTGGGATGGAAGAAGATTTGGTTTTATTTCTGAGGAATCACTTGTGGGCAAAGTGAAATTTCGAATCTACCCATTAAATGAAATGGGAATGCCGAAGTAAATGGATCACAGTGAATACAAGTGAGAGCTAAAAGGATAATTATATGGACTAAGTTGTATTTATAGCAGATGATGGTTAAGAACCTTTTCCGATGGATAAGGTTTTTTATTTTGGATTGTGGGGGGTATTAATATGACGAATGGGTTAGCTGCCATCTCCATCCCGATGTTGGATGAAGAAATGGGACGGCAGGTTAAAGGCCATGTCGATTCGCTTACGGTTCCTCAGGGAAGCCTAGGACGGCTTGAAGAATGGATAATTGAACTGGCCAAGATGACAGGAGAGGCATTTCCGGACATTTCGAAACCGGGGGTGATCGTGTTTGCAGCCGATCATGGAATTACGGAAGAAGGGGTTTCGGCTTATCCAAAAGAAGTGACGGAACAAATGGCACTCAATTTCCTGAATGACGGTGCTGCCATAAATGTATTAAGCCGAGCGATAGATGCTTACTTGGACATTGTCGATATAGGGATCGATGCAGATATCGAAGCACCGGGATTAACTTCGAGAAAAGTCCGCAATGGAACTAGAAACTTTTATAAGGAAGAGGCAATGACAAAGGAAGAAGTGATTCAAGCGCTTGAAATTGGATATGACCGTGCACAGAAAATGATTGCCCGTGGAGCGAACTGCTTGATTCTTGGTGAAATGGGAATAGGAAATACGACTTCCAGTACCGCCATCATCTCCATCGTAAGCGGGAAAAGCGTCGAATCACTAGTGGGGCAGGGAACAGGATTGAAGTCAGAAGGCATTTTACATAAGCGAAAAATAATTGAAGAAGCTATTTCATTAAGAAATCCTAATCCTGATGATCCAATCAATATTTTGATGAATATCGGTGGATTCGAAATTGCAGGTATGGCAGGGGCCATGCTTGCTGCAGCTAATAACCGTATACCCATTCTCGTTGATGGTTTTATTACAACCACGGCTGCTGTGTTGGCAAACTTGATTTCCGGACGTGCAGCCGATTATATGTTTGTTGGACATCGCTCTGCAGAACCGGGTCATAAAACCGCCATAGAACTGCTTGGCAAGGAGCCGATCCTCGACCTGGGAATGAGAATCGGGGAAGGAACAGGGGCCGCACTGTCATACCCCATCCTTAAGGCAGCGACATTGGTCATTAAAGAAATGGCAACATTTGAATCTGCAGGTGTGTCAAATAAGTAAGAAATAGGAGACCTTCATGTGAAGGTCTCCTATTTTTACATACTCAAAAGGGGAGATTTCAGTAAAATATTCTTTTACTTAATGGGTAGATGACCTTTATATTTCTTCATTTTCCTGACGACGGAAGGCTGGCTGATCCCTAAGAATTTAGCCATTTCATATGTGGACTTACATTGTTTACTCGCTTTCATCATCATCCATTTTTCCACTTGTTCGAGCGCGGTATTGAGATCACGATCATCAACCATCATATCGTCGATCATTAAGGTATCATCTATTTTCTCTAAAGATTCCTGTCCATGCAAATGGGAGGGGAGAAAGCCAGGGAAAATGATGGAGTCTTCCGAGGTCAAAATGAGCCGTTCAATCAGGTTTTCCAATTCACGCACGTTTCCTGACCATTTATGCTGAATCAGAATTTCGTAAGTGGAAGGGTGCAATTTCTTATCTGACTTGTATTTCTTGTTGATGATTTCGAGATTATGATTGATTAAGATGGCAATATCTTCTTTTCTTTCTCGTAATGGCGGTATTTGGATGGGAATTACATTTAAGCGGTAATATAAATCGAGCCTGAATGTTCCCTTTTCCACCATTTCCTCAAGGTTTTGATTGGTTGCCGTTACAAGTCGAAAATCTATCTTATGCTCTTTTTTTCCACCCACTCTTTTAAAAGTCTTCTCTTGCAGGACATTTAATAATTTCACTTGCATATCCAGGGGAAGCTCCCCGATTTCATCGAGAAATAAGGTTCCGTTATCTGCTTGTTCTACCAGCCCTTGTTTCCCCTGCTTTTGCGCACCGGTGAAGGACCCCGCTTCGTATCCAAACATTTCAGATTCAAAGAGACTTTCTGGGATGGTACTGCAATTGACTTCGATGAATGGTTCTTTGCTGCGGTAACTCTGATTATGTAGCCTGCGGGCGAAGACGCTCTTTCCCACACCGGATTCCCCAAGGAGCATGACGGTTGCATCCGTTTTGGAAACACGGTGTACCGTTTTGGCGATTTGCCGCATTTCCTTGCTGCGATAGATCAGCTCCTCCTGTTCCCTAAGTTCCTCGACCTCCGATTGGTATTCTTGAATCTTTTTCTCCAATTGACCGTACTGATCCTGGAGGTTCCTGATTTCAGTTTGATCTTGGGCATAACTGACGACACGAATCAATTCACCATCATCATCGAAGATGGGAAAGGCAGTCGACATGACGATTTTTCCCGTCTTCGTATGCTGCATGATCTGGACAGGTGTTTTCTCTTTCAATACCATGGCGGAAATCGAAGGTGAAAGGATTCCTTCCGTTTCGAGCTGGAAAACGGATTTCCCCAGATAATGGTCTGGTTCGATTCCATATATCCACCAATGGTTAGGATTCGTGAATAAAATGAATCCTTTTTCATCGGTCACGGTAATATTGTTATTGGATGTGTTGATGATGCATTCCAAAACTCTTTTGACATTGTTATCACTCATCATTTTCCCCCTTATCCACTGTTCCGGTGATTCAAATATAAATCAAAAATAGAGGTGGAATCAAGAATTTTCAGATATTTTGATTTGTATTTGAATCATTTTTAATAAGATTCCATGTATGGGATCATGACACTCACTTCATTCATCAAAGCTAAAACTAGAGTAATAGAGTAGCTAAACCCATTAAGTATATGGATACTTATACGATTAACCTGCTTATGTTTGGGTATAAATAAAGTAGAGAGTAATCGAATGAAGGAGTGATTGACTTGGCTGGAAACAGAACTTTGGGACAATATTTATACGACTGCTTAAAAGCAGAAGGCATTACAGAGATTTTTGGTGTGCCCGGAGACTATAATTTCTCATTGCTAGATACTTTGGAAGATTACGATGGGATTGAGTTTATTAATGGACGAAATGAACTAAATGCTGGATACGCAGCGGACGCTTATGCCCGGGTGAAGGGCATGTCGGCACTCATCACCACCTTTGGTGTCGGTGAAATGAGCGCATGTAATGCAATCGCTGGCGCGTACAGTGAAAATGTGCCGCTCATACATATTGTCGGCTCGCCAAAGTCCATGATGCAACAGGAGAAGGAGCTTGCCCATCATACGTTAATGGACGGAGATTTTGATGTTTTCCGTAAGGTTTATGAGCATATCACCAGTTATACGGCGATTCTTACACCAGAAAACGCAGATAGGGAGATACCGGCTGCAATCAGAATCGCTAAAGAAAAGAAAAAGCCCGTTTATTTGGTAGTGGCTATCGATCTTGTTGAAAAACCGTTGCTTTCTCATAATGAGATTTCTGAAAATGTGGCCAAAACGAATATCGATGCGTTGCAATCAGCAGTGGAACATATAAAAGGTATGTTAAAACATGTAAACAAAGCGGTTCTGCTTGTCGACGTGAAAACACTTCGTTATAACCTGCAGAAACCCGTACTGCAGCTCGCTGAGAGGTTAAATATTCCAGTTGCTTCGTTAATGCAGGGAAAAAGTGGGTTTGATGAGAGCCATCCCCAGTATATTGGTGTATACGGCGGAGCTTTCGGAAGTATGGATGTAACTCAGACTGTAGAAGAAGCGGATTTCATAATAGCCGTTGGTGCTGTTTGGTCAGACGTCAATACTTCCAAAGGTACAGCAAAGCTTAACCCGTTGAAAATGGTGGAAATTCAACCTGACATATTAAAAGTGGGAGAAGCCAGTTATATGAATGTCAGGGCAGAGGAGATTCTAAATGCCCTCCAGGACATTGGCTACCGGCAGAACGGATCTGTCGGAAACATCTCGTTTCCATATGACACAATGGTGGAAGACCCATCAGCACCACTGGAAGCGGCTTCCTATTATCCTCGAATTCAGCAAATGTTGAAGGGAAATGACATTGTGGTCACGGAAACAGGAACATTCTCTTATGGCATGTCACAAGTCAGGTTGCCGAAAGGGGCGACCTATATAGCTCAGGGAGGCTGGCAAAGCATCGGATATGCGACGCCCGCAGCTTTCGGTGCTTGTATAGCGGATAGAAACCGGCGTGTTCTTTTGTTTACCGGAGACGGCTCGATACAGCTGACAGCACAGGAAATAAGCTCGATGCTTGAGAACGGCTGCAAGCCCATCGTGTTTATTCTCAACAATAACGGGTACACGATAGAAAAATTCCTAAACGTCAAAGTCGATATAGAAAAACAGAAATACAACGAGATACCAGAGTGGGATTATACAAAACTGGCTGAAGCGTTTGGTCAAGAGGCATTTACAGCAAAAGTCGAGACGAATGGTGAACTGGATGAAGCCATTACAAATGCTCAGGACATGAACGCCGATAAGCTTTGCCTTATAGAATTGGTCGTGAAAGATCAAATGGATGCACCGGATTATTTGCAAAAAATGAGGCAGTATCTTGAAAAGCAAGAAAAACTAAATTAATACAAAAATGAGGTTCGGAATCTCCCCCCGGCCAATGATTTTAAAACAAGACTAGATTACCCTTAATGGTTTTTTACTGTAATCCTTATTGGATTGAAGAAATTTGCTACATCCCTGCCGAATAACTGGCTAGTTGAGATCCCTCTAGATGCTTGAGGCGAGGATACTTGGCAGCCAGTCGGCGGAAAGGGAGCGGATTTCTGAAATCAGCTGGAACGTTTTTTAGTAAAAACTGTAGGCTGGTCTTATCCCGAACCTTGATTATGACTAGTTTAACCTTTGTGGTTTTTTACTGTAATCCTTATTGGATTTCTGAGATCAAGCTGGAATGTTTTTTTAGTAAAAACTGTAGGCAAACTTGCTCTTCTAATTAGTCTACAGTCTGAAAGGTCTTCTGTGATGAAGGCCTTTTTTTGTTGGCAATGTAGATACTGTACTTACTATATATACACGGCCCCTTCAAGGACAAGAATGGCAAGTTGAAAAAGTAAACAGGATATATTCAGAGTGACAATACCAGTATTGGTCACTGTCATTTCAAAATTGAAACCAGGAATTTTTAAATTAAGAGTATTATGAAAATGTCACGAAGTAATAGGGAATATATTTTTCCTAAGTGGAGAAAACCATTTTTTTAAGCTTGGCAATTTCTATAGATAAAGGGGCACAAAAATGCGTAAAAATGTATCATTGGCACGGTTAATAGAGTCGAATAAAGAAAATCTCAACAATAATCAGCTGTTCATAGATCTTATTGAAGAAAAAGTCCATAAAAATCAAGTGGAAATGCAGGAAAGACATCTAACAAAACAGGCAGGTGATGAAAATGTTATTAAGAAAAGCCTGGTTATTACAACAAACGATGGCCTATCATAGAAAAAAGAAGGATGAAATAGCTGAACGAAAGGAATTATCAAGCTTGGAAGGAGTCCGTATCAGTAAACAACTCAATTATACGATTATGGAGATGCAAAGGTTAATGCGCGAGTGAGGATGAGAAGTGTTATAAGCCATAACACCAGTTGGCGGCTATTTGACATTATAATACGCAAAAAAAGCGTGTATGATGTATATCAATACACGCTTTTTTTGCTCTTTTATCAAGGCCTATAGAGTTAATTTTTTAGCCAACAATTGTTTAATGCATATCATTATTTAGTTAAGAACTCGGACTGCCTTTACAAAGCTAGGACCCCAGTAAGAATTGTTAATGTTAGCGTAGGATACACCTTTAGATGTAGAAGCATTCAGCATTTGACCATTACCGGCATAAATTCCCACATGATTGATTACACCATCATTATTGGTATCAAAAAATACTAAATCCCCTTTTTGAAGGGATTTTGAAGATACAGCTGTACCAACGTGTGATTGTGCCACTGAATTTCGAGGCAAGGAAACACCTGCACTTTGGAATGCCCTTAATGTGAATGAAGAGCAATCAAATACGTCAGTGCGTGAAGTGCTCGCACCGTAAACATACTTGGCTCCCATGTATTTAGCGCCAGCTGCCAAAACTTGATCCGCTTGGGTCGATTTGGACGGCTTTTTAATTGCAGATGCCGAGGCCTTCCCAGAAACACGGATGGTTTGGCCTATACGAATACGATCCGAATTAGAAATATTAGGGTTTATTTTAAGTAAGGCACTAAGTGAAAGGTTATATCTTTTAGCGATTGTTGATAAGGAATCCCCTAATTTAACCACATAAACTTCTGTTGTATTTTTACTATTATCCGGATTGCTGGTAAGAGTATTAATCTTCAAGACCTGGCCGGGAAAAATAAGGCTACTAGTCAAATGGTTTTTAGACTTTAATTGTTGGATAGTCATATTATTGACTCTGGCAATTTTGTCCAGGGTGTCCCCGGATTTGACTGTATATGTAGCATTAGAATGACTGTTTTTAGCCGTAGAGCTGGATGCAGGGGCTTGTCCGGAAACCCGGATGGATTGGCCTATATAAATGCGATCCGAATTAGAAATATCAGTGTTTAATTTAAGCAGGGCACTAAGGGAAAGGTTATATTTTTTAGCAATTTTAGATAAAGTATCCCCCAATTTAACCACATATTTTTCGGTTTTATCTATATTTTTATCTGTCTGGGCTTTAGTATTAACCTTCAAGACTTGGCCGGGAAAAATAAGGTTACTAGTCAAATGGTTTTGAGATTTTAATTGTTGGACAGTTGTATTATTAGCTTTAGAGATTTTATCAAGGGTGTCCCCTGATTTAACTTGATAAGAACCAGCATAAGCAGAGGTACCGGCGATAAGGGTTCCTATAATAGTTCCTGCAAGAATGAAAGAGTTTTTCGAATTGTTCATTTAGGAAAGTTCCTCCTGATGTGGTAAAAAAATATGTAGCATTTATATTATAAAGGTAAGGCATATAAAAAACATGATCCATATAAATAAAATTCAACTTTTTCGTCATTTTTCAGGTTATTTTGTAGATCTGTCACATCGAGTGGATTCAAGTGGGGAGTAAAAGGCCCATATCTTTAATTTCGCATAAAGAGATAACTAGTCTAAAAGAGCATTTCATAAAATGGAAGTTTTGAGGTAATAAAAAAGAAAGGAAAGAATAATATAATATCCTTACCTTTCCATGATGAATTTTTTAATATTGTCTATAAACGTAGGGATCATCTGGTTCAGCGATTTTACTATGTGATGATACTTTGAGCAGGGGAATGGTTTTCTTGAATGGCTGATAATAAATGGATTCCAATTCACCTGTCACGGAATACCACTCATCATTTTTAGGATGCATTCCTTCAGGAAATTCGATTAGCATACCGAATACCCCAGAGTCTGCTACACAGTGAATGACCCCAAAACGAAACAGGAATACCTGGTTTTTGGCTAGCTCATCTGAATTGTACGAAAATCCAGTTAACGTTATTTGCTTGCCAGTGAACTTTCCAGGAGAGTAATAGATGGCTTCTAAATCGTTTAGATAGTTTTCATCGGTTAATTGAAGACTATCACGATCAACCAAGCCTTTGAGAGAGTTATCCATTAAAGTTAAATAGTCATCCTTGCCATAATAAAGACTCGTATCCGGCTGCAGAAATTGATGCTGGCTATATTCATCTGAGTCTTCATATACTGGGAAATGAAATCCTTTTTTTTCTACAATATTAGAGTCCATAGTGGCAACAGGCAAAAAGAGACCGGTTAAAATGGGAATGAAGTATAGGAAGTAAGTAAGGTTCCTTTTCCATTTCTTATTTTCCTGGGAGTGATCATGTCCGCACTGATAATCAACACATTCTTCTTGATTATCTTCTTTAAAATATAAGTAAGATCCCATTAACGTGAATATTGCCAGTATATAGATAGCAATCTGTGAAACATATGAATATTCCATATTAATGTATTTCGATATATTCCCTGAGGCGTGTAAATGCATGAATAAAAAAGTAAGTCCAAGTAATATGAATAATCTTCCCATATAAAACACCCTCTTTAAGAAATAAACAATAAAGTTAGGCCTAAGACGGAAATAAATATATAGGCCATCAAACATAAAACGAATTTTGTTTTGAAGGTACCTAAAAGCATGATTGTATTTTTAATATCAAACATGGCACCAAATACAAGAAAAGCAACTAGTGAAGAGGGCGAGAAGGTACTTCTAAAAGAACTTGCCACAAAGGCGTCCGCTTGGGAGCACAAGGACATGACATAGGACAAAGCCATCATGACTGCATTCCCGGATAGTTTTCCTTGCCCAATTTCAAGCAATAGGGATGTTTTCAAAAAGGTTTGAATGCCAGCTGCCAGCAGTGCACCAATGATTAAGTATTTTCCAACAGAAAAGAACTCTTCAATCGAGTGTTTAAACATCCCCGTTATTTTGTCTTTAAATGTAAGTTTATGGTGATGTATATGTTCGATATGTTCCTGTTTAAGCTGATTTGTCTTAAATTGAAAAGACAGGATGCATGCAATAATCAGGACGACCACGAATGCAATTCCGCCACGATAGAAAACCATGCTCCAGCTATTACCAAACGCTATATAGGTGGAAAACAGGACGATCGGATTGAGAATGGGTGCAGAAAGCATAAAGGCAATGGCCGCTGAAAGAGGAACCCCTTTAGCGATCAAACGGCGGGTAATCGGGACGATCCCGCACTCGCAGGCAAGAAAAAAGACTCCTGCACCTATTGCGGATAGAACAGATAAGATCGGATTTTTCGGAATAATTTTTGCAATCATCTCTTCTGACACAAACATTTGGATGATTCCAGATATAAGGACTCCCAGTAAAATGAAGGGAAGGGATTCAATTAGGATACTAATAAAAATTGTATTCATTTGCAAAAGGGCCTGAACGTTCATCATAAACCACCTTCCATATTGCTGACTTAACTATATTAGGTACGTAAAAGAAGGAAGTCAATTTATTATTACTGGGGTAATAGGATGGAAGTTGAATGGGTAAGGAAATTATGGAAATTGAATTATGGGATATTGAGGGGATTTGAATAATCTAATGAAAAAGTTTGGCAGAAATTAAGTATTACTTCAATTTAAACCTTGTTCCTTTTGGGCTATGCCAAGCTATTTCCTAATCCTTTCATTCAAGACTTTTGATATTTCGGGATGCTTACGGACAAAGTAAAAACCCCTCAAAGTTGTGTAACATCCACAGAATTTACACTGTTCACTTAGAGGAGATAAAATCATGGTTTATTTTTCGGTACAACTTTATTAATTAAGTTTTTACGGGAAATAAACGGATTGTCGGTAACCCAGAAACGCCAAGGATAATCTTTTGCTTCCCCGGAGTTGTCGATTCCGACGCGGGGCCCGCTGGATATGTGTTCAGGCTTTTTTCCGGCAGCAAGATATAGCGGGGGATCCGTAAAAGATCGACCATAATCATCCATGGTGATGCCTAGTGCCTTTGTTAGCTTCCCAGGTCCATCGGTCCATTTACGAATATCGGCAATTCCGCGTCTTTCATGCATTAACTCAAGCCCGGAATAAGGTTCAACCGCCCGGATTAAAATGGCCTCCGGATTTTCAGATCCTCCGCTTACGACATTGACCAGTGTATGTGTGTGCATGACGTATGTATATATCAATCCGGAATTACCGAACATCACTTCCGTCCGTTTTGTCCTTCTATTTCCAAAACTATGTGCGGCCCTGTCCCCAGGTCCAATATAGGCCTCTGTTTCAACAATGAATCCAGAAGCGGTGCCATCCGCTGTTTCTTTTACAATAAGGCAGCCAAGAAGGGATTTTGCCAGTTCAAGCGTGGGCTGCTGATAAAAATCCGCAGGTAAAATTGAATGGTTTATCTTGTTCATAGTATCACTCCATTTAGTCTCATACAGGTAAAATTCCCTTATCAATGAAAAAGAAACATGAAGGGATTTAAAAAGGCCGGCTGATTAAATCAGCCGGTCCCGAGCATATTTAGCCTAATTCTTTTTCAGTTTCTTGATCTCTTTTGATTCGGCCTGAACCCACGGAAAGTGCCACTAATATCCCCGCGGAAACAAAAAAGATACCAGTGATGAAAACACTGGAGAATGCATCGATCCAAGCATTTTCAATCGTTTTTACAAGTACATTGCTGACTTCTGCCGGCATTTTAAGGTTTTCCGGATAAAGCATGATGTTGAATAACGCATCCGTTTTATCGGCTAATGCTTTCAGTGCCTCATGCAATATAGGGTCCTTTTGACTTACGACCGCATCATCCATATTTTGCTGGAGATTGTGATTCATGACAGCGTTCAAAATCGTGATGCCCATCGTTCCTCCTATAGATCGGAAGAATGTCGAAGCCGCTGTAACCGACCCTAGCTGGGATTTTGGAAATTCGTTTTGAACGGCAATCATCAATGTCGGCATGACAAGACCCATACCTATTCCAAGGATGGCCATGAATGAGTACGCAGTGAATATAGTCGTACTGCCGTCCATCATGCTCATTAGGAAGAAGCCAAGCGTTGCAAAGACCATTCCAAAGGTAAGCACGGTACGAAAACGGAATTTTAATAGTAACCGCCCTCCAATGATGCTGGAAAGAATCATACCGATCATCATTGGAGTCATGGTCGACCCCGCTTTTGTTGGTGAAACTCCCAGTACGCCTTGCATGAACAGCGGGACGAACATGATTGCCCCGAACATGCCAAGGCCCAGCAAGAATCCCAAAATATTCGTGGTGGAAAAAACTCTATTTTTAAAAAGGGATAAATCAAGGATCGGTTCGACTGCTCTTCTTTCAAAAATGATGAATAGGGCAATGAAGACAAGGGTGCTGCCGAAAATCAAGAGAGATTCTAGTGATAACCATTCGAATTTATCACCACCGAAGGTCAAGCCCAGCAGTAACAGGACAATACCAGGAATCAAGGTGAAAATCCCCAGATAATCGATATTCACTTTCTCTGCTTTCCTTATGGCTTCGTGTTTCAATCCTACATAAATCAAAATGGCAGATAGTAAGCCCGTCGGTACATTGATCAGAAAGATCCAATGCCAGCTGATATGGTCAACGATCAGGCCGCCCAGAAAAGGGCCAATGACGGAACTTAAACCAAAAAGGGCTCCAAATACACCCTGCCATTTGGCTCTTTGTTCGGCAGAGAATATATCGCCGATTATCGTTTGGGATAAAGGCATGATCATTCCGCCGCCGATTCCCTGCAGCCCTCTATAGATGATCAATTGCTCCATCGAAGTGGCTGTGGCACATAAAAACGAACCAATCGTAAAAATGATCGTACCAAGCAGATAAAGGGTACGTCTGCCATATAAATCAGATAGCTTTCCAACAATGGGTACAACAGTCGTTGAGGCTATTAAATAGGCAGTCGTCACCCATGCAAAGATGGTAAAACCATTCAATTCCCCGATGATTGTCGGCATGGCCGTACCGACGATCGTCTGTTCCAATGAACTGAAAAACATTCCAATGATCAATCCTGTTAAGACTAGCTTGGTATTGACCGCTTTTTTTTCCATTTGCATAAGATTTCTCCATTCCTAGAACTGTATTCCTTATTCGTTTGTGACTAATAGGTCAAAATTATAAATCTGAAATGACCAATTAGTCAACGGTTTTTTCGCTGAAAATTTCAATTGCATAAAGGTGGATATAAAGATTCATCCATAACGCTTAAGTAATTCGACCAGAAACCACCAATTCCTTCCTGATTAATATCTCCAACGTGTTTCCATTTATCAAATTCGATATAATAAATAAGAAGGAATATAGATGAACTTATGATTGGAAGTGTAAGATATGAATAAAAAAATCGGGTTTATTGGATGCGGTAAAATGGGTGAGGCAATGCTTGAGGGCATGTTGCTTGCAGAGGTCATTTCACCAGAAGGAATCATGGTCAGTACTGCGAGTGTGGAAACCAAAACTAAAATCACCACGAAATACAAGGTTAAAGGCACTTTGGATAATAAAAAGGTTGCCGGTTTTGCCGATTTTCTCTTTTTAGGGATCCAACCTGCCATGCATAAGCAAGTGCTTGAAGAAGTGAAGAATCATGTGAAAGAAGACGCTGTGATCATCACTATGGCAGCGGGGATCACTATATCTTTAGTTGAGAGCAGCTTTGGAAAAAAAGTGAAGATTGTCCGGACGATGCCAAACACTCCTTCGCTTGTCGGTGAAGGCATGACGGCCATGAGCATTAATGATGAAATTACCGATGCTGATATAGAGGATGTGACTGCACTGCTGAATAGTTTCGGTAAAACGGAAATCCTCCATGAAGATTTGATGGACTCAGTACCGGCCATCAGCGGTTCGTCGCCTGCTTATGTATACATGTTCATCGAGGCGCTGGCTGATGGAGGGGTCCGTGATGGCATTCCACGGAAACAAGCATACCGAATGGCAGCACAAGCTGTAATGGGAGCTGCTAAAATGGTACTCGAAACGGAAAGACATCCTGCTGCTTTAAAGGATGATGTCTGCACGCCGGGCGGTTCAACGATAGCTGCGGTAGCTTCTTTAGAAGAGAATCAGCTAAGATCCAGCATTCTACAAGCAATGAAGGCCTGCACGGATAAAACGAAAGGTTTCAGTAAGTGAAGAAAGATGGATTGCCTATTAGCGGGCAATCTCATTTTGTGTAATATTTTCAGAATGTTTAGTAAAAAAAGAGGGGGCAGCATAATGAATGGTTATATAGAGGAATTAAGGAAGATACTGACGGAAGAACAAGTAACGGTGAATGAAACTTTATTGGAACAGCACAGCCATGATGAATCCTACCACACTCCGCATTTACCGGATATGGTCATATATCCAAGGGATACTGCGGAAGTCAGTGCAGTCATGCGGTATGCGAATGAGCATGAAATACCGGTCATTCCTTTTGGATTAGGATCAAGTTTGGAGGGGCATGTCGTTCCAGTCAAAGGGGGAATTTCCCTGGACTTGTCCTTGATGAATCAAATATTGGAAATCAGGGAAAATGATTTCCTTGTGAAGGTCCAACCAGGTGTGACAAGGACGCAACTCAATAAAGAATTAAAAAAATACGGTTTGTTCTTTTCCGTCGATCCTGGTGCCGATGCTACATTGGGAGGGATGGCAGCTACGAATGCAAGTGGGACGACCTCGGTCAAATATGGGATAATGCGTGATCAAGTCAGGGATTTGGAAGTGGTTCTAGCAAACGGTGAAGTGATTCATTCCGGAAGTTTAGCGACAAAATCATCTTCAGGCATTCACTTGAATGGCTTGTTTGTCGGCTCTGAAGGTACGATAGGTGTATTTACTGAACTGACTTTAAAGGTATACGGCATTCCTGAAGTCACAATGGCTGGGAGAGCTTCATTTCCAACCGTCGAACAGGCAGTATCTGCGGTTAATGGGATCATGCTTGCTGGAATCCCGATTGCACGAATTGAATTGGTTGATGCCGAGTCCATAAAAAAAGTTAATCAATTCATGGACAAATCCTATGATGTCCAACCAACTTTATTCCTCGAGTTTCATGGGAATTTTGCCGGACTTGAACAGGACGTCAATTTTGCCAAGGAAATCGTAAGTGATTTTGGCTGTGGGGATATCCAGTTTGAAACCGATTCAAAAGCACGGAATGCCTTATGGGAAGCGCGCCATAATCTTGCGTACGCATTCATTCACAGCGCACCTGGAAAGAAGCTGATGGTGACCGACGTAAGTGTGCCCCTTCATGAATTATCGAATGCCATACTAGATACAAGGAAGAAAGTCGAACAATCCAAAGTGGAGGGTGCGATTGTAGGACATGTAGGTGACGGAAATTATCACGTATTGTTCATGATCGATTTGAAAAATCCTGAAGAAGTTAAAGAAGCGAAGAGGTTAAATGAAGAAATCGTCGAATATGCATTAACCAAAGGCGGTACATGTACGGGTGAACATGGGGTAGGACTTGGAAAATCGAAGTATCAGCGAAGGGAGCATGGAGGAGCTTACGAAGTGATGAAAACGATCAAACAGGCATTGGATCCGAAAGGAATAATGAATCCCGGGAAGATTTTCATAGATTAAGAGGAATATTCCATTTTGTTAGATTAGTAATAACAAGACTTGTGCAGATAATCCGACCTATATCTGGAAAAGTCGCCTGTCCGTGCTGATAATTCGACCTATATCCGGAAAATCCGACCGTTTGCGAGATAATCCGGTCTGTCCAGATATTGTCCGAGGAAGTACAGCTTCAACGAGGTTCCTCGACCAAAAAAAATAAGACTCCAGACAAGATTGTGTCTGGAGTCTTATTTTTTATTAAGCGTTAATGTTATTTGAGTTTAAGGCGTTTTCAACACTTACATAGTTGTAGCCAAGGTCTGTGGCAACTGCTTCGAACGTGATTTCACCGTTCGCTACATTGACGCCTTTTGCAAGTGCATCATTTTCAAGGATCGCTTTGATGGCACCTTTGTTTGCAATTTGAAGTGCAAATGGTACTGTTACGTTAGTTAAAGCAACTGTAGAAGTTTGAGGCACTGCTCCTGGCATATTCGCTACTGCATAGTGCACTACTCCATGTTTAACATAAGTAGGGTTATCATGTGTTGTTATGTGGTCGACCGTTTCAAAGATACCGCCTTGGTCGATTGCAACATCGACAATGACTGAACCTGGAGACATCGATTTAACCATTTCTTCAGTAACGAGCTTAGGAGCTTTAGCACCTGGAATCAATACAGCACCGATTACTAAGTCGGCATCTTTGACTGCTTCTGCAATATTATAAGGGTTGGAGATAAGTGTAGTCAGTTCATTTCCGAAAATATCATCAAGTTGACGAAGGCGGTCAGGGCTTAAGTCAAGAATGGTAACATCTGCGCCTAATCCAATAGCGATTTTAGCAGCATTCGTTCCAACCATACCTCCGCCGACAACAGCGACTTTACCACGTTTAACTCCAGGAACTCCGCTTAAGAGAATTCCTTTGCCGCCGTTATTTTTTTCAAGGAACTGAGCACCGATTTGTGCAGCCATGCGTCCTGCAACCTCACTCATTGGTGTCAATAAAGGAAGTGTGCGGTTTACTGCAACCGTTTCATAAGCAATGGCCAAGACACCGCTTTCTTTTAGGGCCTGAGCTAGTGCCGGTTCAGCCGCTAGATGTAAATATGTGAAAAGGATTAAATCTTTTCGGAAATATTTATATTCAGATGAGATAGGTTCTTTTACTTTCATGATCATTTCTGTGCTTGACCAAACGCTAGCAGCGTCCTCGACTATAACAGCACCAGCTTCTAGATATGATTCATTTGTAAAACTGCTTCCTAGACCTGCGTTCATTTCGATTAATACTTCGTGCCCTGCGTTGACTAATGCTACAACCCCAGCTGGAGTGATAGCTACACGGTTTTCATTGTTTTTAATCTCTTTTGGAATTCCTATTCTCATCTTAATCCCTCCAATAATATGTTTTACTATTTGTATCACAAGTATAGTTGGAAAAAGAAACAGTTAGTATGTGGAAATCAGAAAAATGAAAAAGGTGTATTTGTGGAATTCCACAAACGCAGTTTCAAAAAACATGGACTCGCCAGGATCAAGATCCTTTTAATGCTGAATTCAATTCTTTGTAATAGGTTCTTGAATGCGCTCTAAAATCCTTCTTTTTTTATAAAGCATGATTCCCGTATCGGCTATATCGGCAATCATGGAACGATTTGTAAGGGCGCCAAATATTATTCCGGCAACAGGAACCATTTGCAAAAGCTTTTTCCAGCCAAACTGATCACGGTATGTATAAACAACTTCTCGCCATCCTTGCAGTTCGGATGCTATTTCCCTTTTTGATTGGGTATCAGACTGGTTCATTTTCGACAATTCATTTAATAGAGCCTTTTTGCCGACAATATCCGATGTTGTGAATTGCAGACATTTGACGATGAAAATACGTTCTTCGCGGTCTCTAGGATTGAAGCCATATGTGATGGCGATATCCTGAAGGGTTTTGATCGACATGCCGAGAAGAAGGGGGATGTCGATGGCCAAGGTGAAGATTCCGCCAATCCCTGTAGTGGCACCTTGAACTGTTGCCAATTTACTGCCTGAATTTTTAATATCCTGACTCACGCTATCCATGATATGGAGGGGGATGCTTGAAATATCTTCCAGGTCAGTAATAATCAACTCGGGAACCTTGGCTTGCAGCTGACTTAGAATATGAGCTTCTTTCGTTAAATATTTTCCGCCATTCTGAATGTAGCTGCCGATTTCATCAAGCATGACACCTAACTTTTTCTGAATGAAATCGGGTGTCAACTTATCCAATAGCTTGAAGGGAATCCGCCCAATCCGTTCCCAAAACCATAGTCCTTTCTGATCTTTCTCCCATTTTTCAATGATTGTTAATTCTTTTTCAAGTTCTTCTTTTGTTTCAAATATCATATGATCAACCTTTCCACACTTCTAGTATTCCATATCAGGGAATATATCATTAATTTTTCTTGAAAAATTCATCATATTGATTAAGTTTAATATTAAGAAAGAGGGACATTTTTTGAATCGGGTCTTTTAACCGGATATTTCCCACTTCCGAGATCCTTTTTAATCGGTAATTCAATGTATTCACATGGATATGAAGATTTTTTGAAGCTTCATTAGGGTTGCAGTCTTTCTCTAGATAGACAGAGAGTGTTTGCAGCAATTCCGTCTGGTTTTTCATGTCGTATGCTTTTAGCTTAAGGATGGAAGGATGAACACGACGCTGTTTGTTGCTTGCGAGTGTTTCAATCATTTGAAACATGCCAAGTTCTTCATAATGTAAAATGAGTTTCATGTCATCTGGGAAAATATTCTTCATTTTTAGGGTGTATTGAGCTTCTTCGTAACTTGATTTAACATCCATTAAGTTTTTATACATATTGCCAGCCGTTCCAAGGATATTCTCAACACCGAAACGCCGTTTCATCTCCAGAATGAAAAAAGGAATGAACTCATAAATCGATGAAGTGAAAGAAGGGCTGTTTTCCTGGTTGGCTCCCGCGAAAAGAATGAGCTTGTTATGGTCAATGGCAAATAAGGAACTGTTTATCTTTTGAGTGGTCGTTAACATGTATGAAATGTAGCGCTCCACTTCGCGATTGATCTCTTTAGGAAATTCGAATACCAATATAGAAAAACCCACTGGAACATGGATGGAGAATTTCGTATAATTTTCAATTATTTCCGATTCTTCTTGGTAGTGCCCGGTCAACATGCGCCAAAGGAACTCCTGATGACCTGCTTCTTTTCTTTTCTTTTTCAATTGCAATTGCTGTAACTGGTTCTTCGCCTCCTTGGCAGCGAATTGCAGAAATTTCATATCTTCTTCTGAGAAAGGTTCATTTACTTCCAAAGCCCAAATGAATCCAAGTACTTCGTTATTTTTCCGTATGGAAACCGCAACCCTGTTACCGAGACCGACATCATTGATGGCCCCGATTTTAATGGGGACATCTTCTTTCAGTAACGCGGGGATGAAGCCATCTTTCCACAAACTGTTGATGACCTTTTCAGGGACACGTCTTCCGATTATGGTCATGATACGAGCCTGATCCGTAGTATCATCGTGTGTGCTATAAGCAAGTAAGCGGTGGTTACCGTCCTCGATTGTAATGGGGCAACCTAAAACAGAACTGATTCTATCTGCAAACTCCATCATATCTCCATAAAGGTCTTTAAAAATATCTCTATTTTTTTCGAATTCCTTCATTTTTATTTTGCCCCTCGCTAAAAAAATTCCTTCTTCTTTAAATTTTAAACGATTATCCATGATTTCGCATAGAATTATATCTATGTTATTACAAAGGAAACAGAAAATCCCTGCCGATGGAAACCGGAAGGGATTTTTTTATTTTAGAATAGGAAATTTATTAAATAATAAAGCAAACCTGCTAATGTTGCTGAGATAGGAATGGTAATGAACCAGGTTACAATCATTCTTCTTGCCGTTCCCCATTTTACTCCCTTAACACGGTGGGCTGAACCAACTCCAAGAATCGAAGAAGAAATAACATGTGTTGTACTAACTGGCATGTGTATCACGGTCGCGCCAAAAATGATGAAGGCTCCGGTTAAATCCGCTGCAACACCATTGACAGGGCGGATCTTCATAATCTTGCCACCAACCGTTTTAATGATTTTCCATCCACCAACAGAAGTTCCAAGTCCCATCGCTAACGCACATGAAAATTGAACCCAGAAGGGGATGTCAGTACTTGTTGCATAGCCGTTTGCAATAAGGGCCATCGTGATGATCCCCATGGCTTTTTGGGCGTCATTCGTTCCGTGGGTATACGATTGAAGTGCTGCAGTAGCAATCTGTATAGTCCGGAATTTTTGGTTTGTTTTTGTCAAGTTATTATTTTTAAATACAACTTTAAAGATGCTGTATACGATAAACCCGATTGCAAAAGCAATTAGCGGGGAGAAAATCAAAGCTTGAAGAATTTTTAAGAATCCTTCCCATTTTATACCGGCGAAACCAGCGGCGGCAATGGCGGCACCTGCAATCGAACCAATCAATGCGTGGGATGAACTGCTTGGTATCCCGTAATACCATGTAAGGAGGTTCCATATAATAGCGGCAAGCAAAGCTGCCAAGATTACATATGAACCATTTGGAAGCGTGAACGGATCCACGATATCCTTCGTTATGGTCTTTGCTACGCCTGTAAACGTCATAGCTCCGACGAAGTTCATAATGGCTGCCATGATAATGGCATGCCGAGGCTTCATGGCCTTTGTTGAAACAGCTGTAGCAATTGCATTTGCTGTATCATGGAAACCATTGATGAAATCAAATGCTAAAGCAAAGAAAACGATTAATATTGTTAAAATTAATAAAGTATCCATTTATTGGGGTACTCCTTAGGCGTTTTTCATTATGATTGTTTCAAGTGTATTGGCCACTGCTTGACAGTGATCGGCAATCTCTTCAAGGCTTTCGTATATTTCTTTATATTGAATGATCCTGATAGGATCTTTTTCAACTGTAAACAAGTTTTTGATTGATTGACGTTGGATTCCGTCACAAACGGATTCAAGATCTTTAATTTTGATTGCATTTTCACGAATCATAGGCAATTTTTTAGTGGATAGTGTATCGACAGCATTTTCAATCTCATACGTACACTGTTTGATTGCATCCACAAACTTAAGCATATACTCGTCTGCATTGACAATTGAGTACATTTCGAATAATGCCGCACAGTGTTCCAAACCGTCTATGACATCATCCATTCTCATGGTTAATTCAAGGATATCCTCCCGTTCGATGGGAGTGATGAAGGCATTGTTCAGCTCTTTAATCACATTATGAACCATTGAATCGCCTTTATGCTCATAGTCTTTCATCGTATCTGAAAATACTTTTAGATCGGAGATGTTTTTGAGTTTATAATCCGCGAAATAGTCAGCACCTTCTTTAAGGTTTTGAGCGATGTTAAAAAGCATTACTGCGAATTTGTCTTTTTTTGATTTAAAAGCCATGTTAAAGCCTCCCAATTAGTCATGCAAATTTACGCACCTTAGTCGTACGCTTAGTATTAACAAATTGATTGTAACGAATTCATGTAGTATCCGGGAAGGTTTTTCGACGAAAATTTACAAAATCTTAATAAAACTTTACATAAAAAAACAAGGAAAATTAAAAATTGGGAAAAACATACGCTTATAAAGGAAAAATCTGTAGAAAAAAAGCCTTTCCGATATGGAAAGGCAAAGGGTTCTATAAAAATAAAGCAATCAAATAGTAAATGATTCCAGCTAAGGAAGCGGAAATTGGCAATGTGATGAACCAAGTGATTAACATGTTTTTTGCGGTTCCCCATTTTACCCCTTTAATGCGGTGGGCAGAACCGACCCCAAGTATTGAAGAAGAAATGACATGTGTCGTGCTGACCGGCATATGCAGGAAGGTTGCACCGAAAATGATGGCCGCTCCAGTCATATCGGCAGCCACACCATTAACCGGCCGGATTTTCATGATTTTACCGCCAACGGTTTTGATGATCTTCCAACCTCCGATTGATGTACCAAGCGCCATGGCTATTGCGCAGGATAATTGTACCCAGAAAGGAACTTCAGAGGTAGAGGCATATCCGTTAGCGATCAAAGCCATCGTGATGATACCCATGGATTTTTGAGCATCATTCGTTCCATGTGTATAAGACTGGATGGCCGCCGTGAGAATTTGTATTCTCCTGAATCGCTTATTGGTTTTTCCTAAATTATTATTTTTGAATACGACCTTGAAGATACTGTATACAATGAATCCAAGCGTAAAGGCAAGGATAGGTGATAGAATCAATGCTTGTACAATTTTAGTGAATCCATTCCATTTAATCGCATCGAATCCACTAGCCACGATGGCAGCTCCCGCTATTGAACCAATGATCGCATGGGAGGAACTGCTTGGAATACCAAAATACCAAGTGATTAAATTCCATATTATTGCCGAGAGCAGGGCAGCAAGGATTACATAAGAACCATTGTTCAATGTGAAAGGATCAACGATATCCTTCGTAATGGTATGCGCTACACCGGTAAAGGTCAGTGCTCCTAATAAATTCATGACCGCAGCCATGATGATTGCGTGACGTGGTTTAAGCGCCTTGGTTGATACTGCTGTAGCGATGGCGTTAGCCGTATCATGGAAACCATTGATAAAGTCAAAGACCAAAGCAAAAATAATAATTAGCGCGGTTAAGATGAGTATGCTATTCATACATGGAGGACTCCCTTGATTTCAAGTATGTAAAGTGTACATGGATTGTGGCCAATGAATGGGCTCAGGACTGTTTGCAACTCCTCAATATTTAGAATGGGAGTTTTTCGTTTGATTATTCTTTAAAGATGGCACCTTCTTTTTTACTTGGTTTAAAGTCGAACTATACAATTGTAACGAATTACATACCTATAAGGATAGATGTTTCGTCATTTTTTTACAAAATATTTAACTTAGTGAATGATTAAAAAGTAAAATGTGCCCTTTAATATATATAAATGGTATTCAAGGGTGCGTTTTCGCTTAAGGGACTCTATAAATCCCGAGGCTTATGGTTAGAAATAGAAGGTGGAGGGATGTATAATTGGTAAATAAAAGTAAGGGGGAATAATGGAATGATTTCAAATATTGGGGAAACGATCACCTTACATAATGGAGTTAAAATGCCACAGTTGGGTTTCGGTGTATTTAAAGTGAAAAACGGCAATGAAACGGTTGAGTCTGTCAAGAAAGCAATTGAAGTTGGTTATCGTGCGATTGATACGGCGGCCATTTATGAAAATGAAGAAGGTGTTGGTCAGGCGATTAGGGAATGTGGAGTGCCTCGTGAAGATTTGTTCATTACATCTAAAGTGTGGAATACAGAGCAAGGATACGAAACGACGCTCCAGGCATTTGATGATAGTTTAAATCGCCTTGGTTTGGAATACCTGGATTTATACCTGATCCACTGGCCGGGAAAAGATAAATATCTGGAAACCTGGAGGGCATTGGAAAAGATTTATAAGGATGGTAAGGTGAAATCAATCGGAGTAAGTAATTTCCATGTTCATCATTTAGAAAATTTACTTGCAAACAGTGAAGTGAAACCGGTCGTCAATCAAATAGAATTGCATCCACTTTTGACTCAAGTCGAAATTCGTGATTACTGTGCAAAACATGAAATAAAGGTAGAATCTTGGAGCCCGCTAGGCAGAGGGAACCTATTGGAAGAGCCGACAATTAATCATATAGCGAAGAAGCATGGGAAAAGTTCAGCACAAGTGTTGATTAGGTGGCATCTACAAAATGATCTAGTTGTAATTCCTAAATCGATTACGCCGTCCCGTATCGAGGAAAATGCACAAGTATTTGACTTTACATTAAGCTTGAATGAAATGAATCAAATAGATGCCTTGAACAAAAATGAACGGTTCGGTAGCAACCCCGATGAACTTTTATTCTAAAAAGAATACTGCAAATGATAGGAGGGTGTCCCGATAAGGGGGCATCCTTTTTCTTTTTCCTTTATGAACATAATTGAAACAGTTACTGCTTATACTAACTATGTGACAAAGTAAAGCCTATCGTATACCCGTTTAATATGTCTGATAATCCTGTTTTCGTTGCCAAATATTTTTAAAAAAAATTAGGTTTTAGATTAATTAAACGGGGAAAATAATGAGTACAGCGGCAAACAAAAAGAAAAAATTCACTAACATGAGGATTGTCCAATCAGTTACTCAAGGGCTATAGCTAGCTAACTCTACCCAATAACTAAAACATTCACATTCATTAGATATTATGCGAATCGGCATCATACCATTTGAATGAAAAAGTTAAAAGAACTGAAAACAGGCATGACAAAATGGAAGTGATTGGTTTTCTTGGAGTCTGCTGCAGGAATTAAAAAATTAACTAATTTGAAGGAGGAAATATATTATGGGATTTTTATGGTCATTAATTATCGGAGGTATCATTGGTTGGTTAGCAGGTATGATCGTTGGACGTGACGTTCCATTTGGAATTATCGGTAACATTATCGCTGGTTTTGTTGGAGCTTGGTTAGGTTCATTAATTCTTGGGAACTGGGGACCTTCAGTAGCAGATTTCGCTATAATTCCAGCATTGATTGGTGCAATCGTATTTGTCTTCATCTTAAGCCTTATCTTAAAAGGCATGAGAAAAGCGTCATAAATACAAAAATAAAGCTGGCCCAAGTGGCCAGCTATTTTTTTGTGTCAAAATGAACGGGTTTCGTTCCAACTTGCGAATATTCCAACTGTAGAGTGTGAAATTTCGAACCAACCTGCGGATAATCCGGCCGTAAAGGATTATTATCCGTCCAACATAGTTCGTCTGCTGGTTGAGCAAAAAATATAAGCAACAATTTCGGAATAATATTAATGAAGAAATAAGACCACCGTTCCGAAATGGAACGTTGGTATCTGTTTGTATTATATGTGATCGTCGAATATTTCAGGTCTATCAATGAAAGGAGCTTCAATGATCATTTTTAATTCTGAAATGGGGTGGATGAATTCGATTTTCCTTGCATGCAGGGCTTGACGATGAAATGTCTTTTTTCCGCCATATAAGGTATCTCCGGCCAAGGGGTGATTCAAATGACTGAAATGCACCCTGATCTGGTGGGTTCGGCCGCTTTCCAGGGTGCAGCTGACGAGCGTCAAGTTTTTCTTGGAATCGCGATTGATCACCCGAAAATGGGTAACTGCCGTCTGGCCTGTAGGGGAAACCCTTCGTCTCGTGGCATGGTGGCGGTCACGGCCAATCTTTTCTTTGATATCGCCTTCATCTTTTTTAATGTTTCCTTCGACTAAAGCTAGATAAGTCCGTTTGATTTCCCTTTCTTCCAACATTCTATCCAGCATGGATCCAATGAGGCGGTTTTTGGCAAAAAGGACCGCACCGGTGGTATCTTTATCAAGCCTATGAATATGCTTGATCATACAGGTCTGGCCGGTTTTTTGAAGATGGTGCGCGACTCCATTTATGAGGGAGTGTGCTTCACCGGGGTGAGAAGGGTGAGTATCCATTCCAGCCGGTTTATTGGCTATCAACAAAAGGTCATCTTCATATAAGATGGGAATTCCTAAATTTTCCGCTTTAATTGTTTCATTTTCTGCGTGATCCAATAAGGGGATGCTGATTGTATCTCCTTCGTTAAGGATAGTCGACCATGTGACGGAATTCCCGTTCACTGTCACCTCTTTACTCATCCTCCATTCATGTACTAGCTTCTTTGGGGCCTTCCAACGCTCCCTAAAAAGCTTTTCCAATGTTAATCCATTCCAACTTTGGAGAACTTCTATTATTAAATGTTGGTTAGTTATTTTGAAATTTTCCAATTTAACTCCTACTTTCGACTCGTTTGGTTGTGCTTAAATGAAAAAAATATATAATAATTACGGATAAGTTGTAAAAAAGTAACCTTGGGCCTATTGCTAAGATTTTTGGTGGTGGAAATTACCACATATTTTTTACAATTTTTATGTTATTCTATGGGGAAAGAAATCGCTTGTCCTAGAATATACATATAATAGATAGGTCTAACGGATCTGAAAAAAGGTGGTTTTTTTAGTGAAGACGGTCTTTTCTTCAACAGAAGAACAAGAGCAGGAAATAGCGAGTCTCGTTTCTCGTTTCTACGAATCTGTATTTCCAAAATACTTTACGGAAAGTGAAATCCTTCACTTCCGCGAGATTGGCGTTTTAGAGCCCAATCAAAGTTCCTTTACTTACTTGGCAACATTAAGAGACGCATTTCAAGTTATGACATGTCTTCAAGTCCTCATGTCGATATTAGACAAACAGAAGGAAGAAGATTCTATATTGATGGAATCTAAATCTGAAGAATTGTTCCAACATAACATCACTCTATTGAATGAATACGGAATATTCTTCCCTTTTTATTATGACCATTTTTCAAGTATAAACCATGAAGAGAGTAATGATATGCAGATGTTGGACATCCAGGTGGCGAATCAATATTTAGTATAAGGCAAAAAAAATGAGCCGGCTATAACGGGAGAAGCATTTCCGTTAGGGCCGGCTCATTTTTTCCATCCTTAATTAATATCATGGTCCTCGAACCATTTCTCGAACGTTTCCTCATCTTTATAGCCAACGATCCGTTCTTGTTCTTTGCCATTTTTATAGTGAACGATGGTCGGTGTGCTTTTGATGCCATAATCGCTCCATCCTTGTTCAAACTCCAAAAGATTGTATTGAACTAGGTCGATTCCCAATTTTTCTGCCAAAGGAGCTACGATTGGCGTGGTTTTTTGACAGTGCGGGCAATCAGGACTATAGAAATAAACGGTCATATCTTTGTTATCCTGGAGGTCCTGCTCCAATTCTTCCGGCAGGATCAAGTTTTGGTAATTGGGGTCATCCAACTGATCGACCGTAGCGGGTTTAAGTTTATCCTTGCCGTATGGATTTCCTTTTGTTTTTTCTTCTTTTTTCATGTTTGTAAAAACGCCCAGCAGGACAAATGTCGCGACGATTATCACTAAAAATATAGCCATTTTCTTCATTAAGCTGCAACCTCCTTGGATCTTGTCCATATGATGTAACTGCAAATGAAAATAATGATGAATGCAGTCAAGGCTAGGAACGGGATGGTTATGAAACCAAATACGTTTATATATTGTCCTGTACATGGAACCCTTCCGCATGCAAGGGTGTGGTCAGAAAAGAATGAAACCTTTTGTATCAAATAATGGTATGTGGAAATGAATGCACCGATAGCGGATAATATCATGGTATAAAAGCTGATCCAATAATCTTTTCGAATGATTGCAATTCCTAATATGATTGTAAAAGGATACATAATGATCCGCTGATACCAACATAGCGCACAAGGTTCATATTGCTTAATTTCAGAAAAATATAAGCTTCCAAACATAGCAATGATGGAAGCAGTCCAGGCAACAAATAATAAGTTTTCCACACTGCGTTTTGTATTGTTCATGGTTCCTCTTCCCCATCTCTTTTTGCTCTCATGAAAAGTATAGTATGTATGGACTGCGTCTGTAAAATATATATTCTTTTTAAGGGACATTAAGAATGGATTTTATCAATGTAATTTTGAAAACCTTGGGTAGGTTCGTCTGTTTTAATTTTTGAATAAGGGGTATAATTCTTATGGAAGAGATTAAAGGAGTCTGAGGAAAATGCCTAATTTGGACCTGCATAAATATGAAAAAATAATGGAAATACGTAATATGAGGCTAGGAGACATAGATGAAATAATTGCTTTGCAGTCGAGTTGCTTTCCTGGAATGGTTCCCTGGAAGCGAGATCAGCTTGAGAGCCATCTGGCGATTTTTCCGGCAGGACAGTTCGTGGCTGAATATGATGGAAAAGTGATTGGCTCATGTTCTAGTCTCATTATTAATTTTGACGAATATGATGATCGCCATACATGGGACGATGTAACAGATGGTGGGTACATCACTAACCATAATCCGGACGGTTATAATTTATATGGAATCGAGGTCATGGTCCATCCTAAATTCCGCAGGATGAAAATTGGTCAAAGACTATATGATTCAAGGAAAGAACTTGTTGCCCATTTGAATTTGAAAAGCATCATTATCGGCGGCAGGATCCCCAATTACCATAAACATGCGGATGAACTGTTACCTAGGGAATATGTGAAAGAAGTGCAATTGCATAAAATATATGATCCGGTTCTATCGTTCCAGCTTTTAAATGGGTTCACGCTTATGAGGATCAATCCGAATTACTTGCCGGATGATCTGCAATCCAATAAGTATGCTACGCTCATGGAGTGGAATAACGTCGATTATCAGCCGAAAACAAAACGTTATTATAAAACATCCGAACCGGTACGGATCTGCGTCGTGCAATACATGCTGCGTAAAATAGATTCATTCGAAGACTTCGCTAATCAAGTCGAGTATTTCACCGACGTTGCTTCGGATGCTAATGCGGATTTCGCCGTGTTCCCGGAATTGTTCACCACCCAGCTGATGTCTTTCTTGAATGAAAGGTCACCAAGCTTGGCTGTACGGAAACTGTCGGACTTCACGGAGCAGTATATTGAGTTGTTTACCACTTTAGCTGTAAGGTATAACGTCAATATCATCGGCGGTTCCCATTTCGTAAAAGAAGATGATGACAATATCTATAATATCGCTTATTTATTCCGTCGTGATGGGACGATTGAAAAGCAATATAAAATTCATATCACACCGAATGAAAGAAAATGGTGGGGTATTAACGCAGGTGACCGCGTTCGTGTCTTTGATACGGATTGTGGAAAAATCGCCATACAAATTTGTTATGATATTGAGTTTCCGGAACTCGCCCGGATTGCTACCGACATGGGAGCCAAAATCATATTCACTCCATTTTGTACAGAAGACAGGCAAGGCTATCTGCGCGTTCGTTATTGTGCCCAGGCCCGTGCTGTAGAAAACCAAATTTATACCGTCATTTCCGGAACGGTCGGGAATCTTCCGCAAACGGAAAATATGGATATCCAATATGCCCAATCTGGAATCTTCGCTCCATCAGATTTCGAATTTGCGCGTGACGGCATAGTCGGGGAAACCAGCCCAAACCTTGAGATGGTCCTGATTGGCGATGTTGATTTGGAAATCTTAAGGCGGGAGCGTCAGTCTGGTACTGTAAGGCAATTGAAAGATCGCCGCCATGATATTTACAATCTGCATTACAAAGATGGCGGAAAATAAAGAGGTAAATGGGCTCGTGATGGGAAGAACGCAAAATTCAGTTCTTTTCATTACGAGCCTTTACTTCATTTATTGGAATAAATGTGATAATTTTGTATATGTAGGCAGATACATAATAATTACAAATAAGGCGTTTGGGAGGAGATGTTGGAGATGGAATGGAAATCTTTATACACCACTTGGGCAGGGTACCAGAATTTAAATGGGGAATTACGTGTCCTCCTTGAGGAAATGCAGCAGGATGAAGCACAACTCGAAGATGCCTTTTATAAAAATTTAGAATTTGGAACAGGCGGAATGCGTGGGGAAATCGGAGCGGGAACGAACCGGATGAATCTTTATACTGTAAGGAAGGCAACGGTTGGGTTAGCTCAATATATCTCTTCGTTTGGGGAAGAGGCAAAAGGAAGAGGGGCTGTGATCGCTTATGATTCGAGACATAAGTCTCCGGAATTTGCACTCGAAGCAGCTAAAACCTTGGCAACATTTGGGGTTAAGGCTTATTTATTCGATGAATTGCGTCCGACACCAGAATTATCATTTGCGGTTCGCGAGCTGAATGCTTTTGCTGGAATCGTTATCACGGCAAGCCACAATCCGCCTGAATATAATGGATACAAGGTTTATGGGCCAGATGGGGCACAATTGCCACCGGAAGCAGCGGATCAAGTGATCAGCTATGTGAATGCCATTGAAAGTGAGCTTGAAATTCAAATTGAAGAAGCTGAAGTCCTTAAAGGACAGGGCCTAATCGAAATGATTGGGGAGGAATTGGATGCGGCATATAACCGTGAGTTGCTCACAGTTCCCGAGAATCCGCAGCTTGCCGAGGAAATAGATGTGTCAATCGTCTTTACGCCGCTTCATGGTACGGCAAATAAATCGGTCAGAAGGGCACTGCAAAGCTTAGGGTATCAAAATTTGCATATCGTTAAGGAACAAGAAATGCCAGATCCAGATTTTTCAACAGTGAAGTCTCCAAATCCAGAGGAACCAGCAGCGTTTGAAATGGCGATCGAGCTTGGAAACAAAGTGGAAGCGGACTTATTGATAGCAACGGACCCGGATGCCGATCGGCTTGGAATTGCCGTGAAAAACGAGATGGGTCAATATGTTGTCCTGACTGGAAATCAAACAGGTGCACTTTTCCTGGATTATTTAATATCCCAGAAAAAAGAAAAAGGGAAGCTTCCTCAAAATGGAGTCGTCTTAAAAACCATCGTCACTTCTGAAATCGGGCGGACGATTGCGGAGTCATATGGTTTGAAGACGGTTGATGTACTTACCGGGTTTAAGTTCATCGCCGAGAAAATAAATCAGTATCATGAAAGCGGGGAAAATAGCTTTTTGTTCGGATATGAAGAAAGCTACGGTTATCTGATTAAAGACTTTGCACGTGATAAGGATGCCATTCAAGCGGCAGTGCTGGCTGTTGAAGTCTGTGCTCATTATAAAAAGCAGGGATTGACACTATATGAAGGGTTGCTGAATGTGTTTGAAAAGTACGGTTTTTACTTGGAAGGATTGCGTTCATTGACTTTAAAGGGCATTGAGGGGGCAAAACAGATTCAAGGAATATTGAATCAATTCCGTCAAAGTCCTCCTGCCCGAATAGCTGGCATTCAGGTAGTCGCTGAAGAAGATTATCAAAGCGGTAAAAAGCGTACATTACTTTCAAATGGTGAAGAATTGATCGAGCTTCCGAAATCAAATGTTTTGAAGTATTTCCTTGAAGATGGTACATGGGTTTGCCTACGTCCTTCAGGTACTGAACCGAAAATAAAATTCTACTTCGGTGTCCAAGGTAAATCAATGCCGGAAGCTGAGTCCAAGTTATCGGGTGTCATGGAAGATTTCATGAGCAAGATTGAAGCATTAGTTTAAATGTATGAAAGCTAAACGAAAGACTTCTTTGGTCTTTCGTTTTTTCGTGAGGGCAAATCTTTAGTAGCATGAATTATCAAAACTCTAGGAAATTCCCCTTCGGTTTTGGTATACTGTATTGGCGACTGATCTCGGAAAACATCGGGAATAATGGAGGTATATATTCATGAAATTAGTAATCATTAATGGTTCACCACGTAAACAAGGGCGGACGGGGATAGCTTCACGCTACATATCCAAGAAATACGGAGCGGAACTTATTGATTTAAGCAATAGTGAAATCCCTTTATATTCAGGTGAAGGTGAGCAATATCAATTGGAAGTGATTCAAGGTCTTCGGAAAAGCATCGAGGAAGCTGATGGCGTAATTCTGACCACTCCGGAATATCATGGCTCCATGAGCGGTGCCTTGAAAAATGCCTTGGATTTTCTAAGCAGTGAACAATTCACGCATAAACCAGTAGCATTATTGGCTGTATCTGGCGGAGGAAAAGGCGGGATCAATGCCTTGAATTCCATGAGGACAGTGGGTCGAAGCCTTTATGCAAATGTGATCGCAAAACAATTAGTTCTGGATCCACATTGCTTCGATTACGAAAATGATGGTTTATTTGAAGAGTCTGCCGTACTTGTAGAAGGTATGATTGAAGAGCTTAAAATGTATGCAACTGCATATGCTACAATGAAAAAATAATGAAATGAGGGTCAGGTATTTAAATACCTGACCCTTCCTTGTTTTTATAGGGTTTCACCAGCCAAAGTTATATCCCCGCTAATCAATCTTCTTGTATAAATTTTCCCGTTTTGCAAAAACTATAGTTGTTTTTAGCTTGGAAGTTCACTTAAATAATCACTTGTTTTTTCTGCCGCATGATCCAGATAACGAAGCAGTGCATACAACTGGGATTGAACAATTTGATAATCATGCTCAAACCTGTAAGCGTGCAAAAAATGTTCTATTTTTTTCGAAAGAAAGTGATCTTTCGTTCGAACCATCAATACTAACAAGCTGTCCCAATCAGAACGGTGTGTGTGAAACAAAGCCTGATCATAATCCGCAATCCTCATGTTCTTCTCCCCCTTAATAAGGAGCTATTTGTATTTTGTTCAGATATGTCAGAACATTTCCTTACAATAAGTGGCGATGTATTTGGACCGCGGTTGTTGCTTTTTACCTGAATAAAAATAAAAGGTGAGTACATGAGAAAAATAATGGTAATTGGAATATTGGTGCTGCTTTTTTTCCCTGAACAATCGCTGGCGGCAGAAGTGTATTCCCCTGAACAGATGGAAATGGATCTGCAAGGAATCCAAAAGCAGTATGAACTGGACGTTCAAATAATCGGGAAAACTGAAAAGGGGAAAAATATAAAGGCAGTCAAGTTAGGAAAAGGAAAAAGATCGATTTTGCTAGTGGGAACACATCATGGACGGGAATGGCTTAGCTCCATACTTTTAATGCGCATGCTTGAAGAGTATGCAGCCGCCTATCGAGCGGGCAAACCTGTTGGAGAATATCGGACGGAATCATTGGATGAAGTGAGCATCTGGTTCATCCCGATGCTGAATCCAGATGGAGTCAGCATCCAGCAAGGAGATTTATCCCACCTAAATGTTCTTGAAAAGGCTGCAGTATGGAAAATGAACCGATATAGCAGGGATTGGTCCCGGTGGAAAGCCAACGCTAAAGGTATTGATTTAAATAGGCAGTATCCGGCTGGATGGAAAGAAGTCATGAGTCATGAAACGAAACCAACGTATCAATTTTATAAGGGCGGAAAACCATTAGAAGCAGCTGAAGTAAAAGCGCTTACGGATTTCACAAAGGAAGTCGATCCCCTTATTGCTGTTTCCTATCATACCTCAGGAAGGGAAATCTTTTGGCATTACAAAAATAAACGGAAAAATATGGCGAGGGATTATGGGATTGCGAAAAAGACTGCCGAATTGACTGGATATGAACTGACCTTTCCGGAAAAAGAAGCGGTAGGAAGCGGGTTTACGGATTGGTTCATAACTGAATTCCACCGCCCGGGAATGACGATCGAACTTAGTTATTTAGTGGATGAAACCAATCCGCCGTTGACTGTGTTTCCTGAGGAATTGAAGAGGAATCGATTAGTTGGAATCATGCTTGTAAAAGAAGCGAAGCAGCTGCATAACAACTGAACAATTTTACATAATAATACTAAGAGGAAAGTATGAGGAGGAAAACAATTTGAAAAAGGTCATCGTGATGTTAATGGGGATTTTTTTGATTATACAATCAGGGGCGATTTCAGCACAGGCCCAAAAACCCGATTACGAAAAATACGGAAAGATTGCGATTGCTGTAGTGCAGGCGGATTATCCTGAAGTTGAGATTACCGATTACGAATATAAAGGCAGAAAAACTGCAGCGAAAAATCTAGTCGAAGACGATTTCAGTTTTTTAATCAAGGATAAAGGAAATGAGTTCCATGTCATCGTGACCGTACAACATGATTTGAAAAATGAAAAATTACTTAGTTTGAAGGTCACAGAGCAAAAAGGAAAGTGAGATCAGAACAAACGGGAAATTTAAGGTATGCATCTTACCGAACATCTTCATCTCGAGAAGATGTTTTTTCTGGTTGCATTTAAATGTTTTCCAGAAAATGATGGATATCGGATTAGTTGCCAATGGGAAGTGATGTCTGTCAAAGCAGCTGCCATGAAGTTTTCATTGCATTTATGAGTAGCTAACCAGTATAGTTAGTATCAGATTGAAACAATAAGCTTGATTGTAGGGGTATTAGAAAATGAGAAAGTTTAAGAAAGTTTATGTGGAAATTACGAATATATGTAATTTGAAGTGTAATTTTTGTCCAAGCTCCAGCTTGCAAAGGACCCTGAAATTCATGGATCCTGAAGGGTTTACGGATGTAATTAAGAAAATCAAACCACACACCGATCATATTTATTTTCATCTGATGGGTGAACCATTTTTAAATAAAAATTTGGGTACATTTCTGGATATCAGTGCTGAAAATGACCTGAAGGTTAATATTACAACGAACGGTACTTTGATTCAAAAGGTAAA
This sequence comes from Peribacillus simplex NBRC 15720 = DSM 1321, assembly GCF_002243645.1. Taxonomy (NCBI): domain Bacteria; kingdom Bacillati; phylum Bacillota; class Bacilli; order Caryophanales; family Bacillaceae; genus Peribacillus; species Peribacillus simplex. The sequence continues at coordinate 1,606,297 of NZ_CP017704.1, read as the reverse complement.
AGACAAGCTGCTCTCCAAAAAAGCCCTTCGGCAGGTGAATATTTCACTTCATAGCTTTGAGGCAAACGATACGAGCAATAGTCTTGACTCTTATGTCAGTAATATTGCCGATTTCATAAATGAAGCAAATGAAAAGAGTGAAGTGATTTGTGCCATTCGTTTATGGAATATGGATACGGATGAATTAAAAGCGAGTAATGGCCTTAACGACGATATTCTTAGCATGTTGGAGGAGAAGCTTTCATTGGACATTCGCTTAAGTGAAGCTCTTCAGCAAAAGAATAATATTAAGTTGAAGGACCGGGTATATATAAACATGGCCGAAAAATTTGAGTGGCCGGAATTGGACCGTGACATTATCGATGAAAATATTTTCTGCTATGCTCTTAGAGATCAGTTAGGCATCTTGGTGGATGGTACAGTCGTACCATGTTGCTTGGACAGTGAAGGCAAAATACCGCTGGGAAATATATTCGAAACATCACTTGAAGACATTTTAAATGGTGAACGGGCGAAAAATATGTACGATGGTTTTTCAAGAAGATGTGCAGTTGAAGAATTATGTAAACGCTGTGGCTATGCAAAGCGTCATAAAAAATAAGATTAAGAAAAACCACGGAGTCCATCTTCGTGGTTTCAGACTGTAGGCAAACTCGATGAAAACTCAGTTTGTCTGCAGTTTTTTATTTAAAAGTTCAGTTGATTTCAGAAATCCGCTCCCTTTCCGCCGCCTGTCTGCCAAGCCTCCTCGGCGCAAGCGCCATTGGTGTCTCGGCTAGCAAGTAATTCGGCAGGAGTGTCGCTAATTTCTTCAATCCAATGAGGAATACAGTAAAAAACCATAAAGACCGGAGCACTGTATTCGACCCGCTGCACTGTCTTGGGCCGTGCCGTTGACGCAGTTTATCGACCTAAACCACACTTTATTCAGCCGTTCACGCACTGTATTTGACCACTCAGGCACTATATTCGACCGTTCACGAATTTTTTTTGACCTTCACCTCACTATTCGGACTCCGAACACCATTTTGTCGCCAAACTAAAACCACGAAGTTCATCTTCGTGGTTTTTTTCTGATTGAAGCATCGCCTCCTTTTTATATTAAAAATTCAGAATATTATTGTTTTATTAATAGTCCCGTGATAAAATACTCTCTATTATTGATGAAGTTAAAACTTCATATTGTCATATTAAAAGTTTTGGATTCATATCTTGCTTTAGAGGGGATGTTTTATGGATTTACAGCAAAAAGTTAAAGAAGTATTCCCTGATTTATCTACTGGCCAAAAAAAGGTAGCAAAATACTTGTTAGTGCACTCACATACATTTGCAGTCACTTCAGCTCAGAATCTCGGAAAAAATATAGGAGTAAGTGAAACGACCATCATCCGCTTTTGCTATTCATTGGGGTTAAGTGGATATGCGGAACTTCAAAAACTTATACGCAATCAGTTAATATATGAGAGCAGCAGTTTGAATGAATATCATTCTTCAAAACTTGAAGCCGCGAATCAGCCAAACTTCATGGCTCAAGTGATGGGGCAGGATATTATAAGTATAGAAAAGACAATGAAAAATCTATCAAATGAAGATTTCTCCAAAACAGTTGATAAATTGGCGGCAGCTGACAATGTTTTGATATCCGGACATCGGTTATCATTTTCGGCAGCACATTGGTTAACCTTTACCCTGAGGCTTGTTAGGGAAGAGGTCCATTTATATAGGCCTGATACAGATGATATTTTTTTACTGTTGGATAAAATGACTGAAAATTCCGTTTTTGTAGCTATTTCATTTCACCGCTATGTTAAAGAGACTGTGAAAATCACGGAAATGGCCAAAAAAGCGGGTGCATTTGTAATTGGGGTCACGGATTCTGAGCTGGCTCCAATTGCTGAGTACACTGACATTTTATTGCCCATTTCAACACCTAGGACTTCCACTATCGATACGGCACCGGTGTTATTCTCCTTATTGAATAGTTTAGTAGCCGGTGTATCGATTAAAGACGAACAGGGTTTCAAAGAAAGAAAAGCTATATATGATGCGTTCAATCAAGACGATTATTTCTTTTGAGATAAAACTTCCATCAGTTTGGTGAACAAGCCGATTAAACCGGGATACAAGGGGGAGACAGAAATGGATATCAGACAATCTATCGGAAAATTAAGGCCTCGTATACTCGATATCTTTGATCATTTACACGCACATCCTGAAACGAGTTGGAATGAAGTGAATACGACAGCTTTCATTTCAAATATTTTAACGGAAAATCAATGTACGGTGAAAACATTCGAGGACTGTACAGGGGTGATTGGGGAAATCGGGAAAGGGAATTTCACAGTCGGATTACGATCGGATATCGATGCACTTTGGCAGGAGGTGAATGGGACGTTTCAGGCCAATCATTCCTGTGGACACGATGGGCATATGGCCTTGGCACTTGGAGTATTCCTGGTATTGAAGGAAATGGACTTTCGACCAAGAGGCAAGCTGAAATTCATTTTTCAACCTGCTGAAGAAAAAGGTACGGGCGCCTTGAAGATGATTGAAGAAAAAGTTTTGGATGATGTCGATTTCTTGTATGGTGTGCACTTAAGACCGGTTGAGGAAGTGAAGGATGGGCAAGCGGCACCGGCCATTGTCCATGGAGCCGCTCAGTTCATTAAAGGAGAAATAGCGGGGACGGATGCACATGGAGCAAGACCGCATCAAGGGCAAAATGCCATCGAGATAGGAGCAGCATTCATCACCTTATTAAATGGTATCCATCTTAATCCATCCATTCCTTATTCGGTAAAAATGACGCAGTTTTTTGCTGGCGGGGAAAGTTCCAATATCATCCCGGGGAGAGCCACTTTCTCATTGGATTTACGGGCACAGGATAATGCTGTGATGGAAGAGCTCACCAAAAAGGTGGAAAAGGTTGCAGAATCTTTGGCCATTGTCCATGGAGTCGATGTGAAACTCGAACCGGGAACCAATGTTGCTGCAGCTATCGTGAACGATCAAGCACAGGAAATAATGTCTGAAGCGATAGCCGATACACTCGGGGAAGAAAATCTGGTAGCCCCTGTCGTTACAACAGGAGGAGAGGATTTTCATTTTTATACGTTGAAAAGACCTGAACTCAAGGCGACGATGCTTGGATTGGGCTGTGATTTAGCACCAGGGCTCCATCATCCGAACATGACGTTCAACAAAGAAGCTTTGTTATCGGGAATTGAAATCCTGACCAAAGCCATCATACTGACTTTCGAGAAATATGGAGAGGGGGGCCACTTACATGACTGATGAATTAATCATTAAATCCCTATCAACACTAGAGGATTTACAAGAAGTGCAGCGATTGGAAGTCCTTGTATGGGGCATGGATTGCGTTCCCACCCATCAGACGATTACGGCAGTCAAGAACGGCGGGCTTGTTTTAGGCGGCTACATCAATGGCCAGTTAGTCGGGTTTCAATACAGTTTCCCGGGATTCAAGGACGGAAGGGTGTATCTTTGTTCACATATGTTAGCTATCCATCCGGCTCATCAAAAGAATGGCTACGGCAGGTTACTTAAACTTGCACAAAAAGAAGAAGCACTCAAAAAAGGCTACGACTTGATCACATGGACGTATGACCCATTGGAAAGTGTGAATGCAAACTTGAATATCGGTAAGCTAAAAGCTGTTTGCTCTACATATATGGAAGATTGTTATGGGAATATGAATGATACCCTCAATGAAGGATTGTCCACTGATCGGTTCATGGTGGAATGGAATATACGGCAGGAAGCAAAGGGAGATACCTCACCTTCTGATAAAGCCATACACATCGTAACGACAGGCATGAATGACCAAGGCCTTCCTTACATCAAGGATTATCATTTCGAAACCAATGCCGAGGTGATCGCCATACCCATTCCGACGGATATTCAAAAAATCAAAAAAGGTGATCTCCGCCTTGCGATTGATTGGCGGTTAAAAACGGGTGAATTATTCAAAACGCTTTTTGCCAAAGGATATGTTGCAGTCGGAATCGAACGGGAACAAGGAGAAAACATTCAAAACTATTTATTAAAAAAACAGGAATAAGAGGGGAAGGAATCGGGATGAAAATAACTGAAGTGCGTTTACGTCATTTAAATATGGATTTGGTAGCTCCCTTTACCACAAGTTTTGGAACGTTTGTAGATAAGGAGTTCATTCTTGTGGAAGTGAAAAATGGAAAGGGGCTTTCAGGTTGGGCTGAATCAGTGGCTTTTTCAGCACCTTGGTATAACGAAGAAACAATAAAAACCAATTGGACCATGCTGGAGGATTTTCTGATTCCGCTTGTATTGGATAAAGAAATAGAGCATCCTCGTGATGTATCGGATATGTTCTCGCACATGCGTAAAAATAATATGGCAAAGTCGGCTATCGAGGGAGCCATCTGGGATTTATATGCAAAAGAAAAGAATATCCCATTAAGTATGGCTTTAGGAGGGGAACTGGAAAAAATCGATGTTGGGATCAGTATCGGCATCCAAAAAACGGTACCTGAATTACTGGCGAAGATAGAAGCTGGATTGAAGGATGGGTATAAAAGAATCAAAATGAAAATTCAACCAGGTTGGGATGTAGATGTAATCAGGGAAGTACGCAATCGATATCCTGATGTCCCGATCATGGCAGATGCAAACTCCGCTTACCGTCTGAAAGACATCGAATTACTGAAGCAGCTTGATCAATTTGATTTAATGATGATCGAGCAGCCCTTGTCATCGGATGATATTGTTGATCATGCCACATTACAAGCAGAAATCAAAACACCGATTTGCTTGGATGAAAGTATACATTCCGTGGAGGATGCAAGAAAAGCCCTTGAATTGGGAAGCTGTAAAATCATTAATATTAAGATCGGCAGGGTTGGCGGTTTAACGGAAGCAATGAAAATTCATGAATTATGTAAAGAAAGGAATGTACCGGTTTGGTGCGGAGGCATGTTGGAATCTGGTGTGGGGCGTGCCCATAATATCGCATTGACAACACTTGATAACTTCACGATGCCTGGTGATACAGCAGCATCCGCGAATTATTGGCATAAAGACATCATCCAACCAGAGGTTACAGTGAATGATGGGGTCATAACCGTTCCAAAGGCGGCAGGCATTGGCTATGAAGTCGATTACGCTGCGGTCGATGAATTCACTTCCTATAGTAAAAGATATACTAAATGATATGTAAATAAGAGTTGGAATTGAAGAACCTCCCAGCTTCATGGGCATCGGCCCGTTAACTTGAAGCTGGGAGGCTATTGAAGAACAGGATAATGATGAAAGGGAAGATATTTCTTTTAACTTAAATTGTCAGAATAATCATATAATTAGGGTGGTATGTGATATGAAAAACAGTATAAATCTTGCAGGAGCATATATTGGAATCATCATTGGAGCAGGTTTCGCTTCAGGACAAGAAGTATTACAGTTCTTCACGAGTTTTGGAATCTACAGTGTATTGGGAATTGTTGTGGCGACGGCTTTATTCGCGTTTTTAGGCATGCAAGTTACGCAATTGGGGAGCACTCTCCAAACACGCTCCCATAAAAGCATCATCGATCATATTTGCGGCCGCTATATAGGCAGGGTGGTCGATATTATTATCACATTTTTCTTGTTTGGCGTTACAGTCATCATGATTGCCGGTTCCGGAACGATTTTTGAAGAACAATTCGGGATTCCAAGTATAGTTGGTGCAATCGTCATGACGGTGCTCACGATTGGTACGCTTTTACTTAATGTAAATAAAATAATGTCCATCATTAGTGCAGTCACACCGTTTTTATTTGTTATTATGATCATTATTTCAGGTTATTCATTTTTCACATCCGATCTAAGTTTCAATCAAATCATTTCATCTTCAAGTAAAGGAACGGCTGCAACCGGAAATTGGATGATGGGTTCATTACTTTATGTTTCATATAATATGACTGCCGGAATTGCCATGCTGGCCGTAATGGGAGGGACCTTTAAGAATAAGAAAGAGGCCGGTATGGGAGGCATTCTAGGAGGTATCGGGTTGGGGATATTGCTATTCTTGATCAATTTGGGGATGATGTCCGACTTGAATGGCATAGAAGGCTCAGGAATGCCTACCCTTCATTTAGCGAATAAGATTTCTCCATGGTTGGGATATATCCTATCAATCATCCTTTTAGGAATGATTTATAATACCGCTGTCGGGATGCTGTATGCATTCACCGCCAGGTTGGTGCCTGCCGAAACGAAACGCTTTAAAATATCCGTGATTATGGTCGGGATCCTCGCTTTCCTTGCAAGTTTCGTTGGCTTTATTAAATTGGTTGGGACGGTATACCCAATCACAGGATACTTAGGTTTTGTCATCATTGCAGCGCTCATCATTTCCTGGATCCGTTCAAAAACGAAAAAAGAGGCTGTGAATACGGAATTCGCGAAATTTTAATATTAAAGGGAAAATTAAGATTGAGTGCAGAATGCATGAATCAATTCACCTGACATCTTCTTCATGGAGGTGTTTTTTTCTGTTATCGAAGACCTTTACTCATGATCACGGCATTTTTCCTCCTTTTTTTCATACATTAGTTTAAAGGCGGAAGACAAGGGGGATATCGGATGAATGGAGCGGAGCAAAAGGCTCTGGAATATGCCATTAGTGAAATTACGGAAATAGCAACTGGGTTCGGGTTGGATTTTTACCCGATGCGTTATGAAATATGCCCTTCAGAAATCATTTATACATTTGGTGCCTATGGGATGCCGACCCGTTTTTCTCATTGGAGCTTTGGGAAGCAATTTCATAAAATGAAGCTGCAGTACGACTTTGGATTGAGTAAGATCTATGAACTGGTCATTAACTCTGATCCTTGTTACGCTTTTCTGCTGGACTCCAATTCACTTGTACAAAATAAATTGATTGTTGCCCACGTTTTGGCGCATTGTGATTTCTTTAAGAATAATGTACGTTTCAATAATACTAAGAGAGATATGGTAGAAAGTATGTCGGCAACGGCAGAAAGAATCCGTGAATATGAAATCCAGCATGGCAAAAAGGAAGTGGAAACCTTCCTTGATGCACTTTTAGCGATTGAAGAACATATCGATCCGTCGCTGATGAGACCGAAGCTTGCCTGGACGATGGAAGATGAGGAAGAAGAAGAGGAAATAAAACCGACAGCCACACAATACGATGATTTATGGAACCTTGATAATAAGGATAAACCGAAGGAATCCAACATTAAAAAAAGAAAAAAATTCCCGCCAAGGCCTGAAAAGGATATAATGCTTTTCATTGAACAGTACAGCAGGGATTTAACCGATTGGCAACGGGATATCATGACGATGATCAGGGAAGAGATGCTGTATTTCTGGCCGCAGCTGGAAACGAAAATCATGAATGAAGGCTGGGCATCCTACTGGCATCAGCGCATAATCCGTGAATTGGATTTATCCTCAGGGGAAGCCATTGAATTCGCAAAACTGAACGCAGGTGTCGTTCAGCCATCACGGACCAGCATCAACCCTTATTATCTTGGATTGAAAGTGCTTGAAGATATTGAAGAACGCTATGATAATCCAACCGAAGAAATGATAAGGCTGGGCGTCAAGCCTGGATCTGGCCGGGAAAAGATGTTCGAAGTCAGGGAAATCGAATCGGATATTTCCTTTATCCGCAATTATTTGACGAAAGACCTCGTCATGCGGGAGGATATGTATTTATTCCAAAAGCAGGGCAAGGATTATAAAATCGTCGATAAGGCATGGGAACAGGTTCGTGATCAACTCGTCAGTATGAGGGTTAACGGCGGTTTCCCCTATATAACAGTTAACGATGGGGACTTCATGCGTAATGGGGAACTTTATCTAAAGCATTGGTATGAAGGTATTGAACTGGATCTGAAATATCTCGAAAAAGTCATGCCATATATCCATCAGCTCTGGGGCCGCTCCGTTCATATGGAATCAGTCATGGAAGGAAAAGAAGTCCTGTTTTCCTATGATGGAAAAGGTATTCACCGGAAATATTTATAAAGCAGAAAAAAACTGCCGGTCACTCGGCAGTTTTCTTGTTTCAATCTCTATTATTCGTTAAGAGCTACTTTGTATAAAAAACCTATAATATTTGTAATTTGCAACTAATAATGTTATAAATCGACTGTAGAATATTGAAAAACTCATTAGTCAAACGAAAGGGGAAAGGTATGATCATTCGTGAAGCGATGGAAACGGACATAGATTCCATCAAAGAAATTTACAATCAAGGGATTGAGGATAGAATTGCCACGTTAGAAACGGAGCTGAAGGATCAAACCAACATGGAGGAATGGTTCGCCCAACACATCGGACGCTATAAGGTAATTGTCGCCGACCAAGAAGGAGAAATCGTTGGATGGGCTTCCTTGAATCAATATAACAGCCGCGATGCTTATAAAGGGGTTGCTGATTTATCCGTTTATATCTCAAGAGATCATCGAGGAAAAGGGATTGGCGGTTTATTGCTGCAATCAATCGAAAAGCTCGCAAAAGAAAATGACTTCAATAAAATTGTGTTATTCACTTTTCCCTTTAACCAGATGGGTCAAGGATTGTACAAAAAACGGGGGTATCGAGAAGTGGGTGTGTTTAAGAACCAGGGAATATTAGACGGAGAATTTGTCGATGTGATGGCTATGGAGAAATTACTTTAAACATTTAGGGGGGAGGAGGATTATGACAGTGAACCATTCAAGCGTATTGTCTGTGGGTTATTTTGATGCCTATTTCAAGCTGGTTTTAGCTTCTCGTGAACCTGTGGTGGAAAAGGCAAAAGAATTCATTGAAACAAACTTTTTTAAAGGTGAAGCGTGTTATTATGGAGAACAAACTCACCGAAATTTCATGACGGCTTTTAATAAGCTAAAAAGATCAACAAAAAAATAGTTGAATAAAATAGTTGCAAAATGCAAATAATTAGCGTATAAATAAAGTGAGGTGAAAGTAATGGAAAATGAAAACCTTAGAGGTCTCTTCCAACTCTTAACAAGACGTTTTGGATTATTGAATAAAAATTGTTGCAGAGCTGATGGAATTGAGATATCCCTCGTTCAAAGCCATATCCTGTATGAAATAAACCGACAAAATAAGGCTTCCATCCAGCAAATTGCAGAAACATTGGGAACGGATATTACGACGTTTAGTCGACAAATCCAATCCCTAATAAAATTGAATTTAGTCACAAAAACCCCTGATGCGGAAGATCGGAGAATTTCTATTCTTTCACTGACCGATGAAGGCATGAAAATCAATCAAACCATCGATCAACAAATGAATGATTACTTGAATGAGATCTTCAAGACGATGAATGAGTTTGAGAAGGAATCAGTCGTGCGTTCTCTGACATTGCTTAATGATCGGATGTTGAAGTCTTCCGTATGTTGTACTACTCCTTGGGGGTAGTATAATTTTTCGACAATACTTGCAAATTACAACTTTTTTTAAATGAAAATATAGGAGGGAATAATGATGGTTCAATTTGATAAAAGTGCTTTACCCGTAGCAATTATAGGTGGGGGTCCTGTGGGGCTGGCCGCTGCCGCTCATTTACTAAAAAAAGGGGAGAAGTTTATCGTATTGGAAGCGGGGGATTCCGTTGGTTCGAGTATGTTGGAGTGGGGACACGTTCGAATGTTTTCTCCGTGGCAATATAACATCGATAAAGCAGCAAAGGAATTACTGGAGAACGATGGATGGACGTCACCTGACGAAAATGCTTTGCCAACAGGTCGCGAACTGGTAGTAGAGTACCTTCTTCCGTTGAGTAACCTTCCAGAAATGAAAGAAAAGATCATCTTACAGGCAAAAGTAGTCGGTGTTGCCAAAAAGGCTCATGATAAATTAAAAACAGGAAAACGAGACACTGTTCCCTTTCAACTGTATGTAGAAGTGAATGGTGACACAACAGTCATTGAAGCGAAAGCAGTGATTGATTCATCAGGTACTTGGACTAATCCGAACCCGATCCTTTCCAATGGAGTCTGGACGAATGCGGAGAGACAATTACACAATCAAATCCACTATGGCATCCCTAACATCGAACAATTAGAAAACAGATATCAAAATAAAACCACCGTGGTGATCGGAAGCGGTCATTCTGCCATAAATGCCTTATTGGATCTGGCAACCTTACAGCAAAAATTTACGGATACCAAGATCTACTGGGTTCTTCGTAAAAAACAAATCCATGAAGTGTACGGTGGACAAGAAAATGACGGCTTGGCCGCTCGTGGAGAGTTGGGCATAAGAATTCAGCAATTAGTGGAGTCTGGACGAATCAATATTCTAACGCCCTTTCATATTAACGGAGTGTATCCAACAAACGATAAAATCACTGTTGTGGGAGAACGTAACGGAGAAGAAACCACAATCAGTGAAATCGATGAAATCGTTGTGAGTACAGGTTTCAGACCCGATACATCCTTTTTAAATGAAATAAGAATAAACCTTGATTCAGCTGTGGAAAGCATAGAAGCGCTTGCTCCGCTAATTGATCCCAATATTCATAGTTGTGGAACCGTGCGGCCGCATGGTGAACAAGAATTACGGCACCCTGAAAAGAACTTCTACATTGTTGGCATGAAGAGTTATGGAAGAGCACCTACCTTCTTACTGGCGACTGGCTATGAACAAGTCCGTTCCGTGGTGGCTTATCTTACTGGCGATGTAGAAGGGGCAAAAGAAGTACACTTGGAACTCCCTGAAACAGGAGTTTGCAGTGTGAATCTGAAATCTAATTCCTGCGATTCTGATATTCCAGCAACTGAAACGAAGGATGGTTCTTGCTGTGGCAGCCCCGTTCTAGCCAGATTGGATATTAATAATAAATCTTGTTGTGAATAAAACAGAAGACCAGTCTGGTGTTAACAGACTGGTCTTTTTATATTGATACTTTTTTATTTCAGATGCAGTATTTATTGCGATTTCTACCTTCCCATCAATAGAATAATTTAATGGGTCTGTGAGAAACTATCAGTTGTTGTTTAGTTAAATCAAAAGGAGGAATTCTTATGACTCACATCACAGACCATCACCACACAGGAGAAACTGTATCAGAAGCTGGTGCTTACATTTGTACTACTGGGGAAAAAAAAGATCTGCATCAAGGGGAAACATTTCCTGAATGTCCTTCCACAGGAAATTCTACAACCTGGACTCATGCAAGCCACGCTCATAGAACTGGAGAAACTGTTATGGAATCAGGACATTATCTAGATGCAGATGGAGAACATGTGGTGCTTCAGCAAGGAGAAAAGTTCCCAAGCTGCCCATCCACAGGTGAATCAATCACTTGGACGCATGAACAATAAAACTGAATGTACAATAATTTAAACAGCAAATAAAATGGCTGTCAGACTGTCGACAAATCGCCGATTCTTCTTAACATACGGAAGATCGGTTATTTTAGTGTCGAATTTGCCTAGCATACGTTTCCGCGTTTTGATGGTGTTACCCCATGTACGAGTTATGTAAGAAACATACTTTCAAAAGGGCCGCCAATTGGCGGCCTTCTTATGGCGCTAACGCACCCGTTAGCATTCCTGTAGATCGTTAAATATCAGGTTTGAAAAAAATAGAGCCCCTCAGTAAGATACGAGTATAGAGACCAATCTAACTCAAAGTCTTAAGGAGGAAGCCCTACTATGAATTTTAAAATGCAAAACAAACAAAATCAACTAATTGAGAGAATTACGGATCAACATCTAGTTGTTGGTGTGGATATTGCCCAACACTTACACGTGGCCCGTGCTGTAAACTTTCGGGGCATTGTGGTCGGGAAACCCTTGTCTTTTGAAAATAACGAAGAGGGTTTTACTCGATTACTAAACTGGATCCAGGAACTAAAACAAATGAAAAACCTAGACACAACGATAGTCGGAATGGAACCTACCGGACATTATTGGATAAACCTTTCAAAGTGGCTAGTCAAACAAAACATGGATGTCGTCACCGTCAATCCTCACCATGTCAAAAGAAACAAAGAAAATCGTGATAATACGCAATCCAAAAGTGATAAATAAGATGCCCTTGTCATCGCTGATATGGTGAAGAATGGCTACTATGCCTTCGTTCGTTCCACTTCAGAATCATTTGAAAAACTTCGTGTCCTTATGGCTAACCGAGATGTGACCGTTAAGCGTCATGTTAGCTCCATCAACCAAATTAATCGCTGGGTGGATGTGGTCTTTCCCGAGCTCCGGCAAGTGTTTAAAGACGTATCATGTAAAGGGGCAATCGCAACCCTACGCCTCTTTCCTACCCCAGCTGAATTATGTTCCTTACAGCCTCAAGATATCGTAACCGGTTGGAAATCATGTATGAAGCGACATTCCGGGCATAAAAAAGCCCGTTCCCTGCTTGTATTGGCCAAGCGTTCAATTGGTACGAAACAAGCCCTTGATGCGTATAAACTTCACTTGGGACAATTATTAGAGGAATATGATCTCGCTTCATCCCAACTCGAAAGAGTGACGCAAGAAGTCACAAACGTCTTGGAACAGATTCCATTCGTTAAGCAAATACTTGCCATTAAAGGAATCAGCGAGATTTCACTAGCGGGAATCTTAGGAGAAGCTGGAGATCTGAGTGGGTTCGCTCACGGGAATGCGCTCCTTCGTCATGCAGGATTGCATCTCGCTGAAGCAAGCTCTGGGAAGTGGAAAGGCCAAATTGTTCTTTCCAAACGTGGAAGATCACGCCTGCGGCGTTACCTCTTCCTTGCGACCATGAGTCTAGTGATGAATAACCCTGAGTTTAAGGCCCTACACTCGAATAATGTTAAAGTGAAGAAGATTAAGAAAATGAAATCCATCATGAAACTTTGTGGAAAACTCGCCCGTGTCCTAGTAGGTATAGCTCGTAATGGCTCTGCCTATAAACCGGAAATGATCTTCCCATTTGAACAACTAGCAGCGTAAATTTACATTCACATTGTTATTTAACGAAAGTTGGCTTATTCGTAGGATTTCAAAGAAAGCACGAAGTACTGGATGTAATGAACAAAAGGGCAATGACCCGTTCCGTTAGCAAAACCGGCCTTCACCCCTTGGATAGGCATGACGAAGGAATGAAAGGGCATAGGATTATGACCCGTTGAGACATGGGAGGGAAAGCCTCCAGGGGCAGCGTGGAGAATGCGTGCAGTATATGTAATAATATGGGATTTTCAACAGATCCCCTATTTCAATCTGCCCTCATCTTATCAAAACGGTCCTATCTCTTGCGTTCATCTATAGCAACCTATACCATGTGGTTTGAAATCCTGCGAATAAGCGAGTATTCGTGAGCATTATCTATTAAACTGAGGGAGTTCATTAAGAAAAGCGATTCTGGAATAAGGAAATTTTGGTTATTAGTACAGTGCCAAGAAATTATCATTTTATTTGTGATTAGAACTAACTGTTTATTTACCATGAAAGCTAAAATTTGATCCGACAACTATAGTAGCATCCAATTCCTCGTCTCTGATCACTTTCGTAGTCAGCCCAACACTATCAAAGATTTCAAAGGTTTGGGCTGTCTGCATTTCGCTCGTTTCTATCAAAAGATGTCCTCCCAGTGCTAGCCAAAGTAATGCTTCTTCAGCTACTCTTCGCTGAATGTCAAGTCCATCCTCTCCTCCGTCAAGCGCCACCTTCGGTTCATATAGGCGAGCCTCCTGGGGAAGTAGCTTGATTGCCTTGGTGGGAACGTAAGGTACATTTGCAACTAGGATGTTCACATGGCCCTTAAGTGAGTCGGGTAAGGCCTTATACAGGTCACCTTCAAAAACGTGACCATCGAAAATCGTTACATTGCGTTCAGCACATCGTATTGCGACAGGGTCAATGTCAACAGAGTACAACACAACCCGTCCCAAAGCTGTAGCCAGTGCTACACCCACAGCACCTGACCCACAACATAGGTCAACGACGATATCATCAGAACATGACAGGGCTTCTGCCTGGCGAACAAGAAACTCGGTACGTTTGCGTGGAACGAAAACGCCCTGATCCACTTCTATCCGCAGACCACAGAAATCTGTGCATCCAACAACGTATTCAAGAGGTAAACCGTTGGCTCGCATTTCTACCATTTTATCGAGGTCCTTTAGAGTCCTTGCCTCTGAGATAATTAACCGGGTCTCATCTTCTGCGAAAACACAACCGGCGCTTCGAAGTCTGTTAATAATATGTTTTTCCGTTTTACAGTCCAAAAAGAAATTAACTTTTTTTTCTATCTACCTCACCACTTTTGATAAGTTTATTTTAATTCTGTATTCGTTAAAAATAGGAAATATCCCTTCTTCTACAAAATGGCCCTAAAAAGGAAAATGAGCGCTTATCCTTGTTCCAGGATAGCGCCCGATTATCGAAGTTCGGTTTTAGACTAATCCACTTCACATATTTACTTTATGAAGCTTCAAGATGAAGACTGCTGCCACGATAAGAAGGGACACCGTCAGAAAAGTAACTGCGAACGCGCTTTGCCCACTTGCGTACAAAGCTGCGGAAGCAACAATGAACACAACCAGCTTAAGCGTAGTTCGTATGGGGAAGGAGAAGATGGGGAGCGACGCCTTCGGGGAGAGAAACATACCCCATAGAGTGGCTATGACTAGTGGCGTGGCAACCGCGAGTATAATTTTGACCGCTGCCCCTGTCTTGATATGATAACCCCAGTAACTGAACGCAGCCATTGCACCAAGCTCCAGTAGAAAGAATCCGGTGAGGACGCTAACACCTATCCATTTTATTTCCATCCGACTCTTCCTCCCAATAAAAAGAATTAAGAAACTAATGTTAATTTTTTTATATACAATATGTTTCGGCCATATTCTAAAATCTGCCCTTTAACTTAATAACAATTATTTCAAAATTCCGTAATTTGAGCAATCGCTTTATTCCAGAAAATGGCCCAATTGTTGAACAAAGATTAAACAACACTCTTCAACTATCCTGCCCCGTTAGTTCATCAAGAAAATCAACAACACCCTTTATGAAACATCTTTTAAGCAGACTAAAATTAAAAATTATCTTGTTGAATATTTAATGCTTGATTATATAAGAATATGCTTATACACTGATATTGAATCATAGTATAAGCATATTCTTATTTGTTCGATTGTGCCAGGAGGGATACAATGCAAACGAATGAAGCGTTGGATTTAGAAACAACGGCAAACATTCTTAAATTACTAGGTGATAAAACTCGGTTGACCATGGTTAAGATCATGGCTGAGCATGAATGCTGTGTCTGTGAATTTGTGGACCTATTCGAGATGAGCCAGCCTGCTATCAGCCAACATTTACGAAAGCTGAAAGATAGCGGAATTGTGAATGAAGCGAGAAGGGGACAATGGATATTTTACTCGTTAAATTCGTCTTCTTCCTATTACTCATTTATTCAGACGGTCATCAAGGACTTACCAAGTCAAAACTTTAAATTAGAAGAATTAACAGCACAAGGAAAACGGATTTGTTGTGACTAACTAGGAGGTACAACTTCAGTGGGATCAGTTATTTTGGCAGTTATCATCTTTTTATTAACACTCACTCTCGTCATCTGGCAGCCAAAGGGATTGTCGATCGGATGGTCAGCATGCGGGGGAGCGGTACTTGCCTTACTAGTTGGAGTTGTTGACTTCAACGATGTAATTACCGTTACGGGTATTGTATGGAACGCGACGTTGGCGTTCATTGCTATTATCATTATTTCCTTGATTTTAGATGAAATTGGTTTCTTTGAATGGGCAGCTCTACATATGGCTAGAGCGGCCAAGGGAAATGGAGTAAGGATGTTTGTGTATGTGAGCATTCTCGGAGCCCTAGTCGCTGCGTTCTTCGCAAATGATGGAGCAGCTCTCATCTTAACTCCGATTGTTTTGGCGATGGTTCGAAACTTGAAGTTGGAAGAGAGAATGATCTTTCCATTTATCATCGCGAGTGGGTTTATTGCGGACACTACATCCTTACCGCTTGTGGTAAGTAATCTGGTCAACATTGTTTCTGCTGACTTTTTTGATATCGAGTTTATTGAGTTCGCCTCTAGAATGATAGTACCAAACCTGTTTTCATTAGCAGCAAGCATCCTGGTATTATATTTGTACTTCAGAAAGAGCATTCCGAAGAATTATGATATGGCTCAATTGAAGAAGCCAGTCGATGCCATTCGGGATGTGAAAATGTTTCGCCTGTCTGGGATTGTTTTAGGTGTTCTGTTGGTAGGTTATTTTATCAGTGAATTTTTCAGCATTCCTGTATCCATCATTGCAGGTGTTATCGCAATTTTCTTCTTGTTTATGGCAAGACGAAGTCCAGCTGTTAATACCAAGACAGTTGTAAAAGGCGCACCATGGGCTATTGTGTTCTTCTCCATTGGAATGTATGTCGTGGTGTATGGATTGAGAAACGTTGGATTGACGAACATTTTAGCTGACCTTATACAAGTTACTGCTGATCAAGGATTATTTGCCGCAACGCTGGGAATGGGCTTCATTGCCGCCATACTGTCATCCATTATGAATAACATGCCAACTGTTATGATTGATGCCCTTGCCATATCTGATACCCATACAACAGGCGCAATCAGGGAGGCCCTTATTTATGCAAATGTCATCGGTTCGGACTTGGGCCCGAAAATCACTCCGATCGGTTCTTTGGCAACGTTATTATGGCTGCATGTCCTTTCATTAAAAGGCGTAAAAATTTCATGGGGAACCTACTTTAAAACGGGAATCATCTTAACCATCCCAACATTGTTCATCACATTAGTTGGCTTATATATATGGTTACAAATTATTCATTAAACAGTTACTTACTAACAAAGGAGAGAAACATCATGGCAAAAAAAACACTCTACTTCTTATGTACTGGTAACTCTTGCAGAAGCCAAATGGCAGAGGCATGGGGGAAGAAATATTTAGGTAACGAATGGCAAGTGCTTAGTGCAGGAATTGAAGCACATGGGTTAAATCCTAACGCTGTAAAAGCAATGAATGAAGTTGGAATGGACATCTCCAATCAAACATCGGATATCATCGACCCAGACATATTGAATAATGCCGATTTTGTCGTTACATTATGTGGCGATGCGGCAGACAAATGTCCAATGACGCCACCGAATGTTAAACGTGAACACTGGGGTTTTGATGACCCGGCAAAAGCGGAAGGAACAGATGAAGAAAAATGGACTACCTTCCAACGTGTTCGTGATGAAATTGGGGACAGAATTGCACGTTTCTCTAAAACGGGTGAATAAATAAAATTGAAAGGCCGTGAGTGGAGTGCGGCAGCAGTTGTTGTCAAGAAATCGCACGGTTGTTTATAATCAGCAATAAAGAGCGACCTTGAACATGCATGGGATGTTAAACGCGTTAATGCGTTTAGTAGGCGGACCAAAGGCCATAAAGAAAGAGCTGCCAATATTGGCAGCTCTTTTCATCTTTAAATCTTAATATCGACCTTAGCATTTTTCTGAAGTTCTTCCACATGCTTCACAAGCTTTTCCTGTTTCTTTTGCTGCTCTAGTTGTTCCTTGATTTGCGGCTTCATTTCTTCGAGCTTCTGAACCTTTTGCCCGCTTGTTTTAGCTTGCTCCGCAACCTGATCGTAATACTTTTGGATTTCTTCATCAGTTGCTTCTTCCACTTTAATCTCTTTTTCAACGTACTTCGTATATGGGATGTTCTCTGCGATCTGAGCATTCAGCATTTCCGAATTCAGACCTGCTTGTTTCATCGCTTCCTTGAATTTCTCTTCACTCTCATATTGCTTTTTGATTTCGGCAAGTTCCTTTTCAATTTCGGCCTTGGAAGCTGTGTAGCCCTTTTTATCAGCAGCTTGAAGCAGCAATTTTTGCCCCACTAAAGAGTTGAGCGTTTGCTCTTTAATTTGTTTGACTCCCTCCTTGGTTGTTGGATCTTGTCCGAATTGCTGCATTTGCATTTGTGTGGTAGACAACACGGTATTATATTCCGCACCTGAAATTTTTTCGTCATTGACGATGGCCACCGTTTTCTTTTCATCCACCTTTTGCTTGTCTAGTTTCTTCTGCATTTCTTCCATCTGTTTTTGCTGTTCCTCAGTTGCTTTAGCCGTTTCTTTCTCAGTTGTTTTAGTTTCTTTCTCGTCATTTTTCTTATCAGCTTCATCGTTCGAACCACAAGCTGTTAGAACAACTGCCAATAATGCAATGATGATTGGGTATAATAGTTTCTTCATATTCAGTCTCCTCTCGAAATTCAGTGCTAAAAAATCATCTAATGCGCATTATAAAGGAATTTCCCATTAAAACACAATATTTTCATTCTTTTTTCCATAAAACAGGAAGATAGTATAGGCAATATCTCATTATATAAGTGTAACATTCGTGGAAATGAACCGATTTACCCTTCGTCATGCAATAAGCCTAATGGGAAACAGGCAGAAACTTGTAATTTATCTCTTAATCGCAAAACAATGCTTAGTAACTATTGTAAAATAAAACGGTTTAGTAAAAGAAAGATTCGTCAGAAAGTTCTTGGATACTCTTCTAGGAATCAAGCGATTTAAACAACTTATAAATCAAAGAAGGAAATATTTCCTCTTCCAGGTTAGTATCCAAAACATACAAAAACACATTTCCTTTTTCCTACAAAAAGCGGCTAACAATTTTACACGCAAGTTATTAATATAAAAACAAGGAAAAAATTTCAATTTAACAAGAGACTACATGATAAATTGTTGGCGCTTCCATTACATTTTAGGTCCTAATAAAGGAGGATACAATTCATGAACGTGGTTGAGTAAAAGTGTAGGTTATTTCATTATATGTAAGCGCTCAAATAACTCTAATTTTATTAATCAACATCCTAATGGGTTATTATCATTAATCTTTAAAATATTTGCTAGGAGGTTAATTTGAATGAAAATAAAAAAGGCTCTCTTTCTTTCTTTACTAATGGTTGGTATTCTTGCTGTTGCTACTCCACTTACTAGTGCAGCTGACAACAAAGCAAAAATGTTAGAAGTCTCTATTAAGGAACCTTCTGTTAATTTGGTTTCAGATGTTGTTTACTCTCAGCAACCTATTTATGGTTATTCCAATGTTCCACTAGAAATGGATATATTACAGCCGGAAGGTAAAAAACCACTTCCTGCAGTTGTATTTGTCCCAGGAGGTGGATTCATGTCAGCTAATAACGATAAGTCTGTACAACAAAGAATGTCCATTTCGGAGGCAGGATACGTTGTCGCTAGTATTGAATATCGGGTTACGCCTCAGAGTACCTTCCCTTCACCACTTGAAGATGTTAAAGCGGCCATTCGCTACCTGCGTGCCAATGCTGAAAAATTTAATATCGACCCTGAGAATATCGTTGTAATGGGTAGTTCAGCTGGCGGATATCTTGCTGCGTTTGCTGGAACAACAAATGGTTTGGCGGAATTTGACAAAGGGGAAAATTTAGATCAAAGCAGTGATGTGAAAGCAGTTATCGATTTATATGGGCTTTCTGACTTAACGAGAGTTGGATATGGTTTTTCAGAAGAAGTTCAGGCCCTTCACAAATCGTCTTCCGCACCAGAAGGTATGTGGGTAAATGGACCTTCCGTAATGAGCCCTGGTGGTTCGATTTTTGATAATCTTGAAAAAGCAGCCAAAGCAAATCCTATTACGTATATCACTAAGGATGCACCTCCATTCTTAATCATGCACGGAGATAAAGATGCACTAGTTTCACCAAATCAAACTGAAATATTACACGAAAATTTAATTAACAAAGGGGTTGATTCCACTTATTATGTTGTAAAAGGTGCTGGCCATGGTGGAACTCACTGGGTGCAACCAAAAGTCAC
This sequence comes from Peribacillus simplex NBRC 15720 = DSM 1321, assembly GCF_002243645.1. Classification (NCBI taxonomy): domain Bacteria; kingdom Bacillati; phylum Bacillota; class Bacilli; order Caryophanales; family Bacillaceae; genus Peribacillus; species Peribacillus simplex. The sequence goes on along the minus strand of NZ_CP017704.1, from coordinate 1,586,444 downwards.
GAAAATCTTGATTAACTTCTTAGATAAACACGTAAAAGGTAAAGAAAATAAAAATAACAAAAGATAAAAAAATAAATTAAGGCCAAGCCTTCCGTGAATCATACGGAAGGCTTTCTTAGTAAATCCTGCACTGAGAGGGACATTTCACTATACCTCTGCAAAATAGGTGAAATTCTATTCTAACAGTTGTAAATCCGCAGAATCCTGCCGCTTTCTATAATGAACAGATCTTTACTGGGTTTACTCTATATTCAATTCCTGATATATAGTAGCAGCCGTGAAAGATTTTGCAGAAGTGATGAAGCAAGCCAAAGGTGATGTAAACCTAGCTTTGCAAAGCTACAACTGTGTGACACGTTCCTAATTGAAAAGATTAGGCTTAAACCGAATAGTTTTTTTAGAACTGTTATTCCAAGAAGTCAAATGAAAGGGTAACGCCTTGAAGGGCTTCCTCTAATACTCCGACATGCGACAAGGTTAGTAAGAACCAAATTGTGTGAAGCTCGGTGAAGTCGGCTGAGAGCTACCGTAGGTCATTTCGACACGAAAGCTGTCCAGAGGTGGATGGTGTAGCCTATAGGCCGGGAGTCTATAAAGTACCTATGACTAGAATGGATTTTAAAACCCAACGGTAAGGTAAATCTGACGAATCTCCGAATGTACGGGTCTAAAAGCTTAACATGCAGAAATGCATGGGCTACCAAGTGTAGTGTTGATGCGGATGAGTAAGATTAGTTGTTATGAAAGTCCATACATTGTTACAGGCAATGTCAAGTCAACAGGTCCAAAGGAGAAGTCTAAGGGTACCATGTATAGATAGGAATAATGGAACGTGGAAAGCTACTGACATGGAGGGCTTACTTCCAATGAAATGGTTTGTAGGAAAGCGTCCATAAGAATAGTGGACGTATAACTATAATTTACAGTAGTGAGAGTGATGGCACGGTACTGTAGAAGCTATGGAAACATAGTGGAAGGACAGCCATTAGTCTAATGAAGATTGACCAACCATTTAGTGACTTAATCGGTTTATAAGGTTCTTGTAAGACTAAAAAAGGTTTCGCTCCAATAAGGAGGTACCGACTTATAGAAAAGATTAAGAAACTGCGACACGCCGAGTACTATGATCTCCAACATACATTTGATCTTCTATTTCAGCGTAGTCAAAATGGGAACAATTTTTATAACCTAGTGAAACTTGTGAAGATGGATGAAAATATAAGGTTGGCCTATCGGAATATTAAAAAGAATATGGGTAGTACAACAGCCGGTACAGATGGATTAACTATTAATGATATCAAGTGTTTACCAATTGAAGAAGTAATAGTTAAGGTCAAATCCATGTTTGAATGGTATGAACCGCAGTCTGTAAGGCGAGTATTCATACCAAAGCCCAATGGAGATAAAAGACCACTAGGTATTCCTACGATATGGGATAGAATCTTTCAGCAATGTATTTTACAAATACTAGAACCCATTTGTGAAGCGAAATTCCATAATCACAGTTACGGATTCAGACCCAATAGAAGTACACACCATGCTTTAGCAAGAATGAAATCACAAGTCAATAGAAAAAGTAATGGACTGCATTACTGCATCGATATTGACATTAAAGGTTTTTTTGACAATGTGAACCATGGGAAATTACTTAAACAAATGTGGACATTAGGAATAAAAGATAAAACACTTCTTTCCATTATTTCAAGGTTACTACGAGCAGAAATCCAAGGAGAAGGAACACCGACTAAGGGCACACCGCAAGGTGGAATCCTAAGTCCTCTCTTATCTAACATTGTACTCAACGAATTAGATTGGTGGGTCAGTGAACAATGGGAGACCTTTGAGACTTCTTACAAATTTCATGCCCCTAGTGCAAAATTTAGGCAACTAAAGAAAACCAAGATGAAGGAATGTTTTATTGTAAGGTACGCTGATGACTTCAAAATCCTATGTCGAAACTATCAAACAGCCCAAAAGCTTTTCTACGCAACGAAGGACTTCCTTAAAACAAGGCTCCATTTAGATATTAGTCAAGAAAAGTCACAAATAGTTAATCTGAAAAAGAAAAGCAGTGATTTTCTTGGTTTTAATCTAAAAGCAACTAAGAAAAGAAAAGGTTATGTAGCTCACAGCAGGATGACTGAAAAAGCAAAAGTACATGCCTACCAGAAACTCAAACGAGCAATTAAGGAAATGCGTAGGAAACAAACACCGGAAGCTGTTTGGCACTACAATACCATCGTAATGGGCATACAAAACTACTACTCTGCGGCTACCCATATAAATAAAGATTTAGAACGGCTAAACTACCATCTTACTAGAACTCTTTATAACCGATTAAGAATAGATTGGAAAGTAGCAACACGAGCTGATATGTCGAAGACATTACAAGATAGGTATAAGGATTATAATCCTAAATTATATAAAATACATGACATCGTTCTTATACCTCTTTACGCACAAAAACATAAACCAGCAACGAATTTCTCACAATGGATCACAAACTATACACCTAGAGGAAGAGAGAAAATTCACCAAAATCTAAAGTGCATAAATAAAGATGTCTTACGACATATCCAACGCTTCTACATCAAATATAGGACTATAGAATATAACGATAATCGCATTTCAAAATTTGTTGCCCAGTATGGGAAGTGCTCTATTACAGGCATAGAATTAGGTTTGAATGATTTCCACTGTCATCACATTCAACCAAAAGCATTAGGTGGAACTGACGATTATCGGAATCTGACTATAGTTCTCGAAAACATACACCAAGCTATACATACAAAGGATGTAGAAACATCAAGAATTCTACTTTCCAAGTATCGATTAACGGAAGAGAAGAAAATTCGGTTTGATGAACTAAGACAAAAAGCTCATTGTAAACCCATTTTCAATCTAGGTTAATATTGGTCAATTGAATTAGATGGAACGCCGTATGAGGGGAAACTCTCACGTACGGTGTGGAGTGGGGGAAAAGATGGCGATAACATCAAAATCTTACCTATCACTATTTGGAGATGGATTTATTGGATACGCATTGGAGCGTGGAGGCTATTCCAAAGAAGTAGCCACCCAGTTTAGTTATAGGATGGCTGCTAGGGAAGGGTGGAGCCGTTACGGTGATGTGCCTTATGTGGACCATGTCATGCAATATTACAATGGTGGAAATGGCAGCGTGGTGGTCATGGGGGACGGTTCGCAATTTTTGATGTAGAGGACATCATGAAACAGTACTTCGGCAGACCCTATGTATGGGGAGGCAGGACACCAGCAGCAGGAGGGTTCGACTGCAGTGGGCTGCTGGAATATGCCTTTGCACAGGGTGGCATGGATATGTACGGGTTAGCTCAAACGCAGTACAACAAAACAAAGCCGGTTTCAGAGGAACATATAAAGCCGGGTGACTTCGTTTTTTTCTCCACATATAAGCCAGGGGCTTCGCACTTAGGCATGTATGTGTCAATGCCAATAGCAGTGGTGGTATTTCACCTTTATTTAGGGTCAAAATTATTGTGAAAAAAGTAGGGAATTCATTTTCTCGTTCAATGACGACAGAACTGGACATAAAAGTTTCCAATTATGCACACCTCAGCATTATCATACATTTGAATTATAGTGAAAAAACGGAAAATATCTAAATAATAAAAAAAGTAAAGCCAAATACTCTAGGTTTTTCGTCTAATATTTGTAATAAGAGAAAAAGAAGGTGATGAAAATTGAAAGGTTAGTTAGAAAAGCACAAAAGGGTGACAAAAACGCTTTTGAAACATTATTTCAAAACTATAAAGAGGAAATATATCGAACTGCTTTTATTTATATGAGAACTCAAGAAGATTCATTAGATATTGTACAAGAAGTAGCTTATAAAGCTTTTAAATCGATCAAATTCTTAAACGAACCAAAGTACTTTAAAACATGGTTAATAAAGATTGTTATAACTTGCTCTATTGATATGTTAAGACAGCATAATAAAATTTTTTCCATAAAACCCGAACACATGGAACTAATAACTATTGGTAAAGAAGAAGATATCGCATTATCTTTGTATTTACAAACTTTGATTGAAGAGATTAGTGAAACTGAAAAAAGTGTTATTCTTTTAAAATATTTCCATGATTACACTTTAAATGAGATTGCAATAACATTGGATATGCCTTTAGGTACAATAAAAACCACTTTGTATAGAGCATTAGAAAAGTTAAGAAAAAGATTAAATAAGGAGGATATCCTATGAGAAATAAAATAAAACAAGAACTTGAAAATATTGAAATACCCAAAGAGTTCGAACTGATGAGTCAAAAAGGAATTAACAAAGCCTATAGTGAAATGAATAACAATAGAAAAAAATCAAAATGGTTAATTGGGTTTATTGCAAGTGCTGCAATTCTATTGCTTAGTATTGGATCGTTGTCAACACCCGTTGTAAAGGCATCCATTCAAAACGCTCTAAATGTAATACTGGCTGATAAATTTAAAAAAATGGAAAATGGAAGCGGAATACCACCCGAAGAAGTACTAGTAAGTGTTGAAGAAAACATCAACGGAGAATTAATCACAACATATATTTCTGGTAGTCAAGAACGAACTGAAAATGAAAACGGGGATTTTTCAGTATCGGATGGTAAAACTATTGCTTCTTACACAAAAAATGATAATGAATTTTTAATTGAAACAAATGATAATCCTGGACCACCTATTGAATCAAAGATATTCTCTGAATTTGAAAAAGAAAAAATTCAGTCGTTAGGGACGAAAAAAATATTGGATAGAGATGCAGAAGTCTACAAAATAACAATATCATATGAAGAAACACTTGAGCTTTGGTTTGATAAAACTACTGATGTGTTAGTAAGAGAGGTACAGATTATTAATGGTAAAACTTACGAAGAAGGGAAACTAATTTCACTTAAAACAATAGATAAGAAATCTAATTTGGACTTGTTTAAAATCGAAGCGCCTAAAGAGGCAAATATAATTGATCATACAAAAAAGTAAGCTAGGAATTAATTATCTTAGGGTCATAACGCTTTAGTGTATGAAAATAAAAGGACCGTATAATATGTTAACGGGTTCCGTTTTGGAGGAGAAAGCGATAAATAACAACGCGTTACTTCAATATAAGGAGCTGATCAGCAGTTCCTTTTTTAATGAACAAAAGGGGCAGTTTAGTAGTATAAGAAAATGTTAAATTAGAGAGTAGAAGGTAATGAGGATAGTAAGTTGATAATAGGGGATGTTTATATGAATTGGAACTGGAATGAAACCACTATAGATTTTCCATTCTCGTCCGAAAACTTAAAGAAAAGAAAACAGATTTTCACAATTTGAGTTTATTAAGTGGTGTGATAACCTCACAATGGCTTTTGAGGAAGATGAAGCTGAAGTATCTAATGAACTTGATGAAATAGCTTTTGGGATAGCAAGAGATATTGAATGTCAATGGGATTTATTTTTGGTAAATACTTACTCATTTAAAGAATTGCAGAATTTAGACCTCTCAAAAGTAAATTTACCTCAAGATTGGTTTATAGAGTGGTTAAAGCAATTAAACGAGGAATAAAAGGTAACTCCTTATTCTACTAACGGATGCGTTAGCTGAAAATTGGATCTGTTTTTAAGGCAGCTCTTTCTTTATGCAACTAACGGGGCAGTATAGTTAAAAAAGGAACTTAAATTTAAATCTCGAATATCTAATGTAATCGGATAGCTAAAAATTTGATGACAGACAGGAGTTAGATAAGATGATAAAAGGTTTCGGAGGAATATTTTGGAGAACTAAGAATCTTGAAGTTGTAAAAAAATGGTACAGTGAAGTGTTGAAGATTGAAATAGAAAATTGGAATGGGGCTGTAATAAAACCCCAATTAGGAAATGAGACTATCTTTTCTTTCTTTACCGAGAATGACAGTTATTTTCCAACAGAACAACAAGTGATGTTAAATTTCCAAGTACATAATCTAAACGAGACTATTAAGCATCTTGAACATATTGGTGTACCTCTTGCAAAGAAAAAAGAGATTAGTGAATTTGGAAAGTTTATTTGGATTGAAGATCCTGAAGGTCGACTGGTCGAGCTTTGGGAGAAATAACGAGTTGTAATTCATTTGCTATTGAGCTAACGGGTGCGTTAGCTGAAGATCGGAGCTGTCTTTAAGGCAGCTTTTTTTTAGGAACTAAAGGGGCAGGATAGTTGAATAAAGGAATTTAGTTTTCAAAAAATATAGGTTTTTGAATAAATTAACGGGCACGAGTGCTCAACAAAGGTAGTCGATTCTTGTGCTAACGAAGAAGTTTTAAGTCAGCAGATAAGGTTGTCATCTCGGTTGAAGGATTAAAATCCGTTAATGAGTTAGAAGAGCATAGAGAAAATTTTCTCTGTGCTTTTTTTGCTAAAAAGTAAGAGCAATTTGATTTTAAATTTGATCAATTGACAACTTTTAGGGGCGAAAATATAAATGAAACATAGAATATTTTAGAATTTTTAAAAGTGGGTGAATGTATTGAACTATTATTTTCCCTACCGGCAAGACTGGTCTTCTGTATTGGAGTATTTAAACTACAGTCTGAACGGCGAACAAATGGTTTGTTCAATGACGACGCAATTATTTCATATTCCTGTCACTAAAAATCTAAAAGGACATGCAGAAATGCATAATCATCTTATTCCAGCCTCCTATCACCGGGTTACAGCATTAGGCTGTGCAAAACGATTACAGAGTGGTGAATACCATGAGTCCATTATTAAAGCTCTGGTTGCATGTGTTAATAATGGGTTAAAGCAAGACAAGGAAGTAACGATATGGTTAAGGGTTATGAGGGAAAATGCTCCAAGTGAATATAAAGAGTTTATGGATTCTGTTATCAGCTGGCAGCAGAAGACAGAGCAAAGTTTAGCTTATACCCAGCAGTTGCTAAGGGGAATGGGATTTGACACTGAAACTGAAACCGGAGAGCCAGCTTACTAAATTAATTATTATGCTAAAGGGTGCTTTACTTCAATAAGGGAGTTGCTTCGGCAGCTCTTTTTCTTTATGGAGATAAAGGCAGGTGAGTTCAACAGTGCTGTTTGATCTATGTTCAACAATTGGGCCATTTTCTTGAATATGAGAAGGGATTATTCGTAAGTAAATCGAAGTGAATCAAAGGAATAAATGTTCAAAGCACTTTTGAAAAAATCTTCTTCTCCACTGACATACTTGTCAGCATTAGACGTATACAATAGCTATTGGAACAGCAATTAGGAAATTATCCGGCGACCCTAAATATGAAGTATAGTTATTTACTCAACATTGAGGAGGAAATCGATTATGAGCGACACAAAGACATTACGAGGACTCACCACAGTCAGTTTTTGGGCGACTGATCTAGTGGCGGCAAAGAAGTGGTACGCTGAGCTGTTGGGTATGGCCCCATACTTCGAACGCCCAGGATATGCCGAGTTTCGCCTCGGGGACTACCAGCACGAGCTGGGCCTGATCGATAGCCGCTACGCGCCCGATGGTTCGTCGATCGGCCCGGCCGGTGGTGCTGTCGTGTACTGGCACGTCGACGATGTGACAGCAACTTTCGAGAAGCTGCTGTCTATGGGGGCGAAAGAACACGAGGCACCCACAGTTCGCGGTCAAGGGTTCATTACTGCCTCAGTGGTTGATCCCTTTGGGAATATCCTAGGCATTATGTACAATCAGCACTATTTGGAGGTTTTGGGTTCGACCAGAAAAGCGTGATTCGTACTGTGGGCATTCAGCTTAACGCATGTCCAGTTTGTACTACTCGCATCGCTGGTTTGTTTACACAATTTATTTTACAGAATCATTTACTCGAATAAATGATGATAATTAATTAGTATTCCTCGAAAGGGAGGGATTCTTTAATTAGAATCCCTTTTCTTAATGAACTAACGGGGCAGGATAGTTCCATAATTAATACTGTTAAGTGACATTAAAGTCGTTTAAAAACGTCAGTCTTGTTATTCCATTAAAGGGCCGGATTGTGGAGGATTGGAAAATTTTGATTCTACAAATAATTGGGGGATTGGAAGAAGGAAAGCTATGTATAATTAGTGATGTAAGTTTATGCTTTTTATGTAATAATTATTTTGTAGAAATGTAAAGTTACAATTCATACATAGTGAAGGTGGGGATCATAATGGCAACGGGAACGCATACTGTAGTAGTTCCAGTAGATGTACAAGCAGTTTGGGATTATGTCAGTGATCTCGAAAAATGGGCAACGACAGTACCAGCCTATAAAGAACATGAAATCATAAATGACAAGCAATCTATTTGGACATTTGAAGGTAGTGTGAAAGGTATTAAAAAAACAATACAAGCGCAGGTAGATATTACCGAATGGAATGAACCTTCAAATATTAAGTTTGAACTAAAAGGTTTATCAGATAATTTTACAGGAAGCGGTCACTTTACTGCAGAAGATGTTAATGGTAAAACAATAATGACTTGTACGGTGGAAATCCATGCAGGCGGATTATCTGGTGCGGTGTTAACACCAATTATTAAATGGGCTGTTCCAAAAGTAGCATCTCGTTTAACAGAATCTATCGCACGTAAAATTGCAGTATTCTCATAGTTTTCAAAGATTGAAAGCCAATTCATTTTGGAGATACCTTCTCTGAAGTATAGATGGTAACATTCTGAAGTGACCAATATAATGATATCGAGCTCTACTAGAAATTTTATAATTAGCGGAAAGGGGGCTGTCCAAAAAGGATGGCCTCTTTTTTTAATATTCCAGAATCGCTTTTCTTAATGAACTAACGGGTGCGTTAGCGTCATAAGAAGGCAGCCATTTGGCTGCCTTTTGAACGTGCGATTCTTTACATTATCATACATTCAAATCAAGTAAAAAAAATTCCCTTGTTCAGCTAAAGTGTGCGTCGTACTAGAAAATAAGCGAGCAAAAAATGAAGGCATCCTAATAAGAGAAGAAGAAGTCGTGTCAGAAAATAAATAATTCCCTATCAAAAAACCACACATCATGGTGTGGTTTTTCATTTTTCTTCCTTTTATGCTCCTTTTACATCCATTCCCTTCATCATCGAACGGTCTTGGAGGCTTTCGGAACGCATGCTATATGCCACAAGCTTCTTATTGTCCTGTTTTACGACATCCACATGGTCGCCGTACACGAACACCAATAACCGAATATCCTTTTTGCCTTTTTTCGTATCGATGACCAATGGCTTCACACCGCTCTTTGGCTTTAAAAACAAGGAATCGTTTCCAGGAAATATATGATTTTTCTTCAAAACCATCGCGTGGTTAACATCCTGAATCACTTGGTTCTTCTCTTCCCCTTCCAATCGTTTTCCGTCAATCGTGATCACGGTATTCCCGTCACTAAGTGTTGGATGCATCTTAAATTTATTCAAAAGCCAATTGACGACATCGGTTGGAAGGCAGGTAACAACTAGTTTAAATATCGTTAAAATAATGGTCAAAATCAAAACGGGTCCTGTCATTTTTTCATCATCTCCGTATGTTATAAATGCCTCATTATAAACAGCTGCCTCTATATTACCAAAAGAATGGACATTTTTTCTTCGGAAATATGTCCATTCTCGTAACAATTTCCTTTTGGAGCGTGCGGTATAAACTAACGGACAGGGGTTGTTCCCGCAGCTCCTTTCATATTGAAAAGGGTAGATTAGCATTCCTGTAGATCGTTAAATATCAGGTTTGAAAAAAATAGAGCCCCTCAGTAAGATACGAGTATAGAGTCCAATCTAACTCAGAGTCTTAAGGAGGAAGCCCTACTATGAATTTTAAAATGCAAGACAAACAAAATCAACTAATAGAAAGAATTTCCGATACACACCTTATTGTTGGTGTGGATATCGCTCAACAACTACACGTTGCAAGAGCAGTTAACTTCCGTGGAATTGTAGTTGGAGAGCCTCTTACATTTGAAAATAATGAAGAGGGGTTCCTTAAACTATTAAAATGGATTCATGATTTAAAAAGATTAAAAAACTTAGATGCAGCAATAGTAGGTATGGAGCCTACAGGCCATTACTGGATTAACCTTTCAAAATGGTTATATAACCAAAACATTGAGGTTGTAACAGTCAATCCCCACTTAGTAAAAAGGAATAAAGAGAATCGTGATAATACCCAATCTAAGAGTGATAAAAAAGATGCGCTCGTTATCGCGGATATGGTCAAAAACGGCTACTATTCCTTTATTCGCCCATCATCAGAATCATTTGAGAAGCTTAGAGTTCTAATGTCTAATCGTGATGTGATTGTTAAACGTCTCGTGATGTCTATTAATCAAGTAAATCGATGGGTGGATGTGGTCTTTCCTGAACTCAGACAAGTGTTTAAAGATGTAACGTGCAAAGGGGCGATCGCAACCCTTCGTTTATTTCCTACACCGGATGAAATATCTTCACTAGAAACACTAGATGTCATGAGGGGTTGGAAGTCTTTAATGAAACGACAACCAGGACCCAAGAAGGCTCAATTACTAATCAATCTAGCAAAATCCTCTATTGGGACCGGACAAGCTCTTGATGCTTATAAATTCCATTTAGAACAATTATTAGAGGAATATGACCTCGCTGTCAAACAACTCGAAAGAGTTGAACAACAAGTTAAAGAAGTTCTCTACAAAATACCATTTGCAAAAAAACTACTTATGATTAAAGGAATAAGTGAAATTTCATTAGCCGGGATACTGGGTGAATCAGGAGATCTAAGTGGTTTCTCTCACGGAAACTCTCTATTGCGGCATGCGGGATTACATCTAGCTGAAGCAAGTTCAGGCAAATGGAAAGGTCAGATTGTCATTTCAAAGCGTGGAAGGTCAAGACTACGACGATTCCTCTACTTAGCAACTATGAGCCTTGTGATGAATAACCCTGAGTTTAAGGCCGTCCATTCCCATAATGTGAAGGTAAAGAAGATAAAGAAAATGAAATCAATCATGAAACTCATAGGTAAACTAGCAAGGATTTTTGTAGGAATAGCACGACGAAACGAGTCTTATTGTCCAAATAAAGTCCAAGTATTAATCCCATTAGCAGCATAGAAATAAAACATTAGTTATATAGAATGTATCATTCAAAATAGTTAACTTTAATTTTGAATGTTGTCTTATTCGTAGGATTTCAAATATGTACGAGTACCAGGTTTCTTAAACAAAAGGGCACAGTGACCCATCAGGTTAGCATAACTGGCCTCCACCCCTTGGATAGGCATGACGAAGGAATGAGAGGGCGATTGACCCGTTGAGACATGGGAGGGAAAGCCTCCAGGGGCGGCATGGAGATGTACATTATATGGTAAAATGTGGAGTGGTAACTGACTCCTTTATTTAACTATGCCTTCACGAAGCCTAACTTATCTGAACTCATTTCATTTACCCGTAAGTCTAATTACAAGGGGTATGAAATCCTGCGAATAAGTGAGCATTCGAGAGATATTCGCATCAAACTGAGGGAGTTTAGGAATAAATGATATAATTTGTAATATTGATTTAATTGAAAGGAGGTTGCTTCATATGCCAATATGTCAGCACTGTGGCTATAAATGGGGTTGGATAGAGGCTTTTTTTAAAATGTTTACCTTTAAAAAAAAGTTAAGATGTCCATCCTGTGATTCATCTCAATACGTTTCCAAGAAATCAAGAAAGCTATTAAGCTTATATATATTTATATCTTTATTGTTTGTCCCATTAGTATCATTTGGTGTACCTAAAGGTTATGTCTTAGCTTTTGAAATAGTTGCTTATGCTTTGGTTATTATTTTGATGCCATTTATATATAAGCTAAGTAACAAGGATGAACCGATGTGGTAGGCATTTAAGTAACCAGTGCGTTAGCTGAAGATCGGAGCTGGCTTTAAGGCAGCTTTTTTTTATGGAACTAAAGGGGCAGTTTAGTTCCATAAGAATTCTATGTTATTCGACCAACGCGTCAGGCTAAATTATCAAACTTAGTCTTGTCTTTTTGGGTTAATATTGAGGTAAGGCTATTGTTTTTATATGGGGGATGTAAAATGAGCAATTATAATATTGGTTTTCAATGTAAATGTTGTGGAAATTACCACGAGGAACTTCCCTTGAGTTATGGAAGTCCTGTTCCTGATTACTATGAAGAAGTTCCAATCGAAGAACAAGAAAATCGTATTGAGATGAATGAAGATGTGTGCATTATAGATGATGAATATTTCTTTATTCGTGGATGTATTGAACTTCCAGTAATAGATGGGGAAGGTCCTTTTATTTGGGATGTTTGGGTTTCATTAAGTGAAACGAATTTTGATAAAATGATGGAGTATGGGGAAGTTGAAGGAAGAGAAAAGGATTTGGAACCAATGTTTGGTTGGCTGCAAACTTCTATCCCTTGTTATCCTGAAACACTAAACTTAAAAACAATGGTACACACTCGTCCAATAGGTTTGCGACCTTATATAGAATTAGAACCAACACAACACCCATTATCCTTAGAACAAAGAGAAGGAATTGGTTTTAAAAAAATAAAACAGATTGCAGAAGATTTATGTGATGTAGAAGAATAATAATAACCCTCAACGGGTATGTGAGCTGATTGATTGAGCTGTCTTTAAGGCATCTTTTTTTATAGAACTATCGGGGCAATTTAGTTTAATAAGTTCAAATGATAAGATAAAGAATTAATGGCGAATATAGGGGCGATTCAAAATGGATAACTGGAGAAATAATACGATTTGGTTTGAACAATTACCAGATATTCTTCAGTCTTACTTAAACTTAAAAGAAGATAAGTTTAATGAGATGCAGCTTGAAAACATTGAGTATTTAACTCTTTGGTACCATAAAAAGAATAAGCTGGGCAACTTTGTTGGTATTCCTGAAAATCTCCTCTATCTAGAATTAAACAGGTCCAATATACAAGAATTCCTTGGGATAGAAAAAATGACTAAATTAAAGCGTTTAGAATTACATTATTGTACTAATTTACAAAATGATTTTGGTTTATCTGGATTAGCCAATACTCTAGAACATTTACATATTAATCAATCAGGGAAATTTGTACCAAATGAAGAATTATTCTCTCTGACAAATCTACGGGTTCTGTGCCTTAATTCTTGCGGTAATCTTGAAAATTTGAATTTTTTAAATCAATTTCTTAACCTAATTGACTTTAGATTTGTTGATACTAATGTGTTAGATGGTGACTTATCACCAATTTTAGACCATCCAACAATCCGAAGTGTAGGCTTTCTGAATAGGCGACATTACAATATTAAAGATGATAAGATGGATGCTTTGTTAAAGGATAAAAATGGTGGAGAAGAATTTAAAACTGTTATCAAGTATGGAAAATACGAGACTTTTAGATATATTTATTAACTCAATTGTTAATGAACTAACGGGTGCGTTAGCTGAAGATCGGAGCTGTCTTTAAGGCAGCTTTTCCTTATGGAACTAAAGGGGCAGGATAGTTGCATAAGGATTGAAACTTTATTAATTTCGGAATCGTATAAAAGAGAGTAAATACGGGTAGGATACGATAACTTATAAGGGATGATATTTAATGGAAACTTGTAGCAAATGCGGCAACGAACTTACGAAGGCCTATATTTCTGGAATTCAAGGAGAATTTCAGATAAACCAAAAACCAAGAGGTTTTTTCACGGATAGTCCGATTTACAGCAAAGTATCTACTTATGTTTGTTCTAAATGTGGGTATTTAGAGTTCTATGTAGAACAACCTGACAAATTCAAATATTGAAAGGGATTTCTACTTCTTGTAAAAGACTCAAGGTTGCTGCGGCAACCTTTTTATATGGCACTAACGGGGCAGGATAGTTGAACAAAAGGTACAATAATCTGGTATTTCATTTAGGAGGCTTAGATATGAATGATTACGGATATTTTGACAATGTAAATTATACAGGTAACCACCTACATATAGACAATTACCAAAACGAGTTTACTCCTTATATCGAGGCCATTGCTTGGGAAAGACAAGATAAGACAATGGATATATTTTTCGATGATTTTGAAAATGAAAAGGAGTTTAACACATTATTTGGAGCTAAGGAACGTTATTATGATGACTTTATGGGGGTATTTTTAGGTAATGTAAAAACAGACGAACAAGCCTATGAAATGTTTCGTAGTTGGGTCGATACAGTGCTATATCCGTATAGAAATGGAACTAATAAAATGTAATCTAGTTAAACTAACCGGTGCGTTAGCTGAAGCCGAAGATCGGAGCTGTCTTAAGGCAGCTTTTTCTTTATGTAACTAACGGGGCGGGGTAGTTCATTACAGTTTATAATATGAGTAGACTTTGATTTAGATTGAGGAGATAAAATAATGCGTTCTTTTTTGAGAAAAGAATTTTGGGATGATAGAAATAAACCTATTCTGTTTATACAGTGGGCATTGACACTCTTTGCAATAATATTATATTTCCAAACTTATGACAGTATAGATTACTTTTACTCTGGAATTTTAAGACTAATTGCAGGAATAATCACCCTTCTAATAGGAATTGAAAACTATATTGTTAAAAAAAGAGAATATATATTTTGGTTCATCCTAACGATATTGTTTTGTGGAATGGGGATAGACATATTAATGAACTCCCTCAGTTTAATAGATAATGCTCACGAATACTCGCTTATTCGCAGGATTTCAAACCACATGGTATAGGTTGCTATAGATGAACGCAAGAGATAGGACCGTTTTGATAAGATGAGGGCAGATTGAAATAGGGGATCTGTTGAAAATCCCATATTATTACATATACTGCACGCATTCTCCACGCTGCCCCTGGAGGCTTTCCCTCCCATGTCTCAACGGGTCATAATCCTATGCCCTTTCATTCCTTCGTCATGCCTATCCAAGGGGTGAAGGCCGGTTTTGCTAACGGAACGGGTCATTGCCCTTTTGTTCATTACATCCAGTACTTCGTGCTTTCTTTGAAATCCTACGAATAAGCCAACTTTCGTTAAATAACAATGTGAATGTAAATTTACGCTGCTAGTTGTTCAAATGGGAAGATCATTTCCGGTTTATAGGCAGAGCCATTACGAGCTATACCTACTAGGACACGGGCGAGTTTTCCACAAAGTTTCATGATGGATTTCATTTTCTTAATCTTCTTCACTTTAACATTATTCGAGTGTAGGGCTTTAAACTCAGGGTTATTCATCACTAGACTCATGGTCGCAAGGAAGAGGTAACGCCGCAGGCGTGATCTTCCACGTTTGGAAAGAACAATTTGGCCTTTCCACTTCCCAGAGCTTGCTTCAGCGAGATGCAATCCTGCATGACGAAGGAGCGCATTCCCGTGAGCGAACCCACTCAGATCTCCAGCTTCTCCTAAGATTCCCGCTAGTGAAATCTCGCTGATTCCTTTAATGGCAAGTATTTGCTTAACGAATGGAATCTGTTCCAAGACGTTTGTGACTTCTTGCGTCACTCTTTCGAGTTGGGATGAAGCGAGATCATATTCCTCTAATAATTGTCCCAAGTGAAGTTTATACGCATCAAGGGCTTGTTTCGTACCAATTGAACGCTTGGCCAATACAAGCAGGGAACGGGCTTTTTTATGCCCGGAATGTCGCTTCATACATGATTTCCAACCGGTTACGATATCTTGAGGCTGTAAGGAACATAATTCAGCTGGGGTAGGAAAGAGGCGTAGGGTTGCGATTGCCCCTTTACATGATACGTCTTTAAACACTTGCCGGAGCTCGGGAAAGACCACATCCACCCATCGATTAATTTGGTTGATGGAGCTAACATGACGCTTAACGATCACATCTCGGTTAGCCATAAGGACACGAAGTTTTTCAAATGATTCTGAAGTGGAACGAACGAAGGCATAGTAGCCATTCTTCACCATATCAGCGATGACAAGGGCATCTTTTTTATCACTTTTGGATTGCGTATTATCACGATTTTCTTTGTTTCTTTTGACATGGTGAGGATTGACGGTGACGACATCCATGTTTTGTTTGACTAGCCACTTTGAAAGGTTTATCCAATAATGTCCGGTAGGTTCCATTCCGACTATCGTTGTGTCTAGGTTTTTCATTTGTTTTAGTTCCTGGATCCAGTTTAGTAATCGAGTAAAACCCTCTTCGTTATTTTCAAAAGACAAGGGTTTCCCGACCACAATGCCCCGAAAGTTTACAGCACGGGCCACGTGTAAGTGTTGGGCAATATCCACACCAACAACTAGATGTTGATCCGTAATTCTCTCAATTAGTTGATTTTGTTTGTTTTGCATTTTAAAATTCATAGTAGGGCTTCCTCCTTAAGACTTTGAGTTAGATTGGTCTCTATACTCGTATCTTACTGAGGGGCTCTATTTTTTTCAAACCTGATATTTAACGATCTACAGGAATGCTAACGGGTGCGTTAGCTGAAGATCAGAGCTGTCTTTAAGGCAGCTTTTTCTTATGGAACTAAACCAGCTAATAGTTTGTCAACATTTTTCAATAAAAAGATAAAAACATACGTGATATACTAATAATAGGCATACCAAATAACCTTCCTTCAGACTCTCATTTGGAAGGTTTTGTTCTTTTTAGTTAAATATAAATTTTAAACAATATCTTGGAAAGTCATTTTGTTCTTTAATAGAGCGAAAATCCAGTGTAAGAGCTTATTTACACAGGCTATGACGGCTACCTTATAAGGCTTTCCTTCCTCGCGTTTCTTGTCATAAAACACGCGTAGCTTCTTATTTCGAGGGATAATTTCATCAGTTGTCTTAGACTTCCGGCAATCACGAATAGCACAACGAACCGCCATATATAAGGCATGTCGAAGTCTGCTAGAACCTCTTTTAGTGATTCTATTTTTGGTAGCTGTAAACTTACCGGATTCGAATACACTAGGATCAACTCCAGAGAAAGCTACAAGTTTTTTAGGATTATTAAATCGATCTATCTCACCAATTTCAGAAATAATCGTTGCCGCGATCTTTTCTCCGATACCTGGGATAGATTTGAGGATCGTATATTCTTCAATTTCTTTAGCGAGGGCGTCTATCTCTGCCTCTAACTTTGATAGATGCTCTTTGTACTGAAGAAGAATATTTATATACATACCAAGGCTTAAAATATGACTCTGATAGACTGTCTTTTCAAAAGGGTTACGAGCTGCCGCAGCTTTAAGCTGAATCGCTTTTTCATTTGCCCATTTAATTGATCTACTCTTGCATAACTCAAATATCCTTGCTGTAATTGCTTCTTCACTTGCCTTCAAAATGTCCTCTGAAGAGGGAAACTCTGAAAGAGTTAAGAGTGACACCACAGAATATAAATCTCCAAAAACTCCTTTATATTCAGGAAACACTTGTTCAAGCACTGCCTGAAATTGAAGCTTTGTTTGAATCATAACGCCAGTTATGTTTTCATGTTGTCTTGTGAGATTACGAAGGTTCAATAACTGGACTCCACGCTTTTTATATGGCTCTAACTCTTCTTTATAAAACAACTCACAGAGAAGATAGGCATCAATGGCATCTGTTTTTACCTTTCTTAAGCTTGATCCTCTTGCCTTATATGAAATCAATGGATTAATGATAATCAATAAATATCCTCGTTCTTCCAAGTAATGAACGACTGGAGTTTGATAATGTCCAGTGGCTTCTAAAACGACTGAAGGCTTCTGACCAGACACTTTCTTTACATCCTCAAGAAACGCTACAAGTAAATTAAGCCCCTCAACAGTATGAGTTATTTTAAAACTCTTTTGATAAGGTTTCCCCTTATCCAAAAATGCTTGAACCTGACTTTCCCCTTTTGAAATATCCAGACCAACGACTGGATTCATTCTAAATCTCCTCCTAATCTAGTGGATTACCGGTACCCCTATTTCTCCTTGCAGTGTCACAGCTTCGCTTGTTATACGAGATCTACGTCCCAACCAGCCTAATCATGTTTCTACAAGTAGGGGGCAAACTGTTTAGTTGACGGGGTCTATCCCCACGAGCAGGTACGTTTTGCCCCGGCTACCGTTATAATAAAACCATATAAAAAATGGTCAACCAGAAATATTTTCTGGCTGACCTTATAATACGAAAGGGGCAGGTTAGTTCAATAAACTTAGTGTATTCGGACTGTGCGTATTTATATAGGTTAAATAAGCAATATTAGCTTTATAAAACTAAAGACCCTAATTTGTTTTAGTATATTTTTTCGGAAGAAAGACTTATTCATAATCTTCTTTATTAACTTGAAAAAGTTAACCGATCAAAATATTTCTGTAAGAGGTTTGTACTTCTCTGAAACCGGCTCTTTCTTTTCAGTAACCCCTCTAATATTATTAAATAAGAATACCTTATTCTGTGGATCAGATTTAATTATTCTATATTTATCATCCATTATTACAAAGGCACAATTGTTATCAATTGCAATACCTGGAATATTACTTACTGAGCAAAGGCTTTTTACAATAGGGTTCGTACTTATAAGAACCAACTTCTTTTCCTCATTATTATAGTTTAAGGTACTCTATACAAAAGTATTTGAATATTGTACTTTCCCTGCCTATTCAGTTCCTTTTTATTCTAAATAGGTTCGAGAAATAAGGTCGTCATTAAGTGCTTACGATATATGATATCTAAACAAACAAAAAAGCTGTGATCCCAATTTTCGGGATGCACTGCTTTTTTGTTTGTTTAGGTATTCTACGCATTCATCATTAGCTCGATAACTTCTTATCATTCGTTAAATCAAAATCCGCATAATCCTGAACCCTTTCGATTTTACCAACCAAGAAAATGTATGACAGGGCTCCAGCAAAGGTTATACAAGCAATAAAGGTAAGTGCAGGAGCAAAATCACCGCCCTTTGCCAGGAAACCAATCACAATCGGTATAATAATTGATGCTGTACCACCAATGAAATTGAAGGTACCTCCAGCAATCCCAATCAGCCTTTTTGGGGCAAGCAATGAAACAAACACCCAGGTGATTGAAGCGAAACCGTTTCCAAAAAAGGCGATACACATGAATAAAATAACTAGATTAGTATTGTCAACGAAATTCGCTCCAATGATTGAAGTGGAAAGCAATAATCCTGATATTACCGGAACTTTCCTTGCAATATCTGCAGATACTCCTTTTTTAACAAGGAAATCAGATAGGAAGCCTGCGAGTAAAACTCCGACAAATGCCGCTAAGAATGGTAGGGAAGCCAGAAGACCAGACTTAATGAATGTTAAGCCTCTGTATTCAACAAGGTAAGTAGGGAACCATGTTAAGAAAAACCATAGTGTGGAAGCTACTGCAAACTGTCCTATATATATTCCCCATAGTTTTCTGCTTGTCAGAACAGCCAAGAAATCTTTTTTACCTATTTTTCTAACAGGTGAATCATCATTTCCAGAAGAAGATTCAACGATAGCTCCACCTTTTTTGATATAATCCATTTCAGCCTTGTTAATGCTCTTACTATGCTGTGGATCTCTATATAAAACATACCATAAAATGGACCAAGCCACCCCTATGATACCTGTTATAATGAAAAGCCCTCGCCAGCCTACTGACTGCTGGAGAAACACTAATGTTGGAGTTAAAAAAGCCAGTCCTACAAATTGACCAGATGTGTAGATGGAGATGGCTCTTGCTCGTTCATTTTCTGGAAACCAGCTAGCCGCAACCTTACTGTTGGTCGGGAAGGCAGGAGCTTCGAACGCTCCAAGCCCAATCCTCAACAAGAAAAACCCTGAAAAACCGCTTACAAATCCCTGTAGAAGCGTTGCGATGGAAAAGCCCGCAATTCCGTATGCGTGAGTTCTACGATTTCCTAGTTTTTCTAAAATCCACCCGCCTGGAATCTGCAAAGCACAATAAGTCCAGCCGAACGCAGAAAAGATTAACCCCATACTTACGGAATCCAATCCTAGTTCTTTTGAAATAAAAGGTGCTGCTATGGAAATATTGCTTCGATCCATGTAGTTAATAATTACGGTGAAAAATAGCATCATTACAATTCCGTAACGAACTTTTGTCATTTTCTTATTCACTGTACTCACCTTTTTCATTTGGGATTTTCTTTTACCACTCCGCGATACTACCGTCCTTGTGTCTCCAAACAGGGTTTCTCCAATTATGACCAATCTCCGTCATTTTTCTCACATGGTCCTCATTTATCTCGATTCCCAGTCCTGCCCCATCCGGAATCTTCACATAACCTTCCTCGTATTTGAACACTTGGTTATCAACTATGTAATCCAGTAAATCACTACCTTGGTTATAATGAATGCCTAGGCTTTGTTCTTGGATAAATGCATTATGGCACGTAGCATCCACTTGTAGGCAGGCTGCCAAAGCAATCGGCCCTAATGGACAATGAGGAGCAGCTGCCACATCAAAAGCCTCAGCCATCGAGATGATTTTCTTACATTCTGTTATTCCCCCAGCGTGCGATAAATCAGGCTGAATAATATCGGCATATCCATCTGTAAGCAGCTTTTTAAAATCCCACTTAGAGTACATTCTTTCACCGGTTGCAATCGGAATCGCAGTATGATTCACAATTTCCCGCAAAGCTTCATTATTCTCTGGTAATACAGGCTCTTCAATGAACATCGGTCTGTATGCTTCCAGCTCTTTTACAAGGATTTTGGCCATTGGTTTATGGACCCTTCCGTGAAAGTCAATTCCGATTCCAATATGTGGGCCTACTGATTCACGTACAGCAGCAATTCGCTCTATCACCTGATCAATTTTTTCATATGAGTCCACATATTGGAGTTCCTCAGTCCCATTCATTTTAACCGCTGTGAATCCTTTAGATACCACTGCCTTAGCAGCTTCACCAACATCGGAAGGACGGTCTCCGCCAATCCAAGAATAAACCTTAATAGAATCTCTGGCTTTTCCTCCAAGAAGCTGGTGGACCGGGGCGTTATAATATTTCCCTTTGATATCCCAAAGAGCTTGATCAATCCCAGAAATCGCACTCATTAAGATTGGGCCTCCACGATAGAATCCTGCTCTGTACATGAGATTCCAATGATCTTCAATATTAAGTGGATCTTTACCAATTAGATTTTCCATTAATTCATCAACTGCAGCTTTAACAGTTGCCGCTTTTCCCTCAATTACGGGTTCTCCCCAGCCAACAATGCCTTCATCTGTTTCAATTTTTAAAAATAACCAACGAGGTGGTACTTGGAATAATTCATAGCTTTTAATTTTCATAGTTAATCTCTCCTTAGTAGTTTTATGGGTGATTGATAGACATCTATGTTTTTAAGATCGAATAGCAGAAACAAATGATCTAGCTTTTTGCGTCAATTCCATTAAGTACCTTTCATTTACTTCCTGTTTTGCGTCGACAAGCGAGCTGCCAATTCCGAAACCAACAACTCCAGCTTTTTGGAACTCGGCTATATTGTCTAAAGTAACTCCCCCTGTAGGTAAAAGAGGGATATGAGATAACGGACCACGAATATCCTTAAAATAATTTGGACCGACACTTGCCGGGAAAACCTTGATAATATCTCCTCCATTTTCATATGCTGTTAGAATTTCTGTAGGGGTGTAAGCTCCTGGTATACTAACTGCACCATATCTTTTCGTCATTTTAATGGTTTCTAGATCTACGGTTGGAGATAAGATGAATTTTGAACCTGCGAGGAGGGCTGCCCGGGCTGTTTCAGGGTCTAATACCGTACCAGCGCCCACCACCATTTCCTCGCCAAGCTCTTGAGAAACAAGTTCAATAGATTCTAGAGCATTAGGAGAGTTAAGAGTGATCTCAATTAATCTGATACCACCATCCCGTAAAGCCTTTGCAATTTTTAATGTATCCTCTGGCTTTGCCCCTCGGACAATGGATATGATTTTATTTTCAAAAATACGAGTAAGCGTATTCATTCTGAACACTCCTTTAACGGATTACATCCTCTTTATTGGTTTGGTTCATATATTTTTCAAGTGTTTCTTTATCTGGAAGCCCTTCAATATCACCATTTACAGATGTAACAATTGCTCCTATCGCACAACCACGTTTTACCGCTTCATGAATAGGTATTTCATCCAATATCCCGGATAATACGCCGGCAGCGAATCCATCGCCAGCTCCAATAGGATCGATTACCGTTTCGACTTGATAAGGCTGAACATAACCAGAAGTATCAGAAGTGGAATAGTATGCTCCCTTTTCTCCTAGTTTCACTATTACCATTTCAGCACCTAATTGTTTACATTCTCTCGCTATCTGTTCACAATCTGTTGACTTGAATAAGTAGTATCCTTCCGTGATTCCTGGAAGAATGATATCGGACTTTGCTGCTATTTCCAATAACGTTTCTCTACCTGTTTTATCATCAAGAAGCGTCTTTCGTACATTGGGGTCAAATACAATTTTTTGACCATTTTTCTTGGCAAGCTCTATTGCATGTAAAACGGTATTTTTACAAGAATCACTAAGTGCAGGTGTTATTCCAGTAAGATATAGGAACTTTGCTTTGGCTATATAGCTTTCTTCCATATCTGCAGGGACCATTTTACTGGCAGCAGATTGATTTCGGTAATAGAAGACTCTTGAACTATTGTTAGTTGTTCTTTCTCTTAAAAACAAACCTGTGGGTGCGCTTTCATCTTCTTTTACAAAAGAAGTGTCTACGCCTTCCCCCCGTATTCTTGAAAGGATACGTTTTCCAAGCTCATCCTTGCCTACTCTGCTCATCCAGCCCGTTTGATAGCCAAGCTTCGCTAATCCAATAAGTGTATTTGTTTCAGCACCGGCAACTCTCGAAGTGAAATTCCGGTTGTATCGTAATTGACCTGTATCTTCAGCAGAAAATAAGATCATCGTTTCCCCTAAACTTACAACATCCATATGAACACCTCGTTTCATTAAAACTGACTATTCCCTGCATTTCCAATACTGGTTGCAACGTCTTTTGCGGTGGTAATCAATTTTCCTACGATAAAATCCTTTTGCTTAATCATCCTTTCTTTTGGACCCGCCACACTGATGGCTGCTTGAATGGTATGGTTTGTTCCATAAATCGGAGCAGCCAGACAGAATAAACCATCTTCATTTTCCTCATCATCTATCGAATAACCAAGCTCATTGAACATCGTTAGCTGCTGTTCAAGCCGCTTTTTGTCTGTGATGGTGTGCTCGGTGATAGGGCGTAATTCAAGACTATCTAGGATAGTAGTCCTTTGTTGCTGAGGTAAAAAGGCCAAAAAAGCCTTTCCGAGACCTGTGCAATATAATGGTTTTTGACTTCCAGGCTGTGCGGTAGTACGAATAGAACGGTTGTTATCAATTTTCGCAACATATACCAGTTCATTCTCTGATAACACCGCCATGAATACCGTTTCTTGAACATCCTCCATCAATTTTTTTAAATAAGGCAAGCCTTGAGAGGAAATATCCAACGAATCCATAGCAGCGCTACCAATTTGAATCAGCTTTGGTCCTAATTTATATTTATTATAGGAATCGAGAGAGAGATACCCCTCATTTAACAACGTTCTAATGAGACCAGAAGTACTGCTTTGTGGAAAAGACAAGGATTCACTAATTTCCTTAATGGTTAAACCATGCTGATCCTGGCTTAATAATTCAAACACTCTTAAAACTCTTTCTGCAGATTTAACGGACATTTGTTTACTCTCCTTTAAATCACATATATGATTTAATATCCTATATATGATTTGATAATTTAATATTATCATAGGGATATTAATTATCAAGATTAAAATTTTTATTTTTCAAAAAATTTAAATTTTAAGAATTATAAACCCGTTAAGAATAATTCTGATATCGACTTTCGCCAAATTGCATTTCTTGTTGGATTCGGCACATTTGAAGTAAGTGATCGTGCTGATCGTACTTGTAGAAACCCACAAACAGGAGAGGAAATACAAATTGCGGTATCCAAAGTTCCTACTTTTAAACCAGGTAAGGAATTAAAAGAGGCTGTTAAAATAAAATTCAGCGTTCAAAGTCAACAACCCCTTGTAATTTCTTCAATTTCCCTGAATGTCATTCTTTGAGAATAACATTGCAATAGCAGCCTGATACAATCACAACTTGAGCTCGGTTATGCGTTGGGTTCATCAATATGAAACGGAATTAGAAAGGGCACAGCGTATATCTTAGGCCAACAAATGACTCCTGGAGAGTCGGTGAAACGTATATCAAAGAAAAAAGTAAATGTATTTATCTGTATTGTGCAGTGGATTCTAAAGGGGAATTTTTATCTCAGTAAAACAAGAGACAAAAAGACTGCAAAGCGCTTCTTCAAGAAAAGCTTTGCAGTCTTTTTGAAATCAAACGAAAAAGTAGAAAGAAAGAATTCACAAATAAACAAGGATACGAAACTAAGAAGCAATTTTCAAATGAACAATAGACTCGGTAGAAGATACTGATAAGGCCATAACAAACAAGGTTAGTAGTCATATGGTTAAATGAGAGGTCTACATAATATCCATTTTACTATTAATTTATGGCTCGCCCCTTATAAATTGCTTAGGAATCGAAAGAGATTAGGATCAAGGGAGATTTGAAAACGGAGTTCCATGCTTTTCTAAAACAATATAAATTAGTCGAATGATTCAAGTCTAAGAAGAGAACTGTGCAAAATAAATTAGCGAACTTCTTCTTTTTTATATATCACTCAGCTGTTGTACTAGTTAGGATAGGTTGCACTATCCGAATAGACTACATAATAACTGAAAATAAACTTCTTTTTTCCTACATTAAGTGGCTAACAATCTTAACCTCCAGCTAATAAAATTAGATTACGGAAAATTCAGACATTAAAAAGGAGGGGACAAAGGTTATTGAAAAATGAAAGCGTTTCCTATTGGTGCGGGATACGATTTGTTAAATGAAATCTAAATTTAAGGGGGGCAATAATATGAAGTTGATTAACCCAATGAAAGTAATTGACGGAAGCCGCATTCATTCATTTCATATTTGGCTTGTTTTCTGGCTTTTTCTTGTCATTTTGTTTGATGGATATGATGTTGTCATTTACGGGGCTGTCGTTCCATCTCTTATTAAGGAGTGGGGAATATCGGATGTGACAGCACGCACCTTTTGGTGCACGTGGATTGAATTCCGGAGTACCGGATGCAATTATTTCTGTAAGGGGAATTGAGAAAGCGCTTCAATCTAACTCTGAAGCGAAGCGAAAAGAAGCAATTGATGCAGCAGCCACTGAAAGACGTATTGCCGCAAAGTGGAACCGAGACGGTTCAACCACTGCATTGCATCACCTTCAAGGGGATGCCCCTGAAATGAACCTTAAGCGTGAACTTGCAGCATCCCTCGTATCCATAGTTCCAAGACTGGGACGCTGGTTCGATGAAGGACCATATGGACCGAAATTTGGTCCTTCAGAACTGACAACAAAATATTAACAGACATTGGTCGGCAGGGAAATCCCAGTCGGCCTGATAAAACGGAAGATATGAAAGGAGCGGACTAATATGGCTTTAGCCGGAATAATCAATGAAGAAAAGTACGGTACGGACGCACGGTCTGCCAATGAAATGATTGAGCGACTTACATCCATCGAATGGTATTCACAAGTCGGGGTAAAGTGTAGTGAAGCAGAGAAAAAAGTAAATCAGTTTATGAGCGCAATTGGCGTCAGTGAATATAAAATAAAGTGGATTTCGGCAGCGCAGGTTTCAGAAGCAATCAGCTGTCTTTCGTTTGAAAGAAGTATGCTTTGGGAAGTTCTGAAAGAATTACCGGATCAACTTAAGGAAAAGATCGATGCCTCTGGAAGTGAAAAACTGCTTGCAGATATCGTGGACAAAGTGCCGGATGCCGTTTTTCATGGAGCATATAAACAAGCATTCAATACATTTAGGGATGAAAAGGCAATCAAGTTCCTCGTAGGACATGCCATGTATATAAGTATTCTTGCTTGTACAGCCGAACTTGCCTGTGAAGAAAACCCATTTTCATTTATTGTAGAATTGCTTGCAGATGGACATTTGCCGCTCGGTCCTGAAGGAAATACATTTTATCTTCTATAATTTAGGAAGCAAACATTATAGTGATGTTTGCTTTCTAATATCACCTACTCACACATATCTACCGGATAACACATATAGTAGTGTTGAGATACTATTGCGTTTTTACATTAGCCCGTCGGACGACCACTATCTTCGAATAAGAAAACATAGAAGAATGGCGCCTTATCAATTGTAGGGTTAAAAAGGAAATCCCCTACCAATTTACCCCGGAAGTAGAGGAGCTTTTTTCCTACATTCCTTTTTTCTTATTTCTATTAAAGTAATAAAAGACTGCGATTACCAGAATCAACAGTACCAAAACAATCCTTACATCGTCCGATGCCTTCAATACTTGTGTTACCGAATACGCTTCGACAAGGAGGGCAGGCAGTTTTCCGATGGATGTCGCGAGAAAGAAAATCATCATTCCCGTCTTGCTTAATGCTGCTGTAAGGTTGATCACGCCGGATGGTATAAAAGGAAGGAGCCTAAGCATCAGGATCATCCAAAAAGCATGAAACCCTTGTGACTTTTGCAGCTTCATGACCCACCGGTTCTTCATGAACTTGGGTTTGAATGTTTGAAAGCCCTTCCGATATAACCAAAAGCTGACCACTGCTCCGGCAATTTCTCCCATGTAAGAAAGGATCAATCCCTTTTCAAAACCAAATACGGTGATATTGGCAGCCGTGATGAATACGCTTGGAATAAAACCGAGCACGCTAATCAATATATTGAATACTAAACTTACAGCAATGGAAAAAGGTCCGCTGGATAGTAATGCCTCAGAAATGAAATTCATATCAATCCACAGAACTCCATTTATATCCGATGCCCCAGACCGTTTTCAAATGTTGATCTGTTGGAAAACCGGCATGACGCAATTTCTCTCTAATATTTCGAATATGGGAATCGATTGTCCGATCTTCCGTATCCGTTTTAAATCCCCATATGGTCGAAAGCAGGTGATCTCTGGAATACACTTGATCTGGGGATTTTAAAAACAAGAACAACAGTGAGAACTCTTTTGGTGTTAATGGGATTGTTTTGGCATCATAATGTGCTTCATAAGAGGATTCAGTTAATTTTAGCCCCCTAAAGATCACATGATCATCCTGGCTTTGCATTCGCCGCGTCACCGCTTCGATTCTGGCAAGTAAAACATCTTCATTAAAGGGTTTCGTAATATAATCGTCTGCGCCCTTTTTCAACCCTTTCACCATTTCTTGTGCAGCATCCCGGGCGGTGAGCATGATTATGGGAATATTGGAAAACGCACGGATCCTTTCGCACGTTTCCCACCCATCCATCTCAGGCATCATTATATCAAGAAGTACTATGTCCGCATGTTTATGCCCTAAGAACTGTAAGGCTTCATGTCCAGATTTCATCTTCATGCATGTATATCCGTGAGGTACAATGTATAGCTCTAATAGATCAAGCATTCTCTGTTCATCATCAACCAGAACTACTGTCTTCATTTGTTATCTCCTTAAATGTGATGGTGAAGCACGTTCCTTGCTCCAAGTTGCTTTTAACCGAAATGGTTCCTCCTTGTATTTCCACTAATTGCTTGACGATGGAGAGGCCCAATCCGAATCCACCGGTATCTCTGGCGCGTGATTTCTCGACACGATATAAACGATCAAAGATATGGGGGATATCTTCAGGAGGAATGCCAACCCCTTGATCGATTATGGAGATGGAAATCCTGCCATTGCATTCAGTGGCTTTGATGGTGGTGACTGTATATTCGTTCGAGTACTTCAGTGCATTATCCAGCAGGTTAAGAATGACTTGCTCAAACCGTGAGGGATCTATATCTATAAATAAATAATCCTTACATTCCAGATTCAATTGAATTCTTTCATTTGCAAAAGCCGGTAACACTTTTTCATGAATGTTTTGCAGGATTGAAGAGAGCTGGACGGTTTCTTTTGATATGGTGAATGTATTTACATCCATTCTAGCGATATTGAATAGTTCGTCCAATAATCTGTTTATTCGTTCGGATTCATCATGGATGATCTCTAAGTATTGTGTTCTTTTGGATACATCTAAATCTTTCCGGCGGGCAATATCTGCGTATCCCTTGATATAAGTTAGCGGCGTGCGCAGTTCATGTGAGATGCTTGCCAAAAATTCATTGCGTTCCTTCGTTAAATAGTTCAATTCATTAGCCAAGCTTTGAATGGATTGGGCAAGCTCCCCAAGTTCATCATGAGATCGTACTGGCACAGCTACCGAAAAATTCCCTTTGCTGAGTTTGGTTGTCGCTTCCTTCATGGCAATAAGCGGTCTAGTCAAAGCTTTTGATAGAAAATAAATGATGATAAGCATGAAGAAAAGGAGCAATGCAGTCGCAAGAAGGAAATGCCTATTCAATTGTGCGATTAAATCCTCAACATCTCTAGTATCTTTGAACATATAAACATAGCCTTTGTTTTCTTTATCACTGATAAATGGCGTAACGGTGGCTATATATCTATCATCCTTCCAACTTGATTGTATGACCAGACCTTTTCGGGGTACTTGTGGGATGTTTATTGCTAAGGTTTTTTCCATTCCCCCATTTACCTTTTCTGAAGATATCAGAATATCTCCTCTTGTGTTCGTAATCACGACATCTGTATCGGTATGTGATTCCATTAGGGCGATATGCTGAAGTGTTGAGTCGGAATACGTAATTTCCAACACATCACGATGACTATTGCCACGGGCCTTCAGTGATTCCAATTCTTGATTGATACGGGAATGGATCACTTTATTATGTAAGTAAATCATGGAAACTGTTTCCAATAAAAAAATGCAAACAAATATAGATAGTCCGAGTTTAAAGGAGATTTTCAATGCATTCACCTTCTTATAGAATAAAGTCAGTTTAGCGAAAAAGTATGAAGAAAGTATGCAGTTTTTTCAATTTCTTCGCATCTTCTTAAACAACGATAATCCGAATGATCACTTGTTGCAAGAAGGACAACATTTTAATGGACCCAAACTGCATTTTTTCAGTCTTGGTTATATGGTAATCGGAAATCAAGTTGTATTTTGACACCTACTCCAAATAAACATAAGCATTGCTAAACAGCACAAAAATCAATTGGAAATATACATAACGCTTTTAGTTGATTTAGTCTATTCGAAATATTTTGCATAGAGGAAACATTTTGTCATAAATGAATACTATGTAAAAAAGGAGCTGATCCAAATGAATTGTACAAACCGTACGCAAAAAAAAATAATGGCTTATTCCGCATTATTCAAAAAAATGGGCATTCTCAATGATGAGGAATACAAAAATATCGCAAAGACCTTTCAAACAAAGGATTGAGGATGTGTCCATTGGATATTCATACACTTTTATCCTGCATTAAACGGTCTGTAAAACCCCCGCCTTCCATTTTTTCGAATGGGGAGGGGGACTGCAGTCTGGTAGGAACTCATTTGCTCCCATTAATTACAGAGGAGGATGATGGTTTCCCTTGTTGTCTCTTAAGGGGGTGTCTCCGATGCGGTTAATTTGTCCGGTTCTGATTCCTATCGGATTTCATCTTTTTGACGGCTTCACTTTTAGCCATACAGCTGGACGGAATATGTATCCTAAGTTTGAAAAATTACATATATGATGGACGTTCATGTGAAAATAGGAGGTTGATTATTAAAAATGGGCAGGCCATTATATATTTTGCTATTGCTTAATTTCTCTGTTTTTATGGATGTTAAAAAGTGAAAAGGAAGATTGTTGTGATCCGGTGGTGTTCTCTGCGATAATGTTTAATAAAGAAATCGAAAAGGAGTTACGTAGGATGGCAGAGGACTTTAAGATTCCCAGCTTGAAAGTTGATGAGATCGATAAGAAAATCATATCGGTTTTACATGAAGATGCGCGAATTTCATATACCGACTTAGCGAAGAAAGTGGAGCTCTCCAGGGTTGCGGTTCAAATGAGAATTAATCATCTTGTTGAAAACGGTGTGATCGAGAGGTTTACCGCAGTTATAAATCCAGCAAAGGTCGGCATCCATGTTTCGGCTTTCTTTAACGTTGAGGTTGAGCCTAAATATCTGGAATCGGTAGCGCAGCAATTAGAAAGTGAACCGGCAGTAACGAGCTTATACCATATGACCGGTCCGAGTAAACTCCATATGCACGGAATCTTTACTGATAATCAGGAGATGGAACGCTTTCTCAATGAGAAGCTGTATGCGGTCGTCGGTGTTGTCAGCGTTGATTGCCAAATTCTAATTAAACGTTATAAAAGCCGGATGGGCATGAAGCTTTAAATGAAAAAATCCCCCTATATAGGTGGATTTTTTATTATCATGTGAGCGGTATGATAAAGCCGCCGTACGCAAATGCAAGAATGATTACGAATGCAGGGTGAATCTTGAATTTACCTAAAGCCAGGAAGGCTAATCCAGCGATGACGATTGAATGGATGTAGCCGATGGAACCGACGGCATCAGCAGCCATATTCCAGGTGAGCAATAACATCATGATCGCGATCACGGGCTGCACAAGCAGGGACATGCCTTTTACGATAGGTGATTGCTTGTATTTTCGCAGGATTTTTAATAAATATATCAAAGCCACGGCTGAAGGGATGATCGTACCCGCCAATGCAGCTAAAAATCCTGGCCAGCCATATACATCATATCCGACATATGCGGCTATTTTGGTGGCGATAGGACCTGGGAGTGAATTTCCTAACGCAAGCATTTGTGAGAACTCGGTATTATCAAGCCAGCCGTAACGGGTGACGATTTGATCATACATAAGCGGAATCGAGGCTGGACCACCGCCGTATCCAAGAATATTGGCTATGAAAAATGCTAGAAAAACAGCAACTCCAATAGGGATGATTAGACCCATTAGGCGGATTCCTCCTTCCTATTAACCTTTTTATTTTTCAATCTATCCTTTAATTTAAAATGGAACGCCCCATATATAAGGAAAATCATAATGACGATACCCGGATGTAGGGAAATGATCTGCAGGAGGAAAAAGGAAATCGCAAAAAAGGTGATTCCGAGCACCTTTCCTAAACCTTTTACCGCCTTTTCGCCAAACTCATAAGCCATTTGACCAAGCATGACGGCAACAACTGGCATGACAGCAGCAATCATATTACTGATCATCGCTGAATTACTTAAAACATTAATGAACGCAATTAAGAAAACCATCGCAAAGCATGAAGGTAAAACGTGTGCGGCCACACTTACGAGGGCTCCCGGCCAGCCTTTTAATTTATAACCAAGATATGCTGCCATCTTCGTGGCAATCGGTCCTGGGAGTGTATTGGCAATCGCCAAAGTGTCCCCGAATTCATCATCGTCGAGCCAATGATAGCGGGAAACTGCTTCATGGCGGATGAGCGGGATGACAGATGGCCCGCCGCCGAAACCTAAAATGCCCGTTCTCATCATCCCGACCGTTAATTCCGTATATGAATTTTTCAAAAACGATTCCTCCTTTGTTTTAAATTTAGAGTTCATTTCCATGATTATGAATTAATGATAACAAAAATGATTTCGAAATGTACATAAAATTCAAATGATAATTACGTAATGAATGTATAAATGGTATTTATTAATTAAATTGACTGATGAGTATGAAAAAAAACCAACTTTTTGTCATAAAGATGAATTTGGATTTCTAAAAAAAACCAAACAAGTTATAATACAATTATCATGAATTTTTGGAAAAATCAAATAATTATAGAAGGAGTGAATTTATGACCCAATCGATAATTGGAACGAAAAGTATGGTGGTAAGTCCTCACTATTTAGCGTCGATGGCAGGAAATAAAATTCTTGAAAAAGGGGGGAATGCTTTTGATGCGGCAGTGGCAGTCAGTGCCTGTTTGGGTGTAGTTTATCCACATATGACCGGACTTGGTGGGGATGCTTTCTGGCTTACATATGAAAGGGAGGTCGGGAAAATTCGTGCTTTCAATGGAAGCGGACGCTCAGGAAGCAATGTCAATCGTGATGCATATAAAGGGGAAAAGAAGATTCCTTTTCGAGGGGTGAGAAGCGCAATTACAGTTCCTGGGATGGTAGACAGCTGGGATGAGATATTGAGAGAATGCGGGAAACTTACGTTAGCTGATGTTCTTGATTCGGCGATCGAGTATGCAGAAAAGGGTTTTCCGATTACGAAAAATCAAGTGATGTATACGGAGAAAAATTGGGATTGGCTCTCGACGGCACCGATAACATCTGAAATATATGCACCGGGTGGACATGTTCCGCAGGTAGGTGAACGGTTTGTTCAAAAAGATCTTGCTCGAAGCTTAGCGTTGATTGCTGATCAAGGTCGTGACGTTTTTTATAAGGGAGAACTTGCAAAAGCAATCGTATCCTTTTTAAAAGAGCAAGGGGGTCTGTTATCCGCTGTTGATTTCGCTGATCACCATGGCAATTGGGTAGAACCCATTTCAACTCAGTATCGAAATTATACGATTTATCAGGTTCCGCCGAATTCTCAGGGGTTCGTCGGGCTGATGGCTCTCAATATTCTTGAGAATTTCAACTTTGACAACATTGATCATGGTTCTGCTGAATACTATCATTTATTGGCAGAGGCTCTAAAAGCAGGTTTCCGCGATCGGAACGAAGTCCTTACAGACCCTGAATTCTTTGATATTCCAATAGATAAGCTGCTAGATAAACAATATGCAGCGAAGCTAGCATCAGCAATTCAGACAAATGCTGAGAAAGTTACGAGTCCTTCAATGGGAAATGACACGGCCTATGCCGCAGTGGTCGATAAAGATGGAAACTCGGTTTCCTTTATTCAAAGCCTTTATTTTGAGTTTGGATCTGGTGTCACTGCCGGTCAAACAGGGGTCATGTTACAAAATAGAGGATCGTTTTTCTCGCTTGATTCCAATCATGTCAACTCACTCGAACCTAACAAGCGCTCATTCCATACATTGATGCCGGCAATAGCCTGCAAAGATGGAAAACCCAGCATTTTATATGGTACTCAGGGTGGGGAAGGACAGCCGCAAACACAGACTGCTATCATTACCAGGATGATAGATTACGGAATGGACCCACAAGCTGCAATCAATGAACCGCGATTCGTATGGGGAAGAACCTGGGGTGAAGATAGCGAGTCGTTGAAAATCGAAAGCCGTGTCAAAAAGGAGGCGGTAGATGAACTGAAAGAAAGGGGACATCATGTCGAAGTGGTGGAAGAATTCGATGGGGTGATGGGCCATGCACAAGCAATTCGGATTGATGAGCATAACTTCCTCAAAGGCGGGGTCGATCCGCGTGGGGACGGTGCGGCGGTCGGTTCTTGAAGGTTTCTCCTTCTTATTAAGACAAAGGGGAATAATGAAAAAAATTACAAACAAAAAACAACTTTTCCCTAATCTCCCTTTTTAATATATAACTTTAATAAACATTTTTAATGTGGGTTATTCTTCCTGAATGACTAATAACACACCAATAAAAATTAATATTGTACCTATCCAAAAAGACAGGCCGATTTGTTTCACCTAGTATTAACCAACCTAAAAAAGTACCGACTATAGGTTGTAAAAAGAAAAATAATCCACCACTTGAAGCAGTAAGCATTTGCAGTCCGCGATTCCACAGTAAAAAGGCACATGCTGTGGAAATAACGCCCAAGTATAAAAGGCCGCCCCATATGGATGGATGCATGATTGCTTGAAAATCAAGCTCATCTAATCGACTAATCGTAATAGGTGTTAAAAAGACAATTGCCACATGCACAGCATAGGTCGTTATAACAATTTGTAAATATTGCCCAGGTACACGTTTAATTAGAACAGACATAAGTGCCCAAGTTAATGCAGCAATAAGCAGTGATACGCCCCCAAGTTGGTGAGATGAGCCGATATGAGCATTTCCGACAATGATACCGACACCGATTGACGCTAAAATAACAGAAATTGATTTTTTTAATGTGATCTTTTCTTTTAAAACGATACGTGCAAATATCACCATAAATGCAGGTGTTGTTGAAGTAATGATGGCTCCCATTTGTGCAGTAGATAGTAGCGTACCGACTTCCTGGGTTACGATAGAAATTGTGTTTCCAACAAGTCCTATAATGAAAACCAAAAGCCAGTCTCGTTTTTCGATCCGCCAAGATTGTTTTGTTATAAAACCAATAGTTAGCAATGCTAAAATCGCAATAACATATCGTAATAATACTAATTCAAGTGGTGGAACAACGTCTACCACAACATACATCCCGCCCCAAATGCTAGCAGCGAGTGATAAATATAAAGAACCTAATATAGTGTTTTTCATTTTGTACCCTCCGTTTTAACTAAACGTTTCCAGTCCCTAACGGAGATGCAAGTTTTCTACCGTTAAGGAAGAATAACTGCAGGTACATCATTTTCGAATAGCGGTGACCACATCATTAGCTTTCAGCTTACTTTCAAAATATTTATTTTATCATACAATGATTATAGTTAAGTGTGTATAAAGTTGTTCGAGATTCTACTAATCATTCGATTCAAAATTCTGTAAAAAATAACTACATACTCATTTGAATAAACAAGATTTTAGTAACAAATAATAGTCTTAGATCTAGCGTACCATTAGAAAAACAGCAAGAGGATTGTACATTCTAATTTGCAATCTTACATAAAATAAAAGCAAAAGATTATTCGTCAATCAGGATAGTATAATAAAACTTAAAACACATGACAAAACCCCACCTGTTACTATTAACAACTGATGGGGTTTCTATTTGGCTTATTGGATTCTAGTTGGAATGTAAAGAGGGATTTATAGGGAAGGGAAAGAACAAATGGTACAGTAATAATGTTAGTCAAATTGTCGGTAGCGGTAATGATCGATATTACATAGTAAGTTATAAAGCTGGAAAGAAAACGTGGATTAGGATTAAACGGCACCCTTAAGGAGTATATTCCTAATCAACCGTTAAGTTATATTTAGTGCTTGACCTTTCCAGAAACATCACAATTCGTTATATTTTCTTTCAATTTTCCTGAACTCGTCTGATAGTTCAAATAGGGTGTGTAATACGGCTGTTTGAATATATAGATTCATATAATTATCATTGCTTTTCTTTTGAAAAGATAAATCATGTTTTTCATTAATTTTCCGAGTTATACATGCATTAATTTCTCTCCACATTTCTTTCGTTCCTTCTTTAATTTTAGTCTCCATAATCTCCCACTCCTTTTTTATTAGTTTATCCACTCTATTACATTCTTATACTTATTTTTTGGCCAAGCTGGAACTTTTTTTATCTTAAAATTAATTTCTACTGTTCAAGTTTATTTTCATAAACTGAAGTTTAATATTGGGTTCAGCAATAAAACCAGTGCATGATTCTTTGGCGTAGGAGAGGGAGAGCGAAGCGAATATAGGGTTAGTCCACAATATTTTTTTGTAGCAATTAAAAACCTCTAATGGATGGATGACTTCTCCTTATTTTTCGAGTTTGCTTTCATACAGCAGGATACCTAAAGGGGGATTTCGGGGGAGTCACTATCGCATCTCTTCTCTAAAGTTTCTTTAATTGGACCATATTCTGGAGTGACGTATTGTACAAATGACAGGAGTTTGGAATAATTAGCATTATGAAATTAAAGAAAAAATTTAAACCTTTATCGATCAGTCCATGAATAGGAGATTGTTATGTTTAAAATTATGATAATTGAAGATGATGAAAAAATTAGAAAAATAGTAGCTGATACCCTAACAAAGTGGAAATATGAAGTTGTGGAGGTTATGGAGTTTGACCACATTTTAGATGATTTTGAGAAAACAAGTAAAAGGAAAAGAAAAATAAATGACTTTATTAATGGCCGTTCGGTCTGGTAGTTTTGGAAAATTCAGAAAAATATAAAATATATTATTAACTTATTTCTTGGATGTTATGTATTATGTATACATAACACATATGGAGTTTTAGCCAATCATATAGATTTAAATTGTTCATATTGTAAAGACTTATCAAAAAGGACGGATTAATAATATGGCGAATTCAATTAAAACCAATCGAAAAGGAAAGAACAACGCAAGATAAAATTTATAAGCAAATAAAAAAAGCAATTTTATTTGGTGGTATTGCCAGTGATGAAATATTTACAGAAGTTCAATTAGCGGAAAGGTTAAATACTTCAAGAACGCCTGTAAGGGCCGCTATTCAAGATTTGGTAAAGGATGGATTACTTGTTTCTATCCCAAGGAAGGGCTTAACTGTAAGAAAGATTACACCGGAGGAACAGGATGAAATCTTTTTACTAAGAAGTGCTATTGAAGTTGAATCGGTGAAAAAACTAACACAAGAAATTACAACACCTGAACAATT
Organism: Peribacillus simplex NBRC 15720 = DSM 1321; assembly: GCF_002243645.1. NCBI lineage: Bacteria > Bacillati > Bacillota > Bacilli > Caryophanales > Bacillaceae > Peribacillus > Peribacillus simplex. Next base: position 1,550,131 of record NZ_CP017704.1, on the reverse strand, counting down.
GAGGTTACTTAAATTAATTCTGAAGCAACAAGAAGCATTGCAAAATGATGATGCTATTAGTTTTATTAGGCTAGACCATGATTTTCATCTCTCGCTGACAAGACTAGCAAACTTCACCATAATAGAGCAAGTTTTGAACAATCTTCATAACCTTACTCAGCTTATGGGTTTAAAAGCAGTCAGTAAACATGGGAGAATGAAAAATGTTTTAATGGAACATAATCAGATTATCCAGGCCTTAGAGGAGAAAAATCCCGAACTAGCTTCACAGGCGATTTTGAACCATTTAGAAAAAACAAAAGAAACATTAATTATTGTTGATAATTCCTGATTTTCTATCAAATGCTTGAAGGGGGGGATTGCTCCTAGTAAAAGGTAGTTTACTACATCTCTAGGGACAAAAATAAGGGTTTAGAATCAACTTCAACCTATGAAATAGAGGATTTAAGAGGTAAGTCTATAGTTTATTTGAAATGAAAGCGTTTCCTCCTGTTGTCTCGTTGTAACAATTTAACAGCGAACCTTAATTGTATTGCGTGTGGTGTATTATGTTTTTTGTATACATTAAAGGTTTTGTATTTCCAATCATGTAATTAAGGTAGGTAATGACACTACAATCGAATTTCATGTTTATTCCGTCATATCCTTTACTCTTTTACTTATGAACATTAACAACGGGTTCTTTTACTTATGAACATTAACAACGGGTTCTTTTACTTCTTGATGAGTGCTTCCGATGTCAAAGTTGGAAAGCCTGATAATATTTAAGTTAGTATGGGATATCATTGGTTCAGAATTCGGTGGTGGACATCAACAGTATGAGACGTTCTATAATGGTGCACTCTTCGTCACGAAAGGCTTTTCATTTAGAAATTACGGATATGATGAGCCGGTTCAAATGGTGGATGAATTTTTAGGAAGCTATTCTCTTCCCACTCAGGTGAAAGAACTAATATAAGAAATATAAATAAAAGGATGGTTGAAGAAATGAAAATTGCATCGATACAATTAGAGATTAAAGATAGTGAATCTAAAAATGCTCGCATAGATCGTGTGGAGTCAATGATTGACGGATTAAAAGGACAAGATTTAATAGTTTTACCAGAAACGTGGGCAACGGGGTACTTTTCTTTTGATCGTTATATTGAAGAATCAGAAGAATTGAATGGGAATTTTGTACAACGTTTCTCCTCAAAGGCCAAAGAAGTTAATTCATATATATTTGCAGGTAGTTTTATAGAAAAAAATAATGGAAAATACTACAACACAAGTGTTCTATTTTCTCCTGATGGGACACTTATAGGAACCTATCGAAAAATGCATTTATTTCGTTATGGTTCAAAAGAAGGTCAAATATTGACGAGAGGAAATGAAACAACTGTAGTAGATACAGAATTCGGGAAAGTAGGCTTATCAACTTGCTATGATTTGCGATTTCCTGAATTGTATCGTGCTGAAGTAGATTTAGGAGCAGAATTACTTCTTGTTACATCTGCTTGGCCACATAGAAGGCTGGAGCATTGGAAATTATTCAATTCAGTTCGAGCATTAGAAAACCAGTGTTTCTTGATTTCGAGTAATTGTGTTGGTAATACTAATGACGTCCTTTTAGCTGGTCATAGTCAAGTGGTTGACCCATGGGGGATTGTTGTGGCTGCTGGAGGAGATGAGGAAACTATTATAAAAACAGAGATTGATCCATCTCAGATTTCTAAAATTCGTGATGTATTCCCTAATTTGAAGCACCGAGTCTTAGATAGGCAGGAGGAATTCAGTTGATAAATATTAATGTTTGTGGAAGAAATATTGTCGCAGATCCTAAACGATTACTTATTGCCGGCTATACGGGAAAAGACCAGGAATCTGTAAAAAACATATTGATGAATTGAAGGAGAACGGCGTTCCAGCTCCTCCATAAGTTCCGATGATTTACGATCTTTCAACAAATCTTATTACGACAAATAGGTCATTTTCAGTTATTCAAGAAAGTAGCAGCGGAGAAGCAGAAGTGGTCATTATGAAAATTGAAGGGAAATGGTATTTAGAACTAGGTAGTGACCACACGGACCGTGGGCTTGAAAAAGTGTCAATTCAGAAATTCAAACAAGTATGCAGCAATCCTATTTCAACACAATTTTGGTCCTTGGATGACGTAAAAGATCGATGGGATGACATTGAAATGAGAAGCTGGATGATTGTTGATGGGTTGAAAAAAGATTACGAAACAGGCAAACTAGGAGAGTTCTTGCATCCTAAAGAATTGCTCAAAATTATAGAGGAATGTGGATATGATTGTGTTTTGCGGAATATTACCGATTAAAAATGGTGAATTTATTTATGGATTTCAGAAATCACCTGGAATGTTTTTTTGAGGGTTTTAAAATTTGAGATAATCTATAGTTGAAAAGAAAAAAACCAATTTTCCTTTATATGGAGAGTTGGTTTTTTAACGCTTTCGAAAGGTCGTTTATGTAAACATGCATTCCTTTTCTTGCTTTTTATAGAAACAACGGGTTAGTTAGCTTTTTATCGGAGCTGTCGCTAGGATGGCTTTTTCTTTATAAGACGGTTAGCGAAGAACAATGTGGGAAATACTAAGAGAATGAAAATGTTACCGAATTTTCAGAAAAATATATTGACGGGAAATTACAGTTGTTATATATTATTAATAAGTTAAATTTATTGTTATATAACAGAAGGAGGAGTCAAGATGATGAACATTCATGATAAAGCCTATGAAAGTTATTTAAAGATTTGTGAAAGGTATGAAATCGAGTCGATAAACTTCGACCGCTTCATCAAAAATCTAACCAAAGACCAGTTGGATGAATACAGTAAATTAGCCGTTTAAATGAAAGGGCGTGATTGCACAAGATGGACCTCCCAGTTGATGTAGATGTAGAAGCCAGTTAGAAACCCCACCAGTTGCTATGGGAACAGGTGGGGTTTTGTCATGTGTTTAGCGTATTTTCATTTAGTTACACGCCGCTATTGGGCAAGGGTATTATAGCCCTTCTTACTAGCCTTAACTTACCTTTTCTGTGCTACTAATACCACCACTGTGTGAACAAACCCACAGTTTAAAATAAAAATGGCTCCTATATTTAAAATATCCCATGTATTTTATAGAGAATTGTAGTAATTCGGCGTCCCGATAACAAAAGCATTGCAACGATAATTCAAGCTGGTGCTTGTCCAAAATGTGGTGACAAAGAAGACCGCTGAACAATAGCGTTTTTGTTTAGTACAGATGCTTTATAAAACTTTATTTCAACCGCAGCTGTTGTGACGCTTGTTCTTTGATATACAATATATGTAAGGAGGTTTGGTGATTAAAAGATAAGGGTTAGACGATGGAGGTTCGTAGTGAAAAAAATCGGGGTTTTATTTGGAGTAATTGTTATTATAGGTATTGCACTTTATTTTATACTTGCTCAACCAAAACTTGTAGCGGATTTATTAGGAACAGGAGAAGATAAAAAGGTCATATTAGTCACTTTAGAAAACACGGGATTTCGTGATATTCAATTACTCGATATTCACGTTAACGGTACTGAAAAACCCGATATAGTTAAGCTACAAGTAAATAAAACAGGTAAAGGATTTACTATTACTGATACTTTCGATGATCCGGGATATGAGTTTATGGATTATGACTCAATAGCAATTGAGCCTGAAAAAGTAGTGAATAAGAATAAAGAAGAAATTGTTTCTGTCTATGCGCTGACCATAAAACATAGTGTTGAAGTTCATTCATTAACTGTGAGTTATAAATATTTAGGTAAGGAATTTGAAGAAATTGCTAGGATAGATTAGTTCGCCTTTGTTATATAGTTTTCTCATCTTCTATTGAAATCAAGCATCAATATAAAGACTCGCTATCCACCTTTACTGATGCTTTTCAGTTGTAAACATTTAGATTGCTCATCCAGCTAACTATCCTGAATGTAATCAATCAAACAAGAAACTGCCGGAGAAGGAAGTTATCTTCTCCGGCAGTTTTTTTAACTTCCCCGATAAACTTGATAGCCCCATGGGGAAACGAGCAGTGGCACATGATAATGGGAGGATGGGGAAGATAGTCCGAAACGGACAGGTACCTGGTCCAAAAAGGGCGGATCAGGAAGCTCGATGGACTTATTCCGGAAGTAATCCCCGATATGAAAAACGATTTCGTAGTTTCCCATTTTAGTATTTTCTGCGTTCAGCAGCGGGGCATCGAGCCTCCCATCTGTATTTGTGACAGCTGACTGGAGCAGCTGCCAGTCAGCTGTGGATGATTCGGAAAAGTATAATTCAATCGTCACGTTTTCGGCCGGCTTGCCGTGCATTAAATCCAATATATGTGTTGTTATACCAGGCATAAATACTCCTTAACCGATGTTTTCTTCAGCAGCAGCCAGGATTATGTTGTTTTCGAGATTTTCTTTTTTAACGGTGAAGACCTGAAAACCATATGGCGGGCGTGGCTCTGTATATACTTTTCCTTTGGATTCCGGGATTTCGGAAACGACTGTATCCCATGTGTGGTTTTGGGATTCGAATGTAACTTCAAGAAGCTGGGGGAATCTAGTTAAAATACGGCAGCCGATTTCATAAATCAGATTTTGGATTGAAGGAGTCTCCATTTCGTGGAAAATGGATGTAGCAATATCGATTACCTGTTCAGCAGCTACGTATTTAGAGGGATCCACGCCGAATGCATCCTTTTGATCCTCATAGACCCAATGGAGATTCAAATAGATGAAAAGCGGACGATTTCCATCTTCGGGAAGCGTCGTATACTCATCACGGACAAAACCGACAAAAGAGTTCCCGCTTACTTTGATTAATTGAAGGTCGAGGATGGAGCTGCTTTGCTGAACGATTTCGCTGCCGTTTTCCCCGCGGATGATTTCGACGGCAGCATTGGCACGTTCGTTGCGGGACTTTTTGAATACTAGGTCGCTCGGTTTCAATTGAGGATCCGTCGCTTCAGTAACAGCTTCGAAAGGGATATCTTCGGCAATCAATTTAACAGTATCGATTTGAGGATATTTGTTCAGGAAGGCTTCTGACACATATGAAGCAAACCCTTCTAATGTGGCCCCTTTGAATGTTGCTAAATGCTGTTGGATGAAGTTTTTCATCGAATCTGTCGCGACGACCATGGAATTGTCTCCTTCCGTGAAGGAGGGAAGAAAAGAGGAGCCGCCAACGGAAACTTTTACATTGGTGCCAAAAATGATATGGTCTCTGCCTGAAAAAGTGGATTCTGGTATTTGTTTGATTCCGGTTAAAGGATTTGAATAGGTCCTATAGGCAAAAACATTCCCTTTTCCATAGCTGAGTGTTTGTGCGGCTGATTTATTTTTCATTGGTTTCTCTCCTTCAATTTTGATTTTATCCTGTAAACGAAATAGGGCAATTTGATGAATTTCAGATAGGGCCTTATCGAACTCGGCTGTTTCGGAATGGTGAATCCTTGTTTTCATCGATTGATATATGTCATTTTTATCTTTGCCGCGTACTGCCAGGATAAATGGAAAGCCGAATTTATTCATATATTGTCGGTTCAATGATATGAAATTTTCATATTCATCGGCAGTAAGGTCCTTTAAACCGGCGCCATGCTGTTCTTTAATCGAATCCTCACTCATTTCAACTTTGTCCCCAAGGTTCGGATGCTTCCTGATTAACGTTAACTTTTCTTCCTTTGACGAATTGCTTACAATGTTTACCATGCATCGATGCAAGTTGATTATTGATGAAAAGGGCCTATTGGCGGCTGATTTTTCTGCAATCCAAGGTGAATGTTCGAAGGTATCACCAAGGAACTTCGTGAACTCCTTTTCGCTTAGTGCATTTAGTGACTTAAGAGTAATCATTCTCAGGCTCCTTCTTATATACTTTTTGCCATTAACTGATCTGTATCAGGAATGGTACTATCGGCTGCCTTTTTCCTTCGCGGAGTCAAGATCACATTTAGGATGATGGCTGTCAGGCTTCCTGTGATGATTCCATCGCCGACAACGATACGGATTGCTTCCGGCAGACTTGAGAATAACTCGGGAACGACGGTGGCGCCCAGTCCGAGTGAGACTGAACAAGCAATGATCAATAAATTAGCATTATCCGAGAAATCGACGTCATTCAACATTTTAATTCCTGATGAAACGACCATTCCGAACATGACGACGGTAGCACCCCCGAGGACGGCAGTAGGAATCAGTGTAGCGAGTGCTGCGATTTTCGGTACAAGTCCAAGCCCGATTAAAATGAAGCCGGCTACAATGGTGATCGTTCTTTTTTTCACACCGGATAATTGAACGAGGCCTACATTCTGGGCGAATGTACTATAAGGAAAGGCATTGAAAATCCCACCTAAAGTGAATGCAAGGCCTTCTGCCCGGTAGCCCTTGACAATATCTTTTTCACTCAATTCCCTACCGGTTATTTTTCCGAGAGCAAGGAATGCGCCAGTGGATTCGACCAGGATGACTGTGCCAACCAACATCATCGTAAGTATGGGTGCTATTTCAAAACTGGGTGTACCAAAATACAAAGGAGCAGGGATATGGAACCAAGAAGCCTCGGCAACAGTTGAAAAGTCCATTTTCCCAAAAAATGTTGAAGCGATCGTTCCTGCTATGATGCCGATCAGAACGGAAATGGATCGAATGAATCCAGTGAAGCAGCGATTGATAATCAGAATAACAGCGAGGACTCCTAAAGAAAGCATCAAGTTTTCGGCTGATCCAAAGTCTTTGCTGCCGGAACCCCCAGCCATATTCTTTATGCCAGTGGGTACTAAGGATAATCCGATGATGATGACGACGGTCCCGGTCACGACAGGAGGGAATAATTTAAGCAGTTTACCAAATATGTTGGAGAAAAAAATGATGAATAATCCAGCGGCGATAATTGATCCATAGATAGCGGAAATGCCATAATTACTGCCGATGGATATCATGGGGGTGACTGCTACGAAAGAAGTTCCCAAAACTATAGGGAGGCCAATGCCAAAGTATTTATTTTTCCAAGATTGCAATAATGTAGCGATTCCGCAGGTCAATAGATCAATGGCAATAAGGTAGGCGAGCTGTTGGGAATTGAATCCCAATGCCCCGCCGACAATGATCGGTACCAAGATGGCACCAGCATACATGGCAAGAACGTGCTGAAGACCTAATGAGAAGGCCTTGGACTTGTTAATTCTTTCATTCATAAAAAAACTCCCTTCTCTAATAGAATGTCATTTTATATCACGTGATTTTGTTATGATTAATATCATCATAATAAAAAATCAGAAAATTGTCATTAGTTAGATTAGACAATTTTTGGTTGTGGATATAGACAACTTGTATAAAGTGAAGGGAGAATTGTGTTTTATATATTAAGTAAGGATTTAATGCGAAGGGCAAGACGTATCTGGAGTGTTGTCTCTGAATCTTTTAAGCTCTTGCCGAGTAGCTCTTCGCATTTCTCTAGTCTGTATACAACGGTGTTCCGATGAACGAATAATCTTTTGGCAGTTTCGGATATTTGGCAATGCGTTTCGAGATAGACGGATAATGTCTGTAATAAAGTTTGTTCCTCCTCTGTGAAAATCTTCGAAAACCCTTGTAGTGCAAAATGGTGAAAATTCATTAGGTCTTCTTCAGGTATGATTCTCAATAACTCCATAATATCCTTTGTCCGGAATATTTGGATGTATTCGGTCCTTTTCGAAAGACCTCCTTCGAGAAGGGAGTCGTTCGCTTCTTTATAAGAGTTCTTGGTCTGTAAAAAACTCGGGCTCATATGGCTCACTCCGAAAGAAATCGTGCAGTCGAACTGGCTGGCTGTTATCCTTTGCAATGATCTTATCGAGGTTTCGACAGTTTGGAGAACATCTGCAGAGACTTCATTCACTTCGTATAAAAGAATGCATTTCTTGCCTTTTGTAAAGAGGTGAATGGGATCAGGTGATAGGTGAAGTTCATCTTCCAAAAACTCGTATATCGAATCAGCTCTTCGTTGCAGCTGTGTGTAACTTATGTCCGAGTCGGATTCATCGATCTTACCCACTGCACATATATAGGTTTGTTCATTGTGTAAGGAAAACTCTTTTGCTCGGTTTATGATTTCCTCCTGTGAGGAGAAACTGCCATCCAGAAAATGAAGGAAGAAATCGTTTCGGATATTCCGATCATGCTGTTTAAGGGCATGTTCTTTCATCAGGGCGAAAGAAATGACATTAGTTGCCTGCTCTATCGTCAATGTTATGAGGTTATCGCTAGTCTTGATTTCTCCCGATATCGTCAAATAACCAAATTTTTCTTCATTCATATAGATGGGGAATACGGTATAGGGCTGTTTATTGGAAAGGGATGAAAATGAAAAGAATGAAGTTTTGGTTTTATGGAATCGAAATCCCTCTTCGTTCATTTTTTTGATTATTGGAATAATTCCGGATGTTGAGATTGGATGGAATATCGGTTTTAGGTACTGATCAACTAATAAGATGGGGTATCCAATCATATCCGATAAATGATCAAGCAGCTTTTGAATCCCTTTACCCCGCATGATTAAGTTTGTGAATTGTTTATGTGTTTCCATGGCAAAAGTCAATTCTGTTGCACGTTGATCCAAAATCCCCCGTAATGTATGGTTGATGATTTCCCCGAGTGACAATTCTGCCGGGAGTTCAATGATTGGAAAGGATAAATCATTGGCAAGAACCAGTGCTTCCGCCGGTATTTCTTTTAGGTACCTCCTTGTCTTTATCCCTAGGGCTGCGCAGCCTTGATTTGCCATCGCTTCGACGAGTGATGACAAGAGTTGTGGTTTGTCCTTTATGTGATAAGCCGTGGTTACAAGGAATTCATTTGGTTTTAAAAAGTTGATGATATCTGGAGCGTCCATCATATTGACTGTGCGGACTTCCCGTTCGATCCCTGTTCTTCCGGCAATTAAATGCATGCCGTTTAATGCCGGCAATGTTAAAAGCTCGCTTACCTTCATCTGAAACACCTCATTTTGGTAAATTAGAGTATTGAGTGTGATTTTATACATACAGGGGAATTGAATCCGTTTTAATAGTGCGTGTTACTGATATTTATCTGAATCCCTCCGTTTAATAGAGTGCTTTGCGGATTTTCATTATCATATCATACAAACCCTTTGGCATATCCTACAAATTTCATTGTTTGGATTATCAGGATAAATAAAAAGTGTTTTTATGTTAGGTTTTATAACATTGTTGGTGACATATTATCTGAATTTTGTTAATATTTATAAAAAATTAACGTGAGGATAAGGGAGACGATAAAATGAGCGAAGGCACAGTTGCTTCAAGTAAGAAAAAAAGAGTAACGCCGTTTCCAAAAGAATGCACATTCAGCAAAGAAGACTGGGAAGTATTATCGCAATATTGGTTTCCTGTGGCTGCAGTCGAGGAAGTATCGGAAAAACCGATAGGCATTAAACTTCTGGATGTACACCTTGTCCTTTATCGGGCCAATGGGAAGATTATCGTTGCAAGGGACCTTTGTCTGCATCGCGGTGTGCCATTAAGCATGGGGTGGGTGGAAGGTGATGATATCGTATGCCCTTATCACGGTTTTAGATATGGCCCTGAAGGGAATTGTACAGGGATACCTGCGCATCCCAATGCTAAAATATCCCCGCGTCTTTGCATTAATATTTATCCCACGGTAGAACGCTACGATTTGATTTGGACATCGATTGCGAGCGATAAAGAGGATATTCCGAAGTTACCGGCCTGGGATGATGAGGAATATTTGAACATCCTACCGCCATCCATAGACATTGCCGGTTCAGCCGGTCGGCAGATGGAAGGTTTTTTGGATGTGTCGCACTTTGCTTGGGTTCATTCGGAAAGCTTCGCTGATCGCAACAATCCTATCGTTCCTAGTTATAAGGTGGAAAAAACGGAGTATGGCCTGCATGTGGAATACTTAAGTTCCGTCAGTAATTACGGAAAGGGTATGCGCCATTTAGAACCTGCCAACTTTGAGTGGCTGCGTGTTTTTGATATCTATCCGCCGCTTGCGGCCAGGCTTACTGTCCATTTCCCGGAGGGTGGAAAACTTCATATCCTGAACTGTGCCAGTCCAGTTTCTGCACGAAAGACAAGAATGTTTTCGCCGATGGCCCGTAACTTTGATTTAGATGCCCCGATTGAAGATACCTATGAATTCAACTTGCAGATTTTCAATGAAGATAAGGAAATGGTGGAAAATCAAAAGCCGGAGGAGCTGCCTCTCGATTTGCAAGCGGAAGCACATATCGCGGCAGATAAGACGTCGATCGCTTATCGTCAGCTATTGAGGGAATTGGGCTTAGGTTCGAATTATACAAGTTGACAAAAAGAGGGTGTCCCTGTTAAATGGGCACTCTCTCTTCTTTTATTGGTTTGTTTCGCTTTGCTTTCAATTGGTTATTTTGCACAAAAAAACACCGGAATACTAACAAAATTGTCAATGAAGTTAGATGCGAAAGCAAGTAAAATAATAGATAACATAAATTTGTGAATATTCATAACATGAATGAATATTGAGAAGGGAAGCGATGTGATGGGCATTCAAATCGAAAAATTCATAGATGAAAAGGATGATGTTGCGTCGATGATTGAATGGTTAGCATCTTTCGGGGCAACGGAGAGTAATGGGGTGACCCGGTTATTATATTCCAGGGAATGGATGAGCGCTCAGCAGGCAATGAAAGCTGAGATGGAAAAAGAAAACCTTATTACATATTTTGATAGTGTAGGCAACTTGTTTGGCAGGCTAGAGGGAACAGATCCCTCCGGTGGAACCATTCTAACCGGTTCTCATATAGACACGGTCAAGGATGGAGGGAAATATGACGGCGCATATGGGGTCATCGCCAGTTTCCTCGCAGTTAAGAGGTTGTATAAAGCCTATGGGGCGCCGCGAAAGACGATTGAAGTCGTTTCCTTTTGTGAGGAGGAAGGAAGCAGATTTCCCTTAACGTTTTGGGGGTCGAGGAATATTAAAGGAGTCTATGGTCTTGAGCATGTCAGGGATTTAAAAGATACAGAAGGAATTCCTTTTTTGGAAGCCATGAAAAAATCAGGGTTTGAACCTGAAGCCTATATAACCCCGGTCCGCGATGATATTGACCGGTTCGTCGAAATTCATATAGAACAGGGAATGATACTTGAAAAGAATGAGAATTCAATTGGGGTCGTCAGCCATATTGTCGGGCAGCGCCGTTATACGGTGAAAATCATTGGTGAGAGTAATCATGCGGGCACCACTCCCATGTCATTTAGGAAGGATGCAGTAGGTCTTGCTTCGGAATTCATCTCTTTTTTAACGAAAAAAGCGAAGGGTATGGACCTGGATTTAGTTGCGACGGTTGGCAGAATGGATGTTAAACCTAATGTTCCGAATGTCATTGCTGGTGAAGTGGAGTTCAGTCTCGATATCAGGCACCACGAGGAAGTTGTTCTTGAAGGGTTTTGTAAGGAAATCTTTTCGACTTTCGATTCCTTGGCAAAAGAAGCTGAAATGAAGCTGGAGGTTTCACAATGGATGGATGTCAAACCTGTTGCGATGGATCGGGAAATGAATCGCCTTGTCCGAAAGATAGCTAAAGATAAAAATATACCTTACCAAGATATGGTCAGCGGAGCCGGGCATGATGCACAGGTGTTCGGTTCGTTTTGTCCGACTTGCCTGCTGTTCGTTCCAAGTGAGGGTGGGATCAGCCATTCTCCTAAGGAATTTACGAGTGTTGGGGATATGGAAAAGGGAATCGACGTTTTAAGTGAAATACTATATAAATTAGCCTATTAAAGGAGTTGGGTAAAATGGCATATTCAGAATTGAATGCACCGATGAGAACGATCATGACACCAGGCCCGGTCGAAGTGGACCCGCGTGTTTTAAGGGCGATGAGCACACCGATATTAGGGCAATTCGATCCTGCTTTCACTACTATCATGAATGAAGTGATGGAAATGCTGCGTTTGGTCTTTCAAACGAAAAATAAATGGGCGTTCCCGATAGATGGCACCTCAAGGTCGGGTAATGAAGCGATTCTATGCAGCATCATTGAGCCGGGAGATAAGGTTCTGGTTCCCATATTCGGAAGGTTCGGGCATTTGTTGGTGGAAATTTGTGAGCGATACGGAGCTGAAGTCCATACGATAGAATGTCCTTGGGGAGAGGTGTTCGAACCGCAAGCTGTCATCGCGGAAATCAAGAAAGTCTCCCCTAAAATAACAGCAATCGTCCATGGGGAAACTTCCACTGGTTGTATGCAGCCTTTGAAGGAAATCGGGTTGGCCTGCCGTGAATTAGGTGTCCTGCTTGTGGTGGATGCGGTTGCCTCCATCGGGGGCACCGATGTTAAGGTGGATGAATGGTGTATTGATGGATTGATAGGCGGGACACAAAAATGCTTGTCCGTTCCTTCAGGTATGGCACCTATTACGTATAATGAGCGAATAGAAGAAATCATCCAGTCCCGCAAAAAAGTGGAACGTGGTATTGCAACGGATGAAGACAACCAAAGGGTTTCGGACCGCCGTCCGATCACCAGTAATTATTTCGATTTAAGCATGCTGCAGGATTATTGGGGACCGCGCCGCTTGAATCACCATACAGAAGCGACTTCCATGATTTATGCGTTACGTGAAGGATTGCGCCTTGTGCTTGAAGAAGGTCTGGAAACGCGCTTTGCCCGTCATGAACTCCACGAAGCTGCTCTCGTTGAAGGGATCAAGGCGATGGGACTAAAGTTATTCGGGGATGGGAAAAACAAACTTCCGTGTGTAACTTGCATCGAAATTCCAAAAGGAATCGACGGTGAAGCTGTAAGAGCGATGCTGTTGAATGAATTCAGTATCGAGATTGCGTCCTCGTTTGGTCCACTTCACGGAAAAATCTGGAGAATTGGGACCATGGGATTCAGTTGTAGGAAAGAAAACATCCTCTTTGTATTGGCCTCCTTGGAAGCTGTCCTTTTGCGCCAGGGGTTCCAAGTTAATCGGGGAGAGGCTTTGCAGGCTGCACTGGATGTGTATATGGGAAAGACGGAGAAAGTGGTTGCACCAAGGGGATCTTTTTGATTAAAAAACTATTTTGGAGGAGTGGTCCGTATGTCAATATATGATCTTATTATCCGCAATGGATATGTAGTTTTTCCTGATGAAGTGAAGAAAGCTGATCTTGCCATCCAAGATGGGGTGATTGTTAAGATTGGGGAACGTCTGGATGGTAATGCGAATGTAGAGTATGAAGCGGGTGGCCAGCATATCTTTCCTGGTATGATTGATGTCCATGTACATTTTAGCGAACCTGGCCGCGCTCATTGGGAAGGCTTTGAATCAGGATCGCAAATGATGGCAGCGGGAGGTTGCACCACATATTTCGATATGCCATTGAATGGAATCCCTTCAACCATCGATCGAAAGGCTCTCCTTGAAAAGGGCGAGATCGGTGAGATGAAGTCGGTTATAGACTTTGGATTATGGGGAGGACTGGTCCCGGGAAATATCGATGATTTAGAGGATCTCGCCAAATCCGGAGTCATTGGATTTAAAGCTTTTCTCTCAGCGACGGGAAATGAGGAGTTTGAACGAGCGGATGATTTCACCCTTTTACACGGAATGAAGAAAATTGCAGAATTGGGCAAGGTCTTGGCCCTTCATGCGGAAAGTGATCCGATCACTCAGTGGTTTAAGCAGGAAAAAGAGAAGAATGGACTATTCAGTGCGAATGATTATGCAGCTACAAGACCTGTGCAAGCGGAAGCTGAGGCTGTGGGACGTGCCATTACATATGCAGAGTTAACAGGATGTCCGCTGCACTTTGTCCATATTAGCAGTGTCTTGGCCATCGAAAAAATTGAATCGGCCAAACAAAAGGGGCTGGATGTGACGGTTGAGACGTGTCCGCATTATTTATTATTCAATCAGGATGATTTAATAGAAAAAGGCGCGGTTGCAAAATGTGCTCCCCCACTAAGGGAAAGAGAAGAACAAGAAAAATTGATTGCCTGTTTAATGGAAGGGAAATTCGATATGATTTCTTCCGACCACTCACCATGCCCTTATGAGCTGAAAGATCCTGCCATACATAATATTTTTGAAGCGTGGGGCGGAATAAGCGGGGGGCAATTTTCATTGATGTCGATGATAGAATTGGCTGTTTTACACGGTATCCCGCTTCATAAAGTCGCTGAGTGGACAGCTTCAGCCCCGGCTGAAAGATTCGGTCTCTCTTCTAGAAAAGGACAAATTAAGGAAGGGAAGGATGCAGACCTTGCAATCGTTTCCCTTAATGGTACGCATGAAGCTTCGGAAACGAATTTTTTCGCGAAACATAAGCAAAGCGTTTATATGGGCCATACCTTTCCTTGCCAAATCACGGCTACCATTAATAGAGGGAAAATAGTTTATCAGACTGATGTAATAAGTGAAAGGGAGCGTGGGGAGTGGTTAAAAGTAATAGATTCCAGTATTGCGGCCAATAACTAGGAAGAAGACTTTGCAAATAAGTTTCGGGGTAATTTAATTCATTAAAAGGGTGGGGGATTCCAAATCGGGAATCCCCCCTTTTATCAGTTCTGCGTATGTATCATGGGCAAAACAATGGGAAAAGAAACCGGACAAGTGGATTGCTTGTCCGGTTTCAAACGTTACTTATTCAACTTGGTCGACGAAATATTGATTTTTCCTGAATACCATCGCTTCCATGGATGCAATCAATTCCCTTTCATTTAACACATCTATTTTATACCATGCCAGTTTATGGTTTTTCTTTATCTCTTTCGCTCTAGCAGTTAATGTCTCACCCCGTTTACCAGCTGATAAGAAGTTTATGTTGTTTGAAACGCCAACCGCTATTCTGCCATATGAATTGCTGGCTGCTGCGAACACGTAATCAGCAAGCGAAAAAATAATGGCACCGTGAACCGTTCCGTGTGCATTAAGCATGTGGTCACTTGGAATCAATTCTGCTTCCGCTGTGCCGGGACCAAGTTTCGTCAACCTCATCCCGAGAAAAGAAGCATATGGTTCGTCTACCAGTACTTGTTTGATTTGGTCGTAATGCAATTCGTGAATATCCTGATCTAAATGTGTGGTCATGGAAATCCCCCTTCTTTAATGGTCTTTTGCTGAACTTATCCCATATCCGGTGTTAGATTTGAACAGTACTTCAGGAAAATTGTTTTCCCCATCTTTTGCCTTTGACAAGATGGTACCTAAATAGGCTCCAATGAAGCCAAGCGGTACGGTGAAAATGGTCGGGTTGCTCATCGTGAAGAGGGGATTGCCTGTGAAAATCCCCATTCCAGGTTCCGGATTCCATACATTAGGACTGAGCATGACCAGTATGATGGAGCTGAGTAACCCGAATAACATTTCTGTGATCGCTCCGGTTGCGTTGAAGCGTTTCCAATATATTGTGCAAAGGATGATCGGTAAATTGGCACTGGCAGCAATTCCATTCCAAGCGCAAGGACTGAAAGAAAAGCGACATTCATTGATTGAGCAAATAAAGCAAGTAAAATCGAAATGACCGCTACGCCGATCGAAGCCATTCGGGCAACGAGTATCTGCTGTTTTTCCGTAATATTTCCTTCCTTGATGATTTCACCGTATATATCATGTGTAAAAGCGGATGCCGACGTTAAAACAAGACCGGATACAACCGCTAAAATCGTGGCAAATGCCACAGCTGAAACGAATGCGAATAAAAATTCACCGCCCATGGTTAATGCAAGAAGGGGTGCGGCTATGTTTCCAGCAGAGTTTGCTTCGACGATCCGCTCAAAACCGACGAAAGATGCAGCGCCGAAACCAAGGAAAATCGTCATGATGAAAAATACCCCAATAAACCATGTGGAATATACGACGGATTTCCTTGCGGTAGCTGCGTCCTTTACTGTAAAGAAGTGGACGAGTAAATGCGGAAGGCCCGCCGCTCCAAGGACAAGCGACATATTAAATGAAATCATGTCAAGTCCATCTGTGTATTTATTTCCAGGATTCAAAAAATCCTTTCCGAGTGGTGTTGCAGTTTGGGCATGATGGAACATCTCTGAAATGTTAAAATTAAAACGGGAGAATACGATGAACGTCAACACAGCGGAACCGCCTAATAAGAGAACAGCTTTGGTGATTTGCACTCAGCTTGTCGCTCTCATCCCACCGAAAATTACATAAATCGTCATCAGTACACCGACAAGAAGAACGGATAGCCAATAATCGATGCCGAGCAACAGTTTAATTAATCCTCCTGCACCAACAATTGTGCAATCATTTAAAAGATTGAAATGACAAGTGTGTTAGCCGCAGCTATCCCTCGCACTTTTTTTGATTTGAAGCGTGCTGAAATCATGTCTGCCAGCGTAAACTTACCTAAATTGCGAAGTGGTTCCGATACAAGATACAATAAGACAAGAAAGGCAACAAGGTTCCCGATGCTCATGTAAAAGCCATCAAAACCAATCAATGCGATTGCACCTGTAATTCCCAGGAAAGAAGCGGCTGACATAAAGTCACCGGCTACGGCCAATCCATTTTGCCATGCTGTCAATCCGCCCCCGGCAGTATAAAAATCACTGGAATTTTTAGTTTTCTTAGAAGAGTAATAGGTTATTGTAAGCGTTAACAAAATAATGCCCAAAAAAAAGCGTGAGGGATAAAATGCTCATTCGCCAAGCTCCTTCTCATATTTATTCAATATGTTTTTAGCTATCTTGTCGTACTTCGCTGCTTTTTTGATATATACAATTCCCCCTAACCATACGACAGCGAATTGGAGAAGTGCATATACCCAAGCCCAAGTAATATTGAAAAAGGCTTCACCTTTCAATAATTCGCTTTAAGCAGCTAAAATAGGCATAACAAAATAAAAAGCAAGAAAGAAGACGGTGACAGGTACGATGAAAGCTTTTTTCTTTTGAAGCAAATACTTGAATTCTTCAGTTTCAATTAATTGTCGATACTTATTTTCCTTGTCATGACCTGATGGTGAATGCCCAGTTTTAGCTGGTGATTCCATAGTAAGCCCCATTTTTAGTGTAGTACGTTTTTAAAACGATTGTTTGATAAAATGATATATCATTGTTAAAATTAACATAGTCTGAAAATTTAGTAAATTGATATTTTGTTTATTCGGTCATTTTTCTGAATTAAAAAAACATTATTGACAACGTACAAATGACGTATTAATCTTGAAATGAATCATAACAATAATTTAATATCCGTTTCTTTACCGTTATGTATATATGAGGGGACAATAGTAAAATTGAGGGGGACTGAAACAATGTACAATCCGGAAGTTGAAACGGCTACGCGTGCTGAAATGGAAAGTTTGCAAATGGCACGCCTTAAAAAAACGATAAGCCATGTATATGAAAATGTACCTTATTACAGAGAAAAGTTTAGAGAGATGGGCCTGGAACCAGAAGATATTCAAACTCTGAACGATGTGATAAAGCTTCCATTTACAAAAAAACAAACACTTCGTGATCAGTATCCATTCGGTTTATTCGCCGTTCCAATGGAGGATGTAACACGTATTCATGGTTCATCCGGAACAAGCGGAAAGCCTACAATTGTCGGGTATACGAAAAATGATTTGGAAAACTGGGCAACAATCGTCGCACGTGGAATTGTAGCTGCAGGAGGTCGCAAGTCAGATATTTTCCATAACGCATATGGATATGGTCTGTTTACAGGGGGCCTAGGTTTGCATTGCGGTGCAGAAAAGCTAGGAGTTGCAACAGTCCCAATTTCAGGGGGGAATACCGATCGCCAGATTACGATTATCAATGATTTTAAACCGCGTGGGATTTGTGGCACCCCTTCTTATATATTGAATATTGCAGAAAAGATGGAAGAGATGGGAATTGACCCAGCCAATAATGGGCTTGAGTATGGGATTTTCGGAGCTGAGCCGTGGTCAGAGGAAATGAGGGCTACCCTAGAGAAGAAACTGAATTTGAAAGCAGTCGATATTTATGGATTAAGTGAAATCATGGGGCCAGGGGTTGCAATAGAATGCCATGAAGCACAGGATGGACTGCATATCGCAGAAGACCATTTCCTTGTTGAAGTCATTAATCCGGATACGCTTGAACCGGTTGAGGACGGCGAGGATGGTGAACTTGTCTTTACAAGCCTTACAAAGGAAGCGCTTCCAATCATTCGTTATCGTACAGGCGATATTGCCTCGATTACCCATGAACCATGTACCTGCGGACGTACCACAACAAGAATGTCCCGTGTTAAAGGCAGAACGGATGATATGATCATAGTCAGGGGAGTGAATGTATTTCCATCTGAAATTGAGCGAGTGTTATTCCAAATGGACGGAATTGTACCTCATTACCAAATTCACCTCCTTAAAAAGGGGAAAATGGATAGTGTTGAACTACACATCGAAATTGAAAGCGGTTTCTACAGGGAGATTGAAGAAGACTTAACACATATAAATGTAGAGAAATTAAAGAAAACGATTCAACATCATATGAAATGCACATGTCTTGTAACGATGGATATTGTTGTTAACACTCCAAAAAGCATTCCGCGTTCAGAAGGAAAAGCCATTCGTGTCGTGGATAAACGGAAGGATGAAGTCATTAGTTTATAAATTCCGTGCTCATGAACATAGCGTGGAAACAGTACGATTTTGTCGTTCAGTATTTGCCTGCTTATGTACCGGTTGAAATACGCGGAGCTGAAGGAAATCGAACGAGTGGTGTGAAAACGCGATACATAAAGCGGATGCAGTCTTGGTTAACTATGGGTTTATCTCTTGATGGAAGAGAAGATGAACCAATCATAAAAATAGAGAAGGAGGAGGGCATCTTGGCTAAATATACAGTTGTGGATCAAGAAACTTGCATTGCTTGCGGTGCCGCTGCGCCGGAAATCTTTGATTACAATGATGGGGAGTCGCATTCGTCATCCTGGATGAAAATGAAGGAACCGCAGAAATCGAGGAAGATTTATTTGATGACTTGGATGATGCACTGGAAGGCTGCCCAACAGAGTCCATCAAGGTGGAATCGTCGCCGTTTAACATATTAGTTGAATAAAAGACTGGTCCAATTCCGATAATTTCCTTTTATTTAGTAAAAAGACGGAATAGTCTTGCATTTAATATAACAATAAAATATAATAACGTTATATAAACGTTATATATTATCGAATAAGAGGTGTTTTGGATGAACGTTCTTTTAAATGATATGGCAGAACAAGAAAAGCTAAATCAATTTATTGCCAGAATCGAGGCTGGAGAAAAGATAGAAGCGGATGATTGGATGCCGGAAGATTACCGAGGCACCCTCATCAAATTAATTTCAATGCATGGCATAAGTGAAATCATGGGGGCGCTTCCAGAAAAGGAATGGGTACCTAAAGCTCCGACCTTAAATAGAAAACTTGGAATCATGGCAAAGGTGCAGGATGAAATGGGGCATGGACAATTATTGCTTCGAGTCGCAGAGGATTTGCTAAAGCCTTATAACAAAAAACGAGATGACCTAATGCAAGATTTATTTAAAGGAGATTTAAAGTTTCATAATGTTTTCCATATGGAAGCAAAAACTTGGGGAGATGCAGGATTGATTGGCTGGTTGGTTGATGGGGCAGCGATCATTTCCCAAACGAACATGCTTGGCGCTTCATACGGACCTTATGCCCGTGCGCTACAAAGGATTTGCGCGGAAGAAGTTTTTCACGCTCAGCATGGTGAAGCGATCATCATGGCTTTGGCTGAAGGAACGGAAGAACAAAGGAAATTGGTTCAAGACTCCATCAATTATTGGTGGGAATCCTTGTTACTCTTCTTTGGACCTCCGAGTAAGAAAGAAGTGGGCTCATCCAAACAGGATGTAACGATCAAATACAGGATCAGAACAAGTACGAATGAAGAGCTTCGCCAAGCCTTCTTTTCTAAATATGTGAAGCGGATCCTTTCACTCGGCTATACCATTCCTGATGAAACACTTCGATTTGATAAAGAATCGGAAACCTGGATTTACCAACAACCTGATTGGGGGAAATTGAAGGTATACGCAAGGAATGAAGGGCCCCGTTCACAGGATCGCTTAAGTCTTCGAAGAATTTCTTATGAAAATAATAAATGGGTGCGCGAAGCGTTAGCGCCGAAGGTCATCTAAGAGAGGGGGAAGGACTATATGGAAACTAGACAAAAAACTTACTTTGAAGAATTTGAAGTATTTAGCCGTAAAACACAAACCTCACCTGTTCAATATCATTTTAGCTTGCTGGCCCCTAATGAGGATATTGCCATCATGATGGCACAAGAAAACTTCATGAGACGTGAAGCGGTTGATGATATCTGGGTCGTCAAAAGACAGAATATACGGAAAATGACGGTCGAGGAAAAGAAAACGCTTCAACGTATTGATAATAAAGATTACAGGACCACAAAAGGGTACGGGTATTTAAAGAAAAAATGGCGAAAGTATGAGCAGGGAATGCTCGATGAAAAAGAGATAATGTCTTGGGCTGGAGGTGTGAAAAATGAAGAATGAATCATTGAAGAACATCGCAATCAAGGAATTGCTGCTTCAACTGGCGGACGATGACTTCATCCATTCATACCGTGGTGCAGAATGGCTTGGACTCGCACCGCATATTGAAGAAGATGTTGCATCCGCTTCGATATCTCAAGACACGATGGGGCATGCAGCCATATATTATAAGTTACTGGATGAACTCGGTGAAGGCGATGCTGATAAGCTTGCTCACGACCGTCCCGCCAAGGAACGGCGCAATGCGATCATTCTCGAATTGGTCAATGGTCCTGGGTACTATATGAAAGACCCGGATTATGATTGGGCGTTTGCGGTAGTGCGGAATTATTTTTATACCCAAGCCAAAGCGATTAAGGTTCAATCCCTTCATTCATGTTCATATGAACCGCTTTCTGAAGTGGCGCAAAAGGTACAAATGGAACTTTACTATCATTTGATGCACTGGAAAACATGGTTCGTCCAATTGCTGGGATCTGGTCATTTGGAAGCGGTTTCGAGAATGCAAGCGGCGATTGGGAAAACAATGCCGGATTTTGCTGGCGTATTTTCACTGGGACAATATGGAGAGGAAATGGTTGAGCTCGGCTTGATAGAGGGCGAAGCTGACTTACAGAAAAAATGGATCGAGGCTATCACCCCAATTTTTGAAAGTGTTGGCTTGGCAATAACTATTGAAATAGGCATGGCAAGAGGTGATGGTCGTAATGGGCAGCATACGGAAGATTTGGAAAAGGCGCTAGAAACGTTAAGCGAAGTGTACGCAGCCGATAAAGCAGCTTCATGGTGAATCAATAGAAAGGGGAGGGGTACCATGTCGGCCGTACAGTTAAACACAGAAGAAATATATAAACTCCTGGAAGACGTTAAAGATCCCGAAATCGATACAGTAAGTATTCTGGATTTAGGGATGGTTGAAGACGTGACGGTTTCGGGCCATGACGTTTCGGTAAAAATGCTGCCAACTTTTCTTGGGTGCCCGGCATTGTCGATCATTCAAAAAAATGTGGAAACAGCCCTTCGACAGCTGCCTGCCATAAAAAATGTAAGTGTGGAATTTTTACGTTCCCCTTCCTGGACATCCGATCGAATTACGGAAAAGGGGAAAGCTGGATTGAAGGTTTTCGGAATCTCCCCTCCTCCTCGACAAATGAAAAGTGATGGATCATGGCATGTGGACTGCCCATATTGTGAATCGACATATGTCACGATGGAAAATATCTTCGGTCCAACGGCCTGCCGCAGCATTTTATATTGTAAAGCATGCAAAAATCCGTTCGAAGCAATGAAACCGATGATAAAAATAATCTAATAAAATGGAGGTTCTATAAAATGGTAAAGTTAATCGCCCTATACAAACAACCTGAAAACAAGGAAGAGTTCGATGAGCACTATTTCAATGTACATGGTCCGATAACGGAAAAAATTCCTGGTCTTCAAAAAATGGAGGTAACTAAAATTGTAGGGACCCCAATGGGCAAAGACTCTGAGTATTACATTCTTTGTGAAATGTATTATGAAGACCACGATGCATTGCAACAAGGAATGCGTTCCGCGGAAGGAAAAGCATCAGGGAAAGACCTAATGGGCTTTGCCGGGAAACTTGTAACGATGATGATCGGAGAAGAAATAAAATGAATGCGCTTCAATTCATTGAAACGTCAATTGCGGAGGGCATTGGTTATATTTCTTTAAATCGTCCGAAGCAACTGAATGCCCTTAACAGGAAAATGGTTAGGGAAATAGTTTCAACCATGGAAGAATTCGACCGGGACCCACAAGTGAAGGTGATCTTGCTATCGGGCAATGGAAAAGCATTTTCCGCTGGAGCTGATATTGACGAGATGGTGAACGACAATCCAATCAGTATGGAGTTAACGAACCAATTTGCCGATTGGGACCGAATAAGCCTAGTCAAGAAGCCTGTGATTGGTGCGGTGAAAAGTTTTGTATTCGGTGGTGGTTTTGAACTTGCTTTATCCTGCGATTTCCTTATCGCTTCCAGTGATACCCAGTTTTCCTTTCCGGAAGTGACATTAGGGGTCATGCCTGGTGCAGGAGGAACCCAAAGGTTGACGAAATTGGTAGGCAAGACAAAGGCACTTGAATGGATATTGACGGCTGAAAGGATAAAGGCAAAGACAGCTCTGCAATATGGTTTCATTAATAAGATCGTGGCACCTGAATTGTTAATGGAAGAAACGGTTGATTTTGCTAGAAAGATAGCAAAGCAACCCGCGTTAGCTGTAAGACTGATTAAAGAATCCGTCAATAAAGCCGTTGATTACCCCTTATATGAGGGCATGCAATTTGAAAGGAAGAACTTCTATATTCTTTTTGCATCAGAGGACCAAAAAGAAGGAATGAAAGCATTTGTTGAAAAAAGAGAGCCGAATTTCACAGGCGAATAAGGGGTGCTCTATGTACGAAACGATCAAATATAGGGTTGAAAATGGAGTGGCTTGGCTTACTTTGAACCGTCCTGATAAACTTAATGCCTTTACGTCCCAAATGAATAAGGAAATACAGAAAGCGATCAAAATATCCGCAGGGTCAGATGAAGTGCGGGCCATTATCATTACAGGGGAAGGCAGGGCCTTTTGTTCGGGGCAGGATTTATCGGATGTTAATGAAGGCATGAATTTAGGCCAGATGCTTCGCGACGACTACGGTCCGATGATGCAGCAAATAGCAAACTGTGAAAAACCGATCATTGCAGCAGTCAATGGAGTGGCTGCAGGGGCTGGTTTCAGCCTAGCGCTGGCATGCGATTTCCGGCTTGTTTCTGAAAAAGCCAGTTTTTTAAATGCTTTTGTCAATATCGGGTTGATCCCTGATTCGGGGAATTTGTATTACCTTTCGCGGATCGTTGGTCATGCGAAGGCCTTGGAATTATCATTATTGGGGGAAAAGGTTCCTGCAGCCGAAGCGAAAAATATCGGGCTCGCTACAAAAGTGATCGATGTGGAAGAATGGAACGAGCAATTGAAAGCCTTTGCAGAGAATATCGCAAACAAACCAACGAAAGCAATCGGTTTAATTAAAAGATACTTAGAAGCTTCCTATCACCTTTCATTGGAAGAATACTTAAAAGAAGAAGCTGAGGGTCAGCGAATTGCTGGCTTAACGAAGGATTATGCAGAAGGTGTGGCAGCATTCACTGAAAAAAGGAAAGCTCAATTCATAGGCAAGTAATATAGAAAAGGGAGTGGGATTACATGGTTAGAGTACAAGAGGCGGCATTTGAAAAAGCGGAAATGAAGCGTGATTATTATCATCTGATCATTAATGGAGAAAGAGTGGAAAGCTCTGACGGTTCTACGATTGATGCGTACAATCCTGCGACTGGTGAAATCATTGCCAAGGTTGCAAAGGCGACCAAGGAAGATGCAGAAAAAGCTGTTCAAGCTGCACGTGAAGCATTTGATAACGGGAAATGGAAGAGGACCCCGATTAATAAACGGTCTCGTGTATTGAATAAAATTGCTGCAATCATGCGTTCACGCTTTAATGAATTGGTTGAATTGGAGGTCCTGAACAGCGGCAAATCCATTTCTGCAGCGCAAGGCCAAGTCATGCAGGCAATTGAAGATTTCGAGTTTTATGCAGGCGCTTTAGTTGCACACCGCGGATCTGTCAATAATGTTCCTGGTCAATTCCATAACTATACGGAAAAAGAGCCAGTAGGTGTTTGTGCTCAAATCATCCCTTGGAATTACCCTATGATGATGGCAGCGTGGAAAATTGCACCTGCAATCGCAGTTGGATGTTCAGTCATTGTCAAGCCAGCTTCGTTAACGCCGCTGACTGCCATTGTATTAGGGGAAATCTGTTTAGAAGCTGGTGTTCCTTCCGGCGTGGTCAATATCATTCCAGGTCCTGGATCGGACGTAGGGAATTACCTGGTCGAGCATCCGAAAGTGAATAAGGTGGCCTTCACGGGCTCTACGCCAATCGGCAGGGATCTCATGGGCAAAGCCTCACAGACATTAAAAAGGGTGACATTGGAGCTTGGCGGTAAGTCCCCTAATATTGTCTTCGAAGATGCGGACCTTGAAGCAGCTATCGATGGATCATTATATGGCATTTTCTACAATACTGGGCAGTCTTGCGAAGCTAGATCCCGTTTATACGTTCACGAAGACATATATGATGAGTTCGTTGCTAGATTCGTAGAAAAAACGAAAAAATTGAAATTGGGCAATCCGCTCGACAAAGAAACACACGTCGGTGCAGTCATAGATCAAGGGCAATTGGATGTCATCGACAATTATGTACAATCTGCCATTACTGACGGAGCGAAAATCCTGACAGGAGGAAAGCCAGCGGTAATTGAAGGTTTCGAAAACGGTTATTGGTATGAGCCGACGGTGATAGCGAATGTCAATCATGAAATGGATGTAGTGAAAGAGGAAATATTCGGGCCGGTTGTTGTCATAATGAAATTCAAAGATGAAAAAGAAGCCGTGAGACTCGCAAATGATACGGAATTCGGTTTGGGTTCAGCCCTATGGACAAAAGATGGCGGGCGTGCGACTAGAGTGGCGAATCAAATAGAAGCGGGAATCGTCATGGTGAATTGCCCATTCTCCGCATTTCCTGGAACACCTTTCGGAGGGTATAAACAGTCAGGGTTCGGCCGGGAACTTTGTATTGAGACACTTGATCTTTATACAGAAACGAAAAGCATCATTTCCTATCATGGAAGCCGTCCCTTAAATCCCTTTGGAATTTAATAAAACATAAAATAGGCGGCTGGCTGAACGGTATGTCGGAAAAGTAATTCAGGTATGGATGAATGCTGATCTGGTTCATCGTAGCCAGCCTCTATTTATTTTTGAAGGAGGAATAAATGAATGATTAGAAATTTAGTGATTGTCGGATCTGGTGTCATGGGCAGGGGAATAGCTTATGTAGGAGCAACAGGCGGCTTTAAGGTAGTACTGGTGGACGTGAATCAGGATGCTTTGGAAAGTGCAAGAAAAGAAATCGATGCCATTTTTGAGAAGGGTGTGCGCTACCAAAAAATCACCCAGGAAGAAGCGGCAGCCGCAAAAAGCAGATTTTGCTATTCTTCCAATTTGAAAGAATCAGCAGCATATGCCGACTTGATCATAGAGGCAGTTCCGGAAAAGGCGGAAATTAAGAGGGCAGTCTTCGAAACGATTGAAGTCCATGCAAAAGAAGACTGTTACTTTGCAACCAATACTTCCACGATGAGCCCTACGGAAATTGGTTCTTATGGAAAGCGTCCCGAAAGAACGATTGCCATGCATTTTTTCAATCCTGTACAAAAGATGCCACTCGTTGAAATTGTACGTGGTCTAGAAACCAGCGATGAAACGGCAGCCATAATAAAAGAGGTAGCCGGAAAAATGGGAAAAGAAACCGTGGTCATAAATGAATTCCCTGGGTTTGTAACCAGCAGGATCAGCTGCTTGGTAGGTAATGAAGCGTTCTATATGCTTCAAGAAGGTTTAGGAACACCGGAAGAAATCGATAAGGCAATAAAGTTAGGGCTGAATTACCCAATGGGACCTTTTGAGCTAGGTGATTTGGTGGGATTGGATGCCCGTTTAAATAATTTAAAATATTTACATAGTAAACTTGGTGAGAAATACCGCCCGGCCCCGCTCCTTGAACAATATGTTAAAGCTGGCAGGCTCGGCCGAAAGTCAGGTAAAGGTGTGTACGATTATACAAAAGATGGCGAGCTGGTGAGGAAATGAAGGATGTTGTGATTATCGATGCTGTGAGAACACCAATCGGCAGATATAAAGGCGCTTTGAAAAGCGTTCGCCCGGATGACCTCGGTGCAATTGTAATCAAGGCGCTGACCGACCGCAATCCAGAGTTGCCGCCGGATCAAATAGAAGATGTCATATTCGGGAATGCAAATCAAGCAGGGGAGGATAATCGTGATGTTGCCCGGATGTCCGCCCTTTTAGCTGGTCTTCCGGTAAACGTAGCTGGAACGACAATAAATCGTTTGTGTGGATCCGGACTGGATGCCGTCATGTATGCTGCACGCTCCATTGCTGTAGGTGAAGGCGATATTTATATCGCAGGCGGTACTGAAAGCATGACAAGGGCACCGTACGTCATGGCCAAACCTGAGAGTGAATTTCCGCGGGGTTCAATGGAACTTCAGGATACAACGATCGGATGGCGCTTCACGAATGAGAAACTTAAAGAAATGTATGGCACGGATTCCATGCCTCAAACGGCTGAAAACGTCGCACGGCGTTTTTCCGTTTCAAGGGAGGACCAAGATCAATTCGCGTATCAAAGCCAGCAAAGAGCGAAAAACGCAGTGGAAAATGAGCGTTTCATTAATGAAATCGTACCTGTTCGATATACAGACAGTAAAGGGAATGAGGTCATTTTCGATAAAGATGAACACCCTCGTCCTGACACGACCATCGATAAGTTGGAAAAACTCAAACCGATCTTTAAAGGCGGCACTGTAACGGCCGGTAATGCTTCAGGTGTAAATGATGGAGCCTCGGCATTACTTTTGATGAGTGCAGAAAAGGCACGGGAGCTTGGATTGAAACCTCTTGCCAAATATGTTGTAGGGGCGGTAGCGGGCTTAGAACCGTCCATTATGGGCCTTGGTCCGGTTCATGCCACTATAAAAGCATTGGAGAGGGCGAGTTTGACGATTGAAGACATCGGGCTAGTGGAATTGAATGAAGCATTCGCTTCCCAATCCTTGGAGTGCATCCGCCAATTGAAATTGGATCAGGAGAAAGTGAATGTCAACGGCGGGGCAATAGCGTTTGGGCATCCGCTTGGTGCAAGCGGGGCGCGTATTTTAACAACACTTGTCCACGAAATGAAAAAGCGGAAAGTACGCTATGGTCTTGCGACGATGTGTGTAGGCGTTGGCCAAGGCATATCCGCCATTATAGAAAATATTGAAAAAGATTGATGATGTGCCCGGTCCTAATTAGTTTTATCTGCAAAAGGGTCATTTTTATAAAAAGGGGAGGAGACTCATGTCCAAGGTTATTTATAAAGTGATAAATCAAATCGGCTATGTAACAGTGAATCGGCCCGACGTATTGAACTGCTTCGACTATGAGACACTTTGTGAACTGCAGGAAGTCATCGATGCAGTTTATTATGACGGCGATATCCGTGTCGTTATTTTCACCGGTGCAGGGGAAAAAGCATTCAGCGCAGGAGCGGATTTGAAAGAAAGGAAGTCTTTGAATGATGCGGAAGTAAGAAGGAACGTTAAAGCGATTCGCGATGTTTTTAATAGTATCGCAGGGCTTCCGCAGCCAACCATAGCTGCCGTCAATGGATATGCATTGGGGGGAGGATTTGAATGGCTGCTTTCATGTGACTTTGCAATTGCTGCGGAAGGTGTTTCTTTGGGGCTCACTGAAACTAGCTGGGCCATTATTCCTGGGGCAGGCGGTACACAGCGGCTGCCAAGATTGATTGGGGAAATGAAAGCGAAGGAATTAATCTTCACCGCTAAAAAATTGACTGCAGAAGAGGCATGTCAATTAGGGATCCTTTTAAAGGTCGTGCCAAGGGATCAACTTATGTCAGCTTGTGAAGAATTGACAGCCAATATCATGAAAAATGGGCCGATTGCAGTCAAACAAGCCAAATATGCGATTGACCAAGGAATGAATACCGACTTGCAAACCGGAATGGCCATAGAAGGAAAAGCCTATGAATTGACCATCCCGACTCAAGACAGATTGGAAGCGCTCCTAGCATTTAGTGAACGGAGAAAAGCACGATTTACTGGTGAATAATATTGCGCTTTCATTTTAAAAAGATATAATAATTATTATGTCTTCCGTGTGAAAATAGTAACAAAGTAAGGACGAGGTGAGAAAGATAGGTACTAATACTCAATCTATGATTTTTACGATATACGGCGATTATATCCGTAACTATGGAAGTAAAATCTGGATAGGCAGTTTAATTCGTTTGTTAAAGGAATTCGGTCATAATGAGCAGGGAGTTCGTGTAGCCGTTTCACGAATGGTCAAACAAGGGTGGATTCAGTCAGAAAAGCAGGGAAATAAAAGCTATTATTTTTTGACTGATCGCGGTGTGCAGAGAATGGATGAAGCGGCCAATCGCATATATAAGATGAAACCGAATGAATGGGACGGTAAATGGCGTATTTTAATGTACACGATCCCTGAAGATAAGCGGCAATTACGGGATGATCTCCGTAAAGAATTATTATGGAGCGGGTTTGGCAGTTTTTCAAGTGGTTGCTGGATTTCTCCTAATGATTTGGAGAAACAAATCAATCGCTTGATCGAGAAATATGACATCAATGAATATGTTGATTTTTTCATTTCGGAGTACAAAGGTCCAAAAGAAAACCAATCGCTTGTAGAGAAGAGCTGGCATTTAGAAGAGATTGAAAATAAATATGAAGAATTCATCGAGAAATACAGCAAACAATTCATCGTTCATCAAAGCATCATCAGCAGGGGGGAAATGTCCGATGCTGATTGTTTTGTGGAACGAACGAACTTGGTGCATGAATACCGTAAATTTTTATTTATCGATCCGGGCCTGCCAAAGGAACTTCTGCCTTCAAAGTGGAATGGGAATCATGCTGCTCTTTTATTTAGCCAGTATTATCAAGTCTTGGCTGAACCAGCAAGCCGTTTCTTTGAAAGCGTATTTCAGGAAAACAATGATCTATGCCGGAAAGACGAAACATATGATGCGAAGGATCATCCACTTATCATTAAGTGAAAAAGAGCTTCAGCCAGTCGCTAATGACTTGCCGAAGCTCTTTTCACATTATCAATTTCGACTCTTGCAATAATTAATCAAGTATCCCTTTGAAGTCTTTTCCTTTTTGAACATATGTATCGATCGAAAGTTGGATCAATTCAAGATCTTTATTATTCAATCTGCGAACCACTTTCCCCGGGGAACCAATAACCAGTGAACGTGGTGGTATGATTTTGCCAGAGGAAATCAATGTGTTCGCTCCGATGATGCATTCTTCGCCGATCTCTACATTATCCAAAATCGTTGAACCCATACCAATAATGGAGCGTTTGCCTATTTTACAACCATGCAGGATAACATTATGACCAACCGTCACTTCGTCTTCAATGACAACCGGGCATCCTTCAAATAAATGAATGGTGGAGTTATCTTGAATACTGCATTTTTCTCCTATTGTAATTGAATCCTCATCACCGCGCAGTACGGCATTAAACCAAATGGTCGAGTCTTTCCCAATCGAAATATCACCGATTAAATGAGCACCAGGTGCCACGAAAGCGGTATCATCAATGGATGGTTTTTTATTATTGTACGGAATAATCATAGTCTCGCTCCTTTTGGAATAGTCAGAATTGTTTTTCTAATGAATATAGTATAACATTAAATAGACAGGGAGGGATGAAAGTGAAATATATTTGTGAACTTTTTGCGATAAAATATCCAATTATACAAGGTGGCATGGGGAATATAAGCAATGCAAGTCTTGCCGCTGCAGTATCCAATGCAGGGGGCCTAGGGACAATAGGGTGCGGTACCATGAACCCTGGACAGGTAGAAGCCATCATTCTCGAGACCAAAGATAAAACCAATAACAATTTTGCGTTGAACATTCCAATAAACGTTAGTCCATATACAGATGAGTTAGTGAATCTTGTCCTGAAGCATGATATACCTGTAGTTTCCTTATCTGCAGGAAATCCTGCCCCTTTCATTCCACTATTGCAAAAAAAGAATATAAAAGTGATCGCCATCGTTGCGTCGGTCAAGCACGCGCAAAAAGCGCAAGCTGCAGGGGCCGATGTGTTGGTCGCAGAAGGGTTTGAAGCTGCCGGCATCAATTCGAACCTGGAAATGACGACCTTTACACTCATTCCGCAAATCAGCAAGCATGTGACGCTTCCAGTTTTGGCAGCTGGCGGAATAGGCAATGGACAGGGGTTGGCAGCTGCATTGATGCTGGGGGCTTCAGGAGTCCAATTAGGAACCAGGCTTATCGCTACACAAGAAGCACCGTTCCATCCGTCATATAAACAGAAACTCATCGAAGCGATGGGCAATGATACGGTAATTTTGGGCAGATCATTTGGCCAGGTCAGAAGGGTATTGAAGGACCCCTATACCGAGAAAGTCCTGGATTTGGAAAAACAGGGACTGTCTCCTATGAATTATCGTGAAATGACCTCTGAAGTCCATCATATTAATGGGGCGATGAACGGGGATGTTAACAATGGTTTTATGAACAGCGGCCAGGTTGCCGGATTGATTGACGATATACCTACGGTAAAGGAATTACTTGATGGCATGATGAAAGATGCGAAAAAACAAATGGAGGATGGATTGAGCAGGCTCTCTGCCCCTTTTATGATTTGAGAACGGAGACTACGATAGTCTTGTCTACCAGAGGTTATTCCCTTCGTTAACAGCTAAAATTAATGGATCTTATGTAATAACCATTTGAAAAGGGAAAATTCTATGGAAAATCAAAGACCAATCACTATTAGTCAATTCATAACAAAGAAGGCGCCTTGATCAGGCGCCTTTTTGATTTATGTCATTATTAGCAGCATCCACCGAAGCCGCCGCCGAATCCCCAACTGCATCCGATGATGATCAACAAGATGAATAATACGATCAGCAATGCAAATCCGTTATCGAAACCGCCGCCACAACAATCGTTACCATTTCCACCCATTTGATTTCCTCCTCATACATATTATGAATAACATACCTAGCAAAACATCTTTACCAGGAATACTCCATACTATGTATTCTAGGCCGAAGTGTTTGCTTATTCTAAAAAAATGGGCATGGGTAGATCAGGGGGAATAAGCCCGAATATTTTTTTGATTTCGTTTTAAATGTTATAATATACCATGTGGATTGTGGGGGAAGGGAGCTGAATTAAGTCATGAAAGTTGCCATTATAACGGATGTGCATGGTAATGCATCAGCGTTAAAAGCCGTTCTTAGGGATATTGATCAAAGGGAAGATATAGATCGTCTCTATTGTTTGGGAGATATGGTTGGGATTGGCCCGGATACAAATGAAGTTCTTGAACTTTTATTTTCAAGAAATGATTTATCGATGATAACTGGAAATCATGATGAAGCTGTCTTGGCCATCATTAACGGGGAGCCGCATCCGGCCGGTCATATTCATGTAAAGGAGCATCATGAATGGATAGCAGATAGGATGCATCGGAAATTCATAACTAAATTGGAACAATTACCTCGTACCATACATCATATCATTAATGATCACTCCGTTTACTTCACCCATTATCACATGGAATCGAAGAAATTGGATGAGCACATAAGCCAAAATCCATTTAGTAAAATCGTTGAACCGAATTTAAATAACTTAGAAATGCTTTTCAAAGATCAGCATCACGATTTAATAGGGTTTGGTCATCATCACCCTATCCACCTTTTTAAAAATGACCGAACGATATTCCTGAACCCTGGTTCTCTTGGCTGTAATGGTGAACCAGTTGCTCCTTATGCCATTGTTACGATTAAAAATACCGGTATTCAGGTAAATCTTGAAAAAGTATCCTATGATAATACATCGTTCCTGTTATCGTATAAAAGCTTACAAGTTCCAGAGCATGAATTCATTATACGTGCCTTCCATGGCGGGCAGCAGGCCTAATACGTTTATAATTGAAGTATGGGGAAATGTTGAGCATAAAGGTACATGCTTGTGGATACGATAATAGGCAAACATCATGATGCTGGAGGTAGGTTATGAAGGAAAAGGAACAGGTAAGTCAAGAGCAGGAAGAGATGGAACGGCACAGTCTTGTCTGCAATGATGAATTGTTTAATAAGGATCTGCACGCCATTGTCGATGATACGATGCAAGAAGAAAGATAAAACGGGAAAAACGCTGCAGGAATTGTCTGTAGCGTTTATTTTTACTTTGAAATGGGAAGGCAGAATATTGGTTTTTCGTAAAAAATCACGCCCTGCATCTCTCTTTTTACAGCCAGTGAATCGCGGAAGTGAATCATTTGAAACCATTCTGGATTTATCCCATACTATATATAAGTTTCAAATCAGAGAGGAGGGATGGCATGGGACATCATCATGGTCACTCCCATGATCATGGGCACGGACACCACCATCATTCTAATAATAAAAAAGCATTGTTGGCTTCTTTCTTATTAATCTCCACATTTATGATAGTCGAGGTCATTGGTGGATTCTTGACAAATAGTCTGGCTTTACTGTCGGATGCAGGTCACATGCTTAGCGATGCGGCAGCTTTAGGGCTTAGTTATACAGCGATAAGGTTGGGGGAAAGGAGAGCAACATCGTCCAAATCGTTTGGATATAAACGTTTTGAAATCATTGCTGCTTGTTTGAATGGATTGACTTTGATCGTCATATCCGTATTTATTTTCGTAGAGGCAATTAAGAGGTTCCTGGATCCCCCTGAGGTGCAAAGCATGGGAATGCTAATGATTTCTATCATCGGCTTACTTGTTAATATCATTGCGGCCTGGATTTTAATGAGCGGAGATAAGGAAGACAATCTGAATGTACGGAGTGCTTTTTTACATGTTATTGGTGATATGCTTGGATCTGTGGGTGCCATCGCGGCCGCACTCTTTATTTATTTTTTCGATTGGGGAATAGCAGACCCGATTGCGAGCGTCATAGTAGCGATTTTAATTATTATAAGCGGTTTTAGGGTAGTGAGGGATTCTTTCCATATCTTGATGGAGGGCACACCAGACCAAGTCGATATGGATGAAGTGAAAGCATCCTTGACGGAATTGGTGGGTGTATCCGAAGTCCATGATCTCCATATCTGGACGATCACCTCTGGTTTTTTGACAATGAGCTGCCATGTTGTCATAGATGAAAGCGGTAATCACGATTCAGTTTTAGCAGAAGCGCAAAAACTACTTCATGATCAGTTTGGAATCGAACATAGCACGATTCAAGTGGAAAGACAGGAAGCAGGCTGTCCGAATCCACACGAGACATGTAATTGAAAAGGGCTGGCTCAGTTTAGAGCCAGCCTCTTAAGAGTGTAATAAGAGTTCAAGCAATTTTATATCCATTTCCGACCATGTAGTACATTCCTGTTAAAATGAACCCAGATCACTTGCACGAAATGACTAAGTGAAAACATCGGTGAATTTTACTGCGAACATAATCCTGACACATAAAAAGGGTAAGATTGAGGGAAAAAGCTTGGTGCTTTTAATAGTTAGCATATACAACATGATTCCACTATAATTCAGGAAGGAGGAATCCATAAATGAAGAAAATTCTTGTAGTAGAAGATGAAATTGCCATATCGATGGTATTGAAAGCATATTTGGAGCGGGAGGGTTTTGATGTAGTCCAAGTTTACGATGGGCTAAAGGCCATTCCGGTGTTTGAAGAAACGAAGCCAGACCTTGTCCTGCTTGATGTCATGCTGCCGGGTAAGGAAGGCTGGGATATATTGAATGAAATTCGGGAGGACGATACATGTCCGGTCATTATGTTGACTGCACTGACAGATGTCGATTACAGATTATCGGGATTTAAGTCAGGTGCGGATGATTACATCTCCAAACCCTTCGTTGCCGAAGAAGTCGTGGCCCGGGTACATGCCGTTTTAAGAAGATCCTCATCGGTAGTTACGGAAGATGGTCATGTACATGAGTTTGGGAGTTTAACCATCGATGATCTGTCTTATATGGTGCATTTGAATGGAGAAGAGATAAACTTGACGCCGCGTGATTTGTCGCTGCTCGTTTTTTTCGCTAAGCACCCTAATCAAATTTTCACGAGAGAACAGCTGCTCGACCAAGTGTGGGGCTTGGATTATGACGGCAGTGACCGTGCGGTGGACCTGGCCATCAAACGAATTAGGAAGGCGATAGATGCATGGCCTGTAACTGAGGGGGAAATAAAAACCTTGCGTGGATTGGGGTATCAATTGAGTGTCTATGAAAACTAAAAAAAGAACCACTTTACAACGCTATTGGACTAAGAGATACGTATTGACCTTGATTTCCGGTTTGATATTATTGTCTGTTTTTTCCTTATGGTGGATGGAAAAAACGGCTCTGGAATATAGGCTTAGCCTTCTTAAGTACTTAGCTGATGAAACATCCGATCGGGCGATTAAGGAAAATGGTCAGATTGTCATTGGCCCGATCCTTTCGGAAATTGTTGAGGAAAGGGAGAAAATCCTCCATCTGAACCAACAGCCAATCATCTATATCGTCGATCCCGATGCCACCATCATTTATACGATGCCACAATTGTATATAGATCCGGATGAAAATAAACTCCCTGACGTCATCATGAAAAATACGGAGTTAATCCAGAAGGTCAAGATTTCCGACAACAAAGTATATGTCGTCAAATCCCCCATTACGTTTAATGATGAGACGAGAGGCTGGGTGGTCATTGCACAGGAAGAAGGGGCATTGAAGGAAATCAACCAAGATCATGGCTTGTTGGCGATCATGATTGGAGGCCTTCTGATTCTGGGAACGGGAGTCATTTATTTTCTTTCCAGGCAGATTTCGCGGCCCATTCAAGACGTAGCTAACGCCGCTGTCCAGGTTCGTGAAGGCAACTATGATATCCATTTCAAAGAGGAAGAGGAAATCAAGGAAGAAGAAATTTATGAACTGATAGAATCATTTAAGGAAATGACCAACCGATTGAAGGTCATGGAGAAGTTGCGGGCGGAATTGCTTGCAGGCGTAACCCATGATTTGAAAACGCCAGTCACTTCCATTAGCGGACTGATACAAGCGGTTAAGGATGATGTCGTTAAGGGAGAGCAAAGTAAGGAATTCCTCGATATTTCCTTAAAGGAAACTCAACGTTTACAAGGGATGATAGAGGATTTACTCAATCATAATGCCATATCTGCAGGCGCTTTTAAAATTCGGGTGCAAAAAGAGAATATCAATATATTCATTAAGGAAATTGCCCATCGCTGGCAGGTGACCCAGGATGATGATCAATCGTTCGCTTTTGAGATAAAAGTTCCTGATGAACCGGTCTTTGGTCAAATAGATTCATTACGGATGCAGCAAATCGTCATTAACCTTTTGAATAATGCCAGACATGCACTTGATGGCAAAGGGAAAATAGAGATTCACCTTTATGAAAAGGATGAAGAACGAATCTGCATTGATGTACTGGATAGTGGCCGGGGGATCCCGGAACATGAACAACAATATGTGTTCGAACCATTTTACCGAGGTGAAAACAAAAAGTTGAAGGTACGTGGTTTAGGTTTGGGACTGCCATTCAGTAGAATGCTCGCAAAAGCGCAAAAGGGAGATCTTGTGCTTAAGGATAGCGATGAACAAGGGACTACCTTCACGATTGTCATAGAGAAAGCGGATCAGATATAAAAAAGGGTTGTCCAATGTAATGGACAACCCTCTTATTATGCAGAATGCTAACTAATTAAGCCAATTGGCTGATTGCACGCCATAATTGTACATGACGGACCTTCCTTGGAAGGAAGCGTCCCATTTCTTCTTCATTATATCCTGCATGCAAGTTCTTATGGTCGAAAATGATTGGCCGGCGAAGTAAATCCGGGTTATCTTGAATAAGCTTGCAAAGATCATTAAGTGGTGTATTATTTATATCGATATTCAGGCTTTTGAATTTTTTGGAACGGGTTGAGATGATTTCATCTGTCCCGCCTTCCGTTTTACGTAAAATCTCTTTTATTTCTTCTATAGAAAGAGGTTGGGAATATAGGTTACGTTCATTAAAGGAAATTTCGTTCTTCTTAAGCCAAGCTTTTGCTTTACGACATGCTAAACTGCTTGGAGTAGTATAAATTGTTATCATTAAAATCGACTCCTTCAAAGTTTTCAAGTTTATTGGAATGAAATTATTTTTATATTTGTGATACTCTTACTTTAACGTTTCTTTGTGTCAGCAAGATGTCAAGAAAAATAAACTTAAATGTTATTTTAAAAAGAAAGGGAGAAACTGAAATGAAGTCTGCCTTTAATGAAAAAGAAACCGTTTGGGTAATGATGCCGAACAAGGACCTGCATAGGCCGATATTTAACAATGATGTGCGGATAGTATCATGACAGAGGATTTTTGGTCACCAGTCAGGCTATCGATACAAGTAGCGGGACTATCGGGTATCCTTGTTTTCATTTTAGGAATTATCCTAGCGCGAATGATGGCTAAAAAGCAATTCAGGGGAAGAGTCCTGTTGGAAACAGCGTTTTTATTGCCGCTTGTTTTGCCGCCTTCCGTCGTTGGTTTTTTATTGATTGTGATTTTTGGCAAGAGTGGAATCCCGGGACAATTCATTGAAAGGGTTTTTGATCAGCCCCTGATGTTCACGTGGTGGGCGGCGGTCATTGCATCTACCGTGGTAGCGTTTCCGCTTATGTATCAATCTGCTAAAACGGGCTTTGAAGGTATAGATGAAGAAATCGAAAATGCAGCAAGGGTAGACGGGGCCGGCGAGTGGAGATTATTCCTGAATGTATCCCTTCCATTGGCGGTCAAATCCATCGTCACAGGTGCCATCTTAAGTTCTGCGCGTGCGTTGGGGGAATTTGGGGCCACACTCATGTTTGCCGGAAACATTCCCGGACAGACACAAACCATACCGACTGCGATTTATATCGCCATGGACTCCGGGAATATGACATTAGCCTGGCTATGGGTTGCCGTAATCATTGTCATTTCATTCATTATGCTTTTTATCGTGACATACATAAAATGAATGCTTTTTCTCGTATATGCTTATGAATAAGAGAGGTGCGGCTTCTACGTCCTCTTTATGAATGAAGCCGTTTTTTTCGTAAAGGTTCCGTGCAGGCAGGTTCATTTTACCGGTCGAAACGGATATCTTTTCCCAGTCGCAGTGTAATTGAAGAGCATGCAACAGTGCATCCGCGATACCCTGCCGAAAATAATCAGGATGGACGACCATTCGGCAAATCAGCAATTGACCATTCTCTTTTGTATAAGATATTGCACCCGCTATGGCATCACCCTTTAAATAGCATAAAAACGTTTCATGACAATGAATGAATTGTTCATATGTTTCCAATAGAGGAGGTATATCGGCAAAACCGATCATTTCAGCTTCCACCTTATAGGCTTCTTTCTGAAGTTTAAAAAGCTGCTGGCCGTAATCGAAGTCCAGGTCCCGAATTTTCATGATCAAATCCTATCACTCCCTTTCCTTACATTATTAAGGAAGAGGGAGATTATTGTTTCTAATCAGTCTGTGTTATAATCGACAAACAATATGAACTAATGAAATGAGGAAGAAATTTGTTAACATTTGAAGAAAAATTGAGCATCATTGAAACTTTTCCGGAATTACAGCGAAAAGACGTTTCATTGGGACGTGTGAACTTCCATTATCCAGATAGTGTCCAGGAGAAAAAGATCGTCGTTCAGCACTTGCATCCCAATGGAAATGGATTCGTTTACGCAGGGCATATGAGAAAAAAAGACACTGACCGTAAAGGGTTTATCAATATACGTGACTATAATGAAGCGGAATTAAAAGAATTGATTCAAAAAAGCGTGGATTACCTATCTGAACCTCCTGTTGAATTCGAAGAAGAGGAAAACGAGTTCGCTAGGTTGGAAGGGACATGGATTGGCCCTGAAAAGCAAGAGCTTACACTTGAAAGGGAAGACCTGCTTTGGAATGTGTATTCAGGGTCGAATCTTGAGGAGTGTTTCGAGAGTCCAGTAGAGGCGGAGCGCTACTTATTGGACGAAGGCTTCCGACAAACCAAGAAGAGGAATATGTAGAATTTTAGGATAATTTGTCGGTTGATTTACTGCGATAATCTTGTTTTTTTAGGATTTCCCATGATATAATATAAGTAATTATTTTTGTTCGGAATAAGTTTGATAGAAGGATTTACTGTAATAGGATTCCTCTTGAAACATTATCCAGAACCAAAAATAGTAATAAAATGGATTTTTCCAAACACAGGAGGAACTATCATGGTACAAGGTAAAGTAAAATGGTTTAACGCAGAAAAAGGTTTCGGTTTCATCGAAGTTGAAGGCCAAGACGATGTATTCGTACATTTCTCAGCTATCCAAGGTGAAGGCTTCAAAACGCTTGAAGAAGGCCAAGAAGTTTCTTTCGAAATCGAGCAAGGCGCTCGTGGACCACAAGCAGCTAACGTTCAAAAATAATTGAACGCATATAAAAAAAGACTCCGATTTTGGAGTCTTTTTATTTTTCTTTTTTTTCGGCCATTTCCTTTAATACTTTGTCCAATTTTTCTTCGATCCGTTTAGAACGATTAAAATGCCCTGACAGGAAAAACACGATGAATATAACGAATACGACAAGCGCTAGCATAAAAAGGATAGGCAGGAACTGGGTTATATTTTCAGTCATTGGATATTATCTCCTTTTTTCTTCCATTATACTTCATGCTTACCGCTGCTATGCTAGTGGGACCCAAGTTTTTTTAAAAAAAACTGAAAGGGGATATGCAAAAACGCATATCCCCTTTCAGTCAGTTCTGGAATAGCGAGGCGAACTTTTGAAGTCTGGGCAAGTCTGATTTTTGATACATCTGTTCTATCTTCAATGTCACCAATAACTGGCTCTTGGCAAATAACATATCCCGGAAATGATCAACCGCCCCACAAAAATGATTATAGTTGGTTTCACCAGTGCCGAAGACTCCCGTTTTCAGATGGGCAATAGGCAACTGTTCCAGTTCTTTATAAAGTGCTGCTGATTTAGCGGGAAGCTCCCCATTGCCCCATGTATAGGTGCCGATAATCAAAGCATCGTAATCCGGCAATGTACGTAAATCAAATTCATTCATTCGATATAGTTCAGCTTCAGGTAAAAGGGAAGTAAGGGCTTCAGCAAGCGCTTTTGTATTGCCGCCGGCAGAATGATAGACTATGGCAACTTTACAGCTCATCGAACCCATTGCTGGCATTTACTTGACTGTATGTCCTTGACTTCTGTTCGAAGAAATCGGTTTTGGTAAGTCCGATGGATTCATCATCGAACGTTTTGATCCATGGCATCGGGTTCTCGTCATACTCTCTATACAAATTTTCAAGGCCTAGCATACGTAACCGTTTGTTGGCGATATATTCGATGTACTCATTGAATTCTTCCAAATCGAGATCGGCTTTGGTTTGGATATCTTCGAGCATATATTCAGACCATTCCTTTTCGAGTTCGACTGCTTTTTCAATCGTTGTATAGATGAACTTAGTATTTTCTTCATTATTTAACTCAGGATATTCATACATCAAGATTTGAACGAGCATTCCAATGAAATCGAAATGGACCATTTCATCGCGATGAATATAGGATATCATCGTAGCGGAACCGGTCATTAAATTTTGGCGTCCTAAATTATAATAAAAGGCGAAAGCCAGGTAGAAATAAATCCCTTCAAGGTTCGTTGAATGGATCAGTGCCTCGAATAAATGCTGAGGGCTGGGATCATCCACGAACGTTTGATAAGCATCAACGATCGGTTGGTTACGCTTAATCACTTCAGGATGTTCTTTAATGCGGTCGAAAAGCTGTTTTTGCTTGCCTACCGGAATCAAGGAAGCAAGGATATAGGAATAAGATTCATTATGGATCGATTCCTGCTGGGCCATGTTGGCCAGGATAGCCTTTGCCGCCGGATCCTTGATGTACCGAAGGATTTCTACTAAAGTGGGCGTTTGAAGACTGTCCATTCCAGCAATCATCGTAAGGATATCGAGAAAAGCGTCCTGGATATCTTCGTCCAATTCGCCCCACTGCTTTTTATCCTGAATCATGTTCACGCTCGAAGGCTTCCAAAAGTTATTGATGAGCTGTGTATAGGTATCATAGAATTTTTCATACTGAATATCGTTCCAAAGGAGGAAGCCTGAAGCTTCTCCTTTGAAAACACCGGTTGCCTTGGTTGGATGCGTTGGTTCCAGCATCCGAATCTTTTTGATATGATTGGTCATTCGTGAAAACTCCTTTAATAGATTACTGGGTTATGATTGTCGTTAACTTGAACAGCTTTCGCAGGCATTGTCATATTCGGAAGAAGTCGAACGAACATAATACGTTGATTTCAACCCGCTTTCCCATGCCGTTAAATGGATATCCAATAGGACCTTCGCTTTGATTGTATTGTGTACATACAGATTAAAGCTGATTGCTTGGTCAATATGGCGTTGGCGGGCTGCATTTTGCCTGATGCTTTCCAGTTGGTCCAAATTAAATCGCGTCTTTTTATAATATTCATAAGTTTTTGGCGTCAAGCCTGGTGCGGTCACCTTGAATTTGAAGTTTTTCTTTTCTTCGTAAAATTCAATTTCATACAAAGGATCGATTCCATCCGTGGAATTACCGATTTTAGCGGTCGATGAATTGGGTGCAATGGCCATTAAATATCCATTACGGGTCCCGTGTTCCTGCACGTCTGCTTTTAAATCCATCCATTTTTGATCTGTATAGTCACGCAGTTCGAAATAGCTCCCTGTATGCCAATCCGATCCTTCAAAATATGGGTATGATCCTTTTTCCTTGGCTAATTCGTTGGATGCCTTAATTGTTAAGTAAGCGATCTTTTCGTATAAAGCATCGGCATAGTGAACAGCCTCATCGGATTCCCAATAAATATTCTGTGTGGCAAGTAAATGATGCCATCCAAACGTTCCTAAACCAATTGCCCGGTAACGTTTGTTCGAGATGGATGCTTGTTTGACAGGAAGATTATTCACATCAATGACATTATCCAGCATACGGATCTGAATGGGAATCAATCTTTCCAAAACATCACTGCCCACCGCTCGGGGCAAGTTAATGGATGAAAGGTTGCAGACAACGAAATCGCCGCTTTTACGAACCACAACAACATCTCCATCTTCTGTTTCATATTCATCCGTGATCGTCGAAGGGCTTAGGTTTTGGGCAATCTCCGTGCAAAGGTTAGAGCAATAAATCATACCTTTATGTTTATTGGGATTCTTCCGGTTCACTTCATCGCGGTAGAACATATATGGTACGCCTTCTTCCAATTGAGAAATCATGATGCTTTTCATGATGTCCATCGCATTGATTTTTTCAAAGCTATAGTTTGGAAGCGTGCCATTTTCTGCGGCCTCGACAGCAAGTGCATAATGATTCCTGAAGCTTCCTTCGCCTTTCTTCTCGTCATAAAGATCTTCAAGTGAAAATCCAAGGGTTTGCTTAACGGTATGCGGATCGAAAAGATACCATTCTTTTCTGTCGCGTACAGCCTCCATGAATAAATCAGGTATGCATACACCTGTAAAAATATCATGGGCTTTTAATCTGTCATCCCCGTTTTGTGTTTTCAAATCGAGGAAGCTCATGATATCTTTATGCCAGGCATCCAAGTAAATCGCGATGGCACCTTTACGTTGACCCAATTGATCGACACTTACAGCTGTCTGGTTGAATAGTCGAATCCAGGGAGTCGTGCCGGAACTGTTTCCAGAGAAACCTCGGATATCAGAACCAAGAGAGCGAATCTTACCAACGTAAAGACCGACGCCGCCACCGAATTTAGATACTTTTGCTGCATCGTAGTTAGATAGGTAGATGCCGTCAATGGAATCTTCAATTGCGTCGATAAAGCAAGAGCTTAACTGTCCATGTGTTTTACCTGCGTTGGAGAGTGTAGGAGTCGCAACGGTCATATAAAGATTGGACATGGCCCAGTATGCTTCTTTTATAAGTTGCAGGCGGTGCTCCGTTTTTTCCAATCGCATGATTTCCATCGCGATGATCATGAAGCGTTCTTGTGGCAGTTCGTAGACCTTGTCCTTTTTTGGGCGGGCTAGGTAGCGATCGTTTAATAAGTAGATGCCTATGTAAGAGAATAATTTATCTTTTTCCGGGTCGATCACCGAACCCAATTCCTCAATTTCCGCTTTTGTATATGAAGATAGCAGTTCTGATTTATAAATGGGATAACGCTGACCTTCTGAAAGCTGGGAAAGTTCCGTGATCAGTTCATAGAATGGACCATAACTCATGCCTTCATAACCTCGATTGGCTCGTGCATCCCTATACATTGTATTCAATAGTTCTGCTGCAGCAACAAACGTCCAATCTGGAGCATCAATATCCACACCTTCAAGAGCGAGCTGAATCAGTTTTCTTGATGCCTGTTCTTCGGTTGAGTCACTTTTGCGATCAAGCCATTTTGTAAAACGCTTTTTGAACTTTTCCATATCGAGACGGCCTTCGAACTCCTTCGATAACATCTCAAGCTGGATGGATTTCGTTTCTGTGTCATTTTCACTTATGGTAGAGTTATATGTTTGAGTCATTAATATTCCTCCTTGTTAACTTCCGCTAAAATAAAAAAAAAACCGCCCAATGAATTGAGCGGATCAAACGATAGAATAAAAGAGCCATGAAAAAATAGCCGTTATACTATCGTTTCATCATCTCAATCCCCGAAGAATAAGAAACGTGAAAAATTCAAGGCAGGTCTCCTGACTCATGATCATCCTACTTTGAGTCCTTCCCGTATAGAGAGCTATACAGTGGTTTCTCATTTCGTCACATTTACAGTTGCGGGGACAGTTCCGGGTTTACACCGGATTCCCTTTTCAGCCATCACTGGCACCTTGGATTATAAAAAAATTCTATATATAGTTATTATTATTGTTTATGTAATCAATATCTAGTATTTCTGCTTATATTATCGTAAGCCATATACGATGATAATTCAACTAATATATTTGAAAAAAAACAGCCCTTATCTATTGACAAAGTGAGGGTAGAAGGTGAAGGAATGAAAGTTTTTATTGGGGAATGGGTAATTCAGGCGCTGATTTTACGGGATTTTGTGTTAAAATAAATTGTCTAGTAAAGGTGGCTCTCCCTTATTGCGATGAGGGGATTCGCGGAAAAATATTTATGAAAAAGGGGATAAAATCTTGGAAAAAGTATTAGTTTTTGGACATAAAAACCCGGATACAGACACAATCTGTTCAGCAATCGCTTATGCAGATCTGAAAAAGCAGTTAGGTATCAACGCTGAACCAGTTCGTCTCGGTGAAGTGAATGGTGAAACTCAATATGCATTGGACCAATTCAAATTCGATGCTCCCCGTCTTGTGGAAAAAGTTTCAGGGGAAGCTGACGGCGTAATCCTGGTCGATCATAACGAACGCCAGCAAAGTGCTGAAGATATTGACCAAGTCCGTGTGTTGGAAGTTATCGACCACCACCGTATCGCTAACTTTGAAACAAGCGATCCTTTATATTACCGTGCGGAACCAGTTGGTTGTACGGCAACCATTTTAAATAAAATTTATAAAGAAAACGGAATTGAAGTCCCTAAAGCAATTGCAGGTCTTATGCTGTCTGCCATCATTTCCGATTCTTTATTGTTCAAATCACCGACCTGCACGGAGCAAGACGTTGCAGCAGCATTGGAACTGGCTGCCATTGCGGGAGTCGACGCTGAAACATACGGCTTGGAAATGTTGAAAGCTGGAGCTGACTTGAGCGACAAGACGATTGCCCAGCTTATCACTCTTGATGCAAAGGAATTCTCCATGGGAATGGCTAAAGTGGAGATAGCACAGGTCAATGCTGTAGATCCGAACGAAGTCCTTGCTAAGCAAGCAGAATTGGAAGCGGCGATTGAAGCGGTCATCGATGTGAAGGAATTGGACTTATTCCTATTCGTCGTAACGGATATCTTGACTAATGATTCTGTTGCCTTGGCTCTTGGTAAAGCAGCTTATGCAGTGGAAAAAGCATACGACGTTTCATTAAACAATAACATAGCCGTCTTAGAAGGCGTTGTATCGCGTAAAAAACAAATCGTGCCGGTCTTAACGGACGTATTCAGCAAATAATACAGAAAAAGGGGGTGCTCATTAAAAACATGGGCATCCTTTTTCTGTAC
This sequence comes from Peribacillus simplex NBRC 15720 = DSM 1321, assembly GCF_002243645.1. Classification (NCBI taxonomy): domain Bacteria; kingdom Bacillati; phylum Bacillota; class Bacilli; order Caryophanales; family Bacillaceae; genus Peribacillus; species Peribacillus simplex. Next base: position 1,505,687 of record NZ_CP017704.1, on the reverse strand, counting down.
ATGCAAAAAAAGACTCAACCATCCATTAAGGGTGTTTGAGTCTTTTTTCTTAATTCAAAGCTTCCTTTTCTTTTTCATAGGCGATGACAATCAATTCTTTATTGGCTTCCTCGCCAAGTTTGCTTTCAAAACTTTTCAGTTCATTCAATAAATCCGGTGACAGATTTGCTGCCGTATAATCCTGCTCGGGTGTCATGCTTTTCGCTCCTTTCAAAAGAAAATAATTCACGTTATCTATTTTGTCGGTTTGAAAAGTTTCTATTCAGCAGAATTTTACTACTTCAAGATATTTTACTTTCTGAGGTGGCGAGTTTTTCAAGCAATAACGAACTTTCGTCATCGAGTCCTTGCACTTGGACAGTTATTCCCTGAAGCTGATATTTAAGGACAACCGTATCAACAGCACCGACTGCTGAAGCATCCCAGATTTTAGAAAGGGAAAAGTCTATGACGATTGCATCTGCTTTTTCCTTGAAGTCGAACTTCGAAACAAAGTCCTGGACAGAAGCGAAAAATATTTGTCCGCTGATACGATAAATGATTTTCTTAGCCTGGATGTCTTCCGTTTTCTCTACAGTTACTTTAGAAATTTTAGCCGAGAAGAAAATCATACTCAAGAGCACTCCAGCAAATACCCCTTTAGATAAGTCATGAGTATAAAGGACAATGAGGACCGTCACGATCATCACGGCAGCATCTGACTTTGGAGCTATAGTGAGCCTCTTTAGGGAAGACCAGTCAAAGGTCCCGATTGAAACCATGATCATGACTGCGACAAGTGCAGCCATCGGTATTTTAATAAGGACATCATTCAATACCACGATTAATACCATAAGGAATGCGCCAGCTACAAAAGTGGAGAGCCGGCCCCTTCCTCCTGATTTAATGTTGATGCCGGATTGGCCGATCATCGCACATCCTGCCATTCCTCCAAAACATCCGGCAATGATATTCGAAATCCCCTGGCCTTTGGCTTCCTTATTTTTATTACTGTCCGTGTCAGTCATCTCATCAACTATTTGAGCTGTCAATAACGATTCAAGCAACCCCACAAACGCAAGGGCTATGGAATAAGGGAAAATGATCGCCAAAGTTTCGAAGGTCAAAGGGATGTCTGGAAGCATGAACATCGGAAGCGCTTCGGTCAATTGCCCCATATCCCCTACAGTCCGCACTGTAGCCCCCGTGGTAACTGCAACGATCGTCATGAATATGATGGCGACAAGTGGTGAAGGTATGATTTTCGTGATCAGCGGAAAAAGATAAATGATAGCTAATGAAACGGCTGTCATGACATACATGACCCATGTTTCGCCCACGAAATGGGTGAGCTGTGCCGTGAAAATCAAGATGGCTAAAGAATTCACAAAACCAGTCATGACCGGCTTCGGAATGAACTTCATTAATTTCCCGATTTTTAAAACCCCTAGTAAAATTTGTAGCAACCCAGTCAATATTGTTGCAGCAAGTAAATAGTTCAAGCCATGATCTTTAACAAGGTCGACCATGACGAGTGCCATTGCGCCAGTGGCAGCCGATATCATTCCCGGCCTTCCGCCGACAAAAGAGATGACGATGGCAATGCAGAATGAGGCATATAGACCAACCATTGGGTCAACGCCAGCAATGAGCGAAAAGGCAATCGCCTCCGGAATCAATGCCAAGGCAACGACAATTCCCGATAGGACATCTCCTCTAACGTTGCCGAACCATTCCTGTTTGTATGCAGATGTATTCAAAGAAACACTCCTTCTTTCTTTTATATATGTGTGTTGAATTCTTTTTTTAACGCACTAAATTATAGCATGAGCCCTTCTTTCTATCTATATGGATAATATAAACGACAAGTCGAGGGCTATTCATTTCTTACATTGGCGAATCAAGGTAAAATGCCTTAAGAGAGAGTTTTCAAGAAATGACGATGAGCAACAAGAAAGGGCGAAAAATTTCCAAAGGCTTCTGAAAGACTTCGCTTTATGATTCAGATTTTTCTGCATTTAAATGTGTTATTCTTTTATTATGGATGAAAATGGGGGTTACTCCTATGAATAAGAGTGAGAAAAGAATGAAACTAGTGGAAAAAATTGAGAATCATTTAAGACTGACGGCAAGAAATTTAGTGAAATTCGATACAATCCAAGAAACATTGGATTTTACGGTGGAATCATTTCAATTGGAATTTTCATGGGACTTTGTGGCAATCGTATTGAGAGATGATGATCGTTTATATCCAAAAGTATGGAAAGGCGGTTCGCCGCATTTTGCAGATTCTTTTCCCATTCACCTTAGTGAATGTTCCCCGGAAATTCTCGAAGAAGGATGGGATATTAGGAAAAAGGAAAGCAGCCTCAATTGTGAATTCTATAAATTAATGAAGAATGAAATGATTTCAACTTGGTTCACCGTTCCTTTAAAAGATGAGGGAGTTAGCTATGGATTCTGTATAATCGGTTTTCATAATTTCGTTCCTTTGATTTCTGAAGTGGAGAGGATTTTTGTTGAATTTGGAAAAGATGTTGCAGTTGCCATGCAGCTTGCGAAGGAAAAGGAATTTGAGAAAAGGAAGTTAAACAGCATCAGTTGGGTCAATGAAAATGTGACGCCAGGTTCGTCGATGGAAGAATTGGTGCAAAAGGTGCTTGAGCTATCATGTGAAGGAACCAAGGCTGAAGCAGCCTCAATTTATTTATACGATGAATCGGAAAACTGTTTTAATTTGCAAAGCCCTTCGATAGGATCTCCAAAACTGGAGGAAACAATCATGGTCAAGGGGGAGAATGAATTACATGCCTATTTCCCATACTTTGAAAAATCGGGTGGCATTCAGTTGTCGGTTCCGTTGGTAGTGAATCTTAAGACTGTAGGAATGATTCATTTAGCGAATAAGGCAATGGGTGCATTTACATTGGGGGACCTCGAGCTATTAAAATTCCTCTCGAACCATGTGGCCGCATTATTTGAAAATGCGAGGTTATATTTAAATGAAATACAGTTGAAGAAGCGGTTACAACAAATCATGGGCTATCAGCAGGAGCTGGTTAAGGAAACATTGTATGGGGAGGATTTTGATGTGATAACGGACACACTCAGCGGGTTGTTGTCCTGTTCGATCATTCTGTTCGATAGATTTTTCAGGTACATCTCCATTCATCTGGAAAATGAAGATGAATCCTCACTACCAGATATATATAGCCTCATCGAAAAAGAAAAAGCTGGAATCGGTAAAGAAAAAAAAGGAATGTGGCTCGGGAATTTTAAAAATGAATCGACTGCGATTGGTTTTTGGCCAGTTATAGGAAGTGGTGAATTATTAGGTTATTTAGCGATCATCACGAATGAAAATGCCGTGGATGAGGTTACGAATTTAACAATTGGACATGCGCTTAATGTGTATGCCATTCAGTTCATTAAGCAAAAATTGATCATGGAAACGAAAGAACAGGTAAAGGACAGTTATATAACTAAATTGTTCGAAGAGAAAATCGAAGATAAAGCTAAAATAGTCGAATATGCGACACTGATGAACATTGATCTATACAGGCCACACCGGATTGCAGTATTGAAACTGGAAGAGGAGTCACTTCCTGCCCATTCGAATCTAATTGAAAGAGAGGCAGAAAAAGCCTCGGAATGGGATCATATGAAAGAACAACTTTATCTTAAATATAAAGAAATCATCGTGACTAAACGGGATGATATGATGATTTTGATGATACCGGTGGAAAGGGAAAATAAACTCGCATCCTCATACTGGGAAGGGATTTATCATTATCTTAGTGAACAGCCGATATTAAAGAAGCTTTCATTGACGATACATATGGGGGTGGGTGGAACCACCAATAAGCTGGAGGATTATTATTATGCCTACAAACAGGCCATGCATGCCTATAATGTCAGCCGAAATGGATTCCCGAAGAATGGCTTGGCCATTTTTGACGAATTGGGCTCCTACACGCTATTGAATAACTTGAAAGACCCTGGACTTGCCGATTTATTCCTTAAGAAATATTTGGCCCCATTGATGGAATATTCAAAGGGAAGCGGAGCAGATCTAATGGGAACGTTAAGAGCCTACTTATTCAATAACGGAAATTCTAAAAATACCATGGATTCACTTTTCATACACCGCAGTACATTGCGTTACCGATTGGAACGGATCCATGACATTTTGGATATGGATTTAGAAGATGCAGAAACGCGGTTGAATCTGATGATCGCTTATAAACTGCATGATTTATATCAATCGAGTCAGCTATAGTCCGCCGCTCATTAACTTTACAAAGCAATGACAAAAGACCTTGAAAGGGTCTTTTTTTATGTCGATTTTGTGTGTAATCTGGGTCAGCATAAGGAGGCATGGGAAGATGGCTTTTGTTTACCGGAACAATAACTTCCCTTTACAACATACATGGAAGTGGTGAGGGTGAAAAGGCCAGCTCTATCAAAGTTTGGGAGTAGGAACCCTCCCGGTGTTAAGAGGCTATTCCTTATCAATGATACTGGATTTACATAAAGGACATGTAACTTCTTTATAATGCTTGAACCTGATCTTTCGAAGGTCGCTTCTGGTCAACATTGCGAATACATTATATCTTGTGCCGCATGCACAAGTATTTTTATCTTTAACTATGTGTCTCTCATCCGTAGTAGCTGAATAAATGGTTGGAAAGAACATATATAACCCTCCTTGTTTTAATTTCAGGCAAATTAAAAAGGGGCAAGAAATTGATAATAAAGTGATCCATTCAAGAAAAATCTTGGCAGCCCGGCTGCCATGACAACTAAGTTGTTGGTTTAGGCCCGTGGCTTTGCGTCTTTTACTTTCATAAAATTTGCCTAAAATAATCTTAACATAAAATTTAATGCGTGATGAAGTGCAGAAAAAATACTTATCAGTTTATGGCTTTGGCCAACCTTCACCTTTTATTCAAAAGTTTCATCAAGAATCTGCAGGGTTGTCTAAAATATAGACGGAAAATCGAGAAGAAAGATTTGAAACGGGTACTTTTATAGTTGCTAGGTATATTACATTATTGAACTCTAATTTTGGGAAATTAGTGAATAAGACAAATGGTTTGTAATCGATTCGTACAAAAAGTACGAATGGAAGAGACCCTTTTGGTACGCTATGTACCTATAACTTGGGAAACCATGGATATATAATGACAAATATCAGGTAATAAAATTAATATTCTGTCAATTAGGAGGACGGCTATGGATTTCAACTTAACCGACGACCAGCAAGCGATTGTATCTATGGCAAGAGATGTAGTGAATGCTGAAATCATCCCACTGGCAAGGGAGTTCGATGAAAAAGAGGCATTTCCGGTGGATATCATGAACAAGTTGAGGGAGTGCGGATTATTCAATCTTTCGATTCCTGAAGAATACGGCGGTCCAGGTATCGATAAATTATCACATGCCTTAATCGTTGAAGAAATAGCAAGAGGCTGTGCTGGCATAGCAACTTCATTGGAAGCCAATTCCCTTTCTTCTTACCCAATTTTAGTTGGAGGGGATGAAGCCCTTAAGCAAAAATATTTGAAACGATTAACACAGGAAGGGCAATATGCTTCTTTCGCCTTAACTGAACCGGGTGCAGGCAGTGACGTATCTGGCATGTCATCGACTATTGTAAGCAAGGACGGCGGTTATCTATTAAATGGGGAAAAGTGTTTCATCACCAATGCAAGCTTTGCCCATTTCTATGTGGTACTTGCCAAGCAGACACTTGGAAATGGGGAAACTTCTTTTACCGCTTTGGTTGTCGAAAGGGATTCTGAAGGTATTACAGTCGGTGAAAAGGAAAAGAAAATGGGCCTTAGAGCATCCAATACGGCTTCGGTTATCTTTGATGATGTCTTTGTACCTTTTGAAAATCGAATTGGAGAAGAGGGACAAGGTTTTAAGATTTTCATGAAGGCTCTTTCCTTTGCAAGGCCGATGGTTGGTGCCCAAGCAGTGGGAATTGCTCAGGGAGCATATGAAAGCGCTTTAAATTATGCGAAGGAAAGAAAACAATTCAAAAAGCCGATTGCGAATTTTCAATCCATCCAATTCATGCTTGCGGATATGGCGATGACCATCGAAGCATCTAGATTATTGGTTCATAAATCCGTATTTCTATTAGAAAGTGGAGTACCTTCAGCGAAGCATGCTTCTTTCGCTAAATGTTTCGCTGCTGATACTGCCATGAGAGTAGCTGAGGATGCGGTGCAGATTCATGGCGGCTACGGGTTCATTCGGGAATATCCGGTAGAGAAGTACTTCCGTGATGCAAAAATCATGCAAATTTATGAAGGTACCAATCAAATTCAACGTGTCATCATTGCAAAAGAGATACTAAGTTAATTTAAAGAGGAGGAAAAGTAATATGACTGAAACGATTATCGGTGTTGTGGGATCGGGCACAATGGGAGGCGGAATCGCACATCAAGCAGCTCTATCAGGTTTCAAAGTAATACTATGTGATGTAGAAGATAGATTTTTGGATCAAGCTATCAATAGAATGGAAACGTTCATGGATAAAAGCGTAGCCAGAGGCAAGATGAAGGAAGAGCGAAAGCCGGAAGTGCTGGGTAGAATCAAGAAAACGACTGATTTGGAAGATTTAAAGGATGCCAACTTTGTCATCGAAGCCATCATTGAGAATTTGGAAGCGAAGAAAGAAATATTTTCCCAGTTGGATAAAGTTCTTGGCAAAGAGGCGATAATTGCCACCAATACTTCATCGATGTCGATCACGGTCATTGCAGGAGCTACCAAGCGGCCTGATAAGGTAGCGGGTATGCATTTCTTTAACCCGGCACAAATCATGAAATTAGTGGAAGTGGTCCGTGGCTATAATACGAGCGATGATACCGTTTCGAAACTAATGGAACTTTCTAGGGCATTTGGAAAAGAACCAATCGAGGTTAAAAAAGATTCACCTGGATTCATCGTGAATAGAATCATGATTCCGCAATTCATCGAAGCAATCAAATTGGCTGAAGAAGGGGTGGCTTCTTATGAAGATATCGATAAAGCCGTTAAATTGGGTTTGAATTATCCGATGGGTCCTTTTGAATTGCAGGATTTTGCCGGTGTCGATATTGGTTTACATGTCATGGATTATTTTTACGATGAATTTAAGGATGGGCGTTTTGCCGCTCCGCAACTAATCCGTCAAATCGTGAATAGCGGACGTACAGGGAAAAAGGCAGGTGCAGGATTCTATGACCATGACAAAAAGTGAGGGGGCAATGAATATGGAGCTGGAAGTGCTAAAATATGAAATTGAGCTGGGGGTAGCCACCATATATTTGAATAGGCCCCCTCATAATCCACTAAACTGGCAATCTTTTAAAGAACTTTCCTTGCTGATGGATCAATTGGATCGTGACAACAGGGTAAGAGCAGTCATCATTACAGGCAGCGGTGATCGATCATTTGCAGCCGGTGCTGACATTAAAGAAATGATGGATCTGTCGGAAATGGAGATTCTCCAGAATAATGAAATTTCTCGTGAGGCGTTCGGAAAAATGGAAAGGTTGTCAAAACCGGTAATTGCAGCCGTGAATGGGCTGGCTTTAGGCGGAGGTGCGGAGCTTGCACTTGCCTGTGACTTGATCATTTGTTCAGATCGGACGAAATTCGGGTTTCCGGAAATTAATCTTGGGATTATTCCAGGTGGCGGCGGAACTCAGCGTTTCCAACGTTTGGTTGGCCAAAAGGCGGCTAAGGAAATTTTATACTTGGGCGAAATGTTCTCTGGTGATAGAGCATATGAACTTGGTTTTGTTAATAAGGTCGTTCCTGCAAATCAACTGTTGGCGGAAGCGAAAGAATGGGCAGTCAAATTGGCTGGAAAACCATCTATGGCTATGAAAATGATGAAGAAGGCAGTCAATGCAGGTGCCAATACAGATTTAGATACGGCATTGGATATAGAATTGGCATGCTTTGGGAATGCATTTGCATCTCCTGACCGTAATGAAGGCATGCAGGCGTTCGCAGAAAAAAGAAAAGCTAATTTCAATTGATGAAATGGGAGCTTTAGTATAGGTTAAAGGGAGGATTTGAAACATGGCAGGAAACGATATCGTATTAATAGAAGGAGCAAGAACGGCATTCACTGAATTTGGAGGTTCTTTCAAAGATATTTCGGCCATTGATCTTGGTGTGACAGCTACCAAAGAAGCATTGTCACGTTCAGGGATCAGCCCTGAAGAAGTTGACCAAGTCGTGATGGGCAATGTTATCCAATCAAGCGGGGACGCTGTATTCCTTGGCAGGCACATCGGATTGAAATCCGGTATTCCCCAGTCGACGCCAGGGCTTACCGTCAATCGTTTATGCGGTTCTGGATTGCAGGCCATTGTATCGGCTGCCCAATCAATAAGGCTTGGGGAATCTCATGTAGCACTTGCTGGCGGTGCGGAAAATATGAGCCAAATCCCCCATGTTATCCGCGGTGCACGATTCGGTATTCCTCTTGGACAAGCGCCAATGGCTGATTTTCTATGGGAGTCCCTCTATGATCCATACGGGGATTGTACAATGTCGATCACGGCAGAGAATATTGCCGCAGAATACGGAATAACAAGAGAGAGTTGTGACGAGTTTGCTGTAAGAAGTAATGAGCGGGCATTAGCAGCCATTGAGAAAGGATATTTTGGAAAGGAAATTACGCCTGTAGCGATTAAAACGAGAAAAGGTGAAATGTGGATTGACCGTGATGAACATCCTAGGGAATCAACTTATGACAAACTTTCCAAGTTGAAGGCACGGTTTAAAGATAATGGGGTCGTTACTGCAGCAAATGCAAGCGGGATCAATGATGGAGCGGCAGCAGTGATCCTGACATCTTCGGATTACGCTGAAAAAAATAACCTAAAGCCGCTAGCCCGCCTCGTTTCCTATGGGATTTCCGGGGTAGATCCAAAATTCATGGGACTGGGTCCGGTTACGGCCGTCAAGCAAGCGCTTTCAAAAGTGGGTATGAAAACTAAAGATCTCGATCTGGTGGAAATAAACGAAGCATTTGCTGCACAATATCTTGGGTGTCAAAAACTGCTGGATTTTGACCCGGAAATCGGAAATGTCAATGGAGGTGCAGTAGCGTTAGGGCATCCGCTAGGGGCAAGCGGTGCACGCATTTCACTATCCTTGATTTATGAATTGCAAAGACGAGGGAAAAAATATGGTGTCTCTTCCCTGTGCATAGGTGGAGGCCAAGGCATCGCTGCAATCTGGGAAGCGATTCAGTGAATCATTCAGTTAGGGAAGGGGGCAGGCATTTGATGGCCAATCAGTTTGAAGGGGATGCTTGTACAGTATCACAGGTCTTTAAACATGCAGTTTTGAACACTCCTGAAAAAGAAGCTATATATGATGGAGAAAAACGTCTTACTTACGGTGAAATTGATGCTGAGGCTGATTTATTGGCCTCTGGGTTGATCTGGAGTGGGATTGAAAAAGAAGATCGGGTTGCTGTCTGTTTACCGAATTGGAATGAATTCATGATCATTTTCATGGCATTATCTAAAATCGGAGCAATCCTGATCCCCTTAAATATAGATTATCGCAAAAATGAAATCATATATATTTTAGAAAATTCGGGTGCGAAAGCTGTTTTTTTCACTAATGCGATTGGAAAAGTCGATCAGCTTTCGCAATTGATGGAAGCCCAAAAGAATATCCCCACATTGAAACAACTGATCTCCGTCCGTTTTCAACAAGATTCCATTAACAATTATGATCAATTAATTCAATTAGGAAGAAGTAGTCAAGCGGTAGTGAAAACTGAGGTTGGAAAAGACGACATCTGTGTAATTCTTTATACTTCCGGAACGACTGGAAATCCAAAGGGCGTCATGCTGGCCAATGGGAACATGGTGAGCATATCGAGGACAGCAGCAAACAAAATGGAGTGCAGTCCTGAAGATGTATTTTTAATTCCTGTACCATTATTCCATATCATGGGCTTGATGCTCATGTTGCGATCCATTACCTGTCGGGGAAGACTCGTTTTAATGGAAAGATTCAAAGCCGAGAAGGCATTGGAGTTCATTCAACATGAAAAGGTGACCGTTCATCCTGGAGTGCCTACCATGTTCATCCTCGAATTGAATCACCCTAAATTTCCTTCATATGATCTATCGAGCTTACGGACGGGGGAAATGGCTGCTGCACCTTGCCCGATTGAAATCCTCCGTCGGATCAAGATTGAGATGAAATGCAATATCTTGGTGGCGTATGGCATGACGGAAACATCGGCCAGTTTAACTATGACGAATTTTGAGGATGATGATCTTCTAAGGGCCGAAACGGTTGGCAGGGCGATGCCTGGTGCTGAAGTGAAGATTGTGAATGAGAACCGGGAAGAGGTCCCGCCAGGCACAGTCGGGGAACTTGCATGCAAAAGTCCAGGTTTGATGAAGGGTTACTTCCGGATGGAGGAAGAAACAAGAAAGTCCAAGGATGAACATGGGTGGTTTTATACGGGGGATCTGGCGACGATGGATGATGCCGGATATATACGTATTGTCGGGCGGAAAAAGGAATTGATCATCCGTGGGGGATACAATATCTATCCGCGTGAGGTTGAAGAAGTCTATTATCAACACCCTAATGTAATGGAGGCGGCCATCATCGGTTTACCGGATACAGTCCTTGGTGAAATCACATGTGCGGTGATCCGGCTGAGACCAGGTAAACGAGCATCAGAGGAGGAAATGAGAAGTTTTGCCGAAGAGAAACTCGTTTCCTATAAGGTCCCGAACAAATTTGTCTTTTTAGATGAGCTCCCTATGACATCATCAGGGAAAATATTGAAACGGGAATTGATTAGGAAAATTAAATCAGAGCTTAAAGAAGAATTACGGTAAGAAAGAAGGAGGAAAGAGTATGAGGGAAAATGAATATGAAGTCATCATCGAATTCGGGGAGACGGATGGTGCGGGCATTGTTTATTTTCCTAATTATCTAAAGTGGTTCGATAATGCAACCCATCGATTTTTCCGTGAGATGAACTTGCCCTTATCGCACTTAACAAAGGAAAAGAATATTATTCTGCCGTTGATCGATGTGCGTTGTACGTTCGAAAAACCGCTTCATGATGAACAAAGGATAGTCATTAAGACGACTGTGGGAAAAATGAGTGCAAAAACCATTCAATTCAATCATGAAATATACCTGGATGGTGAAAGGGTCAGTAATGGTTATGAACTCCGTGGTTGGGTTTTTAAAGGGGACGATGGGATATCTGCTCAGCCGATACCAAAGGAAATTCGGGAATTATTATCATGTGATGATGTAATTGAACAAGAACGAAGTGCTATTTAGATAAAAGCCGGAAGAGGGCGATCATGGTATGGATTCTATTCAAAAGCAAGGCGTCATTTCAAAGCAAGGGTGGATTATGATCATCCTTTTGTTTTTCTTGACCGTCATCAGTAACGTGGACAAAGCCATTATTGGGTTTGCTTCCGTTCAGATCATTGATGAGTTAAAGATCACGCCTACGCAATGGGGATTAGTGGGTAGTGTGTTCTTTTGGTTATATTCTGTATCAGCCATTTTGATGGGTGCTTTATCGGATAAAACAGGTGCCAAGCGTGTCATCACAATGATTGCCGTAATATGGGCTATAGTCCAATTCTCTACTTTTTTTGTTTATAGTCTCCCATTATTATTGGCAACCAGACTCATTCTAGGGGCCGGGGAAGGTCCGGCCTATTCGCTGGCCATGACTTCCGCCTCTAAATGGCTGCCTAAACAAAAGCTTAGTTTTGGGTTGACGCTCGTTTCGATAGGAGGACCATTGGGTGTGGCCATTTCAGCTCCCGTCTTGATGTATATCATGCAAAGCTTCGGATGGCGAAGCGGGTTCATTGCCACTGCCGTTGTGGGTGTAATTTGGGTGCTCATCTGGTTGAAGTTCAGCAAGGAACAACCGGAAGTGAAGGATTCATCTGCCGCCGCATCCAAAACACTTGAAGCGGATGAGGAAGAAAAGGAAAAGGAAACTAGATTCATATTTTCATTATTTTCAAAAAACTTCCTTTTCATCGCGCTCTGTGGTTTTGCAACATACTGGTCTTATACCTTTGGATTGAACTGGTTGCCAAATTACTTGGCTAATGTCAGGCAAATCAGTGAAGCTCAATTAAGCTTTGCAGTAACAGTTCCATGGATTTTAATCACTCTCTCTCAGTTATTCTTTTCCTTTGTATCGGATAGGCTGTACAGTAAGACGAATAGTATCATCCGTTCCAGGGTATTCGTACTCGGGCCGGTCATGATAGCAGGATCTGTATGCTATATCCTTGGAACCATGGTTTCTTCTGATATCCTGGCTGTCGGGCTGCTTTCTTTAGGATTGACATTTGGATGCATCACCTTAATTCTCGGACCGACTTTGTTAGTCAATCTTATCTCCAAAAGGCATCAAGGGAAAATTCAAGGGTGGTTCATGGCCATTGCCTCATTGGGAGGGATTGTGGGTCCATATATAACAGGGCTATTCGTGGAAAAATCCGTGTCGGCAGCAGCTGGTTTCCAATATTCCTTTTTCATGTGTGCAGGACTTTTGTTCGTTTTTGGCCTCACTGCCTGTATCGGAATACGACCGAAACGAAATCTAGTTCCAGAAGTATCTAGCACTACAGCTGTATGAGCATTGAACATGAGAAAGCCTGCTTCCATCTGGAAGCAGGCTTTCTTGCCAATGTGTGATCAATGTGATCTGGCCAACTCTGGATTGCGGTGCATCGCGAAATAGAGGACAAGTCCGGCTATGAGGAGTAACGTGCTGGTCGTGATGAAAACGGCGGAGAATCCGTAGAAACCAGCAACCATTCCGCCCATTGCGGGTCCGATGATATTGCCTAAAAAGCGTAGGCTCGTATTGTACCCAAGTACTTCCCCCTGCATGGCAACAGGAGCTTCTTGGCGAATGTAGGCAATCCTTACAGGGATGATGCCGCCTATTGCCATGCCTAGTATGAAACGTACCAAAACAAGCTGCCAAAAATGATTGATGAAGGCACCGGGCAAGTAGACTGTAGCAGTCAGAAAAAGAAGCAGCACAAGAATCTTCACATGTCCATGCCGATCACCTATCTTGCCCCAGTGACGCGCCATCAATAAATTCCCTAGGCCTGCTGCAGAAAAGGCGATACCTGAATAAAATCCAAGATTGGAAGTTCCATGCAGCTCGCCAACGTATAAAGAAAGAATGGGCTGAATGCTGAAGTGGGCAACTTGAACAAGAGTCGAAATGAGCATGACATTCACCAGGATGGGATTCCTTAAGATATGCGAGAGAACCTCCCTGCTTGTATAGCTCGACTTTGTTCCCTTTTGCCGTTCCATTTGGTACTCCTTGGTTGCAAAAACAAGAAGTCCAGAGATGAAAATGGTGATGGAGGTGAATTTAAAGGCGGTTGAATAGCCGAGTGTGTCTGCAAGCAGGCCGCCAAGTAATGGTCCGAAAAGGGAACCGGTAATATTTCCCGTTTGCAAGGTTCCCAGTACGCGTCCGGCAATTTCTTTTGGGGTCTGCGTTGATATGAAGGCCTGTGACATGGAAATGAAGCCAGTGAATATTCCGGTGAACATCCTTAAGACGAATAGCTGCCAAACATTTTCAACGAATCCCATCAGGAAAATGGACAGCCCCATCCCAAAGGCACAGGCAATCAAGATTTTCTTTCTGCCGTACCGATCACCAATTCGTCCCCAAATGGGAGAGAATAAAAAGGCAGTCACAAACGTGATTCCAAATGTCAATCCGGACCAATGCTGGATATATTGAGTCGAATAATCCCCGAATGTACCAATGTATAAGGATATGAATGGGAGAACCATCGTCATGCTCCCGCCTATGAAGAAATTGGCGAACCACATGATGAAAAGATTCCGTTTAGCTATTTTATGAGCATTCATTTTACATACAACACTTCTTTCCTCCGAAAAAAACTTCGGGTTCCTAAATAATAGTATACATAATTTAACTAATTAATTAAACGAATTTGTTTTACTGGTTTTTTAATGAATGTGCAAATGGTATAATGTGAAAATATTGATTTTTCAGAAAAATTAAACAAAACGAAAGGTATTTACTTTTCCATTTAAAGGAGTTTTTAACATGTTGACGATTTTAGGATTTTGCATGATTTTAACGTTTCTGGTCTTAGTCATCACAAAGCGTTTATCAGTGGTTGTCGCTTTTATCTTCACGGCGATAGCTTTTGGTCTGATTGGTGGCTTTGCCTCGGAAATGGGAGATATGATGGTTGCGGGTATTTTAAAGGTGACACCGACAGCAGTCATGATTGTTTTTGCTATTCTATACTTTGGTTTAATGATTGACGTTGGTTTATTCGAGCCCATGATCGCTAAAATACTCAGTTTTGTAAAAGGAGATCCGTTAAAGGTTGTCATGGCAACCGCCATTATAACCATGTTGGTAGGTTTGGATGGAGATGGTTCTTCCACATTCATGATCACCGTTTCAGCCATGCTGCCGCTTTATATCAAATTAGGGATGAACAGGCTAGTATTGGCATGTGTCGTTGGTTTAGCCGCTGGCGTCATGAATATGATTCCTTGGGGAGGTCCTTTGGTCAGGGCGGCCGCGAGCCTTCAGGTTGAAGTATCGGAGTTATTCATTCCTCTCATTCCGGTCATGATTTGCGGTCTTTTATGGACGCTTTTTTCGGCATATGTACTTGGCAAAAAGGAAAGGGAGAGATTAGGAGTCAGCTCCCTGGGAACGAACATGCAACCTGGTCTGGGCGAACAGGCTGCAGCTGTTGAAACCGCACCTAAAGGAACATCCAAGCTTTTTTGGTTTAATTGGTTCTTGACGATTTTACTGATGGTTTTGCTGGTGATGGAAGTGCTGCCGATCCAAATCTTATTTGCCACCGCTTTTGCGATTGCACTATTCGTTAACTTTCCGAACCCAAAAGAACAGCAGGAAAGGATTTTAAGTCATGCCAATAGTTTCGTGATGATCTGTACTCTCATTTTCGCAGCAGGGATTTTTACGGGTGTATTCACAGAAACAAAGATGATGGACTCGATGGCTGCTTCAATCGTAACTGTCATTCCAGAGTGGCTCGGGGCACATTTGCCACTGGTGGTAGCGCTGACGAGCATTCCGATGGGGTTCATTTTTTCACCTGATGCCTATTACTTTGGCATTCTACCAATAATAAGTGAAACGGCATCGAACTTCGGTATTGCTCCTGTAGAAATCGGAAGGGCGGCTTTATTAGGCCATTCGACCGCAGGGTTCCCATTATCGCCATTGGTGCCTGCAACATTCATATTGATTGGCCTTGTAGGCGTGGATTTTGGGGATCACCAAAAATTCCTGTTTAAATGGGCGTTTGGGACAACCATCATCATGACGATCGCAGCCATTACTTTCGGGGTCATCACTTTGTAAAATGTGAGCTCATTAAGCTATATTGTAAAATCCTTGACTGTGAATTTAGTAAGGTGTTCACTCTCACTGGTGTAATCTATTTTCCTATTTATCCCGCTTTCTGTTTATTCTTCCATATTAGTGGAAAGTAATAAGAGGAAATACATATTAGAGAGTGAGGGAATTTATCATGAACTATAAACAAAAACTTATACTGCCTATGTGTACTGCCTTTTTATTGTATGGATGTAATTCAGCGGATGATTCAAATCAGGCGGACAAAAATGTTGAGGACATGAATACAGTGGGACAAGGAACAGATACAGAGGTCGATCCGCAGGTGAAAGCGGAAGTTAAAGATGTAGAAGGTAAAACACTTGGGACGGTAAACTTTACCGCTGAAGAGAATTCTGTAGTGATCGAGACCGCTTTGGAGGGCCTTGAGCCAGGCTATCATGGATTCCATGTTCACGAAAACGCAGCATGTGAGCCGGATGCTAAGGATGGCCCTTTCACTACAGCGGGAGGACACTTCAATCCAACTGATGAAACGCACTCTAAACATGCAGGGGATATGCCCCCTCTATATGTAAAAGAAGATGGGACAGCCAAATATAAGGCAACATTGGATAACATGACAATAGACCAACTTAAGAAAGAAGAGTTAGCTGTAATCGTTCATGCGAATCCAGACAACTTTGCCAATATTGCTGACCGTTATGAAGCAAATGGAGAAAAAGGACCGGATGAAGATACCCTGAAAACTGGTGATGCAGGCGATAGGCAAGCTTGCGGGATTGTTGTAAGTGCAGAGGAAAAATAACATTAATGAAGCTAGAGCGATTCTTCTATAGAGGAATCGCTCTTTTCATTGAAGGTAAAACAGCCGACCGCTAAAACCTTAAGGCTGAATTCATTCTTTTTACGTTTTAAGAAGGCTTTTTCTATTGTGATATAGAAGTAAAAGAGTAAGTAATATTGCATTAGCGGCATATGGTATTAAAAGATCATAGTTAATTCATACAGTGGGATGAAGTCCAAGGCATAGGTTTAATATAGGAAAATAAGTTTTGGTTTGAATGGATAAAAAACCCGAATAGGGATCATGTCCACTGATTCGGGTTTGCTTTATCATTTTGCTGTAATGGTTTCCTCGATTTGCTGTAATCTCTCAGCCACTTCTTCTTCAGAAAGGTTATGCTCGACTACATAGCGGTTACGTGGATGCACTCGGCATTCATGAGTACAGCTGCGCATGTGTTTGTGCTCGTTCTCTTCACTGCAAAGGATTTTCTTGTTGCATTCAGGGTTAGCGCAATTGACATAGCGTTCACAAGGTTCGCCGGAATAAATATCGCGTCCGACAATGACATGTTCCTTTTGATTGATAGGTACGGCAATCCTTTCATCGAATACATACATTTGGCCATCCCAAAGCTCACCTTGGACTTCGGGATCCTTACCGTATGTTGCGATGCCGCCATGCAGCTGGCTTACATCTTCAAAGCCTTCTTCGACAAGCCAGCCTGAGAATTTCTCACAGCGGATACCGCCGGTGCAATACGTAAGGATTTTTTTGCCTTCGAACATTTGTCTATTTTCCCGCACCCAATCCGGAAGTTCACGGAAATTCGTGATTTCTGGCTTGATTGCACCCCTGAAATGTCCTAAATCATATTCATAGTCATTTCTGGCATCAAGAACGATGGTATTTTCATCTTGCATTTGCTCGAAGAATTCCTTCGGGCTCAAGTATTGGCCTGTCGTCCGGTTCGGGTTGATGTCATCTTCCAAACGAAGCGTTACAAGTTCATTACGTGGACGAACATGCATTTTTTTGAAAGCATGGCCGTCAGCTTCATCTATTTTAAACACGATATCGGCAAAGCGGGAATCGCTTTTCATCATGTCCATATATTGGTTGGTTTGTTCGATCGTACCTGAAACGGTTCCGTTGATGCCTTCTGATGCCACCAAGATACGGCCTTTCAATTCAAGGGCATTACATGCCGCAAGATGCTCGGCTGCGAATTCTTCGTGATTCTCGATGGGTACATACAAATAATAAAGTAATACTCTATATGGTTTTGTTTCCATTTTTTATTTACCACCTATATTTTATATTTGCAAGATATAAAGGGTGATCATTTAGACACTTTTCTCTTACAGATAATCATTATACCAAGAAAACGTAAAAATGATAAGGGCATGAAAAAAAATCAAAAGGAGTTGTATGGAATGTTGAAAGAATTAATGAGATACCCAATCATTCAAGCACCTATGGCAGGAGGAGCTTCCACTCCGAAGCTTGCGGCTTCAGTATCCAATGCAGGAGGATTGGGCTTTCTCGCAGCTGGGTATAAGACTGCAGAAGAGATGAAGGACGAGATAGGGCAGATCCGTCAGTTGACTGAGCGCCCTTTTGGCGTGAATGTATTTGTGCCAGGCAACGAGGCGGTGGATGAAAATATATTATCTGCCTATCGTGAAAAGATCGAAAAAGAGGCCGAGAGCGTTGGGGCTGAGATTGGAAAAGCCGTTCGTGATGACGATGATTGGGGAAATAAACTACATGTATTGAAGGAGGCTGGGGTCGCTGTCGTCAGTTTTACGTTTGGATGTCCAACGGAAGATGTAATAAGGGAGCTCCAAGATGTCGGTTCCCTTATAGCCGTGACAGTAACCAACCTTACGGAAGCAAAAAGGGCGGCGGAAGTAGGCGCGGATGTTCTATGTGTACAGGGGTTTGAAGCAGGGGGGCACCGAGCCAGTTTTGAAAACCGCACAGAAGATGATTACGGTCTTTTAGTATTGATACGGATGATAAAAGGTGAGCTGAACTTACCGATCATTGCAGCGGGCGGACTGATGCATGGAAAGGATATCGCGGCTGTGCTCAAAGCGGGAGCAGCAGCGGCACAATTGGGAACTGCTTTCCTTCGCTGTCCCGAAAGCGGGGCAAGTCCCGTCCATAAGGCAGCTTTAGGAAATCCCCGATTTACTCAGACCGCTGTTACCCGAGCCTTCAGCGGCCGGCGGGCACGCGGGTTGGTGAATCACTTTTTAACGGAATATGATAGTGTTGCACCAGTCGCCTATCCTTATGTCCATCACATGACAAAGCAAATGCGAAAAGCGGCTGGACAAAAAAACAACCCTGAATTGATGGCTTTGTGGGCAGGACAGGGGTATAAGCTGAGCAGGGAACTTCCTGCATCGGAATTGGTTGAACTACTTGTAGAAGAACTAAACTGAGAAGGGTTTGGATGGAGATGGAGATAAGAGAATTATTCATGGATGAGCCACCGCCGATGCATTTATTACTTTTGGCAGATCCTTCAAGGGAATTGATCGAGGAATACTTGGGAAGCGGAACGTGCTTTGTTGCAGTGAGTGATAAGCGAATGATCGGTGTTTATGTTTTACTGCAAAAAGGTCCAAAGCTTATAGAGATAATGAACATCGCGGTGGATGAACGGCAACATGGAAGAGGAATCGGAAGGCAATTGATTGAACACGCCATAGGCCATGCAAGGGAACAGGGATATAAAACGATTGAAATCGGCACGGGAAATTCGGGAATAGGGCAGCTTGCCCTTTACCAAAAATGCGGTTTTAGAATAACTGGGGTCGATAGGGATTTTTTTAATAGAAACTATTCCGAGGCCATTTATGAAAATGGGATTCAGTGCCAGGATATGATTCGCTTGTCACAAAGTTTAGACTAAGCAATGATCATCCAAGTTTGACGGAAAAGCTTTACTGACGTAAGTGCGCGTCGCATTGCTTAGGGGGAATGAACTTGTTCTTTGGAGATATGATTTATCTTCTTTTTGCTTTACTAATTCCGTTTTTATTTGCGATTGGGGTTTTCATATTCATTCGATCAACGAAAAGACAAAAGGATTCTTTATCGAAAATTCATAAAGACTCACATGAAAAATAGCAGTAAGAGAAAAAGAGTGCAAAATAACGGCACTCTTTTTCTCATCTTTACCTTTCCAAAAAGGCTTCCAAGTTCCTTTTCACACTGGGCCATTCATGTTCGAGAATACTGTAGACCACCGTGTTCCTTATCCTTCCATCTTGCAGTTTTTTCTCCATCCTCAAAATGCCTTCTTCAAGGGCACCGAGCCTGGTTATTGCTGCCCGCGATCTTTTGTTGAATTCGTCCGTCCTGAATTCGACCCGTTTCATTTGCCAC
Organism: Peribacillus simplex NBRC 15720 = DSM 1321; assembly: GCF_002243645.1. Taxonomy (NCBI): domain Bacteria; kingdom Bacillati; phylum Bacillota; class Bacilli; order Caryophanales; family Bacillaceae; genus Peribacillus; species Peribacillus simplex. The sequence goes on along the minus strand of NZ_CP017704.1, from coordinate 1,486,065 downwards.
TTTTCAAAAGCATGTTGCAATAGCAGGTACTTACATTCTGTGTTAATGGCTGTTCGCCATTTGTCGGGATGATACCAAGTCGAACCGATTTCCAGGGATTGATTATGAAATTGAATATTTCTTAAGCTCGTGCTGCCAACTATCGTATCATCAATCTGATCGATAACGACAAATGGATGATGAAGTTCCTGTTCCCTTGCTCGAATGCCTTCCTTTACATAGGAAATCGCCTCTTCATATGACAAAATTTTTGTGGCGCTCCATTCCCATATTTCAGATGGCAGGGAAGCAGCGTAAAGCGGTTCGATATGATGATCCATCATCGGGGCGAGTATCACGTGTTTCCCGAATAATTCGAAATGCTTCATAGTCTCCTCCTATTGATTGATATCTTCATTATAAAAATATTCTGGTCCTGCAATAAGGACCAATGCTGATATAATTTATAGAACCAGTTTGAAGGAGGACCAAATGTTTGAAATCACTCTAACCTTAGATAAAAAGAATAAAGAAGCTTTATATGTCCAATTGTATAAATACTTTATAAAGGAAATCCAAAATGGACAAATAAAGGCCGGAATGAAACTGCCTTCTAAACGAAAACTAGCTGTGCATTTAGGGATAGGCTTGAATACAGTGGATACGGCTTATCAGCAGTTGATTGCAGAAGGATATGTGGAAAGTCAATTAAGGAAAGGTTATTACGTAGCCGATTTAGAACCGATCTCACCTTTAAATGAGCCGTTGTCTTTAACAGAAGGGAGGATGGGCCCTCCGAATGAAAGAAATGAAATAGATTACAATCATGGAAGGGTGGACGTGGATTCTTTCCCGCATGCAGTGTGGAAAAAATGCTTGAACAATACGTTATATCTACAGGAAAGGGAAATGTTCATGAGCGGTGATCCTCAAGGGGAATGGGGGCTCCGGGCTGAGATCTCATCCTATCTATTTCAATCGAGAGGAGTTCGCTGTGGGGCTGATCAAATCATCATTGGGGCAGGTACCCAGTATTTCATCCATCTGCTGCGGTTACTTCTAGGAAATGAGCGGATATTTGGTTTGGAAGACCCTGGCTTTCATCGAGTAAGGGAGGTACTGATGTTAGAGGGAGCGGATATGGCATTCATACCCTTGGATGAAAATGGAATGAGTGTGGACTCCTTGAAAGAGAGTATAGCGAATGTTGCCTATGTCACCCCTTCCCATCAATTTCCTTCAGGTATGATCATGCCGGTAACTAGAAGGGTTGAATTGCTGAATTGGGCAGTGGAAAAAAAGGGTTATATTATTGAAGATGATTATGACGGGGAATTCCGACATGCAGGCAAACCGATTCCGTCCTTGCAGGGGTTGGACACAAATGGAAAGGTCATCTACCTAGGCACGTTTTCAAAGTCGCTCATTCCATCAATCAGGGTGGGATTCATGGTGTTACCCACGGAGTTGGCTAGCTGCTATCAGCAGAAGTTAATTGGATATAAACAGACCGTTTCCAGACTGATTCAGGAAACGCTCTGTCTTTTTATGAAAAATGGACATTGGGAACGCCATCTGAATAAAATGCGAACGATTTATCGTAAAAAGAATAAGGTGCTGCTAAATGCAATTGAAGAGAGCTTCCATGATCGTGTAGCCGTAATCGGTGAAAAGTCAGGATTACACGTTCTTTTAAAAGTAAAAAACGGCAGCAGTGAGGCAGAGCTCATTCAAAAGGCTGCCGGTGTTGGGGTTAAAGTCCACCCAACTTCGGTTTATCATTCAAAGAATGTGAAAGATCCGACTATTTTGATTGGATACGGTGGTTTAACCGAAAGGGAAATCGAAGCAGGAATCCGACTTTTAAAAAAGGCATGGCTATAGCTTGAAAGAATATGGAAAAGGTCTTGATTCACACTTATTCATCAATGATATAAGATACCCATTTAGTTTCTTATATTATTGAGGATTTTAAGGACCGTTTGGAAAAATATTTCCTGTTCTTCTTCAGTAATGCCTTCCAGGGCTTTTCCTTCGATTTTTTCTGCAATCTTAAGACATTTTGTATGTACCTCTTTGCCCCGGGGGGTCAGTTCGATTCGTTTTTCCTGTTCATCTTTTCCAGGAACTTGTTTAATCATATTATTCTGTTCCATACTGTTGACCGAACGTGTGATGATAACATTATCTACATCCAAGTAACTGCAAATATCGGGGATTGTGGAATATCCGCAGTTCTTTAAATAATTCAGGATTGTCCACTGATTATGGTAAATTTCAAGGGCTGTAATTTGTTCATTCATTTTGCTGACTAATGATCTCGATACTTGTAAATATTGATGAAATAATTGAGTAGGGTTCGTCATATGATTCTCCTTTATAATGGTCGACCAATCCATTATATTCTTTAATTCTTAAAAGTCTATTGTAAAGAATCATTTATTTCAGTCAATGTTTATTTTTGGAAGCGGAGTAGGGAAGGGAGGAATTATGGAAATATGAATGAATTGAGAGAGAGTCCAGTTCTCCTAAATCATTTAAAAACAATGGGAGAAGCATATATAAACTGACAAGAGGGCACTTAATATATAATGGCAAATATTTATTTTTTCCTTCAAATGGTCTATTAGCAAGAATTAAGGGACCCCATAGATTGGTAAAAGTCAATCCGACAACTTACCTTGAAGCTGAATTCGATATATCCTGTAAACAAAAACCCAGCCTCTAATGTGGCTGGATTTTTGTTTATAACCTCTCGCTGGTGGAGCGGTGTTTTGTTTCTTTTTTATTACGTTCTTCTTGTCGTTCATATTTAATTTCATCAATTGGTAAATCATCAATGGGCATGACAACTTGATCACGTTCCAGCTGTTTTTCCTGATTTTTCTTGAATGCCTTGGATTTATCATTACGCTCCTCAAGATACTTTTCTTTATCTTTATTGTCCAATGTCAATCCCTCCATCTCTTATTATCTCTTTTTCCCCTTATTGAGAAAATAAAACGTATAAGCGAAATATATGTGACCCCATTTCATAAATATAAGGAGAACAAGAAAGTGCAAGGAGGGTTTGTTCAGTGAATGTCACCGTCTTTTTCCGCTGGTTTTGGAGGGGTATTCTCCTTTTAGGCATATTAATCGTCATTCCCTATTCATGGGCTTTGATTTTAGCATTGCTAACCGCCATTCTTTTGGATGGATTGGTCCGCATGATTGGTGAAACGGCAAAGCTGCATCGGTTTTGGGCAGTATTGATTTCATTTGTTATATATGTAGGCGGGCTTATGAGCATCACTTATTTTTCCTTTTCGGTGTTAATCAAGAAGGTGATTGTCTATTCGGAAGAATTTCCTGGTTTCATACGTGAAGTGTATTTGACGGCTATATTGCCAGTCATTAGGCAATGGGAACGGTATTCCCAAACGTTGCCGCCAAATCTCATTCAATCAATAGAACAAACGATGGAAAAGGGAGTCAGGGCTTTAGAGGGGTTCACAGAGGCCTTTGTTCAGGATATGGTTCAGTTCGTTACACTCATTCCCGGATTTTTCATTGACTTTTTAATTTATTTAATCGCCTTATTCTTAATTAGTCTTGAATTGCCTAAGTTAAGAAAAAAGGCGGTCCTTTATTTAAAGTCATCCACTTATCAAAAGATTTCGCTAGTTTATCAAGATTTAAGTATGGCAGCCGTAGGCTTCATCAAGGCACAAATCCTGTTGAGTTTAATCACATTCATCATGGCTTATGGAGGACTATGGTTATTAAATGTGAGGTATACGATTCCATTGGCACTGTTAATAGTAGTTGTGGACATTCTTCCTATCTTGGGGACGGGATCTGTACTGGTTCCTTGGGCAGCGATAGTTTGGGCTCAAGGAAACCATCATCTAGGTGTGGGCCTCATCATCCTATTCCTGGTCATTACCATCATAAGAAGGACTATCGAACCGAAAATCTATTCAGCAAATATGGGATTGAGCCCTTTGTCATCGTTGGTCAGCCTTTATTTAGGATTTAAAATGCTTGGTTTCATTGGGCTTTTCCTTGGACCTTCGATACTGATCGTTTATGATACGTTAAAAAGGGCAGGTGTCATCAAATCTAACTTCAAAATATGAAAGATTCTTAGATGTTTTTTGCCTGATTTCTTAGATTTGACATATCTTTTACCGCTTTACCTTGACCGTTGCAATGATTGCAGTCCCGGGAAAAGAATTGCAGATAACGGGTTTTCCCTTTCCCTTTGCAGTGTTGGCAAATGGTTATGAGTTTCATGTTTCCTCACTCCTTCAAAAAGTATCGCTTTTCTAACAGTATGAAACAATAAAGGTAGAACTATACTTCATGTAATCATTCGATGTTAAATGCAGCAGGTTTTATATAATATGTGTTTACTTTATTTCATGTACCAATTGGAAAAAAATAACCCCCGCTCCTAGTTTTTTAGGAACGGGGGTCATTATCATGACACAATTTCGGTTTGTGATATTATCGGGAATTCTTTCACTTCGCTTACGACTTTTGCTGGTTTGTATATTTCAATATAACGAATATGGTGATCTTCCATTTCTTTTATCCTAAAGTTATAGGGACCATAAGCCAGGATATCACCTTGTTTGGCCTCGTAATCTTCGGTAAGGATCCATCCGCCCATCGTATCAATATCTTCATCATTGATATCCAATCCAAGTAAATCATTCACTTCACTGACTAATACCTTGGCATCAATGATATAGTGATCTTCTTTTAATTTGCGGACATCCGGCACTTCATCCAAGTCGAACTCATCTCGGATATCGCCAACGATTTCTTCAAGTATATCTTCAACGGTCACCAAACCTGACGTACCGCCGTATTCATCCATGAGGATAGCCATGTGGATCCGTTCCTTTTGCATTTTTAAAAGTAAATCGTGAATCGGGATACTGTCAATGACACGGATGATCGGACGAACATATCGATCGATCGTTGACGCTGCCTGATTGTTCTTATCTATCATTTCAGTGAATAGCTCTTTGATATTGACCATTCCGATAACATGATCTTTATCACCATCAATGACAGGATATCGTGTAAAGTTCTCTTCCGCCATAACGGTGAAAAACTGCTGGATCGTATCATCTTTGGATACCGTTGCAATTTCTGTACGTGGAACCATGATTTCTTTTGCAATCCGATCATCGAATTCAAAAATTTTATTCACATATTTAAACTCTGATTGGTTAATTTCGCCACTTTTGTAGCTTTCGGAAACAATGATACGTAGCTCTTCTTCTGTGTGAGCCAAATCATGTTCGGAAACTGCTTTTAATCCTAGCATTCTTGTAAGCGTCCTAGCAGAGCCATTCAGTACCCAGATGAATGGATACATGATTTTGTTAAAAGCAATTAAAGGTTTGGAAACCAATAAAGTTACTTGCTCCGCTTTTTGAATTGCCAATGTTTTTGGTGCCAATTCCCCAACAACCACATGTATGAAGGTAATTAAAGAAAAGGCAATTGCAACCGAGAGTGCATGTGAAGCTGAATTTGGAAGATTCAATTGATTCAAGAGTGGGTGCAAAATGTTTTCAACTGTCGGTTCTCCAAGCACCCCAAGCCCTAGAGCAGTAACTGTAATTCCGAGCTGGCATGTTGAGAGGTATTCATCTAGGTTAGATATGACCTTTTTTGCTGAAAGAGCATTCGGCTTTCCTTCTTCAATTAATTGATCGACCCTCGTGCTTCTCACTTTAACAATCGCAAACTCCGTAGCTACAAAAAATGCTGTTAAAGCAATTAAAATGGCAATAAGAACCAAGTTTATTATGTCCAAATAGTCTCCCTTAACTCGCCTTCGAGACGAATAAGGAGTACACCTCCTACATTTTTAAAATATACAAGTATATTTTTTTTTGCCGTGCTGAATATTTTCGGGATTCATTCAAAATGGCTGTGCAGCCGCTTGAACTCCCATATCCTTTAGTGATGAAGAGAATAATAGTATATGCCGATTAGCGATGCGTAGACGGGAAATAGAAGAATTTCTGTCTGAAGGAGTGCAGCCATTTTTCAAAAGGATGCACATATCCGTTACGCAAAGCAGCGTCCGTCCGTCAAAACGAACATTCTTTAATGCCCCATCAAATCACCTCAATCTAATTAATTTAAATACTTTCATTATAAAAAGAGTTAATCATTCAGTCAAACAGCTTACGGCAGCTTAAATCCGGTAAATTGCTTGTAAAGGATCAGTTTGAGCTAATAATTAGCTGTTTTTGACTGTTTTCTCTACTTTATTATATTATATTATAGAATATTCAGAAAACTGAGGGCCGTTTCATAAAAATTGGTCCGTTTCATTATTTTTTGGATGGTTTAAACATATTCTATAGAAATCAAGACAAGTTTTAAATTTAAAGGGGGTGACAGCCATGAAAATCATGGAAAGGATGGCAGCAATCATTGCCGGCAGCATGCTTGTAGGAGTGGGAATCAATTTTTTTCTGATACCTTATCATTTATTGGATGGTGGCATGATAGGGATTGGGCTGATTTTTCATTACTATATAGGACTTCCGACAGGGCTGGGTGTGATTTTGAGCAGCATTCCATTATATATATATGCTTGGTACTTTGAAAAAAAACTATTTCTTAACAGCTTGCATGGCTTGCTTTTTTCCTCTTTATGCATCGATATTTTTTCCGACGCTGTCACCGGATGGAATATTCCGATCTATGTAAGTGCGATAATCGGGGGAGGGTTGATTGGACTTGGAATCGGCTTGATGCTTCGGTATGGGACCTCTACAGGCGGAACGGATATGTTGGCACAGATCCTTTCCAGGAAGAGCGGACTCAATGTAGGTTTGCTGATTTTTTTCATTGATGGATGCGTACTGCTTTGCGGACTGAGCGTTGTGGGGACTTCAATCTTTTTATATTCATTTTTAACGATCATCGCGGTAGCCATGCTAACTTCAGTCACAGTGATGCGAACCATTTAATGTTAAATCATGTATAAAAATCTGAAAAAAGGAAAGGATGGGCAATATGAAAAGGACAGATTTCTAGTCTAATAAATAGTAAAGGAAAGTTCTTATGAAAAAACTCTATATGTGTACTGCGATGTTGTTAGTTATACTGGCTGGTTGTCAAGAGTCTGAAATGCCAGAGGATAAAGAAGTGAACAGTGCTGTTCCTGAATCTATGGATGCATCAATTGTCATTAAAGGGAAATTAGAGCCTGGAAAAGAAGTCATTCTTGAAACGACCGTGAAACAGGGAAGCCAATTGGTGAATGAAGCTGATGAAGTACTGTTTGAAGTGAGAAAGTCCGGACAGGATAAACGCGAAATGCTTGAAGCGAAGAATACTGGAAGTGGCATGTATCAAGTGATGCATACTTTTGAAGAACAAGGAAAATATATTGTAGTCTCCCATGTAACGGCCAAAGGCCTTCATGTGATGCCTGAAAAAGAAGTTGTCGTTCCAGAACATGAAAGTGAAGGTGCATCGGTTCACCCTAGTACGGATGTATCTATCGAGTTTCAAAGTAACCCTGTAAAGGCAGGTAACAGTTCGAACTTTGAAGCGACAGTTGAATTGAATGGGAAGCCACTGACAAATGCAGATGTGAATTTCGAGGTGTGGAAGGAAGGCAGCGAAGAGAGTCATTTCACCAAAGCTGAAGAAGATGGAAATGGAACATATCTAAATAAGGTATCTTTCGAAGAATCGGGAACCTATAAGGTGCAGGTACATGTCGAAAAAGACGAAGTGCATGAACACCAACTGCAAACCATTCAAGTCAATTGATTGTTTTTTTACCGAATTGTTTAAACAGGTTTTATACTTTCGTTAAATGGGAAGTTAAAGGATAACGGTACAGCAGAAAGGGAGGGTAAGAATGAATAATCAAATAATCAACAAGTATAAAGATCTCGGGATTCATATTGAGAAAACGAAATCACGCCAGGAGATTTTCACTAATGTTTCACAAAATGATTCATCCTTACTCACCATAGCTGCTTTTACTCAATTCCCCAAAAACGGGAGCTAAAAGAATATTGATGCAATGAGACCGGAGTACATATCAGCTGGTCTTTTTTTGTGCATTCTTAAATGTGAGACACTGTGAAGCTGGATAGGAAAAATCGAATAGAACGTTATAAGCTGCAATAGTATAGAAGGACAAACAATTTGAAATTAGCGGTAAGGGGAGTCCGATAGCATGATATCACAGCTTATGATGACGATATTGAATTGGTTTGCGGAAATGGGGTATATGGGGATTTTATTGGGGCTGATGGTTGAAATCCTCCCGAGTGAGCTTGTTCTCGGATACGGTGGTTATTTGGTCGGCCTGGGGAAAATGAATTTTTGGGGAGCTGTTCTTGCAGGTGTTGCAGGCGGGACGATGGCACAACTATTTCTCTATTGGGCTGGTTATTATGGAGGACGGCCCTTTCTTTTGAAGTATGGAAAATATATTTTAATTAAACAAAATCACATTGTAAATGCTGAAGAGTGGTTTCAACGGTATGGCGTAGGCGTGATTTTTACGGCTCGATTCATTCCAGTGGTTCGTCATGCTATTTCCATCCCTGCCGGAATTGCGAGGATGTCCGTATGGAAGTTTATATTTTATACGGTTGCGGCTGTCATACCTTGGACAATATTGTTCCTGACCTTAGGAAGGATCCTCGGAGAGAATTGGCAGCAAATCCGGGAAATAACTGAACCTTATCTAATTCCGGCTGCTGGTTTTTCCTTTATCTTAATCATGCTTTATATTTTATGGAAAAAAAAGAGTACACCTCCAATCGTAACGGTCAAAAAAATGGGACGGTTTCCCGATAAATGAACAAATCAAAAAAAGCCACGTAAAATCACCTTTTACGTGGCTTTTTTTAATCATTATCCTTGGGGAAGGTCTTCTTCTAGAGAAAGCTGTACGACCTTTTGTGTCACCTCGATAGAACGAATGGCGTGATCTTCCATTTCAATCACTTTAAAGCAGAATCCGTCTTTTTCCATGATGTCCCCTACATTCACATCATAATTTTCAGTAAGGACCCATCCGCCTATAGTATCGACATCATCTTCTTCTAAGTGAATGCCAAGTAAATCATTTACTTCCTTAACAAGAAGCTTAGAGTCTAAAATATAATGTCCATCTTTAATTTTCCTGATCGAGGCAACCTCATCGATATCGAATTCATCACGGATTTCCCCAACGATTTCCTCGAGGATATCCTCGACTGTGACAAGTCCGGAAGTTCCGCCGTATTCATCCATCAAAATAGCCATATGAATGCGTTCTTTTTGCATTTTTAACAGCAAATCATGAATTGGTATATTTTCCATTACCCGAATAATCGGACGAGCGTAATTTTCAATCGCTTTGATATGGATTTCCCGATCTTTAATAAGATCCGAGAAAACTTCCTTTAAGTTCACTAAGCCGATGACATGGTCTTTATCACCTTCGACAACAGGATATCGAGTGTATTTTTCCAATTTGGCCACATCGACGAATTCCTGTACCGTTTCATCTTTGGATATGGTCATGATCTCTGTCCTTGGAACCATGATTTCTTTGGCAATACGATCATCGAATTCAAAGATGTTGTTTACATATTTAAATTCTGACTGGTTAATCTCTCCGCTTTTATAGCTATCTGATAAGATGAAGCGCAATTCTTCTTCCGTATGGGCTATTTCGCTTTCGGATGCTGGCTTGAAGCCAAATAATCCGACAACGAATCGGGAAGAATGATTCAAGGCCCAGATGAAGGGAAAGGCAATCTTATGGAAAAAAATCAGCGGGCCGGCAATTGCCAAGGCCACTTGCTCGGCCTTTTGGATGGCAACCGTCTTTGGAGCCAATTCACCTACAACCACATTCAGGAACGTAATCAGGGAAAATGAAATGACAAATGTCAGAATGCTTGTGACTTCTTGAGGTATATTCAAGGCATTGAATAAAGGCCCAACCAATTTGAGGATGGTCGGCTGTCCTAGCCACCCCAATCCAAGGGCAGTAACGGTAATACCTAGCTGTGTCGCGGATAGGTACTCATCAAGATCGGATGTAACCTTCTTTGCCGCAATGGCTTTTTTGTTTCCCTCTTCAATCAATTGATCGATCCTAGAGCTACGAACCCTTATGATCGAAAATTCCGAAGCTACAAAAAAGGCAGTTAAAGCGATTAAAATAATGACAAATAAAAAACTTAATATGTCCAATTAGTGTGGGACTTAATTGAATCGCCAGATGTACCGAACGACTTAATTATCCCAGTCACCTCCCAAAACCAATAATGAATGAAATGATATTAGTGTATAAAATGTTAGATGAAAAATAAGTCTCGTCTATCTTGTATGAAAATTATGCTGGTTATTATTTTCAATCTATTGGATCATTCACCTCGATTAGTAGTGGAACCTTCCTATTAGTATAAGTAACTGGACGTCAATCAGTCAAAAATTTCACACTAAAAACCTAAGGAAAAAAGGATATTTAACCATTATTTAGTTTTCAATTGTATGGAAAAGGTCGTTAGGAAATCGGTAGAGTGACAGGATAAGGTTCCTTGATGCTTCAAAACGATTTCTTTACAGACGAATAATCCCAATCCCGTGCCTCTTTTTTTTGTGGTGATGAATGGTTCAAAAATATTCGGCAGGACGTCGTCAGGTATCTTCGGCCCATTGTTCGATATATTTAAGGTTAGAATGCCGGGCGGTGATTCAGAGCCTGAAATGTAAATGGATGGGGAAGGCATCCCTGCAACCACATCAAGAGCATTTAAAATAATATTAAGTAAAACTTGCCGGAATTCTTCTTTAGAACCGGAAATGACGGCATCATCGGCAATGTTACATGTAATGGAAGCATTTACTTCCAAAATGCTGGGATATAAAAATTCAATCACTTCATTCACAAGTTGAGCAATGGAAAATAGATCAGGTGGTGATGCTGAAGTTTCCTTTTTGGAAATATTAAGAAATTGTGTAATCCGGTAATTGAGCTGATCCAATTCCTTTGAAATGATATCAAGGTATTTTATCTCAGGTTGTTCTGCCTGTAACAATTGTATGAATCCCATGATGGAAGTCAGTGGATTTCTGAATTCATGGACAAAGCTTGAGGTCATTTGGCCAAGGAGCGTCAAACGGTCTTTATGGTTTGGGCTTATGAATTGATAGCGTTCTTCAAGTTCCATCGTTTTCAATTCGGTATAATGGGATAATGCAAAATGAATGAGTTTATCGAAGTAAACGTTTATTTGCTTAATTAGATCCGATATTTCTTCTTTGGGTGCTTCGGAATTCAAAACGTGCTCTATGGTGATGGATCTCCCGATGGTTGCAGTGGAAAAGAAATTTTCCATATCCAATTGCTTATTAACTCGATCAGACGCAATTTTTTCCCCTACGACCTTCAGTACATCGTCTATTTCAGTATCCGATTTTCCAAGCTGATCCATTAGCAGATTAAAAATATTTTCTACTTCTCCTTTAAAATACCCCAGATATCCGTCCGGTAAATGCAGCAACTCATCTTTCCATTTGGAAATGATACTGCTTTTTTGAGAAGATAAAAAGTGAATGGTCATTTCTCGATTAGATACCATTTTGCCCTCCATACTGTAGGAAAATGAATTTACTTTTGACCCAGAAAGTGCTTTATTTGAATTAAATTACAAAATATCAAAATAATTACATCTTGTTTTCATGATAACAGATTACTGTTCTTTTAACATGTGTCAATTGGATAAATATTCGGCAATCAATCAATAAATACCTTTTTTTGACACAGTTTTATTACAGTAATTACAGGAATTAATAACAAAAAAAGGTATCCGTAAAGTTAATGACGGTTACCTTTTTTATGAAATGCATATGGTTCGATGTGAACAATCACATGCTGGATATTATAATCCTTCAAAAGATTTTCTTCGATTTTAACCGTAATATCATGACCTTGAATGACGGTCAAAAGAGGGTTAACATGAACGGTGGTTTCGAGCAAGATTTCACTTCCGTGCATCCGGGCTTTAATTTCACTCATATCTTTAACACCTTCTGTCAATATAATGGTTTGTCCGATCTTTTGCAGGAGCTGCTCGTCGAAACCATCGGTTAAAGAGATGGAGGCATCACGAAAGATATCCCAGGCCGTTTTACATATGATGACCCCCACGACTGCTGCAGCTATTGCATCCAGCCAAGGGATTCCCATCTTAGTACCGATGATTCCAATGAAAGCACCAACACTGACAAGGGAATCGGAACGATTATCCTGTGCAACGGCATAGATGGAAGAGCTGTTGATCTTTTTACTTAAGGATAAGTTATATCGGTAGATTCCGTACATGAAGATTGCAGAGAATAGAGCAACATAACCGGTCAGCATACTGGGAACGGTTGTTGTTGAAGCTTGGTGAAAGAAGGATTCAATGGCACTGAACACAACCTGAAGGCCCACGGAGATCATGATGAAGGCAGCTACCAACGAGGCTACGGTTTCCGCTCGTAAATGGCCATATGAATGATTATCATCAGGAGGTCTCTTTGAAATTTTTAAACCAATCAATACAGCTATGGAAGCGATGATGTCGGTTGTATTATTTAAACCATCAGCCCAAAGCCCTTTAGAATCACCGAAATAACCAAATGACAATTTAAGAGCAGACAAGAATATGTAAGCAGCAATGCTTATGTAAGCGCCTTTTTCAGCTGAAATCGAATGTTTATCCATGTCCATTCCCTCCCCAATGTAAATTAGGCTTAATAAAGATACCAAATCAAACCTTAGTGAGTCTATAGAAAAATTGTCGTATATAGCCATCTAACTTGGTTAATAGCAGGTGTATTGAAGGTCTGTAAAGAAGTTGGATAAATGAAAGAATATCGCCATAAAATGGGAATGGAAAGTTTTGATGATATGTACATTTTCTTTAATTGTATTCTAACCTATGATCGAAAATTAAATACTTCCAAGGGGAGCCAAAAAGGCTGAGAGTGAACGGTTCTAGTTCAGACACCTTGACCTAATAGTTAGCAATGGTGTAGGGAGGTGGTTTTGGGCAGCCATTAGCGCCCCTGTGTTTTTCGTTTGCTTCGAATGTATTACTGTGAAAATCCTATTAACAAAAAGGCCGGATTCTATAAGAACCCGGCCTTTTATCGGAGAATGCTCTACTCGAGCCATTCAGGGCGAACCCGCTCAATCTCATTTTGCAATGAATACCGAACAGGGTGCGTTTTTCGCAATGGAACTACTTGTACTGCCAAGGAAGAATTTTTCCAAACCGTTTTTAGCACTATTGCCGACAACGATAAGGTCAGCTGAAGTTCTTGCTGCAAAGTCACATACGCTATCTGGCGCATATCCTTCCAATATTTCGAATTTTCCCTTGACTTGACATTCACTTAACAATCTCAAAGTATTATTTTCTGCGTTCTGAATACTATTCTCGACGGCGGAAGGGGTGTCATTTACAATTTGATGTCCTTGATGATCAACTTCAACAACGGGATGTGTCTGGACTGGATCCACATAAAATCCGGCAGCAGGTACGAACCCCGGAGCCGAGGTGTTTCCCATGATACGCTGTTCAACCTTATCATTTAGGACATGAACTATGGTCAACTCGGCTTTTGGAAAGGCTTTTTTCAATGTTGCTCCATATTCCACGGCCCGTTTACTCTCTTCATTTCCATCAAAAGCGACGACAATATGTTTTAAGTCTTTCATTAATATCATTCTCCCCTTTATAAGACCTTAAAGTGTTATACCCAATTTTAAATGGCTTCACGCCTTTAATCGGTATATAGATTGCCTTTTAGGGGCAAAGGATAGATACGAGCATAGTTAAAATGGTAGGATGAAATCTGGTCCTTCATTTAATGCTCAGACGATGAAGGGATATCATCGGCAAGGATGCCGATTCGCGAGTATAGTGCTAAAAGAAAAGGGCGCCTTTTATTCAATCGACGAGTTTTCTTTAATAAAAAGGGTAAAATATTTTTAATGAAACATGTCGCAGATGGGAAATGGGGGTACAAATGAGAGGGTTAGTGAAATTAGGTCTAATTATAATATTGGCGATTGTGGTTTTAGGCGCCGGTTCACTATTGTATTTCAGGCAGGGAGCAGATATAAGCCATCTTGAAAATATTCTTCAGCAACCGACAGGAATATATGATCTGGATGGGAATCTTGCAAGTACGATCACGGCAAATAAATCCGAAGGTGTTGCGATAGATGAAATACCGGAACATATGAAACAAGCGGTGGTTTCCATTGAGGATCACCGTTTTTATGAACATCACGGCATAGATTATCAAGGGATTTTGCGGGCTTTGGTTAAAAATGCGAAGGCAGGAAGTGTTGTTGAAGGCGGGAGCACGCTCACCCAGCAGCTTGTGAAAATCACGATGCTTGAATCAGATCGAACACTTAAGAGGAAGATAGGAGAGTTTTTTCTAGCCCAGGAAGTTGAAAATCAATATACAAAAGATGAAATTCTGGAAATGTATTTGAATCAAGTTTATTTTGGCCATGGGGCATGGGGAATCAAAAAGGCTGCAAATATATATTTTTCCAAAGAGGTCTCTGAATTGACCGTTGCCGAGGGGGCTTTGCTGGCGGGTGTCATTAACTTGCCATCCAAACTTGACCCATACAAGAATTTAGACGGGGCAGTCAAGCGGCGTGATTTGGTTCTTTCGAGAATGGCGGAACATGGTTATTTGACGAAAGATGAAGAAGCAGCTGCAAAAAAAGATTCGGTGACACTTCTTATGGGGGAGAAGGAAACCGATCCATTAAGAGGTAAGTATCCTTATTATGTCGATCATGTTTTATCGGAAGCATCGAGTAAATATGGAATTAAGCTTGAGGAGCTGCTTTCAAAGGGGTATAAAATTTACACGACTTTGGACCAATCCATGCAGCAGACTACAGAAGCTGTGTATGAGAATGATGCCAATTTTCCAGTTGGAACAAGTACAGAAGAACTGGTTCAAAGCGGGTCTGTCCTCCTTGATCCTGAAACGGGCGGCATAAAGGCACTTGTCGGTGGGAGAGGGATGCATCAATTCATGGGTTATAACCGGGCGACCCAGCTGACACGGTCTCCTGGTTCATCCATTAAACCGCTTGTCGTTTACACGCCAGCGGTTGAAGAGGGATATGATATTACTGCCCCTTTAAAGGATGAAAAAATGAGCTTCGGTGAATATGAGCCAACAAACCTGAGTGGTGAATATAAAGGAGAAGTGCCTATGTATGAAGCGGTGATGAATTCCTTGAATGTACCAACGGTTTGGCTATTGAATGAGATTGGAATCGATAAGGGGCTTGATTCACTTAAGCGGTTTGGGATTCCATATGACAAGGATGATCGAAACCTGTCGATAGCTTTAGGAGGAATGAAAAAAGGTGTGTCCCCGCTGCAGATGGCAGGAGCCTTTTCAGCTTTCGCCAACGAAGGGGAACGGATGGAAACCCATGCCATTGTAAGAATAGAAAATGCCGATGGAAAAGAGGTAGCCGCCTGGAAAGAGAAAAGCACCAAAGTGACCTCTGTAGGCGCCGTCGACAAAATGAATGCCATGCTGCTTGGAACAGTGGAATATGGTACAGCGAAAAACGCGGCTGTTTCCGGTTATGAAATAGCAGGTAAAACAGGTTCCACACAAGTTCCCATCGAAGGAATATCAGGGGTTAAAGATCAATGGTTCATCGGTTATTCACCTACGCTGGTCGGTGCTGTATGGGCTGGATATGATAAGACGGATGAAAAACATTATCTAACGACACACAGCAGTCAGGGAAGTGCACTCATCTTTCAAAAAATAATGTCGCAAGCTATACAGAATCAAGCCGCTCAATCTTTTAAAGCTCAAGATATTGGTCCGCTTATAGCTGAACAACAGACACATATAGCTGAGCAACAGGAAAAGGAAGAAGAGGAAAAAAAGAGACAATATTGGATTGATAAAGGAAATGAAATACGGGAAGGTTTGAATAAATGGAGGGACTGGGAGCTTCCGTGGTGATTCTCAGGAAAGGGAAGTATGGCCACGCTCTTTAAATAAAATTAACAAACTGAGACTGTCAAGCATTTGACAGTCTCAGTTTGTCGGTAAAAGGGGGGATGGTCTCATCCTGAAGCATGATCTTAAAACAAAATTAGGTGTATTGGTTTTTAACTGTTTTATGAAACCCTCATTAAATTGAAGAAATTTGCGACACTCCTGCCGAATTCTGGAAGACAGTCGGCGGAAAGGGAACGGATTTCTGAAAACAACTGAAACGTTTTTTAAAAAGAAAAAAACTGCAGGCAAACTCGCGTTTGTCTACAGTTTGAAACTGTCATTCATTGACAGTATTTCGTCGTTCTTAAAAAATGAAATTTACTATTATGCCGATAACGACAATTGCTCCTATCACCATTAAAATGGTTCTCATTTCTATACACCCTCTTCATAACGTAGTTTGGATCATTTAAATATTAACGGTTTGGTTGGATTGGAAACCGTATGCACTTTCATCGTTTTCTTTACAAATAGCCTGTACTTTCTCTAGCATGGCATGTACATTCTCGCCTTCAAGTATGACTTTCATGGTTGCACACTCTTGAAGAATGAGCACAAAGGATACGAAAGTCGAAAGTTTCTTGGCATCGACCAATTTATGGTTGGAGATAAAATATATATTCCCTTTAAATTCTTTTGTAACTTGATATAGGTTCAAGATTTGTCGCATGGATAATCTTTTATTTGTGTTAATGTCAGAAGAAATCACTTTATTCATGTCGTTTACTCCTTTTGTTTTTATACTTTTGGAAAAGCATAATCAAGATGTCAATTCAGCTACAACTTTTAAAATGAACAAGTATGTTTGATCTTTTTTATGTAATTGTTAGCGGGTCATGTTGTATATTTACCCGAGTAAAAGATTATGAAACCTATTTGAAAATTTCTATTTTTGAAGGGAGAAGTAAAATGCTCACACTTATTAAAAATGGGGAGCTTTATGGTCCGGAATATATGGGCCAAAAAGATATCCTCTTGGTTGGAAAGCAAATTGGCTTCATCGAGGACAAGATTGATGTACCTGCCAATTTCGTTGAATTGGAAGTGATTGATGCGAGTGGCCAAATCGTGGCTCCGGGTTTTATAGATGCACACGTACATATTATCGGCGGAGGTGGGGAAGGGGGCTTTAAAACGAGGACTCCTGAAATCCAATTAACAGATGCCACTTTAGCGGGTATAACGACATTGGTAGGGGTAATCGGAACAGATGGAACGACAAGGACGATGCCGGCACTGCTTGCTAAAGCGAGAGCGCTTGAAGAAGAAGGAATTAGCTGCTTCGTTCAGACTGGTTCCTATCAAGTTCCAGTCAAGACGTTAACCGGTAAGATCGAAGATGATTTGATTCTTGTGGAAAAAATAATCGGTGTTGGCGAAATAGCCATTGCCGATCATCGTTCTTCGCAGCCGACTGCAGCTGAACTGGCTAAACTGGCCTCTCAAGCGCGTAATGGAGGTCTGTTGTCCGGGAAAAGCGGTATCGTCAACATTCATGTCGGCGACAGTCTAGATCATTTAGATGTAATTGAAGAAGTTGTCGAGACAACGGAAATACCGATCACTCAGTTTTACCCTACACATATAAACCGAAATCCGCATTTATTCAATGCAGGGGTGGAATATGCAAAAAACGGGGGGTATATCGATTTTACAACAAGTACGATCCAGAAGTTCCTTGAAGAAGGGGAGGTCAAAGCAAGTACAGCAATAAAAAGGGCACTGGAAGAAGGGGTTGAAATCGGGCAGATCACCATAACTTCAGATGGACAAGCAAGCCTGCCTGACTTCGATGCCAGCGGTAACCTGCGCGGTTTGAACATTGGTACATGCATGTCCTTATATGATTGTGTTGTCGATGCGGTCCTCGAGGATGGAGTGACAATTGCCGATGCCATAAGAGTTGTGACGGAAAATCCTGCAAACATTTTAAAACTTTCTGCAAAGGGACAGCTTGCGGTAGGTAAGGACGCCGATATCATCATGATGAAGAAAAAAACTTTAGAAATAAATAGTGTGATCGCGATGGGGCAGACCATGGTAAAAGATGGTGAAGCAATTGTTAAAGGAACATTTGAAAAATAGATTTTTCTAATATGGTGAAGCTGAAAAAGGAAATATGGCAGGAGCTATTTCCGGTGCGTGTAATAACCCCATCAATCATGAAATGCAAAAAAGACCCATAATTATATAATGGGTCTTTTTGTGCTGGATACTGTTTGGATGAAGGTAACCCCTGCAAGGCTGCAAGCAAGGAAATGACTTGAATCGATCGAAGCATATCCAACAATTGGTAGGTTTTCTGGTGATTTTCGATGAAAATTTCACATTAACGGTTCTCATTTTCAAAATGAAGGTGAAGTATCAGAAAACATATTCTAAATAAAGGTAATATGCAAGAAATTCATTCTATTTAACATATTATTAAAAACTTGGATGTATTATCCTTTTATATAAGGAAATGTAGTTTATGAAACAGCATTTAATCACAGACATAAAGACCAATAAAAACATTTTGGGCTGTTATTTCATGACTGTTCAAAACCTTGGTAAGTTTGCGAAACAAATCTATCTTAAGGGGAGAAATGATATGGAAAAGACGGGAAACCCAATAATGAAAGCGTATTCAAATGAAGATGAGCCGGAAATGTTTCGTGTATTGACTCCTGATGGGGAAATCATTGAAACGATTGATGGGAAAATCGATAAATCACTGATGTTAAAGATGTATGAGAGCATGCTCCTGCTCAGAACATTTGACCGAAAATCAATTAATCTCCAGCGCCAAGGCAGGATTGGAACTTATGCACCTTTCGAAGGACAGGAGGCATCCCAGGCAGGAAGCGCTTTAGCGTTGTCAGCAGGGGATTGGATGTTTCCCACATACCGTGATCATGGAGCGGCAATCATTCATGGGCAGGAATTATACCGTGTTTTCCTATACTGGATGGCGCATTTTGATGGCTCAATTTGTCCAGAAGGAAAAAGGATATTGCCTCCAAGTGTTCCCATTGCCACTCAAATGGTTCATGCAGTTGGAACGGCTTGGGCAAGTAAGATTAAAGGCGAAAAGAATGTTAGCATTGCTTATTTTGGTGATGGAGCCACTTCTGAAGGGGACTTTCATGAGGCACTGAATTTTGCTGGCGTTTATAAAACCCCAACAATCTTTTTCTGCCAAAATAATGGCTACGCGATAAGTGTGCCTTTTGAAAAGCAATCGGCATCCAAAACAATATCCCAGCGGGCTGCTGCTTATGACATTCATGGGGTCCGAGTGGATGGAAATGATATTTTCGCAGTATGGCTGACTGTAAAGGAGGCTGTCGAAAGAGCGCTTAAAGGGGAAGGACCTACATTAATTGAAGCGATTACCTTTCGCTATGGAGCCCATACTACTGCAGACAATCCGAACATATATCGCGATCAGGACGAAGTTTCAACGTTCTGGAGGGAAAACCGGGATCCCATTACACGTCTTAGAAAGTATTTGAATAAAGAGGGTCACTGGAATGAAAAGCAGGAGGAATTGGTTTTAAAACAATTCAACGAATTGATTGATGCTCACCTTCAAAAAGCCGAAGGGTATCCGAAATCCGACCCGCTCGAAATGTTTAACCATGTATATGCCGGGGAGTCATGGCATCTAAAGGAACAGAAGCAGGAATTGAACCAAATCTTAAGGAAAGGCGGGAAGAAATAATGGGCAAAAATTTAACGATGCTCCAGGCTATTACGGAAGCGCTGGACCAAATGCTGGGTCATGATGATCGCGTGATGATCTTGGGTGAGGATATTGGAGTGAATGGCGGAGTTTTCCGATCGACTGAAGGGCTTTATGAGAAGTATGGAAAAGATCGAGTTGTGGATACGCCATTAGCTGAATCCGGAATCATCGGCTCTGCCATTGGTTTAGCCCTTAACGGAATGCTGCCCATAGTAGAGATCCAGTTTCTCGCCTTTATTTATCCGGGATTCGAGCAACTAGTTTCCCATGCTGCCCGTATGAGGTATCGTACTCGTGGGCAATTTGGGGTGCCCCTCGTAATCCGCACGCCATATGGTGCCGGAATCAGGGGTCCTGAACTTCATTCCGAAAGTGTTGAAACCTTCTTTGCACATACTCCGGGTTTAAAGGTGGTTGCACCCAGTAATCCATATGACGCAAAAGGGCTGCTCATTTCTGCGCTCGAAGATCCTGATCCGGTGATTTTTTTGGAACCGACTAAATTATATCGGGCTTTTAAGGAAGAAGTTCCCGAAGAAATGTACCGAATACCAATCGGTCAAGCAAAAGTGGTCAAGGAAGGAAGCGACCTGACCATTTTTGCATGGGGGGCCATGTTAAGAGAGGCAATGAATGCCGCGAAAAAGATTGAAGCAGAAAAAGGCTGGAAGTGTGAAGTGGTCGATCTTCGAACATTATACCCTTTAGATAGGGATACGATCGTGCAGTCCATTAAAAAGACAGGTCGTGCATTAATCGTCCATGAAGCCCATAAAACTGCCGGATTAGGTGCGGAGATTATCTCCATCATTAATGATGAAGCTCTTATTTACCTGAAAGCGCCGATTAAGCGTGTAACAGGATTTGATGTACCGGTTCCGCCTTTTACAATAGAAGATCATTATTTACCGACTGTTGACCGTGTAAAACAAGGAATAGTCGAAACGATATCATTTTAATTGATGATTAAGGGAGAAGGAGGAAGTCGCATGTTGGAATTTAAACTTCCTGATGTAGGGGAAGGGATGCATGAAGGGGAAATTATCCAATGGCTCATCAAAGAAGGGGATGCGGTAAAACAGGACCAACCCATTGTTGAAGTGCAAACGGATAAAGTCAATGCGGAATTGACTGCTCCCGCAGCGGGAGTGGTCAGGAAAATATTTTTTTCCGAAGGGGATATCGTGGAAGTGGGAACCACTATATTCACAATTCAAGAAGAGAACGATATGCCAGCTACGGATACAGGCATTATTGAAGAAGAAATCCAAGTCGTGCGATCTGATGATGTAAAAGTAAATGCAGAGCATATTACGACTAAACCGCATCATGAGGCAGTGCGTGCGTTGGCAACGCCATTCGTGCGTCAAATGGCGAGGGAAATGAAGGTTGATATCGAGAAGGTTAAAGGCTCCGGTCCGGCTGGGCGAATTACCGAAAGTGACTTGAAGCAGTTTAAAGAAAATAACTCGATTACACGGGAAAATGCCAATCAGCATGATGACAAGATTGTTCAAGAGATGGCCCCGATGAAGGATGCCATCCAGGCAAAAGGAGTGGAGAATGAGTGGGAAGAGCGGATTCCGCTTAAAGGCATTCGTAAAAAAATCGCTGAACATATGGTAAAGTCTGTTTCGACCATTCCTCATGTAACCCATGTAGATGAATTGGAAATGGACCGATTGAAGGAATTTAAAAATCAATTAAAGGAGTACTCCGATGATAAGGATATTAAATTGACTTTCTTGCCATTTTTCGTTAAAGCCATTGTCATCGCCTTAAAGGAGTTCAAAACATTAAACGCTTCAATTGATGAAAAGACCAAAGAAATCATCCTGAAGAATTATTATCATATTGGGATTGCGACGAATACAAAAGAGGGTCTCATTGTTCCAGTCATAAAACATGCCGATCAAAAAACCATTTTCGAACTGGCTGATGAAATCAGGCAATTGGCAGCCCAAGCCCGTGAAGGGAAGTTGAGCATAGATCAAATCACAGGCAGTACATTTACCATAAGCAATGTAGGACCAATCGGAGGGATGCACGCGACCCCGATCATTAACTATCCGGAAGCGGCCATATTAGCTTTGCATAAAATGGAACATCGCATGGTCGTTCGCGATTTGGAAGGTGTTATCCGTTTAATGATGAATATGTCTCTTTCTTTCGATCATCGTTTGATTGATGGGGTAACAGCGGTGCATTTTACCAATAGAATCAAAGAATTGCTGGAAAATCCAATTCGTTTAGTTGTGGAGATGAGATAAATGGTAGTAGGGGAAGTTGCTGTAGAGACGGATGTTATCATCATGGGAGGAGGTCCGGGAGGATATGCTGCGGCAATCCGTCTCGGCCAGTTAGGGAAATCGGTCGTGCTGGTTGAAAAGGATAAGCTGGGCGGGGTTTGCCTTAATCGGGGCTGTATACCTTCAAAGGCATTAATTCACGCAGCTGATCAATACCAAAGGCTTAACGATTTAGGGAAAATGGGAATCCGGCTATCTCAGGAAAGAACGACTATGGACTTGGGAGTTTGGCAGGAGTGGAAAGCGGGCATCACTTCTCAGTTGAATCAAGGTATTGCCCATTTGTGTAAGGAAAATGGAGTGACGGTGGTTAAAGGTCAAGCAACCTTTTTATCTGATGACCGTATTGGAGTCGAAACCGATGGCGATTTTGAAACCTACAAGTTTGAACAGGCAATTATTGCGACTGGGTCCAGACCTTTCATTCCATCCTTCATTAAAGTCGATGGAGAATATATATTGGATTCAACATCATCTTTGCAGCTGCAGGAAGTTCCTTCAAGCCTGTCGATCATTGGAGGAGGATATATCGGAATTGAATTAGGTATGGCATTTGCAAAGCTAGGTACTAAAGTGACCATTATTGAGATGGCCAATCGCATACTCCCACAAGTTGCTGAAAACCTGGTAAAGGAAGTCACCCGGAATGCCAAGAAGCTTGGAATGAATATCAAGACATCCTCGAGGGTAGAAAAGGCGAGTGTAGTGGATGGTCAAGTACACCTTCATGTGTCCTCTGAAAAAAAGGGGACGGAAGTGGTCGTGAGCGAAAAGACCCTGGTTACAATTGGCAGGATACCTAACACTGAAGAAATTGGCCTGAATCGGGCTGGAGTTACGGTTAGTGAAAAAGGGCATATAGCAGTGGATATAGAATGCCGTACAAATGTGCCGCACATCTTTGCCATCGGTGACACTACACCTGGTCCGGCTCTTGCACATCGAGCGACCAAGCAGGGAATCGTGGCAGCTGAAGTGATAGGGGGGGTGCCAAGTGCCGTTGACTCACCTTATGTTCCCTATGTAATCTTCTCGGACCCACAAATAGCTGGGGTTGGTTTAAGCCGTGAAGAAGCTGAACAACAGGGATACAGCGTCAAGATCGGCAAATTTCCGTTCAGTGCCAACGGAAGGGCGCTTGCAACGAATGAAACAGAGGGTTTTGCTGAAGTGATCGTGGATGCTAATAGCCACATATTGCTCGGAATGCATATGGTAGGTGCTGATGCTTCCAACCTTATAGGTGAAGGGGTCCTTGCCCTGGAGCTGGCGGCTCGGGTCGAAGATATAGCCCTCAGCATGCATCCACATCCAACTTTGACTGAAGGGTGGATGGAAGCGGCTGAGGCAGTTTTGGGACATGCGATTCACATCGTAAATAATTAAGGTAAAAATGTAAAGACATGGGGATTACCAATGTAGTCCCCGATTAGAGTGTATTTTTTTTGGAGTCAGAAACCTGTCATTGGCCCCGATAAGGCAAGGCTATCAGCAAATTCACTCCATTCCGAAGATCAGACCCGGCGTTTGACCAAACAGTAGTAATTTTAGCCTGCAATGATTCCTCTTGTAAAACTAACGGCATATTGATATCATTTTTACTTTGGTGGTATGAGAAGATTTTTCAAGAAGGCTTTGCATCCTTCCCCTCCTAAACCATTACGGTTGATGGGATAATTTATCTATTCGCCATTCAACGATTGAAATGGGTTTAATTTTTTATACAAAGAAATCATGGAATGAAGGAGGCAAATGTAATGGATTCAAATGGTGGGTCACTGCAAAAGAGATTATTGCCGCGGCATATTAGCATGATGGCAATGGGAGGGGCAATAGGTACTGGTATTTTTAAAGGAAGTGCCGAAACCATATCGTTAGCAGGGCCAGGAGTCATATTCACTTATATTTTTGCAGGATTATTGCTGCTTGTAGTCATGGGTGCTATAGCAGAAATGGCAATCGTCTATCCAAATACTAATATGAAAGGTTTCGTTCAGAAAGCATTCGGTAAGCGCTTTTCATTCATCGTAGGCTGGATGTATTGTTTCATGTGGCTGTCCGTATGTGTCATTGAGGTAGTGGTGGCAGGAAGCTTCTTGCAGTATTGGCTCCCAGCGATCCCGCTATGGATATTAAGTTTAGGGTGTGCGGCATTCATCATTGGAGTTAACATGATGAATGTTAAAAATTATGGTGAATTCGAATTTTGGTTTGCTGGCATTAAGATTACAATGATCATCGTATTCATTATACTGGGAGCCTGTATTTTATTTGGAGTCATCCCAAGCGGCGGATCTAATTATCTGCATAACTTCACAGGGCATGGAGGGTTTTTCCCAAATGGGTGGATGTCCATCTTTTCGGCATTACTGATCGTTATGTTCTCGTATGGCGGTTCCGAGTTAATAGGGGTGACGGTAACGGAAACAAAGGATGCAGAACGCATTTTGCCGAAGGTCATTAAAAACTATATTTGGAGAGTCGTATTATTTTTCACCTTACCGATACTTGTAATCTGCGGTTTGATTCCTTGGAACGAAATTAGTGACCAGGCAAGTCCGTTTGTACAAGTTTTGTCAATGTCCGGTTTTCAGGGATCTGCACATATCATGAATTTCATTTTGATTACGGCCGTCTTATCTGCCGCTAACTCTGGAATCTATGGGTGTACTCGCATGCTGCATTCTTTAGCTGCAGAAGGGGAAGCACCCAAGTCGTTCTCTTATGTATCTAAAAATGGCGTTCCCTTATATAGTTTGATATTAAGTGCATTTGTCTTGATCGCCGGTTCCATGATTACTTATGTTGCACAGGACAAGGCATTTACTTTATTAATGGCGTTTCCGGGTTTTGTAGTATCACTTGTATGGATCAGCATCTGTTTAGCGCAGCTAAAACTTCGCAATTCATATCCTAAAGCTCCGAGTTTTAAATTGTGGGGCTTTCCATATGTAACCTTGTTTGCTGTAATCACCTTAAGTATCATTTGTGTCACGTTCGTGTTCAGTGAACAGAATCGGATCAGTATCATTGCTTGCCTTATAGTGTTGGCTGCATTAATCTCGATTTCGATTTTTAAATTTAAAAGTGTGGATGAACAGGAAACAACTATAGTAGAAAAGGATATTGCTAAATAAATCCATGGAAAAGATACGACATGAACAAAGGCGTCCATGTCGTATCTTTTATTTATAACCTTCGATATACTGCAACTTCATTTCGATCGTTCATGTACCTGAAGTTTAATTGATTATATGTTGTAAGGAGGTTATGAACCTCTCATTTTCAAGTGGAGTGCCGATGGTCACGCGGATAGTATTTTCATAGCCTAGCAAATGACCGGAACGGATGATGACACCTTGAATTAATAACTTTTCAAAAATATCCCTGCCAGGATGGGTCAGTTTGACCATCAAGAAGTTGGCATGTGAAGGGAAGAATGTTAAACCCATCTTGCTTAGTTCGTTTTCTAAATATCTTCTTCCTTCTCCATTCTTACGAACACATTTCTCAACAAATGGATGGTCGTCGAGGGAAGCGAATGCCGCAGCCTGTGCTAAACGATTGGTATTGAAGGGTTCCTTCACTTTAACTAGCTCTTGTATGATGGAAGCATCCATTAAACCGTATCCAATCCTTAATGCAGCCAGTCCATAAATCTTTGAAAAAGTGCGCAAGATAACCAGGTTTGAATGCATATTAAGAAGTGGTAAGGTTTCTAAATATTCTGCATCATCGACATATTCATAGTATGCTTCATCAACAATCAGTAAAATATGTTTCGGGACCTTCTCGATAAAAGTGCGTAACTTTTCTTTTTGAACGATCGTTCCTGTCGGATTATTGGGATTACAAACAAATATCATTCTAGTTTTTTCTGTTATGGCATCATACATACCCTGCAGGTCATGTACACCATTAATAAGAGGTATTTTTACAGGTGTGCCACCGTCAATCAATACATTCGTTTCATACCGTGGAAATGTCACATCAGCCATGATGACTTCATCATATTGTTGGATATAGGTTCTTGTTAACAAACGTATCACTTCATCAGATCCATTGCCTAAAATGATATGATCTTTATTGATATTCAATTTCCTTGCCAGCTTTTCAGCTAATGCAGGTGCCATACCTTCAGGATAAAAGGAGGTGTGCTCCATTTCAGTAAGCATGGCTTCCTTTGCTAGAGTTGAGCAACCGAATGGATTCTCATTGGATGCCAATTTAACGATCGTTTCAAGACCAAGTTCACGTTGCACTTCTTCAATTGGCTTGCCGGAAACATATGGGCTAATGCTTTCGATGTTTTGTCGAACCGGGATTTTCGTAAAGGTCAATGCAGGTTCCTCCCTTTGGTAAATTCTGAATTTTCTTTTTCTATTTGATTATTTTAATGATAGAATATTAACTGTTAAAATTACATACAAAAAAGAATGTATTTTTCGCTATCCATACAACATTTTAAAGAAATATAAGCTTATATTCCTTCATTATGAAAGGTGGTTGCTTCATGGATGAAATAGATGTCAGTTTACTGGAACTTTTACAAATGGATGGACGCATTACGATTAGTGAACTATCGAAAAAATTGGCTCTCAGTCGACCTAGCATCTCTGAACGTATGTATCGCCTGCAAGAAAAAGGGATCATCGAAGGGTTCAGTGCGAGGGTTTCACCTCTGGCAATAGGAAGGGGTGTACTTGTGTTCATTCAGGTGAGTGAACTTAAGGTTCCTGTTTCCGATTTTGAGCAATTGGTGAAAAATGATTTAGACATTATCGAGTGCCATCGTGTAACAGGAACAGTTGGATATTTTTTGAAAGCCGCTCTGGCTGATATGGACAGCATGAGAATACTAATAGATCGATTAATACCCTATGGACATCTGAATACATCCGTGGTTTTGACATCCCCGGTACCTTCCCGCTCCATTCTTCCAAGGATCAATGAAATGGAGGATCATGGTGCGAAATCTTAGGTGGTAGCTCAACTGATCCTGGTAAATGGGTTCGGACGGAGACTAATGAAGATTGGAATCTGGGTTTCTTTACAAAAAGGAACGAGGCGGAATGCCTGTTCCTTTTTTTGCGTTGTTATAAATCCATCAAAGCCCCGAAATATTGCTGGGCCGTCGTAAAACAAATGAATGCCATTAGTTCAGAAATCTCTTCATCACTGAATGCCTCCTTCAATACTTGGAAAAACTTTTCCTCCGTTTTTTCACGTTGCATGAGGAATACTTCCGCAAAGGCGATTGCATAGCTTTCTTTCATATCTTCCGGCTTTAGTGGAATCCCTTTTGCCTGACAGTATGAGCAGCCATTACCGAATGCCAGCACCCTTCTGACGTTTTCCTTTAACTTCTTTGAAAGTTTTCCATCTGCAGATATGCAATCTGACAGGTCCGACCATTTATGCGAAATATCTTCAGAATGAAATAATCTTTGAAACGGACTGGATCCCTGCGATGATTTTTTTATTCTTGTCATGAACATCTCCCCTTTGAGATAATCCTAATATAAAAAACCAGGAATATTAATTCCGTTTGTAAATCATTTTGATTGAATAATTAATAAATGTAAAGAAAAGAAGGGGAATAATAGTAAAATGAAAATAGATGAAAAAGACCAGAGCATCCTTGCTGAATTAACGATGAATAGCCGAATTTCCATGAGGGAATTGGCAAAGAAAGTAAACCTTTCCGCCCCCACCGTTGCAGAACGGGTACGTCAAATGGAGTCGTTCGGGATCATTAAAGGGTATGTTGCCGAGATTGATCATAAAAAGATCGGTTTCCCGATTGAGTGTATCGTGGAAGCAACGATAAAAAATGGGGAATATGAGAAATTCAAAAAGTATATCTCCAAGGTGCCGAATGTTGACTTTTGTTATCGAATTGCTGGGCAGGCTTGCTTTATGCTGAAAATCCACAGTGAGAGCCTTGAAGAAGTGGAGGAATTCATCAATCGGACGATTCCTTTTGCTGCAACCGTTACCCATGTCATCCTTTCACAGGTGGAGCGGGAACAGGAATGAGTATTTATGTTATTCCTTTCGGATAATAGTGTTTGGGGTTTCATCGACCATCCTCTCTATTGCCTTTTGTACTTGTGATATCAATGCTTATGGCACTGCTGTTCATGTTGAATGAAAGAAAGTTTAGTTTTGGTTCTTTTTCAATAAAACGGATAATTTACCGTGATTGAAATGTCGAATAGCGTTTTGAGTCGGTCGAAGCTCCCTTCGAAATGGAAAGCGATATAGAAAAAACTTTTATTACATGATTTGTGCAGCGCCTGGATATTTCCAGGTGTTTTTTAGCGATCAATGCTTTCGGGATTCATGAAAGAACCTGAATAAGCTAATGGAATAAGGGGTACATGTAATAATGGATTCGAATCTGAAAAGGTGGGGTGAGGTATCATGGAAGGCACTGACGACTTTAAACCTGAACTAGCAAGAGAAGCAGTCAATGTGATTGAAAATGTAGCTGGAACACATCCTGGTTATCGGCGTGCGCATGCAAGGGGATATGTTTATGAGGGAGTTTTTACTCCAAACGGAAAAGCGTCCTCATTAACGGTGGCTTCGCATCTTCAGAATGAAGCCGTGCCGGTGATCATTCGGTTTTCAAATAGCTCGCCGATTCCAAGCCATCCTGATGCCATTTCCCCTGTAAAGGGCATGGCCGTCAAGTTTCAATTGCCGAATGGAGAGGTGTCAGATCTTATTACTGTGACCATTCCGTTATTCTTTGCGAAAACACCGGAAGCGTTTGTTGATATTGCTGACTTTTTCAAATCTGCAAAAGAGGGTTTCCCCAATCTGAAAGAGCTTGCAAAAATCCTGTGGCAATACCCTGAAAGCAAGGCAAGCCTGCAAATGCTTAAAGAAATGCGTTCTCCAGCCAGTTTCTCAACGTGTCAATATTACTCCATACATGCATTCTATTTCATTAACGCGGAAGGAAGGCGGCAGGCCATTAAGTATGAGTGGGTACCTGATGCCGGCCTTAGTATGCTAGAAAAAAGGGAGGTAGCCAAGCATTCGCCAGAGTATCTGGATGAAGAAATGGAAGAGAGGCTCAAGCAAGGTCCGTTGGGCTTTAAATTGAACATACAAATAGGAGGGGAAAATGACCCGACTGACGATCCGACCACAGCTTGGTCGGAAGATAAACAGGTAATCACGATCGGGCATTTAAAGGTCTCCAAAAAATCGGAAGTGTTTAAAGATCATTTAATGTTTGATCCAACCAATATACCTGAAGGAATCGAGTGCTCGGAAGACCGAATCTTGCATTTTCGCCATAGTGCGTATGCTGTTTCATATGAACGTCGGATAAATAACCAATGAAATCATAAAAAAGGGGAACCCCTTACTAATGGGGTTTCCCTTCATATTGTAGGCAAACTTGTTTTCAGAAATCCGCTCCCTTTCCGCCAACAGTAGCGCCGAGGGCGGACCGCCCGCGGAAAGATAGTGCCTGGAGGCAATGCTCAAATTTCATAAACCCACAAAAAAACGTTTCATGGTTCGGGATGAAACCAATCCGAACCCCTTATTCGTAAGTTTACATTTTTCCGGATCTGAAAATGGTGTAGAGCATAAGTAAGAACATCAGGGTTGCGACGACAAATCCAATTTCGATAACCGGTATTTTCCAAAGAATCAAGGTTTCCCCGCCTATTGCAGAGCCGATAATGAGACCGACCATGATTATGCTGAATGCAAGCAGGATAATACTGAAAGACAGCCGGTTCGAGATTTGATCTAGCTTATGTAAAAAAACTTGAAGTTCAGGAATATTGATATCGAGCCGCAATTTCCCTTTTTTAATGATACCTGTTACTTCCCTGATATCCTTGGGTAGTTCGGCAATGGCTTCAGCAGACTCGATGAATTGATTCCAGGCGTTCTTCGCAATATTTTTTGGATTGTAGCGTTCCTTAAAAAGCCTTTCCCCAAAAGGTTCAGCTGCCTTCATAATGCTGAAGTTCGGATCTAGTCCTTCGACAATCGCCTCCATGGTAAGCAGAGCTTTGCCGAGCATCGTGAATTCGGGAGGGATTTGGACTTGGTGCCGATTGGCAACCGTGAACAGGTCATTGACTGCTCCGCCTAAGCTGATTTGGCTCAATGGGATATCATAGTATTTATTTCGCAGTTCATCAATATCCCCCTTTAATGGGGCCATATCGATTTCGTCCGTCAGGAGGCCCATATCTGAAAGCGTCTTGATCAATCCATTAGTGCTTCCGCGTTTCAGATTGATGACAAGCGAGGCGAACTGATACTTCGTTTCTTCCTCCAAACGTCCCACCATTCCGAAATCCATAAGTGCGACGACATTCCCAGGCAAAATGAGGATATTGCCTGGGTGGGGATCTCCGTGGTAAAAGCCATCGATCAATATTTGATGTAGCATGGAGTTCGCTAATCTTTCCGCGATTTGCCGGCGATCATACCCTTCATCATCAAGCTGTTTATAATGATTGATCTTAATTCCTTGAATGAAATCCATCGTCAGGACCCTTTTTGTGGAATACTCCCAATGGATCCTCGGTACCTTAAACCCTTGATCATCGATGAATTGCTTGGCTATTCTTTCCCCGTTTCGACCCTCGGAGTTATAATCGAGTTCTGCGCGGAGTGATTTAGCGAATTCATCAATCATTTTTCTTATTTGGTAGCGTCTTGCCCAAGATATCCGTGCTTCCATAAGTCTTGCCAAATCGTCGAGAATTTCCAAATCTGTTTCCACAGTCGGCAGAATATCGGGCCGCTGCACTTTGATTGCTACGACTTCCTGCGACGGAAGCCGTGCCGTATGGACCTGCCCAATCGAAGCGGTTGCCAGTGGTTTTTCATGGAATTCAAGAAAAATGTTTTCCAAAGAATCACCCAATTCTGCTTCAACAATTTTGCGAACCCTATCAAATGGAAATGGGGTGACCTGGTCCTGTAGCTTTTCAAGTTCGCGGACGATTTCGTCCGGAACGAAATCACGCCTCGTACTAGCAATCTGACCAAGTTTAATGAATGTAGGTCCCAAGCTTTGTAATATCGTATGCAGCCGCTCTCCGATTGAGCGGAGGTTCAGGTTTTCATCGGGTTGGAGTTTCGATCCCGCTTTGCTCTCGGATAATCCGAGGCGATAGATGAAGTAACCGAAACCATTTTTCAAGAAGGCATTAATGATTTCCTGGTAACGATGTGCGTGTTTCAGTCGCTTGCGAAACATTCAAGTACCTCCTGTCACGATTGTAAGTTTTGGTTTTGTTTCTCCAAAATTACGATACGGCGCTCCAATTCCTGAACTTCTTCTTTAGTTGCCAAGTTTAGGCCATTGAGCGCTTGATTGACTTTGGCCTTGACGGAATCATCCAGCTGCTTTTGGGCTTGTTCCCCTTTTTCGACCCATTGCTTCAAAAGGACCTTGGAGTCTTCTTTGCTGATATCGCCTTTTTTGACAAGAGAGTCCACTGCTTTTTCAATTTGCTCTTTTGTAGCAGCGGCAGCACCTAATCCTAAAGAAAACACATTTTTTAATAAGTCCATTTTTACATTCCTCCAATATAAGTTTTTTACACCGTAAGAAAGATAATAGCGGATTGCCGTTCACTCTGGTTCATTCTTGCTGTTACTATCTATCATACATCACTTTAGGGCAGCTAGAGAAATATAAGGGTCCTGCAGGTTATTGATGATAGGAAATTGTTTGAAGTGAAGCGAATTGGATATTATGATAGGGACAAATCTATGAAAGTGAGGATGGGAAAATGGGTTTCAAAAATAAAACGGTGATTGTAACAGGCGCTTCGAATGGTATAGGGAGAGGCGTGGCAAAGGGATATGCAGAAAGCGGCGCTTCAGTCGTTCTCGCAGATTTGGACGAGCGGGAAGGTCAGCTGTATGTGGAAGAGCTCAAAAGTAACGGTCATGAAGCCATATTCGTCAAAACGGATGTACGCAAGGAAGCTGACATCCAACATTTGATGGATATAACTCTAAAAACATATAAGACCATTGATATATTAATCAATAATGCAGGAAAGGCATTATTCAAATCGCTTTATGACCTGACGATTGAGGAATGGGACGATATGATGAATACGAATTTGCGCAGTGTTTTCCTTTGTTCCCGGGCTGCGGCAGAATCGATGCGGAAAAATGAAACGGGAGGTGCAATCATCAATTTGGCATCAACCAGAGCGATGATGTCTGAGCCTGATTCGGAATCCTATGCAGCGACAAAAGGGGGGATCAAAGCACTGACACATGCACTTGCCGCTTCTTTAGGAAAAGAGAAAATTACGGTCAATTCGATTTCTCCGGGATGGATTGAAACGCGAGATTATGAATCGCTGAGGGATAAAGATCACCAGCAGCATTTTTCCAATCGGGTTGGCAAACCTGAAGATATTGCAAGGGCCTGTCTTTATTTGACGGCATCGGAAAATGATTTCGTTACGGGTGCGGATCTTATCGTCGATGGAGGCATGACAAGAAAAATGATGTACGAGGAGTAATCTCATTTTTTTCGATAAAGATATTGCAGTTCAGTCCCGAGTTCACGGTTGAGCAACTGTTCCATTTCTTCAAGCTCTTTTATGCCGATTGGGCCATCGGCAGCTGTCCAGTGAATGGTATAAACAAAATAGTAATCACTTATTTTTCGGAAAATAACAGGCGAATTCGGAAATTGATCAAAAATTGCCTTGATATTATAGCGTCTCATGTAGGACCACTTAACAAGCTGCATGTAGCTACCCATCCTTTTCAAAAGAGATCAATGACTGCCATGATGGCAGCCATTGGTCCGGTTCTTATTTATCGTTGAATAAATTGAATAAGCCTCTAGCTACGCTGCCTTCTTCGGAGGATCCTCCATTTTGCGGCGCTGCAGCAAATACCCGGCTTGCAAGCCGGCTGAATGGCAAAGATTGCACCCAGACGGTTCCGGGTCCTTTTAATGTTGCAAAGAATAAACCTTCGCCTCCGAATAAAGCGGTTTTCACGCCTTTTACAGCTTCAATATTATAATCTACCCCGCTAGTCATTGCTACTAAACATCCTGTATCGACGCGTAATATCTCTCCTGCAGCCAATTCTTTTTTATGGATCGTGCCGCCGGCATGAACGAAGGTCATTCCATCTCCTTCAAGTTTTTGCATGATGAAGCCTTCACCGCCAAAGAAGCCTGCCCCTATCTTTCTTTGAAACTCAATTCCGACTGAAACGCCTTTCGCTGCCGCCAGGAATGCGTCTTTTTGACAAATGATTTTCCCGCCGAGCTCGCTTAAATCCATCGGAATGATTTTACCTGGATAAGGCGAGGCGAATGAAACATGTTTTTTATCTCGTCCTTCATTCGTAAAAGCCGTCATGAAAAGACTCTCACCAGTAAGGAGCCGTTTCCCGGCACCGAATAGCTTACCCATCATTCCGCTGTCACCATTCGAAGACCCATCGCCAAAGATGGTTTCCATCTTGATTTGATCTTCCATCATCATTAAACTTCCAGCTTCGGCAATTACCGTTTCCTGAGGATCCAATTCCACTTCAACAAACTGCATGTCATCTCCATATAATTTAAAATCTATTTCATGGTTATTCATTTTCCATTCCTCCTATCAATCTTATTTTCATTGTAAAAGATAAACTCTTAACCTGCCAATATTTTTCAATTTTTCGCCGTAATTTATATATTTTTTGTTTTCACGGGTATATCTAGTAAAATGTAGGAAGAAAAACAGCATGACACTTAAGCGGGAATGAACCTTTTCTTAAGTGCAGGAGGAGACAGCCATGGAGACTTACATATTATCATTGGACCAGGGAACGACAAGTTCCCGGGCCATTTTATTTAATAAAAGCGGGGAAGTTTTGCATATTGCCCAAAAGGAATTCACCCAATATTTCAGAAATCCTGGATGGGTGGAGCATAACGCCAATGAAATTTGGGGTTCCATCCTATCGGTAATCGCTTCCTGTCTATCGGAAATGAATGTAAAGCCTGAACAGATCGCTGGAATTGGCATAACGAATCAACGGGAGACGACCGTGGTATGGGATAAGGAAACAGGTCAGCCGATCCATCACGCCATCGTCTGGCAATCCCGGCAGACGAGCGAAATTTGCACGCAATTGAAGGATGAGGGTCTCGAAGACTTATTTTTGCAAAAAACCGGTTTGTTGATTGATGCTTATTTTTCCGGTACAAAGGTGAAATGGATTCTCGACCATGTAGATGGGGCACGGGAAAAGGCTGAAAACGGAGACTTATTGTTTGGTACGATTGATACGTGGCTGATATGGAAACTTTCGGGTGGTAAAGCACATGTAACCGATTATTCGAATGCTTCAAGGACGCTGATGTATAACATTCATGACCTGAAGTGGGACGAAGAGCTGCTGGAAATCCTGCAAGTGCCGCGATCGATGCTTCCGGATGTTCGCTCTTCATCGGAGATATACGGGAAAACAGCGCCACACCATTTCTTTGGGCACGAAATCCCGATTGCCGGGGCAGCGGGAGATCAACAGGCCGCTTTGTTCGGCCAAGAATGCTTTGAAAAAGGAATGGCTAAGAATACGTATGGCACCGGATGCTTCATGC
Source organism: Peribacillus simplex NBRC 15720 = DSM 1321 (assembly GCF_002243645.1). NCBI lineage: Bacteria > Bacillati > Bacillota > Bacilli > Caryophanales > Bacillaceae > Peribacillus > Peribacillus simplex. The sequence goes on along the minus strand of NZ_CP017704.1, from coordinate 1,451,327 downwards.
TAATGAATACAGGAGAAAAGGCAGTGAAATCAGAGCATGGACTGTTGACCACGATTGCATGGGGGCTGAATGGAAAAGTCCAATATGCCTTGGAAGGCAGTATTTTTGTCGCAGGTTCGGCCATACAATGGTTAAGGGATGGGCTGAAACTCTTGCATGATCCGAAAGACAGTGAAAAGTATGCTTTGCGGGTCACTTCAGCCGATGGTGTCTATGTAGTTCCCGCATTTGTTGGATTAGGTACCCCTTATTGGGATAGTGATGTCAGGGGAGCTATATTCGGACTGACAAGGGGGACATCGAAGGAGCATTTCGTCCGGGCAACATTGGAAGCGCTGGCCTACCAGACAAAAGATGTCCTTAAGGCCATGGAAGTCGATTCAGGGATTAACCTAAAGGCATTGAGGGTCGATGGCGGGGTTGTCAAAAACAACTTCTTGATGGAATTTCAAAGCGGCCTCCTGAATGTACCAGTCGAAAGACCGGTTATTAGTGAAACGACAGCGTTAGGCGCAGCGTATTTGGCTGGACTCGCTGTCGGATATTGGGAAAGTCAGGAAGAGATTTCAAAGCTATGGGCAGTCGATAAGAAATTCGAACCCGAGATGGAAGAACAGGAACGGAAGGATTTATATGATGGCTGGAAAAAGGCAGTTCAGGCGGCAAGGGTTTTTAAATAGAGTAAGTAAGGGTATTAATAGAGGAGAGATGAATACAGAACGTACAAACTTAAAAAAGGGGTGGTAATATGTTAGTTAAGGATTTCATGATAAGGGAAGTCTACGTAGCCCGTCCTGATTTTACATTAAAGGAAATTCTGCGGATCTTAATCGAAAATAAAGTGGGCGGGGTCCCCGTTGTGGATGAACAAGATAAGCTATTGGGAATGGTGACGGACGGGGATATCCTCCGTTATTTGACACCTGCTGAGGAAGCCATCATGGGATATTTCACCTACATTACGGTTCTTCCCGGTGAAGTGTTGGATGAAAAGGTTACATCCAAAATGCATGATAAAGTCTCACAAATCATTAAAAATAAAAGGATAACAAAGCTTTCCCCCGAAGATCCGTTAGATGAATTGATAAAGGTCCTTTCCAAGCATCATTTCAAGAAAATCCCCGTCGTGGACAAAAATGATAAAGTCGTCGGCATCATCAGCAGGGGAGATGCACTCAGAGCTCTTTATAAGGAATTCGTTCAAAAGCTTGAATAAAGGAAGCATCAAAAAAGGCTTGCTCGTATATTGAGCAGGCCTTTTTTTGTAAACATCATTGGGTGCTTTCTACTGCCTTATCTGCATCAGATTCACCTTTTGCTCTTTTTTCCTTCAATTTAAAGTAGGCGTCCATTACGTCCCGCCCGATACGTTTGTTGATATCATCAGAGGGCTTGCCTTGATACACCCATGGCACGACGACAGAGAATGCCACTTCCGGATTATTGTGAGGTGCATAACCTGCAAGTGTTAGATTGATAGTCGGGACTGGTTCACTATATTGATTTCTTCGCGGTCCGTCGTAAAAGGCTTCGGCAGTACCCGTTTTCGCTGCCGCACGGTAAGATTTACCGCCGAAATATTTATATGCCGTCCCGCCTGGCTCCTGGGCAACCTGTCTGAATCCTTCCTGGACACGTTGAATCCAAACGTCTTTCCCGCCTAAGTCGTTTAACACTTTGGGACTCATTGTTTTAAAAACGCTACCCAATTCTTGGTGTTGGTCAGAAGGATTCCTGATTTCCCTGACCATATGTGGCTCAAGCCTTTTACCGCCATTTGCAATCGTCGATGCGTATTGTGCCAATTGCATTGGAGTATATGTATCATACTGCCCAATCGATAAATCCAGCAGCAATCCGTCTGTTGTAGTATCTATTCCTTTAAATCCGACAGACTCATTAGGCAGGTCTATGCCGGTACGTACACCCAATCCGAATTGAGCAAAATGATTTCGCATGATCGCATATGCTTCTCGATTAATTCCTAGCGGCTGATTTGGAACATAATGCCCACCGCCAATTTTGATTGCCGTCATGAACATATAGACATTCGACGATTTCTTTAAAGCGGTGACATCGGTTACATACCCTAAAGGGCTATAAGATTTTTTGGGATTTGCACCAGCTAAGAAAAGTGGATGGTCATGAAATGCCGACCCTGGTGTGATGGCCCCAGTCTGAAAGCCCGTGTAGACCGTTGCCCCTTTAACAGATGACCCCATCGTATAGGAGGTCGTAATGTTTCCAAGGGCGAAATCTTTCATTTCGGTCAATCCGGTTTCACTGTTGCGGCCGTATTGCCTGCCAGCCATCGTAAGCACCTCGCCTGTATTCGGGTCCATTAAAACGACGAAGGCACGATCCAATAAGTAGGTATTTCCCCTAGCCTTAGTTCTGTACAATTCTCTCTCAATGATTTTTTCAACCTGTTGCTGCAGCTCCATATCAATTGTAAGGATCAAGTCTTTTCCGCTTTGCCCTTCAGTGAGGGTATTCGTATTGATGACTTCCCCTTTGCTCAGCACATTTTCAATCCGCGTCTTTTGACCGCGCAGGACATCTTCATATTGTTTTTCGATATAACTTTTTCCGACCCGGTCATTCCTGGTATAGTCACGTGCCAGATAATAGTCAATATTTTCACTGGGAATGCCTTCTTCGGAAGAAGAGACCTTGCCAAGAACCGAGCGGAGGGTCTCATCATACTTATAGGTCCTTTCCCAATCCGTCGTTACGTCCACGCCTGGCATTTCATCCAAATGTTCACTAACCCTGGCGAATTCCTTAGTGGTGACATCTTTATTCTTCACGATCGACGGTGCGAGGGCATAGCCACTATTGAATTCCCGGAAGATGGCGATCACTTCCAATTCATCCTTGGAGAATTCCTTGATATTTTCATCGGTTACCCGTTCCATTTGAAGTTTGTATAAATCTTTTTGCTCTAGTTTTTTTTCGATTACTTTCTTCTTCTCAGCCTTGGTAATCAAGGCATCGGCTTCTTTCGGATGTTTTAAAATCCAAAAGTCCTTTTTATCTGGCAGGGTTACCTTTTTAGTATCTTTTTCTATCAAGGTAGCAAGGACCTCTGCCGTCTTCACCATATCTGCCGTTTTTGTATTCGGGTATTTCGTATAAGTGATGGCATTACGTGGCTCATTATCAACGACCGGATTCAAGTTGCGGTCATACATCTTACCACGGGGAACGGGGGTATTGGCCACATCGTTTTCCGTTCGGTCGACTTCGCGGAGGTAATCATCCCCATACACGATCTGGACGATGCCAAGCCGGATTATTAAGCTTGAAAATAAAATGAATATTAAAAAGAACAAAAAGTTCAGTCGGAAAGGAATTGGGGTTTTTTTCTTTTTTTCTTTGGCCATCATTAACATTCCTTTCTAGTAAAAGTAAAAAATAAGAAAATTCCTATCTCCAATGATATATAAAATTAACTTATTTTTCTATGCTTTATCCGTAAATTTATCTATATTTCCAAAAGATTGTTTTGAAGTTATATAATTCCTAGTAATCTTATAATTAAGAAAATTGATATAAATATAATGGTCAATAAGTCCGAAGGGGTTTTAAGAGATAAAGAGAGGGCGAAGCGGCACAGCGACAACCATGAGGAGGGATGGGTCGCTCATGTGAAAAAGGGAAGCATAAACCATAAGTACTTGAAAAGATGGTCTTGTAAAAAAAGAACATTTAATGACTTTAGAATCCAGTCACAACGACTTAAGTACCATGATTTTATTTAAGCATTAATTTGCTTCATATTTCCTAACGGGAGTTTGAGTCGCGACACTGATAATTTCTTTGAAATATCCGCATAGCTCAAGCCATTTTTCAGGGTAGATATAGATGAACCGTTCGATCGTTTCTGGAGAGTGAAGCACAAGGCAATCGATTTGATCCGTTTTTCTATTTTGTAAATTGAATAGAAGCTCATGCGGGATGGTGTAATAAAGATGGATTTGATACGGATTCAGTATGACCGGGGAAATATTCTTCTCTTCCATATACTTGTCCGTCACAATCTTTTGGATTGCAAAGCTCTCATTCGTATGTAAATCCCCGATTTTGTAATTTGGATTCAATAGTACAATGCCTCTCATTTGATTCACCCATTCTTTTTGCTAACCATTCTTGCCAAATGGAGGATGGGATATTCAAAGTAAGAGGCTTGATGCTAGAAAATGGCTTTCATTCCGTTAAGAGTTTTGAGCTGATTGACATTTTCGAGCACCTTGTTGGTCAGGTCCGCCTTTTTAATGATCGGTGTGCTACGTAAATCTTCTATAAAGCTTTCATTCGTGAACCAATCAATGGAATGGGGAGGAAAGAATAGTTGATCTGCCCATGCATCATGAAGAGTGGGGCTGTACACTTTATCATCTTTTGACGTGGATGCATCAGAGGTATATATGCTTCCCCAGTAATCCTTTCTGGACCCCGTGTGTGGAACTTCTTTTGTAAATTGGCTAACACCGCGAAAAACAACCGGATGCTGAAAAAGAAGCTCATATAATGATTTTCCCGTTTCAATACGCTGTTTTGGGTCGGCAAAGCGTTCAACGGTCAGGCCTGTCAAGGAATGAAGACCGTTTTGCTTGTTTGCATAAGGAAAGATCACTTTCATGAAGCCTAAGTATTCCTGAAGTAGAAAATCAAGCCTTCGGAGGATTTCACCATGACGGGTGCGTTTTAATATCCTTTCCTGAAGCATTCTTTGTTCATTAATGATAAGGGCCGTTGTCAAAAGGGGTGAATGGGGCTCTTCGATGAAAGATTCCCAAATCGGGGCCATGAATCTTGAAATGCGGAAAACTGGTAAATACCTTCTTAGCGGAAGTTCTTTTTGTTTAGAATGTTCATATAAAAGAAGCTGGGGGAATGCATCTGCAAATATGGCTGAATTGGCGCGCTCAAGGAACAGGAAAAATTTCTGCCGTTCCGCTTTGTCAAGGAGATGGGTCATGGATGAACTTTTCAAGTCAGTCATATGGTATCCTCCATTCCTCGAAACCATATGTGCTAAAAAGGCCCAATGGACCTCTGGATTACGATTGTAAAAGGCAAGATAGGCTTGTGTTCTTGTGATATTGTTCCGGTTCAAGGCAGCCGTCTCGGTTCGAATACTTTTTATCAGAGCGGTTTCCTCAGGAAAGAAAGCCTTTGACCCTTCAAAAGGCTGAAAAAGCTCTTTTTGTAAATGGGATCTTAGCGTTTCATATTTTTCAGCATCGATGATGGGTTTTGTTTTGACAGGGTGTTTGCCCATCAGCTTTTGCAAATATTGGGAGAACATACAATCACCACAAATGTTTTTCGATCATTATATGCAGAGCCGTCAAGAAAGGGGCGTTGCATTTGCAACGCCCTGTATTTCTTTTGTCATCAGTTATTTTTCTTCTTCTTTTCCAGGTACAATAAAATATAATAAACTATCCAGAAAAGAAACACAGGAATGAAGGATAACATTCTATATTTTTCCGGTACGGCAAATAAGATGAAAATGGATGAAAATAAAAAGGGAACCGCTAGGAGTATATATTTTCTCCATTGCATATGCTGAACCTCCTTAGGTTACGTCATCCTTATAAGAATAAAGGATTATCCAGCAATAATCTAGAAAAGTCGCAATTGACAAAGCTATGTAAACGTAGTAATCTTTAAACACAAGTTAAATATTACCAATAATTATTGAAAAAGGAGGCGAACGTCATGACTAAATCAGTTAAGCACAGTGATGTCACAATTGAATATCATACGTCCGCCTGCCCTGAAACCTTGTCTTCCTAGACAAAGAATTCAATGTGTTCATTGATCATTTTAAAGCGCAGGTGTGGAGTTTTCGCGGCCTGCGCTTTTATATGTGTATTACTCATCTAAAAAAGCTTCCGCTAATTGGCGGGGGCTTTTTGGCATTTGGGATACAGGTGCATTAGCATCCTTCCATATAAAAGACAGGAGGAATTTTAAATGAGACGAAAGACATTGGAAAACTTATGGCAACCCGGAGATCCAGAAAGCGGTTAGCGAATGAAAGGTTTGAGCAAAAGGGAGGGGAATTCATGTTTGCGATTTTTAAAAAGCTGTCCTGGTTCTTTAAAGAACAGTGGCGGCGTTATACCTTGGCGATTTTATTTCTATGTCTGGTGAATATCCTGGAGGTTATCCCGCCAAAACTCGTCGGGAATGCCATCGATGATATGAACAATGGCAGCATGACACAGGAAGGGGTCATGAAATACGTTATTTATTTGCTCATGGTACTGAGCGGCAGTTACCTATTTGGTTACTTATGGAGTTATCTGTTATTCGGCGGCGGAAACCTGGTCGAACGAAAGCTAAGGTCCGGATTTATGGGCCATTTGCTGAAAATGACGCCGACGTTTTATGAAAAAAACCGTACAGGGGATTTAATGGCAAGGGCAACCAATGATTTAAAGGCAATATCCCTCACTGCTGGTTTTGGGATATTGACGCTCGTTGACTCGGTGCTGTTCACCATTACGGTTGTGGTCATGATGGGAGCCACGATCAGCTGGCAGTTGACGATTGCGGCGGTGCTGCCGCTGCCGATCATGGCAGTGATGATGCAAATCTACGTGAAGAAAATTTACAAACGTTTTACGGATGCACAAGCAGCCTTTGGTACTTTAAATGACAAGGTCCTGGAATCCATTTCAGGTGTCCGTGTTATCCGGGCCTATGTCCAGGAACGGGAAGATGAAAAGCGATTTGATGAAATGACAGAGGATGTATATCGCAAAAATCTAGCCGTGGCAAGAATCGATGCCCTCTTTGATCCGACAATCAGCATTATCATCGGCATCAGTTATTTAATCGGGTTGGGTTACGGGGCTTATCTTGTGTTTCAACAGGCCATAACGCTTGGCGGACTTGTTTCGTTCAATGTGTACCTAGGCATGTTAATTTGGCCGATGATCGCGGTGGGGGAACTGATCAATGTCATGCAAAGGGGAAATGCTTCACTAGATCGTGTTCAGGATACCCTTTCATATGAAGCGGATGTGAAAAATTCATTGGGTCTGGAAAGTATTCCAAAACCGGGAAATATCCAATTCAATTCAGTGTATTTTACATACCCTTCCTCAACGGTTGTGAATCTATCCAATATTTCCGTTCAGCTTGAGCGCGGTCAAACATTGGGGATAGTGGGGAAAACAGGAAGCGGAAAAACGACATTCGTAAAGCAATTGCTGCGGGAATATCCTTTAGGAACAGGTGAAATCGCTTTTGCAGGCATGCCTCTGGAGCAACTGAACCTTGAAGATATTCGTAAATGGATCGGTTACGTTCCACAGGACCATTTTTTATTCTCGAAGTCTGTTAGGGAAAATATCTTATTCGGTAAAATGGATGCAACGGAAGATGAACTGGCTGAAGCTATCCGGCTTGCGGATTTTGAGAAGGACTTAATGATGCTGCCAAATCGTCTTGAGACACTCGTCGGTGAAAAGGGTGTAGCTCTATCTGGAGGGCAAAAGCAGAGGATCTCGATTGCCAGGGCACTGATCAAAAATCCGGAAATCCTTATATTGGATGATTCCTTATCCGCTGTAGATGCAAAAACTGAAACGACGATCATCGAAAATATCCAAAATGAACGGGCGGGGAAAACGACCATCATCACAACCCATCGCTTATCAGCCGTTCAGCACGCGGACAGAATTATCGTGTTGGACAGCGGAGAGATCATCGAAGAGGGGACTCATGCGGACTTACTGCAGAATGATGGCTGGTATAGGGAACAATATGAACGACAGCAGGTTGACGAAGGGACGGAGGTGAAGGCATGAAGGTCGTAAAGAAACTTTTTAATTATGCTGCCCTTTATAAAAAACTGATCATTGGCGCTCTGATCATGCTGGCACTTTCGGTAGCGGCCGATTTAACAGGTCCTTTCGTTGCCAAGAAAATCATCGATTCACATATACTTGGCATCGAATCTACCTGGTATGAAGCGGGTAAAGGAAAGGATGCTGTTAAGTATGATGGAAATTGGTATAAACGGGCTGATTACTTTGCAAAAGGTGAGAAGAAAGGCAGGGAAGTCCATGTTCTGCAGGTTGGCAATCAATTTGTCTTCGTAAATGAAGCTGTCCCTATCGATGGGCGCAGAACCTTGGAGAGCCAATCGTTGATCATCAAGAAAGACGGGAAAGAGCAACGTGCGCAAGCAGTGAAATTGACGAGTCAGGAAGTGATGCGGTTTTACCAACCGGAAATCCCGCGGATCATTAAGCTTGTGACTTTTTATTTTAGTCTTGTCATCCTTTCCTCCATTTTTCAATATGGGCAGAGCTTTTATTTACAGAAAGCGGCTAACCGAATCATACAGAAGATGCGAAATGATATTTTCACACATATTTCCCGTCTGCCGATACGTTATTTCGATAATATGCCAGCGGGGAAAATTGTTGCCAGGGTCACTAATGATACGGAAGCGATCCGGGAATTATATGTAACCGTGCTAGCCAACTTCTTCTCGAGTACAATTAATATCTTAGGCGTTCTAATTGCTTTGTATATTCTGGATCCACGAGTCGGTACCATTGGCCTTTTACTTATTCCGATCATCGTTATCTGGACGATGGTATATCGTAAATTCGCCTCGAAATATAATCACATCATTCGGGAAAGGGTCAGCGATATTAATGGGATGATCAATGAATCCATTTCTGGAATGAGCATCATTCAGGCATTTGGACGTGAAAAGGAGACGAAGCAATCTTTTGAAAATCTGAACCGGGAGCATTATTCCTATCAAAATAAAATGCTCCATTTGAATTCGTTGACGGGTGGAAACTTGATTGGTGTCATTAAGGTTTTGGCGCTAATGGCATTCGTCTGGTATTTCGGTGGGATTTCCCTTACAGCGAGTTCGGCCATTTCCTTAGGGATGATGTATGCAATTGTTGATTTGATCAGCCGCCTTCTACATCCGCTTCATGGAATCGTCAATCAGTTCGCTAATCTTGAACAGGCACTTGTTGCAGGGGAGCGGGCGTTCAGTTTATTGGATGAGCAGGGATTGGCAGTCAGTGATGAAAACATATCCAGATACAAAGGGAACGTGCAATTCGAAAATGTTTCTTTTGGTTATAAGGATAATGAATATGTGTTAAGGGACATTTCCTTCTCTGCTAAACAAGGGGAAACGGTCGCTTTAGTTGGCCATACTGGGTCAGGAAAAAGTTCCATAATGAATTTATTGTTCCGTTTTTATGACAGTAGTGAAGGGCAAATTAAAATCGACGGAAGGAATATATTGGATATTCCTCATCAGACGCTTAGGGAACATATGGGAATCGTCCTTCAGGATCCCTATTTATTTACTGGCACCATCGCATCCAATATCAGTCTGAATCATAAAGGCATCACAAGGGAAATGGTTGAAAAATCATTAAGAGATGTTGGGGGAGACAAAGTGCTTAAGCATCTTCCTTTAGGGCTGGACGAACCCGTGATCGAAAAAGGAGGAACGCTGTCTTCTGGACAGCGGCAGCTAATCTCTTTTGCCCGTGCTCTTGCATTCAATCCTGCAATATTGATTTTGGATGAAGCGACAGCAAGTATCGACACCGAAACCGAGGCAATTATCCAGGAGGGAATGGAAGTGCTGAAAAAAGGGAGAACGACCTTCATCATTGCACATAGACTTTCCACGATAAAAAATGCCGACCAAATTCTTGTACTGGATAAAGGCCGGATTGCTGAGCAAGGTACACATGAAGAATTAATGGAATTAAAAGGGAAGTACTATCAAATGTATGAACTGCAGGCAGGTCCGCATAAGGACATGGCTGGCTGACCACGATTGTATAAGGTTGGATAATCAAGATAAAAATATAATGAGGGTGCCGTTATTGGTACCTTCAAGCATAATTATTGATAATAGTAATCATTACGTTTAACATAAACCTATACTGACGAGGTGATAATAATGAAACAAGAAATTCATCCCGATTATCAACAAGTAGTATTCATGGATACCAACAGTGGTTATAAATTTTTGACAGGCTCCACGAAAACGTCCAATGAAACGGTCGTGTGGGAAGACGGCAACACGTATCCATTATTAAAAGTGGAAATCAGTTCAGATACGCATCCTTTTTATACTGGAAAGCAGAAGTTTGCTGAAAAAGGTGGACGGGTGGATCGCTTCCTGGATAAATATAAAATGAAGAAATGAGAGTAAGGCCAATGGGAAATCATAGCCTTTTTATTATGAAAAAGAATAAAAATGATGCAAACAAAAAAGGGTGCCCATAATATATGGCGCACCCTTCCTTTAATCATTTTGCAGCAATTGCTTCCCCTTTTGCAATATTTACGAGGGCCACATCGAAGTCCTTGATTAAATCGTCTGGATTTTCAAGTCCGACAGAGAGACGGAGCAAGCTGTTCGTGATGCCTCGCTTTTCCCTTTCATCAGCAGGCATTGCAGCATGGGACATTTTGGCCGGGTAGGATAATATAGATTCGACCGCTCCAAGGCTTACGGCAAAAACAGGGAGTTCGACAGTGTTAACGAAAGAACGGAAGACTTCCTCACTTTCCAATTCAAATGATAGGACCGCCCCTGCTCCAAGTGACTGGCCTTTCTGGATGGCGTGCTGTGGATGATCAGCTAGGCCGGGATAATACACTTTTTTCACCAAGGGCTGTTCCTTTAAGTAGGCTGCAATCTTTTCTGCCCCTTTTTGTGAATGTTCCATTCTAACTGACAAGGTTTTCAGACCTCTCATTACAAGCCAGGCGTCCTGGACACCAAGAACCGCTCCAAAGGAGTTTTGAAGGGAACCGAGTCTTACTGCTAATTCCGGATCTTTTACGACCGCAAGCCCAGCTACCACATCACTGTGTCCGGATAAAAACTTCGTCGCGCTATGAAGGACAACATCAGCGCCCAGATTCAGTGGTTTTTGCAATGCTGGCGTCAAGAATGTATTATCAACAAAACTTAAGGCGCCGGCTTTTTTTGCGATATCACATACGGCTTGAATATCGGTCACTTTAAGTAACGGATTTGAAGGCGTTTCGATGTATATGGCCCTGGTATTTGGCTGAACGGCCGCTTTGACGCTTTCAAGGTCCGTCATGTCAACGAAGGTATGCTCAATATTGAAACGCGACAATACGCTTGTGACCATCCTGAACGTTCCGCCATAAACATCTTCGGAAATGACGATATGATCCCCGGCAGACAATAGCAGGAAAGCTGTAGAAATGGCAGCCATTCCTGATGAAAAAGCAAAGCCATGGGTGCCGTCCTCAAGTTCGGCAATGATGTCTTCAAGTGCCTCGCGAGTTGGGTTCCCGCTTCTGCTGTAATCATATTTGCCGAATTGATCGATATCGGATTGATGGAAAGTCGATGCGTGCTGAATGGGGACGCTCACGCCGCCCGTTGCCGGATCGAATTTATGTTGATTATGAAGTAATTTGGTTTCAAAGCTAAAGTCATGATCTGTCATCGTAGTGCCTCCCTTTTTACCTGTGCGAATGCTTGCTGTAAGTCACCAATCAAATCATCGCTATCCTCGATGCCAACGGAGAAGCGGAGCAGGCGATTACAAACACCATTTGCCGTTCTGACTTCAAGCGGAATATCGGCATGTGTTTGTGTGGCAGGATAGGTGATGAAGCTTTCAACCCCTCCAAGGCTTTCTGCAAAAGAGATTAATGAGAGCGATTGTAAAAATGGGTTTACCGCCGCTTCATCAATGATACGGAATGAAATCATGCCTCCTCTGCCGGGATACAATACGTCTGTAACACAATCATGTTCCGATAAGTAATCTACAAGTATCTTGGCATTCTTTTCATGACGCTCCATCCGCAATGCCAGGGTTTTCATTCCGCGCATCAACAGCCAAGAATCAAATGGGCTCAAGACAGCTCCAGTACCATTATGATGGAAGGCAAGTGCATCACATAATTCAGCGCCGCTAGCAACGATCAGTCCGGCGAGCACATCATTATGACCACCGAGATACTTGGTTGCACTGTGAATCACAATATCCGCTCCAAGCAGGATGGGTTGTTGAATTAGAGGCGTGTAAAAAGTGTTATCAACGATTAACAATAAATTATATCGTTTGGCCAATGCGGCAACGGCGCTAATGTCCGTTTGCTGCATAAGAGGGTTAGTGGGAGTTTCGATGAAGATGGCTTTCGTGTGAGGAGTGATAGCTTTTTCGATATCCTCCAAACAACAAGTGTTTACATAGTCACACTGCAACCCCCATTTTTTAAAACCTTGTTCTAACAGACGATATGTACCGCCATAAAGATCTTCGCTGACAATCCATGCATCACCAGATTTAAAAAGGGCGAGTATAGTGGAAATGGCGGCCATTCCTGAACTGCAGGCATAACCTTGGTCCCCTTTTTCCAGATCGGCGATGGATCGCTCCAATAGTTGGCGTGTAGGATTACCTGTCCTTGTGTAGTCGAATCCCGTCGATTGGCCAATTCCTTCGTGACGAAAAGCTGTTGAAAAGTATACCGGCGGATTGACTGTTCCTGTCGCCGTTTCGCTGCGATTTCCTAATTGAGCAAGATATGTTTCAGTTTTGTACATGGTTTTCACTGCTCCTTTGAGTTATATAAAATAAAAAAAAGTCTTCTTTAAGAAGAAGACTTTGATTAAGTAGGGACGAGTCATTCTTCTTATCTTCCAAGTTCACAAACTTGTGGAATTAGCACCTTTTCATTGGTTTGAAACAAATGAAGGTTGCTGAGGTGTCATCGGGCCATTCCCTCTACCTCTCTCGATAAGAGTTTAGATTATTCAATTTCTTTTGAATTTACTATATATACAAAATACTGTCAAGAACATTTTGGGTGGATCATGCTTTGATGTTCATGACTAGGTCAAGTGGAGCCTAGCGGTGTCAACACTTTATGTGTCTAAAAAAAATATCCGAATTTTCATATAAACAGGAAGAATCATGGGTTTTTCAGAAAAATGGGAAGGGTCAGCCGGATATTTTTGCTTTAAAATAATAAAGTTTGTACAATGTATGGAGAGAAAGAATAATACAACATTATTCATTTCATATGCAAAAGGTCTTCAATGAATAGTGCAAACATAGGAGGAGAACACATGGAATACAGAATCGAACGAGATACGATGGGTGAAGTGAAAGTTCCTGCTGATAAATATTGGGGAGCACAAACTGAGAGAAGCCGTAACAATTTCAAAATCGGTAACGAAAAAATGCCGATTGAATTAGTTCGTGCATTTGCATACGTTAAACAAGCTGCGGCAAAGGTGAACTATGATCTTGGTGATCTTTCGGAAGTTAAAAAGAATGCCATCGTCAAGATTTGCGGCGAAATCCTTGAAGGTACACTAAATGATCATTTCCCGCTTGTAGTTTGGCAAACGGGAAGCGGCACGCAAAGTAATATGAACGTGAATGAAGTGGTCGCTAACAAAGGGAATGAATGGTTGAAAGAAAATGGTGAATCGGAAACCCTTCACCCAAATGATGATGTTAACAAGGCACAAAGCTCCAATGATACTTTCCCGACCGCCATGCATATTGCTGCCTTTATGGAAGTCGCTGAAAAATTGGTCCCTGCCATCAAAGCTCTTCGTGCTACATTCGATACAAAAGAAAAAGAATTTTGGGATGTCGTGAAAATTGGCCGGACACATCTTCAAGATGCTACACCATTAACATTAGGACAAGAAATTTCCGGTTGGAAAGCGATGCTCGACAAAGATCTAGCGATGATTGAGGAAAGCAGCCAAAAATTATTGAACCTTGCACTAGGCGGAACGGCTGTAGGAACCGGAATCAATACAAAAAAAGAATTCCCGGGACTTTCTGCCAAACAAATTGCAGCGGATACAGGACATCCTTTTGTCACATCTGATAATAAGTTTCATGCATTGACAAGCCATAACGAAATCGTCTACGCACACGGTGCTTTAAAAGCATTGGCAGCCGATTTAATGAAAATTGCGAACGATGTCAGATGGCTGGCAAGTGGTCCTAGAAGCGGAATCGGCGAAATAGCCATTCCGGAAAACGAGCCAGGCAGCTCCATCATGCCAGGTAAAGTCAATCCAACACAAAGTGAAGCGCTTACCATGATTGCAACACAAATCGTGGGTAACGATGCTACAATTGGCTTTGCAGCTAGCCAAGGTAACTTTGAATTGAATGTATTCAAACCAGTCATCATCTATAACTTCCTGCAAACGGTCAAATTATTGACGGAAGGCATTCATTCATTCAACAATAATTGTGCGGTTGGCATCACTGCAAATGAAGATAAAATCAAAGAAAATGTAGAACGTTCCCTTATGTTGGTAACAGCATTGAACCCGCATATTGGTTATGAAAAAGCAGCCAAGATCGCCAAAACAGCATTCAAGGACAACTCTACGTTAAAAGAAGCGGCGTTGAAATTGGAGTTCCTGACGGAAGATGAATTCAAAGCATGGGTAGATCCTGCTAACATGGTTAATAAATAATTGCATATAAGTGCCCTCCCTCTGGTATTAGGGAGGGTGTTTCCACGTGTTAAAATAATGGAATCAACAAATACTGAGATCATAAGTATCGGGAACAGGAGGAAAAACAATGTCTTTATGCCCGCTTTGCAACGGTCTAAGAAAAATTCATGTGAATTGCCCGGAATGCGGCAGTGATCTTGATGATAAAGGGAAATTCATGGACTACGCTGATGATTACAGTGCTTACATGGATATCGACATACTTAAAGAAAACGACGGATATCCTCAATCCCTTCAAAAAGGCCAATGCCCGCATCTCATGAAATGCTCTGAATGCGGACATGATGAAGTGGTATTGGTCCAGGAATAAATCTACCCCTTATTTGAATAAACGAAAAAGACCCATTCATGAACGGGTCTTTTTTCGTTTAATTGGCAGGTAACTTCATGCTTTCCTGCATCAGTTCATCTTCTTCAACTAAAATGCGATGTTCAGTCCCTTTATCAAAAAAGTGTGCTTTATTCATGTCGAGGGCAAGTTCGATGTTTTCGCCTGCCTGGATAATATTCTTGGCATCAACCCGTGCGACGAAGTCCTGCCCCTCTAACGTGGAGTAGAGCATGATCTCCGCGCCCATGAGTTCGGCTACATCAATTTGGGTCGTGAATGTAGTGTTAGAGGACTCCGTGAAGCTAGTTCCTTCATTATGAAAATCCTCCGGACGGATGCCAAGGATTATATCCTTTCCGATATATCCTTGATCACGCAGCATTTTCATCTTCAATTCAGGTATTTCAAGCGTTTGTTCGCCTATTTTAATTGTGCCTTCTTTTAATGTTCCGGTAAAGAAGTTCATGGCAGGCGATCCGATAAAACCGCCGACAAAGACGTTTATTGGTTTCTCGTATACGTCTTTTGGAGCACCGACCTGTTGGATGATTCCATCTTTCATTACAACAAGACGTGTCGCCATGGTCATTGCCTCTGTTTGGTCATGCGTGACATATATCGTCGTGGTGTCGAGCCGTTTATGTAGTTTAGCGATTTCTGCACGCATTTGAACCCGCAGCTTTGCATCGAGATTGGATAATGGCTCATCCATCAAGAAAACTTTTGCGTCCCTTACAATTGCACGGCCAAGTGCCACACGCTGGCGCTGACCTCCTGAAAGGGCTTTAGGTTTCCTGTTTAGCAGCTCTTCAAGTCCGAGAATCCTTGCCGCTTCATTGACCCTTTGCTTGATTTCCGCTTTTGGCGTTTTCCTGAGCTTTAATCCGAATGCCATATTGTCATATACGGACATATGAGGATATAAGGCATAGTTCTGGAAAACCATCGCAATATCGCGGTCTTTAGGGGGGACATCATTGACTCGCTTCCCGTCTATGTATAAATCCCCTTGGGAAATGTCTTCCAGTCCGGCAATCATCCTTAATGTTGTCGATTTGCCGCAACCTGAAGGTCCCACAAAAACTATGAATTCCTTATCGGCAACACGAAGGTTGAAGTCTTTAACAGCCGTCACCTTTTTATCATAAATCTTGAATATATGATCTAACACTAACTCTGCCATGAAAAATCCCCCTTTTAAACTCCTGATTACTTGTACCAATTAGCTATAGTCTAAGCTATCGGTTTAGAAAAAAGTATGGGCACATTGCACAAAAAAGGATGATATTACCTGTTTGAATGGGAAATTAATCATTCAGTAAAAAAATCAAGTACGCAGTAAGGGCATGACGGAAGTTTCTAATATCGAGACCAGTTCTTTCAGAGAATTTATCGATTCGGTATTGTAAGCTGTTCCGATGTATATAAAGCTGTTTGGCGGCATGGGTGGCATTGGAATTACATTCGATATACGTTTTAATCGTTTTGATAAGTTCAGTATCCTGCTTGGTCTTGCCAAGAATCTCATTGATATACCATTTTGCATTTTTACCGGATGGATCATTAATTAATGAATGAGGAATGATGTCTGCCAAATCAGCGACCTTAAGATCCGGCAGGTGCACCTGTGCCAAATCAAAACACTTTTTCTCCTGAGTCCAGTGATGATGAAGGTCTTGATTTACAGGGTGAAAGCGCCCGGTGAACATACGGGTCTTAACATAAAAGTCACTTTCAAGTGTGGAAGAAATGGCGATTAGTTCTTTATTTGATAATGGTTCATCCTTGTCCGTTTCAATTAAGACTCCTGCCGTTTCATTTTCCCAGACCAATGCTGCGTCAGATGGAACGAAAGCGAGGAAGGCCTCTTCAAAGTCGGAGTTGGAAAAATCAGCATGAGTCAGCTTAAAATGAAGAAATCGAACATTCTCCCAGCTCGTTAATGGCAATGTTGCATTCGGTTCGGATAAAAAAGTTTTCCATGATGAGTCTGGATGTACATTGAGGTAATTTGGGTTTATGGAAGGAGCAAAAAGCAGTTCCAATAAACGGATTTCTTCGGCTGTGATTTCTGAACGGGGAATGCCAAGTATACTTCTTGAGTCTTCGAACCAAACATAGTCAGAAATATCATCAATTTCCTTTTTATTGGTAAGAGCATTCGGGAATTTTTGTTTGAGATTTTCAAGCATCGTTTCCACCTTCTTTCTCCCTTTCCATATCATTATAGCGAAAAAGAATAAAGTTCAAAAGAATAGGATATTGCCAGTTTTCTCGAGAAGGGAAATTCATGGTTTAAAAAGAGTTCAAAGAAAAGTTGCAAATATTATTAATTTTAGGAAAGGGTATTGCGTATGCTTAATGGAATATCGTTAAAGAGGAGGAGATCTTATGAACATTTTAATATTGGGTGGTACACGGTTTTTAGGCCGAAATTTAGTAAAAGCTGCGATAGTGAAAGGGCATGATGTCACACTTTTTAATCGAGGAAGCGATCCTTATGTTTTTCCCGAAATAGAACAGTTAAGAGGGGACCGCGACGGGGATCTGGAAATGTTGAAAGGTAGACAGTGGGATGCAGTCATTGACACATCTGGCTTTATCCCTCGAACTGTATCGAAATCTTGCAGTTTGCTTAATCAAGTTAAACATTATACATATATTTCAAGCATCTCAGTTTATAGTGATCCAACCGAACCAGGTATTGATGAAAATGGAGAGGTTCATACACTAAATGAGGATAAAGCAGAAGAGATCACCCGCGGAACTGCTGGACCGATATACGGTGAATATTATGGACCATTAAAATCATTAAGCGAAAAAGCAGCTGAAAAAGAACTGCCGGGGAAAGTCTTGTCAATTCGTGCCGGTCAAATAGTAGGTCCGTATGATTACACTGACCGATTGCCGTACTGGCTTAAAAGAATAGCGGAAGGGGGAGAAATTTTATCTCCTGGACGACCTGGACGTCCAATCCAAGTTATCGATGCAAGGGACTTGGCTCAATGGGTCATACAAATGATAGAAAAAAATATGACAGGTACATATAATGCCGTTGGACCAGATTACACACTAACTATGGGGCAATTACTTGAAGGTTGCAAAAAGGTAACAAGAAGTAATGCTGATTTTACATGGGTATCGGAAAAGTTTTTAAATGACAATAAAGTAGAGCCGTGGGGAGAGATGCCTTTATGGATACCAGAAGAGTTCCCTTTACCGGGAGCTAAGGAACCTTTGAATGGGTTTTTGGCTGTCGATAACAATAAAGCCATCAATAATGGACTAACATTCCGTCCCCTTTCAGAAACTCTCGAAGATATATGGAACTGGGAAAAGGGACGTCCGGAATCTGCTGATAGAAAAGCCGGTATCCACAGACAACATGAAAGTGATCTTCTTGGATTATGGAAACAGACAGTAGGTTGAAACCTTCTTTTATTTTACTGAAGTATTGACGGCACTTTATGTTGGCTTGGTGAAAAGGATGATTTAAACAAACAAAGTGAAGGAATTAAAAAAAGCGATGGGGTAAAAACCCCATCGCTTTTTTAGTCCATGGCTGTGCTTACGGGGTTTGTGAGGATTTCAAGGATTTCCATGGCGGCCGCTACTTTTTCCTTGTTGATATCAGGGAAAAGAAGATGGATGTCTTCACCTTCTTTGACAGACTGGGCTGCAATCTGTTGAAGTTCCGCCTTATGTTCAACCGTCAGGCCAATATCAAGCAATGTCATCGGCAGTTTAAGCACCTGGTAGATTGGCAGCAATTGTTTGATTTCTGAGAATTTCCCTTCTAAAACAAGCTGGACTAAAATGCCATATGCCACTTTTTCCCCGTGAAGTAAATGATGCGTTTGCGTGATGGTAGTCATGCCATTATGAATCGAGTGGGCACCGGCAACGCGCAGGTACTGGTCACCAAAGCCGCCAACTAGACCACTGGTGATGATGTTCGTTTCAATTACACGCTGCAGCGAGTCTGTCCATTTACCATTTTCCAAATCACCTAGGGCTTCCTCGCCATATGTCAATAAAACTTCCTGGCATTCCCTTGCGGCTAAATGGGCCAATTCAATACAAACGGACTTGGTGGCAAGCTTTTCGGCCAGTGCATTGCCTTCGTACCATTTCGCCAATGTATCGCCGATTCCAGCCCGTAAATAGTTAATAGGTGAATTCAGAAGAATACCTGGTTCGATAAATAACATCCAAGCGTTTCTTTCATGAATATCATAGCGGACATATGAACCATTATCATCATAAATGACACTCAACGGAGTCCAGGCCGCGCAGGTGGAAGCAAGGGTAGGAATGAGGATGATTTCCTTTTGAAGCGAGTTTCCGGCCGATTTGGCGAGGTCGAGCAGCTTACCGCCGCCAATGCCGATTAATGCATCCACACCGTGTTGAAGAGCAGACTTCTTGACGCGTTCAATTTCTGCGTCACTGCATTCCCCGCCGTATTTGAAAAAAATCGGCTCAATATTTTCTAAGGAAGGAAAAAAGGGTTCAGCAACTTCCCATGATTTTCTTCCATGAATAACGAGCACTTTACGAATGTTCCCTTTACTCAGTTTTGCTTCCAGGTTTTCAAGGACATTATCTTTACAGGCGTAATAAGCGGGGCCGCTGCGGACCTCCAGTAAGTTATTCATATTCGTTCTCCTTAATGAAAGGCCTGTTCCCAGTAAAGGGGAAGCAGGCCTCGATTATTTGATCATTTCATCCAGTCTGGTTTTCCGAATCCGGCAAATTTGTCATCGATCACTTTTTCAAACTGATCGGATTCCACAACTGATTTAATATCCTTTGCAAATTGAGCGTCTTCATCTTTTGTATTCACTGCAACAACGTTTCGATACATATCCGGCATTTTTTCTAAAACAAGGGCATCCTTTAGGTCCATTTTCGCTGCAAGAGCGAAGTTGCCAGGGACCGCTGATAGGTCAACACTGTCTGTTGCCCGTGGCAATTGAGCGGATTCCAATGGTTTGAGTTGGATGTTTTTTGGATTTTTCGTTACATCCTTTTCGGATATTTTTAAAGGATCGACATCTGGATCGACTTCAATCAACCCTTCATCCACCAGCACTTTAAGTGCACGTGCGAGGTTAACCGGATCATTGGGCACTGCAAGGGATGTACCGTCTTTAATTTCTTTCAATGATTTATACTTGTTCGAATATATGCCCATTGGTGCTGTTGGAACAATGATAAGGTCGGAAAGCTTCAAATCATTTTCTTTAGCGAAGTTATCCATGTACACTTTATGCTGGAATAGGTTGGCGTCGATCGAATGGTTGCCAAGCGACTTATTCGGCTGGATATAGTCGGTGAATTCGACGATCTCTATTTTGTAACCGAGATCTTCAAGACCGGGTTTGATGGCCTCTTTAACCATATCGGCGTAGGGCCCGGTAGTCGCCCCGATCTTCAATTCTTTTTTGTCTTCAGTTTTTGGGGATGCATCATCGCTCCCGCAAGCTGCCAAGCCAAGGGCAAGTGCACAGACTGATAATAACGAAGCTATTTTCTTCATTTGAAATTCCTCCTGAGTAATGAAATGTATTGAATCATTGAAAAAATGACTGATCCTATCGTTTGTTAACTATGTATGAGGCTTTGTCACCAACCATTTGAATGATTTGCACAAGGCAGATCAGCACGACGATCGTCGTGATCATGACTGTGTTGTCATAACGGTAATATCCGTACCGGATGGCCAGGTCGCCAATTCCGCCTCCGCCGATTGTCCCTGCCATTGCAGAGTAACCGATAAGCGAAATGGTCGTTAATGTAAGTCCTTGAATGATTCCCGGTTTTGCCTCTGGAAGAAGTACATCCTTAATGATCATCCATGGAGTGGCACCTACGGCAATTGCAGCTTCAATCACTCCTCTGTCTATTTCACGTAATGCCGATTCAACGATCCTTGCAAAAAAAGGTATTGCGGATACGGAAAGGGAAACAGAAGCCGCTCTTGGCCCTATCGTCGATCCCGTAAGAAGGTCCGTTAAAGGAAGGAGGGCGACCAATAGAATGATGAACGGGATTGAACGTACAATATTGACTGCGAAACCGAGAGATCGGTTCACGATGCTATTTTCAAAAAATAAATTCCTGGTTGTCGTAAACAGCAATACTCCAAGCGGTAAACCAATCAGCAGAGCTACTGCAAGGGAAACGCCGACCATATAAATCGTTTCAAGAAAGGCTTTATTAAGATCAGGTAAAATATTGATGATGGGATCAAGCAGTGACATGTTTTAACACCTCCACAGAACTGGAACGATTTTTTATATAGTCCAATGCCGAATGAATTTGGGCGGCATCGCCAATTAACTCGATGATCAAAATGCCTAAAGGGACATCCTGGATATACTCAATTTTACCGTGTAAAATATTACCCTTTACTGAATGGGATTGGAGAGTATCCGAAAGAATCGACTCACCGGCGGTATGCCCTTCGAATTGAATTTTAATAATCGTACCTTTACTTTCTTCAATCAAGTGCGAAGGGAGTTCGAAATCCAGTACACTGCTAATGAATTGCTTCGTTAATTCCTGCTTAGGCTGTGAAAATATTTCATAAACGGGACCTTCCTCAATTACCCGGCCATCCTGCATGACAGCGACTCGGTGGCATAGTTCTTTGACCACTTCCATTTCATGTGTAATCAACACGATGGTGATACCAAGCTCACTGCTTATCTTTTTCAATAACTGTAAAATCGCTTTTGTAGTTGTTGGATCAAGGGCTGAAGTCGCTTCATCACATAATAGTACAGTGGGATCATTCGCTAAGGCGCGAGCAATGCCGACCCGCTGCTTCTGTCCACCGCTAAGCTGTGCCGGATAAACATCTTTCTTATCGCTGAGGCCTACGATTTCCAACAATTCCAATACACGTAACCTGATGGCATCCTTCGATCGATGCGCGGCCTTTAAGGCGAAAGCGACATTTTCATAAACGGTTTTTGAACTGACCAGGGAAAAGTGCTGGAATATCATTCCGATTTTTTGGCGTTGTTTACGAAGCTCTTTACTTGATAAAGATGTTAAATCAATGCCGTCGATGATGATATTTCCACCTGTCGGACGTTCAAGCAAATTCAAGCAGCGGAGTAATGAGCTTTTTCCAGCTCCGCTGTAGCCGACAATTCCATACACTTCGCCTGTTTTAATGGTCAAAGAAACGTTATCCACTCCGATAACTCGGTTTTTCTTCGAGACGTATTCCTTTCGGACTGAACGGATTTCAATCATGAGCTTTCCCCCTTAAACATTAAAAAAGCTGCCTCTATCATTCAGAAAGAGGCAGCGAAATTATATCTCGTCTTATCTTTCAGAATGCAATCATCCTGCAGGAAGTGGCACCGTTCCCTAAGGGCGGTTGCTGGACATCACAGGGCCTGATCCCTCCGTCACTCTTGATAAGTAAATTATTATTTTAGAATATTTCAAGTTTTATAATATAATCTATATTATTTGTAAAATTCGACAATGTCAATCGTTTCTGTGATTTTGGGATGATTTTTGTCGTTAAATTTGGTACGGTCCGTTGAAAAGATTTGTGGAAAAAGGGCTATTATGTAATAATCCAGCATTTCCATCCAGGTTAATTATTCCAATATTTCCTTGTCAAAAAGGTAAAGTGGTACTACATTTATTATAGTAAAGTTAAAAAAAGGAAGATGAAACTATTGTTGTACAATGATGGGGGAGGCGATTGAATGATAGAGATTAAGACGGTAAATGATGTGGTTTGTGTGCAAGGGACTCCTGGCGGGAACAAGTCGGGGATGAGTGTTTATGTCTTTTTAACGGATGGCCTATTGATAGATACTGGAGCAGAGATTTTATTGGAAGAGCTTATTCCATTCTATGAGTCCTCAGACTTCGACTCAGTGGCCCTGACTCACTATCATGAAGACCATACGGGGGGCGCTGCATGGATACAGGAACATAAAAAGGTCCCGCTTTTCATTCACCCGATGTCGGTTGAGGTTTGTGCAAAGGATGCTGTATATCCTGAATATCGCAAAATTTTCT
Organism: Peribacillus simplex NBRC 15720 = DSM 1321; assembly: GCF_002243645.1. Classification (NCBI taxonomy): domain Bacteria; kingdom Bacillati; phylum Bacillota; class Bacilli; order Caryophanales; family Bacillaceae; genus Peribacillus; species Peribacillus simplex. The sequence goes on along the minus strand of NZ_CP017704.1, from coordinate 1,428,369 downwards.
GGGGAAAGAGAGACGCCTTTAAAGCTGAGCCGCTAGGGAAGGCCATTCATTCCCGTACCCAAACGTGGGAGCCGATTTTTACACCTGGTCATGCGAAGGACCATATGGTGTATTTGAATCACAGTAATGGCATGCTCTTTTCAGGAGACCTTTTCGTAACGCCAAAAACAAAGCTTGTCTTACGGGAAGAGTCTGTCCCGGTCATCATCGATTCCATAAAAAAATTACTTCAATATGACTTCGGGGAAGTGTTTTGCTGCCATGCTGGGCATGTGCCTGATGGGAAGGAAATGTTTCGAAAAAAACTCGATTATTTGGAAAACCTCCAAGGTGAAATTTTACGCTTACATTCTCAAGGACTGACCGTTCATGAAATCCAGCAGGTCGTTTTACCGAACCGCTATCCCCTTATCGAGATATCTGGGCATGAATGGGATTCAGAGCATATCATTACATCGATATTAAAAGAAAAAGTATTGATTAATAAGGATAATCTAGCAAAACACTAATTAGTGGTTTTGTGTAATGGAAGAGGTTCTAAGCAAATTTCTTTTTGAACACCGTAGCACAAATTGTAATTTAATGGATAATTCGATACATTTAAACTGAAAATTAAATACGTCTAGAAAAAGGTGCAGGCAATATTTTTGAGGATTGTCTGCTTAAAAGGGAAGTCCGGTTAGAGTCCGGCGCTGTCCCGCAACTGTATATGAGAGCGATTCGAGTAATGCCACTGTCTTCTGCAAAAGGGGATGGGAAGGTTCGAAAAGCGATGATCATGAGCCAGGATACCTGCCTATTTTTAGCACAGCATCATAAGCCTACGAGGATAGGAGGTGTTAAGTGCGAAAATTGACAAAAGCATGTTTTTCATTTTTAGAAAAATGGAAAATTCATGTTTATTTTTTGTTATGTTTCGTTTCGTTTGCACTCTAACAACTTCTAATCGGGAAGTTGTTTTTTTATTTTTTAAGAAGGAATCCGATTTAATAGTAGACTTTTATCAAAATCATAAGGAGAACTCTTCTTCCTATGGAACAAAGAAAAGTATTCTTTATAAAAAATTTAAAGAGGTGTAATGCATGTTTGGAACAGTTAGGTACTATACGGATTTTTTAAAAGCTCAGGTTATGTATAATTTTTCTGGGGAGGAAATGGTTTCTTTAAGTGAAAATTATGCAAGGTTGAACAAGGAAATTAATGTGAAGGCAAAAAATTCAAATGAAAAAGTAGAGTATTTACTTAATCTTGAAAAGGCTTATGTAATAATTAATAAAGAAATGTTCGGGCTAAAGGAAGAGTTGGCAGTTTTATAAAAAGGAGCCACCTAAAGGAGGCTCCGAACATTATTATTTATTTTCGTTTGGATCTGTTTCATCATAAAAATCATGTGCTTCTTCAATGTTTTGAAGGTCAGCAGCTGAATAAACATTTCCACCAGCCAGTCCTTCATTGATGTAACGGTCGATGTCTAAGAAAGCGGAGTTCTTGCCTTCATATTCGGTATCCTTCAAAAATGTCATTTTTTCTTTATCCAAGATAAATCCCTCCTAGCCTTTTCTTTAGTTTAGGCAAAGGAGTTTTTTTTATTCTGTTTAGGGATTTCATGAATGTAAAGGGGGGTCATTCGTATACATGGAAGATCATTAAATCATGTATCATGCTTTTGAGTTTGGCTTCATCTGTTTCAGAGGGCGGATTGGCTGTCCACTCGATGGATCCATCTTTATGATACAAGGCCTGGACTGCCTGCTTGTTGAAGTAAAAGGAAATTTTCCATCCTGGCAGATTCTTATGCAATGGTGCCCATTGAAAATGAGTGATCATATGTATTACCTCCATATATACAGTTTCTCATTTAATTATAATGGAAAACAGCAGCTGGAGGTGTTATTTTATTGTCAGGTTAGGAAAAGTTAATTCAATGAAAAGATTTTTTAAATGCAAAAGCCTGTTTGTTTCAATTTCCTCCTCATCGAATTGCATGGGCTTTGAGTTAACTTCGTATATGAAGAGAGAGCCTGATTCGTCTTCCCCTATATCAATGGAAAACTCTCCGAGAAACCCGATTTTTTTTGAAAGTATCTCTCCGCATTTTTGGGCGATTTTCGCTAATTTTAGATCCAGGCTTCTTGATTGCAGGTCTTGATAAGGAAAAAGCTTACCCCCTCGGGGAGTGTGGGTGGTGATTTCCTGAGTTTGTGACATCCTTACCGCTTTGCCGGTCACTTTATAAAAACCTTTTTCATAATGAACCAGAATCCGGTAATCGTAACGATGTCCAAAAAGTTTTTTTGGTATGATCGCCTGTTGAGCAATGTAGCTCCTTTTTAATAAATCCCTTTTTTTTGTTTCCCAGAATGATGCGAAGTCCGGGAAGGACTCACTATGCTTTAAGCTATTGAACAATAGTGTATCATCATTATTTTTGATTATGGTATAAATGCCCTGCCCTTGGCTTCCTTTGCAGGGTTTAAGGTATATATGCCTGTAGGTCTCCAGGAAAGCATCAAGGCAACCGCTGTTTCGTAAGACCATAGTGGGGGGAAGGTGATTGGTGAGGGATCCATCTTCCATTAATGCTTCGAACATCACATATTTATCTATAAAACAGGGGTTGAATAGATTCAATCGGCATTCTTTAAAATATTTGATGAGATTTTGGAATTCCTCTGACGCCTCATAGCTCCTCGAGGGGATACGGTTATAGACGATGTCAGGTAAGGGCACTTTACATTCAATCCACTTGTTTGAAATGGAGGAAAAAACATAAGCTCTCATCGACTCAGAATGAAGGGCATTTCCTGTGAATACATACGCCAATATTCCGTGTTTCAATAAATATAAGGATAGGTCCCGAAAAAGGTTCAGGTTTCCACCCAAACCTGATTCCTTTTTGGGATTGGAAATGGTTAAAATTCCGACAGCAAGCATCCGGTTACCTGGAAACATTGTGATTGGAATAAGGGGTTGATTTGAATGGTCCTTTTTATAGCTGATTTCCTCTTCGGCAGAGCCGGCGAAAAGCTCCGCATTCTCATGAGTGTGGTACCAATTTTCAGTGGGGATATCGTAAAAAATGTTCATCGCGGCACACTGATTGATTTCGTAATCGTCTGTTCCGTTAGATAAATGGCATAATCAAGGCTTAGCTTTCTGGTCAGCAATTCGAAATCCTTGAGTTTTGGATGGGAGAAGATGGAACGTCCCGGTTTGGAATTGGCTTCAAACATCCAAACCTGCCCTTTTTTATCCAATCCAAAATCAAATCCTATTTCTGCAATGATGCCAGCCAAGTTCTTTTCTATACTGTCACTTAAAATCAGTGCGGCTTCCGATAGCTTTCGTTCGACTTCCTTGGCCTCATAGTCATCTCCAAACAGTTCTGCAACCGTTTTGATGACACCCCCGCTTTTAATGTGGGTCGTGACACTGCCGGCGCCTGCGATTTTTGCGGCGATCGCGGTTACCTGCCATTCTCCATTACTGTCCTTGTTCGTATGAACCCGGAAATCCACTGGACGTTTTTCAGATCGAATTAATGGGATGCCCTGCTGCACGATAAGATTCTCAAGCGGTCGGTCGTGAAAAATATGTTTAACAATGGATTCCAATGTTGAAAACTTTTGAAGTTTATTTTCTTTTGCTTCATTTGTATAGCGGCAATAGTAAACATCCTCATGCTTATCATAAAGAATTTGGTGAATCCCTAGACCGAGGCTGCCGTGAATGGGCTTTATATAAACTTGCCGGTAATGGGAAAGAAGGGTTTCCACCACGGACATGGATTGAAATGGGTACGTTTCCGGTAAATAAGGCAGTGCCCGCTCATCAGCGCATAACCTTTCATTTACATCCCATTTATTGAAAAAACCTGGATTATACCAAGGAATGGTATATTCTTTTTGGAATTTTTGCTTCACTTCTTTAGGTCCATCGCGGTTTTCCATCAAACGATTTGGGAGACGGTCATAGATGACATTAGGAAAAGGAAATTCATTAATGTGCCAGTCATCGTTATCAAATACATAGCCTTTGATTGTCTCCTCATCCCAATTGATTACATTCTCTCCAAAAACAAAGGGGATACAGCCTGTGGTCCTGCTAAGCGAAAGGAGCTTTGAGAAAAATTCCGATCTCTCCCCTAATGGTTTGTTTGAAAGGCCAGTGAAGCCTGAAGAAAAAATTCCGACAAGGGGTCCTATATGGATGCTCTTGCCGTATATGAATAAATGAAGGGGAATATCGGTATGATCGAATATTAGAGATTCCGCAAGACTTTCAGATAGGACGATTGATTGATTGACTGCCGGGTTTTGTTTGATGATGGCAGGACATGAATGTCGTCCGAAATAAATTAATTCAATCTCTGCCAAATCTCCAAGCTCTGAAGGGTAGAAGAGAACATTGCCAGGGATAGCGGCAATTTCGGCAGGATAAGTCTTTCTCACTTTCTATTCACCTGCTTTCTGAAGATGTTCGGCTAAATACTGGCTATATTGAAACGGTGCGCGATGAATATCTTTCATGGTCTCCGGCTGAAGTGCCTGAATGATTTTCCTTCCGGGCTTCGAGTTAATGTCCATTATCCATATTTGACCTTTTTTATCGATGCCTAGGTCAATCCCCAACTCGAATAATCTTTCAAAGACAGCTTCGGTTTCTATGGGCAGGGTACGAAGGATATGCTGAATCTTTCGTTCGACAGCAATCGTAATCGTTTCCGGGTTTCTTTTGATGAAAGTATCCAGTGAAAAGGCTTCCCCGCCTGTGGCAAGATTTGAGGTAATTCCGTCTTTTTGTCCCGTCCGAATTCCGCGACCCCGTTCCATCCAGTGATTCCTCTCGTTTTTTTGAAGTAAAATCCGTAAATCAAATGGCTCGTTATTTTGGTTGCAAAGTTCCAAATATGGCTGGCAGAGGTAACGGTATCGATTTAATAAATGCTGCAGCCATTTGTTAAGCTGAGATTTGGAAGAGAATTGGCGGTCATATTTGGTGCCCTTTTTCGTCATGGATACCAAAGTGCCGTCTTCGGTATTTGAAAGAAGATAGATTCCTGTACCGCCTGCACCGAATTCAGGTTTGATGATGATTTTATCCAGGCGTTCCAAATGACCGGTTATATCTTCAGGTGTCGTCACTTGTACGGTCTCTGGAAAAAATGCCTGTAGGTGTGGATGGTTTTTTAGGATTTGGTACACTTCCCACTTACCAGGAAGGCCCAGCCCTAAGAAATTCGAGTTATCTTTTAACCAATCGATTTTGTGTCGCGTTTCGGTTGACTCACGAACTAATCCGTGAAAACAGCGATCATATACAAAATCAGGTAAATCAAAAGATGCGGCGATCCAAGTTTCGTTTTCGGCATCAAAACGCTCGCCCCGCACTTTTTTTAGACCCATATCTATATTTTCCGGTAAGAATTTACAAACTTTCATATTAAATGATTTAGCGGTTTTGGCTATTTCGGTGAAGTAGTTGTTTTCATGTATATCCGACGCGGCCATTAATCCTATTAACACGTGCTAGCAACTCCTTTTATGGATGGTTTTCGCGGTTAAGGGCAAGCATGAAATCTATGATTGACTTTACTGACGGACGAAATGTTTCATAGTTGCCTTGAAATTTTTTCGACGGTTTTGAATTCACTTCGATGATCCATGGATGGATATCGGTATCCAGTGCTAAATCGATCCCTAGCTCACCGAATGAATCGTCATGGTTTTCCACTAAGGCGTGGGCAGTGTTTTTAGCCAGCCGTACGAGCTTTTGATATATGCGGCTGGCGTCCTGAAGGTCAAATGCTTCCTTTAGAAAATCCGGTCCATTTTTCATCAATCCGCCTTGTGCAATATTGGAAACGATAGTACCAGGGTCCCCAATCCGGGCAACCATTGATGAAACTTTCCATTCAAGCTGATCATTCCGATGAAGAAGTATGCGGAAATCAACTTTTCTCTGATCGGTTTCGAATAGGGGAATCCCTTTTTGAAGAATGAAGGATTGTTTTCTGGAAAATCTTTTTAAGGTTTCATACAACTTTTCATCCGTATCAGCAAAATGCACATCCTGGAGATGTCCAGATTGCTCGATTTTCCATTTTCCAGCTACTTGCGTTAATCTGCAAATATTCCTGCCTTGGCTGCCTGATACGGGTTTAAAGTAGATTACCGAATGCTTTTCTATAAATGTGAAGAAAGATTCCTTTTCGTTAAAAAGTATCGTCTCTGGCAAATTAGGCAACAGCTCATCTTCTAAGATTAGCAGCTCATGTACATGATGTTTGGAGAGGAACCTTCCATTGAACATCGGTTTTGACCGCTCCTCCAGTTCAGTTTTAAACAGTTTGAAAGAATGCGATTCCTCAACTTTGCGCGAATGAATCCGGTTATAAAATACATCAGGAATGGGGAGGGGCAAGGTTTGCCAGCCATCTTGCCCTGGCAGGTAGCCTTCAACAACTCCATCTTGAAGAGACTGCAGTTTTACTAAATAGAAGGGGATGCCCTGCTGATTACAATATGATTTCATTTCCTGATAAAATTTTTCCATCTCGCCGAATGTCCCGTCTTGTAAGGGAGTCTGGTTCATGAGTGAAGCGAAGAATGGGCCTATTTTAATTGACCTTCCCTCCGCATGGTATGAGACGGAGATTGGATCGGAAAAAATGGGTAAAGTTAAAATTTGGTTCATATCATATGAAAGTTTCAATGTAGGCTGGGATGACGGAAATGGCTGGACAAGTACCGGCACGGAACGGCATCCAGCCATGATCGTTACGGGTTCTCCAAATTGAAGGCCCCATCCCTCAAATAGTTTTTCTTCGATAAACAGTAGCGCCTTCTTTCTAGTCTCTGCGGGATTTACCGTAATGAAAACTTTCTGATGGTTAAGGTTCATAATAATTCCCCGTTTGCACTAAGTTTGATATCCTTTTATAATTAAATGCTGGGCAAATGTGGATAACACATTCTATGTTTTTTTAATTAGAAGGTGTCATCAAGCCTCTATTTCGAGCAATAAAAGGAGAAATTCCATGTGTGAGTTTTGGGTAACGATACTGTTTATGGTCGTCGTAGGTGCTGTAATAGGTGGCTTCACTAATTTATTAGCTATCAGAATGCTGTTCAGACCCTATAAACCAATCTATATTTTCGGGAAGCAGCTGCCGTTGACACCAGGGTTGATTCCGAAGCGGCAGGATGAGTTAGCCAAACAATTAGGCAAATTGGTGGTTGATCATTTAATCACGCCAGAGAGCATTCAAAGTAAAGCCATCAATGATGCCTCTATACAGAATATGAAAATTTTCGTGAAGGCAGAAGTAAAGAAAGCATTGTCCACGGAAAAAAGTACTGCTCAATTGCTTGATCAATTGGGAATGAAGAATTCTTCATTTACGTTAGAACAGAGATTTCAAACATTCATTCTTGGTAAATATGAAACCTGGTCGGAAGAGAACAGGAGCAAGAGCTTGAAGGATATCGTCCCGCCACACATTCAGCAAAAAGCCCTCGACTCGATTCCTGATTTGTCACGTTTCATCGTGAAAAAGGGAAAAGAATATTTTTACAGTTCAGAAGGTAAAAGCCGTCTTGAAGACATGTTGGATGATTTTTTCAAGGAACGGGGCAAGCTGATCAATTTAATTCAGATGTTCATTGGAAACGAAAAGTTAATTGATAAGATTCTGCCGGAAATCATTAAGTTCTTTGAACAATCGAGAACGATTGATATATTGTCAGTGATGATGGTGAAAGAGTGGGGAAATCTCGAGAAATGGGATGTAGAGAAAATCGAGGGAATGGTTGGACGAGAAACGATAAAACAAATGATTACCGAAAAAACGGCTGAAATGCTGCCTGTCGCTTCGATCATGAATAAGCCGGTTCGAGAATTGACGGCCAATTTCTCGGACACCATTGTGGAAAAGGGCGTCCCGATCTTCGTGGAAAAAGGTGCCGAGTACTTAATCAATCATTTTCAGCCGCTATTCCAAAAACTGCATTTGGGCGATATCGTGGAAGAACAGGTTTCATCATTTTCGGTGTCCCGACTTGAGGAAATGGTCGTTTCCATCACTAAGAAGGAATTGTCGATGATCACATACCTTGGGGCTCTGCTTGGTGGAATAATCGGTTTATTTCAAGGTTTCGTAACTGTTTTAATAGGATGACGTGTAATTCGCAATCGGATTTGTTATAGTGGAAAAGGTGTAGGAATACAATGATTACCGGGAGGGGAAAAAATGAGTAACGTATATGATGCAGCGTATGAAATGGAAAAGGCGATTAGGGCAAGTAATGAATATGCCGATTTGCAACGCTTATATGATCTTGTCAATTCTGATGAAGCAACAAAAGGAATGTTTGAAAACTTCCGTAATCTGCAGATGTCATTGCAGCAAAAGCAAATGATGGGACAGGAGATTGCACCGGAAGAGGTTGAGCAAGCACAAAAGACGGTACAGCTTGTCCAACAAAACCCAACCATTTCACAATTGATGGAAGCTGAACAACGGATGAGCATGGTCATCGCAGACCTCAATAAAATTATCATGAAGCCGCTTGAAGATTTATATGGCTTGCCTGAACAACAGCAATAAGCAGTTGGAGAGACTCCCTTCTATAATGGTTGGGGGTTTTTTTTGTTCCCTGAAAGCACGGGTGCAAGGGTCATGAACCACTATTTGTTCTATTCTCGAAATTTTAGTCATAAATTTGAAAGAGGATACTACAGATGGGGGAGATCAGCATGGTATATCGATTACTTGCGGTCAATATCGACGGGACATTGCTCCAATCGAATGGCCGTTTAAATAAATCGACTAAAGAAGCAATAGATTATGTTCACCAAAAAGGTGTCCATGTTGCACTTGTGACGTCAAGAAACTATCACTCAGCAAAAAAAGTGGCCAAAGCCCTAAAAATAAATCCGATGATCGTTGCTCAGCAAGGAGCCTTTGTCGGAGCTTCCATAGAAAAGCCTATAATGGTAAAAAGAATATCAGAAGAACTGACTGCAGAGCTCGTGCAAATGCTTGAAAAGACCACGTGCCAAATATTGCTCATTCATGAAAAATACTCGCTGGGCAATCGGGTGAACCTTCCGGAGAATTTGCTTGGTAAAACGGTTATGTATATGAATGATCAAAATATTTATGCTCAAAATTATGTGGACGATATCAGTGAAGAGCTTTTTGACCAGCCGATGGCCCCGACGAAGATGGACATAATATTTTCAGAAAAAAGTGATCGAAATGATATGTTGAAATTGATAAAGGAAATGTTCCCTGAAGTGGATGCAATCTTACATCCAGGACATAAAGTGACAATCGTTCCTAAGGGTGTTTCTAAATGGAGTGGTGTATTGTATTTAGCTGACCATTTAGAGGTGAAAAGAACGGAAATCGTCTCGATTGGAGATGGATTGGATGATATGGAGATGATTGCCGGTTCTGGTCTGGGAGTTGCCATGGGCAATGCGGATGAGGAAGTAAGGAAAGTTGCAAAATGGGTGACACGCTCCAATGATCAAGAGGGTGTTGCCTATATGCTGAGGGAATTTTTCCGGAAACAGCATCCGATCGATTTTTTACAAAAGATGAATATGCTTAAGTGAATGGCGGGGCCTCTTCATATAGAAGGGGCCCCATTCAGATAATGCCGCTTGCGAGACATGTTATATTTCATAATAATTATAAGTTTCTTTCCATAAACTAAAGGAAAATCAGTAATGGAAAGGAAGAATTCAATGGGTGTAATCAATGCAAAAGAAGTGCAAGTCGGTGACGAGGTGTTTGTGATTTATAATAATCCCCATGTTCCTACCGTTTCGAATATAAGGGCAGCGGAAATTGTTCCGCATCCCAAAGATCCCAATGCAGTTGCCTTGTTCCTGAACGATACATTTCATACGATTGAGGATGATGATGCTTTGTTCACTTCGGAAGCCGCAGCGGAAAAAGCATACAGTGATTATATGGATAACCAGGACCAGATGACTTGAAGAGCGAATACTTCGCTTTACGGAAAGAGAATGAACAGATGAAAGCCCTCGCTTAAAGAGCGGGGGTTTCTTTTGATTATTAAATTAGAGCGTCGAACAAACGTAGCTTGCATCGATTGGACCCATAAAAAGGATCCAAACTCACTCACGAGTAGATGCTCCGAATTTACGAGTAAAAGCTTCAAACTCACGAGTATTTGCTCCAAACTCACAAGTAAAAGCTCGGAACTCATGAGTAATTGCTCCAAACTTACGTGTAAACGCACCGATACTCACATGTCAGAAGCCATTAGTGATTAAAACAGCAAATTTGACTGGTGAATTTCCGTCTTAAATAAAAAAACTGTCACTCTTTTTTTAAGAAAAACAGAGTGACAGTTACTTAATATCAGTTATTGGATTGTATGAATAGTTTCATTGCGTGAATTTGGCCTATATGATTAGTTTCGTGCAAGACTACAAAATTAATGAATTCTCCCACTGTTTCCATTCCGTTGAAAGGCTGTGCTGTTTTTTCTGCCAATTGTTCTTCCGGAATTTCAAGAAGTCGATCAAGTTGATCATGCAACTGTTGCTTTAAAACTTCAACTGTAGGTACATCTCCGGTCCAGTCGGCAGGTTTTGAACCATATCCGAATAGCTGGCTGTAATTCGCTGGTAAGTTGCTGTTGGAGTTCAATAAAAATTTTTCCGCTGCAGTAAGAACATGTCCGATGTGCCAATGGATTGTATTATTAAAGCCTTCTGGCTGCACATCCATAAACTCTGGATTGATTCCCTCGATTTCTTTTAAAAGATTGCCACGCATGGCTGTCAGTTGATTATTAATATAATTCATTTTACATTCCCCTTTCAATCTTGTTTTTCTTACCGCTACTCATGAAATTATAGCAAGGATATTTCAATATTATCAAATTTTAGATAAGCCTTTTCAAAAGGGAAAGGCTTATCAATTTACAATTTATTTCATTTTAAGGGTTGTAATTGTCAGAAAATTTATTATAATTAAAATAATGTCAGGTAAACTTACATAGATATGTAAAGTTAAGGTGCGGAAAGAGAAACAAAGTGATGGTAATTGAAGTAAGTGTATGCATTTATTGCAAGGGAAGAGTGCATCCAAATTTAATGGAGAGTACTTGGAATATTTGGCGGTATAGTTTGGCAAAAGGAGAGAGGGTATGCGTTTAACAGCAAGGGAACAGGAAAAGTTAATGGTTGTAGTGGCGGCAGATTTGGCAAGAAGGCGAAAAGATCGCGGCTTGAAATTGAACTATCCGGAATCCATTGCCTTGATTACCTATGAAATAGTCGAAGGAGCCAGGGATGGGAAATCAGTATCGGAACTGATGCAATTTGGCAGGACGATTCTTTCAAGTGAAGATGTTATGGATGGGATTCCTGAGATTATTCATGATATTCAAGTTGAGGCAACGTTTCCGGATGGTACAAAGCTTGTGACTGTTCATAATCCGATTCAGTAAGGAGGATGAGGCCATGATACCAGGTGAATTTATCTTGAAAAAAGAACCGGTCGTATGTAACGAGGGAAAGATTTCAACGGTCATAACAGTCATCAACAGGGGAGACCGTCCGATACAGATTGGCTCACACTTTCACTTTTATGAAGTGAATCTTGGACTGGAGTTCATTCGTGAGAATGCTTTTGGGAAAAGGCTGAACATTCCTGCTGGTACAGCTGTCCGTTTTGAGCCGGGCGATGCGAAGGAAATCGAACTGGTCCCATTCAGCGGCAAGAGGGAAGTTTATGGATTAAGCAATAAAACGAATGGTCCGCTTGATAAGGAGTGAAAATATGAGTCATGAAATGTCACGTAAGCAATATGCCGACATGTTTGGTCCGACAACAGGGGATTTAATTAGATTGGCAGATACCGAGCTTTTTATAGAAGTGGAAAAGGATTTTACAAAGTACGGGGATGAAGTGAAATTTGGCGGGGGTAAAGTGATCCGTGATGGTATGGGGCAACATCCAACCGCTTCAAGAGATGAGGTGATGGATCTTGTTTTTACCAACGCGATCATCATCGATTATACAGGCGTTTATAAAGCGGACATTGGCGTGAAGGATGGAAATATTGCAGCTATAGGAAAAGCGGGAAATCCCCTATTGATGGATGGGGTGACAATGGTGATAGGAGCAGCTACCGAAATAATTGCAGCTGAAGGTAAGATCGTTACAGCTGGAGGTATTGATGCCCACATCCATTTCATTGCCCCGCAGCAAATCGAGACTGCACTGTCAAGCGGGATCACGACAATGATCGGTGGGGGAACCGGACCAGCAACGGGAACGAACGCCACGACGTGTACTCCGGGAGCTTGGAATATACATAAAATGCTCGAAGCAGCAGATCATTTCCCTATGAATCTCGGTTTTTTGGGTAAAGGTAATTCCTCGGCCAAAGAACCGCTTGCTGAGCAAATAGAGGCTGGTGCGATCGGGCTGAAATTACATGAAGATTGGGGCACGACGGCTGCAGCGATCGATACAAGTTTAATGGTGGCTGACGTTTACGATGTTCAAGTGGCGATTCATTCCGACACGCTTAATGAAGGTGGTTTCGTCGAGGATACGATCAGAGCGATCGACGGCCGTGTCATTCATACATATCATACCGAAGGAGCGGGCGGGGGGCATGCCCCTGATATCATCAAGGCGGCTAGTTATCCGAATATTCTCCCGTCCTCGACGAACCCTACCCGTCCATACACCATCAATACGTTGGAAGAGCATTTGGATATGCTGATGGTATGCCATCATTTGGATCCATCCGTTCCGGAAGATATCGCTTTTGCCGATTCCCGGATAAGAAAAGAGACTATTGCAGCTGAAGACATTCTTCATGACCTGGGTGTCTTTAGCATGATCAGCTCCGATTCCCAAGCGATGGGTCGTGTAGGAGAAGTTATACTACGAACATGGCAGACGGCCGATAAGATGAAAAAGCAGCGTGGCAAAATGCTGGAGGATACAGGGGAAGGGGACAATTTCCGCGTTAAGCGTTATATTGCCAAATATACGATAAATCCTGCAATTACACATGGGATTTCTGATGTCGTCGGATCTGTGGAAGAAGGGAAATTCGCAGACTTGGTGCTATGGGATCCTGCCTTTTTCGGGGTTAAACCGGACATGATTCTAAAAGGGGGCATGATCGCGCACAGTATGATGGGAGATCCGAATGCTTCGATTCCAACGCCTCAACCCGTGTTATACCGCCCGATGTTTGCAAGTTTTGGAAAGGCCGTTGCGAGTACGTCGATTACGTTCCTATCAAAAGCGTCATATGAAGCGGGGATTCATGATGACCTGGGTTTGAAAAAAATAGTGAAGACTGTCTCGAACATTCGCAATCTTACAAAAAAAGATATGAAGTTAAACGGGGAGACCCCTGTCATAGAAGTTGATCCGCAAACATATGAAGTGACGGTGGATGGTGATTTAATTACGTGTGAGCCGGCGGAAATCCTGCCGATGGCGCAACGATACTTTTTATTCTGAGGTGAATGACATGATAGTTGAAGAAGTATTGGGGAATATAGAGTTTATTGAAAAAAAAGCGAAACATATGGAAAAGGTTTATCTGGAAAGCGATGCATTAAGAAAACGGATACTAAGGGTTAAAACGGATCATGGAAATGAAATTGGGATACGCCTTAAAGAAAACAAGGATTTGATGGATGGCGACATCCTTTATATGGATGAAAATAATATGATTGTGATCCATACAATAGATGACGATATTTTGACGATCTTGCCTACAACTCTAGGGCAGATGGGCGATATAGCGCATCAATTGGGAAATCGCCACTTACCTGCCCAATTTGATGGGGATGAAATGCTTGTTCAATATGATTACCTGGTGGAAGAGCTTTTAATGGAACTTGATATACCGTTTCGTCGTGAAAAGAGAAAGGTGAAGCAGGCATTCCGTCATATCGGCCATTCACATGATTGAACGTTTGTTTCCGTTGATCCAGCTTTGTGATTCCAATTTTCCTTCTGGGTCGTTCTCCCATTCATTCGGGATGGAGACTTACATTCAAGAAGGGAAGATCCATGATGCAACTTCTTTAAAGGAGTTTTTGAAGGTATACATTTCTAAATCTTTAACTTATACAGATGGACTGGGGTGCCGGCTTGCATATGAATTTGTAAGTAGTCATAGGGCTGAAGGAATATGGGATCTGGATGAGTTGCTTTATGCCGCATGTTCCGCCCGGGAATCCAGGGAAGCCTCGAAAAGAATTGGACAGCAGATGGCTAAACTATGCTCGAACTTATACCCATCCAAAGAGTTATCGGCATACTTGAAGAAAATCAAAGGAAAACAATGCTATGGACATCCGGCCATTGTATTTGCGCTTGTGTGTAACGAACTGAACCTTACCGTAGAAATGGCCATTCATGCCTGTTTGTATGCAGCCGTGTCCTCGCTGATCCAAAATGCAGTAAGAGGAATCCCTTTAGGTCAGACAGCTGGACAATCATTGTTATTTTGGACACATGAGGTCATCCAGACAGCCGTTGCATTCATTAAAGGACTTCCAGAGGATGAACTCGGACGGACACTGCCGGGATTGGAAATCGCCCAAATGAGGCATGAGGGTTTACATGTAAGACTATTTATGAGTTAACCAGAAAAGAGGTGACAGGTTTGCCTCATATGGAGGTAAATCGATAATAGATGAAACAAGTAGTCAAAATAGGTGTAGGCGGCCCGGTTGGTGCCGGAAAAACGATGCTTGTCGAGAAGTTGACACGGGTAATGGAAAATGACTTCAGCATGGCAGTTGTAACGAATGATATATATACAAAAGAAGATGCGCTGTTTTTAATGAAAAATGGTGTACTTCCTGAAAATCGAATCATTGGTGTGGAAACCGGCGGCTGTCCACATACAGCTATACGTGAGGACGCCTCGATGAATTTTGCAGCGATTGATGAATTGATGGAACTCCATCCGGAACTGGATTTGATTTTTGTGGAGAGCGGCGGTGATAATTTAGCGGCGACCTTCAGCCCTGAACTCGTTGACTTTTCAATCTATATCATTGATGTCGCACAAGGGGAGAAAATCCCTCGGAAAGGTGGCCAGGGAATGATTAAATCGGATTTATTCATCATTAATAAAACGGACTTGGCCCCGTATGTAGGAGCAAGCCTGGAAGTGATGGAGAGGGATACATTAACGACCCGAGGGGATAAACCTTTCTTTTTTACTAACTTAAAAGACGAAAAGGGTTTGACTGATGTCGTGAACTGGATAAAGTCAGAGGCGTTTCTAGTAGGTCTTGAGCAGTGAGTTGGACAGGCAGCATTCGCATAAAGGCGGTACTGAAAAATGCTCGAACGATAGTGAGTGATGCTTATTATGACGGGGCATTCAAATTGTCCCGTCCTGTGTTTCTTGATGAACTTTCACCTACCTATTTTCTCATTCATGTTGGAGGCGGCTATGTAGGTGGTGACAAGTACCATCAGCTTTTTTGTTTGGAAGAAGGGGCTACAATGACATTGACGACACAGTCTGCGACAAAGATATACAAAACGATGGATGAGCCGGCAGTGCAGAAAACCGAGTTAGTTTTAAAAAAGGAAAGTTTTCTTACCTATGTTCAGGACCCTGTAATTGCCTATGAATCTGCTCGATATATTCAGGATACGACGATACATATGGAAAGCGGAGCGGGATTGTTGATGACTGATATATTTACACCAGGATGGTCAGAGAGCAGGGGGGCATTTACATATGATTGGATCCGCTCCAAATTGAACGTGTTTCAAGATGGTAAAAGGCTGATAATGGACCACTTGTTTCTGAATCCTTCAGACGAGATGGACTCTGTACTTTTATTGGAAGGATATAGTCATTTTGGCTCGCTATTATTGATATATCAAGAGGTGGATGGGGAATTCATTACCGAACTCGATGAAATGCTTTCTCCGTTAGGAAGCAATGTTAGAATAGGTTTTTCCCGGTTGCCAATACGGGGTTTGATGCTGCGGGTATTGGCAAATCAAACTCAACAGATAGAAAAGGTATTTTCAGTTTGTGAGGATCTCTTCCGAAGGAAAATGCTTCGGGAGGATCCAATTTTTTATCGTAAATATTAGTAAAGGGAAAGGCTGTGTTTTATGGAAATGAGTTTATTGCTGGTTTTAGGCATTGGATTTGTATTAGGCATCAAGCATGCTCTGGAACCCGATCATATCATTGCCGTTTCTACGATTGCGAGCCAAAGCAAGAAAATATGGAAATCTTCACTTGCAGGCGTATTTTGGGGAATCGGGCATACACTTACTCTTTTGGTGTTCGGTGTCATCCTGATCCTTTTGAAAAACGAAATTCCGGAAGCTTGGGCAATGTCATTGGAATTTCTTGTGGGAATCATGCTGGTATATTTAGGTATCACGACGATTTTTTCTTGGAAGCAAACGGAGCGGCATGACCATACAGGCCGGGCTACATATCTGAAATCGATGTTAGTGGGAATTGTCCACGGACTTGCAGGCAGTGCTGCAATGGTCCTTCTTACTATAAGTACGATAGATGAAGCATGGCAGGGGGCAATCTACATTATCATATTTGGTGTAGGTACTTGTATAGGCATGCTTCTGTTCACTACGATTTTAAGCATCCCCTTTGTCACAAGCTCTTCCTCCAAAAAAGTCAATCGTTTACTCATACGATTGACAGGTGTGATAAGCACGGTTTTCGGAATCTATTATATGTACAATCTGGGCATCAACGAGGAACTATTTTCTGTATGGTTTGGTTGAATGCAGGCCATATGCAAGGGATACAAGGTTCATGAACTCTCAAGCCAAAAGCTTGAGGGTTTTTTTGCTGTTTATAAATCGATAAACATTCCTATTACTCTTTTGAGAGGACTAGTATAATGAAATATATTGGATAATTAATCCATTGGGGTATGAGGAGATGACATGTAATGAAAAGGAAACCGTTCCTGGTTGCACTTAGTCTAATATCAATAACGTTAGCATCAGGTTGCACAACAAAGCAAGAACATATTTCCGTTCAAAAATATGAAGGTGAAAACTACAAATTCGAAGCATATAAAGAAAAGATAGAAATGGGGAAAACAGAAAAAACAAAAGAAATAGTAAAGAATGCTGATTGGGAAGAATTCGCATTGGAGAAGGATCATCCTAAGGCGGACTTCATCTTTTATTTTAATGATGAAAAAAGCGAAGGTAAAATAGCTGTATTTTATGTTTGGGTTAATACGGATGAAAATATTGTAGAATTGACGAAGGATGAACATAGCCATTATGTACAGTTAAATAGAAAGGATTCTGAAACTATATTAAGACTGCTGCATTAATGAAAAGGAAAAGATCCGCAAAATTCCAGACAAGCATCTTTTTATTGTATTTAGAACTCTCATGTGCCCGAATATCAACAGAGTTAGAGTTATTTAGCGTATCCGGATTTTTAAGGTGTAATCTTTTGGGGGACTTATGTGGAAAATTACTTTATCTAATGGAAAAACGGTGGAAGTTGAGGGTGGTGTAATAGTCGAATCAGAATATTTTCATGCTCACCAAGACGTTGCATATTCCATTGAAGGTTTAGTTATTTTAGCATCTAAACGCCATATTAAGTGCTTTGATGAATTAAATGAACCAGAAAAGGTTGATTACATAAACTTATTATCCAAGATTAGAAAAGCTCAAAGGGAAATATTAGGGATAGAACATGTTTATTATTTTTACAATGAGGATACTACCCACCATTTTCATACTTGGATGGTTCCTCGATATGAATGGATGTACGAGTTTGGACGTTCGGTGGAATCAGTTAGACCGGTTTTGCTTCATGCAAGAAACAGATGCGTGATTTCCTATACAAAAATCTATAATAATGTTTGATAACACTTTGTTTAAAAAAGGAGAAAGAAACCGGACTTCCATACAAGTCCGGTTTCTTTCATTCTGCTTAGGCTAAATCAGTCTTCTTATTCGTTGTCCTCAATAGTGGCATGGTGCAACAACGGAAAGAGCCACCGGACTTGATGATTTCGCTTATATCGACTTCAATGACTTCGTATCCGCGTTCACGAAGCTGACTATTTACCTGTTTATTACATGGAAGGCTGAATAATTTTTTATTCCCAATCGAAAGTACGTTGGTTCCTAATGTAAATTGTTCTTCTTTAGTCACTTCGATCATGTCATAACGTGAAGCTAATAGATCCATCTCTTTTTTTGTAAAGGACTCTGGAAAAATAAGCGCCTCTGTAGGTGATATGATATTGAATACACAATCTAAATGAAGGAATTTTTCAACGAAAGGAACCGCGATGACATTGTATTCCGGTAATAATGTTTGAAGATGCTTGATGGATGTTTCATCCGTTCTTTCACTGACTCCAATATAGATGGTCTTTCCGTCAATAATGACATCTCCGCCCTCGATATGATTTTTGCGGAGATTGACAAGTGGGATATCGTTCGTTTCGAGCCAGGATTTCAATATTAGTTCTTCACCCTGCCTGATACCTGTTGCCAACTCAGCTACATAAACGGTATTGCCAAGAGTGAAACCGATATCTCTCGTGAAGACTTGTTCTGGATATGTAAATTTCGGCGGAAGTTTTATGACCTCAATCCCTTCATGTTCAAGAGCCCTTATAAATTGGGTGTGCTGCTCCAAGGCAAGTCCTTGATCGATATTTTCTTCTTGAAACTCTTTTTGAGTTTCGTTAATGATCTCCCGGATCTCCATGTAACGAGGTTCACAGACGATCACTCGTGACAGCTTTGAATATTCACTCGCACAATAAGCTTCTAGTTCTTCGTTTATTTTGTTTACCATAAATGAGCTCCCTCTAAATATAATTGTATCTTTACTATTTCCTCTTTTTTCTAGAAAGAAACATAAAAAATATGTCAGAGAACTGTACCACTAAATTTGGATGGTTTAAAAATAACATTTCAGATTACGCTCCTAATAAATGAATCCGATATATCCCGGTTAGATCCTTTCAATTCGAAGAAAAGCGAGTTTGCCTGCAGTTTTTTTATTAAAAAAACGTTCCAGTTGATTTCCGAAATCCACTCCCTTTCCGCCGACTGTCTGCCAAGCCGCATCAAAGCAAGCGGCTGTGGGGTCTCGACTAGCCAGTTATTCGGAAGGAGTGTCGCAAATTTCATCAATCTAGGGAGGTTTTCATCCATATAAAAAAGTAAAAAAACATGAAGGATAACCAAGTTTTCTTTTAAAAACATGGTTCGTGGGTGAGGGCGTTCCGAACGTCCTTTTTGTCGTCAAACAGAAAGGATCTGGTTTAGATCCTTTTTTTATTTGAAAATATCATCTAGATAAAGCCGGATTCAAAATAATCGTAAAAGGCACCTAGGGAAAAAGGATTATTTTTTTTCTGGTCGAATATATAATGAGCATGCTTTTAATATAAGGGGGAGATTGTAATGATGGATACTCCATTGATCATGACTCAAATCATTGAGAGAGCTGAAAAATATTTTCCGAAGAAAGAGGTAGTTTCGCGTACGGATGGTGGAATTCATACATTTACATATGCTGAGATAGCTGAGCGTACAAGAAGGCTGACAAGTAATCTTGAAAAATTCGGTATTCAAACAGGTGACCGTATTGGAACACTTGCCTGGAACCATCATCGTCATTTAGAAGCTTATTTTGCGATTCCTTGTCATGGTGCTGTCCTACATACAATTAATATGCGTCTGTCTCCTCAACATGTTTCTTATATCGTCAATAGTGCGGAGGATCGGTTATTATTGATAGACCCGGATGTCATCCCCCTTTTGGAAGCAATTAAAGATGAGTTAACGACAGTGGAAGGTTATATCATAATGACGGATAAAGAGGAGCTGCCCGATACGACCCTTTCTCCTATTTATCATTATGAAAAATTATTAGCCGAAGGGAATCCGAAACAGCCATTCATTCAAACCTTGGATGAAAATGCACCTGCCGGCATATGTTATACTTCCGCCACGACCGGGAATCCAAAAGGTGTGGTTTATTCACATCGCGGAATTTTGTTGCATGCGATTGCACTGGGGCTTGCCGATTCTACAGCATTAAGCGAACGTGATGTGGCCCTTCCTGTCGTGCCTATGTTTCATGTGAATGCCTGGGGCATGCCTTTTGCCAGTGTTTGGTTTGGAACGAAGATGGTTTTGCCGGGACCCTATTTCACCCCAAAGATTTTGGCTGAGCTTATAGAAACGGAGAAGGTTACAATCGCAGCAGGGGTTCCGACGATATGGATGGGCTTATTGAAGGAGCTAGAAGAAGGCAGCCATGATACGAGCAGCATTCGTGCTGTTTTATGCGGAGGGTCGGCTGCTCCGAAAAGCATGATTAAAACCTTTGAACAGAAGTATGGGATACCATTCCTGCATGCCTATGGA
Source organism: Peribacillus simplex NBRC 15720 = DSM 1321 (assembly GCF_002243645.1). NCBI lineage: Bacteria > Bacillati > Bacillota > Bacilli > Caryophanales > Bacillaceae > Peribacillus > Peribacillus simplex. The sequence goes on along the minus strand of NZ_CP017704.1, from coordinate 1,407,908 downwards.
ATGACTGAAACAAGCCCGCTCGTATTTATATCCAAACCAAAAAGCTATCAGGAAGACCTCCCTGAAGAAGAACTTTATGAGTTGAAGGCCAAGCAGGGCCTTGTTTCGCCAATGATAGAAATTAAAGTGATCGGTCAGGATGGCGAAGTGAAACCTGATGGAAAAGAAATGGGAGAATTGCTGATCAGGGGTCCTTGGATAGCAAATGAGTATTTTAAGGATGGGCGGTCAGAAGATACGTTTAAAGATGGCTGGCTGTATACGGGGGATGTTGTCACGATTGATGAAGAAGGATTCGTGAAAATCGTCGACCGGACTAAGGACTTGATAAAAAGTGGCGGTGAGTGGATTTCTTCCGTAGATATAGAGAATGCATTAATGGCTCATGAAGGAATCTTTGAGGCGGCGGTAATTGCAGTGCCTCATGAAAAATGGCAGGAACGGCCGATTGCCTGTGTTGTTTTGAAGGACGCATACAAGGGGCATGTGTCCCAGGAGGACATCATCGAATTTTTAAAGCCGCAGTTTGCAAAATGGTGGCTGCCTGATGAAGTGGTCTTTTTGGATGAAATCCCGAAAACCGGTGTTGGGAAGTTCTTGAAAAGGGCATTGCGTGATCAGCTTCAGGATAAATATATCAATAAATAATGCTATATTTGTTTAATTATAACTTTTCACCCTATTCTGTTAATGGACGAAAAATATATAATAGAGTCATAGAACGAAAGAGGAGGAAATAAATTGAGTATTGAATCGACATCACCTGCCGGCACTGTTTTAGTCACATATTCGGACAGGACGGCTACTGTTGCAATGAACCGTCCAGAGGCCATGAATGCTTTAAATCCGAAAATGCTGCATGATTTTATTAATGCCCTTAAGGAAGTAAGTGAGAATGATAAAGTGGACGTCGTCATTTTAAAAGGAAATGGAAAAGCATTTTCCGCGGGTGGTGACATTAAGATGATGCTCTCGCCTAGAGAAGAAAACGCTTTCAATGAACTGATGGATGGAATCAGTGAATTGGTGACCACTCTATACTTCATGCCTAAATTGACCATCAGTGCCATTCATGGTGCAGCTGCAGGGCTTGGGTTGAGTATAGCTCTTGCAACCGATCATCTTATTGCCGATTCGGAAAGTAAGGTTGCGATGAATTTTATCGGGATTGGATTAATCCCTGATGGCGGCGGACACTTCTTCCTTGAACGTCGCCTTGGTGAAGTGGGTGCGAAAGAATTGATCTGGGAAGGTAAAGTTCTTACAGCGCTTGAAGCAAAAGACAAGGGCCTCATTCATGAAGTGGCAGACGGAACCTTGGAACATGCGGTAGAGAAGAAAGTGCAATCATGGCTGCAAAGCCCGGTTCAGGCCATGATTAAAACGAAAAAGATCCTTAGTGAAAAAAATCGCCCACTACTAATTAAGATGCTTGAGATTGAAAAAGCTGCTCAGATGAAAATGCGCCAAACAGCGGACCACCAAGAGGGAATAAAAGCTTTCGTGGAAAAAAGGAAACCGAACTTCATCGGAAAATGAATGAGAAAGGCCGTCACGTTTTTGTGACGGCCTTTCCTATATAGTTTAAAAAGGAGGATGTAGAAAAATTGATTACATCTTTAGTGATTGCGCTTCCATTTCAAATCAGCGATGAAAAAGCAATAAAGCGCCTGAAGGTGATGTACAGCGATGTGTTTGATCTTGATAGTTTTTTTCATTCAATAGATTTTGTCCCAATTCTTTTGCTTGTTCATCATTCTCGGCTGTAAATGATTCATCCAATAGTTTTTCCCCTGACGGTTCAAAAACCGTTAATTTGTATATTCTGCTCATTTTCAAAAACTCCCTTGTCAAAAATAATACTGTCTTTTATCTAAAAGATAGGAACTGTTATAAAAATTTTATCATTATCTGTCAATTTTGACTATTGTTATGTGAGGGAAATGTAATAAGACAGGGAATATTGATAAGTAGCTGAAAATCTTGAAAAATGATGGAAAATAACCATATCGAACTAATTTCAAAGTTTTTTTCCTTTAAGTTTGGAAAGAATGAAAACAAAACCTATTTATACTAGAGGAATTCTCTCTTTAAAATGAAAAATCATAAATGATATAATAAACCTGAGTAAAAGTGCATGTAGGAAGTGTATGGGCCGAAGGGGGATTTTTTGAATGACGGTAAAAATCGTTAATAATATCACTGAATTGATAGGAGATACACCTGTTGTAAGGATTAATCATTTAACAGCGGAGGGTGACGCTGAAGTATTTGTGAAACTTGAATATTTCAATCCGAGCCGCAGCGTAAAAGATCGGGCTGCCTTCAACTTAATTAGGCAGGCTGAATTGGATGATATCATTCAATCTGGGGCCACGATCATAGAACCAACATCAGGGAATACAGGTATTGGGCTTGCTATGAATGCCGCGGCAAAGGGGTATCGGGCCATTATGGTCATGCCGGATAATATGTCGAAAGAAAGAATCAATATCTTAAAAGCATACGGAGCAGAAGTTGTCCTCACCCCTGCATCTGAGCGGATGCCGGGAGCCATTCGAAAAGCTGAGGAACTCGCCGCAGAGATTCCTAATAGCTTTATTCCGCAGCAATTCGAAAACCAAGCCAACCCTGATATTCACAGAGTGACGACAGCAGCCGAGATTCTAGATCAGATGGATGGAAACCTGGATGTGTTTGTCGCTACTGCTGGAACGGGAGGGACGATTACCGGTACTGGTGAAGCCTTAAAAGAACATCTTCCGGATTTAAGGGTTGTCGTTGTCGAGCCTAAGGGTTCTCCAGTTCTATCCGGCGGAAAGCCTGGGCCTCATAAGTTAGTGGGTACGAGCCCTGGTTTTATCCCCACCATCTTAAATACAGAGGTATTTGATGAAATCGTTCAAGCGGCTGATGAAGATGCGATTTCCACCATGAAGGATATGGCTTCGAAGGAAGGTATATTGATTGGACCTTCAGGAGGTGCCTCTGTCTGGACTGCCCTGCAGGAAGCCCGTCGTCTTGGAAGTGGAAAACGAGTATTATGCATTGCACCGGATAATGGTGAACGCTATTTAAGTATGGATATTTTTAAATGATGAAAAAAGACCGAATGCCGTGCATGAAACAATGTTCACGCCATTCGGTCTTTTTCCTGTTGAATTTGCCCATACTGGAATATCTAGGTACCAGGATGCCATATTAAAATAATAATGTATGGGAAAGTATGTTCTGTTCATGTTAAAATTAAATGTGAAATGTTGATAGAAATCGAGGTGATACTTTTGAGCGGTGTGAAGTTCATTCATGCGGCGGATCTCCATTTGGATAGTCCCTTTTCAGGGTTGAAGGATATGCCGTCATCTATATTAAAGGAATTAAGGGAAAGTCCGTTTAAAGCTTTTCAAACTATCATTAAAGAAGCAATTTCCCATCAGGTTGACTTTATCGTGTTATCGGGAGATCTATTTGATGGGGAAAATCGGAGTCTCCGGACACAGGTCCGCTTTCGAACCGAAATGGAAAAACTCCAGCAACATCAGATCCCTGCTTATATCATTCATGGTAATCATGATCATCTTAGCGGCTCATGGATTACTGTGGAGCTGCCGGATAATGTCCACGTATTTTCAGGGCAAACCGAAGTGAAACGGTTTGAAAAAATCAATGGGACGACTGTCAACCTTTATGGATTCAGTTATCCACGCCGTCACGTAAGGGAGAGAATGATAGAAACCTACATAAAAGCTGAAGGGGCCGATTATCATATAGGTCTGCTTCATGGGAATTTGGAAGGCAATTCCGAACATAGCCCATACGCCCCTTTTTCATTGAAGGAACTAACTGCTAAAGATTTCGATTACTGGGCATTAGGCCATATTCATAAGCATCAGGTGGTTTCAGAAGATCCGCTAGTGATATACCCAGGGAATATTCAAGGCAGGAACAGAAAGGAGTCTGGCGCTAAAGGATGCCTGCTCGTCGAATTCGACGGGGACATGAAGCGTCATTCCTTTATTGAAACCTCTCAAGTGATATGGGAAAGCGAAACAATTGAAATATCCGCGGAAGGTGGATTTGATGCCCTGTTCAAGCAATGCAAGGAAGTAATTGAACAGAAGGGTTTCGATGGGAGAAGCTTTCTTTTGGAATTGAAGCTGGATGCAGGTGACGCAGCAGGAGCTTCCGGGGAATATCTTGAAGAATTGACCCGGATCTTGCAGGAAGAGGACCAGGGGGAATCATTTGTCTGGGTGTATAAAATCAAAGTCATCCAGTCCATGCCGATGATTAGGTCAAATGAAAGAATATCGCCATTTATGGCTGAGGTATCCAGGCTTGCTTCTGAATTTGATGATACGGAGGCTGCTCTTGCCCCGCTTTATATTCATCCAGGTGCAAGAAGGTTTCTAGATTCAATAGAGCCGGAAGAGGAGAGGGAGCTTTTGGATGAAGCGGAAAGATGGCTTTTGCAAGTTTTTGAAGCGAATAAATGAGTGTAGGGAGGAGGAACGGATTTGATTATTAAAGACCTCCATGTTTATGGTTACGGCAAACTGGAAAATCAGCGTTTTCCTGAATTGGGACAGCTGCAGATTTTCTTTGGGGAAAATGAATCGGGAAAGTCAACTATCATGTCCTTCATTCATAGTATGCTATTTGGATTTCCGACAAAGGTTCAAAACGAACCGCGTTACGAGCCCAAAATGCATGCCAAATATGGGGGAAGGCTCAGTCTCATAACAAAAAAAGATGGGGAAATCGTTATTGAACGTGTGAAGGGAAAAGCTGCTGGTGATGTAAAATTGACCTTCGAGGATGGAAGGGTCGGCGGCGAGGAAGAATTGAATGAGATTCTCCATGGCGTTGATAAAAACTATTACCAGGCCATTTTTTCTTTCGATCTTCAAGGTCTGCATGGTTTACATACGCTAAGTGAAGGGACCATGAGTAAATATCTGCTCTCAGCTGGGCTGATTGGGAATGATAAACTTCTTGAAGCCGAAACGAAATTGCAAAAAGAGCTAGATTTAAGGTTCAAGCCATCAGGCCAAAAACCTTTACTGAATGTGAGATTAAAAGAACTTAAGGAATTGCAGAAAAAGGTGAAAGCATCAGAAGAAGAACAGCAGTCATATACGGGATTGCTTCAGGAAGAAGCAAAACTTAAGGATGAGCTCTCTAAAGTCACGGAAGATATTCAAGAGATTGAAGAAAACCTTGTTAACGTGAGTACTTTTTTGAGAATTAAACCATTGGTTGAAGAACAGGGGGAACTTGAAACAGAAATAAGTAAAATTCCGGAAGACAGTTTTCCTGTTGATGGCTTAAAAAGACTTGAACAGTTGCAGGCAGTTGGAATGCCCATGAAAGCCCAACTTGCCGCATTGACAGAGAAAATGGACAAACTTGAAGGAAAACTCACGGAAATCGAAATCAATCCGTTCATCAAGGAGCATAAAGAGCAAATTGAACATGCAATCGATCAAGGAACATTGCTGGAGAAGCTCGAGCTGGATATAAGAAAAGCGGAACACGAAAGGCTGTTGGAAGAAAAGAATATCGAAAAGGTGAAGCAGGAATTATTCTTGGATGTTACTGATGATGAAATAAGAAAACTGGATATCAGTACATTCATGAAGGAAAAGGTGAAAAGGGCCGAGAGAGAAAAGCATCAACTTCAAAATGATAAAAAACAGCTTGATGAGAAATATGGACTGCAAAAGGAAAGTCTGGAAACGGCAGAAGCCCGCTTGAAGGAGATAAAGGCCCAGTTACTTCCAGATGAAAAAAGAATCGAGCTGGAGTCCTTATACAACAAGCAGAATAACATCGAATTTGAAGCAGCACAATCCCATATTCTTGATGAACAAATACTCGAACTTGAAAAACAATTGGCAATACAGAGGAAGAAGGAAGCGCATAATCGCAAACGTTCACTTATCATGAATGGCAGTTTAATAATACTTCTTTGTTTAGGTGCGATCGGGAGTTATTTCAGTGAACAGATTTTGTTGGGGATTACACTTCTAGCCGTGGCTGTTCTGTTTGCGGTTTCCAGGTATCTCTTTAAAGGTGATGATATATTGTCCGGATATATCAGGCAATTGGATGAGGTGAAAAGGAAAAGGGCTGCAATTGGGAGTGAAACCAATAGTGGGAGTGAAGGAGAGTCGATTGGACGGTTGCTTGAACTGGACCAACGTCTTCAAAAGCGGTTAGAAAGTGAAAGGTTCAAATATGAAGAAAGAGAGGAAGCGTTTGAATCGACCATTCAGGAGTATGCTACTTGGGAAGCTAGCAGGGACCGATTGGATAAAGAAGTGAGGAGCATCTTAAGTGGTTGGGGTCTGTCTTATCCCGGAATGGAAATCAATCTTGAATCTGTATTTGAACTTCTTGAGAAATGGAAGGAAGCCGTTGATAGGAAATATGAAACAATAAAGAGGCACAATTTTCTGCATGCAGAATTTGAGGGTAAATCGAAGGCTTTATTTCATTTTGCACACAGCCTCGAATTTGAACCATCCACATGGCGGGAAGCGATTGGCATATTGAAACGGGAAATGAATAAAGCGGTTGAATTCTCCGTTCAACTAACACAATGGATGCAGGAACGGAGTCGTTTAACGAACGAAATCGAGCAGTTGACGATGGAAAAAGGCTATCTTGATGCAGAAATGGAAATGCTTTTTAAGTTAGCGAAGGTTAAGGACGAGGAAAAGTTCAGGCAAGACGCTGCATTGTCCGAAAAGAAAATCACTTTACAAAAACAGCTTGATTTGATTAACATTCAAATTGGACAATCCAGAATGCTGCCTGAACAAATCCAAACTTACCTAAAGCAGGGGATCAACACGTATACATTTGAAAATTTAGAACGGAAACGGAAGGATTCTGTAAAGGTGAAATCACTTTTATTAGAGAAACAGGCGGATGCGAAGCATAGGATAAGACAGCTTGAAGTTTCGGGGGTTTATGATGACTTACTTCATCGTTTTTATGAAGAAAAGGCTGCTTTTAACGAAGAGGCGAAGGAATGGGCGAAATTGGCAATAGCCAAAAGCTTATTGAATAAAACCTTGGACCGATATAAAAGGGAACGCCTACCGAAGGTCATCGCTGATGCCGAGCGGCATTTTTCCTTTTTAACGAATGGAAACTATCGTAAAATCATCTTTGATCAGTCGGGAGAAGGAATTTGGGTACAGCGCAGTGATGGCTTAAGTTTCAGGGTTGAAGAGGTCAGCCGCGGGACAGCAGAGCAAATTTATGTTTCCCTAAGGCTCGCACTTGCTGATCATACTTTTGAAAATGATTCATTCCCTCTCATCATTGATGATAGTTTCGTCAATTTTGATGCGGAAAGGACAAAGCGGATGCTCGAGTTATTGACAAAAGTTTCGGAAAAGCGGCAAATTTTATTTTTCACATGTCACAGATATATAATGGAGTACTTTAGCGAAAATCAAGTGATTCGTCTATCCAACCCCATATTGCGCCAAAATATGAATGAAATGATCATCCCCGAAATATAATGGGTTTTAAACTATAAATAAAGAGAGTGAAGTCATTGAATATGAATGAGTTTGTAAGCCACCATGATTCTTCTTTGGAGTTAATCATCGAAACGGAGTTTCCTGGTAAACGATGTGTTGGGGGAAAGTATTCTGCCAAAGGACACAGCATCACTTTATATAAGAGAGATATCGAAATTCAGTGTGAACGCTCCCTAGGCTCGCTTGCAAGGCTTGAGGAATATACATGGGTGATCCTCACACATGAGATGGGCCACGCATTAGACCCCGATCTTGCTGTGCTTAGTGAGGAGCTATACAAAACAGGAAAATCAGAAATCCTTTATCAAATAGAGGTCAATGCATGGAATATTGCAGAAGGATTAATTCCTTTTATCGTTCAGGATTTATTTACCTTCATTAGGGATGAATCCCTGGAACATTGTACAAATCGCCTGCTGGTCGGTTAAAAGGCTCTCCATATGGAGGGCATTTTTTTTTTTTTTTTCGCTAGATGGAATTTGGAAATTCCGCTAGGGATTGCGCGGAGGGGGAGAATGGACTATTGAATCGTTCGGAAGCTACAGGAAGCGGTAAATGATATGGCAAGTTAATATAATGTACTAATTTTTTTACATTAATGTTTCCAAAGGAAGCTTCATATCTTTAAAGGAGTATTCACTTTAATGAATCATTTAAGCGGAATGGGACATGGAGTTTTTGGTTTATATTCATTTTTAAGATTGACAGTGAGAATCATTTTCATTAAACTAGTATTATTAGACTAAAAGGGGAGTATTTTAATGCGACCAGCTATTAACACACAGTCTTTATCGCTCGGTTATGGTGATAAATTAATTATAAATGATATGAATATAGAAATACCCAAAGGGGAGATCACCGTATTCATCGGTGCCAATGGATGTGGAAAATCAACACTGCTAAGGTCGGTTGCCCGATTGTTAAAACCTCAATCCGGCTCAGTTTTGCTCGAAGGTAAAGCGATTTCAACCATGTCATCGAAGGATGTAGCAAGAAAGATGGCAATTCTTCCACAATCCCCGGCTGCTCCTGAAGGACTTACAGTCTATCAACTTGTTAAACAAGGAAGATATCCTTATCAAAGTTGGTTGAAACAGTGGAGTTCTTTGGATGAAGAAAAAGTTCAAAAGGCGATTGAAGCAACGAACCTGACCGATTTAAAGGATCAGGCAGTCGATGAATTATCGGGAGGCCAGAAGCAACGGGCATGGATAGCAATGACGCTGGCTCAGGATACGGACGTCATTTTGTTGGATGAACCGACTACATATCTTGATATGACCCATCAAATCGAGATTTTGGACTTATTGTTCGACTTGAATGAGTTTGAGAACCGAACGATCGTGATGGTGCTTCATGATTTGAATTTAGCTTGCCGTTATGCGGATAATCTGGTGGCACTTAAAGATGGGGCGATACATGCTCAAGGCCGGCCAGAGGATATCATCACGTCTGAATTGGTACAGCATGTATTCAGCATGGAATGTCAAATTTCTTTCGATCCAATTTTTGGCAGTCCCATGTGCGTTCCGTTTGGTAAAGGACGCTACGCCCAAAGGCATGTAAAAGCGCTGGCCAATGCATAACCTCACACCATCTATTGAAAAAGAGCTGCAAGGATATCGCATATTCTTTCGAGATGAAGCCAAAGTTTCCAAGACCTTCAATCAAGCTGATGAGCTTATTCAGTATGCACAAGCCCGGACTGGGGCGGAAACGTCAAGGATTGCAATTTCAATGTGGTTCAGACGTTATGCTTTTTTTGTCACGGCACAATTTTACATGTTAAGCAAACATCGGCTTATCTGGGAAGGCGCACTTCAGGACATTGGAGTTTTGGATGATCCAGAAGATGAACATTGGCTCCCGAATTTTTTGCTGAAAACTAACAGGTGGAGCAATGTTACGGAAAAGGAAAGCCCTTCTGCCCTCCATTCCATATTAAGCAGCTTTGGTGCTGATGCCATTCGCTTCTTTTCCAGAACTGCTAAAATATCGAAACTTGTACTCTGGGAAAATATTTGGAGCTATACGGTATGGATGTATAGTGAGTTACTGAAGGAGACAGATATAAAGACGCGAGTTGAAAAGGACATTGAAATGCTGCTTGCAGATGATGTATGGCTGAATATTGAAACGCATTCCCCCTTTAAACGATTCATTGGGGAAAAAAGTGTTCCGGCGTCCATGAATCCTTATAAACGGGTGACATGCTGTTTATATTACCGAATTGAGGGCCAGGAAAAATGCGCGTATTGTCCGAACAAAAACTGTTGAAATAGATTTGATTGGAGAACCAGGCTTGGGGTCAAGCCTGGTTTTCTTGTGGCGTGATAAGAGATGTCAGCTTAGGCTTTTCTCGTCCATTGTCTATTACTTATTAACGAAAACTAAAAGCACTAACGAGATTGGTATGTTATAATGTTGATATTTAATTGAACGGAGGCAGTCGCATGGGAAATGGGATCATACACTACGGAATTGGTGAAGTAGTAGATATATATATGTACATTAAAACGAGTACAAAAGCGGTGGCAAGTAATGGAAAGCCGTTTTTAACATTGATTTTGTGCGATAAAACCGGGGAGATCGAGGCAAAGCTATGGGATGTTTCCGAGACTGATGAGAAAACATACAGTGCGGAAGCTACGGTGAAAGTTCAAGGGGAAGTCCAGAATTATCGAGGACGCAGCCAATTGAAAATCCGTAATATTAGAATTACTTCAGATGCTGATGGGGTCACGAAAGCCGATTTAATTCAAACGGCCCCTTTAAGTCAGGAAGAAATGATGGAAACCATTACTCAATTCATTTTTGAAATGAGGAATCCGAATATCCAAAGGGTGACTAGGCATCTCATTAAAAAATATCAGAATGAATTTCTGACGTTTCCTGCTGCCACCAAGAACCATCATGAGTATATGTCGGGTCTGGCCTATCATGTTGTATCGATGCTAGGGCTGGCTAAGGCCATATCAACCCTATATCCTTCGCTCAATAAGGATCTTTTGTATGCAGGAGTCATTCTGCATGACCTTGGAAAGGTACATGAGCTATCTGGACCTGTTTCGACTGTTTATACAGTGGAAGGGAACTTGTTGGGGCATATCACCATCATGGTAAATGAAGTCGGTAAAGCTGCAGAGGAATTAGGCATTGAAGCGGAAGAAATCATGATTCTCAAGCACTTGATATTAAGCCACCATGGTAAAGCTGAGTGGGGTAGTCCCAAACCGCCAATGGTGAGGGAAGCGGAAGTGCTGCATTATATTGATAATATGGATGCCAAGATAAATATGATGGACCGGGCATTGGAAAAAGTGAAACCGGGTGAATTTACGGAAAGAGTCTTCGCGCTCGATAATCGTTCATTCTATAAACCAACATTTTAATGAAATATGCTTCTTTCTCGATGAGAAAGAAGCATATTTTTTTTATTCGCGCATATTCTCTAGTAAATGAATAGTAGATTTTTTGGGAGGGAATGGACATGCCAATTTGGATCTGGTTCGTGTTTATTGGGATAATTGTCAGTGCAGTCATGTCAATTTGGACAGCTAGACAGGAACGCCTCATAGATGATGCTTGGATTGAGAAGGAAGGTCAGAAGTACATTGAACGCATGGAAGAAGAGCGCGAGAGGCGTAAAAAGGATATAAATCAGGGAGCATAGCTCGAATGATGAAAAAAAGCGACAGGCAAGTCCTGTCGCTTTTTACTATTCAATTATTTTTCAGCCTTGGTTGCGTCACCAGAAGTGATGGCATCTTTTAGATCTTCATCTTTAATCTTCACGTCCGCTTTTTTGACTTCTGAATTCAAAATATCCTGAACTTTAGTTTGGTCAATTTGAGCGACTTTCAAATCATATTCAAGATCTTTTTTCATATCTTTGTATGATTCTTTTTCTTTTGTATCAAGAAGTTGGATGATGTGGTAGCCATAATCGGATTTAATAGGCTTACTTATTTCATTCTTCTTCATTTTGTAAGCTTGTTCTTCAAATGCAGGAACCATTTCACCTTGACCGAACCAGCCTAGCTCCCCGCCTTTTTCAGCTGTGCCTGTATCTGTTGAATATTCTTTGGCAAGTTTAGCGAAGTCTTCGCCTTTGTCCAATTTAGCTTTAACTTCGTTGGCTGTTTTTTGGTCTTCCACTAGAATATGTCTCGCTTTTATTTGTGGTTTATAGTCTTCATAAGCTTTTTTCACATCAGCTTCTTTTACTGTAATATCGGCAACGGCTGCTTTTTCTTGAAGCATGCCGATTTTAAGTGCACGTTTAAGATCATCTTCGCTCTTATATCCGGAAGAGGCCAGGGCCGTTTCGAAATTTTCACCCATTTGCTCTTTAAGCTCGTCCGTTTTAGCCTTAACTTCCTTATCGGTTACTGTATATTTTTCAGAAAGAACTTTTTCATAAACAAGTTCCTGAAGAACGGTTTCACCATAACGGTCTTTCATTACATTGTAAAATTCTTCTTTAGTGATATCCCCCGCTTTAGTTTCCACGACTGCTTCCTTGTCGCTGTTGCATGCTGTAAGTCCGATCAGCCCTGCAGTAACAGCAATCGATAATGCCCACTTCTTCATAAAAACAACTCCTAGTTTTAAGTTTCTGATTTTCTATTTTTCGTATTTCCACAAAATTAACTATAACATATTCTGGTTACTTTACAAAAAATAATATATTGGTGTAGGAATAAGATTTTTTTAAAAAATGGGTGTACGCCTACCCAGAAAATAAACCATTACATATGATAAATCGAGGACAACAAAAGGAGGTAGCAAAATGAGTAATGGATTTAACGGAGGTTTCGCTTTGTTAGTGGTGTTATTCATATTATTAATAATTGTAGGATCAGCCTGTTGCTAATCGGTTGCAAAATTAATAATGGAAAGAGCCCACTCCTTTTGCCATGGAGTTGAATAGGATAGGGTAGCCGCTCAACAAAAAGACGAAGTGATTATCAAGCTTAGAAAGGAATGGATTCCTTTTGGCGGATTTAAGGGTGTGCATGAAATTACAATTACTTAAGAATGGAAAGGAGGAAGATCAATGTCTGGAGGAATAGGTGGAGGCTTTGCTCTAATTGTCGTTCTTTTCATCCTGTTAATCATCATTGGAGCTTCTTGGTTATAAACTCATAAACAAAAGGCGAAGCTGATTGCTTCGCCCTTTTTCTTTATGTGGATAATGCTCCGGGTATCACCAATGTATGTAACAAATGATGGCCATCATTTGTTGCTCATCTCTACGTATACAAAATTTCAATATAGGAGGATAATAACATAATAGTAATTAATACATTAATGGTCCTGAATACTTTAGGCTGCCGGTCTTCAGCAATTTCCTTTTGAATGCATAAAGAGTTTGTCATTCTATTAATATTATAAAGAATCAAAATAGCAAAAATAATAAACCAGAACGAGATCAAAACCTAAAATCCCTCCTTGCAAAACATCATGTATAAATACGATACCAAATTATAATGAAAAAAGATACCTAAAAATCTTATTAGGCATCTTTATGAATAAATAAGAAATCACTTTTGAATAAGTATATCGTATCCTTCGAGATGTTCCTCGATAAAAGAATTCCTTGGGGAACCAACCAGGTTTTTTATATAAATAAAATCCGATACGCATAATCCGGTGTGCAGGGATAATAAAATAGTGAAATAATGGATATAATGTGGAAAACTAAGGGCACAACCAATCAATATGACAGTCATAATGAAGAAAGGCAACACAAGGGTAAAGAGATAAAGATGCTTTCGAATCGGATAATGCACATTGACTTTGCATGTAAGCACAAGGTTCCACTTCAAGGACCAAGAAGTTTTTACTTTTTTACATAATAATCGTAAAGGTAAATAGTGTAATAGTTTGTGAACAGGATATAATAAGAATAATAGGCTAAAAAATACCATTGTTTGATCACCATACAAAATAACATGGGTTGAAAAGACACTAAATAATGTATAGATCAGAACAAAAGACATCAATATAGTAAAAACTGAAAAAAAGATCAGACGGCAATTCCCATATTGTTTTGCCACGTCAATTGTTTTCCACGAATTCATTTCGAAATCAGCCCTCCAAAGCTGTTGAATATACTTACATACATTACGATGAATTGGTGGAAAAAGCAATGAAATTCTTGGATTAAGTTCAAGATAAAATCACTTTAGTGTGTAAGCATGCTAAGGGCGTTTAAGTCCAGGTTTTGAACCAGGGATCAGGCGGATTACTTAGTGTGAAAAATCAAGAATTGGTTATAAGCCTATTATGTTAAATTGAATGATCGATTGGGGATTAGTGATGTATGAAAAATATAAATGAAGAAATAGAAATACTCCGTTTTCATCAACGGCTTTTATTAAACCTGATACGAAATCCGGAGGCAAAGTTGGACTATCTATTTGTGGAAAAAAATTTCACGAAGCAGGAAGCGGAAGAATTATTGGAAACATGTGATATCTTGAGCAAACGCTATGAAATAGAAAAAGCGGAAGGGTATATGAACTTTCGACCGCTTTTTAATCAATTTGAAAGAAAGGTTAATCCAAAAATAACCATAAAAGAATGCATTGATGCATGCCTTTCACAAGGTTTATATGTATCATTCATGAAGGAAATGGATAGAGTATGAGATTAAACTGGCTCAGTTTCTTTCTCTATCTTTTTTTTTGTGATTTTACCCTCCACGTCAGTAAACTCCTGATCGATGTTATCGAAGGATCGTTCAAAGATTTGCATGAAATCTTCACCGTAGATATTACGGATGATGGCCATCATTTCGATCATATCCGGAAACTTACCATAAAGCTCACGCAGTGGAAGTGCACCTGAAAAAGCAGAGTTCTTGCTTGGGTCGTATGTCTCCATTAAATCAAGTAGAATTTTTTCACCTTCTGCTGTGATCTCTATATACGTATTCCTTTTGTCATTTTCTTTTTTTGAAAATGTTAAGTACCCGCGTTCCTCTAATTTTTTTGAAAAGTTAAATGCCGTAGAAACATGCATGACCCCAAATTTTGCAACATCAGAAATGGAAGAGCCATTAAGATGGTAGGCAATCCAAAGAATATGGTGCTCATTGATATTTAAATCATAGGGCTTGATCCATTGCTGCCAATCTTTTTCAATCGATTTCCATAATGCCTTGCTTAATTGTGCAATTCGTTGACTAAAAATCATTGCTTCTTTCATAGAATAATTTTTATTCTGCATATTATGGGCTCACCTACTTATAAGATTCTATATATTTATTATGACAATAAAATAAAAATTAATAAAGATAAATATTTGCAAAATTTTTAGAAAATTTTAGTTTTTTAATGAATTCTCCATTCTTCTCCAATAAACCATGTGATTTATTGGGAAAAATGGAGAATCAATCTTGTGTGACGATGTCACTATTAATTTTTAGAAGAAGGGGTGGCCGCTTCCAATTCTTTTAATGAATTTTCAATTTCTTGAACGTTCTTCAATAATTCATTCTTATTGGGTTCGATTTCCCGCTTCCAGTTCTCGATGACGACCTGAACATCCGAAATGAACGTTTTTACCGTTTCTTTGCTGATTTGTGAAGCTTCCATCGTGTCATCTTTAATATTTAGCATCTTTACCTTTAACTCATCAATTGTATTCTTAATTTCGTCGGTATTCGATTTGATGCGGGTCCGTAGGTCTTTACCTGAACTTGGTGTTGAAAGTAAGGTTGCCGCACCAGCTACTACTGTTCCGGTCAAAAAGCCAATTAGTAATGATTTTGCTTTCATTAGGATCACCTCATTTTATAATATGTTTTCGCTTTCCATGGTCAGAATCCCTGCTGAAAAAAGCATCAATTGGAAATTTTGATAAATAGGGGGAGAAATACTATTGATATCAAAATACCATAATTTTCATTCTTATGGAAGAGTATCGACCATTTTATCTTTATATCACAAAAATATTTTTTTAAACTTAGAGAGTAAATATATAATATTTAAAAATAACTTGAAGCTTTACTAATAATGCTTCATATAAAGGGAAGAGCAGCATATAGATAATAAAAACAAGCTGTCGGAACATGGATGGCACTGGTGGGTTAATAATGAAAATCATTTTTTTATTAAGCCTGGTATGCCTGTGCGGAATGGGGTATTTTCTAAGGCAAGCAAAAACTCCTGGCATCTATCCGCCTAAGAGGGTGCTCCAGGCTAGAGCCTTCGCAATGGGTCTCCCCGGGGTTTTACTGCTTTTCATTTGGTTTATGTGGATATTGATTCATTGACCCTTGGAGGATGATTCTGACTAGAATTCCAGATTCATAAGATTAGAAAAAAAAGCACCGGACATTCCGGTGCTTTTTTAGGTATGATGATCCTGCTGCTTAAGCATTAATGGGTATATTTGATTTTCTTACGATGCCGTTCACAATTGGATAAATGATGACCATCGCAACTGTATTTAACAGTACGGCAGGAAGTACAACAGCGCCGAAAAGTGCAACGAAAGGCCCTGGAAGGGAAACGATATAATAAGCCGAACCAAGGAAGACAGCGCCGGAAATCATTGTTCCTAAGGCAGTCAAGATACTAACGGTGACAACGGATGTTGAAAACTTCTTAAGACTGATGAATAAAAGGTAAAACAGAAAGGCTGTTGCCAATTTGTCTATGATATTTGGAATCTGTCCTCCAGGAAATGTAGTTGTCATGGCAGAGATGGCTCCAGCTGCCAGGGCGACAATGAATACATTCTTCTTCGCGGGAAACAAGGTAATCGCCAAAAACATCATCAACAGCATCATATCCGGTTTCATTCCAAGGAAGAATCCAGGTACGATAAAATGCAGGGCAGCCCCAATCCCGATTAATAGGGACAGTGACACAAGGGTTTTCGTTTTCATTTACTCATCTCTCCTATTCTCATCTCAACTAACATCTTTTCTTCAACAATGCACTATTGCCTGTTGCAAGAAGTTTAAAATAGTATATCATAAGACCTATTTTTTTAGAAGTTATATTTGTTTGAATTAAAGGGTTTGAGCTTCCTTTGCTTTATACGATTCCTGGAAATTCTTCATGAAATCAGCAAGGTCCTGGCAATGGGATAGAGGGACCGCATTATAGATGGATGCTCTGCAGCCACCGATGGAACGGTGACCGTTCAGTCCTACGAATCCGGCTTGCTTCACTTCATTAAGGAATTGTACTTCAGCTTCTTCAGACGGAAGCGTGAACGTTACATTCATTAATGAACGGCTGTCCGGTAGGGCATGGCCTTTATAAAAACCATCACTGCCGTCGATTGCATCGTAAATGACTTTTGCTTTTTCTTCATTGATTTCAGCGATCTTTTCCACGCCGCCCTGTTCTTTTGCCCAATCCAACACAAGGGACAATAAGTAAATGGCCAATGTCGGAGGAGTGTTGTATAAAGATTTATTTTTCGAATGGATAGAATAGTTCATCATGGATGGGATTTTGTCATTATCCGTTATTAAATCTTTACGGATGATAACGACTGTGATTCCCGACGGACCTAGATTCTTTTGTGCACCTGCATAGATGATGCCAAATTTACTAATATCAATCTTTTTGCTGAGAATATCGCTTGACATATCAGCTACTAAAGGAATGTCGCCTGTTTCTGGGAATTCCTTCCACTGTGTTCCGTAAATCGTATTATTGCTTGTGATATGAAGATATGCAGCATCATCATTCAATTTGATGTCTTCCACTTTAGGGATGAACGTATATTTTTCATCTTTGGATGAAGCGACTACGGCCGTTTCACCAACCTTTTTGGCTTCTTTTAATGCTTTTTCCGACCAAGAACCAGTGAGGACATAATCTGCCCTTTTTCCATCATTCAAAATGTTCATGGGAATCATGGAAAATTGTAGACTTGCTCCTCCTTGCAGCAGGAGAACTTCATAATTCTCAGGAATTTCCATAAGGTCTTTTAATGATTGAATGGCATGGTTATGAATTTTTTCGAATTCCGAACTTCTATGGCTTAATTCCATGACGGACATACCGGAATCCTCAATATTCAACCATTCGTTTTGGGCTCTTTGTAAAACTTCTAAGGGAAGGGCGGCTGGCCCAGCGTTAAAATTGTGTGCACGTTTCAATTTTTTTCCTCCTATACGACTATGTGATAAAGTATTTGAGACTATTCATATATCCTACCAGAAAACTAAATTCAATAGGAGGAAAATTTAGAATTTTAAGTGACAATCCGTTTTAATGATAGGCCAAAGTAAAAAGGTCCTGCACTTTGGAGTGAGGACCAAAAAGGGATTATTGTTTTTTCATGCAACCAGCGTTTAGCTAAAGTTCAATTGCCGATTCTTTTAAAAAGATATAACGAAAGGAGAAAGTAACCTTCACAGGCCATCACAGTCTCATTTTAAATGCTGTGCAATGGAGTCAGCGATTTGTTTCAGGTCATCTGGTGTATAGTCGCTGGTATTCGTCTTCCAAACAGCCCCAAAGCCGTCTCCTTCCCCATGCCGGGGAATTAAATGCATATGAAAATGGAAAACGGACTGTCCTGCAGCTTCACCATTATTATTTAAAAGATTCAGGCCTACAGGTTGGAATTCCTGCTTCATGGCGCGGGCAATTTCCGGCACCACTTCAAAAAGATTCTTGGCAATCTCAGGTGTCAACTCATAAAGATTTTCCTTATGTACTTTAGGTATTACCAGCGTATGGCCTTTTGTTACTTGACTGATATCGAGAAATGCCAATACATGTTCATTTTCGAAAACTTTCGTACTTGGAATTTCTCCATCGATTATTTTGCAAAAAATGCAATCACTCATTAAAAACGCTCCTTTAAAAGTTAATGTATTTGGTTAATCGTACCATAGCTTGAATCCTTGAGAAAAGGAAAAATCATAAAAACAGGATGCAACATTAAGTTGCACCCTGCCTGTCGAAAAAGGGGGTTTTGCTTCAAAATTCGCATTAGCATAAATTCTCTGCGACAAACACCTCATCTACATTGTAGTAAAATATGGTTATTATCTGTTTAGAGATTTCCATTCAAAGCAACCATCTCCTATATCTTTAAAGTTTCATCAACTTTCAAAGCATAATTGATAATTATTGAATGATTTTTCTGCTTTTACGTGCAAGAGAACCATCTCCTTGCTCGAAACGATTTTTTTTTAATGAAGCTTCTGGTTTAATTCAGTTATACGTCTTTAACTGACACCTCATTTACAATATGATGTGAATCATTTGTAATAAAACTTATGGGTATTTCAGTGTAATACGTCTTTAACTGACACCTCATTTACATTATGATGTGAATCACACGTAATGACTAACCCCTTCTTCCTTATATATGATGACCACCAAGCCGGGAAAATATAATTAGTTATTTATGGAAATTTTGTTCCGAGAACACTCGACTATGTAAAAGCAGGAGAATTTGATAAAATGGAAATAAGAACCTCTATATAGAAAGGATCGTTTATATGTCCTTATTGGAAATAAAGCAATTAGTGGGCGGATATACGAAAACGCCCGTTTTAAAGGGAATAAGTTTTGACATTCAACCGAATGAGCTAGTAGGGTTAATTGGGCTCAACGGGGCTGGGAAAAGTACGACGATTAAACATATCATCGGACTCATGGAGCCGAAAGGCGGAAGTGTCTCGATTCATGGTAAAACACTTGCCCAGGATCCGGATACATATCGTAAACAATTCACTTATGTTCCAGAAACGCCAATCTTGTATGATGAGCTTACACTTGAGGAGCATTTAAAGCTTACGGCAATGGCACATGGTTTGGCGGAAGCCACATTTAAAGAAAGGATGGACGTTCTATTAAAGGAATTCCATATGGAAAAAAGACTTAAATGGTTTCCTGCCCATTTTTCAAAGGGAATGAAGCAAAAGGTCATGATTATGTGCGCCTTTTTAGTACAGCCATCTTTATATATAGTCGACGAACCCTTCGTGGGTCTTGATCCATTAGGCATTCAATCCCTGCTTGATTTGATGAGGAAAATGAAAGAGAGCGGAGCGGGAATATTAATGTCTACACACATACTGGCGACAGCCGAGAGGTATTGTGATTCATTCATCATACTGCATAATGGAGAGATCCGGGCAAAAGGCAATCTTGAGCAACTTCGTGAACAATTTTCCATGCCGGGTGCAACTCTTGACGATTTATACATTCAATTGACGAAAGAAGAAATCGGTCATGAATAGCCAAAATCTCTGGAAGGAAAGATATTTAGGCTATATAAATGAAACGCAAAAATATCTTCGCTATATTTTTAATGGCCATCTTGTTTTTGTCATGGTATTGGTTCTTGGTGGTTTGGCTTATTATTACAGTGATTGGGTGAAGACGTTAGACAGTGATTTCCCTGCTGAATTGATCATGGCCTTTGTTTTATCGATCATTGTAACCAGAAGCCCGATAAATACTTTTTTGAAAGAACCTGATACGGTATTCCTGCTTCCGCTTGAAACGAAGTTGAGAAGCTATTTCAAGAATTCACTGATATTAAGTTGGGTCATGCAGGGTTTTATTCTTCTGGTTGTCCTAATTGCATCTATGCCGATGTATTCGAAGGTTACGGGTGCAGGAGGTACGGACCTTGGAATCATCCTGGTCGTTTTGCTTATTTTGAAGTTCTTGAATTTAACCATGCGCTGGCAGGTGTTGAAATATCAGGATACATCAGTGAGCCATTGGGACTCTCTCATCCGCTTTTTACTTAATGGAGTGATTCTTTATTTCATCTGTTCAAGGGCAAATATACTGTTTTCACTTATAACATTTTTAATATTGTTAGCACTTTACATGTATTACCGAAGTGCAACTAAAGGTTTTGTGTTGAAGTGGGAACGGCTGGTGGAACTGGAAAACAAACGGATGAATTCTTTTTATCGAATAGCGAACATGTTTACTGATGTTCCTCATTTGAAAGGGAAAGTAGCGAGAAGGAAATGGATGGACTGGCTATTATCTTTCATTCCGTATGGTGAAAAATCAACTTATACCTATCTTTACGCCCGTACTCTTTTGCGATCCAATGATTATGTGGGACTTTGTTTTCGCTTGACTATCATTGGGTCCGTGATTTTAAGTGTATTCACTAACATATGGGCACATTTAATTGTAACGTTCATGTTCTTATTCATGACAGCCCTGCAGCTGCTGCCGGTTTGGAAGGCTCATGAATGGAAAGTATGGGTCTCATTGTATCCATTGCCAGCAAAAATGAGAGAATCTGCAGTCATAAAGCTAATTTCCTATTTCTTATTATTTGAGGACCTGGTCTTCAGTTTGGTCCTGCTAGTGAAAGGGGAATGGATGTCCGCTTTAGCCGCCTTGGCAATGGGGCTTGTTTTCTTATTCGGTTTTAAAATTTATGCAGCAAAGAAAATTAAAAACTTTTAATCAAAAGCTGATTTTTCATAAAATCAGCTTTTTCTTTTAAGAAATGAAAATTGAAAATAAAAGCTTCATTGGGGGTATATACATATTTAACGGAGGTGTTAAATGATGGATGAATATGGACAAAAGGCATTATCGGAACTAGTATCATGGAAAAAGAAAGTAGCCAAGAAATCCGGCAGACTTGAGCGGATGTCCAAAAAGGCGCAAATCAAATTGAATAGTTATATTCCAGATCGAGTGCACAAAATGATTACTGATAGTATTAAAGGGATGATAGAGGCCGTATTATCAGGTTCTAAATATATGTCTAAAGAAAAAAATGTAGTGCTTCTATCCTTGCAGCAAAAAGAAGAATGGGTTGCGGAAACTGTAACGGCATATCGGAAAACTGCCGTTATAGAAGGTGTGGGAACCGGGGCGGCAGGGCTTTTAATTGGATTGGCAGATTTCCCATTACTGCTTAGCATCAAGATGAAGTTATTATTCGAAATATCCCGTATATACGGTTTCGATCCAAATAAATATGAAGAACGCCTGTTCATTCTCCATATCTTCCAGATGGCATTTTCAAGCGAGGAAAAAAAACTGGAAACGTTACGGGTAATAGAAGAATGGGATTCAGGTAAATGGCCGGAAATAGACTGGCAAGAATTTCAGCAGGAATATCGCGATCACATCGATGTCATCAAAATGTTCCAGCTTGTTCCAGGTTTTGGGGCAGCTGTCGGTGCATATGCCAACCATCATTTGTTGGAACATCTTGGGGAGACGGCTGTAAATTGTTACCGAATTAGACTTCTTAAAGAGTAAAGGGACGGGGATAACCCGTCCCTTTACCATTACCGCAATAAAGATTCATTCACCTTTTGGGATGATTGTTTCTTATTGTGATAGGTTACCGCTGCAGTGCCTAATATTTTGGCTGCAATGAGCATCGCTTTTTCATCAATGTCAAACAAAGGATGATGATGCGGATATGTATGTTCATTTTTTGGCCTGGCCCCTGTAAAGAAGAATGTACCTTTTACATTTTGTAAATAATAAGAAAAATCTTCACCTGTCATATCCGGGTCGATTTCCTCTGTAATCAAAACTTCCTTGACGGACTCAGTGCTTTCGATTAGGAATTTAGTTTCCTCAACATGTGGAATAACAGCTGGATAACCTTGAAAGTATTGATATTCATAAGTGCAGTCAGCAGCTAGGCAGGTTCCTTTAACAATTCGCTCCATTTCTTCGCTTATGAATGAACGGACATCTTCCTTGAAAGTGCGGACGGTACCGATTATTTTAGCCTTATCTGCTATGACGTTAAAGGCATTATCCGCTACAAAGGAACCGACGGTAATGACTGCAGAATCTATTGGGTTAAGGCGGCGGCTTACTATTTGCTGTAGGGCCATGACTAGCTGAGAGCCGACTACGATTGCATCACGGGTTTTATGCGGCTGGGCTCCATGGCCGCCCTGCCCTTGAATGATGATTTCAAAACGGTCAGCAGCGGCCATAATAGGTCCATAAGCGTATTGGACTGTTCCGGTAGGGACAGTAGCCCATAAATGGGTGCCGAAAATTACATCCACCCCATCAAGGCAGCCAGCCTCAATCATTGGTTTGGCACCTCCTGGAGCATATTCTTCAGCATGCTGATGGATAAATATATATTCACCTTCGAGCTCATCCTTCAGTTCATTCAGGTTTTTTGCAAGGACAAGGAGTGTCGCAGTATGGCCATCGTGTCCACACGCATGCATTACCCCGGGTACGGAAGATTTATAGGAAACTTCTTTTTCATCTTGAATGGGTAAGGCGTCGAAATCAGCGCGCAATGCTACGGTTTTACCAGGCTTATTGCCTGTGACCTTGGCAATAACACCATTACCGCCTACATTCGTCCGGTGTTCGATTCCAAGTTTTTCATAATATCCAGCGATGAAGGCCGCCGTTTGGGTTTCTTGAAAAGAAAGCTCGGGATGTTGATGAAGATAACGCCTGATGGAAACCATTTCTTCATACGAACCATCTAGAAGATTGTGTAATCGCTGTATCATTTTGCACCTCCCAATGATTGGTTTAATTGTAAATAGTATATCATATTCTGAATAATTCAAAGAGAATTAAATACCTCGAGGAGAGTTATATAATGATTAAATATTCCTGGATTGCTATGGTTTTGCTTTGCTTGTTGCTATTCTTTTTTTTGATGCATGAAGTCCAGAGTGAGAAGACTTTAGCGTTCGATACATATATTGCGGAACTTTTTTCCGTAGGTGAAAATACTTTTTCGTTCACTTTCTTCAAGTCCATTACCTATCTTGGGAAATCCAAGTTCATTGGTTTTGGAAGCTTACTATGTGTTCTATATTTGTGGATAATAAAGAAGGATTATTGGACCATGGCCGTATTCTCTATCGGAGTCACTGGGGGCGATGTATTAAACGGGTGGATAAAAAATCATATTCAAAGAGCGCGCCCTGAAAATCATTTGATGGAGACCACCGGTTTCAGTTTTCCAAGTGGTCACGCAATGGTAGGCCTTATTTTCTTCAGTATGGTTGCTTATTTAATTATTAAAGAAGTTAAAGGAGACTTTTTGAAATGGGCAGTGGGAATCGGCTTCGTTTGTATGGTTCTGCTCATCGGAGTCAGCAGGATCATTATGAAAGTTCATTTTCCAACTGATATCTTGGCAGGTTTTGCACTAGGAGCTGCATATAGTTTAACCTTGTTTAATTTGTATAAGTACCTGGGGCGGAGAGTACTTTGAAAAAAGGATTCTTAGATGAAATATATGTAAATATCCGTTGCATTTCCCCGGAAATAAAGAAGGAATTTGTCGGATTGTTATAGGTTTATATGATTTTTGGGCCGTCCAAAATAACGGTCTGTATTACTATGAATTCAAAGAGGCCCACCTTTGAGGGATGGGCCTCTTATTGAGCAAGAATGGATTATTCTTCTGAATCCTTCACCAAAGTATACTGCGTAACATAGGCTTCACCTGAAAACATCTTCTGGCTGGAATTCGTAACGGGAGCTTTGGAGTCGCTGTTATGCGCCTTCTGAAAGGAACTGGATTTCTTCCAGTTCAAGAAATCGGTTTGTTTCTCCCAAATCGTTAAGATTACATAAGTTTCAGAGTTGATTGGCCGCAGTACACGAAGTGCGACGAAACCTGGTTCATTTTCGATGAATTCGGCCCTGTTTTTAAAACGATGTTCGAATACCGGCCTTCCTTCTTCACTGACAGGTATATTGTTCATGACTACATACCCATGATCCTGAAGGTTTCCTTTCCCATCAACTACTTCATACTTACGTGGAGAGCTGAAGATCGTTTTACCTGCTGTTTCATGTAAAAGTACTGCAGTGCCAGGATTTTGCATAAGTAATATTTTTTCATTCGGATGCTTATCTTTTTTGATTTTCAAAAAATCGAAACTGCCTGATGTGATGAATACATTCATAAATTCCCCTCCAATATCTATATAGTACCTGTATACCCATTTTACCCAATGAATAGTGCTTTTACCATTTACAAACTAACCATTAGGCTTGGGTACAGGTAAGATACTTATAAAAACGTCGATTTTCTGACAAATATATAGGTTGGCTATACTTCTATTATAGAAAAAGCTATAGTTTAAGGAGATTCGATTTGAAATTCAACATCCTTCTGATATTCTATGTAGGTAATGAATAAAAATAGAAACGTGATTGCTTGAAAGGTGGATATTAATGTCTAAGGAAATTACGAATGATACATTTTTAAAAGCTGCGAGAGGAGAGAAAACGGATCATGTGCCTGTTTGGTATATGCGACAGGCTGGCCGTTCACAGCCGGAATACCGTAAATTGAAAGAGAAGTATTCCCTTTTTGAAATTACTCATCAGCCGGAATTATGCGCTTATGTGACTAGATTGCCAGTTGAGCAATATGATGTTGACGCTGCGATTTTATATAAAGATATAATGACACCGCTACCAGCCATTGGTGTCGATGTTGAGATTAAGTCCGGAATCGGTCCGGTCATATCCAATCCGATCAAATCGGTGACAGATGTTGAAAAATTAGGTGAATTGAACCCAGAGAAAGACATCCCATATGTGTTGGACACGATTAAATTATTGACCACGGAGCAATTGTCAGTTCCTTTGATCGGTTTCTCCGGGGCACCGTTCACCATTGCTTCATACATGATTGAAGGCGGTCCCTCCAAAAACTACAATAAGACGAAAGCTTTCATGTATTCCGAGCCAAAGGCCTGGTTTGCATTAATGGATAAGTTAGCGGATATGATCATCATCTATGTCAAGTCACAAATTAAAGCCGGCGTTAAAGCCGTCCAAATCTTTGATTCATGGGTGGGTGCTTTGAACGTTGAAGATTACCGAGTATTCATCAAGCCAATCATGACTCGTATCTTTTCTTCATTGCGTGAAGAAAATGTACCGCTAATCATGTTCGGGGTCGGCGCAAGTCACTTGGCACTTGAGTGGAATGATCTTCCGATTGATGTAGTCGGGCTTGATTGGAGACTACCAATTACAGAAGCAAGACAAATGGGAATACAGAAAACGGTACAAGGTAATCTTGATCCTGCCCTACTATTATCATCATGGGATGTTATAGAAGAACGGACAAAAAGGATCCTGGATCAGGGCATGGAACAAGATGGCTACATCTTTAATCTTGGACATGGGGTTTTCCCTTCCGTAAACCCGGAAACACTGAAGAGGCTGACCGCTTTCATTCATGAATATTCATCAAAAATGAAGTAAGGTGAGCGATCCATTTGCTAAAAATACTTAATTGGATGAACAATAAAAGAACGAAATTTTTAAAAGAGGTGTAACTTCATGTCAAGAAAAAAAATGGGCCTTTTAGTGATGGCTTATGGTACTCCGTACACTGAAGAGGATATTGAAAGATATTATACACATATTCGTCATGGGAGACGGCCTAGCGACGAATTGATTGCCGACCTAAAAGGCAGATATGAAGCGATCGGTGGATTATCCCCGCTTGCAAAAATAACAGCAGGACAAGCTGAAGCCCTTGAAAAGAAATTGAATTCCGTTCAGGAGGAAGTTGAATTCAAGGCATATCTTGGACTGAAACATATTGAACCTTTTGTTGAAGACGCAGTGAAACAAATGCATGAAGATGGAATCAAAGAAGCGGTCAGTATAGTTTTGGCACCGCATTTTTCAACATTCAGCGTGAAGTCTTATAATGGACGTGCCGAGGATGAAGCCGCTAAATTGGGGGACCTGACCATCACTTCCGTTGAAAGCTGGTATGATGAGCCAAAATTCATTCAATATTGGGTAGACCAAGTAAAAGAAGTAATCGGAAAAATGACCTCGGAAGAACGCGATAATTTCGCTTTGATTGTGTCGGCACATAGCCTCCCTGAAAAAATCTTGCAATCAGGAGATCCGTATCCAAATCAACTGAAAGAAACGGCAGACATGATTGCTAAGGGCGCAGGGGTTACCAATTATGCAGTAGGCTGGCAAAGTGCTGGACAAACACCTGAACCATGGTTGGGACCTGATGTACAGGATTTAACCAGAGATCTTCATCAAGCAAAAGGTTATAAAGCTTTCATTTATATTCCTGTTGGCTTTGTTGCCGAGCATCTTGAAGTCCTTTATGATAACGATTATGAATGTAAGGTTGTGACTGAAGATATTGGTGCATGCTACTATAGGCCTGATATGCCCAATGTTAAACCTGAATTCATCGATGCTTTGGCCACAATCATATTAAATAAATTACAGGAAAAGTGATCAGTCAAAAGAGGTAATTAGTTTAACCATGCTTGCAATGTGCTCTACATATTTTCATATGAAGTTGATAGATGCTATACACCTGGAAAAGCGACGCTTTTTTACTTTACCTTGCTGACTTAAATAAATATCCTATTTTCGAAAAAGTGGCTGTCCAGTAAGGAGGATGGCCATTGTTTCTCTAAAAAATTGAAAATTTAATTGAAAAGACTGAATATTTTTGGTATGATATCGTTGAACATAATGACTGTTTTGTCCGATTGGTCAGGATTAGAGGTGTGAAATGTCTGTTGATCGTAAAAAATTAATTTTAGAAGCCGCGACCAAGTCGTTTTCACTTTTTGGATATAAGGCAACGACGATGGATCAAGTCGCTAAAATTGCCAATGTGGGTAAAGGGACCATTTATACCTTTTATAAAAATAAAGAAGAACTGTTTAAAGAAATCGTTCAGCGGATGATTGAGGAAATGAAATATGAGGCGGAACAATCTTTGGATGACCAACTCTCCTTTTTTGAAAATCTGCATCGGGCCGTTTATCGAATTCTGGAGTTCAGGCAGGAACATCAATTATCTTTGAAACTTCTTCAGGAGGAACGGGAAATTGGTACGCCGGCCGTTCAAGAAATGGTTAATGAAATGGAAGAAGCCATTGTATCCTACATTAAGGAAAAACTAAAAATAGCGATTGAAAAGGGCTATATACAGCCTTGTGATCCAGAGATAACAGCTTTCCTGATGTTAAAGATGTACCTTGCCCTGATTTTTGATTGGGAAAGGAACCATGCCCCATTAGAGAAAGAGGAAATTGCTGAACTATTTAAAATATATTTGTTCAAAGGATTATCCGTTACGTGATAATTCTATTTTTTTTGCTGGAAGGCAATGAATCCCAATAAAAAGAAGAGATACCGATCGTCGGTATCTCTTCTTTTTATTGGGGATGTTTTTCAGCTGCGAAATCGAACCTTATATGAAATCATCCTGCTATTTGGGAAGCGGATGGTGAAACACAAGACTACTACTCTCCAGAAAGGCAATGATCACAGTGGTTTCCATAACATTCGTGCTGTTCTTCAATTTTTTTTCCGCATTCCGTGCATTGTTTCGGAGGCAGGTTTTTAAAGAACTCAACGCTACTTTGAATCATGAACATCATCTCCTGAATTTTTTTATTATTCGCTTTTCTATGGTTTCATTGTATTATAACAGATTTATAAAGTCAATGAATGTTTTATAACATAAGTAAAAAAGGTGAAATAAGGGCAAGAATAGTTTATATTAATGGGGAAGTCATTGAGAGAAAAAAAGGAGTGCCTAAGCATGAAAATCACCGTAATTGGCTGCTGGGGCGGTTATCCAGCTAAAAATGAGGCAAGTTCCGGCTATTTGCTTGAATATGAAGATTTTCGCATTCTGCTTGATTGTGGCAGCGGTGTTCTATCACAGCTGCAAAACCATATGAAGCCGGAGGACCTTGGTGCAGTTGTATTATCCCACTATCATCCGGATCATGTAGCGGATATTGGTGTCCTGCAGCACGCTGCGTTCATTCAGCAGATATTGGGCAGCGAAAAAAGGACCATTCCTATTTATGGTCATGATTTAGACGAAGTCGAATTTGGTAAATTAACTTATAAAGACGTGACAAAGGGTATAGCCTATTCTGCTGATCAACCCTTAACCATTGGACCGTGTAAATTTACGTTCATGAAAACAAAACATCCAGTCCCTTGTTATGCAATGAGGATTGAAGCTGAAAATCATTCGATAGTTTACACAGGTGACAGTTCATATATGGATGAGCTTGCAGATTTCGCTAAAGACGCTAATGTTTTATTATGTGAAAGTAACTTTTACAGTGATATGGATGGTTCAAAGGCTGGACATATGACGGCAAGAGAAGCGGGCATGCTAGCAGAAAAGGCTGACGTCCAGCTTTTGCTGTTAACTCATCTCCCTCATTATGGGAATCTAGATCAACTGAAAAAAGAAGCATCCGAGGTATTCAAAAGGGAAATAGCGGTTGCTAAAACCAATCTCGAATTCCAACTATAAATGAAACATCAGTGATATGAAGTCTACAAGGAGGAACAATTGTGCTTTTTATTGATAATAAGGGAATTACAGATCCAAGAATTAACCTGGCCATCGAAGAATATGCGCTTAAACATTTAAATATAGATGAAACTTATCTACTTTTTTACATTAATCGTCCTTCAATCATCATAGGTAGAAATCAAAACACGATTGAAGAAATCAATGCAGATTATGTAGATGGAAATGGCATTACAGTTGTTCGCCGCCTTTCCGGGGGTGGAGCGGTTTATCATGACCTAGGGAATCTCAATTTCAGTTTCATTACGAGGGATGACGGGGATAGTTTCCATAATTTCAAAAAATTCACTCAACCTGTCGTGGAAACGCTTGAGAAACTTGGAATACATGCTGAATTGAGCGGTCGTAACGATATTTTGGCTGAAGGAAAGAAAATCTCGGGAAACGCGATGTTTTCAACGAAGGGCAGAATGTTCAGTCATGGGACATTGCTGTTTCAATCAGAAATGGATCACATTGTATCCGCTTTAAAAGTGAAAAAAGATAAAATCGAGTCCAAAGGGATTAAATCGATAAGAAGCCGTGTCGGCAATATCGCTGATTTCTTAAAAGAACCGATGTCCGTTGAAGAATTCCGTTCATACCTTCTGCAAAATATTTTCAAAGATAGCGGAAAGGTTACAGAGTATGTTTTAACGGAGACGGATTGGGAGAAAATTCACAAAATCTCGGAAGAAAGGTATCAAAACTGGGAGTGGAATTACGGAAAGTCACCTAAATTCAACTTGCAAAACTCACATAGATTTGCTGTGGGATCTGTTGACATCCGCCTAGAAGTGAACAGGGGAATCATTGGAAATTGTAAAATCTACGGTGATTTCTTCGGGGTAGGAGAGGTTGCGGATATTGAACAAAAGCTTACTGGAACACGCTATGAAAAGGAAGCAATCAGCAGTGTACTAGATGAGATTGATGTTCGTCATTATTTTGGCAATGTAACGAAAGAAGAAATAGTGGCTTTAATATATTAAGCCTGAAAAAGCCGTCCCGACTTAATAGGACGGCTTTTGTGTCTAATAATGACAGTAATTGCTTGAATATGGATAAAATTGTTGCTGTGATCGCTTTCTTTTAATATAATAAAAATGTATTTAGTTCACCATAAAAATGAATGACTATTCATTCATGCTATTTGCAGGGGAGGGAGAAAGATGAATTTATCTGAACAGCTTCATCAAATGGCTTTAAAAAAGGCTGGTAAGCCAGCATATTACTTTATGGATCAATCCACTTCATATGGGGAATTGGATAAAGCCGTTACGAAGTTCGCAGACGAATTACATAGGCTTGGTGTTTCAAAAGGTGATAACGTTGCACTGTTATTGGGAAACTCTCCACATTTCATCATTTCGTTGTATGGAGCTATGCGAGCAGGGGCGACCGTAATTCCCGTCAATCCAATTTACACACCTGACGAGATTGGTTACATCCTGAATAATGGCGATGTAAAGGTTGTTGTGGCATTAGATAAGCTTTTACCCTTACTAGAGAAAATGAACCCGATCCTCTCAACCGTAGAGCAATATGTAATTTGTGAAACGCAGCCGGTTAATAGGGATAATAGCCAATTTAACATCTACCCAAAAATGGAATCGTTTACAAAAATGATCGAATCGGGGGATGATGGCTTTAAAGGTCCAGAACTGGATCCTGAAGATACTGCAATCATACTCTATACTTCCGGGACAACGGGGAAACCAAAGGGGGCCATGCTTACACATACCAATATATTTTCCAATGCACATGATGTTGGTGAATATTTAAAAATCACGGAAAGTGACCGTGTCATTACGACATTGCCAATGTTCCATGTTTTCAGTTTAACGGTAGTCGTGAATGCCCCATTGATAAGCGGAGGTACGCTTTTAATTGTCCCGCAATTCAGTCCAAAGGAAATATTCAGGCAAATCAAAAAATATGAAGCAACCGTTTTTGCTGGAGTGCCTACGATGTATAACTTTCTTTTCCAATATCCAGATGCGAAAGAAGATGCTTTGAAGTCGTTGCGGATATGCATATCGGGCGGATCTGCCATGCCAGTGTCCCTGCTTGAATCATTCGAGCGGAAATTTAATGTCAGGGTTTCAGAAGGATACGGCTTATCCGAAGCATCCCCTGTTACCTGCTTCAATCCTTTGGATCGTCCAAGGAAGGCGGGATCCATCGGAACCTCCATCCTTAGGGTTGAAAACAAAGTGGTCAATGAGCTTGGAGAAGAAGTGCCGATCAATGGGGTAGGAGAATTGATCGCCAGAGGTCCCAATGTAATGAAGGGTTATTATAAAATGCCTGAAGAATCAGCCGCTGTCTTGAAAAATGGTTGGTTATATACAGGCGATTTAGCCAGGATGGATGATGAAGGCTATTTTTTCATTGTAGACCGTAAAAAGGAGCTTATCATCGTCGGTGGCTATAATGTCTATCCACGTGAAGTGGAGGAGATTCTTTATGCCCATCCTGAAGTAGTTGAAGCAGCAGCCATAGGCGTTCCGGATCCCAATCAGGGAGAAGTGGTTAAATGCTTTGTGGTAAAGAAAGACAATGCATTGACCGAGGAAGAACTTCTTGCCTATTGCATGGAACACTTGGCCAAATATAAGGTACCGGCAAAAATTGATTTTTTGGATGAACTTCCAAAAAATGCGACTGGTAAAATTTTACGCCGCTCCTTGAAAAACCATGTACTACAAAACTAATTTATTGATCATAAGGGGATCATTGCCTATAACCGGCAATGGTCCTTTTTTGTACAACCAAAGTGTATCAGGCTGCATAAAATATATAGGAGAATCTTAAAATCTTGATTCTTGTTTCGAAAAGAGTTATGATTGTCATTAAAAATTTCCACATAATTGTAAGGAGGAGTTAGATGAGAGATGTAAAGCTTTTGGATATTTTTACACATCCCATTGCTCAAAAATACTTGAACCGTTCAGGTCTAGCACATGCAATTGCGGTAGCATACCATGCGTTTCACTTAGCAAACGAATATAATATAGACCCTGATATTGCTGCTAAAGCTGGACTTTTGCATGATATGGGTCATTTCACCTGGTATCGCAATGGTAAATGGGATTATGATCTGTATAAACAAAATGATATCCATCCCATCAAAGGTGCAGAACGAGCACATAAACTGTTAATCCGCTTGGGAGAAAACCCGATAAAGGCAAAGACCATTTCCCTCGCCATTTTATTTCACACCGATTCGTTCTTACCTTCAAATGATATTGTTCGTACACCGCTTCAGCAAGTCGTCAAATGGGCCGACGAAAAAGATGAAGAAGAAGGTGGAAAACACCATTATCGCAAAATTGATTTTGTACGGGCAGAAGAGAGCATCATGAAACTTGATACGCTCATAGATGAGGAACAAAGAAAAAGGCTATCATCCTGAAGGCAAACGGGTTGATAGCCTTTTTACTTGTCAGGAGGTGCCCATTTTTAAGCATTCTACAGTTTAAATTTGTTATCAAGTGAATTAATGATGTAAAATATAGACCAATAGAACTATTCGCGGCAGGCAATTATAAAAAATTATCGGATTAATAACAAATAATGAAAGTAACGGGTGAAGTTATGAAGTCGATTAAGCTAATGATATATGGTGGTCAGGTAGGACTTGAGGGAATCATCGAAAAAGAAGAAGACATTAAGGTCATGGGGATAACCGGAGATGAAATGGAACTTCTTGATTCTGATCATACATCATCAGTCATGCCGGATGTCATTCTTATTGATGCCCGGTCATCAGGGAAGTATGGGCAGGAAGTCATGCCAATCCTAAAGGAAAAACATCCATCTACTCCTTTCCTCATTTTTACTACCTATTCAGAAGATCATTTTCTTATCGAAGCGATATGCCATGGTGCAGCAGGTTATGTGTTACAGGATGGCGGAATGAAACAAGTGCTGTCGGCAATCCGTCAATGTGCCAACGGCCAGATAGTTTATCCTGCCTCATTTAAATCAATTTTAATGAAGAAGCTGCAGCAGGATGTTGAAAGATCACCAGTAACTTTGGATAAGGCAATCGAAAAATTGGGGGCCTTTTCTAAACGCGAGTATGAACTGCTTATCCTCCTAACCCAAGGCGAAACGAATCAGCAAATTTCAAAAAAACTTTTTCTATCCATCGGCACGGTAAAAAACTATATAAGCCGGATTTACAGAAAACTGAATGTTAATAATCGACCGGAGCTTATGGCACTTTTGTATAGGTTTCAAAGTAGCGGGATGAAGGGATGACTAATCATAAACTTTGATGAAACGATTTTGATCAAAGCAATTAGGTGGCGGCAGAGAGACAAATTCATCGGTGCCTTATACGTCCCCAGCCCCCCGTTTTTTAATGTCTCTGCATATGCATCATTCCGCCTCCTCATCTCGGAAGTACAGGTGTATTCTGTGAAATCTTAAGGTTGATAATAAAGGATAAAAAATCAACAAATGTTGGAGATTGAAAGGAATAAATAATATAGAAAGAAAATGCGGTTCTAACCTGTCCATTTTGGATTAAACTAATAAGAGGGAGATTCGTTTAAGGAGGGGCATCATGGTTAGAAAATGGGCTGGAAGAGCGATTCTATTATATATCCTTTATGCAGCAGCGATGTATTGGTATATTTTTTATGGAGCTGATACCTCCATTCCCGAAGCTTTGCGTGGAACTGCAGCAGATCCTGCAACATTCCTGAATGCAAGGGAACTAAAGCTTAGCGAAGAGTATTCAGGACTGCGGAATTTTATTTTTTTCGTATCCACGCCATATGAATGGCTGCTTTATTTCTTCATTTTATTATTTGGTTTTTCGAAAGCATTTGAAAAGTCGTCAATGGCAGTCTCGAGACGGAAAGTGATCAGAACGGGCATTTACTTATTTTGGCTTTCCGTGATTTCTTACCTGGCACTGTTTCCAATCAGTTTCATTGGATATAGGATGAGCAAGAGTTACCATATAAGTACACAAAGTTTCACCTCGTGGATGAAGGATGGAGTCATAGAATTCTGGGTGAATTTTGGGATGATGTTCATCATCGTTTCCGTTTTATATTGGTTAATGAAGAAAAGTGTGAAGAAGTGGTGGCTCTATGCTTGGATGTTGTCCATTCCATTTACCTTGTTCCTGATGTTTGTTCAGCCTGTACTGATTGATCCGCTGTACAATGAATTCTATCCGCTCAAAAATAAAGAGCTGGAAACGGAAATATTGACACTTGCCTCACAGGCTGAAATTCCGGCTGAACACGTGTATGAAGTAAATATGGCGGAAAAGACAAATGCCTTGAATGCATACGTGACCGGCATAGGTTCCAACTCAAGAATAGTCCTTTGGGATACGACCCTGAACAAACTGAAGGAAGATGAAATCCTTTTTATCATGGCACATGAAATGGCTCATTATGTGGAAAAGCACATTTATATAGGGATTGCAGGTTATTTAGGACTGACTTTAATCGGTTTGTGGCTGACATCGAAAATCATGAATTTTATCATTAGACGCTGGGGCCATCTGTTAAAGGTTCGTTCGGTTGACAGCATTTCTTCTCTTCCATTATTTCTCTTAATAACGTCAGTGCTGCTCTTTGCTTCAAGTCCGCTGTCCAATTATGTTTCCAGATATCAAGAAACAAGGGCTGACCGCTATGCCATTGAAATGACCGGGGATAAAGAATCAGCAATCACGACGTTCCAGGAACTCACGAGGTCGGGTTTGAGTCAGGTCAACCCACCATTCCTGGTAAAATGGCTGCGCTATTCCCATCCAACCATGCTCGAGCGGATTTCCACGGTTGAAAATGCAGATACAAAGGGTGATTGAAAGCCAGCTGATAATCAGCTGGCTTTTTTTCTTTGGAAAGGGGTAGTTTGTAGTTGTTTTCAGAAAAAACTATTATTTTTAAAAATCTTAGGTTCTCTACTATAATAAATTAAATTCCCAGTTCGTTTTAAGGAGATCGGATATGTATAATGTACTTTTCATCACTATAGGCTCAGTGCTTGTTGCAGTAGCCTACAACTTATTTTTGATACCTCATTTAATTTTAAGCAGCGGACTTAGTGGACTTGCGATTATGTTCGGAATCATTACCCCAGTCAACACAGGGATATTGAATTTTTTGTTGAACCTGCCACTGCTGATTCTTGGATACCTGAAATTAGGGAGACGCTTTATCACCTATACGATATTATCAGTTGTCGTGATTTCGGTCAGTTTATACCTCATTCCAGTTCACGGAATATCCACTGAACCGATTTTGTCTTCTTTATTTGGCGGAATCATATCGGGATTCGGTATAGGCATCATCTTTCGTGCTTCGGGGTCTTCGGGCGGTTTTGATATCATTGCCATGCTATTGGCTAAGAAGAGCGACTTTCCACTTGGTACATTGCTTTCGGTGATGAATGCAGTTGTGGTGGTTATCTCAGGCTTCATCTTTGGGTGGGATGCCGCATTATATACGCTGATTTCCATTTATGCAGCAGGAAAGGTGATCGATACGATCCATTCCAATCACATTAAATTAACATTGATGATCGTTACCAAAAAGAGTGACGAAATGAAAACGAAGCTCCTGACCAACCTATATCGTGGAATTACAGTCATGGATGGTGAAGGTGCATATTCAGGAGAAAAGAGTAAAGTAATGATGACAGTCATTACACGTTATCAGTTAACCGATGTAAAAACGATGATAAAAGAAGTGGATCCGAATGCTTTTGTCAATATAACCGAAACAGCCGAGGTCATGGGGATGTTTCATAAAGAGTGATGATAATTAGAAAAGCCTCCCAACATTATGGGAGGCTTTTTTGAACATTAGGCTGTTTTTTAATCATGCATTTTAATTTCCAAACTGTTTGAGTAAAACGTTCATTTCAGAACTTAGTTTTAAGAATAAAGGTTTGTTTTTCATATCCAAGGCTTCATCGATCTGTTTTGCAAGGATATTCTTTTTGTTAGTAAGGACGGCTTCCTGAATAATCATATCAATTAACATTTCCTGAACCACGGCATCGTTTTTCATTTCGCTCATTGATAAGGACTTCACTGACTCTGAATAAGATTTTTCATTTTTCAAAGTTACCACCCCTGACCCTTTTTATTATTATATGGATTTGAGCGGATAAAATCAACTGAAAATTCAAAAAAATTAAATCCTAATAGAGAATGTGTCGTTTAGATGACGAAAAAGCCACTATATAAAAGAATTTTTAATTTTTTGTGAACTTACTTTTTATGTTTGAGGGTTGTGCTATTATAGTGAGTAATTTAACATACATTTACTATCTCCCTTCATTATTCTTCTTGGACAATGGGGAATGGAAGGGTACAAGCAATTAAGAGTATAAGCTTTGGTAAAGTAAAAGCGGTGTTTAGCAATGAGGAAGAGGTGGATTAAAAATGAAGGAAAACAATCTGGGAATCATCGAGGAATATGAAATCACGCCACATACACTAATGGTTTCGCCAATCAATTACGGCAGTAAAATATATGCCCGTATCGTTGAAATGGAGGACGAGTTCATCTCCCCCTTTAAACCTATGGAAATAATAAAGAAAAGCTGTGAGTTCTTCGGATCAAGTTATGAAGGGCGCAAGCAAGGCACGAAACAGCTCATAAACATCACACATAAAGCGCCTATTGCGATTGATCCGACCAGTTCGATTTTCTTCTTTCCCACTACATCTCCGTTGCGTCCTCAATGCACCTGGTTATCACATGAGCATGTGGTATCCTATGATCGCCTGGATTCCAAACATACAACCATCACATTCAGGAATAGACAAACCATCGATATAGAAGTATCATGCAGTTCTTTCGAAAACCAGTTGCACCGGACATCTTTTTTAAAAACGAAATTGATCCAGAGGATTGAGGAAACAAAGAGGAAATCATTCTACCTGTTCACCGAATCAAATGGGGCAAAGGCTTCAGAGGTAATGTCAAAGTATATACCACGTTAGGGATATTCATAGAAGAATGCAAACGGGATTCATTCAAAATTAAAGCAAGCCCTTCTTATTAAAGAAGGGCCCCGGAATTAATCTTCAAATAATTCATCCATTAAATCGTCAATCTCTTTTCTTAACTTCTCAGTGCCTTCTTTGGAAATGGTGATAGTATTACCATCGATAATCAGCATATCTCCTACTTTTGCTCCCTTGGGAAGAGAGCTTTTAGGAAAATCCTTCATGTTACCACCATCGATTTCAACGACAGCGATCTTTCCCTCGAAGCGATCGATAATTCCTTGTACCATTTATTTCACCGTCTTTACAGTAATTTTCTGACCTGTAGAAGTAAAAATAATGTTACCTGATTTATCTGTGCGATAAGTTTTGGCTTTCACTGTATTCAACCGTTTTACAACAGTAGAAGTAGGGTGCCCATATCCATTTTTCCCTACACTGATTACAGCGTATTTCGGTTTTGCTTTGTTAATGAAAGCTGAACTTGTTGATGTTTTTGCACCATGATGGCCGACTTTAAGTACATCCACACTTGGTACCAGTTTTTTAGCCAGCATATCTGACTCTGCTTTTTCTTCAGCATCACCTGTAAACAAGAATGTTTTTTTGTCGTGTTTAAGTAAAAGGACTGCACTCCAATTATTTAAGTCAGACTTAGCATATTCTTTAACAGGGGCAATGAATTTAAGGGAATTATCCTTAGCTTTAGTGTTGATTTCCACGCCAGTCTGCGCTTTTTTTATTGAAAGATTCTTCTGCTTAACAGCCGTTAAAAAGTCTTTGTATGCTTGGGTAGTATGAGAAACTTTAGGGGCGTACACAGATTTCACATTAAGCGATTTAATCACATAAGCCAGACCGCCCACATGATCCGCATCTGGGTGAGTGGATACTAATGCATTAAGTGTTTTTACCTTTTGTTTTTTTAGGTAAGCTACAACTTCGTCTCCCTTTCCTTTACCGCCACCATCAATTAAAACGTTTTCGTTACCGGTTTGAATAAGGATTGAATCTCCTTGTCCAACGTTGATGAAATGTACCTTCACATTTGAGGCTGCCTCAGTTGTTTTAAGTCC
Organism: Peribacillus simplex NBRC 15720 = DSM 1321; assembly: GCF_002243645.1. Lineage (NCBI taxonomy): Bacteria > Bacillati > Bacillota > Bacilli > Caryophanales > Bacillaceae > Peribacillus > Peribacillus simplex. The sequence goes on along the minus strand of NZ_CP017704.1, from coordinate 1,369,950 downwards.
AGTGAATAAAGACAAAACAAGAACAGCAACCAGTAGAATATTAATTTTCTTCATTTTTCCCCTCCAATTAATAATTTACCATGTGTAATTGGAAAAATGGGGATTTGGACATAATTTTCTTTGGGATAAAAAAGGAAACGGGCGTCTGAATCGTGGTTAGATAAAATAATCCTGGGTATTTATGATCAAGTGTCGCTGATGAAGAAGGGGAATGCACCTTTCTCCTGAGCTTTTAGAATCGGTATGATTCATTACGTGAAAGATATTAGGAGTGAAGGTGAAGCAATCCGAAATTCAAGATTAGAAGGTGATTTTGTTTGATACTTTCATAAGATCGTTCAAATCAAAAGATAATATATGCTTACTTTAGCAAAATGCTTTATTGCACAACTAAAGCCCTTCTCGTATGAGAAGGGCTTTAGAATTAATCTAATCCCGTTACGATAAATCCTCATATTTACTGATTAAGCTTAACCTTGTCTCTCAAATAAGATAATGGATGATATTCTCTATTTCTTCTAATGCAGGTTAATAACATTCTTTTGCAAAAACGTTGTACTGACTCTAAAATGATAGTGTTGTCGAATAGTATAATAGATGAATAGAAATTAAGAGGTGATTAAAATGACGATTAATTATGAACTGACGAGCCCGACCTATTATTCGTTAAGATCTGTGTCCTCGAAAATGTTTGCCTTAATCAGTAAGCAGCTAAATGTGCAAACGGCTTATGTAACAAAAAGAGGGGAAACGGCGATGACAGTCCTCAGTTCCTATAATAGGGAAGAAGAGATTATACCAGAAGGATACAGCGTCGAATATGGAGGGACATTCTGTCGTTTAATCATTAAGAACAAAGGCGATGCTATGCATACAGCAAACTTAATGAAGGATGCCATAACAAGGGAGCTTGAAGTAACCGGTCAGTTAAATGTAAAAGGTTTCTTAGGAGTGACGTTAAAGGATTTGAAAGGGAATGTTTTCGGGACCCTTTGTGTAATGGACAAGGAGGAAAAGGTGTTTTCAGAAGAAGATTTTAACTATCTGAAATCCATGGCAGACATTTTATCCCATATGATAGAGCTCGATCAAACAAAGTATAGCATGGGCTTTTTAAGCGTACCGATCATCCCGATCACTAAAGGCATTTCCATTCTTTCGATACAGGGTATTGTTGACGGCAATCGATCAGAGCAAATCATGAGTGATGTTTTACATTCAGCAGCGGATAATGATATTGGATACTTTATCATTGATTTGTCGAAGCTCCTCGTTCAAGATAACTGTTTTCCTAACTTTCTCTTCAATATGATGAGTGCTCTTAGTTTGATGGGGGTGGAAACGATCATAACGGGTGTCACTCCAACCTTTGCCAAGGAGCATGTGAATAACTTTGATTTAAAGAATCTCAAATCTAAAATGGTTAAGGATATTCAGTATGCACTTGATTACATAGGTTATGCCTTGATTGAAAAGTAATTTCATGGCAGTAAATCCATGGTTTTGAACCTATCCAATGATAATGGAAAATCCAAACAGGTGAATGGATGTAAGTGAGTCTTATCGATCTTAATTCTGAAAAATTGAAATCCCTTACCTTTAAGCCAGGAAAGATGAGATGATTTTTTAATGGTTATACTTTTTTACATCCAAGAGCATCTGTATCCTCCCCGAAAGGCTCCAAACACCCATCCATATTTCACAGACAAACATATATGGAGGATGCATGTAACCCGCTAATTCCTTGAACGTTGTTTTTTTTCGAAAAAGTAATAACATAACAAGTCTTCGGTTTTGTTGCGAAGGCGGGGATTGAAATAATTATGATGTTCCTCGTATCCTTTATATAAAAAACAATACATCGTGAAGGATTCATCGCGTTTGATTTCACTAACCTTAATATTCTCCTTGCGCAAATAGCGCCGTACCTCGGCAAGTTCGTCTTGAACCACTTTTAAAATATGTTCGACTAGCTCCGAATAGGGCCTTTTTAATTTAAACGGACAAATTTCGATGACCTTGAGATCCCGGTTTAAGATTGTAATAACCATAGGAAGGTAGATGGCTTTTTCAATCATATTTCGGTCATCTTCTGGAATGCGGGTCATCTTGACCGCTCCTTTCTAAAATAGCACGTTTTTAATATTAGTATGTATACTTTGTAAAAATAAGAACATTTGTTCTATTTTTTATCCTAATGTATTTTCAGTGTATATGCAAGCAGTTTTGATAAATCATAAAATATTCGTTAACAAGATTATGTTTTCCGGAGATAGGGAAAGTATGAAGATATATGGATAATAATTCTTGCAATTTCAGGGGAAAGTGATATATCTAAAATAAACAGTTTTTAATAAGTTTATGCTGCTTTGATAGCAGCATGTCGAGGGAGATAATTATGGATTTGGATACTATACGTGAGTGGTTTACACTTGATCATATATCTGAACTTATTCAGCAATATCGCTCATTCGGTCCAATTCCTGGGATCTTACTGCCGATGCTGGAAGCTTTTTTGCCCTTTTTGCCCTTAGTAGTGTTCGTGCTTGCTAATGCAACGGCTTTTGGTCTCTGGTGGGGATTTTTATTTTCTTGGATTGGTGCAGTAGCGGGTTCTTTTTTAATCTTTTTGGTTATTAGAAGATATGGTCAAATGAGGTTTTTCCGATTTTTGCAAAAGCATAAACAGGTGCAGAGGTTGATGGTTTGGGTGGAAACCCATGGATTCGGTCCTTTGTTCATATTGCTCTGCTTCCCTTTTACACCTTCGGCTATCGTTAATATCGTGGCAGGACTTTCAAAAGTCAGTCCTTTGCAATATGGACTTGCAGTAGTGGGAGGGAAAGCGGTGATGATTTTTACTATCAGCTTCGTAGGTTACGACTTAGTATCCTTAATTCATAAGCCGGTGCGTACGATCATTATCGGGATCGTCATCTTTATCCTTTGGTATGTGGGTAAAAGACTGGAGGTCCGGTTAAATAAAAGCATGAAGAGGGAAGAAGGACAATAAATTAGTATATAAATGTAGTAGGGGTTGAACTAGATGGAAAAAACAAATAAGAATTCTTTATCCGATTGGATAAAACCAGCGATGATAGCTTTTGTTATTTACATCTTAATCCGTACATTTTTCTTTTCAAGCTATGATGTTGAAGGGAAGTCGATGCAGCCGACCCTTGAAGATGGAAATAAACTTGTCGTGAATAAAATCAATTACCAGATTCATGATATCAACCGTTTTGACATTATTGTTTTTCATGCGAATTCACAAGAAGATTATGTTAAGCGAGTAATAGGAATTGCAGGTGACCGAATTCGTTATAAAGATGATTGGCTTTACGTAAATGGTGAGAAAGTGGATGAGCCTTATCTTGAGAAATTCAAGGAAGGTTTCCCAGGACAGGACTTTACGGGGGATTTTACATTAAAAGAATTGACGGACATGACCAAAGTTCCGGAGGGAAAGCTTTTTGTAATGGGTGATAATCGTCTTGAAAGTGCTGACAGCCGTCACTTTGGTTATATACCGGTTGAAAATGTTGTCGGTAAAGTGGATGTTCGATATTGGCCGGTGAAAGAATTCAATTATAAATTTAAAGGTGAATGATTGTGGAAGCCCAAAGATTAGTGGGCTTTTTCTTTTGGGGAAAAACGCGAACGTACGATTGGTGTTTTTTAAAGGGAAACGGTAAAATAATAGAAAGTAAATCTAATTGGAAACAGAAACCTAGTCAAAAAGACGAAAGTATTTCTGGTATGATGGATCTAGATATTATGTTGTAAGGGGGAAAAGAGATGTCACTCCGTTTTTTACTGGGAAGATCGGGTACAGGGAAAACTTCGAATATATTGGACGAAATTCGCTCCAAATTGGCAGAAGATCCCGAAGGAAATCCAATTATCTACCTCGTTCCTGATCAGATGACGTTTCTATCTGAATATAAATTAATTAAAACACCAGGCCTTGCCGGAATGATCCGGACACAGGTTTTCAGTTTTAGCAGGCTTGCTTGGCGCGTTCTTCAGGAAACCGGGGGGATGAGCCGGCTACATTTGGACAGTGTTGGCGTTAATATGTTGATACGGAAGATCATGGATGATAAAAAGGAAGAGTTAAAGATGTTTCGTCGATCTGCTGATAAGCAGGGGTTCATTGCACAGATGGAGCTAATGCTGGCTGAGTTCAAGCAGTATTGCATCCAACCTGATGACATTCAAAACTATTTGGCCGAAACCTCACAGGCCGGCAGCGGCATTCAGGATAAACTGCATGATCTTGAATTGGTCTATCAGGCTTTTGAGGATGAAATGGTTAACAAATATTTAGATTCCGAAGATTATTTCACTTTGCTGATCGAAAAAATGTCAGAGTCTTCATATATAAGGAATGCGGATATATATATCGATGGTTTTTATAGCTTGACTCCACAGGAATTATTGATTGTGGAAGAAATGATGAAGCTGTGCAGGAGTGTAACGATTTCGCTGACGTTAGATCAGCCCTACAGACAAAATGCTCCGGATGATTTGCAATTGTTCAGGCAAACAGGAAATCTTTATCATCACCTTTATCAGGCTGGATTGAGGAATAGCATATCAATTTCAGAAGATGGAATCTTAAAAGGAACGGAAAGGTTTGGAAAGAGTCCAGGGCTGAATCATCTCGAAACTTATTTTGCCATTCGTCCTGCACAAACGTTTGAGCAGTCACCTGGTGTAACGATCGCCCAGGCAGTTAACCGCAGAGCTGAGATTGAAGGAGTTGCCCGGGACATCTTGTCGCTGGTCAGACAGAAACAGCACCGTTTCCGTGATATTGCGATTTTAGTCCGTAATGGAGAAGCATACGCAGATATTTTACAAACCGTTTTTCGGGATTATCAAATTCCCTTGTTCGTCGATTCCAAACGGACGATGCTTAATCATCCTCTGATTGAACTGATTCGTTCCACTTTGGAGATCATCAATGGCTATTGGCGTTATGAGCCGGTATTTCGTGCAATCAAGACGGAGCTTCTATTTCCGCTGCAAAAAAACCACGATAGGATGCGTGAACAGGTAGATAAGTTGGAAAACTATGTGCTGGCCCGTGGCATTAAAGGAAGCAGGTGGACGTCCAAAGATCGTTGGACCTATCGGCGTTTCCGCGGACTGGAACTCGAGGATCGGAACCAAACTGATAAGGAAATGCGGCTTGAGCAAGAGTTGAATGAGATGAAGCAATTATTTACCGAGCCCATCTTGAAGCTCTCAAAACGTGTTAAAAAGGCTGCTAATGGCAGGGAATTGTGTGAAGCCCTTTATCTATATCTTGAAGAATTGCATGTACCGGAAAAATTGGAAAAGCTGAAACAAGAGGCAGAAGAAGCAGGTGATTTGGTATCGGCGAGAGAGCATGAGCAAACATGGAATGCGGTTGTCGACCTATTAGACCAATTCGTTGAACTGCTGAGCGGGGAAGAGCTTTCCATGAAACAGTTTGCGGTAATCATTGAAGCTGGTCTGGAGTCTCTTGAATTTTCTTTGGTACCGCCGGCAATTGACCAAGTATTAGTCGCTAATCTAGATTTATCCCGTCTGGATGATGTGAAGACAGCTTTTGTTATCGGCCTGAACGAAGGGGTTCTGCCAGGAAAAGCTGTATCTGATGGGATATTTTCAGATAGTGATCGTGAGGTGCTGCTGGCTAGTGGACTTGATGTTGCCCCAAGTTCAAAAGTGCGCCTGCTGGATGAGGAGTTTACAGCGTACAAAGCATTTACAACGCCTGCTGAGGCCCTTTATTTATCATATCCGCTTGCCGATGAGGAAGGAAAGGCACTTTTACCCTCATCCTATTTGAAACGGGTAAGGGACGTATTGCCTAACGTTTCCGATGTGTTTTATATGAACGATCCGTCCGATCTGTCTGCTGAGGAACAGGTGAAATATGCTGCAAATCATGATGTGGCCCTATCGTACCTGGCTGCCCAATTGCAGCTGAAAAAAAGGAACTATCCAATCCATTCACTATGGTGGGATGTATATAATGCCATTATTGATGATGAAATGGCCGGTCCTTCAGCAACTAAGGTTTTATCGAGCCTTTTTTATCAAAATAGGACAAAGAAATTATCTGAGGAAACAAGTAAGCAATTATACGGTGAGAGCATTCATACAAGTGTATCCCGGATGGAGATGTTCAATAGCTGCCCGTTTTCCCATTATGCCGCACATGGCTTGAAATTACGGGAACGGCAAATTTTCCGTTTGGATGCACCGGATATAGGCGAGATGTTCCATGGAGCGTTGAAAATGATTTCCGATTACTTAAAGGAACATGATATTCCTTGGTCTACATTGACCTCGGAACAATGCTTGGAGTTGGCCAGAATTGCTGTGGAGAGACTTGCTCCTAAACTCCAAAATCAGATTTTGTTAAGTACGAACCGCCATCACTATTTACGCAGGAAACTGGAACACGTGATTGGACGGGCCTCGATCGTATTAAGTGAACATGCAAAGGTGAGCGGTTTTGCTCCAATCGGATTAGAACTTGGATTCGGAAAAAATGGCGAGCTGCCTCCACTTTCTTTCACATTGAAAAACGGTACGAAGATGGAATTGATCGGGCGGATCGACCGCGTGGATAAAGCGGAAGAAGATGAGGGTGTCTATTTGCGTGTGCTCGATTATAAGTCGAGTGAAAAGGAACTGAACATGAGTGAAGTATATTATGGACTCGCGCTCCAAATGTTGACATACCTTGATATCGTCGTCACCCATTCCAAGTCGCTTATTGGTAAAGAAGCGATTCCAGCCGGCGTTTTGTATTTTCATGTGCATAATCCCGTTGTCAAATCAAAGGGAATGCTCAGTTTGGATAAAATTGAAGAAGAAATTTATAAAAGTTTTAAAATGAATGGACTTGTACTAGATCATTCAAATGTCATTCAGATGATGGATACCTCGCTTGATATTGAAAATTCGGGTAAGTCGGATATCATCCCAGCTGGATTTAAAAAGGACGGATCGCTCCTGGCGGCTTCCAAAGTTGCCAGCAGTGAAGAGTTTTCGCTTCTGAATCATCATGTGCGCCGTATTTATCAGGAGGCTGGTGATCGAATGGTCGATGGTGATGTGGATATAACGCCATACAAATTAAAGGAAAAAACGCCGTGTACCTTCTGTTCCTTTAAATCTGTATGCCAATTCGACCAGTCACTGGAGGAGAACCAATTCAGGAATTTGGCACAGAAGAAACAAAATGACGTTCTTGAGCTATTAAGGGGAGAGGGGGAGAGCGATGAGTAAAACGAAAATTCCTGCTCTGCCAGGAGACGTGACTTGGACGGAAGATCAATGGAAGGCGATATGGGCTAAAGATCAGGACATTCTGGTTGCGGCCGCTGCAGGTTCAGGGAAAACAGCGGTGCTGGTCAATCGGATCATTCAAAAAGTCATTTCAGAAGAAGATCCAATCGATGTTGATGAACTGCTCGTGGTTACATTCACCAATGCCTCTGCAGCCGAGATGCGCCATCGGGTAAGTGAGGCATTAGAAAAAGCGATCAATGATAATCCCCATTCACAGCATTTACGTAAGCAGTTGAGCTTGATTAATCGCGCATCGATTTCCACACTTCATTCCTTTTGTTTAGAGGTCATCAGGAAGTATTATTATCTGACGGATATCGACCCGGGCTTCCGGATTGCAGATTCTACGGAGATCCAGCTTCTCCGTGATGAAGTGATGGAAGAGCTTTTCGAGGAGCAGTATGGCCAAAGTGATAATGAAGAGTTCTTTAATTTGGTTGATGCTTTCACAAGCGATCGAAACGATGATGCACTTCAGAATATAGTTCGATCGCTGCATGATTTTTCGCAATCGAATCCAGACCCGGACCGATGGCTCGATGGTGCCGCTAGCATGTATAAGTTGGCAGATGATGATGGGATTGATGACCTTTCGTTTATCGATTCATTGAAGTTCGATATTGGTTTACAATTGGACACTGCCAGGGATTTATTGGAACGCTCGCTTGCGTTGACTAAAGTCCCTGGGGGGCCGGCACCGAGGGCTGAGAACTATATAGCCGATCTTGCCCTGGTTGCTAAACTTTCGGAAGTGAAGGACCAATCCTGGAATGCCCTTTATGAAGAAATCCAAAACGTGAAATTTGGAACGGCAAAACGCCTTACTGGTGCAGATTTTATCAAAGAAGTTACGGATGAGGCTACCAAGTACCGGGATAAGGCGAAGAAGATCATCAAATCGTTACAGGAAGAGTTATTTTCCCGTAAACCGGAAAGCTATCTGCGGGATATAAGGGAGCTCAAGGGTTATGTCGATACACTAGTAATGCTTGTTAAAAGGTTTGATGATCGATTCTTCGCTGCAAAAGCAGAAAAGAACTTGGTGGATTTCGCGGATTTGGAACATTATTGTCTTCGGATTTTGACAGGGGAAACTGTGGATGGTGAACGAAAACCATCAGCAGCAGCCGTCGAATACAGGAACCAGTTCAAAGAGGTACTTGTAGATGAGTATCAGGACACGAACCTGGTTCAGGAATCCATCTTAAAACTGGTGACGGCTGACGGCGAATATAATGGGAATCTTTTCATGGTAGGCGATGTCAAACAGTCCATTTACCGGTTCAGGCTTGCGGAACCGAATCTCTTCCTTGGAAAATACACACGTTTTACCCATGATGGTGTTGATTCCGGACTGAAAATTGATTTAAACCGCAATTTCCGGAGCCGAAAGGAAGTTCTCGATGGGACCAATTTCTTGTTTCAACAGTTGATGGGCATTACAGTCGGTGAGATTGATTATGATGAAGATGCCCAATTGAAAAAAGGTGCCCCATATCCCGAAGACGATCCAAACCCGATCGAACTCCATTTAATTGATGGAACAGCCGATCCGGAAGCTCATACGGAAGCGGAAGGATCGGATGGCGGGTTTGAGGCTGAGGAGCTTGAAAAAGCGCAGCTCGAAGCAAGGCAGATGGCAAAGCTCATTAAAAAGGCTATAAGCGAAAAGCATCGGATATATGATACGAAAACCAAAAAGTACCGCTCTGCCACTTATCGAGACATGGTCATTCTTCTTCGTTCGATGCCATGGGCACCCCAAATCATGGAGGAATTTAAAAAGCAGGGAATTCCAGTCTATGCCAACTTGTCGACAGGGTATTTTGAAGCGACCGAAGTGGCCATCATGATTTCCTTATTGAAGGTGATTGATAATCCGCAACAGGATATCCCATTGGCATCCGTTCTCCGTTCACCTATCGTCGGACTGGATGAAGAGGAGATGTCACAGGTGCGTTTATTCCATACAGGGAGCTACTACGAAGCGCTAGCTGATTTTTATAGAAAGAGTGATCCGGAAGAACATCCGGGGCTTTATGAAAAAGCCTCAGCTTTTTATAAAAAACTAGTGAAGTGGAGGAAGCTTGCCAGGCAGGAGGCATTATCAGATTTGATTTGGCTTCTGTACCGCGAAACGCAGTTTTATGATTTTGCAGGTGGGATGCCGGGTGGCAAACAGCGTCAGGCCAATTTAAGAGCTCTGTATGACAGGGCAAGACAATATGAAGCGAGTTCTTTCCGCGGTCTGTTCCGTTTCCTGCGGTTCATAGAAAGGATGCAAGAACGTGGAGATGATTTAGGGGCAGCTCGGGCTTTAGGGGAACAGGAAGATGTAGTCCGGCTGATGACGATTCACTCCTCAAAGGGGCTTGAGTTCCCGATCGTTTTCATTGCCGGTCTTTCCAAGCAATTCAATATGATGGATTTACGCAAGCCCTATTTACTGGATAAGGATTATGGCTTTGCGGCAAAGTATGTGAATTCTGAATTACGGATAACTTATCCATCCCTCCCTCAATTGGCTTTTAAGAAAAAAAAGCAGCTTGAATTAATTGCCGAGGAGATGCGTGTCCTCTACGTGGCGCTTACAAGGGCTAAGGAAAAGCTTTATTTGATTGCCAGTATCAATGATGCAGAAAAAACGCAGCAGAACTGGGAAAGTAATGCGGCACATGGAGATTGGCTATTAAAGGACTATGTTCGGGCAGGTGCAAAAAGTTATCTTGATTGGATTGGTCCATCCCTTGTCCGACATCGGGATTCTCTTGGTGCTGCTGGTCAGGGCTTGGAAATGGAGTCGCATCCATCGAATTGGTCCATTTCCGTCATTCCAAGCGAAGAGCTTGCTGTTCTGGATGAGGAAGAGGCACTAGTTCAAGAGCAAATACTTGATCATGTCCAGAAATCGGAGAAGGTCGGTATCGTTTCCGAGTTTTATGATGATATCAAGGAACAGCTAGAATGGGAATACCCCGAACATGAGGCGACGGTGTATCGTTCCAAGCAATCCGTTTCTGAACTAAAACGTCAATATGAACTTAAGGACGAGCAAAGCTCCACAGAGTTGTTGCGTAAATTTAAGCGTCCTATCACGAAGCGGCCGACTTTCATGCAAGAAAAGTCACTAACTCCTGCTGAAAGGGGTACGATTACACATTTAGTCATGCAGCATATTGATCTATCTAATGAGATTACCATTCAATCGATTCAGGAACTGATGGTTGATTTGATTCAACGCGAGTTGTTGACGGAGGAACAGAAAGAAGCTGTGGATCCGGAGACGATCGTCTATTTCTTTGACAGTGAAGTTGGGCAAAGAATGCAGAGGGCCGAAAGCATTCGCCGTGAAGTGCCATTTACGATGTCGTTGCCTGCAAAGGAAGCTTACAGCGATTGGGCAGCTGGAGATGAAGAGATCCTTATCCAAGGTGTGATTGATTGTATCTTTGAGGATGAACAAGGTCTTGTGCTTCTAGATTATAAAACGGATACAATCACCGGCCGTTTTGCTAGCGGGTATGAAGGGGCTAAAGAGATTCTTGCCGATCGATACCGGATGCAGCTTCAGCTCTATACGAGGGCTGTTGAAGGGATAATGAATAAGAAGGTCACCGGCCGTTACTTGTTTTTCTTTGACGGCTCGCATTTATTGGAAGTATAAGAGAGAAGGAGTGTCCCATTGATGTGGGATGCTCTTTTTGATTAAATAAACAGAATAGTTTGAAAAAGTATAAATGCTTACTATATACTAGTGGAGAAAAATACCTTTTTAAAGGAGTAGAGAAGAGTATGACGAGTGAGATCAAGAGCAAGGGATACTTTGGTGAGTTCGGTGGAAGTTTTGTACCGGGTGAACTACAGGAAGTTATGGATATTTTAGAAACGGAATTCCTGAAATATAAGGATGACCCGGAATTCATTGAGGAGTTTCAATATTATCTGAAAGAATATGTCGGACGCGAAAACCCGTTAACACTTGCAAAGAATTTAACGAAAAAGGTTGGCGGGGCAAAAATATACTTGAAGCGTGAAGATCTGAATCATACAGGTGCTCACAAAATTAATAATGCGATTGGACAAATCCTGCTCGCTAAACGTATGGGTGCAAAACGCATCATCGCAGAAACTGGAGCTGGACAGCATGGTGTGGCGACTGCGACAGCATGTGCGATGTTTGGCATGGAGTGTGTGATCTATATGGGTAAGCTGGATACGGAGAGACAGGCATTGAATGTCTTTCGGATGGAATTGTTGGGGGCAAAAGTCGTAGCGGTCGAAAAGGGACAGGGGCGATTGAAGGATGCCGTTGATGAGGCATTGAATGATTTGGTGCAAAACTATGAAAATACTTTTTACTTGCTTGGTTCAGCAGTAGGACCACACCCATTTCCAACGATCGTTAAGCATTTCCAATCAATCATAAGTGAAGAATCAAAGCGCCAGATCCTTGAAAAGGAAGGAAAACTGCCAACTGCCATCATTGCTTGTGCAGGAGGGGGAAGTAATGCGATTGGTGCTTTTGCTCATTATATCGATGAAGAAAATGTCCGTTTAATTGGTGTAGAGCCAATTGAAGCCCCAAGTATTTCGCAAGGGGTACCGGCAGTATTGCACGGATTCAAAAGTTTGACGTTAGTGGACGAACAAGGGGAACCAAAACCGACATTTTCCATAGCCGCCGGTTTGGATTACCCAAGCGTGGGACCCGAGCATAGTTTTTTAAAAGATAGCGGACGAGCGGAGTATGTGACGGTAAAAGGGGAAGAAGCTCTTGAGGCTTTTCAGGTATTATCCAAAATAGAGGGAATCATTCCAGCTCTCGAAAGCTCACATGCTCTAGCTCACGCCATGAAGCTCGCAAAAGAGTTAACAAGAGATGATATACTGATCATTAATTTATCAGGCAGGGGAGACAAAGATGTTGAGCAAGTATTTAACATGTTAGAAAAATAGGCCGAATTTAAAAGCCTCCCTGGAGATGGGAGGCTTTTTATTTCTAATTATTCCCTGTAATGGGCTGGTCGATCCCATTGATATCAAGGACATTGCTTCCATTCAGGCCATTGGCCGTAAACACGATTGCAGCTGTGTTCCCTGAACCGGATCCGGAAACCGATTTGGAGGAAGACTTAGGGGAAATGACGGCGCAATCACCGAATAACAGGTTTCCTTCCGCGACATTAAATATTTGAACTGGGCCGATAATGGCGGGCATATGAACCCCTCCTTTAAAAGTTTAAGTGTTGTTGGTTTAATCCACTATTGGTGTCTCTTCGATTTCTTTAGGAACCTCCCGAATATGTTTCACTCTTGATTCCATACGTGCATGGCCTACGTTCCCCACACCAACCACAGATGAGGATGATATCCCGATTATATTGATATTGCCGACCCGTATGAAGGGATTCGGGTTTGAAAATCTTGATATGACGGGTTCATTCAATCTCGGGATATAAAATGGTTTTTTAAAAATGTCATAGTCTTCGAAATGAATATCCACTGAATGGAAAGTTTCACTTTTCTTTTGAATCGCTAAAGCCAGGGCATTTCCGTCAATATATGAAGTATCCCCGATTTGCAGGGTGGAGCTGAATGATACCGTGTCGGATAATAAAGATTTTACTTTTGATATTCTAGAAAACATGTTATTTATCCTTCTGGAGAAAGCGGCACGAATGGCCCGATGATAAGGGATTCCGGCGGGGTATCGAATGCTGAGGATAGTTGGACCGTTTGTACATCCCCTATGAGAAATAAAGCAGAGCTCGCTACACCGGTAATTTTAATATCTCCTACGCAAAGCTGGTGATTGGTTACATTAAACTCCATTTGGATTTCCTCCTGTCTCGGCTTGTGAATGGGTAATGAATTGAAATAATGCAGTTTGAATATCGGATTTCACCTTTTCCCGGACCTTTTCCTTGATATTATCCCTTTGCTGCGGTGCACGTTCGGCGTAAGAAAGATTATCGAAATACATATTGATCCGTTGATGAAGCTGGCGTTCGACGTCCTGCTTTATGAAGTCATGATAAGAGGGTTCCAATGATATTTTCAGCTGGTTTTCCGCATCGTTGATCATAATTTCCAAGTCTGAAAGTATATCATTGTAAATTTCCTGGACGACGATTTCCCTCCCTGGAAATAGGTTAGGTGCAGGTGGAACGGGTTGGTTGTTGACGGCAAATTCATCAATGTTGTTAAGGTCAGTTGGATTTAAACCGATATTCAATGTTCCATCTAAGGATTCGACTTTTAACTGATCGAATTTATATTCAATTTTATCTACATGGATTGGCGGTTTATTTTTCAGCTCAGCAAGTTCATCTGTCAGGCGTTTGAGTTCGTGTTCAAGTTTCATGATCCGTTTATCCTGGGCTTCAAGAAAACGCTGCATTTGTATGGAATATGAATATAGATCCTGATTCACGATTCAACACCTCACCTTCACAATAAGTTAATTTCATATATGACAGTATATGAAAAAGTAGGATGTAGGTGAATGCCTATGAACTAGGAGGGGGTAAATGGGACGAAACTAGTTAATGGGGTTACATCAGCTTCAATTTGTGGAGCAGGCTCAGTGTATCCTCCGGTATTGGCTAATGTGGAATATGGTTTAATAACCCCGGCACTTCCTATTTGAAAAACGGATGAATTGGCGATGCTTTCAATTTTTATCATATTGATTTGTATGGTCTGGTGAATATTGAAGATCATGCTGACTCCTTTCTTAAAAACATTAGAGATTTAAGACCAGTGGCTGATCAATACCATCTGTATCATTTGTATTTGTGGTGCTATAGGCATTATAAAGGGATATGGATTCACCCGTATTAAACGAGCCAGCACCTGCAAACGTTTTTGAAGTGGAATATGGACTAATTTTAAAGACGTCACCAATATGGACAATTCCACTGCTACCGACGTTGATGACTTGAACGATTCCTACGATGGCCGGCAAGAAAATCACCCTTTTTTCATTCTGTTTTTCCCCTTGAATCTCAGGCCATGAGCCTATCATTGAAGGGAGTTTCAATGTATTGTATGTTGACTCTTGATTGATGTGATTCATCTGCCTATCCAATACATTGTTATATAACAATGGTGGGTATTGTTGAAATATGGTAATATAATTCTAATTCAGAATTTTCAAATAAAATAAGAGGTGAAGAAATGAACGTACCATTAGTATTATCGCATTTCTTAGATCGAGCAGCCTTACTATATGGCAATAAGAAAGCCATCATTGGAGATGACAAGGTATTAACCTACTCAGAGTTGAACGGCCGTGTAAACCAGCTTTCAAATGGTTTAAGGGATCTTGGAGTCAAAAAGGGTGATAGGGTGGCATATTTGGCACCTAACTCAGTTGAAATGCTTGAAGGTTTTTATGGGGTATTTCAACTTGGGGCCGTAATCGTTCCATTGAATATCCGCTTGAAGCCTGCCGATTATGTATTCATTTTGAACCATAGCGAGTCAAAGGTCCTTTTCGTAGATCAGGAATTGTATCATCTAATTTCCCCTGTCAAGGATGAACTTGAATCAGTGGAGCACATAATCGTTCATTATAAAGATGAAGAGATAAATGAAACCGATTACAACCGTTGGCTGGAACGTTATGATAACATGAGCTTTAACCGGGAGTCAGTGGATGAAAATGATGTTTCGAGCCTCCTTTATACGAGCGGGACCACAGGAAATCCCAAAGGAGTGATGCTGACTCACCGCAACAACTATTTACATGCCCTAGGTGCGATGCATCATTTCAGGGTCAATGACCGCGATACATATTTGCATGTACTGCCGATGTTCCACGTGAATGGGTGGGGTGCCCCATTTTATTATACGGCAAATGGTGCCACTCAAGTTTGTTTGAGGAAAACCAGCCCCGAAAGGATATTTGATGCACTGCAAAAGCATAAGGTTTCCATAATGCACATGGCACCAACGGTTCTGAATTCCCTGTTTCAATATTATGAACGGAATGTTCCGAATATCGAGCAGGATATCCGAATCGTTGTTGCGGGTTCCGCACCGCCTCCTGCATTCGTTACAAGGGTGGAAAAAGAGTTAGGCTGGGAATTCATTCAAATTTACGGAATGACTGAATCAACACCTGTTAGTCTGATATCGCTGATTCGTTCTGAATTCGAAGATCTTTCGGAAAAAGAAAAATACAGAATGAAGGCGAAAGCCGGATATCCCATCATAGGCAGTGAGGTAAAGGTTATCCATGACAATGGTGAGGAAGTTGCCCATGATGGCGTGGATATCGGGGAGCTCATCGTCCGCAGTCATGGAGTGATGTTAGGTTATTGGAAAAATGAAGAAGCGACCAGCCAGACACTGATAAATGGATGGCTGCATACTGGGGATATGGCCACAATCGATGAAAATGGTAATGTTGATATCGTTGACCGCAAAAAGGATATAATCATTAGTGGCGGAGAAAATATCTCTTCCATAGAAGTGGAAGGAATACTCTACGAACATCCGGACATTCTTGAAGCGGCAGTCATTGCCGTTCCACATGAAAAGTGGGGAGAGACGCCGCATGCCTTCATTGTGCCAAAACCGGGTGTGGAATTAACGGAGGATGATATAAAGATCTTTACACGTGAAAAATTAGCTCATTTCAAATCAGTTACCAGTGTGTCGTTTGTCGGGGAGCTTCCTAAGACGGCATCGGGGAAAATACAAAAAATCCATCTCCGTAATGATTACTGGGAATCTAAGGGGAAAACAGGCAGATTCGTTAATTGATGCTCGCTAACGCTGTTCAGAAATGATCAGCGTTTTTTTCTGTTTGCCCTTTAAATTCGGTTTCATATTAAGCTATGAAGATATCGATCCTGATGAAATGAAAATTGAGGGGACACTGATATGTTTCCATTCGTAAATAAGCCATAGTAACTCATTCCATTGTGGATAAGGGATGGTCATTCAAGAGCATTGAAATTTGTTTCGATAAAAAGCTTCCAGTTTAATGATAAAGTGTTACTATTATAAAATATTTCAAATTATTATAATTTTTCTTTTTCATCATGTTGATTCTAAGAGTTTTGGATTGTGGGGGAGAGCATTGAAACGTATTCATTATAGCTGGGTTATTTTAATCATAACATTCTTCTCGATTATTGTAGCCGGAATCGTTAGGTCATCATCGGGAGTATTCATCGTACCATTTGAAAATGAGTTTGGGTGGGACCGGTCCGTCATTTCTTTAGCCTTCGCCATAAGTCTTTTTCTTTATGGATTATCGGGTCCATTCATGGCCGCTCTAATTGAAGTGCTTGGATTAAAGAAAATGATGGTATTGGCCATGTCCACTTTATTGGCAGGGGTTTTCCTCACTTTTTTCATGGAGCATGAGTGGCAGCTCATTCTAATTTGGGGAATTATCATTGGATTGGGCTCTGGAGTGTTTTTAACGGTATTGAGCCCATATGTGGCAAATCGTTGGTTCGAGAAAAGGCGGGGGCTGGCGGTCGGGATACTAACGGCAAGTACGGCCACAGGTCAGCTCATTTTACTTCCGGTTTTAGCTATCATCATTGAGAATTACTCGTGGAGATGGGCGATTGGATTAATTTTGGTACTTAGCTTGATCATGCTGGCAATCATCCTTTTATTCATGAAAAACAATCCGAAGGAAGTAGGCACTCTTCCATATGGATTAGAAGAGGAAAGTCAGGGGGCTGTTACAGTCCAAAAAAAGAACCCCATCGCCATGGCTTTTCAGTCGTTGATTGAAGCAGTGAGAGTGAAGGAATTCTGGTTATTGGCAGGAAGCTTTTTTATATGCGGACTTTCAACGAGCGGGTTGATTGGCACACATTTCATTTCTTACTGCATTAGTTTTGGTTTACCGGTCGTGACGGCAGCATCACTGCTATCTTTCATGGGAATCTTTGATTTGATTGGTACGACTGTATCCGGGTGGTTATCAGATCGTTTTGATAACCGTTGGCTGTTGTTTTGGTATTACGCTCTGAGGGGTGCTTCCCTCGTATTACTTCCTTTTGCTCTTAATGAAGGCTCAATCGGTCTATTGATCATATTCTCCGTTTTTTATGGCCTGGATTGGATAGCCACTGTTCCTCCTACCATAAGCATTTCAAGGCAAATCTTTGGCATGGAGAAAAGCGGGATTGTATACGGTTGGATATTCGCGGCCCATCAGGTGGGTGCAGCAGTGGCGGCGTACGGTGGAGGGCTTATCTTCAAAATATTCAACTCCTATACATGGGCATTCTTCCTTGCAGGAATCTTTTGCTTATTGGGCAGCTTGTTTGTCATATTGATAAAAAAGCAAAAAGCGGTCACGAAGGTTAAAGATGATGTAATGGAGTTATAGAAATGATGTTAAATCTGTATGGATGAAAGAGGGTCTACCTATGAAGGGCACGATGGTTCCATTGCAGGAAAGTAAACGGATCGTAAGCATCGACATTTTACGTGGATTAGCCATTTTAGGGATTTTTTTAGTGAATATGCCTTCTTTCCACTCTCCACTCTTGTACATAGATGGTGCCGAGCGGTGGTCCGGAGGATGGGACAGGATTTTGTACAGATTCAGTGATATTGTCGCACAGGCCAGCTTTTATCCGTTATTTGCCTTTCTGTTCGGTTTCGGGGCAATCATACTAGCTGTAAGGAGTGAAGAAAAGGGTATTTCATTTCCTTTACTATATATTAAAAGGCTAAGTTTCCTGCTGATACTTGGGTGCATTCATGCCTTTTTCATCTGGCATGGGGACATCCTCATTAATTATGCTGTATTTGGCTTTGCCTTTTTATTTTTTTATAAGATGAAGGGCAGGAATTTAATTCTGCTAGGCTCGGTTTGTTATGTCCTGCCTTTTGCGATATTGGGTTCACTATTTCTTATAATGGGCATTTTTGATAGGGAAGGGATGGCAATTACGACTGATTCGGCGATGATGAAACAGTCTTTGGAAGTTTATCAATCTGGTACATTTACGGAAATAATGAGTCAAAGGGCACTAGATTGGTATATGGTGAACAACCCTTTTAATGCCATTATCCTTTTTTTATCGATTTTTCCGTTTTTTTTAATTGGAGCAGGGGTTGCAAAACAAGGCTTTCTCAAAAAAACAACTCAATATAAACGACAATTGAAAGCGATATCGATTGTAAGCTTGCTGTTGGGCATGTCAATTAAGATACTGCCATATGTGACGGTATACCATTTTGGTACGATATTCGTGCAGGATTATTTGGGAGGACCGTTACTTACGATTTTTTATATCACGGCAATCGCGCTTTTGGCGGAGCAGGCAGGGGCTTCCCGCCTTTTACACCCGTTTTCGTATATCGGAAGGATGTCGATGAGCAATTACTTGTTCCAATCGATGGTATGTACGGCCATTTTTTATTCATATGGTCTTGGTTTATATGGATCAGTCTCTTATACGACAGGTTTTGTTTTCTTAATAGCCCTGTTTTGCCTGCAAATTCTGCTTTCCTTATTGTGGATGGGGCTGTTTAAATACGGACCGGTTGAATATATATGGCGTTTTGTTACATATGGTAAAAAGCCGGTTATGCGCCGTTGAGGACCAGTTAAGAAGAAATGTAAATGATGTTCATTAAATTGTTGATTTTACCCATTCAGGTGAATCCTTAGTTTTGTTTTTTTGTAAAAGCCTATGATATGATGATATGGAAACTGAACGAGGGGGCAAAAAAAATGACACATATGCATATTACAGCTTGGGTTATCGGAATCATTCTTTTCTTTGTCACATATTCGATGCTTAAAGGTGGAAATCCGAAAGCGAAAATGCTACATATGATAACAAGGTTGTTCTATCTATTGATTTTCCTTACTGGCGGTATGCTGATCACTGATTTTGGTGCTTACGCAGTAAAAATGATTGTTGGAATCATCGTGATTGCGGCAATGGAAATGGTGTTGGTCCGTACGAAAAAAGGAAAAAGCACAAGTGCCATGTGGATATTGTTCATCGTAGCACTTATATTCGTCCTTTATTTAGGGCTTTCACTGCCACAAGGAATGGACTTTTTTTAATAAAGAATTAAAGCGGGTAAATGAGGAGATCTCATTTACCCGTTTTCTTTTACCCGTTATTGTGAATTCACTTTCTCAATGACGATCCTTTTTCCCGTGTTCAGGGTAAATTCAAAACGATCGTGATCCTTTTTCCCATAAGAAAAATGGTGCTGAACGAGACATATTTGGCTCTCGTTATCAAAGGTGAAGAAATTCACGCCGGACTGGTTAGGGACGGCCCTTAAAAAAGTGAGCTGGTTATAGCTATATATACAATCATAAATAGAAAAATCAAGTGAATTCAATGTCGTTACAAATTGGAAAAAGGAATCGTCGTTCAATTCTTCCAATAAACGTTCAAAAGAGTAGAGCAGTTTTTTGCGTATCCGAATGGGCTCATTTTCCCTTAAGAAGGTGATTTCCCGGTGAAGCAGGATTTTTCCTTCTTCTTCAACTACTCCTTGCTGCCAGCGCCCACCCCTGTACACTTCAATGATGCTATCAACGTGGTCTTCGATGGAGCAGGCCTCATCTGTTTCATCATCGAAAAAAATCCATTGTTGATTGATATTTTCCACTGTTCCTTCGGTAAAAGCTCTTGTTTGCCTGTTCATTAACTTGGTTCGTTGTTGCTGACTCATACATATACCTCCAATAGTGGAATCCTCACCTACTTTTTAGTCAAAATCCAATGAAAATATAACTGTATATTTTAAAATATTATGGACAAATAACCATCTTTCCGTCTTTGCATAGGCTATGTTTAAACACGGGATTCTTTGCTCAACAATTCATTAACAACGCCGGGCGTTGTGGGCAGGGGGTCCTACGGAATGATGCTGATCGATACTTAGGAACTGTAAATCTTTTTAAGACAGGGAGCCAATATATTTTTGATAGTCCGGATAGAAAGGATGAAGTGTAAAATGTGTGGGATAACAGGCTGGGTGCATTTTCAAAAAGATTTACGGACAAAAACGAAAACACTGGAAAACATGACAAAAACGTTGGCAAAGCGGGGGCCAGACGAAGAAAATGTTTGGAGCGAAGCCCATGTTGCCTTTGGTCATAAACGGTTAACGGTTGTCGATGCGGAAGGCGGAAAACAGCCGATGACGAAAAATCACGAGAACGCCAGATATACGCTTTGTTATAATGGTGAGCTATATAACACCGAGGATATTCGTAAACAGCTATTATTAAAAGGATATTCCTTTAACGGTCATTCTGATACAGAAGTTTTGCTAACTTCTTATATAGAATGGAAAGAAAAGTGCATTGACTTGTTCAATGGGATTTTTGCGTTTGCGATTTGGGATGAAAAGGAACAAAAATTATTCGTTGGAAGAGATCGCATGGGGGTAAAACCATTCTTTTATGCAGAAAGGGACGGCGGGTTCATTTTCGGATCGGAGCTTAAGGCGATTCTGGCCCATCCGGATGTTAAAACGGAGATTGACCGCGAAGGGTTGTCTGAAGTATTTGGTGTTGGTCCATCCCGAAAGCCAGGTTCAGGCATATTTCATAATATCCAGGAATTAAGGCCTGCCCATGCGCTTACCTTATCAAGGAAAGGGCTCCGGATTTGGAGATATTGGAATGTGAAAAGCGAAGAACATCGGGATACGCTTGATGAGACGGCCGAGAAGGTTCGCTTCCTTGTCGAAGATGCAGTGACACGGCAACTTGTTTCAGATGTTCCACTTTGTACCTTCTTATCAGGAGGGCTTGACTCAAGCGCGATAACGGCCATTGCTGCAAATGCCTATCAAAAAGAAGGGAAAGGCCAGCTTCATACGTATTCCATTGATTATGAGGATAATGAGCGCTATTTTAAGGCAAATGATTTTCAGCCTAACTCTGATGGGTATTGGATTAAAAAGATGTCGGATAGTTTTAACACGGTTCACCATTCATCGATCATCACTCAAGAGCAGTTGACTGATTATTTAACAGAAGCTGTCCTTGTAAGGGACCTCCCAGGCATGGCGGATGTCGATTCTTCTTTACTTTGGTTTTGTAAGGAAATCAAGCGGGATTTTGTTGTAGGCCTGTCCGGCGAATGTGCGGACGAAATTTTTGGAGGCTATCCTTGGTTTCATCGTGAGGATGATTTGAATCGTGCTGGTTTTCCATGGATGAGATCTACGGATGAGCGGGTATCTTTATTGAAAACGGGATGGCGTGAGAAATTGAAGCTGGAGGAATATGCACAGGAAGCTTATTTGACCACCCTTGCCGAAACGCCTAAATTGGAAGGGGAAAACGGCGTAGCAGCAAAGCGGAGAGAGCTTTTCTATGTGAATTTATTATGGTTCATGACGACGCTCCTTGACCGGAAGGACCGGATGAGTATGGGTGCAAGTCTAGAGGTGCGCGTGCCATTTGCCGATCATCGCCTTGTTGAATATGCATGGAACATTCCTTGGGAAATGAAAATGGAAGGCAACCGTGAAAAGGGTATTCTAAGGAAGGCTTTGGAGGGGCTATTACCGGATGAAGTATTGTATCGTAAAAAAAGTCCATATCCAAAAACCCATAACCCTATATATACAGACCGTGTGCAGGCATGGTTAAAAGACTTACTGACGGATAAAAATTCGGTCCTGCATGAGTTTTTCGATAAACAGAAGCTAACCGATATAGTAGATTCCAAGGGTGCCGCTTTTAAAGTGCCGTGGTTCGGGCAATTGATGTCAGGTCCACAGTTGCTCGCTCACTTGGCACAAACCCATGTATGGTTCAAAGAATATGACATCCAAATAATCGATTGAAAAAACGGGGCGGATGATTTTCATTGCCCCGTTTCATTGCCTCAATGATTGAATGCGAGAATTTTATATTGATAACCACCCAATTCAAATTTACCTTCCTGAGTGGTTTCTTTTGTTCTTAAATCCGTTAGTGTACGTCCTTTCAAATCAAAAGGGAGGGTAAAGGATTGCTCGACATCCGTCGGATTGATGAGGATCACGACAGACCGTTTTCCATCATACTTTTGGTAGGCCACGATATTTTCGTTTCCGGCTGTATCAAGGAATTTGAACTTTCCGTCATTGGCAAGTAATCGTTCTTCTTTTCGCAAGAGGATCAATGCCTTAATTTCATTGAAAAGCTCGGTATTTTGTTTTTCTTCTTCCCAGACCATGCATTTTCGGCACCCTGGATCCATGCCTCCGGTTAAGCCGATTTCATCTCCATAGTATATACAAGGGCTGCCATTGAATGTCAGCAGGATTGCGTGGATGAGCTTGGCTCGAGCTAGATCTTCCCCGCAATCCGTGAAAATCCGCGGTGTATCATGGCTTCCAAGAAGATTGAATGTCACGTCAAAAACATTGGTGGGATAACTGTGATAGATGGCTGTCATTTCTTCTGTGAACTCGCGTGCATTGATGGTTTGTGAAGCGACCAAGCGAAAAACTTGGTTGGTAAAAGGGTAATTCATGACCGCATCGAACTGATCGCCGCGAAGCCATGGCATCGAGTCATGCCAAATTTCCCCAAGAATATAAAGGTCAGGCTTTATATTTTTCACGGTTGTTCGAAATTCACGCCAGAATGGCTGATCTACCTCATTTGCCACATCGAGCCGCCAGGCGTCTATATCGAACTCCTTGATCCAATAAGCCGAGACTTCGAGTAGATATTCTTTCACCTCAGGATTCGCCGTATTCAATTTTGGCATCGATTCAAAAAAACCGAATGTTTCATAATTGGGCCTTTCCCCTCCCTTAAGAGGGAAGCTGTGCGGGTGGAACCAATCCTTATATTTCGATTTCTCTCCTTTTTCGAGTAAATCCTGAAAAGGGGGGAAATAGTAGCCGCTATGGTTAAAAACGGCATCCAGCATAACCCGTATATTCCGTTTGTGGCATTCGGTTATTAGTGTTTTCAATGTTTCCTTCGTTCCGAATTGCGGATCGATACTCCGATAATCAATCGTATCGTATTTATGATTGGAGTAGGCATGGAAGATTGGCGTGAAATAAATTCCGTTGATGCCGAGATTCTCTAGGTAATCCAAATGTTCAATGATTCCTTCGAAGTCCCCGCCAAAAAAATTATCCACGGCCGGATCTTCACTTCCCCAAGGTTTCACACCTTCCGGATCGTTGTCGGGGTTTCCGTTCGCGAATCGTTCAGGGAAAATTTGGTACCAGGTTGTATCTTTTACCCATTCCGGTGCCCCGAAAACTTCATTTTGATGTAGATAGGGAATCGCGAAATAGCTCCCTGGATCTCGGGGTGGTTCTTTAAAGAAGCCCTTTTCCGTATAAATGGCACTTTCATCTTCTGAGGATACCTTGAACCCATATCGAATTCTTCGGTAGGGAGGCTTCACATAAATATGCCAATAATCATAACGGTTATCGCTGCCTGACAAACTCATTGGAAGTTCTTCGTACTGCCATTGACCATTATCTGAAATGTATGGATCCCCAAAAATCAATCCAACTGAGGAGATATCTTGTTTTTTCGTACGTAGGCGGATATGTAGGGTTTCAGTGTTGACGGGATAGCTGTAATTGTCATTAGGTCTATGGTGTATGGATGAAAATTCCATTTAAAATCACTCCAATTCTATAAGTATTTGAGGATGTGAATATGAAAAAGGGAACTTCAGGCTGTTTATGAGGGGGGTCTATGCATTTACTAAGCCGTGTTTAAGTTTTTTTTCAATATGGTTATATACCCAATTCCAATTGAAAGAAGCACTTATTAACTAAAAAATAACAAAAAGTGTTCAACACTACAAGGAAATAAATACGTCGAGGAAAATGTTGTAAAAACCAAAGCCGTTCATATAATGATAACAATAGCCTTGGCATCGCTTTCATTAAGGGGCTTTATTTGAATGACTGAACTGAAAAACAGTATTATTTGAAGCTTTTGGACATGATAGAATAAACATTTTAAAAAGGAGAATGAAAGTGAAGAAGCTGATTTTTCATTTGTTCATGTCCATATTTTTGATCGTTAGTGTAAGTGCTTGCGGATCCAGTTCAGATTTGGAAAATAAAGTAGTGAAAGAAAATAAGAAAAAAGAAGAAGCCACCAATGAAGCGAAGCCGGAAAAATTGATCATTTGGGAGGAAAAAGGTAAAGCGGAGGCCCTAAAGCCGGTGATTGAAGCTTTTGAAAAAGAATATGGAATCAAAGTTGAGCTTGAAGAGCTAGAAATAGATACCGAAATGTATGAGCGGCTTCGTCGTGATGGGCCAATTGGAAATGGAAAGGCCCCGGATGTCGTAACTTTTTCTCATGAAAAAGTCGGGCAAATCGTGAAGGAAGGCCTAATTCAGGAAGTGAAGGTGAATGATGAAGTATTAAATGCCTTCATTGAACCTTCAATTAGGGGAGAAATGTATCAAGACAAGGTATTTGGATTGCCAAAATCCGTGACCACTTCCGTTTTCATTTATAATAAAAAATTGATGGCT
The DNA here is from genome assembly GCF_002243645.1 of Peribacillus simplex NBRC 15720 = DSM 1321. NCBI lineage: Bacteria > Bacillati > Bacillota > Bacilli > Caryophanales > Bacillaceae > Peribacillus > Peribacillus simplex. Next base: position 1,345,101 of record NZ_CP017704.1, on the reverse strand, counting down.
AAGGCTCCTGAGACGATGAATGACCTATATAAAATGGCTAAGAAATTAAGAAAAGGTAACGTGCATGGTTACTATGCGAAGTGGAATGATTTCCATGATTCGTTTGGGGTAATGGCTGGAATGGGAGGTTATATATTTAAAGATAAGAATGGAAAACTAGACCCTTCTAACATTGGTTTGAATAATAAGGGTGCTATAAAAGGGGCTGCATACATCCAAAAATGGTATAGGGCGGGTTTGATTCCTAAAGGCGACAAGGCAGCGATCGAGAAGTTGTTTATACAAGGGAAATTGGCTTCTTTCATGAGTGACGGGAACGCATTTACCGAGCGAAAGGATACAGGTGTTGCCCCCATGCCCGAATTGCCCAATGGACAGCCAATGAAAACGTTAATGAAAATCAAAGGCTGGCATGTAACAGCATTCACAAAACATCCTTATTGGTCTACGAAGTTAATTGAATATTTGACAAATGATGATAATGCAATGCAGCGTTATGATTTAACAGGGGAAATCCCTCCTAATAGATCAATCAAACACAATGCCGCAATCAATGAAAATGAAAGGGCACAAGCCTTAAGCATACAATTACAATACGCTGAACCAGTGCCGAATATTCCGGAGATGAATAAGGTATGGGGACCGATGAATTCAGCCATGGATGAAATAACCACTCAAAAAGCTAAACCAAAAAGGGCCTTGGATAAAGCGGTTAAGACGATAAAAAAAGAACGTTAATCGTGTTCTGCCTTTTCCAATTCAGTAACCATAACCAGTATCCCCAATTTGTCCCTTTAGTGTAAAGTTTTTTATAAATTGGATTTGACGTTAAGGGGTCAAAAGGCTAATCTTAAAGGCGTAAAGAGATAGCTAGGAGGAGAGCGGATATGAGAAAAAGAGTGTTATCACTCGCTTTAATTCCGTTGCTTCTTTTTTACGCCATTCCAGTAGGAGCAGCTGAAAAAGAACAACGAACATGGAAGGATGAAATCGTATATTCATTATTGGTCGACAGATTTTTCGATGGGAATACTCAAAATAATGGAGATGCGAACGTGAATGACCCTTCCACGTTTAATGGTGGGGATTTCGAAGGTGTCACGAAGAAGCTGAATTATTTAAAAGATATGGGTTATACCGCTATCATCCTTTCACCGATTTTCGCTAATGATGAAAATGGCTATCATGGCGATTGGGTGGCCGATTTTTATAAAACGGATAAACACTATGGGACAATGAAAGAGTTTAAAAAACTCGTGAATGAGGCACATAAACGCGATATGAAAGTGATCATTGATTTCCAAGCAAATAATGTGGGTCCTGACTCCACCTGGCTGACCGATCCAAAAAAACAAGATTGGTTCCATGAAGAAAAAAAGATTTCCAAGGAAGGTAGCCAAACGGATTTGGAAACAGGCTGGGTCGATGGTCTTCCCGATTTGAATCAAGATAATGAGGAAACAAGGGAATATTTGCTTGATGCTGCTAAATGGTGGATAACGGAAACCGATATTGATGGATACCGTATAAATAAAGTCCAATACGTAGCAAAAGATTTTTGGAAGGAATTTGTGGATGCAGTCAAATCTGAAAAATCAAATTTCTATACAATCGGCGATGTACAAGGTGATGCCGATTTGATTTCAAGCTACAAGAAGACGGGTATCGATGCTTTTATGGCTTATCCGCAAAATGCTGAGCTACGGGAAGCATTTGCTGCACCCGATAAAGAATTGAAACCTATTTTTAATGCGTTTGCGAAAAGCGAAGATGAACTAGGGGGCAATGCCCATCAGGCATTGTTCATGGATACTCAGGGAATGCCCCGTTTTACAAAGGATGCAGCCGATCATAACGAAAACCCAGGTACCAGATGGAGAATGGCGCTGTCGTATCTATATACGATGCCAGGGGTGCCAATCGTATTTTATGGATCGGAAATTGCCTTAAATGGTGATATTGCCCCGGATAATCATAAGTTGATGAATTTTAAGACAGAACAGGAATTGGTGGAATATATAACAAAGCTTTCTGATCTCAGAGACATGTACCCGGCATTGGTAAAAGGGGATATGGAGCTTTTATATGAAAAAGTTGGAACTTCGGTATTCAAGCGTGTTTATGGTGATGAAACGATTGTCGTCGCCATGAACAATACGACTAAAACTCAAACGATAAACCTTACTGATAAGGAACTTGAAAGTAATAAAGAGTTGAGAGGTATGCTGAATGGGGATCTGGTCCGCAGTAAGGACAACAGTTACTCTATCGTAATCGATAGGGAGACGACAGAAGTTTACACGCTGTCACCTAAGTCGATTATTAATATTCCTTACCTGTTAGTTATAGGATTAGTTCTTCTTATTTTTGGTATATTCATTGCTTTGGTTATTAAGCGTTCAAAACGGAACCAACCAAAATAATCATATGCCTCTCGATTGTCGGTAGCCGCCAAACATTGTCCCTAAGGCTTTGTGGAAAACAGGATCGGGAGGTTACAGCATGAATAAGACCTGGTGGAAAGAAGCGGTTTGCTATCAAATATACCCGCGCAGTTTCATGGATAGTAATGGTGATGGAGTCGGAGATATAAAGGGTTTGATTTCAAAGCTTGACTATCTGCAGGAATTAGGGATAGATGTTATTTGGATTTGCCCGTTTTATAAATCGCCCAATGCGGATAATGGATATGATATTAGTGATTATCAAGCAGTTTCCGATGAATTCGGATCAATCGAAGATATTGATCTGTTATTGAAAGATGTCCACGGACGTGGAATGAAGGTGATACTCGATCTTGTTTTGAATCATACAAGTGATGAGCACCCCTGGTTCGTAGAGTCACGTTCGTCCCGCGATAATCCGAAACGGGATTGGTATATATGGAGGGATGGGCAGGACGGTCGTGAGCCTAATAATTGGGAAAGCATCTTTTCCGGAAGTGCCTGGAAATTCGATGAAAGGACCAATCAATACTATTTACATTTATTTGCTGAAAAGCAGCCCGACTTAAACTGGAAAAATACTGATGTGCGACAGGCATTATATGAAATGGTCAATTGGTGGCTCGATAAGGGAATCGATGGCTTCCGGATTGATGCGATCACGCATATTCATAAGCGTGAAGGCCTTCCGGATATGCCCAATCCTTATTGGCATCAGTATGTACCTGCGTTTGAAATGCACACCAATCAGGACGGGATTCTGGATTACCTTCAGGAGTTGAAAGAAGAGACTTTCTCTAAGTATGATATCATGACGGTTGGTGAGGCCAATGGCGTCAGGATTGAGCAGGCGGAGGAATGGGTCGGGGAATCGAATGGGAAGTTCAATATGATATTTCAATTTGAACATCTTGGACTTTGGAATAGGGGACAGAATCACGCTGTTGATGTTCAGGGGTTAAAGCGCACAATGACCAAATGGCAAAAGGGGCTGAAAAACAAAGGATGGAATGCTTTGTTTTTTGAAAATCATGATCAGCCAAGAAGTGTGTCCACCTGGGGAAATGATCATCAATACTGGTTGGAAAGCGCAAAAATGATTGGGGCTCTTTACTTTTTCATGCAAGGCACACCTTTTATTTATCAAGGTCAGGAAATTGGCATGACGAATGTCCAATTTGATTCGATTGATGATTATGATGATGTAGGAATGAAAAACTTTTACCGGATAGAGACCTCCAAAGGTCGTCCGCATGATGAAATCATGAACATTATATGGCATAGCGGCCGTGATAATTCACGAACACCGATGCAATGGAATGATATTGAAAATGGCGGATTCACGCACGGCACACCTTGGATGAGGGTTAATCCGAATTATCGCGCCATTAATGTAGAACAGCAGAAAAATGATCCGTTGTCCATTTATCATTTTTATAAAAAGATGATTGAACTTCGAAAAAAACATCAGGTCCTTGTGTATGGGGAATATGAATTATTATGGGAAGATCACCCTGAACTTTATATTTATACAAGAAGTATGAATGATAATTCAGTAATGGTAGTATGTAACTTTAGTATGAATCACCACCAAATTGACCTTTCTTATTGGGGGGAAATGGAACTTTTGCTAGCTAATTATGAGGATTGTCCTGAGGTGTCCTTTATTGATTTACGTCCATATGAAACGAGGGTTTATCGTTATTAATTTGTAAATCACTTTTATGTACTTGATTGGAAATTAGCTTAAAACCTATGTAGTTAGTCGTCTGACTTCTTAATTCCCAATAGTCCTGTCGTTTTTTTAGAAGCTGATCATACATCAGCTTCTTTTTGAATTTTAAAACATAGATGAAAAAAACGGAAAAGTAAGTATTTTCTGAAAAATTGAACAAACATTAAAAAAAGTATGGATATAACTATTGAACTGAGTGTATTATGAATACATACAAAATGTATAAATATAAAACGAATATTAGAGAAGTGTTTATTGGTATTCACCTTTTTTTAAATGAAGTCAATAAAGGCTAAGAGAGGAGAGGGGAAATGCATGGCCATCACAATAAAAGATGTGGCACAGCTAGCGAATGTTGCTCCTTCAACAGTTTCTCGAGTGATTGCAAACAATCCTCGTATAAGTGAAAAAACAAAGGTACGGGTACGTAAGGCGATGAGTAAATTAGGATACCATCCAAACTTCATTGCACGTAGTCTTGCCAATCAATCGACAAGGATCATTGGCTTGGTAATGCCTAGTTCGTCAAATGATTATTATCAAAATCCATTTTTTTCGACGATCCTCCAGGGTCTAAGTGAGGGAGCTCAGGAAAACCATTATTCCCTGTTGCTAAGCACGGGAAAAACAGAAGATGAAATCTACGAAGGAGTAGTCAATATGGTGCAGGGGGGGATGGTGGATGGAATAATCCTGATGTATTCAAGGATGAACGATCACATCCTGACCTATTTGAGAGCAAGGGCTTTTCCATTTGTGATCATTGGGAAACCCTTTGATTTTATCGAAGAGATAACATATGTTGATAATGATAATGTCTTGGCTGCCGAACAGGCAACGGATTACCTCATACAGTTAGGACATGAAAGGATTGGATTCATCGGAGGTGATGTAACCCTTGTGATGACCCTTGATCGCTTGTCGGGATATGAACGGGCATTGAAGAGGGCTGGAATCGATCGAAGGAGGGAATATACCCTGCATGAAGATTTTTTGCATGAAGGGGGACAAGCAGCTGCAAAAAGGTTACTATCCATTGATGAACCACCAACCGCATTGGTGGTCAGTGATGATCTTATGGCACTTGGAATCGTGCATTCACTTCGCGAGATGGGCGTGCGCACTCCTGAAGAAATGTCAATCGTCAGCTTCAATAACGTTGTTTTCTCTGAACTGTCATTACCAGCCCTGACTTCCGTAGATATTAACATTTTTGATTTGGGATATCAGGCCGCTAAGGGCATCATTCACATGCTGCAGACCGGAGATACTCCTGCTGGGACCATCATTCCACATCATTTCGTGGAAAGGCATTCCTGCAGATCGATCAAGCAAGGTGCAATGGCCATGACTTATTGAACGGAAAGGGCATTGCGTAAAAGCAATGCCTTTTTTTGCTAGAAATGTACGCTGAAACTTTTGAATGCATGTACACCCGTTCCGTGTCTGACTAAATTATTCTCTTTAAGATATTGAATGGCTGCAAGGACTTCCTCAAGAATCCTTGGTTCGAGGCCGAGTTGGTTGTGTCCGCCATAGATTTTGGAGACTGCCTTGATCTTTGCGATTTTTTCTAACGAATTCACAAGGTCTTCAGGGCTTGTCGAGGGATAAAATGCATAAACTGGAGTATCTGAATAAAGCAGGTCGCCAGTAAATAAATAACCTGTTTCATTATCCAAAATTGAGATGTGGCCAGGTGAATGCCCAGGTGTGTGATAAATGTTTAAACTGCGGTTCCCAAGATCGATCGTGTCCCCATCCGATAAGAGCCTATCAGGGTACCCCTGGTATGGGTTGTATGTAAAAGGATCGAATGATTCGGGTATGGGTACAGTGATATCCCGGGCCATGTTCTTTCTTATTTGTTCCAAGGACAAACCTTCAATGCCGTTGATTAGCCAATTGGCATCATCACCATGAACATAAATTGTATCATAATCTCCATGACCGCCAATATGATCCGCATGAACGTGTGTGGTCAGGACGATAATTGGAAGATTGGTAAGCTGGTCTGTAATCCGCTTAATCGAACAGATGCCTAACCCTGTGTCGATTAACGCAGCTCGGGTCTCCCCAAGTAATAAAAAGGAATGAACTTTCTCCCAATGACCATATTCACTGATTGCAAACGTTTTTGAGTCCAATTCCTGAACGGTGAACCATGGATCTACAATATTTTCCAAAAATGACTCCACTCCTTCCCATCCATATATTCCGCGTTAACCGGAAATATCCTGCTTGAAAGAGTAAAAGCAGTGGATTTGTGAAATCCACTGAAAAGGTAAGGCCCTATCCGTTTACAACGGTCCCGCCGTTTACATGGATGACTTGTCCGCTGACATAGGATGAATCATCACTTGCCAAATATACATAGGCTGGTGCTAATTCCTCTGGCTGCCCTGCGCGGCCCATTGGAGTATCCTGTCCGAATTTGGCAACATCCGCTTCACCGAATGAGGCAGGAATCAGCGGTGTCCAGATCGGGCCTGGCGCAACACCGTTCACTCTGATGCCATCTTTTGAAATGGAGTTCGACAGGGCTCTTGTAAATGCCAGTATTGCACCTTTTGTTGAAGAGTAATCGATTAGTTTTGGGTTGCCTTGATAGGCTGTGATAGAGGTTGTATTAATGATGCTGCTTCCTTTTTTAAGGTGCTTCAACGCAGCTTTAGTTAAGTGGAACATCGAGAAAATATTCGTGCGGAACGTTTTTTCCAATTGTTCAGCTGAAATGTCAAGGATACTTGTCTGCACATGCTGTTCTCCGGCGTTGTTGACTAGAATGTCCAAACCGCCAAATTCATCAACCGTTTTTTTGACTACATCCTGGCAGAAGGCTTCATCACCGATATCTCCGGAAATGAGTAAACATTTCTGACCTTCTTTTTCGATCAATTCTTTTGTAGTTTTGGCATCCTCGTGTTCATCCAAGTATGCAACTGTCACATTTGCTCCTTCTTTAGCGTAATAAATGGCAACCGATTTACCGATTCCGCTGTCTCCACCTGTTATGATTGCCGTTTTACCTTTTAGTTTGCCGCTTCCTTTGTAGGCAGCTTTAACAGAATCTGGGTTCGGTTCCATTTTTGTTTCCAATCCAGGTTGATGCTGTTGATGTTGAGGTGGAAATCCTTGCTTGTTCTGATTTTGGTTTTGAGTAGTCAAGATTAAAACGCCTCCTGTTTAATTTATCTACGCTTTTTCTATTCCTTTTTTTTGAAAAAAGGAAACATGGAAAAATTGACCAAAATAAGTCTATTAATGTTTTAACTGAAGGGAACATGACTAGTCTTTCCATGTTCCATGAAGGCGATTCATTTGAAGCAGAAGGTGATTTGACCGTTGATAGAGGCAGTTGCAATAAAAAAAGACCCACCCAAAGCAGGTGAGGCCTTCATACTTAGCGGTAATTTAAGAATTGTACATCAATGGACAGATCAGCGCCCCGGATTGCGGAAATGATTCCTTGCAAATCATCCCGGTTCTTACCGGTAACACGGATTTGATCATCCTGGATTTGGCTTTTCACTTTAAGACCGCTATTTTTAATGATGGTATTGATTTTTTTTGCTTGTTCCTTATCGATGCCTTGAATTAGCTTAGCCCGTTGGCGAACGGTTCCACCAGAAGCACCTTCTAATTTGCCATAGTCCAGGTTCTTGACTGGTACGTCACGTTTAATGAGTTTACTAATGAGAACATCCTTCAGCTGTTCGAGCTTATATTCATCGTCGGATACTAAAACCAGGTCCTCTTTTTCAATGGTGATGCTGCTTATACTCCCTTTAAAATCATAGCGTGTTTGTATTTCCTTCATAGCCATGGTAACTGCATTCGTTACCTCTGAAAAGTCTACTTTCGAAACAATATCAAATGAATTTTCCTTTGCCATCACTTACCTCCAGCAGGGTTTATTTCCTTTATTATAGAGAAAGTGTGATAGGAAGACAACTATATAAACCATATTAAAAAAGCGAGGGGACAAGCCCCGCGCTTCATTTATGGTCCGTTTTCTTCGAATAGGAGTGCTTACCGGCAGCAAGGTTTTCCTGATATGCGATATTTTTTTCAGCATTTCTCGCTTGGTTATCTTTTGGCCTTTTATTGTCATCGGTTGTTTTGGACATAGTGAAAACTCCCTTCCATTATCTGATCAATATATATTGTTCACAATTATGGAAGGGAGTATGTATGTTTATGATTTCTCAGGGGTATCGTTTAAGAAGAAGAGGGCAATTGTACCAGGACCGGCATGTGCACCGATGACGGAGCCAATTGTATGGATCATGAAATCGGTTGTCCCGAATTCATTTTGAATGGCTTCCTTCCATTCCAGGGCCGTTGCTTCATCATCACCATGACTGATGGCAATCGTTTGGGTTGTTAAATTTTTGCCTCTTTCGTGCATTAATTCGATTACACGTTTAATCAATTTCTTTTTGCCGCGTATCTTTTCAAGTGGAACAAGCTTCCCATCTTCAACATGCAATAACGGTTTAATGTTTAATAAACCGCCAACAAGGGCAGATGTCTTGGAGATGCGGCCGCCACGAGCCAAATATTCAAGGTTATCTACAGTGAATAAATGCTCCATATGCCGGGTTTGGAATTCGATATCAGCTAGGATTTCTTCTTTAGTGGCACCGTTTGCTGCTAGATCGGCTGCTTTCTTTACAATTAAACCGACGCCCATCGAAGCGCATTTCGTATTGACGATTTCAATGTCAAGGTCAGGGTACTCTTCCTTCACCTGATTAAGAATCATCACTGCCGTTTGATATGTTCCTGATAACTCAGAGGAAAAGGCTATATAAATCCCTTGTTTTTTCTCCTTGGCAAACTGTGTGAAAGTTTCTATAAAGTATTCTGGGGAAGCTTGCGATGTTTTCGGGGCTTTTCCCTCCAGCATCGCCTGATAGACTTCGTGAGAATTAATGGTAAGTAAATCTTCGTAATTTTCCCCGTCAAGATGGACTTGTAAAGGGATTAATGAAACATTGTTTTCCTTATAGAAAGACAACGGCAAATCACATGCACTATCTGCAAGAATTGTGATAGCCATAATACACCTGCTTTCTTTTTACAATTTTTAGAAAATGAGTGGTCACTCTACTTTTTAGTGTAGCATGTAACGGTAAAAATTCAATCTCTACGTAAATAGAATAAATAATTAAGGGTAAAAAGATAATAGAATAAGGGTGAAATGGAGGTTTTTAGGATGTACAGTGGTGAAATGAAGAAAATTATCATAGTTGTGGTCGGAGCATTACTGAATGCCATCGCAATGAACTTTTTTCTAATACCGGCAAACGTATATGCAAGCGGCTTTACAGGAGTGGCCCAGCTTTTATCGAGGATGATTGGTTCTTTTGCTCCTTTTAATGTATCGACAGGTATTCTATTGCTTTTATTGAACATTCCAGTAACGATCATTGCTTGGCGAAAAGTTGGAAAGTCTTTTACTTTTTATAGTTTCCTCAGCGTTGTCTTGATGTCCTTCTTTATGGAAATCATTCCGATTACACGCTGGTCACCTGACATATTATTGAATGCGGTGTTTGGCGGAGTGATAGCTGCAGTAGGTGTGGGGATCACCTTGAAATACGGTGCATCGACTGGGGGAATGGATATTATCGCTATGCTTCTATCACGGAAGAAAGATAAACCTGTGGGTACTTATTTATTTCTGCTGAATGGCGTGATCATTGTAACGGCAGGTGCTGTTTATGGACCGGAAAAAGCTTTGTACACACTTGTTACCCTTTACACATCGACCCGTGTTGTTGACGCGATACATACGCGACATGAAAAGCTTACGGCCATGATCATTACAAAGAAAAGTGAAGAACTTAAACAGGCAATCCATGCTCAGTTAGTTCGCGGAATTACAAGAGTTCCTGCAAAAGGGGCGTTCACCAACGAAACTAAGGAAATGTTATTGATTGTCATTACAAGGTATGAACTGTATGACCTTGAACGGATCATAAAGGAAGTGGATCCTCATGCTTTCACAAACATCATAGAAACTTCAGGCATTGTTGGAACTTTCCGCAGGGAATGATGTTAACAAAAAATTAAGGCCATTACACTTCTATTACAAAAGGTAGTATTTAGGCGTTTTAAGTTTATTGCCTGTACAAAACGGCTAATTCTCATATTGTAGCGCCAATTTAAAATCTTATGAAGGAGTGATAAAAATGGCTAACGACGAAAAAATGAGCAGGCAGGAAGCAGGCCGTAAAGGCGGGGAAGCTACTTCTAAAAATCACGACAAGGATTTTTACCGGGAAATTGGGCAAAAGGGCGGAGAAGCCACATCGGATAATCATGATAAGGAATTTTATCAAGAAATTGGACAAAAGGGCGGAGAAGCCACTGCTGATTCCCATGGTAAAGACTTTTATAAAGAAATCGGTGAAAAAGGCGGTAAGGCACGAAATAACAATTGATGAAAACAAAGCGAAAGCCTCCAGAAATCCTGGAGGCTTTCAAGTTATTTAGAGTGGTTTTCCAGCTCTTCCTGGAGTTCTCGCAGTTGTTCTTTTTCGGCCTCACTCGTATTGGCAAAGGCTGATGAAAGAGCATTTTTAGCGATTTCCTCTGTCTTTTGCTGGTCACCGCCATGCTCAGAGTGGAGAGCTTTTTCAACGATTTCCTCTGTCTTATGCTGGTCACCGTCATGCTCAGAGTGGAGAGCTTCTTCAACAAATTCCCTAGCCTTCTGAAATAATTTGTTTCCCATTAGAAGCCACCATAGCTTTGTTCAGACATAATTCTCAACCTGTCTTTTTCAGCTTCTTCAAACGTAGTGTGATAAGGGATTTTTTCGGCATGCCTGGCAACACTTTCTTTGCCCTGCTGTACAAATCGTTTAGATTTACTGCTTTTACCCATTCTTATCTCCTCCGATTCTGAGCGTTTTCGACAACGAAATGTAAGTTGTTGTCCATATTAGTTTGGCTTGAATGATAGAAATTATGAAGGTAAAAAATGACGTATTAGGCTTTTATATTGAATTTTTCTTCGAGGAAGACAGCTATACCATCTTCTTCATTCGTCAATGTAGTCGCATTTGCTACCGTTTTTACTGGTGATATCGCATTCCCCATAGCCACCCCGGTTCCCGCGTAATCGAGCATTTCCAAATCATTATCTTCATCACCGAAAGCGATTATCCTGTTTTGAGGAATTTCCAGATAGTTGGATACGCGTTTTAGCCCCACGGCTTTACTTAACCCGCTCTTTATAATTTCGATGATATGAAAAGGCTCTGCCCAACGGCGATGATCGACCAATTCTGCATGGACATCTGATAAATGCTGGCGAATCTGTCCTACAAATTCACTATCTGTGTGAATAAGCATCGAAGTTGGGGAATCCTGAAGGTAATTGCGCAAGTCACCCGTCTTCATGTTCGGATTTCCTACATTAAACATGTTCATCAACTTTTCATCATGATAATGGACATAAACATCATCCCGGACTTCTGCGATGATGTTGTGATATTTAAACTGATCACACGCTTCAACAATATCTTTCGCAACGCTAATATCCAGTGGAGAGTGGTATACCCCCCAGCTTGTATGTAATGGGTGATGAACGAAAGCGCCATTGAAATTAACGATTGGTGTAGTCAACCCTAATTCCCGGTAATAAAGTTCACTTGAGCGAAAGGGACGACCGGTAGCGATCATAACTTCGTGTCCATCTTCTTTTAGTTTTAGGAGTGTTTTTTTAGTTCTTGAAGAAATTGTTTTGTTATCTGTAAGTAAAGTACCATCAAGATCCAATACGATTAAATGTTTCTCAGCCATGTACACACCCTCTGTTCTTTTTGATTTCATTATATGCAAATATTGTTAAGCCTATTTTAAAGTAAATGTAAATCTTTTTCATTCTTTATGCATTCCTGTATGATATTACTATATCCAGGATAATGTTAATTAAAGCGATGCTCAGGTTTAAAGGAATTGAATGATGAATGCCAATGCCTTTTTGAGAAGGGTATTGAAAAGACCGGAACAAATTTATTCGGAGGGGTTAACTTGATAATAATTGAAAAAGAACATATTGGACATATTCCTGTATTGCACCTAGGTAAAGAAGCCACTTTCAATCAGGAGTTGCCGCTTATTATTTTTATACATGGTTTTCAAAGTGCGAAAGAACACAATCTTCACTATGCTTATTTATTGGCTGAAAAGGGGTTTCGTGTGCTTCTTCCCGATGTGATTCATCATGGGGAAAGGGGAGCTGGTTTAAGTGATTCTCAAATGATGCCCCGTTTTTGGGAAATGGTTTTACAGACAATCCAGGATTTATCTTTGTTGAAGGATGATTTATTATCCCGAAAATTAATTGATCCTGACAGAATTGGCGTAGCAGGTACCTCTATGGGGGGAATAGTGACTAATGGGGCCCTGGCTGCTTATGAATGGATATGCGCCGGAGTCAGTTTAATGGGTAACCCATCATATGTCGCGTATGCAGAGCTCCAAATGGCGGAGATTAAGAAAAGGAAAGTTAAATTCCCAGCTACTGATGAGGAAGTTGCCAAGGTGATTGAACAGCTCAAGCCATTTGATTTGAGTCTTAATCAGGATAAGCTTTCCAACCGTCCGCTTCTTTTTTGGCATGGTGCCAAAGATCCGGTTGTGCCTTATCAACATGCATATCGTTTTTATGAAGGGGTTAAAGCAGGGTATAAAGAGGCAGATGAAAAAATTGATTTTATCCTTGACCCTAAGGCTGGACATAAGGTCAGTAGAGAAGGCGTGCTTATGACTGCAGACTGGTTCGCGAAACATTTACTGTCAACTGTGCAAAATGCTTAAGTACTCACTCAAAATCTGTTATGATGCTAATACGGACATAATATAAAGTCTAAAATGGACATAATGATGAAACCGACAATCTAAAACGAAGAGATTTTCCATAAAAGGAGTGATCGAAGTGGATCAAGATACAAAAGACATTATCATTGGAGCTTTGGAGCAGGTCATTGACCCTGAGCTTGGTATAGATATAGTTAATTTAGGCTTGGTATATGATGTGGATATGGATGAGGAAGGTCTGACTACGGTGACGATGACATTGACAGCAATGGGCTGTCCGATGGCTGGGACGATCGTCGATCAAGTTAAATTGGTTCTGGAAGATATCCCTGAGGTCAAGGAAACGGATGTGAAGATTGTCTGGAGTCCGCCATGGACGAAAGACAAAATGTCCAGATATGCTAAAATTGCCTTAGGAATCAAATAATAACTCTGTAATAGAAATGAAAAGCCAGTCAAAAAACAGTGAATCCATTCAATGGAGCCACTTTTTATGGTCTGGTTTTTTTCTAATACCTCGGCTAGGAGTGGTTAATTGAACAGTCAAATTAAAGATTCATTGGACAGGCCACTAAGGGATTTAAGGATTTCAGTCATAGATCGCTGTAACTTTCGCTGCCAGTATTGCATGCCTGCGGAAATTTTTCATGAGAATTTTCAGTTCCTGCCTAAAAGTGAGCTATTATCTTATGAGGAAATCGTAAGGCTTTCTGAAATATTTGCAAGCTTAGGGGTTAAAAAACTAAGGTTGACAGGCGGAGAACCATTACTCCGGAGAGATCTTACCACTCTGATTTCAAATCTCGTTAAAATTGATGGTATTGAAGATATTGGATTGACTACGAATGGTGTCTTCTTGAAAAAACATGCCGCGAATTTGAGGGCAGCTGGTTTGCAGAGGGTGAATATAAGCTTAGACAGCCTCGATGATGAACTTTTCAAGAAGATGAACGGCAGGGATATCGGTATAAAGCCTGTTATTGAAGGCATAGCTGCTGCCAAAGAAGCAGGGCTTGGCGTTAAAGTGAATATGGTAGTGAAAAAAGAGACCAATGAATCTCAAATCCTGCCGATGGCCCGATTTTGTAAAGATGAGGGCATTCAATTACGCTATATAGAATTTATGGATGTCGGGCATACAAATGGCTGGCAGTTGAAGAATGTCATTACGAAAAAAGAGCTGCTAGCGATGCTCCAAACCGAATTCGATCTTGAACCGGTTGAAGAAGATTATTTTGGAGAGGTGGCAAAGCGCTTCCGTTATAAGGGCACTACTGCAGAAGTGGGCTTCATAACCTCGGTTTCCGAGTCTTTTTGTTCAAGTTGTACACGTGCACGTCTCTCTGCTAATGGAAGTTTATATACATGCCTGTTTAATGGAAAGGGACATGACTTGAAGTCTTTGCTCCGTTCCGACATGACAGATGAAGAATTGACCGGGTTCATCATTTCACTTTGGAATCGTAGGGACGACCGCTATTCGGATGAGCGGGCAGCGGGAACAGTGAAGAAACAGGAAAAAATCGAAATGTCATTCATTGGCGGGTAAAATACATGGGACTCCCGTCCGAATGAATAAAAAATTAAGGGATGGCAACTATGCCATCCCTTTTTTGTATAGTTGTTAGGAACCTAAGATGCTAGCAATGGCCGAAATCGATTTTTATACTTTTTTTATGCACTTTTATATAGGACACATGGTAATGAAAATAATTCAATGGTCCTAGGGATGGATTTAGCCTGAAATAAACTCCAATCATTTTAAGACAGTAAGGCATTATGTATTGTTCTTTTTATGGGAGGGATTTAATCTATGGTACAGATGTCTATTGGACAGTTTTCACAGTCGATTTCCTGTTTCAAATAGTCAAAGTCCAGAATCGTAATGCGTCCCTTTTTAATGGAGATGACATTGTTTTTCCTTAATTGAGCGAGCATTCGATTGACTACCTCGCGGGATGTGCCGCAAAAATTGGCGAGTTCTTGGTTTGTAAAGGGAAGATTGATAACTTTACCGTCTTCTACTTCAGTGCCATAGCTATTTGATAAACGGATGAGGGTGGAGTAAAATGCACCTTTTTTACCGTGCAGGAGCATATCGCGGAATTTAGCCTGATTTTTACGGTTTTGAGCGGATAACCATGTCATCATATCAACTGCAAGACGGCTATCGGAGGCGATTTTATCTTCTAATGCTTCTTTGGAAATAACCGCTACAGTTCCATCTTCCATCATTTTTGCATTCATCATATATTTAGGATTTTGAGAAAATAAGACTGTTTCCCCAACCAAATCATTCTCCGAACTAATCCGTATAGTTAATTCCCGACCGTCGGGAACAACCTTACTCACTTCTACTTTCCCTTTTATAATGTAATACAAATCACTTGCTGGGGTGCTCTCCTGAAAAAGGTAGCGCCCTTTTTCCATATGTTTAACTTGATGTTTATTATCTAAAATTGCATGCATCCGATTAGTTAACGATAATTCATTCATGCATATGACCACCTTTCAGATACCGTTATTACTCAATTACTACCTTTGATTTAAACGGAAATAACCCTAGTAGTCAACAAGTTTGGATAATTCTAGGATTTTAGGTGGATAATTTTTCATTTAAAATTAATGTTTATAATTTTATAAAAATACATTTGATTTTATTTTTATTCAGTCTTATAATAATAGAATCAAAGAATGACAGGGACCTGAAATTATAGGAGATGGTTTTATGAACGTATCATTAGTAGGTGCGACGGGTTATGGAGGACTGGAACTAATAAGATTTTTGAATAATCATCCGCAATTTAAAATAAAATCATTGCATACTTCATCCCAATTTGGTCGAAGTTTATATGAAGAAAATGCACATTTAATGCATATGAAAGATAAATTAGAAGAAATTGACCCGGAAGCGATTGCTAAAAAATCCGATATAGTATTTCTAGCAACTCCTTCTGGTGTTTCCTCGCAACTGATTTCGGAATTTTCTGACCTTGACATTAAAGTAATCGACCTATCTGGAGACCTCAGGCTTCAAACTCCAGGTGAATACGAACACTGGTATAAAAAACCGGCCGCGCCACAGCAAATTATTGAAGAAGCCGTATACGGATTGGCTGAATGGAATGCCGAAGCAATAAAAAAAGCAACGATCATTGCCAATCCAGGGTGCTACCCAACCGCATCACTATTAGGTCTTGCCCCTTTATTCACTGAAGGATTGGCCGGAGCAGCTGCCGATGTGATCATCGATGCAAAATCCGGGGTTTCAGGGGCGGGTAAATCACCTTCGGCAGTCACCCATTATAGTGAAATGAATGAGAACTTTAAGATATATAAGGTAAATCAACATCAGCACATACCGGAAATCGAACAACAGCTTGGGCGATGGTCATCAGGTTTACAGCCCATCACCTTTAATACACATCTTGTTCCCATGACAAGAGGGATAATGGCAACGATGTATATAAAGGTAAATCGGGAAACCTCAAATGTTGAATTAAAGGATTTATACGAAACAGTATACGAGAACCACCCATTTGTCCGGGTACAGCCCCTTGATCGCTTTCCATCCACGAAACAGGTATATGGATCGAACTTTTGCGACATTGGCGTCGATTATGATGAAAGAACAGGTAAGGTAACGGTGGTTTCAGTTATTGATAATTTAGTGAAGGGTGCTGCAGGGCAGGCCATTCAAAATGCAAATATATTAATGGGACTAGAAGAAACGGCAGGACTATGGAACAGTCCGTTATATCCGTAAACTATGGAGGGAAACAATGAATACACTACAGCCAGTTGAAGTAATCAAACAAATTCAAGAGGGAAACATTTTAATGCCCCAAGGGTTCAAAGCATCAGGTGTCCATGCAGGATTACGCTATTCTAAAAAGGACGTTGGCATCATTTTTACCGATGTCCCAGCATCAGCCGCGGCGGTTTATACACAAAATGTAGTTCAAGCCGCTCCAATCAATGTAACGAAAGATAGCATTGCAGTTACTGGAAAACTTCACGGCATTGTAGTGAATAGTGCTTGTGCGAATGCTTGTACAGGTGAACAGGGTTTAAAAGATGCAAATGAAATGAGGAAGCTTGCGGCTCAAAAGTTCGGTTTGGAGGACCATTCATTTGCAGTGGCTTCAACGGGAGTCATCGGGGAATTCATGGAAATGGAAAAAGTAAGAAAAGGCATAGAGTCATTGCAGCCAGAAAATACACCTGAAGCTGCTGAAGCTTTTGGTACAGCCATTTTAACAACGGATATTGTAACGAAGAGCTGTGGTTATGAAACAATTATTGACGGTAAAACCGTGAAGATGGGCGGCGCTGCGAAGGGATCGGGAATGATTCATCCAAACATGGCTACAATGCTCGGTTTCATTACCACGGATGCTGTAATTGAACCGGATGATTTACAGCAAGCACTATCCTCCATAACAAATGATACATTCAATCAAATCACGGTTGATGGTGACTGTTCAACGAACGACATGGTATTAGTGCTCGCGAATGGAGAAGCGAACAATGACCCTTTGACACCTAACCATCCAGAATGGTCTATCTTCCTGGAATTATTAAAACAAACTTCCGAAAATCTCGCTAAACAAATTGCGAAAGACGGAGAAGGTGCCACAAAACTGATAGAAGTGAATGTTCATGGCATGCATACGAAGCAAGATTCACAGATGATGGCGAAGACGATCGTAGGGTCAAATCTAGTGAAAACGGCAGCTTTTGGAGCGGATGCAAACTGGGGAAGGATCATTGCTGCGATGGGAAGAAGCGGAGTGGCATTCAATCCGGATCAAACAACGATCGTTTTTGGTGATATCGTTGTACTTAATGATGGTGAGCCGATCATGTTTTCTGAGGAAGAAGCCAAAGCATACTTGGAAAATGAAAGTATCATCATTCATGTTTATTTAAAAGATGGTAATGAATCAGGCACAGCATGGGGCTGCGATTTAACCTATGATTATGTGAAAATAAACGGAAGCTATCGTTCGTAAGAGGTGAAAATATGGACATATTAGTCATAAAGTGCGGCGGCAGCATCATTAATGAGTTATCTGAGTCGTTTTTCAATAGTGTTAGAGAGTTACAAAACCGCGGCTACCATATTGTCTTTGTGCATGGAGGCGGCCCTGATATAAATTCAATGCTTGAAAAATTTGAAATTGAACCAGTATTTGAAGATGGTTTAAGAAAAACGACCACTGAAGTGTTGGAAATTGTGGAACTTATGCTGGCAGGCAAATCGAACCGCAGCCTCGTTCATAAATTGGAAGCTCATGGCATCAAGGCAATCGGTATAAATGGCTCTGACGGCGGAATTCTCACAGGTGATTATATCGACAAACAGAAACTTGGAGCTGTTGGTGAGATACAACAAGTCAATACGGAATTATTCGGACTTTTATTCGAAAAAGGTTATTGTCCGGTATTGACGCCCATTTCAACTACCGAAGAAGGCACTAAATTAAATGTGAATGCCGATATGGCTGCTGGGTCTGTAGCGAAGGCACTATCGGCCGATATGTGTTTATTTGTGACCGATGTTAAAGGGGTCTTGAAGAATGGGCAGATCATTGAGAAATTGAATGAAACGGAAACGAAGAATATGATCATGGATGGAAGTATCCATGGGGGAATGATCCCGAAAGTCAATACAGCGTTGTCTGTGCTGAATAAAGGGATTGAAGAAGTGATGATCGTTAGTGGGAAAGATCATTTTTATCAAGGCGGACAATTCATCGGTACGAAATTTCTTCAGGAGGAAGGGGTATTTCAATGAGTTCTTTATTTCCAACATATGCAAGGTGGAACATTGAGCCAGACACTGCGTCAGGATTGAAGATTACGAGTGCAACAGGTAAAGAGTATCTGGATTTCACATCCGGTATCGGGGTTTTGAATCTTGGACATTGTCATGAGAAGGTAAAAATGGCTGTCACGGAGCAGCTTAATAAATATTGGCATGTATCGAACATGTTTCAAAGTTCCATACAGGAACGGACAGCAAAAATGCTGGCTGATGCCTCTGGTTTAAGTCAGGTGTTCTTTGCCAACAGCGGTGCCGAGGCGAATGAGGCAGCAATCAAACTAGCACGTAAAGCTACTGGGAAAAGCAAAATTATCACATGCCAGCAGTCTTTCCACGGCCGTACGTTTGCAACGATGGCTGCAACGGGGCAGGAAAAAATCAAGACTGGTTTCGGACCGATGCTAGCTTCGTTCGAATATGTTCCATTTAATGATAATGATGCCATGACAGCAGCCATTGATGAAAATACGGCAGCTGTAATGATTGAAATTGTTCAAGGAGAGGGCGGCATTCATGTTGTACAGCAATCTTATCTGGACGTGATTCAAACTCAATGCCAAGAACACGGAGCTCTCCTTATCATAGATGAAATTCAGACTGGAATAGGGCGTACAGGGAAACCATTTGCATTCCAGCATTTTAATATCCAACCGGACATCATCACTTCAGCAAAGGGGCTGGGAAATGGCCTGCCAATCGGGGCGATGATTGGAAAGGAAGCACTGTCTGAGTTCTTTAACCCTGGAAGTCATGGATCCACTTTTGGAGGTAATCCCGTTAGTGTCTCAGCGGCCGAAGCCGTGTTAAAGGAAATTTTCCAATCAGGGTTTTTAAAAGAAACCGTTAAAAAGGCTGAATACCTTGAGAGCGAATTGGCAAAAGCATTGAAGGACATGGAAGAAGTGAAAGAGATTCGCGGTCTGGGAATGATGGTCGGAATTGAATGTAAACAGGATGTTCAAGCTTTTTTAATGGAACTGCAAGAAGAGGGCTTACTTGTATTGAGTGCAGGTCCTAAAGTACTTCGTTTACTCCCATCTCTGACAGTTACCGAATCGGAGATCAACAGTGCTATAAACAAAATTAAAAAAGTATTGGCAATAAAACAAACTGTCTAAATTTATTGAATTTTTTATAGAACAAAATGAATAATTATGCTATTGTGTATATAAATATACATCATCTAAAGAGGTGAAGATCATGAAAAGCTATCTATATTTAGAGAATGGTTCCGTCTTTGAAGGGGAACTGCTGACTAAATCGACTGAAAAAACAATCACTGGAGAGATTGTCTTTTTTACAGGAATGACCGGATATCAAGAAGTGTTGACAGATCCTTCATATAAGGACCAGATTGTCATCTTCACATACCCACTAATCGGAAATTATGGAATCAATGAACATGATTTTGAAAGTAAGAAACCGCATGTTGCCGGTGTGATTGTTTATGAAGGAAATATGAGCCATTCACATTATCAAGCTAAATATTCACTTGGTGAATATCTAGACAAGTGGAACATTCCTCTTTTAAGCCATGTTGACACAAGAGCGGTAGTTAAGAATATAAGACAGGAAGGTTCCATGCAGGCAGTCATCACAGCGGAAGAAAAATACACTGTCGTACCTGGCCTGAATGGTTTATCAGCACACGTTGCTGAGGTATCCACAAAGATTGTCGAGAGTTTTGGGAAAGGCGACAAGCACGTGGTAATGATGGATTTCGGCTATAAAAAATCCATATTGGATTCATTGGTCGAGCAAGGCTGCCGAGTCTCTGTCGTACCATTCGATACTGAATTCGAACAAATCAAGGACTTGAAGCCAGATGGTATTTTGCTTTCAAATGGGCCTGGGGATCCAAAACAGCTTGAATACCTTTTAGGAAACATTAAAAAGATCATTACGAATTTTCCAACGATGGGCATCTGCCTCGGTCATCAATTAACGGCCCTTGCCTTAGGTGGAAATACAAAAAAAATGCTGTTTGGACATCGCGGTGCGAATCAGCCCGTGGTCGATTTGAAAACGAAAAAGGTGTATATGAGTTCGCAGAATCATAGTTATGAGGTTGATGAACCGAGCTTACAAGGAACATCGCTGCAAGTGAGATTCAGAAACGTGAATGATAACACAGTTGAGGGGCTCATGCATGAAGACTTGCCAATCTTCACTACCCAGTACCACCCAGAGGCAAATCCAGGACCTATCGAGAGTTCATTACTATTCAATGACTTTTTACAAATGATAAATGATTATAGCGGGAGAGAAAAAGCTTATGCCTAAGGACGACGCGATACAGACCATTTTAGTGATTGGTTCGGGGCCGATTGTCATTGGGCAGGCCGCCGAATTCGACTATGCAGGTACACAGGCCTGCCTTGCTTTAAAGGAAGAAGGATAT
This sequence comes from Peribacillus simplex NBRC 15720 = DSM 1321, assembly GCF_002243645.1. Classification (NCBI taxonomy): domain Bacteria; kingdom Bacillati; phylum Bacillota; class Bacilli; order Caryophanales; family Bacillaceae; genus Peribacillus; species Peribacillus simplex. The sequence goes on along the minus strand of NZ_CP017704.1, from coordinate 1,323,854 downwards.
AAAGTCATACTGGTCAACAACAATCCTGCAACGATCATGACTGATGATATGAATGCGGATGCTGTCTATTTCGAACCTTTAACAGTTGATGTACTGGAAAAGATCATTTCCAAAGAAAAGCCGGATGGCCTGCTCGCTACATTAGGCGGTCAAACAGGATTGAATCTTGCTTATCAATTGGATGATGCTGGAGTGCTTGAAAAATATAATGTCAAATTATTAGGAACTCCGATCGACTCCATCAAAAAAGGGGAGGATCGTGAACTGTTTCGTGAGTTGATGTTTGAAATAGGTGAACCCGTTCCTGACAGTACGATTGTCCATACTCTTGAAGAAGCGCTGGATTTTGCCAACAAAATCGGTTTTCCGATCATCGTTCGTCCCGCTTATACACTCGGAGGAACTGGCGGTGGGATTGCTGATTCACTGGACACCTTTAAGGAACTTGTACGGGGGGGACTTCAAGAAAGCCCGATTACACAATGCTTGATTGAAAGAAGCATAGCTGGTTATAAGGAAGTCGAATATGAGGTTATGCGAGATGGCAACAATACGTGCATCACTATCTGTAATATGGAAAATATCGATCCGGTAGGAATCCATACAGGTGATTCGATTGTCGTGGCACCATCACAGACTTTATCGGACGATGAGTTTCAGATGCTGCGTGCCGCTTCTATTAAAATCATCTCTGCGTTAGGTATCATAGGCGGCTGTAACATTCAATTTGCACTTGATCCGAATAGCAAGCAATATTATTTAATAGAAGTAAACCCGCGTGTCAGCCGTTCATCAGCACTAGCTTCCAAAGCAACAGGTTATCCCATAGCACGCATAGCCGCAAAGCTCGCTGTCGGCTATGATTTATCGGAGCTCATCAATCCTGTAACGAAAAGCACATATTCAAGCTTCGAACCTGCTCTTGACTATGTAGCGGTGAAGTTCCCGAGGTGGCCATTCGATAAATTCACGACCGCCAACCGAAAATTGGGAACACAGATGAAGGCGACTGGTGAAGTGATGGCTTTACACCGCAGCTTTGAAGGAGGAGTCCAAAAGGCCGTCGATTCTTTGGAATTGAAAACGATTGGGCTACAGCTATCATCGCTGAAAAATAAAACGGTTACTGAACTTTGGGGAAAGCTTGCCGAAAAATCTGATGAACGAATATTTGTCATTTTTGAAATGCTTAGAAAAGGTGTGACGATTGAAGAAATTCATGAAGCGACAGCCATAGATTATTTCTTCCTTAAATCCTTTGCGTCATTGATCCAAAATGAAATGGAGATTGAAGCTAAGGCAATCGATCAGGTAACAAGGGAAGAACTGCAGACATACAAGGAAAAGGGCTTTTCAGACCGCTATCTTGCTTCCGTATGGAAAGTAAGTGAGATGGAAGTGAGAGCACACCGCAAATCACTAGGCCTTACGGCGGTCTACAAAACGGTTGATACATGTGCAGCCGAGTTCGAATCACATACGAACTATCACTATTCAACATATTTTGGTGAGAATGAACAGAAAAAAACTGATAAAAAGAAAGTCTTGATGATTGGCAGCGGTCCGATCCGCATCGGACAGGGAATAGAATTTGATTACTGTTCGGTTCACGGTGTTTATGCACTCCAGGATGAAAATGTTGAAACGATAATGATCAATAATAATCCGGAAACGGTAAGCACGGATTTTGCGACTGCAGATCGCCTTTATTTTGAACCTTTAACTCTTGAATATGTTCTTAATGTAATAGAAGCGGAAGATATAAAAGACGTTATCGTCCAATTTGGTGGGCAGACTGCGATAAATCTGGCAAAAGGCCTAGAAGATTACGGTGTCAATTTGTTGGGGACCTCCTTCGATACACTCGATCAATTAGAAGACCGTGATCGTTTTTATCAGCTTCTTCAAAAACTGGATATCCCCCATGTACCGGGTTCAATGGCTAATGGTGAAGAACAATTAATTGCCTGTGCAGAGGAAATCGGTTTTCCAGTGCTCTTACGCCCATCCTATGTAATTGGCGGCCAGGGAATGGAAATCATCCGCTCCAAGGAAAGCTTAATGAATAGAATGGTAAATGGAACGGCACTTGTATATCCCGTGTTGATCGATTCCTATATTCCAGGGAAGGAAGCCGAAATCGATTTGATTGCGGATGGAAATGATGTATACATTCCCATCATTGCCGAACATATAGAGAAAGCAGGTGTCCATTCAGGGGATAGCATGGCATTATTGCCAGCTCAATCCTTAACGGATGATATCAAAGATAAAATGACCCTTTATGCTAAAAAACTAGTTAGGGAACTTGGTTATAAAGGACTTATGAACATCCAATTCGTGATTGAAGGAAATAGTGTATATGTATTGGAAGTGAATCCTCGTGCCAGTCGGACAATTCCAATCATCAGTAAAGTGACCGATGTATCCTTGGTGCAAATAGCGACAAAAATATTGCTTGGGAAATATTCATTGTCGAATGCGTTCGAAAAAACGGGCTTAATGGAAGAAATTCCGTATGCTGTCGTTAAATATCCGGTATTCTCTACCTTTGCACTAAGCGGACTTGATTCGAAGGTAGGTCCGGAAATGAAATCAACAGGTGAAGGAATCGCCATCGGAGAAACGGTAAATGAAGCGTTGACAAAAGTATTCCATGCTCAAAAAGCTAAACATACTTCAGGTGTTTATCAATCAGGATCAGTCCAATTAAGTGAAGATTTGTTAGTGCAAATCAAAGAAGCAGGTTTGACATTGAGGAATTCAGATTTTGATAAATGGTTAAATGAAGGAAATGCTGCGGTCGTTTTGGCATATGGAACAACGGAAGAAGATAAGAAGCTAAGATTACTTGCAGCGAAATACCGACTGCTTGCATTTACGGAAGAAGAGACTTTCAAGGCCTATCTACAATCGGTAGAGAATGCTGATCCAGGGGTTACCTCGCTTCAGGAATGGCTTGTACCATATTCGAAAGGAGTGTCACACGTATGAGTTCAATGACGGCACCGACACAAGCGAAGATTTTAAATGGAAAAGATTTTTTGACCATGAAAGAGTCTACACCAACGGCAATTGCAGATTTATTAAAGCTAGCGCAGACCATTAAAGGCAAATTGCAAGCTGGTGAAGAATATACGCCTTTAAAAGGGAAAACGCTGGGGATGATCTTTGAAAAATCGTCTACCCGTACCCGTGTTTCTTTTGAAGTAGGCATGATGCAGCTTGGTGGACACGCTTTGTTCCTGAGTGGCAATGACTTGCAAATTGGACGTGGTGAGACTATTTCGGATACTGCAAAAGTCCTTTCTGAATATATTGATGGCATCATGATTCGTACCTTCGAGCATGAAAAAATCCTGGAATTGTCAGAAAACGCTTCTATCCCAGTCATCAATGGGTTAACTGATCTTGCCCATCCTTGTCAGGTGCTTGCTGACTTCTTGACGATCATCGAGATAAAAGGGCAGCTAAAAGGCTTGAAAATGAGTTATATCGGTGATGGCAATAATGTTGCCAATTCATTGATGGTAGGCTGTGCAAAAATGGGAATGGATTTTTCCATTGGGTGTCCTGAGGCCTATAAACCCGATGAAAAAGTCGTCGCCTATGCTCAAAAAGTGGCAGAAGAGACTGGCAGTGAAATTGTGGTCACAACCTCAGCTTCAGCAGCCATAAAAGATGCGGATATTGTCTATTCCGATGTTTGGACCTCCATGGGGCAGGAAATCGAGAATGGTATCCGCTTAGAAGCTTTTAAAGATTATCAAATCAATGGTGAACTTGTAAAACTTGCTAAAGAAGATTACTTATTCATGCATTGCCTGCCTGCACACAGGGAAGAAGAAGTAACGGCTGAAGTCATCGATGGACCTAATTCCGTCGTTTTCCACCAAGCTGGAAATCGTCTGCATGCCCAAAAGGCGGTTCTGGTGGACTTAATGTCTTAACCAAAAAGGCGTCTCCTCAGAGAGCAGTCGCTCAGTTTGTAGAAAAAAAGGTTTCGGAATGGTCTCATTCCGAAACCTTTTTGATTTTAATTGTAGCAGCAGTTAGAGAATAATAACTGGATCAATAATTGAGCGTCCCACCTCTGAAACATATCTTCCACCAAGTCAAAAATGAAAAGGCACCAATTGTTGCCTCCACGAACCAAATGGTTCGATGGCACCAGTTGATCTAAAGTAAATCATTTCAAGTTGATCTCGCTGAATAGAACCATGTTTAGAAAGCATCCTTATCACCTCAAGTTTTAATCCATCTATTTAAAAACAAAAAAGACTGCAGGTAAAAGGATCTCCTTAATGTTAAATCAAAGGACAAGTTTTAAAAACTTAAAAAGACTGGTAGACAAACTCAAATATTATCGAGTTTGTCTACAGTCTAAGCGTTTGCTCAGAGTACAGACGCTTTTTTAATTTAGCTGAATTTCCTGTGTGTCCTTAATTTTTCTGACATGAAAGAAAGGAACCTGGTAATAATAACAGGGAAAGCATGTAAAGGGGTGAAATCTATGGGGCAAAATCGTCAATTTAAGCCAGGTCAGAAGGCACCTAATAATGGGACCTACGTAGAAATCGGTGAAACGGGCAGCACGGTAGTGAATCCGAAAATGGTCAAGCTTGATGCAGGGGATTCTTTTCCTGAAACATCCAATCATAACCGGATATGGACATATAAGCGGAAGCCATGAAACATCTAAAAGCAGGAAAAAGGAATGATCGCCATCCTTTTCCTGCTTTTTTTTCTATTCAGCGGAATAACCGAATATTTTCGAGATTTCCAAACAGCTCTTTCTTAAATAGTGGCTTAAAGGATCTTCATAATGATCAGGAATGCTTTCGGTGAACCCAACGGCAGTGATCGCTCCCAATAATTCTGAATTATAATTAAAAACCGGAATGGACATGGAGGAAACTGATGGTACAAGAGGCTCTTTGGCAAAAGCTATTTTGTATTTCAAAATTTCATCATATTCATTTGTTTCTTTAAGGAACGAGCTTGTAACATTACGATCTTTTTCAATCCATTCCGCCGTCAAGGAAGGATCCTGAAATACAGTGAATACCTTTCCGGAAGAGGATGATGGCGGAAGTCGAGTACCTAACTGTGCCCCGATGTTTAAGTTTTGGTTGGAATTCCATATTTTTGCCGTGATTGGTCCATCATATGTCCAAACGGAAAAAAGGACCGTGCAAGAAGTATGGTGACTGATTTCCTGTAAATAAGGAGTTATTCTGCTCGTGACATCCTCATTTCCTATCGCTGCCATGCCGTATTGAATCAATTTGCTCCCAAGGTGATACATACCGGTTGTCTTATCGCGATATAGTAACTCCAGTTGTGTCAAAGTATTCAAATACTTATAGAGGTTACTTTTCGTTATTTCCGTTAATTCTTGAATATCAGAGAATCTTAAAGGAGTTCTTTGAGAAGCAAGTAAATCTATGATGCTCATCCCAACTTGTAATGATTGAATCGTCGAACCGGATTTTACGATTTCCATAAATCAATCTCCCTAATCTGTTTTAATTTAGGTCTAGTATATCAGAATCTGTAAAATTTAAATGAAATTTAGCAAGAAAAACCGGAGGCTGCTTGAAGCTATCAATATACTTTCCTTTTAAATAAATAACTTTAGCGGACCTTTTTATTGATTCCGAAGTAGTCATAATGGTGTAGATGATAACATTTGCACAAAATTTTGCAATACTTTCTTGACAATATTCCGAAAATTAAGTTATTATTTATATAAATAGTGAACAATGTTATCTATAAGTGAAATTGGTAGATGTACAGTCATTCATATTCTGGTTTGTGAAGCGAATCCAGCAGAATTAGCCCACAAATAAGGATAGTGGGATCGAAAAGAGATTTTTAAAAAAATCCAGATTAATAAAGGAGAATGAAATATGAAATTAGTAACTTTCAGCAGTAAAGGATTTAAACGTATTGGTGCAATTTACCCGAATAATGTAATAGTCGACTTGAATTATGCCTATCAAGCGCTTCTTGAAAGCGAAGGGAAACTTCGCAGTGAACAAATCGCTGAAGCATATGTCCCTGCAACCATGGAGGCGTTTTTACAGGGAGGGAATGAAAGCCTTTCCATCTCGAAAAAAGCTGCGGACTACGCATTGAACAATCGTGATTCCTTCAGACATGAATTGGTGCATGATGTTGAAAATATAAAGCTTGAGGCCCCTGTCCAAAAGCCAGGCAAAATTATTTGTGTCGGACATAACTACCGTGAGCACATTGCTGAAATGGGTCGCGAATTGCCGCCATTCCCTGTGGTATTCGCAAAGTTCGCCAATACAGTAATCGGTCCCCAAGATGATATACCGTTTTTTCCAATCTCTGAACAACTTGATTATGAAGCGGAATTCGCTTTTGTAGTCGGACAAAGGGCACGTAATGTTTCAAAAGAAGATGCTCTTGATTATGTAGCTGGTTATACAATTGCGAATGATGTTACGTATCGTGATATCCAACGGCGTACACTTGAGTGGCTTCAAGGGAAAACGGTTGAAGGAAGTGCTCCGATGGGTCCTTGGTTAGTCACTTCCGATGAACTATCCGATCCATCTGGCTTAAATGTCCGATTAACGGTAAATGGTGAAGAACGCCAAAAAACGAATACATCCAACTTCGTATTCGATGTGAGATATCTTGTTGAGTTCTTATCGAATTTAATGACTCTTGAACCAGGTGACATAGTTCTCACAGGAACACCGGGTGGGGTAGGAGTAGCCCGTGATCCACAAGTGTTCTTAAAAGATGGTGACGTAGTCAAAATCGAGATCGACAAAATAGGTTATCTTGAAAACCGTGTGCGACTTGTCGGGGAGGGGAAATAAAATGGCTTATCAGGAAATCGGGACATCAATCCAATCGGTTCAACAATCAATCGACCACATTCTTGAGACAGCGGCAAACCTTCCGGAAGAAACGATCCGATTTAAGCCTGCAGATGATGAATGGTCAATCATGCAGATACTTTCCCATTTAGCTGAGGCCATTCCTTATTGGTTAGGTGAATTGGAAAATGTAATAGCGGTGCCTGGATCCAAATGGGGGCGTGGATTGCAAGATCCAGCCCGCCTGGCAGCAGTTACCGATACTGACAAACTTGCTGTTGATGATGTCATGAAGCAAGTGGAGGAGCTTAAATATAAAGTGGAAAGCAGTCTCGGGAATTTAGATGAAGAAACACTATCCAAAGAATCGCCACACCGGAATTTCGCTAAATTCGGAAACAAACCAGTTTCATATATAGTCGATCACTTCATCGATGAGCATGTTTCAGGACACTATGATCAAATTAAGCGAAACCTTTCTAAAATCCAGTGAGGAAATGATAAAAAAAGAAAGTAGGGATTAATATGGCTGAAAAATCAGAATACATGAATAGTACAATCGTAAAAGATTTTACAAAGGATATTCAGCAGTATAACCTTGGGCCACTGTGGGAAGCCATTCCCGCTCTGATGGACCATGAACCTAAACCTCATGCCCATGCTTATTTATGGAAAGAAGAGCTTTTGACAAAAAAATTGATGGAAGCAGCTGAAATCTTCACTCCTGACCGAGGAGGGGAGCGCAGGGCCATATATTTTCAAAACCCTGGCCTTACTTATCGCCAGCCTTGGGGATGGGCTTCGACAACACAAACGCTTTATGCAGCGGTTCAGCTATTGCTGCCAGGTGAAGTGGCCCCTTCCCACCGTCACTCCCAAAGTGCACTTCGTTTCATTACGAATGGTGAAGGTGCATACAGCATCGTGCAGGGAGAAAGGATCTTCATGGAAGAAGGAGATTTCTTGATCACGCCTAAAAACCTATGGCATGGTCATGGACATGTTGGCGAAAAGCCAATGATTTGGATGGATGCCCTTGATATCCCTACCATCTATTCCATAGGTGGCACTTTCTTTGAACCATATCCAGATCGGATTGAAACGCCTAAACGGCCGGATAATTTTTCAGAGCTCCGTTATCAAGGCGGAATGGTTCGTCCAGTATCCGACCGTTATTCACAAGTGGCACCGCTTGCCAACTACAAGTGGAAAGGCACCAAAGCCGCGATAGAAGGATTAATGAATTTTGAACCTGATCCATATGAAGGGTTCGCCGTGGAATATATCAATCCATCGAATGGCCAAACGGCCAATCCGACGATGGGGGCATGGATGCAGAAACTTCCTAAAGGTTTCCATACGAAAGCACATCGCCATACCCATTCCACAATTTATCAAGTGCACCAAGGATCAGGCTATACGGTCATTAATGGAGTGCGTTTTGACTGGTCCAAGGGAGATTACTTCGTCGTTCCGAATTGGGCCTGGCATGAGCACGTTGCAGAAGCCGATTCTTACTTATTCTCGGTAAACGACCTACCAATAATGGAGAGATTCGATTTGGAACAGCAACAGGCATTAGACACAAATGATGGTTACCAAAAGGTTGAAAGTGAATTCAAGCCTGTTTTGGTTTAAAAATAATCGGTTTGAAACTTTAAGAATGATCCTGATGGATATATAGAATGCCAGTCGAATGAAAACGCTTACTGTGGTATTGGTCCGCAACATTGGCTAAAACAACTAATTTAGGGGGAATTGATGATGAACATAGAAAAAAAACCATTCATCGTTATCGGTGGGGGAATTGGCGGATTGGCAACTGCTTTAGGAATCGCAGAAACGAAACAGTATGTAAAAGTCCTGGAACAAGCTCCCGAATTTGGTGAAATTGGTGCAGGGATTCAGCTTGCCGCAAATGCCACCAACGTATTGCAGCGTTTAGGAGTCATGGATAAAATCAATGAAATTGCAGTATTTCCAAAAAGATTGGTGCTAATGGATGCCTTTTCCGGAAAAGAGCTTTCCGCTTTGGATTTAGGTGATGTTTATAAAGAAAGATATGGAGCTCCGTACGTTGTATTGCATCGTTCTGATTTGCATAAAGTACTGGCTGAAGCATGTGAAAAGAACCCGTATATCGAGCTGGTTACGAACCAAACCATTATTGAGACAGTAGAAAATGAAGGTGAGGTGACGGTCACTTCTGCCAACGGGTCCCAATATTCAGGAACTGCTGTCATTGGAGCCGATGGATTATGGTCCAAGGCACGGAAACTTTTTGTGGAAGATCAACCGGTCTGCTCTCAATATGTTGCATACAGGGGAGCGATCCCGATGGAAGAGGTTACGAGCCATGGAGATCTAGATGATGTATATATGTGGATTGGGCCAAACCTTCATCTTGTTCAATACCCGGTTAGAAGGGGAGAACTTTACAACCAAGTAGTGGTGTTCAAAAGTTCTCAATACACGGAAGAAAACGAAAAAACAGATCAATGGGGAACACCGGAAGAAATGGACTGTGTATTTGCCGGAACTTGTGAGCTTGTTCAGAATGCGATTTCATTCATTCAAAGGCAACGCCGCTGGCCAATGTATGACCGGTTACCAATTGATAATTGGACAAAAGGAAGAATTACGCTTACGGGCGATGCGGCACATCCGATGCTTCAATACTTGGCACAAGGGGCTTGCCAGGCTTTAGAAGATGCAGCTTATTTGTCGGATATGCTTCATAAGCATGGGAATGACATTGAACAGGCATTTTTGGAATATCAAGAGGAACGGATTCCGCGTACGGCTCATGTTCAAACAAGCGCAAGAATGTGGGGGGAAATCATTCACAATATGACCGATGCAGGCATTCTGCTTCGAGATACGATCCTTGCGGGTCGCACGGATAAGGATTTTCAATTCGTCGATGAGTTTCATGGTTACAATAAAACGGCCGTGAAAGCATAACCCGTTATTTCATCCAAATACTGTGCTAAGTGATTTTATGCATTTTACAAATGGGTCGCCTTTCTTCTATATGAAGAAAGGCTTTTGCCGTTTATCCTCCATGCCTCCTGCATTTTTTATAACTTTCCTTTACATGGGGAGAATTAGAAGTATAATGAAAATATAAAGGTCAAATTTGGTCAAACCCAGTGGGAATTCGTTCATGATATAGATGAATGGGAGGTTTTAAGATGGATATTAATAAAATGACGGAGAGAACCCAACAGGCGTTCATTGGCGGCCAGGAACTAGCCAAAGATAGAGGGAATCCCGAGCTGACGGAGCTTCATTTATTAAAGATCTTAATGGAACAGGATGAAAGTTTATTAATCAGAATTTTATCGGAATCTGGTAAACCGATGAATCTATTTGATATAGAGCTAAATAAGGAACTGGATCGATTACCGGAAGTGAGCAGGAGTGTTTCCCAGGTTTACATGTCATCCTCCCTACAGCAAATTTTAACGGCTGCCGAAAAAGAAATGCAGATGTGGGAGGATGAATATTTATCTGTAGAACATATACTGCTTGCGTCATTGCAAGTCAATAAAACGAATGTAAACAGGCTTTTTTCATCATATGGAATTGATTATGCTAAAGCAAAACGGGTTATAAACGATATAAGGGGGAATCAGCGAGTGACTAGTCAAAATCCTGAAAGCACTTATGAAGTACTGAAAAAATACGGCAGAGATCTCGTTGCTGAGGTTAAATCGGGGAAGGTCGATCCCGTAATTGGTCGAGATACGGAAATCCGTAACGTCATCCGGATCCTTTCACGTAAAACGAAAAATAATCCTGTATTAATAGGGGAACCGGGAGTAGGTAAAACAGCCATCGTCGAGGGGTTGGCACAAAGGATCGTCAGGAAGGATGTGCCGGAAGGATTAAAGGACAAGACCGTTTTTTCACTAGATATGAGTGCGCTTGTCGCTGGGGCCAAATTCCGCGGTGAATTTGAAGAACGCCTAAAAGCGGTGTTGAATGAGATCAAGAAGAGTGAAGGTAAAATTCTTTTATTCATTGATGAATTACACACAATTGTCGGTGCAGGAAGAACAGATGGCGCACTTGATGCCGGAAATATGTTAAAACCGATGCTTGCGCGCGGTGAGCTGCATTGTATCGGTGCAACGACCCTTGATGAATATCGACAATATATTGAAAAAGATCCGGCCTTGGAACGCCGTTTCCAACAGGTTCTGGTTCCTGAACCGGATGTGGAAGATACGATTTCAATTTTGCGGGGATTAAAGGAACGGTTTGAAATTCACCATGGTGTCAGGATACATGATCGGGCGATCGTTGCTGCCTCTGTCCTTTCGAACCGATATATAACGGAGCGATTTTTACCGGATAAAGCGATAGATCTTGTGGATGAAGCATGTGCGATGATCCGAATGGAAATCGATTCAATGCCATCCGAGTTGGATGAAATCACGAGAAAAGTCATGCAACTTGAAATTGAAGAAGCTGCCTTGAAGAATGAGGAGGACCCTCAAAGCAAAGCAAGGCTTGAAGTGCTTCAAAAAGAACTATCAGAACTTCAGGATCAAGCGAATAGCATGAAATCCAAGTGGCAAATGGAGAAATCGGCGCTTCAAAAGGTGCAGGATCAACGTGAAGAGCTTGAGAAACTGCGTCATGAACTGGATCAAGCAGAGAATGACTATGACCTAAACCGGGCAGCTGAACTTCGACACGGAAGGATTCCGCAGCTTCAAAAAGAATTGGAAGCAATGGAAGACGAATTGGAAAAGGAAAAACAGGAATCACGATTGCTTCGCCAAGAAGTGACGGAGGAGGAAATAGCCTCGATTGTTGCAAGGTGGACGGGGATCCCCATAAGCAAGCTGGTGGAAAGTGAAAGGGAGAAACTGCTTCGCCTATCTGATATCCTGCATGAACGCGTAATAGGTCAAGGGGAAGCGGTGGAACTCGTATCCGATGCGGTTTTAAGAGCAAGGGCTGGAATTAAAGACCCAAACAGACCAATCGGTTCATTCATCTTTCTTGGGCCGACGGGTGTCGGTAAAACCGAACTGGTAAAAGCTTTGGCAGAAACGTTATTCGATAGTGAAGAACATATGATTCGAATCGATATGTCGGAATATATGGAGAAACATTCTGTGTCCCGACTTGTTGGTGCACCTCCTGGATATGTTGGGTTTGAGGAAGGCGGCCAACTTACGGAGGCTGTCAGGAGAAACCCATACTCAGTCATATTATTAGACGAAATTGAAAAGGCGCATCCGGAAGTCTTCAATATTTTGCTACAAATGTTGGATGATGGAAGGATAACAGACTCTCAAGGCAGAACAATCAACTGTAAAAATACGGTGATCATCATGACTTCCAATATCGGTTCCCATTTCTTATTGCAGTCCAACCGGGTGGATGGAGGAATTGAAGAAGAAATAAAAGATCAGGTCTTTAAAGAGTTAAGAGGCCATTTCCGTCCGGAATTTTTGAATCGCGTTGATGACATTGTTTTATTCAAACCTCTGACGAAACAAGAAATCGTTGAAATCGTAGATAAAATGGTTCATCAATTACAAGAAAGGTTAACTGAACAAAATATAGTCCTGAACGTCACTGAAGCGGCTAAGGAATTCATTGCGGACCAGGGATATGATCCGGTATATGGAGCAAGACCGCTGAAGCGATTCATCCAAAAGCATCTGGAAACGAAAATCGCCCGTAAAATCATAGCTGGGACTGTTGAGCTAAAAGAAGGAATAACGATTGATTATGATCATGATGAATTGGTCCTCATATAAAAACGTTGCAATGTAGTTTACCCGTAAGCAAAGTATGGTATAACAAAAAGGACATCCTAAAAAGGATGTCCTCTTTTGTTTCTTAATGTTGATGAGAGTCTTTAGCTGGCCCAGCAGGCAAGATAGCAGGGATGATAAGAATCAGGATAGCAGCAGCTAATCCTAAAATCGTTCCCTGCGCAGCATCGTATGAAACTCCGCTCATGGAAGAAACAACATATACAGTCATATGCACTAATAAGAATGTCCAAAAAATTGCCCAAGCATAACGCATCGAATTTCACCTCATTCCACTACATTCATTTTTATCTTACCATAATTAATATACAGTTAAAACGTGTTTTTAATAATAACCTTTAAATAAATCAATACATTAAATCATAAGAGAACTTTTTCTGGCAGACTAGTTGGTTCCAAACGTCAAAAGGGAAATCATAGGGGAAAAATAAACACAAAAATCATCCCAGCTTGGTTAATTTAAGATAAGAAGTTAGGCGTTTCCACTGACCCTTTCTATTTTTCGTCATAAATTAATATAGTAGTAGTAATATTCCTTAAAGGAGTTTGAACGATGGAACAACGAACTTTTCAAATTGATGACCAATGGAATATCATCTATTATCCAGAGCGGCCCAGTGGTTTTTCCGTAATGGTAATTGGAGACCGTAGTCATTTTGTCGAAAAAGACAGCAGCTTTTGGCTGCAGCATCCTGGCAGGCTGCAGATATTGGAACATTTAAAGGAATACGGATACACGCTATTTTCATCGAATTTCCACGGAGCCAACTGGGGCAGTCCTAAAGCACTGGACCTTTCCCTTAACCTATATATTCTTTTCTTGAAAAAAGAAATAGTCAATCAAAGGGTTCATATATTGGCAGAGGGGACAGGCGCGCTCCTTGCCTTAAAGTTAATGAATGAACTTGGTAATAAAATACGGTCTGTCGTATTGATCGATCCGGTTTTTTCCTTGAAAGCACAACTGGAAAAAGAAAAGGAAAATAAGTTCTTCTTTAAAAAGTGGCTGTCCGAGGTCGCTGCTGCATATGAGCTCGATCTGGCAGAATGTGAACAGCATATCCTGGACACTGAAGATTCAGTAATCGCAGAGAATATCCCCATGAAAGTGATCCAGGTTTTTGGAAGCTTACGGAAAGAGCAAGCCTCCCTTTATCGACAAATCCAGCTGGCTAGAAAAGCAGACTTGCAGCTGACGTATATATTGCCCGAAAAACGTTATAAAATCCCCTATCAAATACAAAAGTTTTTCAATGAGAATGAAGAGACTTTATGAGAAGAGATATATTTTTACAATAGTTTGCATACGATACAGCATCTAAAAAAACTAGACGTGCCGAATGAAGTGGGCTTGATGGCATACGAGGAGGCTGTATTTATGCAAACAAACATTGTCATTGGAACTTATCGATTCGTGGGATTCTATGTGACTCAATATTTATTGAACCAAGGAGAAGAAGTAATCGGAATCGATTGGGCTGATTCAGAAGCAAGTCAATATATTATGGAAGAAAAGGAACTTGAAATAGGCAGGAATTCAAATTATATATACTTTCCGATAAATAAACTTAAATTATTGGATATTAAACAGCAGGACACGGTGTTCATATCTTGTTACGATATTCAAAGCGGAAAAATGGACAAAATCGATTTTGTAATAGGCGAAATCGTTTCCCTCATTGAGAAATGCAAAAAAAATGGCAAGAATGAAACGCCAAATTTCGTTCTTTTCATGCCCATCGAAAAAGATGTCAGTATATTCCAGTACGTATTAAGCTCGATTCGTGGAATAGATTCTGCAAAAATTATATTCTTACCGACGATTTATGGACCTTGGCAATCGGAAGGCATGAGCTTTGAAGCTGGAATCAATCAGCTTGAACAGTCTGATATCAAGGCGGCAATTGCTGCCGAATATACCGGAGATGCTCTCTACATCACTGATTTTGTTAATGCTTTGGAAGAAGTCACCTCATCTTCCGATAGGGACATCCAATTGTGCAGCAGTATAGATGATCATTGGAATAAATGTGCCATGTTAATATTTGGTGAGAGTATGGATTCAGTCGCTTCCCAATCAACAACTAAAATCAATAAAGGAACAATTTTTGAAGTGAAAAGCAAATTGGAACCAGAAGAAGGCATTGCTTTACAAAGAAAACATAATAAACGATTAAACTTACTTAAAACATGGAGAAAGCGTGATTAACGGAGGAGACCATAATCAAATATGAAATCGAAATTTTTCGTTATTTTGGGAAGGACAAAACTGCATATTTGCCTCTAATCCATATGTCTTGTACTATAATGTTCAAGGATAGGAATTAACTTCAAAAGATATTCATGATTTTATATGTACG
The DNA here is from genome assembly GCF_002243645.1 of Peribacillus simplex NBRC 15720 = DSM 1321. Taxonomy (NCBI): domain Bacteria; kingdom Bacillati; phylum Bacillota; class Bacilli; order Caryophanales; family Bacillaceae; genus Peribacillus; species Peribacillus simplex. Next base: position 1,308,833 of record NZ_CP017704.1, on the reverse strand, counting down.
CCCTTTACGAAAGGGTCATGTGGAATTATGATAATATTGAGGTTTATTTGGACATCACAATGATCTCAAAAGATAGGGGGAAAGCGAATGAGTTCAGATAAAACTCTTGAATTTATGGGAATCGCCATGAAGTACTTCCCAGAGGCTAAAGCGAAGCTTGAAGCAAGCGGGATTCCATTCTCAATGGAGATGGCAGAGCCATTCATGGAGCTCTTTAAAAGCGTAATGCAAGAAGCTTATGAGCTTGGAAAACAAGATGCTCAGCGTTAATTAAAGGCAGGCTGTCCGGTAAAAGGGCAGCCTTAAATTTTTTTCATTCTTTTTTCAAGAACTTTGCGATCAATGGGTTCAGATTAATTTTTTCAATTGTCGGTTTGTATTGACTGTATAAGCCCATCAATGTTTCGACGCTCTCCATCAATTGCATGTAATCAACCCTCGATTCCTCTTGCTCCGGTTCAGCTTTCCTGCCAAACATCAAATTCGAAAAATGATCATCCGGGTTTCTCTCGCCGTTGCGATTGAATATGTCCACAATGAATTCCTCCTATCTCCTTTTATTAATAATGTATGTCCCTAATTTCCCCTGGCATAGGCGCTTGGCCGACTTTGGAAAGAGATTTCCTTAGCCTTTCAAATTGTTAACTCTTGCAAGGAAGTGTTTTTTTATATAAAATTAGTACCAGGTAATAATAGATGCTTATAATAACTCATTAAAATATAAGGGGATGGCAAGATGAATGCTGGAATATTAGGGCTTGGCCGCTACTTACCCGACAAAATCGTTACAAATGCGGATTTAGAGAAAATTATGGATACTTCCGACGAGTGGATTCGGACTAGGACGGGTATTGAGGAAAGAAGAATTGCAAAAGATGATATTGATACATCAGATATGGCTTATGAAGCCGCAAAAGCTGCATTGAAAAATGCGGAAATTTCGGCTGAAGAGATAGATTTAATTCTTGTAGCTACTGTTACACCGGATCAGTCGTTTCCTTCTGTCGCTTGCATGATTCAAGAGAAATTGGGAGCGATGAAGGCAGCTGCAATGGATGTAAGTGCTGCATGTGCCGGTTTTATGTATGCAATGATCACGGCACAGCAATTTATTAAGACAGGTGCATATAAGCATGTGTTGATTGTCGGTGTTGAAAAGCTTTCGAAAGTAACCAATTGGGAAGACCGTAATACTGCTGTACTTTTTGGTGACGGAGCGGGTGCAGCTGTACTTGGACCTGTATCTGAAGGCAAAGGGGTCCTTTCCTTTGAATTAGGCGCAGATGGAACTGGTGGGAAGCACTTATTACAGGAAGGAGATTTCATTCATATGAATGGACGTGAAGTATTTAAATTTGCTGTCCGTCAGATGGGGGAATCCAGCCTGAGTGTATTGGACAAAGCTGGTTTGACAAAGGAAGATGTGGATCTGCTTGTTCCGCATCAAGCAAACATACGCATTATGGAAGCTTCAAGGGAACGCTTGGGTCTCCCACTTGAAAAAATGACAAAAACGGTTCATAAATATGGAAATACTTCATCAGCGTCCATTCCAATGGCCCTTGTGGAAGAAATGGAAGCAGGAAGAATCAAGGACAATGACTTAATCATCATGGTCGGTTTTGGTGGTGGCCTTACATGGGGAGCGATCGCTCTTAGGTGGGGTAAATAAAAGAAGAAGCAAAACGTAAGAGCTTTAAAAATAGGAAGGAGCGATTTTTAATGACTAATCGCCGTGTAGTTGTAACAGGTATTGGAGCAATCTCTCCAGTTGGTAATGATGCAGAAACTGGATGGAAGAATATAATTGAGGGGAAATCGGGGATAGGGCCTTTAACTCGTTTAAATGCTGAAGAATTCCCCGTTAAAGTTGCTGCTGAAATCAAGGATTTTGATATAGAGACATATATAAATCGTAAAGAAGCACGCAAAATGGATCGTTTTACCCATTATGCAATTGCAGCATCCGTTATGGCATATAATGATAGCAAGCTGGAAATAACCGATGAAAATGCTGCACGTGTCGGGGTCTGGATCGGTTCGGGTATCGGCGGGCTGGAGACACTTGAAACACAGCATGAAAACTTTTTAAATAGAGGATATAAACGGGTGAGCCCATTTTTCGTTCCAATGATGATTCCGGACATGGCAGCTGGCCAGGTTTCTATCTTACTGGGTGCAAAAGGAATCAATTCATGTACGGTGACAGCCTGTGCAACAGGAACAAATTCAATTGGTGACGCGTTTAAAGCCATTCAACGGGGCGATGCCGATGTCATGATCACAGGTGGGGCCGAAGCGCCAATCACAAAAATGTCGGTTGCAGGCTTCTGTGCAAATACTGCTTTATCGACCAACCCTGATCCACAAACCGCTAGCCGTCCTTTTGATCTTAATCGTGATGGTTTCGTAATAGGGGAAGGAGCTGGAATTATCGTTCTGGAAGATCTTGAACATGCATTGAATAGAGGAGCCAAGATTTATGCTGAAATAGCTGGTTATGGCTCAACTGGAGATGCCTTCCATATTACAGCTCCGGCACCAGGTGGAGAAGGCGGGGCAAGAGCGATGAAAATCGCAATTGAGGATGCAGGTTTGAATCCGGAAGACATCCAATATGTGAATGCCCACGGAACGAGTACACCATACAATGACAAATACGAAACGATGGCAGTCAAAGAAGTCTTTGGCGACCATGCTAATAAACTTGCAATAAGTTCCACTAAATCAATGACAGGCCATATGTTAGGGGCAGCAGGAGGTGTGGAAGCAATATTCACGATTCAGGCAATCAGGGACAGCATTTTGCCTCCAACCATCAATATTGAAACACCTGACCCTGAGTGTGATTTGGACTATGTTCCGAATCAAGCAAGGAAGGGCGAAATCAATGCAGCCATCAGCAATTCACTTGGATTCGGTGGACATAACGCAACTATTCTTTTCAAGAAATATCAATAAGTTTTAAAGGAAGGGCAGATCTTTTGGGATCTGCTCTTTTTATATTGAAGGGAAAATGAACATGCAAAGGATAGAATATGTGTCAACCGCCCTCTTTAAATCATACGATAGTCAATAGAAGCGGAGGTGTATGGGAAATGGGAGTCATTTCAACCAATGAATGGATGAAGAAGGATTTTAACCGCCCGGTCCAGATGCTGGAAAGACTTAAAAGTACATTCAACAACCTTGGTGCGGACATGATTTATCATCATTTATTGAAGCATGGCATGTATTCGCCGAATCAAAAAACAAAACTCATTTTGGAAGACTTAAAAGAAAATAATATATGGGAAAAAACACAAAGCTTGTTTACAGCTTATAAGAAGCTATGGGGAGGTCCTGATGTTCCCATATATATTTTTCCGCTCATGTCTTCAGGTATATGGAATAAAAAAGTTGAAACGAAGTCAGGGTTGGCATTTAAAGATAAACTATTCCTTTTTTACGGCAAGGGGATAGCCGAAAAGGAAATGGAGGCCCTATTGATTCATGAATATCATCATGTTTGCCGTCTGCATCATTTGAAAAAGGACCAAAAAGAATTCACTCTCCTGGATACGATGATCATGGAGGGACTGGCGGAAAGAACGGTGGGAAAATATTTAGGAGCAAAATTTTTAGCGAAATGGACTAAGTTATATCAGGAAGATAAACTACGAGAATTTTGGAGTAAGCATTTAGAGGAAAATCACATGATAAAACGTACAGATCCTCTTCATGATGTACTTCTGCTTGGGACGAAAGGATATCCATATATGCTTGGATACTGTAGTGGCTATTATCTGGTGAAAAATTCTGAAAAACTCTCTGTGAAAAAATCATTCACTATTCAATCTGAAGAATTCTTATCAAAAAAGAGTTAAAATATACGTTCTTTTTTTCTTAATCTGTTTTCTAGAATAGGAATAAATTGTATGGTTCCTGCCTATACTGATTGACAAACAGAAATTTGTTTAAGTGAGGGATGAATGATGCTATATCTTCATGATGTATGGGTTAACTGGTTTGAAGGAGAAGAAAACGGCTATAATATTTGTCATTTTCATGAATGGAGGAAGGATGATGGGATTGAACTACTAGATCAAGTTCCTTTGTTGAAAGTGTCATCAACATTGTTCCACTACATAGAAAACGACTTGTCAGAATTACCTAAGCCTTTGCTGAATGATGTGTATCAAAAAGCATATGCAAGGAAAAATCATGAACGAATTCAGCTTGACTATTGTTTTATCGTGACTGATGGAAATGGAATTTTAGCTGTTGATACGATAGGTTATCATATTCCGATTAGGAAAAGCAGAATAATTCCCCGGCAGGAACAAATTGTTTATGACATGATAGAAAACCATGATGAGATGGATTACACCTTTACTGAAAAACCTACATCTGAGAAAGAATATCATATTTTGTCGCCGTCTCCCTTATTCATGAACGGTTTGACAAGAAAAGAAAGACAGCTTAAGCAATTGCTATTCATGGCCATGGACCAATTATTCACGGCGAAAAACACTGCTGAAATCCGCTATTGGTATACAGAATGGGCCCCTGAGAAATATGAAAGTATTCAAGAAATGGATTTTCAGATAGCTTGGCTTGAGTTATATGAAGAAATGAAGGAAGGCTGGTCAGAGAAGCACCTTCAACTTTGTGAAAACCTTGTGAAGGGGCAGCCTTTTTTTGAAAAGCTTTGGCAAGTGGAGGCTGGCGATAGCCCATCAATATTATGAACAAAAAAAGACGATCCGTTGAGGATCGTCTTTTTTTTATCTCTTTCTGCCAAGTCCCATGCCATTATACATTTTTCTGATCATTTTATTGGCTTCAATGTTCGCCTTTTCTGCCCCGCGGTCCAGAATTTCATCCAATTCAGGAGAATCGATCAATTCATTATAGCGTTCCTGGATTGGTAGGATTTCTCCAAGAACCACCTCAGCCAAATCACTTTTAAAGTCACCATAACCTTTGCCTTCATACATCTCTTCAATTTCTGAATAGGATTTTCCACTGAAGATGGAGTATATGGACATCAGGTTGGAAACACCCGCTTTGTTTTCCTTATCGTAACGGACAATTCCTTCCGAATCGGTAACTGCGCTCTTGATGTTTTTTTCGATTTGCTTCGGATCATCTAATAGGGCAATTGTTGCCTTTTTATTAGGATCAGATTTGCTCATTTTCTTGGTTGGTTCTTGAAGGGACATAATACGTGCCCCTTCTGTAGGGAGGCTGATTTCCGGGATTTTAAATATATCATTATGCTTTTTATTGAACCGTTCAGCCAAATCGCGTGTCAATTCAAGATGCTGTCTTTGATCTTCCCCGACAGGAACCACATCTGTACTATAAAGGAGAATATCGGCAGCCATCAACGGCGGGTAAGTAAGCAGTGCTGCGGATACCCCTTCTTTGCCAGCGGATTTGTCCTTAAATTGCGTCATTCTCTCAAGTTCACCAATATAGGAGATACTTTGTAAAATCCAGCCCGCCTGTGCATGCGCTGGTACTTCTGATTGAATGAAGATGGTATTCTTTTCAGGATCCAGACCAATGGCCAAATATAAAGCGGCCAATGTTTTGATGTTTTTCCTTAACTTTATGCGATCTTGTGGAACTGTAATTGCATGCTGGTCAACAATACAAAAGAAACAGTCATATTCATTTTGTAAGTTAACGAATTGTTTCATGGCTCCGATGTAATTTCCTAAAGTAACGGAACCGGATGGCTGAATGCCGGAGAAAATCCTTTTCAACTGCTAGTCACTCCTCTAATTGCGTTTATTGATAAATGGATATTCGCTCTTCATTATTGTAAGGATAAATAGAAAATGAATCCACTTTCATTGAAAGAAATGTGCGGTGCTCCCATGATAGGGAAACGCTCATTTAAATCTTGTGGAGGGCCGTTTTGTCCTGTATCGATGCCATTCTGAGAATACGAAATGTCCACTATACTGTATTTTAGCATTTATTCATATTAAATGTATAATCGAAACGGCAATCAAGCAAATAGAACGGATTTTCCGTTTCTTTTTTTTGATTATGGAAGAAATGAAGGGTTCAAGGAAAATCAAACCGTTTAACATATTTCACAATGAGCAGACCATTTTAGGGAAGGATACTCACAAGGGAATACAGGATTGTGAACGTATTCTTAAAACTGAAACTTTGTAAGACAAGTTTTTTAATTATTTATAATATATAGGAGTAAAGTTAATTGTTTGTGGTATTAAAGAAAGGGGTTTATTATATTTGTTGAATATTGATGACTGATGGCGAATGAGGTGGAGAAAATGAAACCAAAGTGTAAATGGTTGATGACAGGTATGTGCATATTCCTGATTCAACAGCCAGTTCATGCACAAGGCATGAACGAAACCAGGCAGGTGGCATTAGAAAATAAAGAATTGCCTGTGAGCGTACCGCGTTTTGTTTTTGATTCGGGGTTGAAATTCGACTATCCGGATGCTGTGCGCGGAATATATGTGACCGGACCTGCAGCGGGTGGCAATAAATTGAATGAACTTATTAAGTATGTAGATGAAACCGATTTGAATGCGATGGTCATTGACATTAAGGATGACAGGGGGAACGTTACGTTTAAAACCGAAGATCCCGATTCTCCATATGCTGGGATTGGTAAAGACTACATAAAAAACCCAAGGGCAATGCTGAAAAAATTTGAGGATAAACAGATTTATCCGATTGCAAGGGTAGTCGTCTTTAAAGATTCCCTTCTGGCTAAAGAAAAGCCTGAATTATCATTTTTAGATGGTGAAAAGGTATGGAAGAATGGTCGAGGGGAAGCCTTCGTTAACCCATTCTTAAAAGAAGTGTGGGATTATAATGTCGGTATTGCCATTGAAGCGGCAAAGATGGGTTTTAAAGAAATTCAATTTGACTATGTCCGTTTTCCTGAAGGATTCGAAAATAAAGAAGAAGATTTGAAATATGATGTCGGTGAATATGATGAAGCGAAAGTGAGTCATACAGCCAAAAGGGTTCAGGCAGTGACAGATTTCGTAAGTTATGCGAGGAAACAACTGGAGCCATATGGTGTGGAAGTGTCAGTGGATATTTTTGGATATTCGGCTACATTGCCTGAAGCTCCAGGAATTGGGCAAAACTTCACAAAAATCTCTGAGAATGTCGATGTAATTTCCTCGATGATCTATCCAAGCCACTGGACATCTTATTTTGGTATCGATAAGCCCGATTTGGAGCCTTATAATCTCGTTAAGGAATATGCGAAATTGGAGAACGGGAAGCTGAAGGAATTAAAAACACCACCTACTTCAAGACCATGGCTACAAGATTTTACTGCCTCATATTTAGGAGAGGGGAATTACCAAAGATATGGTAAGGAAGAAGTGGAAGCTCAAATAAAAGCATTGAATGATAATGGTATTGATGAATACTTATTATGGAATGCAGCAAATCGATATACAAAGGGAGTAGACTATACCCCATAAAAAAAAGGATGACCTTGGAAGATCCTTCCGGTCATCCAAATTCTCTCTGAATTACCGCTTTTTATTCCCGCCAACTTGACTCCACCCTGACTGAATTCGTTTCGATTGATCGAAAATATGAGAGTGACGTTTCCCGCCAAACCATTTTTCGCCGATGCCATTCGTCACAACGCCATTCACAGCTGTAATGCCAATAACGCAAGCAGCGACTAAAAAAAAGTCCAAAAAGTAACTAATCATCAAAACCCTCCTAATATTTTCAAGCTATTCAAGTTCCATTGTAGTGGATAAGAAAAAATCTGGAAAGTATAAACTAGCAAATGAGGAGATTAAATTATGAATTGGTATGAAAAACTAAACCAGTATTTCCCTATTGAAGAAATGAAGTCCAAAGAACATATAGAAGTTCTTTTAGAAGATAAGCAGGAAATATATAAGAAGGATGAAGGGCCCGACCATGTTTTATTGTATGTGGAAGGGGAAGAGTTTATATTCGTTGATTACCTTTTTGTATCCAAGAAATCAAGGGGGCAGGGACTAGGAAGGAAATTAATTCAAAAATTGCAAAAAAAGCAGAAAACGATCTTGCTGGAAGTAGAACCAATACAAGAAAATGATGATGATACATTTAAAAGGCTGAAATTTTATAAAAGGGAAGGGTTCCAGCATGCCTCTTCGATTTCCTACAGCAGAAAATCACTTGCGACCAAGGAGAATACGCCTATGGAAATCTTATATTGGCCGGCAAATCCATCTGTTGATGAAGAAGACGTATTTGATTTCATGAAAGAGATTTATTCTGAAATCCATACTTACAAAGATGATGATCTATATGGGAAATCTTATCAAGATGTAGAAGATGTACTAAGCTTGAATGCAGGTCAGGAAACGGATATTTTTAAAGAGATGGAAGTTTGAGAAAAAAGGGCTGGTTGTTCACCAGCCCTTTTTAGTTTGTCGAAAAAAGTACGGTAAAGGACGAAAAATTGTGTGAACGGCCGAAAAAGTGCTCCAGCAGAAAACAACCGGAACATTTTTCAAAGAAAAATTGAGGCAAACTATCTTTTCTTAGAATTTGTCGATAAAAGGAGCTCCGGAATGGTTTTACCTCGAACCATGTTTTTTAAAAGGAGAACTTGGTTAACCTTCAATTTTCACTTTTTTTATTTGGATGTAACCCCCAATATATTGAAGAAATTTGCGACACTCCTGCCGAATAACTGGCTTGCCGAGACCCGCTAGATGCTTGCGGCAAGGAGGCTTGGCAGACAGTCTGCGGAAAGGGAGCGGATTTCTGAAATCAACTGGATCGTTTTTTTTGACTGTAGCAAACTGTCTTTTTTTATTGTGCATATTTTGCAGGAAAACGAATATCTATAACTTCTTGGATGGTAGATTGCTCCCTTATCGCTGATTTTTTCGAATTACCTTTTTTACTTTTGGAAATATATGTGCTAAAAGAATGGTTTTTCTTGTAAAAGGAGGAATTTGCTTTTTATTAAAGAAAATATATTAACATGATCTTGTTTATTGACAAAGATTGGGGGTAAATAAAAGTAACGAGTTAATTAAAAAATCATGAGGGCCGTATTGAGAGTTAAATGAGAATGGTAGGTAGGTATTTTCAATTAGAAAAAGCGGTTTTAATGTATTACATAAAAAACAGAAATAGCTATAGTACAGGCAAAACTAGAAGTTTAAAAGGATTTTTCCAAATATCAAAAAGGGTATTCATTTTAAATAAATTAGTGTATAATAAAGAAAATGAATTACTTATTTAAAATTATTTCAAATTAGAGTGGTACTTATGAATACTAATAGTAGATTTCCCCTCATAGATCACCGATTCTATATTTAGGGAGTGTGAGTAAACATGGTAACATTATATACATCACCTAGTTGTACTTCATGCAGAAAAGCAAAAGCATGGTTAGAGGAACATGAGATTGGATATAAAGAAAGAAACATTTTTTCAGAACCGTTAACGATTGATGAGATTAAAGAAATTCTTCGAATGACAGAAGATGGAACCGATGAAATCATTTCAACACGGTCAAAAACTTTCCAAAAGTTAAACGTAAATTTAGAGAGCCTGCCTCTTCAAGAATTATATAAATTAATCAAGGAGAATCCAGGTCTGTTAAGACGTCCAATTATCCTTGACGAGAAACGGCTTCAAGTTGGTTATAACGAAGATGAGATAAGACGCTTTTTACCGCGTAAAGTTCGTACCTTCCAGTTACGGGAAGCACAACGTATGGTCAACTAATAAGGTCTTTCAAGCTCTGCCAGGAAATGTGCAGGGCTTTTTCTTTATACATAACCAATTTTCGCTGATTTTTTTAACATAATAACGGGGAACATAACAGGATTCATAGGCGACAGCAGACGTTTCTGAGCCTGCAGCAGGTCCCTTGAACCGGTCATCATTTAAAGAAAAAATAAGAATGAAGCTCATCATGCCATGTATATAATAAGGCATTAACGGCAGTAAGATTAAAATTGAATAAAGCATTATGATAGTTGCATGCGGATGAATTTTTTTATAGAATGAATGGAATATTAGGCAAACAATTGTTTTTTAGATAAGTAATGTTTTTTATTTCCCTTCTTCAAGGTTTTGTCATAAAATGATGTAAAATAGTCTGTTTTAATGACTATCATGATTTACAGTATTCACTTACGGGTAAAGAGCTTTTAAGAGCAATTTTCGCTTGGGGGTTATTATCCCTTCAAAATGAGAAGGAAGGGAGAGGGGAATCATGGAAATCGAACGCATTAATGACGATACAGTTAAATTTTATATTTCCTATATAGATATTGAGGAAAGAGGCTTTGATCGCGAAGAAATTTGGTACAGCCGCGAACGAAGTGAGGAACTTTTTTGGGAAATGATGGATGAAGTGCATCAAGAAGAAGAATTCATGATTGAAGGACCTTTATGGATTCAAGTTCAAGCCCTTGAAAAAGGCTTGGAAGTTTTGGTCACAAAAGCCCAGCTTGCCAAAGATGGTCAGAAACTCGAGCTGCCTCTTTCAGATGATAAGTTAAGGGATTTGAATGTATCAGACAAGATGGATACGCTACTTGATCAACATTTTCATGGTAAAGATGAAGAAAGCGGTATGACATTCGAAGATGGTATGATTGAATTCATCACGATTTTCGAGGATTTTGAAGATGTCATTTCATTAAGCAAGCGTCATGGCTTGGATGACTGGACGACAAAACTTTATGTTTATCAGAATAAATATTATCTTTATATCGAATTTTCCGAGGCGGAGATTGATGAGGAAGAAATCGATAATGTTCTAAGTCTTTTATTGGAATATAGTCAGGAGTCACCTATAACGGTGCACATGCTTGAAGAGTACGGGAAGATAGTTATCGAAAATGATGTATTCACAACGGTCGATAAATATTTCGCATAGACTGTTGAGGCCGATTTCAGTAGAAATCGGCCTTTTCGTCCAAGAATAAATGTTTTTTTTACCTTAGCAGGGAGGTTTTTAAATGTGCCTGTGTTTGTTAATTGGAGGTAGTCTAGGTGAAGAATATAGTTGGCATCGGTCTGCTTATTCTCTTGTTGGTCAGCACTTGGTATTTTCTAATAAATGGCGTCGATGGCGGGCTGATTTTTTATTCTAGCCTTATATTGACCCTTTTCTTGGTGATAATTGGATTCAACATTTTCCTGGAAAATCGAGATCCCATCCAGACCATAACATGGCTTGTTATTTTTGGCGCTTTTCCATTCATCGGTTTCATTTTTTACTTTTTGTTTGGCCGTAATTTTCGGAAAGAAAGGATATTTCGCAAGAAGTACTTTTTGGATAAGCAGAGTTTCGTGAAAATTAGCGGCGAAGCGGAATATAATGAACGAATTAAGGAAATGGGCGAGAACCCTCAGCAGTTAATCACTCTTGCAAATAGGCTGGGGAATAGCCCTATTTCATTTACGACTGAAACTCGGGTTTTAAGGAATGGTGAGGAGACATTTTCCAATATCATCGAAGAATTAAAAAAAGCCAGACATCATATTCATTTAGAATATTATATTGTGAGGGATGACCGCATTGGCGGTCTGCTAAAGGACATCTTGATACAAAAAGTAAAAGAAGGGGTAGAGGTCCGATTTCTCTATGATGCGGTTGGTTCTTGGAAGTTAGCTCGCTCTTATATCGATGAACTGAGGAATGCGGGAGCCGAAATAGTGGCCTTTGGTCCGGTGCATCTCCCTTTATTAAATAATAAATTCAACTTTCGTAACCATCGTAAAATAATTGTGATCGATGGCTCGGTCGGTTTCATCGGCGGCCTTAATATTGGGGATGAATATTTGGGACAAGATCAGAAATTCGGTTCCTGGCGGGATACGCATCTTATCATAAAGGGGGAAGCGGTCAGGACTTTACAGCTCATATTTCTGCAGGATTGGTATTATAGCACCAATAATAGTTTTTTAAGTGATGAATATCTCATGGCTGGCCTGCCGAACCATCACGGACATGGCGGAGTTCAATTGATTGGCGGCGGACCGGATAGTGAGTGGACGATCATTAAAAGCATTTTTTTTAAGATGATCACATCAGCAGAAAAGTCCGTCTGGATTGCCTCCCCGTATTTCGTTCCTGATGACGATATCTTTCAAGCGTTGAAGGTGGCTGCTTTAAGTGGTTTGGATGTCAGGCTGCTCGTCCCGAAGAACCCCGATAAACGTATCGTATTTCATGCTTCGAGAACTTATTTTCCCGAATTGCTTGCTTCCGGAGTTCGTATATTTCAATATAATGAAGGCTTCATGCATAGTAAAATCATCATCGTTGATGACCAACTGGCATCAATTGGGACAACCAATATGGATATGAGAAGCTTTCACCTGAATTTCGAAGTCAATGCTTTTCTCTACCGAACGGAAAGTACTCAGCAGCTGGTGAATGATTTTTTGGAAGATATAAAGGTATCCCAAGAAGTGGAGATTGATGCGTTTTCCAAACGGAATTTCGGTTTGAAAGTATTGGAGTCCACTTGCCGTTTGCTTTCACCCCTTCTTTAGATACTTTCCTTTATGCCGATCAGGCATTTTTTTTTGCGGATTAAAAGGAATCCTAAGCGAAGCAGGCGAATGTAGTGGATGAGGAGGAGATTTATGCTAACTGCGATAAAGAAGGATGGGACATGGATTACCCTCCCTGAAAAGATACCGGCAAACGTGATTGATGAATGGAGAAAGTCAGCAGACTATTACTGTCCATGCTGCAAGATGGAAATGACCATCAAAGCGGGAAACGTCAGGGTCCCGCATTTCGCCCATAAAAATGGTTCTTCATGCCGTGCTTTTTCAGAACCGGAATCCGCCTATCATTTAATGGGAAAAAGAAAATTGTTTCAGTGGTTTTTATCACATGGTTATCAAGTGGATCTAGAAGCCTACCTTCCCGAAATTAAGAAAAGGGCTGATATTTTAGCTAGGATAGGAGGTAATCGCTATGCAATAGAATTTCAATGCTCAGTTATCCCCGAGGTTGAATTCATGGAAAGGACAAGAGCCTATCAAAGCATAGGCATCAAGCCAATCTGGATCCTCGCTGCAAAACGCTTAAAAAGGAAAAGCTTGTATGAATTCAGTTTATCCCGCTTCCAATGGCTCTTCGTCACCGGCAGCTTCCATCATCCGTTTCTTTGGATGTTTTGCCCGGAAACTGATCATTTATCAGTATTGAAGAACCTCACTCCTTTTACCCCTAGAACCGTCTTTGCCGAATTGACAACAGCTTCTTTAAAGCTGCTTCCCCCTAATCGTGCATTGCCCCAAAACTGCTTTAGTTTCCCTTTTCTGCCTGCGTGGAGATATAAACGAAATGGCTGGTCCCTCCATCGAGTGAAAACAGCACGCAGATGCGATCCTTTTTTCGAGGGGTTATATTTACATCATATTTCACCTGCGACACTTCCCATTGAAGTGGGTGTTCCCGTCAGAGGGATGCTGTTAATCGAAACTGCTTCAATCGAATGGCAGGCATGGTTATACATGGATGTGTTTCAAGAGAAAAGAACAGGGGAAAAGATTTCTATGGCTGATATTATCCACATTTTTAGAAAGCGTTCAAAAATAGGGGAAATAAAGTTCAGACCGTTGCCATTGCTTCATGAAAAACCCATCGAGTTTCCTGTAGGTCAATATATCATGATTTTGGAGCAATTGGGTTATCTATCAAAGCTGGAAGAAGGGGTTTTTAAAGTTGAAAGGGAATTTACCCTTCCCTTAACCAGTGATCAAGCTCAAATTTTGGAAAAAAATTTCTATGATAAGCATAAATTGATGATGGAAAAGGGAAATATCCAGTATAATCAGTGATAACATCTCTATTTATCTTGAATTCAGATGAAATGGCAGGATTATTTTTGTGAATGGAGAAATAGTAATAAGAACTGGGAATTAAAAACTTTAAGAAAGTATGAACGCCGAATGAAGTATTGCGGCGTTCAATCCGGTTTAACGAGTTAGCCCAATGGCCAATGGCAAGTTTCTATAGAATGGGGAGGAATTTTTTATGGCACAGAAAACAAAAGCGAATACATTACCCTCAAGAAGTGAAATAGCTCCTGAAGATACTTGGAGACTGGAAGATATCTTCGCAACCGAGGAAGATTGGGAAGCGGCCTTCAAAGCGGTAAAGGAAGACCTCAAGAAAGCGGAGGCACATAAAGGGACGTTGGGAGAAAGCGCAGAAAAATTATTTGCGGCCCTTCAACTCCAAGATGAAGTATTCGAGAAGCTAGGGAAAGTTTATTCTTATTCACATATGCGCAATGATCAAGATACAACCAATCCTTTTTATCAAGGGATGGAGGATCGGGCAAAAGCTTTATACGCCCAGGCAGCAGCTGCGTTTTCATATATGGTTCCTGAACTATTGAGTATTGACGAAAGCAAAGTGGAAGGGTTTTTGGAAGAAAAAGAAGAATTGAAATTATATAAACATTCTTTAGAGGAAATTAATCTTCAGAGACCCCATATTTTATCTGCAGAACAGGAAGAATTATTGGCCCAAGCATCAGAAGTACTCGATGCATCGGGCAATACTTTCGGAATGCTTAACAATGCCGATTTGAAATTCCCGACCATCAAGGATGAAGAGGGAAATGAAGTGGAAATAACTCACGGAAGGTATATTAGTTTTCTTGAGAGTGAAGATCGCCGTGTACGTGAGGAGGCATTTAAAGGGGTATATAGCAAGTATGGGGAGTTCCGTAATACATTTGCTTCAACCCTGTCAGGTGAGGTGAAAAACCACAACTTCAATGCCACGGTTCGAAAATATGATTCAGCACGCCAAGCGGCGTTAAGTAATAATAACATTCCGGAGACCGTATACGATAATCTCGTTAAAACGGTCAATGACAACTTGCCATTACTGCACCGTTATCTTGATTTACGTAAAAAAGTACTGCAATTAGATGAACTTCATATGTATGATCTATTCACTCCTCTTGTTAAAGAAGTGAAGATGGAGGTGACATATGACGAGGCCAAAGATTATGTCCTAAAAGGTCTTGCTCCGCTTGGGGAGGACTATTTGAACGTTTTGAAAGAAGGATTTGAAAACCGTTGGGTCGATGTGCATGAAAATAAAGGGAAACGAAGTGGTGCCTATTCTTCTGGTACATACGGGACGAATCCTTATATTTTAATGAACTGGCAAAATAACGTCAATAACTTATTCACGCTCGTTCATGAGTTTGGGCATTCGGTCCATAGCTACTATACACGTAAATATCAGCCATATCCATACGGGAATTATTCAATATTTGTAGCGGAAGTTGCATCGACTTGTAATGAAAACCTGTTGAATGATTATTTACTGAATTCAATCGAAGATGAAAAGAAACGCATCTATTTATTGAATCATTACCTGGAAGGTTTCCGTGGCACATTGTTCCGACAAACGATGTTTGCAGAGTTTGAACATACCATTCATTTAAAGGCTCAAAATGGGGAAGCGTTGACAGCGGATATGCTTACTAAGGAATATTATGAGCTGAACAAGAAATACTTTGGCGAGAACGTGACTATTGATGAAGAAATCGGTTTGGAATGGGCTCGTATTCCACATTTCTACTATAATTACTATGTTTATCAATATGCAACTGGAATCAGTGCAGCAACAGCATTGAGCAAGCAAATCCTTGAAGAAGGAGAGCCTGCTGTCAAAAGGTATCTGGAGTTCTTGAAGTCAGGAAGTTCCGATTATCCGATTGAAGTACTCAAAAAGGCTGGCGTTGATATGACAAAATCCGAGCCTGTACAAGAAGCCATGAATGTATTCGAAGAAAAATTAAATGAGTTGGAAGAGCTTTTGAATAAATAGGATGTAGATGGGACCCGAGCACTTCGGGTCCTTTTCAACTTATATGGATGTCTTTCATAATCCTTTAAAACGATTTCTCTGATTTAAGCTATGAAGAATTATGAAGAAAACAAAAAATAAAATAGGGGAGGTAAAATACAGAGGAATGAGGTCCATGATACCGAGTAGCTGGACAAATAGCGACCCTATCAAGAGTATGAGTAGAATAAAGCCTTTCAATTTGGTCACCTCCAACCTGACAGAAGTAAAAGATTATCTGCTCTTTATTAGATAGTATGTTTTAGAATAAGCAGTATTCTAAGATTATGACAATAATGTGAAGTTGCGCACAAAGTTCTTGCAAATAAGGTGTATAATCTGCTATAGTACAGATATAGAAGTTATCACATCCCAAACATATACCCCTTTGTTTGTTCGTCGTGAAATTTCTCCCATCCCCTTATTCGTATAAATAGATGAAAACCCCAGCAAATTTCGCGATTTGCCGGGGTTTTTCATTTGCATAAAAAGTAAAAAGATTAAAATGGTACCGGTTGTAACAAAAGTTGAACAAAAGATTAAGTAATAAAAAGAAATGATTTGATTATTATTGTGATTTATTTCACAATTAGATTTATTCTCAATATAAAAAGATATCAAAAACACTTATAATATTAAATTTAAAAGGGCTTCTATTTAGCTATATTCCAGAAGGGGCAATAAAAAATGAAAAATATATATTGTGAACAATTTGTGAAAAGTTACACATAATGTTGAAACATAAATGGGTTATCTGTTATATTATTTATTGTGAAGTGGATCACAAACAAACTTATACCCCTTTGTTTGATCGTGAAAAAATTTCTCCCATCCCCTTATTTCTTATAAAAAAACCATGCAAATCGAAAGATTGCATGGTTTTTTCTTTTTTATATAACAAATTAAAGAAGCAGTCAATTTCATGACTGCTTCTTTGTATATCTCCAAAACGTTCCGTATTTAGCAGGTATTTTCTCTGCCAACTGTTTTAAAACAAGTTTTTTCATTTCCAACTCGACGTTATTCTTATTCATATTATAAACCGTTTCAATTTCCTTTGTGGCCACTAGTTTGAAACAGCTTAAAAACTCTTCGAGAGAGGGGGGGGTTGCAGGGGCGGGAAGACCATTCAGCATATCTTCTAAAATTTGAACATATACCTCGTATGAATAGACACCCGAAACTTTAATTCCCTCTTCTTCAATATTTTGATTGAAAAAAACAAGGGAAGGTATTTCAGTTACTTCCATTTCGCTTGTGATTTTCATGTCACATTGAAAGCCTTTAGCTGCACTGGAAGAATTGATGTCATAAAGGAATTCCTCCACATCCAATCCAACCATTTTGGCACATTCGGTTAAGACTTCGATATTGGAAATATCCTTTTTTCCTATGAATACATATTCTTGAAGCTGCCTTAAAAAGCGAATAGCCAATTTACGGCCCTGCAATTCCGCTGCTTTTATTGCGATGGAAGCTGTGTATGGAGAAGAGATTGGGTTTTCGGACCAAAGGCTCCCGTCGCAGGACATTCCCGAGCGGCTGGCTGTCTTTTCCCAAACTTGAGCAATGTTTTCAAAATTTTTATTTTTCCCCATATTAAGAGAATCGATTTTACCGCTTAAAACATGGCGTAAACTGAACAATTGGCCATATTCTATCTGTAATTTCCTAATAATTGGTTCTAAGCCCCAGCATTCGGGACAAAGCGGATCAACAAAAACATAAATTTCAATTGGCTTTTTTCCTATATCATAGCAATGCTGCGTCTTGATCCAATCGGAAATATTGAAAACTGGTTTTTGTGCGCTCAACTGTCTTCTCCTTTCCCGTCAGTTCCGGATGTATTGATCATATGCTGTGCCGTCAAATAGAGGCGGTGATAGAAAAACTCCCTAATCTCGCCCTCAAGTCCAACTTCGTCCATAGCTTGATACATGCATGTGAGCCATGCTTTCGCACGTTCTGGTGTAATTTCAAAAGGTATATGTCGAGCCCGCAACATAGGATGGCCATGCTCTTCGGTATATAAAGAGGGACCACCTAAATATTGAGTCATAAATTGTTTTTGCTTACGGACCGTTTCAGTTAAATCGTCAGGGAATATTGGCTGCAGATCCGGGTGTTGACTAACGTTGGAGTAAAACACATCAATTAATTTGTGTAATTGCCCTTCTCCTATTAATTCATATGGTGTAGGGTTCCCTTGCATCATGTTGATTACTCCTTTTAAAGAAAGATGATTGATATTTATTCATATTTTATCAATGACGTACTGATATAACAAATATATAGCTTAAAGAAAATTTTACATCTGTAGTATGACACAGGGGAATGATCGGAAATGACAGCTTTTGGGGAGCTTTACCATTTGTTCTGGGTTCGTGGAAGAAGCATATATTGACATGAAAAAACTGACCCGTCACAAATAATAGGGTCAGCTTGCTTTAGCTTGAAAATGTGCCATAAACTTTTTGAACATAGTTCTGAGTTTCTTTAAATGGCGGGATGCCGTTATATTTATCGACATTTCCTGGCCCTGCATTATATGCAGCAAGGGCAACCTGGATGTCCCCGTCATAGCGTGCCATCATTTGACTTAAATATTTACTCCCGCCCATGATGTTTTGTTCTGGATCGGTTGCATCATTCACCCCAAGGCTTTTTGCAGTTGCTGGCATTAACTGCATAAGGCCAGTTGCACCTGCATAACTGGTGGCTTCAGGGTTGAAGTTCGATTCTTGTTTAATGACAGACTTAATCAGTTTTTCAGGGAGATTATATAAACTGGCCGCCTGGCTGATTATATGATCATAGTTTGTTGCGGTTTCGCTGCTCTGATTGTTAGCATGGACAGTGGATATCGGATTAATGTTCATGGATGTCAGGCCGCCGGGGTGAAGAAAGGACTTCGTTTCCGCTTCCACATTAGACAATAAGGAACCCAATGTCTGCGAAGTACCTTCAAGAGCATCACCCGAAACCAGTTCCGAGAGCATGTCCTGGAAAACGGATCGAGATGAATTTGTATTTGTGATGTTGCCATTTGTGAATTGCTGGATTGCCTGCAATTCCATAAACGTTTTGAAATCTTGGATTTTCAAACTCTCCACCTCCAAATGGGCTCAAACAGGATTATTCCTGGAATTTGGCACGATAAAACCTCTTAACTTTATTTTCGGTTTCCCTTACCGGAATTTGAAGGGTTTCAAGGAGGGTCAGGAAATTTTTTTTTCCGGCTATTGCATCCGTCACTTCATATTCAAGCTCAAAGTCTTCCTGATTCAAATACGAACTATTATCTAAAACAAGTAAACCCCCTTTGTAAGGAAATTCAAGGCGGTCCGTCTTTAGTGTCCCAAAGCAGGTAAAGTCTTTTGGATCAATTCCGCATTCGAGGATAAGATGGTGGACCTCACCATCAGGGAATGTGTTATGTTTCAGAAACGCATATGCGGTTTCTTTTGGAATATCTTGATTCGTTTCCAATAATCCTTCTGTAGCGGGCTGTTTTAAAGTCAGCTCATAACGCCCGTTTTTCTCCCGGATCCTAAGCGCAGAGTCTTGATTTTTCAAAGAGAATTCGAGTGTATCGAAGTAATGATTTTTCTGTGTTTTAAAGTTCGAAGCCCCGACATCAAAGTATTCGATCAGTTGACGAAATTCTTTTTCGGTTATCAGGTTTTTAAATTCAATTTCAATATGCTGGTTCATGTGTTCCTTCCTTTCTGGCTGATTCTTAGGTTAATCATATAAGAACCATTCCAGCTGTCAAATTGAATTCAATAATTTTTTGCTATTGTACTTGAATATTTAGGAATCAATTGCAGGATATGATAAAATATAAACGTTGAGCATGGGAAATGGATTATCGTATATATAGAAATTTAATACATACTTTTTGCTAGAGAAAGATTTAATAGGATCCAGTGGTGAATTGGCATAAAGTCATGTGACTACTGGATTTAGGAGAGCGTTCTGCCCATACCAGAGTTGAACAGGCGCTTTTTAGATAGATATAGGTGGTGTGGCAATGGAGAGTTGGGACGATTTCTTGGCGCCTTATACTCAGGCTGTCGAAGAATTAAAGGTTAAGCTAAAGGGATTAAGGAAACAGTTTGAGAGAGAGAATATTCACTCACCGATCGAATTTGTAACAGGCAGGGTAAAACCGATTGTCAGCATTTTGGATAAGGCGAGCCTGAAGGATATTCCCATTGATAAATTGGGAACTGAAATTCAGGATATTGCAGGGCTTCGCATGATGTGCCAGTTCGTGGATGATATCGAACAGGTAGTTGAACTATTACGAGGTCGCAATGACTTCGAGATAGTCGAGGAGAGGAATTATATTTCCCATAAAAAAGCAAGCGGCTATCGTTCTTATCATGTTGTAATCCGCTATCCGGTCCAGACGATCCATGGCGAAAAAAATATCCTTGCCGAAATTCAAATCAGGACTCTTGCGATGAATTTTTGGGCGACGATTGAACATTCTTTAAATTATAAATATAAAGGCATTTTCCCGGAAGATATTCAACTGCGACTTAAACGTGCAGCGGAAGCGGCCTTCCTGCTTGATGCAGAGATGTCACAAATCCGTACGGAAATCCAGGAAGCACAGCGTCTTTTTTCCAGGAAGAAAGATTCTTGAACGCATAAATGGGTAAACGAGAAGAAATCTAATTTGTGAGGTGGGATTACATGAAATTTGCGATTACGTCAAAAGGAGATGCGAAATCGAATACTTTAATGCAAAGGATGCGAACGTATCTTCAGGACTTTCATTTGGAATATGACGAAGATCAGCCGGATATTGTCATTTCTGTCGGTGGTGATGGCACTTTATTATATGCTTTTCACCGTTATAAGAATCGATTGGATAAAACCGCCTTTGTTGGAGTACATACAGGACATCTTGGGTTTTATGCAGATTGGACCCCTGATGAAATTGAAAAATTGGTGATAGCTTTAGCGAAAACCCCATTTCAAATAGTGGAATATCCACTGCTCGAAACGATCGTCCGTTATCAGCATGGAGGACGGGAAGCCAGATTTTTGGCTTTGAATGAATCGACAGTCAAAAGTGTTGAAGGGACGCTCGTCATGGACGTTGAAATACGCGGCCAGCATTTCGAGACGTTCCGTGGAGATGGTTTATGCATTGCGACGCCATCTGGAAGCACGGCGTATAATAAGGCGCTTGGCGGGGCCATCGTCCATCCATCAATCGATGCCATCCAGATTACCGAATTGGCATCCATTAATAATCGGGTGTTTAGGACGGTAGGATCTCCACTTCTGCTGCCGGCACATCATACATGTATGTTCAGGCCGGTCAATGCGGTCAATTTTCAAATTACGGTCGACCATTTGTCCTTGCTTCAGGAAAATGTAAAGTCGATACAGTGCCGAGTGGCAGATGAAAAGATCCGATTTGCCAGATTCCGCCCTTTTCCTTTTTGGAAAAGAGTGCATGATTCATTTATTGCTAATTAAGGAGATATACTCACCTCATGTCAAATCAAAACTTTTCTTTGACCTGGTCGGTTTTTGAAGAGGATTCTGGCTCTTTATTGCGAGAGTTCCTCAGCAAATGCGATATTTCAAAACGAGCATTAACGGATATTAAGTTTAAAGGTGGATATATCCAGTTGAACGGCGAAGAAGTAACCGTAAGGGAACGGATTGAAACAGGCGACATCGTCACCGTCATATTTCCGCCGGAGCAGGCAAGCGAAGGTCTTTTGCCGGAACCCATCCCCCTGAATGTCAGGTATGAAGATGAGTTTGTATTGGTGGTGGCCAAGCCCCCTTCCATGAATACCATTCCTTCCCGCGAGCATCCCAACGGCAGTCTGGCGAATGGCTTGGCGGGTTATTATAGGAAGACTGGAATACAGGCAACGATCCATATAGTTACACGTCTTGATCGGGACACATCAGGTCTGGTTTTAATTGCTAAGCACCGGCATATCCATCACCTTTTAAGTGAACAGCAAAAATCAGGACAGGTTAAACGGAGATATCAAGCCATAGCTGAAGGAATCGTTGAAGGACCTGTAGGAGAGATAGTGGCGCCAATCGGACGAAAGTCGACCAGCATCATTGAACGGGAAGTCAGGGAGGATGGCAGGTATGCCCGTACCCTATTTAAGGTATTGGCACACACAGAGTCCTATACATTCCTTAATTTGGAACTCCAAACAGGGCGTACACATCAAATCAGGGTCCATATGGCTCATATTGGTCACCCGCTGGCTGGTGACGATTTATATGGAGGGAACAGGAGAGGGATCCCTCGCCAAGCCCTTCATTGTTTTGAATTGAAATTTTTACATCCTTTCACCAAGAAGATGATGTTGTTTCAAGAAGAATTACCAGAAGATATGACCCGTTTGCTCGAGGGAAGTAAAGGATGGGATTCCTGACTTTATAACGGGGCCGCATAAGAACGAATTCAAGTTTATGAAAAAATCCATAGTCGCAAAAAAAAACTCACCAAGATGGCGAGTTTTTTTGGTTAATCAAAAGATGTCCTGAATTTTTCCGCTATATATGGCATGGTTGAAGGCACCTCTTGAAGATTCATTTCGGGATAACGGACAGCCGTCAGTTTTCCACCGAAGACGCAGCCGGTATCAATGTTGTATGTATGATTGACTCGTCTAGCTTCAGGGACTGGTGTGTGTCCATATACGATCCATGTTTCCCCTTTGTATGATTGGGCCCAGTCTTTCCTGACCGGGGAACCATCGGGATGTTTAGAGCCATTGATATCACCATAGAGGACAAAGGTTTTTACCTTACTGCTATATTGACCAATATAGTCACTGCGAATTCCTGCATGGGCAATGATCAATCGCCCTTCATCAATGAGTTGATAAAGTGGGGAACGTTCATACAGATCCATGAATTTTTTTCGGATCTTCTTCTGCTCCCGAATGTTCAGTGATTCATATTCAGCTACAGTAGTCTCTAAACCGTGTGATATTTGAACTTTATTGCCTGAAAAATAACGATACAATTTATTACAGTGGTTACCTGGGGCATACCTTGCTATATTTTGGTTAATGACTAATTCATGGACAACCTCGATTACTTGAAGGGAATTTGGGCCGCGATCGGTTAAATCCCCTACAAAGCCGAGAATCCTTCCAGAGGGATGTACAGGAAACCCAGTCTCCCATGTATAGCCCATTTTTTCGGTCAGCTGCCTGAATTCAGCGAAACATCCATGAATGTCCCCTATGATATCGATGTTCATTTGACACACCCTTTGTTTGTTTTGTATATGTTTATGGTATTAGTATAGTATTATTTAAAAAAATAAAATATAAACGATAAAATGAAAAAATATGTTTTAGGAGGTGTATGGTTATGGAGGAGATGAAGGACCGGGAGCGGGAGAGTAGTCAAATGAATAACGAGCTTTTGCTTGATGCGCTTAAAAAGGAAAATCTAGAACAGTTTCGTACGGAGTTCCTTGAAATGCATCCGTATGATCAGGCTCAATTTTATACAAGTTTGTCAGATGAATTCAGATCCGTCGTTTACACATATTTGTCACCGGAAGAAATGGCGGCCCTTTTTGAAAATATAGAAATAGATGAAGAGGATTACGAAAGCCTGTTGGCTGAAATGAATCCTTCTTACGCAGCCGATATGCTTTCCCATATGTATGCGGATGATGCGGCTGACGTCCTGAATGAAATCAATGATGAGCAGGCCGTCAGCTATTTGACCATCATGGATGATGAAGCGGCAAGTGAAATCCAGGAGCTTCTGAACTATGAGGAATCTACGGCAGGAAGTATCATGACGACAGAGTTCATTGCCATTGAAGCAAACGAAACGGCTCGATCAGCCATGCAGATCTTAAAAAGGGAAGCTCCGGAAGCGGAAACGATATATTATGTGTTCGTTACCGATCAGGATAAGAAGCTGCTTGGTGTTTTATCGCTCAGGACATTGATCATAGCTGATGAAGATGCTTTAATCGGTGATTTAATGGATGACAGGGTAGTTTCCGTACCTGTATCTGAAGACCAGGAAGAGGTGGCACGAAAAATAAGGGACTATAACTTCCTTGCCGTGCCGGTCGTCGATTTCCAAAACCATTTGTTAGGGATTATTACGGTTGATGATATCATTGATGTCATGGATGAAGAGGCATCCGATGATTATTCTAAATTGGCAGGTATATCTGATCTTGATCATGTTGATAAGAGTCCATTTTCAGCTGCAAAAAAACGGCTGCCATGGTTGGTCATCCTCTTGTTTTTAGGCTTGCTGACTGCGAGTTTGATCGGGCGATTCGAAGAGACACTAAGCCAAAAAGCGATTCTTGCTGTATTTATTCCATTGATTGGCGGCATGGCTGGAAATACAGGAACACAAGCATTGGCAGTAGCGGTCAGAGGAATCGCAACAGGTGAATTAGAACAGGAAAGCAAGTGGAAACTAGTCCTTCGAGAGGCTGGAACTGGCCTTATTATTGGCCTGACATGCGGAATTGCCATCATTTTTATCGTTTATTTTTGGCAAAACGATTTAATGCTAGGACTATTAGTCGGTATTTCGATTTTCATTACTCTAATCGTTGCCACACTTGCGGGTTCAATTGTCCCGCTTCTCATGCATAAAATGAAAATCGACCCAGCAGTAGCTTCAGGTCCTTTCATTACAACTATCAACGATCTTATCAGTATTCTGATTTATTTCGGATTAGCAACATTATTAATGGGCTATTTACAATAAGTTAAAGAGGGTCCTCTTGGAGGGTTATTACCAGAGGACTTTAGAAAACGTTGTTTTTATCAAAGGAATTTTGATATACTGTCATTAGTAGCAGGTACTAATAACTTGTATTAAAAAATAGGAGGTCACATACGATGACTTTTTCATTAGAGGGAAAAACGTTTGTCATAATGGGTGTAGCGAATAAAAGAAGTATTGCATGGGGAGTTGCCCGTTCCTTACATAAAGCAGGTGCAAAGCTGATATTCACTTACGGAAAAGACCGTACGGAAAAAAGCGTTAGAGAACTATCTTCTACATTGGAAGGTGAGCCTTCCACCATTTTACAATGTGATGTAACGAAGGATGAAAGCATTGAAAAATGTTTTGCGACGATTAAGGAAGGAACAGGTATCATTCATGGCGTGGCACACAGTATCGCATTCGCTAACAAGGAAGAGTTGGACGGTGAGTTCGTCAACACGAGCCGTGAAGGGTTCTTGCTTGCCCATAATATCAGTTCATTCTCTTTAACGGCTGTAGCTAAAGCGGCGAAGGAAATCATGCCGGAAGGTGGCAGCATTGTCACAATGACGTATCTTGGCGGTGAACGGGTCATGCCAAATTATAATGTAATGGGAGTGGCTAAGGCTTCACTTGAAGCCAATGTCCGTTACCTCTCAAGTGATCTTGGCAAAGATAACATTCGAGTGAATGCAATTTCAGCAGGACCAATCCGTACCTTATCCGCTAAAGGTGTTCGTGACTTCAATACAATTTTAAAGAAGATTGAGGAAGAAGCACCGCTCCGTCGTACAACGACTCCGGAAGAAGTAGGGGATACAGCAGTATTTTTATTAAGTGACATGTCCCGCGGAATTACCGGGGAAAATATCCATGTGGATTCTGGTTATCATATAATTGGATGACAGTAAAGAAGGGGGCCGATATCGGTCCCCTTTTTTAATATGTTGGTCTGACCGGTGGCTTTGTGAATGTAAAATAAAAGTAAACACCAAATCATTATCAACCCAAAAGCAAGCAGTACGGAAATCCATCCGTCCCGTTTTGCACTTGGCAGTAAATGAGGAAGAATCGTTACATGATTTTTTAAACCGACAGCCGTCATCACGATTAAAGATAGTTGTACGGTTGAAACCTTTCCATTTTTCCCCATCTTAGGAACTCCTTTAACAACCATTATTTATTAGTTTTCTCCACTAATCCCCTACATATCCAAGATTGGTTGATGTCCTTTTTTTGGGGAACGGCACATCCCCAGCATAAAGAAGGGTGAATCTCATATAAATGATACATAGAGCTGATATTCATTGTTTGAGAATCGGCAAAAACCTGCTTTCAACCCTATTCGTGAAAAAGAAGGAGGGGCATCATGGACGTGAAGAAAGTTGGTCTGCCTTGTGCTGTTGGAAAACAAACCATACACCATACGCTGAAGAGACAAATTAATTTGAATGAAAAAAATATCAGCACTTCATATACCGCCGAGGAATTGGTGGAGCTATTGTCCCGACTTCCAGCCTTTGCACCTAAGCCTGTATGTAAGTTCATCATCAATGACCGTACACTATTCGGGAAATTGGAACAAAAAAAAGAGTCAAGTTTGTTCATAAGGCATAAATTCGGGAAAAAAGTTGTCCAATACCAGATGGAACAGCTGCAGTCTGTGGATATTCTGAAATATTAAGGAGGATTTTCATGTCAGAGAAAAATGGCGATAAGGAATCCAAACCACTTTTATATGTCGATCAAGCAAAGATATCAGATCTGCGTGGGAATATGCAAAGTGATTTTCGAACGAAAAAAGATACACCTCAAGACAGCGCTGAGCCGGAACTTCAAGAAGCCGAGGATAAAGAAGAAAAAATCGAAAAGGTCAAACGCGAATTTGGTGTTTATGATGCCATGAAGGAAATTGAAAAAGAGATTTCGGGATTAAGGGAAATCACCGAACAATATATCCCTGAGCAAACTCCGGTTGAACAAATGGAACATCCTGAACAAATAGAACAGGAAAACGAAAAGCCAGTTAAAAGAAAAAGGAAAAAGGTGGAGAAGAAAGAATCTTCCCGGGACATCATTTCCCGCCTATCCAATCATCAAGGTTTTCCAAAGCCATTATGTGAGGCTGTTATTAACGGAGAAAAGCTTCAGTTTTATGTGTTGGGAATGAAGGGGGAATCAGTGAAGATTAAAAGAGGGAACCGTATTCGTTTCGTGGGTCTGCCGGATATTATCGATGCCAAAATAATTGAAGAATCCAAGTGAAGGAGCAATATTAGATGTTTCCCCCACAAAATGAATTTACCTTATTTATAATATTAGGCTTGGCTTCCTTCAGGCTGACCCGCTTGATCGTTTTCGATAAAATCATTGAGCCGCTGCGCCGCCCCTTTTTTAAAGAGATAGAGGAAAAAAATGAAGAAGGAGATGTGGAAATATTTTTAATGCCCAAGGAAAAGGGCCTGCTTGGCTGGTTTGGACAATTGCTAAGCTGTTTTTGGTGCGTGGGTGTCTGGGTCAGTCTTTTTCTGGTTTTTCTTTATATCCAACATTGGTTTATAGGCGACGTACTGATATTAATCCTTGCCGTAGCAGCAGTAGGAGCGATTATTGAGGTCATAATCAGCAAAATTATGGACAATTGATTGGAAACAACTTGTCTCTTCGTTCATATAGTATGATATAGATCTTAAAGGAGGAGTCATAAATTGAATCAGAAACAGAATCCATGGACTTATGCCAAACCGATCAAAAAAGATCAGCCGGTCAAAATCAAAAAAGACTGTGGTTGTAATAATAACAATAAAAATAAAGGCTATTGAGTAAAAAACCTTTCCACTTCGGAAAGGTTTTTTTATTTCCTAATCCTACCATTCATAAAAATACAGTTAAACAAGAAAATAACAATAGAACGATAAATTAGGATGTGATTCAATGTTCAGACAAGGAAGGTATTTTAAGGGTAGCTTGCTGGTTTTTATAGTTGTTTTGTGTGTGCTTTCTGCATGCAGCAATAAGAATGATGGAAAAACGGAGAATTTAGCAATGATTAAACGTACGAATCCTGAACCAATGGATATCATTAATGGAATGGATGAGAAGGATGAAAAGGGACTGATCTCAAAGGTCAAGAAAACAGTTGCTAATGAAGACACGATCTATGACGTGATAGTCGTGAAAAACGAAAAAAAGATTATCGTCGCTTATAAAGTTAAGCATTTACAACGCTTTCATATGAAGAAAATTGAAAAGGCTGTGACTGAAAATCTGGAAGAGAAGTTTCCCAAAAATGATTTTATCGTATCAAGCGATTATAAAATCTTTTTGGAATCTGTAAGATTGAACGAGTTACTCAAGGAAAAAGATGTACCTGAGAAAAAGGCAAGGAAGAAGTTCAAGGAAATTGAAGAACTTCAAAAAGAATTAATTTAGAAGAGAGGTTCAGCACTATGAGCGGCAAGGAGAAAACGACCCCCGTGCAGGATGCGTATCAAGAGCTTCAAGGGAAGCATGAAATTAAAAGACCAATAGTGAAGAATTGTTTGAAAGCCTTTTTAGTAGGTGGCATTTTCTGCATAGTGGGACAAGCTATTTCCTACTTCTATATTTACTTTTTCAACTTTACGGAACAGACAGCCGGTGGTCCGACAACTGCTACCATGGTGTTCCTGGCTCTTTTGATGACCGGTTTCGGATTTTACGACCGCATTGGCCAGTTTGGTGGGGCAGGAAGTGCCGTCCCTGTTACAGGATTCGGAAACGCAGTCATTTCGGCAGCAATCGAACATCGGACGGAAGGTTTTGTACTTGGTGTTGGATCCAATATGTTTAAATTGGCCGGATCGGTCATTTTATTTGGAGTATTTTCAGCCTTTGTCGTGGCATTGATAAAAACGATTTATCAAATGATTGGGGGCTAAGCGGTGTTAAAGGGAAAACAATCATGGATGTTCACCAATAAGCCGGTCATCTTGGAAACAGGGGTAACAGGCGGGCCATTTGAAGCAAATGGAGAAATCGCGGGTGATTTCGATATTCTATACGACGATTTGTGGATGGAGCAGGATTCATATGAGAAGGCTCATCGACATTTGATTGAAAAAGCGGTTGAGCTTGCATTGGAAAAAGGTAAGATCGACAAGGAACAGGTACAATTTTTCTTGGCGGGTGATTTAATCAATCAGGTTACACCTACAAGCTTTGCAGCCAGAACTAATGGAATTCCATATTTCGGCTTGTTTGGAGCCTGTTCCACTTCAATGGAAGGGCTTGCTCTAGCTGCCTTCATCACTAATTATGGCGGGGCTGACTATGTGTTGACAGGCGCCTCGAGCCACAATGCAGCTGTTGAAAAACAATTTCGCTATCCAACTGAATATGGAGGGCAAAAACCACCTACAGCTCAATGGACGATAACAGGAGCAGGGGTGGCGCTGGTTGCTCCTAATGGAAGCAAGCAAGGGGAATTTCCCCATATTGTCTCAGCCACTATCGGAAAGGTCATTGACATGGGATTGAAAGATCCTTTCAATATGGGGGGAGCGATGGCCCCGGCGGCCGTCGATACGATACTTGCCCATTTCAAAGATACTGGTTTGACCCCGGATGATTATGATTTCATCATTACCGGTGATTTAGGTCAAATAGGGAGGGAGACAGCGATTGACTTATTAAAGCAAAAGGGCTGTGACATCAATCAGGAAAAATTCAAGGATTGCGGATTGATGATTTTTAAAAAGGATCAGCCTGTTTTGGCTGGCGGGAGCGGTGCGGGATGTTCGGCAGTGGTTTTATACGGTCATATACTAAATGAAATGATTTCTGGTAAATACAAAAAAATCCTGCTTGTCGCAACAGGAGCATTATTGTCACCACTTTCGGTCCAGCAAAAAGATACGATTCCGTGCATTGCCCATGCGGTAGCCATTGAATATGGGATGAATTCATGAAAAAGGAGAGATTTCGATGTTAGCAATGTTTTTTTGGGCCTTTGTCATCGGTGGCTTGATCTGTGTAGTCGGCCAGCTTCTTTTTGATGTTGCTAAGCTGACACCAGCACATACGCTAAGCTTGTTCGTTGTAATAGGAGCTGTCCTTGGCGGATTTGATTTATATGAGCCACTTGTTGACTTTGCCGGTGCTGGAGCAACCATACCGATCGTTTCGTTTGGGAACTCACTGGTGAACGGGGCGATGATGGAATCGGAAAAGCATGGTCTGGTTGGCGTACTGACTGGTATGTTTGAAATTACAAGTTCCGGTATCTCTGCAGCAATCATCTTTGGATTCATCGGAGCTTTGGTTTTCAGACCAAAAGGATAAAATAAGCTAATTAGGCAGCCTGGACTAGGACATGGCCTATACATATTTGTCCAGACCTACATATGTTATCAGTAAGCTTTAGCGAGAGCGAGGTGATATATATGTTTGGTTATGGTGGCTACGGTTGTTGTGTCAGCGGTTATGGATACGGCGGCGGTTATGGCGGAGGCTACGGTGGCGGCGGTTCTACTTTCGCGATAATCGTTGTATTATTTATCCTATTGATCATTGTAGGGGCTTCTTTCTGCTAAGGTAAATGGAATAGGCAGAAGAAGCCTATTCCATTTATTTTTTTATTTGTTGGGCCTAGCACCATTTTTCTGATATTGCCATAGGATAGGTACAGAAAAGGGAGGGGCTTAGGTATGGATAATAACTTTTTTAAAAACATAGAAGGTAAAACGGGCGTAAATATGAAAGATGTATTAGAATTGGCAAACTCGCTGCAAGGAGCCAATTTCAAAGATGAAACAACAGTTAGGAACGTCATTAAGCGCGTATCAAAAATAGCGAACAAACCGGTCAATAAGGAAACGGAAGATAAAATCGTCCATTCCATCGTAGCTGAAGGGAATAAACTGGATTTCGGGACTATTTCCAATATGATAAATAAAAAGTGACAAATAAGGCCTGCTATCATGCAGGCCTTTTTATTTTATCAAAGCTTCAGGAAACGTGATGGATGGGATGTCCGTCCGCGTCTAGTTTGCAGGATGGATAGGTAAAGATCCTTTTTAGCCCTGGTTGCCGCTACATAGAGCAAACGTCTTTCCTCTTCAAGAGGGGATAGTTCCCCTTTTCGGTAAGATTCAAGTGCGAAATCATGAGGAATGCTGCCATCGACAGCAGCAAGAACATAAACGGTTTGATACTCAAGCCCTTTGGAACGGTGTATGGTTGTAAGCTGTATCGCATCCTTAAAATGTTTAGACAGCTGTTTTATCTCTTGGACCATGGCAGTCATATGGTCGACATGTTCAAGGAAAGCAGCGACTGTAGGAAAACGATTTGCTGCCACCTTTAGGTCGCGGATGTCATCGGAACCTTTTTCAAGGTTCGCTTCATTTCCGCGTTTTTTTACATATTCCTGGTATCCTAAATCTTTCTCGATGATTTCTAAAGCTACGAGTGGCGACATAATTTTTAATGAGCGGATCTGCCCTGGGATCGTTTTTAGTTTTCGTTCTTGAAAAGCATGTCCCGTCTTAACAAAAGCAAATGCATCAATAAAATCACAGTCCTGGAGGATTGTCTGTGCTTTTAACTCCTGTAATATACTTTGTTTTAAAAATAAGGCGGAAAGAACATCGGATGCTGCCTTGCTATCATGGGGAAATAAACTCAAGCGCATAAAGGCAAGCATGCCGCGAATGACCCTGCGCTGATAAAACGAATCCGCATCCTTTTCAATGACGAATGGCAGGTTGGAAGCGGCTAGCCGTTCAAAAATGGCCCTGGACATCGTGTGTGTCCTGTACAATACTGCAAAGTCCCCAGGGTTTGCTCCCTTGGATATTTTCTCTTGGATATCGGATACGATCATCGTTGCTTCCAATTCCTCATCATAAGGATAAAATAAAACAGGGGGATTT
Source organism: Peribacillus simplex NBRC 15720 = DSM 1321 (assembly GCF_002243645.1). Classification (NCBI taxonomy): domain Bacteria; kingdom Bacillati; phylum Bacillota; class Bacilli; order Caryophanales; family Bacillaceae; genus Peribacillus; species Peribacillus simplex. The sequence continues at coordinate 1,277,294 of NZ_CP017704.1, read as the reverse complement.
CCTGAATCATGCTGTGCCCTCATCTTTTTCTCCATCCGGTTCTGGTTGCGCTTGATCAATCTGTTCGCTGTAGCGACAATTTCATGGGAAGAGCGGTAATTCTCCGTCAGCTTCACAACTTGGGATTGAGGGAAATCATGATTGAAATTCAAAATATACTTCGGATCGCTTCCCCGGAATGAATAGATGGATTGATCATCATCTCCAACTGCACATACATTTTTTGATTCAGCAGAGAGGAGTTTTATCAGTTCATATTGAACTTTATTGATATCCTGAAACTCATCTACCAAAAAATAGTTAAACCTTTGTTGATATTTCTTTAAGAAATCCGGGTGATTTTTTAAAAATACATAACAGCCTACAAGCATATCATCGAAATCATACTTCCCTGTTTGCTGTTTATATTCTTCATATTTCTTATATAAAAATAAACACGATTTCTCCCAATCGTCCTTAGGGTGAATATCTTCTGGAAAGGCCAATGAGTTTTTCCAAAGCCCAATTTGTTGAAGGGCTTGATCATATGCAAATTCCTTATCATCAAGTTCCAATTCCCTGCCAGCCTGTTTCAATATCTTTTCTTTTTCCCACTCCCACTTCAATAGGAAATCGCGCTGCCATTTGGCTGGTTCATGGAAAATCAGGATTTTATAAAAGATGCTATGAAAGGTCCCGCTAACGATTTGAGAAACAAGGGAAGGAGTCATATAGGGATAGCCGAGCAGACGCTGCTGCATTTCCTTTGCGGATTTCGCCGTAAATGTTACAAGCATGATACTTTTTGGATCAATCTTTTTCACTGTAAGCATATAGGCAGTACGTACCGTCAATACGCGGGTTTTCCCGCTGCCTGCTCCTGATAGGACGAGAATGGGACCATCGATAGTCATTACCGCCTTGAGTTGCTCTGCATCGAGAACTACCCCTGATGAGGATAATTCTTGAAAGTATGGTTCCTCAGATGGTGCCAGGCCATATGGTTTATCTGAATATTTCGGATTGCCGGTTATGGGCCGGCTTTTAAGGAAAGGTTCTGTAATGGTTTTTATTTCCGTAATGGTTCGTGATGTAGGAATCCTAAATCCATTCTGTTCCATATATTCTAATGGCTTGTCCTCATTTATTGGTTCTGAAATTGGCATTTCACAGGGTCCCTGCGATGGGTCACTATGATAAAAATATGGTGTCTCATGGATTCCAATAAATAATTTCACTGTTTTATGACAAATGATACAAGAAAGCTGATCACGTTTTCCTTTTTCAAAAAGTGTCTGCAGCTCACCAGCTGAAACGGTATGTAAATGTACGATTTCATTGCCAGATTTTGCTTGATTCATATAAATGGATACCTCTAATCTATTAAAAATATCGGCAATACTCATCATACCAGAAGATTAGAAAAAAAGAATGCGGAAATCATGTTTAAATATTGTTCTGGATGGGTAATTAACTGGCAACATACATATTTAAATATAAGGAGGGGTTACTTTGGGATACATAGCTCCTGTCACACAATTTGATTATATTCAATATGCCAACCGGACGGCCGAAGCTGCAGAGAAAGTAAGAATTGTTATAGGTACGACACCCATTCAACCTATCCGTTTTGATCAGGTGTTGGTTAGGGAAGGGGATGCGTTGAAGGATTATATCAATATCAAGATAATGATCGAGTAAGTACATATGGAGCAGGCACATATAAATATCAACGGGGCATGAGGGGCAGTGAAGAATTAATGGCTGAAATGACAGGAAAAGGCGGGTTTTTCAACGAAAATTGTCTAGATATGCCATGAAAAACAAAAGAGGACACGTGAAGTGTCCTTTTTGTGTTGATTCCTTAGAGAATGTCAATTTCCACGATTAGAGCTAACAATAGTTGCAGCAATAGTTGGATGTTAAGAGCGATTTGTGCATCAGTTGTTGTGATGTCGATATCACGGCTGTTTTCAACAATTGTTTTTTGGCGCGTGATTTGTTTAACATTTGAAGATTGGATTAATTCTTGAGTGATCTTTTCAGCATTATCAGCATCTGCGATGGAAATGCTTACGATGACCGCAATTGCAGCTTGTAGAGCAGCTTGTAGAGAAAGGGCCGCTTTAACATCCGTTGAAGTGATATTTACATTACAAGAATCTTTAATGTAAATAAGTTCTTCGGAAAGCTGAAGTTGATTATTATCCTGTTTTGCCTCTTGGTCAATTCGTGTGTCATCGTCGTTACAGAATCCTGACAGGGGATGTCTGGAAGCGGAATCTAGAGCCGACCATGATCTTTCAGAGTCATCATGTGTGTTACAGTTGCTACGATATACATTTTGGTTCATGTTGTTTTTTCCTCCTTAGGTTTTATTCCCTATTAAAATATGCTTTGATGGGTAATCGGGTTGGACGAATAAATCAGTTAATTCGTCTATTTTTTAAATACTTAGATAAAGTATTAGTGTGTGGGGGATGAATAATAAAGAAGCTGGAGCTTTAGGAATGAAATGTAAGTGCTGCTATGTCTTGTTTTACTTATTTCTCGCCAGCAAGTAAGGTTTAATTAGGTGATATGGTGCATCATTTTTTTTTGGAATCCGTGAATTTGTTGTGAATGGAATTTGTAACTGGATTAACATCATGTTCCGTGATGTTCTTTTCTTGGTTTATGATTTTTTGTGATTGCTCTTGTAAATAGCGAATGGTTTCTTTAAGGTTGTTTCTCTCTTTTTCAGTTAAATCGACATTTTCCTTTTTGAAACCATGTTTTCTCATAGTCCTCGAAACCAGCAGTTCCATCAGTCTTTTTTGAGACTCCTCCAGGTTAAATTCATTGTTACCCATAAAATTTTCCCTCCTTCTTGCTTTCTATATATAGACTATGTATTTTTGCGGAGATTGCCATTGAACGGAAATGGTTTTTTTATAAAACGATAATTTAAGTTCATGAACAAACAAAAAAAGCTGTCCAATCAGAAGACTGAAAGGACAGCTTTTTTATATCATAAAATGGTTTTCTTCATCGTTTTATGAGGAATGCCAGCATCCATGAATTCGTCGGAAACGATCTCGTACCCTAATTTCGAATAAAAAGGGATCGCATGTACCTGGGAATCAAGCTTCAATTGAAGGACTTCCTGCTGGATTGCGTATTCCTCAATAGCATTCATGATCATGGCACCGGCACCATTTTTACGCCCCGATGATAGTACACAAATGCGCTGGACTTTACCTATGTTGTCGATGACCCTGAAGCGGCCGGCACCGATTGGCTGTTGCTGCTCATCATATAAAACGAAATGTGTAGACTCTTCTTCATATTCATCGATCTCTTCTTCAAGAGGGACGTTTTGTTCTTGGACAAACACTTTTTTTCTAATCATATAAGCATTTTCAAGCTCTTGGCTGTTCTCTGCGATCTTTACAAACACGAAATCATTCAGCTCCTAATCTAAATGTTTCATAAACGGTCCATGCCCCGTCTTCAAGTTGATACAGCAAGTGAACTCGTTTCACTTCTTCTTCATGGCTGATGTCAAGCATGCTTAGTTGGCCTAACACATCAGAATGCTCATTATCGGATAAATCTTGAGCGATGGTAATATGAGGGACAAATGCATGTTCACTTTCACTTTTGATGAAGTCCTCATTGTTAAGTGCATCATGCAGCTCTTGAAGCCCTTCGGATAATTCCACTTTGAAATAAATAGTATTGCTTACGGGTTGGAAAGACTTCGTTTTCGTTACGCTCAACGTAAAAGGCCTGCACTTTTGAGCTATGCCTTTTAATTGTTCCGCGATTGTTGAAATTTCCATATCCGTCGCTTCGAACGTTGGTTTAAGCGTCAGATGCGGTGGTATGAAAGCATATTTCGTATCATACCGTTTGCGATAGGAGTTAGCTAAATCTTGAAGTTTTTTTGAAGGGAAAATTGCTACACCATATTTCATAAATAAAACCTCCTGATATTTTTATTGTTGTATTATAGTTGGACATGTTTTTTCTAGAAACCATCTCAAAGAGATGATTTCGAGTAAATTAGAACATTTCCAATAGTGCTCGTTTTAAATCTGCCTGCCAGTATTTCCAGGTATGATTACCTTCAAATTCTTCATAGAAGCAAGGAAATCCTTTTTGGTTTATTAATTTATGCAATTCCCTATTGGGTTCTATGAAGTTTGCCTTGTTGCCATCCGTAGTCGGAACATCCGTTTCACCAGTCCCGATCACATGGTAAAGTTCGAGGAGATGCGGATCCTCAAAATTACGTACAGCATCCATTACTGCATCATTGGCAAGTGGCGACTGCATGATGCATTTTCCGAATGTATGCGGATACTTTAGTGCGGCCAATAAAGAAACTGTACCGCCAAGAGAGTCACCGATCAAAGTTCGACCATGTCCCATTTGATAGGTTGGGAATTCATCATCTAAAAACGGGACAAGTTCATGGGCAAGAAAACGTATGTATGCAATGTGCTGTTCCCCGTCCGGATGATATTTGCGCCTGCGGTCAAAGCGGTCTTTATAAGGAATGCCGACAATGATGATATTCTCGATCTCATCGTTCCCTAACAGTTCATCTGCTACCCGACCAATTCGGCCCATTTGAAAATAATCACGGCCATCCTGAGCAATCACAAGCGAATATTTATACAATGGCGAAAAATTTGCAGGCAAGTAAACAAGTAGTTCCAATTCTTCTGCTAAAGCTTCGCTTTTAAACATGTACTCTTTAATTGTGCCTTTGCGTAAACTCATTCTTCCGCACCTCGATGATAATTAATGAAAAACAACTTACTTGATTATTTTAGCATAGCCTTGCGACTTTTTCCTGTGACAAGAATTTAGAATATAAAATTTTCGTTATATTTTCTAAAAATTTAAATTATAAGGTGCTATAATACAAGGATATAGAAAAATAATACAAAAAAAAGGTGGCGAATAAAATGGCAGATGTACACGTACACAGCAGGGAAGTAACAAAGGCGGCTAAGCGAACATTATTAGAGCGTGGTGTCAGTGTGGAGGCAATTGCAAAAATCGTTTATGAATTGCAGTTCCAGTACAAACCTGATCTTAAGCTGGAGGAATGCATCCATAGCGTTGAGCGTGTCCTGTTGAAAAGGGAAATTCAACATGCCATTTTAGTCGGTGTGGAGCTGGATAAACTGGCAGAGCAAAAAAAGCTATCAGAACCCCTGCAATCGATTGTTGAATCTGATGAAGGGCTATTCGGAGTGGATGAAACGATTGCCTTTGGTGCAGTACTCGGTTACGGAAGCATTGCTGTAACGACCTTTGGCCATTTGGATAAAAATAAAATAGGCGTCATACACGAACTTGATAAGAAGCAGGAAGGAATCGTGCATACCTTCCTGGATGATATCGTTGCAAGCATTGCCGCGAGTGCCGCCTCAAGGTTAGCTCATCGTCTGAGAGATGAAGAAGAATCGTTAACTGAACAGGAAAAGGACATCCAGGAAGAAGAAGAGTTAATAGGTTGAACCTTGATTAATAATCTTCAACCAGACCTGTCAAACCTGGGTTTAATGAGGCGGGCAGAAAGGATATTAGCCACTTTAAACGTCCGTTTTGTCTGCCTTAGAAAACAGAAAGCGTGAATATGATCTGGATAAATTTCAAGCACCTGAATTTTCCGCTGCGTAATCTTACCTTGTTCGGAGAGATAAATTATCTCCAATGGAGCATTTTCTTCCATATGTTTACGAAGTATATATTTCATTACCTGTCACTCCTTTGCTGACTTGCTTGCTATTATTGTATGCGAACGTACGTTTTGTATGCAAGTAAAAGGGGAGCGTTTGTTCGTTTTTTTATGTTGAGCGAAATAAAAAAAGAGAAAATTAAGACTTTGTTAATATAATGTGTGGACTTTTTAACAAAAAAACTTATCTGAATCACTTTTCTTTTTGATTTCAAAAAAAGGGAGGTGATTTTTTGTTGATTCGATTTGCTTTCAAAAAGTTTATTTATGATTAGGGACTAGAAGGATTAATAGAGACAACTCTCAGTGGTTGCAAAAAGCTTTTTAATGATTCCATTTTGTTTTCTCGGGTTGTGAAGGGGGGGGAATGTTTTGTCACTTCTTTATGCTCTTCAACTTCTGACCTTTCTTCTAACGATCCTCTTATATGTACAGTAGCTGGTTCTTCATCAATCCATAATGAAGTGCCATTACACCTTACCTCAATGTCAGATGGAGAAGAAAGAATCTGTTTCCACGATTAACATCCACAAAAACCCCTTCCTTATTATTAGTCTTATTAATATGTGAAAAAACATAAATTTTTATTGTTTTTATAAAAGGAATGTAAAAGACCAGGTAGACACTGATGAACCCATATCACGTAATGGAGGATAGAGCGAATAGCCAACTTATAGGGTGCTGGATTGCTTCTCAATATAGATATGATTAAGAGAGCGGTTCTATAACACCATTCTTTGACAATATGGTGTGTGCAGTTATCTAGTGAGTGATGGAGTATAAACAAGATGGGTCCAAGTAGGGGGAAATCATGGTGAAGTTGGGGACTTTTGTACGATAGTTTGACATTCTAAGGAACTATTAAAATAGAATGTTTTTTTATTTTGAATAAATTTTCCTCCTTAGTGAATGACTGGAATCCATCGAATTAGCAATATTTAGGTGTCTATTCTTATAAATCCATTGAACGTCGAGTACAGCATTCAAAGTAACATTGTTTAGTGTTTCTTAATGAACTAGACTACCTGTTTGTTCTTGTTTTTGAAAATTTAAGAAGTTAATTTTCTAATATTACTTCAACTCCTTTTTGTTAACAACCAACTTCTTAAAAACGTTATAAACCAGTAGTTTTTTACTGTTTGGGTTAGAATTATTTTCACTTTTGTACCATATTGTACAAACATTATTTTTAATAATGAATAAAATAACCCGAAAATAAAAAAAGAAAAAGGTGATTATAATTAAAAATCATATTCTTATCCCACATTGTAATTCCTTTGTAGACACCACATATCTTAATAAGAAATGTGATCAAAAAAATCCGGATGACTGTCATTGTTGTCATAAGAAACACAATGACTGTATTTGTGTTCAAAAGAAACCGGATGATTGTCATCGTTGCCATAAGAAACACAATGACTGTATTTGTGTTCAAAAGAAACCGGATGATTGTCATTGTTGCCATAAGAAACACAATGACTGTATTTGTGTTCAAAAGAAATCCGATGATTGTCATCGTTGTCATAAGAAACACAATGACTGTATTTGTAATCAAAAGAAACCGGATGATTGTCATTGTTGTCATAAGAAACACAATGACTGTATTTGTGATCAAAAGAAACCGGATGATTGTCATTGTTGTCATAAGAAACACAATGACTGTATTTGTGATCAAAAGAACACCGATGACTGCCATTTGTGCCACAAGAAACATAATGACTGTCACTGTGACCATAAGAAACATAAGCTAGTGAGAGCATCTGCTTTTAGGGCTAATAAGAACACACCGCAACTTTACAAAGCAGCGGTTACTCCCTCTGTAAAAGTTTTATTCCAAACTGAACAATTTGATTTAGCAAATGAATATAATCCGCATATATCAACATTTATTCCAACTGAGAATGGAATTTATGAGATAACAGCAAAAGTCTCATTTTGTCCGTCAAAAAGTAAAAACGATAATTCTTCAAAAAACAAAAAAGATAATTGCAAATGTGATTATTGTAAAAAAACTAGTTGCAATTGTGATTATTGCAAAAAAAATCATTCTTCAAAGGACAAAAAAAAGCATTCTTCAAAAGAATATGTCGCATCCCTTTCAATTAATGTAAACGGAGATGATTTAGATATTGATAATGAGTTCTTTGAGAAATCAAGACCCATTGGACTATCGGTTACTACAATCCTTCAGTTACAAGCAGGAGATCGTGTACAAGTAATATTTAGCGCAAGTGCAAACGGAGAAATTTTAGCAGATGCACCTTTAACTAACTTTCAAGCTGCTAGATTCCCCTCTCCAATGTAAAGATCTTTTTTGCTTTTCTTTGCTTAATCCTAGATTGAGCACCTAGACATCATATTTGTTAATTAAAGTTGAGTAAAACTTATGTGTAGGATCCTAGGATTTTCCTCATAAAAGGTTAGGTGGATTCTATTCTGAGAAATTTTGGGGTCAGATCCTGCTGGCTTCTTTTTTCTTTGACTTTGTTCAAAAAAAACGTTTATCGAGAAAAAAGAGTAAACTCTCTTGAACAAATTCTCAAATACAATGACCTTATTCAGTGTCATCCTCTCAGTAGAATGACTAAAATAAAGACACAGACAATATCTGACTATAAAGAGAAAAGATACGTCCTCAATTTGGCCCATGTTGCTTTACGAAGATCTGGAGATAACGGATATAGGGAACTAATAAAGATGTAATAGTTTAATTATTGAACTGGTTCTTACAAGCTTGCAACTTTCAAGGATTAACTTCACAGACATTTTACGACAAAAACTTTTTTAGCAAAACTACTTGTTTTATTTTGAATACCACTATATAATAAATCTTGTTCAGAAAAGAAGTCAGCAACTAAGTAAGGTTTAAAAGCAAGCTCTAAAGGGCTTGATTTACATACGACTTGTTAGCTCAGTGGGAGAGCACTTCCTTGACAGGGAAGGGGTCGTGGGTTCGAATCCCTCACAGGTCATCAACTACCAAAGGCTCAAATCCTTGATATAACAAGGGTTTGAGCCTTTTCTTGTTTTTAAAGATATAGTTCATTATGTATTATTTACTCAATTGGTGGCGGATAGAGAAGGATTAAAACGTATTACAGGACAATTATTTGAAATAATTAATATTTCAAGGAACTGTAGGCAAAGCCTTTCGCTTATTCAGCTAACTATGGAGGTAAAAAGAAGACCATCTTTTTGGCTTTTCTTTAAAAGGTACATAATCATATTCTTCGGTAAAATCCACTTTACTATAATGTGTTGGATTACCTTTACTACCAAATACCATGCACGGGAATACTTCTTGGAAGCTCTGAACATGACGCATGAAGACTATGGAAAATATAGCAAACAATGAAAGACTTCAAAGATAAATTTTCAGCTCACAGAGAGTGACACGAATCTGTCCCCTACTTTGATATTGCGCATAATGTAGCACTTCATTACGTTTCTTGGCTTGGAAAAGTATAATACAATTCCTTCACTTGAAATGATGGTAGAACAATATCAAGAAGAATTACAACCAATGATAGAAAGTTTTAAAGTGAAATAAATAGAAGGAGGAAAGTATGGAAGAGTAATTAAAAGTAAATTCCTTTCCTTTTAGGGGTTCTATTAGGGGATTAATTACACTTCTCGTATGACTTACCCTCCACTTCAGTATTATATAGTAAATATTCCCTTTATTTTTAACTGTGTGATTTTAATATCTCAACAGTTTATTATATTGATAAAGGAAGAATAACTTAATCTATAATGAAGTAAGTCTTTAAAAGGGAAGTGATAGTTAAATGCTTTATATAAGCGATATCGAAAAGATAATTAATAACACATTAAATGCCAATACTATAAAATTCAATTACCTTCAAGTTAACGGTTATAAAGGGAAAATTAGAATTAAAGAGACAGAGGAAGACTTTGTTAAAATTATTCTTTATCGTATGATTGGTTATTATTTAGATTTTAAGAAAAACAAACATGATTTAAGGATTTTAATGTATGGTCACGAAGAAGAAAAAGAAAAGCTAAAATCTGAAATAGAAACTAATGCTTGGGATTATGGGAGAACATTAATACCTGAACAACTATTGGAGTCATATGATAAAGTTCGTGAATTAGATAAAATGCTAATAAATTAATGTACTCTAAGAAAATGGAGACCCGACTTTAAACTAAAACAAGAAAAAGAAGCCTCCTTGGAGAATATCTCTGGAGCTGACTTTTGAGTGAGAAATTAAACTGATATCCAATAAGACAAGACTCAGAGAAAGAGGAGTTGTCTTAGAAAGCTTGATAAATAAGCAAATATAAAATGAAGTTCAAAGTTCGTGCTCAATTTTTAAGAGAAAACATGGAAAAGCATATCGATTACTTGACTAAAGAAATACACAGGACTGAACATACTCTGAAGAAAGGTTTTAATGAGCAACATATACTAGATAATGAGGAAAGAGAATTATTGTTGAAGTGGGCTACAGAGAACGATTGAGTAGATAAGTATTATGACCTGCTCATCCAACAATTTGTTCATAGCAGTAATTTCGATACAGCAGACCATAATTACGATGTTTTTATCCAACCAAACTTGAAGCAATTTAATCGAGAACAATTTCTTGAGATATATGATGGTATTATCAGAAACCGTCAATGTTATGCGCATAGATTTGGACGCTTAGTGCTATCATTGTAAATTCAATTTTATTAATATTTCCTTTTGTATATATGATTTAGGGAACAGTGATATTTGGTGTTTAAGTTTTTGATAATACTGATGACCTTTCTTCAATTAACAGGTGCTTTACTTCAATTTATTTTTTCCTGTGTTGTGTATGCATCGCACAAAGTTGCACAGAAACTGAACATGACGGTGTATCGTTCGTTGCATGACGTTAGCCACTTTGGTACACTATGCAGAAGTGCATTTCACTTTGATAGCTAGGATTTACTATCGAATGGCATAGATAATATGTATATCTTTACATAAATCATGGTCCTTGTAAGCGGTGGGGTGATCCAAAACGAAACATGAAAATGGACCTCCTTTTACTGCATGCACTGTAGACTTGTGGAAGTTAGGGAATAAAGGGACAAAACTCATTATTTTATGATATATAACCCATTAACAACTTAACATTTTAAATGTGTTTCTAAGGAAAGACCATCTGTTCCCTCATACAGCAGGAGTTGTATGGGGGCTTGTATTTTATCAAGAATTTTCTGTTTAGAGGGCTATACAGTAATAGGAGGAAGCAATGAACAATTATAAATTGACCATTCAATATGATGGCGGGCGCTATAAAGGTTGGCAACGACTCGGTAATAGTGATGATACGATTCAAGGAAAAATAGAAAATGTATTAACGGAAATGGTAGGGGAAAAAATCGAGATCATCGGATGCAGCAGAACGGATGCCGGTGTACATGCCCTTGCTCAAATCGCCAATTTTAAGATCGGTGAAAATTTGACTGAAGCTGAAATCATGAATTATTTGAATAGATATTTACCAAGAGATATCAGCATTGTCGAGGTCAGGCTAGTTCCTGAACGTTTTCATGCCCGTTATAATGCTAAGGATAAAACCTATTTGTATAAGATCTGGAACGAGCAATATACAAATCCTTTCATGCGAAAGTACAGTATGCATGTAGAGAAAAAGCTGGATATCACAAGAATGAAAAAAGCATGTCAACATTTTATAGGTGAACATGATTTCACTGCTTTTTCAAATGCAAAGTCTAAGAAAAAATCCATGGTGCGTGAAATATATTCCATTGATATAGAAGAAAATGCCGGTTTCATCCAAGTTATAGTGCGAGGCGATGGATTTCTTTATAATATGGTTAGAAAGATTGTCGGGACGTTGATAGAAGTTGGGTTGGGTGAAATAGATGCTGAAAGTATACCAAGTATCTTAGAGTCAAAAGAAAGAATCCAAACGGGCCGTATGGCGGAGGCAGCTGGGTTATACTTGGTAAAGGTTGATTTTTAGACCAAATATTGATGCATCGGTTAATGCATGTAAAGTGTACAGGCAGTAGAATAAGGGAAGTAAGAGGGAAGAATGGTAAAAAAGAAGGAGAGATTTTCATGAGATTAGCAGGAAAGAAAATAATCAGTCTTGTGCACCATGATTTTGAAGATTTAGAGCTCTGGTATCCGATTTTACGACTAAAAGAAGAAGGAGCGATTGTTCACCTCGCTGGAGAAAAGGCGAATGAAACATACATTGGAAAATATGGTGTACCAGCTATATCTGAATATGAGTATGGCAGTATTAAGGCTGAAGAATATGATGCCATTCTTGTACCGGGCGGATGGGCACCTGACAAAATTCGCCGGTTTCCCGAAGTGATATCACTTATCCAAAGCATGGAAGAAAATAAAAAACCCATCGGGCAAATTTGTCACGCTGGTTGGGTGTTGATCTCAGCTAAAATTTTACATGGGAAGAATGTAACGAGTACACCGGGCATTAAAGATGATATGGAAAATGCAGGGGCAACTTGGATAGATAAGCCCGTCGTCGTAGATGGAAACCTTGTATCAAGCAGGCGTCCGCCTGATCTACCGGATTATTTAAGGGAATTGATAAACGTGATTGAAAAGAGTTAAATCATCATAGGCTGAAAAAGTGGTTTTTTCTTCTGGAAAAACCACTTTTATTATTGCTGCTATCCAATTACCCAATGCGATAAATTTAACAAAATTGATAAGATATTATTAATCTTGATTAAGATACTCACTGAAAAGCAAAAGATTATTCCCTTGAATGATCCTTAATCAAATCAATATACAAATTTCCTTTTGTCCCTACGACAGCATACGAGATATCAAAAACATCAAGGTTTCTTTTTGTGAGTTCAGCCATTAACCATTCGTCATCGTAGGTATGTTTGGATAAGTTATCATATAAGATCTTCCCGTCATAGACCAGTTCAATCGGTACAGTTCCTGCTGCGGGCAGTAAAGGTAAATCCTGCTTGGTGGTATTTTGGTATTGTTCTTTTTTTAATACAGAGAGGGAGCCATTTATCTCTAAAATGGCACATTCCACTTCTTCTATGTTGAAGATATCTTTTCCGCGCAAAGCCTGTTTAAGAGAATCCAGTGAATACCCCATTCGTTCCATTGACTCTTCGAGAATTTTTCCTTTTTGAATTAAGGTAGCAGGTTCTCCAGCGATCCATTTCCCGAAGCGCGGATTTCGAACCGCTAGAAGATTCAGCATAAAAACGACGGTACCCATAATAACAATTGCAATGATAAAATACAGGAATTTAATTTTAATATTGAATGCTAGATTTCCTGCAATTGTCCCCATCGTAATTGAAGCAATATAAAGGTGATAGGTACTCTGGGCAATCGTCTGTTTACCGAGGAGATGGACAAATACCCATAATAAAATAAAAGAGGTAAAGGTTCGAAAGATTATTTCAACGGCTTCTGACATGACTATTTCTCCCTTGCAAAACTCCCGACAGTTAGTTTGGATAGTATGTTCTTACAGCAAGCCGTTTATTCTGTAACTAAAAAGGAAAAAGACATGAAATCGTTTTTGAATTTGGGAACCCATCTTACATAAATTGATAGATTTATTCAATAGGTGCGATAGATCAAGAAGAATTAATCATAATTATGAAACAACTTCCTTTTTAACCAGGCATTCATAATAAGTGAAATCTCAGGAAGCAAGTAGCTCATTACTTGCTTCTTTTTAATTGGTTTAATTAATCCATGGATATGTTTACTTAGTATCGATTAAGAAATTTCTTCGAATAATAGTATCAAAATACTTTGCACGGGGGTATGTTTTGAGAAATATTCAGGAAATTTTCATTGACGATTTAAAAAGCATTTATAAAAATTTCTTTGTTTGTATCGTAGTTGTTTTTCTCATGTTCATCCCTTCCATTTATGCGTGGTTTAATATTGTCGCATCTTGGGACCCGTATGCAAATACGGAAGGAATTCTTGTCGGTGTTGCCAATAATGATAAAGGTGCGGAGTTAAATGGCGAAGCCGTGAACATAGGCAAGGAAGTCATAGAGGGGTTGAAGGAGAATAAGGATTTAGGCTGGAGATTCACATCGGAAAAAGAGGCGATATCAAAGGTGGAAAAGGGAGATTATTATGCATCCATCATCATTCCGGAGAATTTTTCCGAACATATTGCGACAATCATGACCGATGACCCTAAGAAGGCGGAGATTGATTACTATGTTAATGAAAAAATCAATTCCATTGCTCCTAAAATTACGGCAGCGGGTGCAAACAGCATTGTGGACAATGTGAGCAAAACCTTTATCAAATCGGCCAGTGGGAGTATCCTTACAATCTTTAATGAATTGGGGATCACCTTGCAAAACGAGTTGCCGACGATTCAAAAAATGAAGAATATGGTGTATTTATTAGAGGGTGAACTGCCTGAGCTTGAACAAAATATCAAAACCGTTCAAACACATGTTAAAAAGGCTGAAGATATCATTAAGAGGGTTAATGATGGTTTGGATTCAATAGAAGGAATAACGTCGCAGAAGGACAAATTGGTATCGGGCGTTTCTAGTTATGTAGATTCAACAAGGCAGGCATTCGAAGGAATCAATCCCCTCTTGAAAAATGATATTGCGAATATCAGGAGCGATAATGAATCCGTTCTAGTGCTGGCGAACCGGCTAACAGGTCAGGATTTGCCTGGCAATGAGTCGGATCAGCTAGTTGAACAAGGGGTAACGAGGATAAATAAAGAGTTGTACCTTTTGGACAGTATGTATAATTTATTGGTGAGAGTCAATCAATTTAATGAGAAAAACTTGCTTCAGCCAGAAATACAGCTAGTTGATGAACTAAGGGATAATACTTCGAACCAACTTCAAGCGCTGAATAACCGAGCCTTCGGCAATCTTATCGAACTTGGCGGGGATAATGATCAAGTCTTGGCAAGATTCCAGGAGAACTATTCAAAGGAAACAGGGCCAAAATTCAATGAAATCTGGAATGAAACGGAATCAATATTGAATAATGTCCAGCTTACGATGGATGAGGGCACCAAGGTTCTTCCTGAGGTGAGGACACTGTTGAATGAGACCAATCGAACACTGGAAACACGTACAGGGGATATCGATAAGTTACAGAATAAGTTTCCGGAAATCGAAACGAAAATAAAGGCTCTAGCTAATAAAATGAGGGAAATCGATAAGTCTTATAATATGGAAGAAGTGATCGATTTCCTAAGGAATGATATTGAACAAGAAAGTGAATTTTTTTCAGAACCAGTGCTGCTCAATAAACACAGTCTTTTTCCGATTCCGAACTATGGGTCCGCCATGTCTCCTTTCTTTACGGCACTTTCCCTTTGGGTCGGCGGTACAATATTGATTTCCATGCTTAGTGTGGGAGTTTCTCAAAAAGTCTACAACCCATATCAAATTTATATCGGGCGGTATCTTATATTTTTCATCATTGGGGTATTGCAGGCTCTTAGTGTTTCCATTGGGAATATCATCCTTATCGGTGTTTATGTAGCGGATAAATTTGAGTACATCCTGTTTTCTGTTCTGATTAGTACAGTATTTACACTCATTGTCTACACCTTCGTTTCCGTTCTTGGAAATGTTGGAAAAGGGATAAGCGTCGTCTTGATGGTCCTTCAAATATCCAGTTCAGGAGGCACCTTCCCCATTCAAGTCACACCGCCCTTTTTTCAACATATTAACCCTTTCTTGCCATTCACCTATGCTGTGGGTTTACTTCGTGAATCTGTTGGGGGAATAACTTGGAGCGTAGCTGGCAAGGACATTTTTATCTTGATTCTCTTTTTAATAATCACGCTCATCTTAGGTATCATTTTGAAAAAGCCTCTGCATGCAAGGACACAAAAGATGAAGGATAAATTGTATGGAAGCAGGATTTTTTAAGGTCATCGAATGAGTGCTGATAACCTCGGTTAACTAAACTTAAAAAAGATAATCAAAATTGGCCTGAACCCTAGAATGGGCTCAGGTTTTTTATTTGTTGAATGGAATTTGTTCATATGTATCTTTATGTAAAATTGGAATATATATCAATGTATTGACAGTTAGATAGAAAGATACCGATAAATTAGAATTTTTGCATTTTTATAGTTGACAAAAACCATTGGATTAATCATTATTAAGAAATAATGTTTAGTAATCGATGTGATATAAAAGTGGGGTGACTTTATGTATTTAACAATAGATGGCATTGAAAAAAGTTTTAAGAATGAAAAGAAAGAAAGCATAAAGGTGCTCGATAAGATAAACATAGAGGTCGAGAAAGGAAGCTTCGTTTCGATCGTAGGTCCTTCAGGATGTGGAAAATCCACACTCCTTTATCTAATTGCCGGCCTTGATAAGGCAGATGTAGGTGAAATACGTGTAGCTGGGAAAAAAGTGATGAAGCCAGGTCCGGAACGGGTCGTAGTGTTTCAAGAGGCAGGGTTATTTCCTTGGTTGACGGTACTTGAAAATGTTACATACGGATTGAAGTTAAAGAAAATTCCCAATGAAGAGGCTAAAGCCAAGGCATTGGACATTTTAAAGATGGTTCACCTCAGCCGATATGTTGACTCCTATCCACATCAACTCTCAGGGGGCATGAAACAGAGGGTAGCCATCGCAAGAGCGTTGGTGATGGAACCGGATATCCTGTTGATGGATGAGCCATTCTCTGCACTTGATGAGCAAACGAGGATGGTCTTGCATAAAGAGCTGCTCGAAATCTGGAGAAAAACTAAAGTGACAATCTTTTTCGTGACCCATAATATTCGTGAGGCTGTTCAGCTTTCCGAAAAAATCATCGTCTTTGCAACCCGTCCAGGGAAAATTAAAGAGACGATTTCCGTCCCTTCCATGAAAGATGGAGTTATGCCGGATAGTGTAACTTTACATACAGAACAAAGGGTTCTATCGATTTTACAGGAGGAAATTGAAAAAGTGCTGAAGGAGGAAATGGGGAATGATTACAGCTTTAAGACGAATCATATTCATCGCGATGATAGCGGGGATATGGGAAGTCACATCTAGACTTTCCAGTCTTCCGGAGTTCATGTTCCCAAGCCTGACTCAGGTTTTGGAAACTCTTTTTAATGGACTGATGAGCGGACAAATAACCGAAGCGATCGGAAAAAGCCTTGGCCGTATCCTGATCGGCTTTACGATTGCCATTATAGTAGGTCTAATATTAGGATATTTCATTTGGCGCTTTAAATTGGTTGAAGACACTTTAGGATTCGTCGTGACGGCATTACAGTCCATCCCGAGTATCGTCTGGTTCCCTTTAGCGATCATTTGGTTTGGATTGAATGATTTTTCGATTCTCTTTATCGTCACCATCGGCGCAACTTGGACGATGACGGTTAATGCAACCAGTGGATTCCGGAATGTACCCCAGTTGTATCAGCGGGTTGCCAAAACATATGGATCGACAGGATTTCATTTTCTTCGTACCGTGATTTTACCAGCATCCGTCCCGCAAATAATATCCGGTCTGCGGATTGCATGGGCCTTTTCCTGGCGTGCATTGATGGCCGGTGAATTACTTGGCGGGGGAGGCGGTCTTGGACAATTGCTGGAAATGGGCAGATCACTGGGACAAATGGATTTGGTCATCTCCGTGATGATCATAATAGCAATCATAGGAACAATCGTGGATAATGTTGTCTTCTCCCGCCTTGAACGTAATGTTCAACTGAAATGGGGAGTGAATCAACGGTAGTTTAATAAAATAATAGTTCAAAAGGAGAGAAAAATATGCTGAAAAAATCATTTTTTGCCCTTATTCTGTCTGTATTGTTAATTGGAATAGTAAGCGGATGCACTCAAACCAGCAGTAATGATGAAGAAGGAAAAGGTTCGGGGAAAAAATCCGTGAAAATCGGATATTTTCCTAACTTAACTCACAGTGCAACGATCATTGCACTTGAAAAAGGCTTTTTCGAAGAAGAGTTCGGTAAAGATGTTAAGATTGAAACCAAAACAGTGGCCAATGGCGGATTATTCATGGAAGCAATGGCCACAAACGCCATTGATGTCGGAACGGTCGGACCTGGTCCATTGCTTAACTTTTACGTAAAAAACCCTGAATACCACCTGATCTCCGGGGCTGTTAATGGAGGTGCCGTACTAGTGGCTAGCGAGGGCAGCAAGGTTACGGATTTAAAAGATTTGGACGGTAAAAAGGTAGCGATTCCCGTCATTGGGAGCACACAGGATGTCATGCTTAGGAAGGCCCTTCAAGATGTTGACTTAAAACCGACTACAAATGGGGGGACAGTTGAGCTTTATGCGGCAGCACCTGCTGACACAACCGCCCTTTTTGTCCAAAAGTCCGTCGATGCAGCAGCTACCCAGGAACCATGGGGTTATGTATTGGAAAACCAGGCAAAAGGAAAGTTAGTGCTTGACTGGGATCAATTTGCATGGGGAAAAGATTCACCTAACACGGTAGTGGCTGCAAGCCAGAAGTTCTTGGATAAAAAGGGGCTCGCTGCTTCCTATTTGAAGGCGCATGAAAAAGCGGTGAAATTTATTCAAGACAACCCTGAAGAAAGCCAAGAACTGGTTATTAAGCATTTAAAGGAACTGACTGGTAAAGAATTAAGTAAAGAAGAAGTGGCTTCAGCATTTTCACGCCTTGAAGTGACAACTGAAGTTAATGAGCAAGTCATTCAGGAAATGGCCGACATAAGCAAAGAAGCTGGTTATATCCCTACCAGTGATATAAAAGGCATGATCGATTTATCAATTCTTGAAGAAGTGTCCAAATAAATTGAAATAAGCAAGCGCCTCAGTCATCCTGGCTTTGGCGCTTTTTTTGTAATCAGGTAAAGGCCGGAATAATTCCGGAAAAGGTCGAAATAATCCCCAATTTAGGTCGGTTTATTCCGTTGTATTGGACCTGGGAATATAATCATACATATAAACTCGACAGGGAAATGATTGCTGTCATGATAAAGAAATCATGCACATCCTGTTATGGACAGGCTTGATCCAGTGCTTGGATAACTTGATCAACCTCTTCCCAGGAATGGATGGTAGCGCCTGAAGCCAGTGAATGTCCTCCTCCATTGAATTGACGTGCGACTGAAGCGATGGGTATATTCCGTGAACGTATCCTGACACGGGTTTCAGAAGGATATTCGATGAAGAAAGCCCAGATTTTATTGCCCCTTACACTTGATAGCGTATTAACTAAATTCGAAGCTTCGAGTCGATCCACACCATACATTTTTAAAAGATCCTCCGTAATAATGAAGTAAGCTACCCCTTTATCGGTTACCTTGAAGCTCATGAGAATGTCTTTTTGAAGTCGGGAAGCGTTTTTCGCCTTTACATTAAGGTTGTTGTGGATTCTTTCTGGCTGAATATTATAAGTTCTTAAGTGCGAAACAATTTTTAATGTCCTTGGAGTGGTATTCCCATTCATGAAATTACCTGTATCACTAAGTATTCCTGCATAAAAGGATTTAGCCGCTTCTTTATTCATGATAAAGCCTTCTGGAAATTCCAAGAATAAATCAACAAGCATTTCACTGGCAGAGCTATAAGAGGGGTCGACCCAAGAAAGATCACCAAATTGCTCATAATCGGGGTGGTGGTCAATTTTGATTAGCATGTCCCCGTGATCAAATCGGGAATCACTGATCCGTGAAATGTTGGCAGTATCACAAACAATCACTAAGGCACCTTTGTATTTGTTATCGGAAATGACATCCATATCACCAATGAATAGAAGCTTATCCATTTCCTCGCCTACCGCATAGACTTCTTTAGAAGGATAGGAATGCTTCAATAGTTTCTTTAAACCGATTTGTGATCCCAATGCATCCGGGTCCGGATTAACATGGCGATGAATGATAATTGTGTGGTATTTCTTAATCGCTTTGATTATTTCCGCTTTTTTATTGTCCATTTCGCCATCTCCTTTTAATCTTTTCTTTTCTGTCGAGCGATAATTGATAGTATGAAAAATTCATATATTGACAGTTATGCATATTCAATCATCACATGCCTCACGAATAAAGGCAATTTCCGATTACTCTGGATTGAGGGATGTATTTTTATATTAAACGGGAAGTATGCTAAATAGTATTTCAATGGAAGTAATAAAAACAGCTGAACAAAATTATTGCAAAATTCAAACAATGGCTCTATACTTAATTTACCAAACCGATGACAGCAAGTTACCTTGTTGCATGGCCGGCTTGTCATAAATCTGGAATCCATAAAAATTGACTTGGTTCACTTGATCTTCCTTTGCAGGAAGACAGTTCGTGGATAAGGGTCAGTGAAACATCAATGTATGACATTGTTGGTTTTACTGGCTCTTTTTTGTGTATCCCGACAGTTTTTGAAAGGGGTGATGATATGAATGGAGCTTTGGAAGGAGTCAGGATTATCGATGTATCCCGTGTATTGGCGGGGCCGTTTTGTTCAATGATCCTCGGTGATTTGGGTGCCGATGTAATTAAAATCGAGCATCATGAGTCAGGTGATGAAACGAGAGGATGGGGTCCGCCATTCGCCCAAGGAGAAAGCGCTTACTATTTATGTGCCAATCGAAATAAGCAAAGCATGACCTTGAATTTAAAGTCGGAACAAGGGAAAGAGATTTTCCGGAAGTTAGTGGGTTCAGGAGATATATTGATTCAAAATTTCAAGACGGGTACATTGGAAAAAATGGGGTTAGGTTATGAAAATTTAAAGGAATGTAACCCCAAACTGATCATGGCCTCGATTACGGGATTTGGTTTAACCGGTCCTTATAAAGATTTACCTGGCTATGATTATATCATTCAAGCGATGAGTGGTTTGATGAGCATCACAGGAGAAAAAGATGGGAGTCCGGTGAAAGTCGGAGTGGCCATAGCTGACATATTGACTGGCTTGTATACTTGCATTGGCATTTTATCCGCTTTACATCATAGGGATAGAGCGGGGGAAGGACAGGAAATTGATATTTCATTAATGGATTGTCAGGTCTCTTCATTGGTGAATGTCGCCAGCAACTACTTATTCAGTGGCTTGACCCCTGAACGGATGGGAAACCAACATCCCAATATCGTTCCATACCAGACGTTCCGGACAAGCGATGGAGAGCTTGTTGTGGCAGTAGGAAATGATGATCAGTTCAGGAGATTTTCAACCGTTATAGGCAGACCTGATTTAGCCGAGCAGGAACAGTTTAAGCAAAATGAAAAACGTTTGCTTAACAAGGAAGAATTAATACCGATAATAGAGGATTCGTTGAGCGGAAAGACAAAGAAACAATGGAAAAGGCTGTTTGATGATGCAGGGATACCCAATGGTCCGATTAATGATATCGCAGAGATGTTCGAGGATCCACAAATTATCGCAAGAGGCATGTTGGTGAACATGGAACATCCTACAATCGAAGATCTTAGAGTGACGGGGTCGCCCCTGAACCTTTCAAAAACGCCGGTTACGATGAGAAAGCATCCGCCGCTCTATGGTGAGCATACCGACTCCATTTTGGCGGAAATTGGATATAGACCAGACCAAATAAGCAAATTCAAGGAAAATAAAATTATTTAGGAGGAATTTTAATGATGAATTTCGAATTAACAGAAGAGCAGCAAAGTGTGAAGAAAGTGGTAAGGAAATTTGTGGATAAGGAAATTATCCCATATATTCAAGAGTGGGATAGGCAAGGTCAATTCCAGCCACATATTTTAAAAAGGTTAGCGGAATTGCAGTTGATGGGCGTTTGTATACCCGAAGAGTATGGTGGAGTCGGAATGGATTATAATACCCTGGCCATCGTCTGTGAAGAGCTGGAGCGAGGCGATACGGCTTACCGAACTGCAGTTTCTGTACATACAGGGTTGAATAGCATGACCCTGCTGCAATGGGGGACGGAAGAACAAAAACAGAAATATTTAGTTCCCCAGGCAAAAGGGACCAAAATTGGCGCTTTTGGACTGACTGAACCGAATGCAGGGTCTGACGTTGCGGCAATGAAAACAACGGCAAAACGTGTTGGGGACCATTATATCTTGAACGGATCTAAAACATGGATTTCGCTCTGTGATTATGCAGATCATTTCCTCATTTTCGCCAAGACTGATCATGATGCCGGTTCAAGGGGAATCACTGCTTTTATTGTGGAACGGACTTTTGAGGGAGTGGAGTCGAAAGCCATTAAAGGGAAATTGGGTATTCGCGCCGGAAATACAGGTGAAATCTTTTTAACGGATGTAAAAGTTCCGGTGGAGAATAGGCTTGGTGAAGAAGGAGAAGGCTTTAAAATTTCCATGTCGGCATTGGACAGCGGCCGGTTTACAGTTGCCGCAGGTGCTGTAGGATTAATAGAAGCAAGCCTGGAAGCAAGCTTGAAGTATTGCCATGAACGAAGTACCTTCGGAAAAGAGATTGGCAGGCATCAGCTCGTTCAACAGATGATTGCCAAGATGACCGCAAATTTAGAGATTTCAAGATTGCTGGTCTTTAAAGCGGGTACCTTAAAAAATCAAGGAAAAAGGAATACGAAGGAAACATCACTTGCCAAGTGGATATCATGTAATGCTGCTAACGAAGCGGCCAATGATGCTGTTCAAATTCATGGTGCCTATGGCTACTCGGATGAATATCCAGTCGAACGTTTTCTGCGGAATTCAAAAGCACCGGTCATTTACGAAGGAACCCGTGAGATTCATACTGTAATGCAGGGTGAATACACACTTGGCTACAGACAAGATAAAGAGCTTCGTAAGCAATTGCCTGCATGGCCCTTCGAGCAAGTTTCCGTACATTAACTATAGATAGAGGAGATCAGATGATGAACACATACTTTATTGCAGGGCATGCAAAGCTTCCACAAGGGATGGCGGCGAGAAATATATATGATTCCATCACGATCACGGTAGAGCTTGACTTTAAATATGGAGTAATAGTCGAGGCTTCCTGTACACTTGCTACAGAACATGGCAGGGAATTCATTCGTCAACTGCTGCGCGGTTATTGCCTGAAAGATGGTATCGAAGAATTGATTGATCGTGTGCAAATGCATTATCGTGGGAAGGCTGGTCAAGCCATCCAAGCAGGGCTGAAGGATGTGTATGCACAGTTCGAATTGGTCTCCGTTAAATAAGCGAAACTGGAAGGATCCTACCTTATGTATGAGGGTAGGGTCCTTTTTTATAGATTCGGGTACATGGCACATAAATGATGGAGTTGCGGATTTAATGAAAATATTAGTGGAACTGATGTTAACCTGCTGCTGGTATGGCTTCGACAGGATTATGCTAGAGTTGGACTAACAGTAGTAGGCAAGTTTGATATTTTCGGCCAATTGGCTAGTATTTCTCAATCGTTAGCAAATTTAATTGAACAGTAAATTATCTTTAAATGAAATGTTGCAAGAAGAACCTAATTTATTTGTGCGATAATAATATTTCCGATACTAAATTGTCCACTCTCATTATAAATGGCAGTGTTTTTTATTGTTTAAGGAACGGGACATTTGAATGGATTTAACGATCGTGATAATTTTAAAAACACAAAACTCGCCCCTACCTATAGGACGAGTTTGTGTTTTTTTATAGAAATTGGACTTTAAAGTAAAGCTTAATATCCAGTAAAAAAATATTAGTTGTACATTAAAACGGTACCATGAAACTAGAAGCACCTTCTCCGTTTATTGCGAAAGATATTGCCGCAAAGCCAACTGCAGTGGTTGGACGAACACCGGTTTCTGTTGGAGTGCCTTTGTCTGTTGCAAGTGGACCTCCTCCTGCTAGTGCGCCTTTGCGTACGGCAAGTGGACCTCCTCCTGCTAGTGCGTCTTTGCGTACTGAAAGTGGACCTTCTCCTGCTAGTGCGTCTTTGCGTGCTGCGAGTGGACCTCCTCCTGCTAGTGCAACGTTTAGTGCTTCTGCGGGAAGTTCGCCTATTATTGTTTTTTTTACGTGAAGAACGGCCTTTTGAAAATGGGTCATTATACATGAAATCGCCTAACCCGAAGGAATTGGCTCTATCCACCGCATTTTGAATATTTCGAATGATGTCAGACATATTTATATATCCCCCTTTCTATACGTTAAACTATGCGCTTGTACGTAATATGCCAGAGATAATAGCACAATTTTTAATAAAAATTTGTTTTTGGTGACACCCCTCGCTTTTTTTCATAATTTAATATGAAAGTGAAAGGGAAGTGAAGGGTTATATGAATTCTGACAAGAAGCTGCCTGTGTACCAGCTTTTTATTCCACCAGTTAATTTAATGGAACTTCGCAGAGATATATGGTGCAATGATCCTTTACCGGCAAAGTTAACACTTAACAGAAAAAAACTGGATATTGATATTGTTTACCGTGGCTCACATATCCGCGGTTTTCACAAAAAATCCTATAATGTAATCTTTTATAAACCTAATACTTATAAGAATGCCAAGGAAGTTCATTTAAATGCCGAATATAAAGATAAATCTTTACTAAGAAATAAATTATCTTTAGACTTTTTTGCGGATATAGGCACCTTATCACCGAACTCCCAGTTCGTTTTCCTGAATCTGAACGGAAAGGACGAAGGGATATACCTGGAATTGGAATCGGTGGATGAATATTATTTGAAGAAAAGGGGGCTGCCCAAGGGGTCCATTTTCTATGCAGTGGATGGTGATGCCAATTTCTCATTGATGAGCGATTTGGATAAAGGAATCAAAAAATCGTTGGAGATGGGCTATCAAAAAAAATGCGGGACAGCAAAGGATGAATTATATTTACAAGAGTTGATCATTCAGATCAATACAATTTCAAGAGTGGATTTTGAAAAGGAAATCGTAAAATATGTCGATGTAGAAAAGTACCTCCGCTGGCTGGCCGGTGTCATATTCACGCAAAACTTTGATGGGTTCGTTCATAACTATGCCTTGTATCGAAATGGAGATACTGGACTCTTTGAAATGATTCCATGGGATTATGATGCGACATGGGGCAGGGATGTTAACGGGAAAGTGATGGAGGAGGATTATGTGGGAATCGAGGGATTCAATACATTGACTGCTAGAATCCTTGATGTAAGGGAATTTCGTGTACGATACCAAGAACTTCTTAAGGAGATTTTGAACAATCATTTTAACGTTGGCTATATGAAACCTATCATTCAGGAAATGCATGATCAAATAAGACCTTATGTTTCAAAAGATCCATATATCAAGGGAAACAAGGTGAAATTTGATAATGAGCCCGAATTCATCCTGAAATTCATTGAGGCCCGTGCAAAGTATATAAATAGCCGGCTGTATAAATTGGATTAATAATTCCCTTCCTTTAGTGATGGAACATTGAAAAAATAACAGCGGGAGTGTTGAAAGAAAAGCATTCCTGCTTTTTTCTGCACGATTCCATTTGCTTTTCTATACTATTACAGCTATGTTTGATAGAAAGATATAATCTAAAGTAATGAAGGATGGGAATGGATTGACTAAGCATAGCCGCATACCGGCATATATATATACGTTTACATGCAGCCCTGACGAACGCTCATTATCTAAAATGGAGATGCGCTCGTTCTTTGGCTTTGAGACTTCAGGAAATATTTTGAAAAGCGATATAGCTATTGAACCGAGCAGGAGCCCTTTTATAAAAGGACGGGTCGACGTCATGTTTGAAGGGGAAAGCATATCCGAAATCGTTGAGCAAGTGAAGGGTATTTATTTGCCTGATTCGACGTTCAAAGTATTATTCGTGAAAATTAATGATCTGAATAAAGACGCAAAAATAGATTATGATGGACAGCGTGAAATTGAACGTGAGATTGGCTGGCACATTCAGGGGAATGCCGATGTACGTAATCCTGACCAGGTCTTTGGAATCGTGACCTTGGGCGGGCGTTGGTATTTTGGGAAGTATATCAAACCTGAAGCGGTTTGGTTAAAACATATGAAGAAGCCCCGTGAATATTCAACAGCGCTTAGCACAAGAGTAGCGAGGGCCATTGCCAACATAGCCGTTCCACATCCGGATGGAGTGAAGGCAATTGATCCATGCTGCGGAATTGGAACGGTATTGGTAGAAGCCCTGTCGATGGGGATCAATATTGTTGGCCGGGATATCAACCCGCTTGTTACCGACGGTTCTAGGGAGAACATTGCCTATTTCGGACTCGAAGGTGATGTAACTACAGGTCCGATTTCGGAGGTCACCAGTAAATATGATGTAGCGATTATCGATATGCCTTACAATTTATATACACATGCGACGCCGGAAGATCAGCTATCGATCCTTAAACATGCCAGGGGCTTTGCTGACAAGGTCGTCGTCGTAACGATCGACACGATGGATCATATGATTAAAGAAGCAGGGTTTGAAATTGCTGATCGATGTGTGGCCAGGAAAGGCATTTTTTCCCGAGAGGTTGTAGTGTGTGTCTGAGTTTCGTCAGCAAGAAAAGGCTGAAATCTTTAATGATTTCAGCCTTTTTGATGTCATTTAGCTTGATAATGAACTACATTTTCAACGAGTTGTTTCTTGACCTTCCCCTGATATTCTAAATAATCCAAATGGCCGATGATTTCTGACATGACGAGCGGGAATTCTGCTATATACTTTTGTTTGTAAAATTCCTTAGCCAGTTCATTGCCTGTAGAAATTCCGGTTTCTATCAAGGTCAGGAGTTTTTGTGATTTTCTCTCTATGCTGTTGAGTCTTTTTTCAATCAGATTACCAGGTTGTTCAATGATGTTACCATGACCAGGAAAGAGGAGATTCACCTGTAATGCTAAACATCGTTTTAATGAATCGATATGATCTACAAGAGTCAGCATTCTATTACCGTTTTCATCTGGTTCGATCAAGGCATTGCTTGATATATGTTCAATCAATAAATCACCAGCAAGAAGCCGGTTCCCTTCTTGGTCAAGGAAAGCAATTTGATCCGGGGCATGCCCGGGAAATTCGATCACTTCAAAATTCAGCCATTGTTTTTCCGTGATTGCGATGATGTCACTATTCAATTTTTGATCTTTATTATTATCGACCGCGTTGAATAGGTAGGCCACTTGTTTATCTCCAAGTTCACCACAGCCCATCTCAAGGTATAGCTGCTTATAAAATTCAATTCTCATACTTAAGAAGTCAGGGTCCCTTTTTAAACGGGGAATGGATTTAGAATGTGCATAAACGGGAATCGGATGGAGTTCGGTAATCCGGTTGACCAACCCAACATGGTCCCCATGGTGATGGGTTAACAAAATTTCCGTGATATTTCCAACCGTAAATCCATTTTCCTTTAATGTTTGCTGCAGTGCATTCCAGCAGACGTCATCATTCATACCTGCATCGACTAATGTTAAAGATTCATCCTGTTTAACTAAATAAAAGTTTATACTTTTTAAAGATAAAGCGCTTGGAGCTATAATTGGATAAATTTTAAATGTTGTATTCGTTTTCATGAACGTCCCATATCCTCCTAAATCGAGATAAACTTCATCTGGAAAATTGCGATATTACTAATGACCGAATAGATTTAAAGGGTTATTATTCTATGATTAGTTGAATGAACTGAAACTGTCAAGCGGAAGCTTCCAGGCAATCGAGAAATTTAATAGTAAGATTGATTGGAAATGGATGGTCTATTTATCTAGTTTAATTTAAAATTAAATAAACAAGCCAGTAATTTTTCCAATATTCTTATAATTAATTGTTGTGTAATGAAAACTGAAGGCGACGAATGGTGCAAGTATGCGTTCCATGGAAAGAAACGGTATAGGAGGTTATGGTTTGAAGCCAAAAATTTATATAACAAGGAAATTGCCAGAACAAATCATCGAAGGTCTTAGTCGGAAATATGATGTCAGGATGTGGGATCAAGAAAATATACCGGTCCCTAGAGAAGTCCTTGAAGAAGAAATAAAAGAAGTCGAGGGGCTGCTTTGCTTATTGACGGAACAAATCGATGAGTCACTGATTGAACAGGCGCCTAATCTGAAAATCATCGCGAATATGGCAGTGGGCCATAATAATATTGATGTTCAAAGTGCAATAAAACGGGGCATCATGGTAACGAACACACCGGGGGTTTTAACGGAAACGACAGCTGATTTAACCTTCGGCTTACTGCTTGCAACGGCAAGAAGGATGATGGAGGCAGAAGATTATTTAAAGAGTGGAAGGTGGGAAACATGGTCGCCGATGCAGCTGACTGGACAAGATGTACACGGTGCAACGCTGGGTATCATCGGATTAGGCAGGATTGGCGAAGCCCTTGCAAAAAGAGCTAAGGGATTTGATATGAACTTAGTTTATTTTAATCGAAGCCGTAAATATGAACAGGAAAAAGAATTAGGAATCGAATATCAGCCCCTTGGAAATTTGCTCCAAATCTCGGATTTCGTTTGTGTCATGCTGCCGCTCACACCGGAAACCGCTTATATGATTGGCAAGGAACAGCTGGAATTAATGAAAGAGACGGCTGTGCTCATAAATACCGCGAGAGGCGGGATTATCGATGAAAAAGCGTTGTACCAGGCGCTGGAAAATCGAGAGATTTGGGCGGCTGGATTGGATGTATTCGAAGAAGAGCCCGTCCCTGTGGACCACCCGCTGCTAACATTGCCCAATGTAGTAACTTTACCGCATATCGGGAGTGCTAGTATTGCCACAAGATTGAAAATGGCAACTCTTGCTGTACAAAACTTGATGGAGGGATTATCTGGTGATACTCCCCGTAATTTAGTATTGTTGAATAAATCAAAATGACCCTAAAAGGGGGTTCGGAATGGAAAACAACTGGCACGTTTTTTTAAGAAAAAAATGCAAGCAAACTCGCTTTCTTCGAATTTGTCTACAGTCTGAAATGACCCCAAAATGGGGTCATTTTTTATGGGGAATTGTTTGGAACTTTAATAGTTTTTCTTTGGTTCGAAGTATCTTCAAATATATTTCCTGATTTAAGATTTGTCCTTTTTAGAAAATTTCCGAGTTTTGAAGCATTACTTAATTGAGTGCTGGAGGGAAGAATCCAATTCAAGGGAAGCATACTTATCGTAAATTGTTCGGATCTTTTGTAAAATAAAGAAAGTCGAGTTTTATTTAGGAAAAACAATTAGTTGAAAGGGATAGGGGTAATAATGATTGAAATGAAGGAATCGATATCATCAGGCAACGAAATGACTAAATCCAAAAGGCTGTTGATGGCTCTTATGCTGGGATCTTTTGCAGCGATTGGACCACTGTCACTTGATATGTATTTACCAGGTCTCCCTACACTGGCAGAGGATCTGAAAAGCAGTACGTCTTTAGCGCAGCTGAGCTTGACTGCCTGCTTGTTAGGATTGGCTTTAGGCCAAATTTATTTAGGGCCGCTAAGTGATGCAAAAGGAAGGCGGACACCGTTAATCATATCTTTATCCATTTATTGCATTTCATCTCTATTATGCGCTTTTGCTCCAACCATTGAATTGCTTTTATTATTACGTTTTATCCAAGGTATTGCGGGAGCGGGAGGCATTGTCATTTCAAGAGCCATAGTTCGTGATCTTTTTTCAGGAACGGATTTGACCAAGTTCTTCTCCATGTTAATGCTAGTGAATGGGGCGGCACCGATATTGGCTCCGGTTTTTGGTGGTCAACTTTTGCAGTTTACTTCGTGGCCGGGAGTTTTCGTTGTCATTTCAGTATTAAGTATCATTATGGTTGCGGCTGCATTTTTTGGGATAAAGGAAACTTTATCATCTAATCTCAGGAGTGCCGGTGGGGTAAATGATACTATCAGGACATTTGGGAACTTATTGAAGGATCGTGTGTTTATGGGCTATGCTTTTTCACAAGGGTTCATAAGTGCCGCTATGTTCGCTTATATTTCCGGATCGCCTTTTGTTCTTCAGAACATTTATGGGGTTTCCCCACAGACCTTCAGCCTGATCTTTGCAATAAACGGAATTGGGATCATCATCGCTTCACAAGTTGCCGGGAAGCTGGCAGGGAAGGTTAAAGAAGAAAAACTTCTTCAAATGGGATTATTTCTAGCTTTGTTTGGGGGAATATTACTTCTTGCCTCAGTCCTTCTCGAAATTGGGTTGGCAGGAATCTTGGTCGCTTTATTCCTCTCCGTCTCCAGCGTCGGTATTGTCGGTACAACGAGTTTTTCTTTAGCGATGCAAAATCAGAAAAAAACTGCAGGCAGTGCTTCGGCTTTAATTGGCTTGCTTCCCTTCATATTGGGATCACTAATGGCTCCCCTGGTGGGATTAGGTTCAGGTGAGTCACCCTTGCCGATGGGAATTGTGATGGTAAGTTGTCATGTCATTGCCATGTTCGCTTATTTACTCCTTGCCCGTCGTGGGTTAAGGCGAGTTGCTTAATAAGGAAAAGCTGAAATCCTGATGTGGATTTCAGCTTTTTCCTTTAAGGGGGGAAGTATGAATCATAATAGTGATTCTGCTCCATCGATATAAACTTCCGTGCCCGTAACATGGGAAGACATGTCTGATGCTAGAAACAATACGAGATCACCAGCTTGTTCGGTAGTCCCCGCTTTCTTCGCCAGGGGCTGTGAGCCTTGCGGATATTCAATGGGAATCCTGATTTTTTTTAAGTTTTCATCTTCCGGGAATGTGTTATCGTGAATGTTCGTATCGATGGAGCCGGGACAAATGGTATTTACCCTGATTTTATATCTTGCCAATTCGAGTGCAGCCATTTTTCCGAAAGCGACTTGACCAGCTTTGGATGAACTATAAGCGGAAAAACCAAAATTCTTGAAATATCGATTTCCATTGATGGAGCTGTTGATTACGATGCTGCCACCCGTTTCCTTCATGTAGGGAATGGCGTATTTGATGGTGAGAAAGGTGCCTTTGAGGTTAATGGTATGTGTCTGATCCCAATCTTCTGGCTTTATATCTTCTATAGGGGCAATCACTCCGTTGATGCCTGCG
The DNA here is from genome assembly GCF_002243645.1 of Peribacillus simplex NBRC 15720 = DSM 1321. NCBI lineage: Bacteria > Bacillati > Bacillota > Bacilli > Caryophanales > Bacillaceae > Peribacillus > Peribacillus simplex. The sequence goes on along the minus strand of NZ_CP017704.1, from coordinate 1,246,662 downwards.
TTTGCAAATACAAAATCAATTTTCCCAAAATGTTCATAGGCCAACTTGTAGGCTTGTTCAACTTGCTCAGCCTTGGAAACATCCGTTTTAATGATTAAAGCCTCTCGACCAAGGTTTTCCACTTCTTCCTTCACTTTTTCGGCATTTTCGACTGTTCGGTCAAAAAAGATGATGTTTGCGCCGTTTTCAGCTAATTTCAGTGCCGCGCCCCGGCCAATTCCCGAGCCTCCACCGGTAATGATGGCAACTTTGTTTTTCATTAATTCTGTCATAAACTTCACACGCTCCTTTTAAGTCTTCTTTTCCCATTTAGGGAGTATGTAGAAACATCATGGCAGTGGTAATATAACAAAATTATAAACGAATATTACCTAAAAAATCCAATTTAAACAGTTGCAAGTGTTCATTATACTTTGTTTTTCAGTGAAATGTCTGTATATTGAGGACATAATTAAGTTCACTTGAAAGGGGATAGGATGTTGATAAGATTAGGAGTAATAGGTACAAATTGGATCACGGAACGATTTTTGGAGGCTGTAAAGCATGTAGAGGATTTATCATTAACCGCCGTGTATTCACGTACAGAAGAGAAAGCAAAAGAATTTGCCAATAAATACGAAGTACATACGACTTTTACGAATTTAGAAGCTATGGCCGCCAGCGATGAAATCGACGCTGTATATATAGCAAGCCCTAACTCACATCATTGCAGGCAAGCAGTTTTGTTTTTACAAAATAAAAAACATGTATTATGTGAAAAACCAATGGCTTCAAATGCGGCAGAAGTAATGGAAATGATTGAGGCAGCAAAACAAAATGATGTGCTATTGATGGAAGCGATGAAATCGACCATCATGCCGAACTTCGAAAGTATAAAGGAGAATCTGGATAAAATCGGGAAGGTACGACGTTTCTCGGGAAGCTTTTGTCAATATTCATCACGATACGATTCGTATAAACAAGGCACTGTGCTGAATGCATTCAATCCTGAATTCTCCAGTGGCTCTTTAATGGATCTAGGTATTTACGTCCTCTATCCACTTGTAGTTCTGTTCGGTAAACCAAATAAGGTGCAGGCATCAGGAACGATGCTTGAATCAGGAGTTGATGGGCAGGGGACGATTCTGCTTTCCTATGATGAAATGGAGGCAGTCGTCATGTTTTCCAAGATTACTGAATCCAATTTGCCATCGGAAATTCAAGGTGAACTTGGAAGCATCATCATTCAGAAAATTTCAGGACCGCAAGCGGTGGATATTCAGTATCGGGATGGAACCACTGAAAATATTTCAGTTAATCAGGACATGCCTACCATGTATTATGAAGCGAAAGAATTTGTTGAATTGATACAGCAGGGGAAAATGGAGTCCGATATAAATTCATATTCAAATTCACTGTTGACTATGGAAATCATCGATGAGGCAAGAAAGCAAATCGGCATCGTCTTTCCGGCAGACCGATTATAATTGGTCATGGCCAAGTAGGAAGGGTATAAATGGATGTTACTGATACCCTTTAATTGGGTAGAATTTATACATGGATAATTTTATTTTTGGAGGAATGGACATGAAATGCAAAATTAATCGTAATGCAGCTAAGGTCTTACAAAAAATGCTGAGCACTGAAGAAGCCGAAGGGAAAATGATTCGTGTATATATCACCCATATGCATGGTGATCATGCCCATTATGACATGAAACTAGATACTCCGACTGAACATGATGAAATCGTCAAAACAGATAAAGATATCGATATTTTACTTGATTCACGTGAAGAATTTCTGGATGGTGTTTGGATTAAATATTTTTATGTACCTGAAGAAGGCTTTGAAATCACGAACCCTTCTAAAGAACCGCACGGACATCATCACCATTAAGAGTAAAGGGGGAGGATTGGCATGAATCAAAAATACGAAAAGATCTTTCAACCATATATATTTCCATCAGGGGTAGAAGTGAAAAATCGTATCATGATGGCTCCTATGACCACTTATTCTTCGGATGATCAAGGCGTTGTAACCGATGATGAACTGGCCTATTACGCTGAACGCTCGGCTGGTGTAGGCGCGGTGGTCACTGCATGTGCCTATGTATCTGCTGGAGGCAAGGGATTCCCGGGCCAACTTAGTGCAGATGACGATTTCTTTATCCCATCCTTGAGAAAACTAGCTGAAACGATTCAGTCAAACGGGTCAAAAGCGATTCTGCAAATATATCATGGAGGCCGGCAAAGTCCGCCGGAATTATTGCCTGATAACCAACCTGTATCTGCAAGTGCCATTGCTTCCAGCGAGGAAGCACCTGTACCGCGGGAAATGAGTGAAGATGAAATACAAGACGTTATTAAGGCATTTGGCGAAGCAACAAGAAGGGCCATCGAAGCAGGATTCGATGGTGTGGAAATCCATGGTGCCAATACGTACTTGCTTCAACAATTCTTCTCGCCGCACTCGAACCGTCGTACGGATAACTGGGGTGGAACACTGGGAAAACGATTGATTTTCCCGCTTACCATTGTGAATGAAGTCGAGAAAACGGTTGCTGAGCATGCGAAAAAGCCGTTTATCATCGGCTACCGCCTTTCTCCTGAAGAAGGCAGCAATCCTGGAATCACTTTAGATGATACGATCCAATTCGTTGATAGATTAGCGAATCAAAATCTGGATTATCTACATATATCGGTAGGTCACTTCTGGAATGGCTCATTCCGTGAGAGTGATAGGACAAAGTCGCGCATCGTTAAAATTTACGATAAAGTAGGTAATCGTATCCCGGTGGTCGGTGTAGGATCACTGCATACACCCGATGAAGTTGCAGAAGCTATGGAAACGGGTGTCCCTTTTATCGCCCTTGGCCGTGAACTTCTTATGGAACCGCATTGGATTGAAAAAATCAGGTCTGGAAAAGAAGCGGAAATACGGACTACCCTCTCAAAAAAAGATCAGGATGAATTGGTCATTCCAGATCCGCTTTGGGAAAAGTTGATTCAGATAAAAGGTTGGCTCCCGGTTGTGGAGTGATTAGCAACATCTTGAATATGTGTAACCCGTCCTCCAAAGGTGGACGGGTTTTGTATGTGTTCATATGAAACTAAAAAAAGAGATGTAAGTTATTCTTCTTTTGTTAAAAAGAGAGATTGATTCAGCAGAATTAATGTCCTTTATTTTAGTATTGATTCTGGATTTAATCATTCTATGATAGTGAATACTATCTTTAATGCTTATGTTTTACAAATAGTCAAATATGAATTAAAGTAATATAATCAAAGAAATTTGTACCAATGAATAAAATATATTATTATCAATTTAATAAGCGGGTATGAAAACGGAGGGGTATTAATGAAGTTTCCACACGATTTTTTATTCGGAGCTGCTTCTGCTTCTTTTCAAATAGAAGGAGCATGGGATGAAGATGGTAAAGGTATAACGAATTGGGATGTCTTTTCAAAGATTCCGGGGAAAACATATGAAGGTACAAACGGGGATGTAGCGATAGACCATTATCATCGTTACAAAGAAGATATTAAATTAATGGCAGAGATGGGACTTGAATCATATCGGTTTTCCATTTCATGGGCACGTATTTTGCCAACAGGTGACGGGGAAGTAAATGAAAAAGGCTTGGAATTTTATAATAATGTTATTAATGAATGCTTAAAATATGGGATTGTTCCATTTGTTACGCTGTATCATTGGGATTTGCCTTTGACGCTTGAACAGGATGGGGGATGGACGAATAAGCGAACAGCTGAAGCATTCGTTAAGTATGCCGAAATTTGTTTTCGCGCATTCGGAGACCGCATCAAGCATTGGATCACGTTTAATGAAACGGTTATGTTTTGCGGTTTGGGCTATTTAAAAGGAGCGCACCCGCCTGGAATCCAAAACGATGAAAATAAATACTTTCAAGCGACACATTACGTTTTTTATGCACATGCAAAAGCGATAGAGGTATACAAGGCACTGAATCATTACGGTGAAATTGGAATTACCCATGTATTCCTGCCAGCCTATAGTATTGATGACAAACATGAGAATGTATTAGCTGCTCGGCATGCCAATGAATATGAAACTTTTTGGTATTATGACCCAATTTTAAAAGGGGAATATCCATCTTACGTGGTTGAGCAATTAAAGGAGAGAGGCTGGACACCAAGTTGGACCGAAGAAGAACTGGATACGCTAAAAAGAAATGCGGAGAAAAATGATTTTATTGGACTCAACTATTATCAGCCCATTCGCGTGGAAAAAAATCGGGAAGCCGTTTCAAACATGGAGCATTCAAGAGAAACATCTACTCTAGCTCCAGGAAATCCGTCTTTTGATGGCTTTTATCGGACCGTAAAAATGGAAGATAAAACATATACAAAATGGGGCTGGGAAATCTCACCTCAAGGATTTTTAGATGGACTGCATATGTTAAAAGAACGTTATGGTGATATTAAAATGTATGTTACAGAAAACGGACTTGGTGATGAGGATCCGATTATCGATGGTGAAGTAGTGGATGTTCCCTGTATTAAATATATTGAGGAACACTTAAAAGTGATTAAGCGTGCAATCAAAGAAGGCATCCATTTAAAAGGGTATTACGCATGGTCTGTCATTGATCTATTAAGTTGGTTAAACGGGTATAAGAAGCAATACGGATTTATTTACGTGGATCATCATGATCAGTTAAACCGAAAAAAGAAGCTCTCGTTTCATTGGTATAAGCATATTATCGAGACGAGAGGAGAAGAGCTGTAAACTGAAAGAAAACCTCTTGATTTTATCAAGAGGTTTTGCGTATATAGAGTCTTGAGTTTTTGTCAGAGCATGTTTTGAGCAATCTTTCTCAAAACATGCTTTTTTTATTGGTCATTAATCAATGTTTCCGGTATGGGGAATTAGTCCAAAGTTCAAACCTCCTGATTCGTAGTCTGAATCTCCGGCTTCAAATTAACTAGACTGGAAGTATGGTCCCGGATTGTAATATGCATGTAAAAATATCCGAAAAAATGTAAACAAATGTTTACATTGCTAACAATGTACAGTTTTACGTTTTACTGTATAATGTTGAAGCGTGGTCGAGACCATGTCAAATAACTTAACATAAGGAGATTACATATGACGATTATTTCTTAGTTATGAAAAGTCCCCCGTATGGTTTGTCCCGTTGGAAAAATATCCTCAACAATAGTTAGATTAATTTCGATCAAGCAACTCCCTCTAAAATGAAAGAATGTCATTTTTCCTGATGATGGTAGATCCCAACTTAAAAAACGACTAAGGATGTGAGTTTGAAAAAGATGATAAAAGATTCTAGATTTCAAGGATATAATATGAAGGGTTTTCAAAAGGACGTAACGGCAGGATTGGTCGTAGGTGTTGTAGCCATTCCTTTAGGATTGGCTTTTGCAATTGCTTCAGGCGTCGAACCGATATACGGGTTATATACGACCATCATCGCTGGAATCCTCATATCGATTTTGGGTGGCTCCAAGTATCAAATTGGAGGACCGACCGGGGCATTTGTTCCTTTATTATTTGGAATCGTTATGCAATATGGGTATGAAAGTCTGCTTATTGCCGGGTTTTTAGCGGGGATGATATTAGTCTTGATGGGTCTTCTTAAGTTAGGCAATTTGATGAAGTTCATTCCCCGTCCAGTCATCATTGGATTTACAACAGGAATTGCGATAATAATCTTTTCAGGGCAAATTGCCAACTTCTTTGGTATGAAAGTGGAAAAACATGAAGCGTTCATGGATAACATGAAGGAACTGGTGATTAAAGCAGACACGATCAATATATATAGTGTGATTGTTGCGATTATATGTTTTGTCGTCATACTGCTGGCACCTAGACTTCTGCCACGAGTGCCAGGACCGCTTCTGGGTCTGCTAATATCAACAATGGCAGCTTACCTTTTATTTCCCGATAAGGTGGCTACGATTGGTTCCACGTATGGAGCGATTCCGAGAGGTTTTCCGGAATTCCAAGTGCCGGAGCTTTCAGTGGAAGTCATTATCACACTCCTTCCCGTTGCTTTTACAATTGCCTTGTTAGGCGGTGTCGAATCATTGTTATCCGCTACCGTGGCCGATAACATGGGGGGAACCAAGCATGATAGTAATAAGGAATTGGTTGGGCAGGGAATCGCGAACATCGCGACCCCATTTTTCGGCGGGATACCTGCAACAGGTGCTATTGCCAGGACAGCTACCAATATAAAAAGCGGGGCAGTCTCCCCGATGTCCGGAGTCATTCACGGAATTGTCGTTTTACTGGTTTTGCTAGTACTTTCTCCATATGCAGAGCACATACCTTTGGCTAGCATGGCACCCATATTGATGTTTGTTGCCTGGAATATGAGTGAAAGAAAGGAATTCGCTCATGTATTGAAAACGAAGACGGCAGATTCTGCGGTTTTGCTAGTCACCTTCCTCGTCACTGTCTTCACTGATTTAATCATGGGAGTGGGAATCGGCTTATTGATTGCATTCATCACCTTCATTGCAAAAATGAGCCACACGTTAAAGGTTAGGGAAAGAAGTCATGAGATTACTGAGATTGTTCCAATTGATAATTCGGATTCAAAGATCAATGTGTATAACTTGGAAGGTCCCCTCTTCTTTGGTTCGATAGACGTCCTGGAGTCATCGATATTGGCAAACTTGGATAATAAGACGAAAGTGTTGGTATTGAGCATGCACCGGGTAACATATATGGACACTTCAGCAGAGGCTGCACTATTGGCGATTGTTAACCGCATCGGAAACTATAAGGGGAAATTAATCATTTCCGGAATCCAGCAGCAACCAAAGGAATTGTTACTCAGCACTGGTTTGTATCATAAAATAGAAAAACAGCATTTTTTTAAATCGAAGGAAGATGCCCTGTATTTTGCCAAGAAGCAGTTGAAGGGCAATTCGGATAAAGTAGTCTAATAGATTCATCCTCGAGGTCACCTTATAGGATAGTTATGTTATAGTATCGTTAACAGTAGAATTTAAAAGAAGGTGACTATCTGGGTGAATATATATCGGATTGGCCAGCTTGCTGAACTTGCGAATGTTTCGAGAAGAACCATTGACTATTACACACAATTAGGAATGCTGAACTATGAAAAAACTGGGTCAAGATATCGATATTACACAGAAGATGCTTTAAATCGTCTTCAAATGATTAATCGGTATAAAGAACAGAATATGCCGTTGACTGAAATCAAGGAACGGTTACTTGTCTGGTCTGAAGCCACTGTTGATTCTGAGCAAGTGCTCTTGATGGTGGACAAGATATCTACAGACCTTAAAGGACTGGAGAATGAATTGCTTGAATTAAAGCCGTTACTGGAACAGCTCGATGAACAGCAATTAACATATGCTGCACAACAGCTTTCCGTTCGGGGCAGCTCTTTATTGAGCATCATTGCCATGCTCACCTAAGCTTTTTGCCGACTTCAACAAAAAAGACCTGATTGGGTCTTTTTTTGTTGAACTGGTCATTTGAAAATCTAAATCCAATTACGATTCAAACTCATAATCTGAGCTTTATATACGATAGCGGTACTTTATTTTGGCTGATCAGATCATATAGATCTTTTTTCGATAAAGATGAAGGATATAAGGGAATGGAAAAAGAAGAACTTAAGTATCTACTACTATATGAAGAGGTGAAAAGGAATGATTGGATCAATAGTAACGACGGTAAAAGGACATCTTCAAGGTACTATGGAAAACGATATATGCGTTTGGCGTGGAGTCAGGTATGCGAAAGCGCCGATTGATGGTCTGCGTTTCCGCTCACCGGAGCCAGTTGATAATTGGAGCGGTGTCATGGATGCGGTGGATTTTGGTCCCATACCCCCGCAGCCGATGGATCGGGCGGTAAGAACAGGAATGGCCGGAAATGAAAAAATGGATGAGGATTGCTTGTTCCTGAATATTTGGTCGCCTAGAGCTGATGATAAAAAACGCCCGGTCATGGTGTGGATTCCTGGAGGAGCATATATAACGGGAGCTGGATCCCTTGATATGTACAATGGACACTTACTGTCAAAAAATGGAGATGTAGTAGTGGTAAGCATCAACTATAGACTGGGGGCACTAGGATATCTGGATTTTACCGAGTTGGCAGGTAATGGGGAAATATTTGAAACCAATTTAGGTTTACGTGATCAAGTTGCGTCTCTGAAATGGGTTAAAGAGAATATAGAAGCGTTTGGCGGCGACCCTGAAAATGTTACGATATTTGGTGAATCAGCTGGAGGTAATGCGGTGACGACTTTACTTACTGTTCCTTCAGCGAGAGGTCTTATTAAACAGGCCATTGCAGAAAGTCCTGCTCCAACATCTGTTTATGGAAAAGGATTTGCGCGCCAATTCAGTGAAAAGTTCCTTGAGATATTGGGCATTGGAAAGAATGATATCCACCGGTTAAAAACACTTCCAGCTCAAGAGATTGTCGCGGCCTCCTACCAACTCTTACAGGAAAATTCACAGGCCATGCCGGGCTCACTATCATTTGGACCTGTCGTAGATGGTGACTTCCTGCCCGATTATCCACTCGATTCGATTCGATCAGGAAAAGCAAAAGGAATATCCTTGCTTATAGGAACAAATAGGGATGAAGCGACGTTATTCGACCAGATGGATCCCCCGTTAATCCCAACCAATGCGGCGATGATTCATAAAATGTTCGAAAACACTGATCCAGAGGCGAAAGAGCGAATTACGAATGCTTATATAAATTACCCAGAAAAGGAAGCTGTGCTTGGCATTGGCCGTGATGCGACTTTCCATATTCCCTCGGTTTGGTATGCGGAGGCATACAGCCGCTTTGAAAAAACATGGATGTACCGTTTTGATTATAAAACGGCGGCAATGCGCATAAGTAAATTAGGGGCGACGCATGGTATGGAAATTCCTTTTGCCTTCCAGACTTTCGACTCTGCATTGGGGAAACGGATTACTTCATATGGTTCCAGGCCAGCTGCCCTAAAGGTTTCCCATAGAATACAGGGCCATTGGGTCAAATTTGCGAAACATGGAAACCCCAATCCCCCGGAAGGCGAAATCTGGCCGAAATATGATGAAACGAACCACTACACAATGATTTTTGATAAAAAGGATTATATTGAAAGAGATCCTAACAGAATGATAAGGTTGGCATGGGAAGGGGTAGGGATTTACAAGTGAAAAATAATGGAATGGAGGAAAGCGAGGAGAACACGGATATCAATAATTTCATTTCAATGAAAGAGTATGCGAAAACTTTAGATCAGGAAGATCCATTAGTTTCTTACAGAAAGGAATTCTATTTGAACCCCGGGATGATTTATATGGATGGAAACTCATTGGGACTTTTATCGAAGCGGGCTGAGAAAAGTTTAATGAAGTCATTGGAAGATTGGAAAAGGTATGGAATAGACGGCTGGACGGAGGGTGCAGAGCCCTGGTTTTACTTTTCTGAGAGATTGGGTGAATTGAGTGCCCCGTTGGTAGGGGCTGCAAGGGATGAAGTAATAATGGGAGGATCAACTACAGCTAATCTGCATCAGCTTGCGGCCACTTTTTTTGAACCGAGAGCTGGCAGGAATAAGATTTTGGCGGATGAACTAACGTTTCCGAGTGATATCTATGCACTTCAAAGCCAACTCCAATTGCATGGGCTTAATCCTTCAGAACATTTAGTTCAGGTGAAAAGCCGAGATGGTAAATTCCTTGAAGAAGATGACATCATTGCAGAGATGAACGAGGAAATCGCGTTGATTGTGCTTCCGACGGTTTTATATCGCAGCGGTCAGATCCTTGATATGGAGAGGTTGACGAAGGAAGCGCATGCTCGTGGAATCATGATAGGTTTCGATGCCTGTCATTCCGTGGGTGCCGTTCCGCACTGGTTTGACAACTGGGAAGTGGATTTCGCGTTTTGGTGTAATTATAAGCATTTGAATGGCGGACCGGGTTGTGTAGCTGGGTTATATGTGAACCGTAAGCATTTTGCAAGGCTGCCCGGTTTGGCTGGTTGGTTTGGCTCAAGGAAAGATAAGCAGTTCGATATGGAACATTCCTTTACCCAGGCAAATTCGGCAGGAGCCTTCCAGATTGGAACTCCCCATATATTAAGCATGGCTCCCCTTTTAGGCTCACTTGAAATGTTTGCGGAAGTGGGGATAGAACAAGTTCGGAAGAAATCCTTGAGGCTGACTCAATATCTTATGGAGTTATTAGAATCGGAATTGATGGGATATGGATTTGAAATTGGGAGTCCAAGGCATGAATCAAAAAGGGGCGGTCATATCATCCTTGAACATCCAGAAGCTGCGAGAATATGTAAAGCATTGAAACAAGAGGCCATCATACCTGATTATCGTGAACCGAATATGATTCGTTTAGCACCTGTTGCTCTTTATACCTCTTTTCAGGAAGTCTATGAAACTGTACAGGTACTAAAAAAGATCATGGACGGCAGATTATATGAAAACTATGAAAATAAAAGGGGAATCATTGCCTAGAATGGGAGTAACATATGGAGAAAAATAAGCTGCATCGTGAATTCATCGAATCAAATCACTATGATAGCCATGGGATGTGCAATTGGCACCGGATTATTTTTGGGCAGCGGCCTTGCGATTTCAACAGCAGGTCCAAGTGTACTTATCAGCTATGCAATAGGTGCATTCATTGTCCTTCTACTGATGGGCTGTTTGGCGGAAATGACTGTAGCCTATCCAACATCGGGATCCTTTGGAACCATTGCTGAAAAATATATAAGTCCATTTGCTGGTTTTGTTGTGAGGTATTCATATTGGATAGCGAATGTCCTAGCCATTGGTGTCGAAGTGAGTGCCATCGCTGTTTATATGAAATATTGGTTCCCAGCTGTACCTGGAAGCGTTTGGATTTTCCTTTTTGCTGCACTGCTAATCTATGTAAATGCGACGAGTGTCAATACATTCGGGAATTTTGAGTATGTATTTTCAATGATTAAAATCAGCGCCATTGTCATATTCATTCTACTGGGCGCCTACGTGGTGATTGGTGCCGAACCTTCAAGCGGGATCGGTGTAGAGAACTATGCAAATGATGGAGGGTTTATGCCTTTCGGGTTTTGGGGGCTCTGGGTCGCCATATTCATTTCGCTCTTCAGCTTTTTAGGAACTGAGTTGATTGCGGTGACGGCGGGAGAAGCAAAGGATCCGGATGTTGCCGTACCTAAAGCTTTGAAGGCAACTGTCTTCAGGCTTGCCACTTTTTATGTACTGACAATCGGGATCATGTTAATGATTGTTCCCTGGCAATCGGCTGGTATTGATAAAAGCCCATTTGTTAGGGTAATGGAAATCCTGAATATTCCTGGAGCATCGGGGATAATGAATTTCATTATTTTAACCGCTGCTTTATCTGCAATGAATAGTCAATTATATGCCTCCACCAGAATGATATATTCATTATCGGAGCAACAGCAGGCTCCAGCCCTATTTCAAAAAGTGAGCAGGAAAGGAGTTCCGGTAAGGGCCCTTCTCATCTCCACTTTGGGCATATTTCTTGCTGCGGGAGTAAAGGTCCTGCTTCCGGATACTTCATATGCATTCATGATGGGGATATCGATGTTCGGAGCCATTTTAACCTGGTTCATGGTGTTCATTTCCCATTTATATTTCAGGAAGAGGTGGGAGAAATCAGGGGGCCGCAAATTACCGGTTAAAATGTATGGATTTCCATATCTAACGATTCTTGGTGCATTTCTTTTGTTAGCTTTGACGGTATCTACCTGGTTCACTGGCCCGTTTAAAATCGTGCTCCAGTTCGGTGTTCCTTGGCTGATCTTTCTTTGCATCGTTTATTTATTGATGTCGAAAATAAAAAGAATGTAAAGGGAAAGAGGGATAGTATGGATAAGGGACCAAGAGATGAACATCGTTTGGAAGAAAGTATGGTAACTGATTTTGAAAAAGATATGTCCTATGAGGACTACCTACATTTAAATCAAATATTATCAAGTCAGCATCGGCTTTCAGGCCATCACGATGAAATGCTGTTCATCATCATTCACCAAACTAGTGAATTGTGGATGAAATTGATCCTCCATGAATTGACTGCGGCAACAGACCACATTCAGGCAGGACGTTTGGAGCCTTCCTTTAAGATGCTATCCAGAGTGGCCAGGATCCAACAGCAACTTGTTCAATCCTGGAATGTGCTTTCGACCTTGACTCCATCCGATTATATGGAATTCCGGGAGAAACTAGGAAACTCTTCAGGGTTTCAATCATTTCAGAACAGGTTGATAGAATTTGCAATGGGTCAAAAGAATTCGCAAATATTGGCCGTTTTCCGTCATCAGCCCGAGCTTTATGAGTCGATGATGGCAGCCTTGAATAAACCTAGTATTTATGATGCGGCTATAGGGGCTTTGGCTGCAAGAGGGCTTCCCATTGATCAATCGGTCTTGAACAGGGATTGGTCTGTAATTTATCAGGAAAATGCAAGTGTTGAAAACGCGTGGCTGACAGTTTACCGTGATGTGCATAAATACTGGGATTTGTATGAGTTGGCCGAAAAACTCGTTGATATTGGAAGTCAACAACAATTCTGGAGATTCAATCATATGAGCACCGTAGAAAGGATCATCGGTAATAAAAAGGGAACTGGCGGATCGTCCGGTGTAAGTTATCTGAAGAAAGTGGTCGAACAGTCGTTTTTTCCTGAGCTTTGGACATTAAGGACCAAACTTTAAGCTTTGACCGGAGAGAGAAATACGTGAATCAATGGTTAGATATTACTCAGCGCCTGAATGAAAATACGCCATATTGTTTGGCCATGAGATACGCAATCTCATAATTCATCAATGGCTGAAGGGGTCATCTGTCAATGTAGGGAAATCCGGATGAGTACCCATTTAGGAACTTATATTGATGCTCCCTATCATTTTGATGGGAATGGAAAAAAGTCATCGAACTTGATCTTGATTAATAAATTGGCACTGCTACTGTAGTTAAGGTGGGCGAAGCTGAAAGCAATGGCATTAAAGCTTTTGAAGGCATCTAATGGAAGGGACTCAGCCGTTTTCCTGAATGGATTCCACCGGTTGAACCAATGTAGCTCCCTTCCTTGCAAATAAAGGGGTGGTTGAACTCGATTTACCTTCCGTTGACTATCTCGGCAGCAAAGAATTGCCTGCCCACCATGCACTGTCAGCCTGTGTGATTCATATCCTCGAAGGACTGGTCCTTGGGAGCCTCGGATGTACGATTTGGTTGCATTGCCGCTTGCATTAGAAGCTGGGGACGGGAGTCCGGTCAGGGCATTGTTGAAAAGAAAGGTTGATGAGGGGGATAAAAGGATGGGCAAAATTGGAGTTTATGGATCTTCCTTTGATCCGGTCACGAATGTGCATTTATGGACAGCATCGACCATTGCGCATCGTGCTAAGCTAGATAAGGTGATTTTTTTGCCTTGCGCAGATGGCCGTATCGATAAACAGATGAAAACGAGCAATGAACACCGTTGGGAAATGCTCAAGCTGGCTATAGGGGGCAATCCATTATTCGAAGTTAGTGATTATGAAATAAATGAACGCGCCGGAACTAGTAAACAATATACTTGGTATACGATGGAATATTTTAAATCACGATTTCCAAAGGACGAAGTTTATTTCATAATGGGTGCAGATTTACTTGAAGATATTGATAATCAGGAGTTACCGGTACACTTACGATGGAAATTCAGGGAAAAATTGATTGCCAATCATAAATTCATCGTCATGTCACGGGATGGGATCGATATGCTGAAAATAATATCCAAAAGTCCATTGCTAAGGAATTATGATGATGGCAATACATTTCACCTTATTGATAAAGGCCTATCCATGGAAATCAGCTCTACATATATAAGGGATGAATTCGCGATGGGCGGGGAACCAAGATATTTGCTGCCTGATCAGTGTTATCAGTATATCGTGGACAATAAGCTGTATCAAAAAGGATCAAATTCTTAAATGTTGGGCTCGATCTCTCAGTTGGATCGAGCTCTTTCGTTTGGAAAATTCTTTACTCTTCTATTCGTGAATGAGTTTATAAAAGGGCTTGTTTATTTATAAAACACAGTTGACAACTTGGTATACTTTGCTTTATGTTAATGATACATAAATTCAGAATATTTGCTGATCAGAGAACTGAAGGCATACTATCTCCTTGAATAAAAATAAAAAGGGAAGTAGTGTGCTTTTTTTGTTGCAAAAAACAGGGGGGATTCCATGAAAAAGTTGATGATATTGACAAGTTTGATTTTAGCCTTCGGTGTACTTGCAGGATGCAACTCGGAAAAAACGGAAGGGGATGGGTCATCAAAGTCAGTCGAGCTACTGAATGTGTCGTATGATCCGACACGAGAATTGTACCAGGAATTCAATGAAGCGTTCGTGAAGCACTGGAAAGAAGAATCCGGTCAGGATGTAACGATTCAACAATCCCATGGCGGATCTGGTAAACAGGGCAGGGCAGTCATTGATGGATTGGAGGCGGATGTCGTTACATTGGCATTGGCTTATGATATTGATGCCATATATGAAGCTAGTAACCTGTTAGCGAAGGATTGGCAGAAACGGTTACCGGAAAACTCTACACCATACACATCAACCATTGTGTTTTTGGTGAAAAAAGATAACCCTAAAGGCATTAAAGATTGGGATGATCTTATTAAAAAGGATGTATCCATCATTACACCAAATCCAAAGACAAGCGGAGGGGCAAGGTGGAATTACCTGGCTGCCTGGGCTTATGCGGAGAAGAATTTCGATAATGATGAAACAAAGGTGAAGGATTTCATGAAAAAACTTTATCAGAATGTTGAAGTCCTGGATTCAGGGGCACGCGGTGCAACCACCACTTTTGTAGAAAGGGGAATTGGTGACGTACTTATCGCTTGGGAGAATGAAGCCTATTTAACTCTGGAAGAATTTGGTGCTGACAAATATGAAATCGTCAATCCTTCAATCAGTATATTAGCAGAGCCACCGGTAGCTGTTGTCGATGAAGTGGTCGAGAAAAAAGGAACAAAGGAAGTGGCTGAAGCCTACCTGGAATACCTATATACGGATGCCGGCCAGGAAATTGCCGCGAAAAACTTCTATCGTCCAAGGGATGAAAAGATTCTCGCTGAATATGAAGAGCAATTTGCCAATATCGATATGGTGACGGTTGATGATACGTTTGGCGGGTGGAAAAAAGCCCAAGAAACGCATTTTAATGATGGTGGTACATTTGACGAAATTTATCAACCGCAATAAGCATGAAGGAGAAGATGGCTTAACATCTTCTCCTTCATAAATCAGAAAAAGGGCTGAGGCGAAGCGATGAATATAGTGACAGAAGGTAAACAGACGAAAAAGAGGACCATACCCGGTTTTGGATTGACGATGGGTTTTACGCTGCTGTATCTCTCCATCATCGTTTTGATCCCGTTATCCATGGTTTTTCTAAACACATTTTCAATGGGGTTCCAGGATTTTTGGGCGACCATAACTGAACCAAGGGTTCTCGCTTCATATAAATTGAGTTTTATGACAGCGTTAACTGCGGCCTTCGTGAACGCAGTTTTTGGTGTGTTAATTGCCTGGGTGCTTACTCGTTATGAGTTTCCAGGCAAACGGATCATCGATGGATTGGTTGATTTGCCTTTTGCCCTCCCGACTGCTGTGGCAGGGATTACTTTGACCACTTTGTATTCACCGAACGGATGGATAGGGCAATTTTTCAGCTTTAAAGTCGCTTTCACTCCTGCGGGGATCATCATCGCCCTAATATTTATCGGTCTTCCATTCGTGGTGCGGATGGTTCAACCGGTGCTTGAAAATATCGAAAAAGGGATGGAAGAAGCATCCGCCTCTTTAGGGGCGAATCGAATGCAGACATTCATTAAAATTATTTTCCCGGAATTGATTCCAGCGATATTGACGGGTTTTGCACTTTCTTTTGCGAGGGCACTTGGAGAGTATGGATCTGTTGTCTTCATTGCCGGAAATATGCCGTTTAAAACGGAGATTTCCCCGCTGATCATCATGACAAAGCTCGAACAGTATGATTATGAGGGTGCAACAGCTGTTGCAGCCGTCATGCTCATTATTACATTTATAATTCTGTTCACCATCAATATCTTACAATGGTGGACCGGCAAAAGATATTCAGGGAAGTAGGAGGGGACATGATGGAAAATGATAATTCAGTGGTTGCTAATAAAACGAATCACTCAGTCATTTTTATGAGAAACGCAACAAAAGAGCCTAAATCCATACAGTGGGTCCTTATTTCCATTGTATTGCTATTTCTGACTTTATTTTTAGTTGTCCCATTAATCGCGATCTTTGTAAAGGCCTTTGAAAAAGGTGCCGAAGCTTATTTTGCGGCCATTACCCATCCTGATGCCTTGGCTGCAATTAAATTAACATTGATCGTTGTCCTCATCACTTTGCCACTCAATGCCATATTTGGTGTAGTTGCTGCGTGGACCATAACAAAATATGATTTTAAGGGAAAAAACTTCTTAATAACATTGATAGATTTGCCTTTTTCCGTTTCACCCGTCATTGCTGGGTTGATTTTTGTCCTTCTGTTTGGCTTACATGGAACACTTGGTCCACTGCTGCAATCCTTTGACATTAAAGTGATTTTTTCAATACCGGGGATTGTCATCGCCTCCATTTTCATTACCTTCCCATTCATTGCGCGTGAATTGATTCCGCTCATGCAAAGTCAGGGGACGTCTGAAGAAGAGGCCTCACTCACGCTGGGTGCGGGAGGGTTTAAGACATTTTGGTATGTGACGCTTCCAAATATAAAATGGGGACTTCTATATGGAGTCATCCTTTGCAGTGCAAGGACAATCGGGGAGTTTGGAGCTGTATCGGTCGTATCGGGCCATATAAGGGGCATGACCAATACGATGCCGCTTCATATTGAAATCTTATACAATGAATATCAATTTTCGGCTGCCTTTGCCGTTGCATCCCTGATGTCCATTTTTGCAATTATAACCTTGATCATTAAAAGTTTCATAGAATGGAAAACGGACTTTAAATCAACCAAAGCGAGTTAGGAGGAATGAAATGAGTATCATCATTGAAAATGTTACAAAATATTACGGTTCTTATCAAGCACTCCAAAACATCAATTTGGAAATAAAGAGCGGTGAACTCGTAGCCCTTCTTGGCCCTTCTGGATCGGGAAAAACGTCATTACTGCGTATCATCGCGGGTCTTGAACAAGCAGAGTACGGAAAGATCCTCTTCAATGAAGAGAATTACACGCATAAGCATGTAAAAGATAGAAATGTGGGTTTCGTCTTTCAGCATTATGCCCTTTTTCGTAATATGACCATTTTTGATAATATCGCCTATGGATTAAAGGTCCGTCCTAAAAAAATAAGGCCCAGTAAAGAAGTTATTGAACAAAAGGTTACTGAATTGCTTCAGCTCGTCAAGCTGGAAGGATATAAAGATCGTTATCCATCCCAATTATCAGGCGGCCAGCGCCAGCGTGTCGCATTGGCAAGGGCACTTGCGGTTGAACCGAATATCCTTTTGCTTGATGAACCATTCGGGGCATTGGATGCCAAGGTTCGCAAAGAACTTCGGCGTTGGCTAAGAAGGCTTCATGATGAATTCAATGTTACGAGTGTGTTCGTGACGCATGATCAGGAAGAGGCGATGGATGTTGCTGATCGGGTCGTAATCATGAATGAAGGGAAAATTGAACAGATTGGAACTCCGGAAGAAGTATATGATCACCCGGAAAATCCCTTTGTTTATGATTTTCTCGGCAGTGTCAATCTTTTCAAAGGCAATGTTCATCAAGGTAAATTGGTAACTGGGAATGTGGAAATGAATGCCCCGGGCAGCGAAGATGGTGTGGGCACTGGTTATGTAAGGGCTCATAACTTTATCATAGAAAGAGAAACATCCGAAAAGGATTCGATTGCATCCATAATTGACCACATCCATACAATTGGCCCCATCGTCCGGATAGAAGTCATTCGTCAGGATACAAACGAACCGCTGGAAATCGAACTGACGAAAGAACAATATTTGAATCTGGAGATAAGCAAAGGCGAAAGTGTATTTGTTCGACCAAAAGAAATGAAGGTTTTTGTCGACTATATGGCTGGAATTTAAGAATGGGTCGAATATTGACGGAAAAACCGCTGATGAGCGGTTTTTTTTGTTTTTTTAATGGGGATGCCAGCGGACCTTCCTTTATGTAAGGAAAATAAGCTGCAATCTGTTTCAAAAGGGCTTCCATACATTCGAAAATGGTCAGTTTTAATCTGCCAATAGTCTGTGGTCCCTTGGTGCTAAACACTAGATAGAAAGTCTTGCATCAAAATAAGAAGGTTATTATGTAAAAAAATGGTTGTTTTATCACACGAAAAAGTCGAATTTTTATGTTTTATGTTAAAATTGAAATATAATTGTAATATTGCTATTACGCATTTGACAAAATCTGATGATATACTACGACTTAGATGAAAACATAGTAGAGTTTAAGAAATGTATTTTATATAATTACAATCTTAGAAAATTACATAAAGAGTAAAAAAAATAGAGAAGAGTTCCCAGCAATTTATTTTGACTAATAATTTTTCATAGAGAAAAAGAAGTGGGTCGATGGAAATGCAAGGGGAGGAAAGCAGGGGAAATGAGTTTGAAGAAAAAACTTATCGTATTGAACACGACAATTATGCTTGGATTAGGGAGCGCTTTTGCCATACCATCTGTAAAAGCTGAATCTATCTCGGATATTCAATCGCAACGCACAGGAATACAATCAGATATTTCAGAGGCAGAACAAGTTATTCAGGAATTGAAAAAAGAACAAACGAAAATGAATTCCCAAATTGCCCAGATAGAATCGGCAATGAAAGAAAATGACCAAAAAATCAAAGATACTAAACAAGAAATTAAAGACACCGAAAAAGATATAGATTCTTTAAAGAAAGAAATTAAAGCCTTGGAAGAAAGAATCGCAAAACGCGAGGAAGTCTTGAAAGAGCGCGCCCTTTCATTCCAAGAGAGCGGCGGGGACGTTGAGTACCTAGAAGTTGTTTTAGGTTCTAAAAACTTTGGTGAATTCGTTAATCGTGTGGGAGCGGTAGCCACTATCGTGGAAGCTGACCAACAGATTCTTAGCGAGCAGGAAGCGGATAAAGCTGACTTAGAAAAAAAACAAGAGACTGTTGAGAAAAAATTGCAAAGCCTTAAGGATATGGAAGTAGAGCTGAAAGGCATGCAATCTCAAATTGAAGATCAAAAAGCTGAAACAGTCAATATGAAGGCAAAGATTGAAAAGAAAGAATCGGAAACAGAGGCACTTAAACAATCTTTAGAAAATAAAGATGCTGGTTTAGAAGCACAAATAGCTTCCATTCGTGAAAATATCAAAAAAGAGGAAGAACGTAAGGCATCAGAGAAAGCTGATCTTGACCGTGCTGCTGAAGAAGTGAATTCTTCAAATTCTTCTAGTGAAGAATCATCAAGTTCTTCTAAAGCTGAATCGTCAGCATCTGGTTCGTCTAAAGGTGAATCATCTTCAAATTCATCTAAAAACAGTTCTGCTGATAAACCTGCAGCAGCTAGTAAGCCTGCAGCTAGTAAAACTGAAACTTCAAGTAAGCCAAGCAGTGCAAATACAGGCTCTGCAATTACAGCAGGTTATAAATATATCGGTAACTCCACATATAAATTTGGTGGCGGAAGAACGGCATCCGATATTGCTAACGGTTTATTCGATTGTTCAGGATTCGTTGCATGGGCTTATAAACAAGCTGGTGTGAACCTTCCAGCCAGTACGGGTGCATTGACAAGTGCAGGACGTCAAGTTTCTAAGAGTCAAATACAACCTGGAGATTTAGTGTTTTTCAATACCTATAAAACTGATGGCCATGTCGGTATTTATGTCGGTGGCGGCAAATTTATAGGTTCCCAAAGTTCAACAGGTGTTGCAATCGCGAATATGGAAAGTGGATATTGGGCAGGTAAATTCAACGGCCGTGTCGTTCGTGTAAACTAATATTTCTTTAATAAGCAGGGGAGAAATGGCCTCTGCTTATTTTTTTTGAAAAAAATCGAAAAAAGTGAAACTTATTTTGAAACTAAACGTAAATACTATAAGATAAAACAAGGATAGGTGATGTGGACTTTCAGTTAATCTGGGAAAAGATATAATGAAACAACATTCCATACTATTAAACGGAGGCAAAAAAACATGATGAAAAAATTTATGGCTGCATTACTTACAATTACACTAGCATTCTCGCCAGTCGGCACTTATGTATTCCAGGATCATTCGGAGTCAGTCGATGCAAGGGGTTACAAGTCTGGAAAAAGAAGTTTTAACAGCAACAACAATAATAATTCGAATTTCCAAAATAAAGAAACGAAGAAGTCCGATGCTACTACTACTAATAAAGCGAAGACTGATACAAAAAGTGGAAACTCATTCACAAAAGGCGGCTTAATGAAAGGAATTATGCTAGGTGGACTGGCAGGTTTACTTTTTGGTAGCCTATTCGCCAATATGGGCGCGCTTGGTTCTATACTAGGACTATTAATCAACGTGATAGCAGTTATTGCATTAATCGTTGTAATCCGTAAAATATTCACATATTTCAAAGATAAGAAGAAGAAAGAGGATCCAAACCCATGGAGAGGCTAAAGATTTCCGAACAAGATATCATCAACGCGGTTTGTGTTTATATTGGCCGTAAAAAGCAGGTACAACCCAATGAGGTAGAAGTGGAGTTAATGTATGATGATGATTATGGCTTTTCGGCGGAAGCGTTTGTCGATGGCCGGAAACAAGTGTTAATTACCATCAATTTGATAGAAGCGCTTCGCTTATGGCTGGATGAATATATGAGTAAAGATCCATACTCGGGTATTGAACTTGTTTTGGATGATGAAGAAGGCATAGTGGCTTTAGTAAGTGAAAGTAATAGATAAGTAAAAAAGGATGCCGTTTAGGCATCCTTTTTCTATTTAATAAGGTTTAATGTTAGTCGATTGGTGTGAAGGAAAAGGATAAAAGAGAAATAGAAAAATAGAAAAATAGAAAAATAGAAAAATAATAAAGCAAGCTAAGCAAAATCCTAGATTACCAACACTTATTTCAAACAAATAAATAATAAGAATGAAATGTATTTTCCATTTGTTGCAAAAAATGGTCGATGGAAGTAGGATGGATATATGTTCAAGACAAAGGAGGAGAATAAGTGACAGGTTATATAGAAGATATCACTTTTTTAAATGAAAAGGCCATAAAGTTCGGCAATGAAAAAGTGGAAGCGATACTTGCGCCATCTTTAGGAAGCAATCTGCTTTCGTTTAGGTACAAGCATAAGGATATGGAGGTGCTGCGGACTCCGGATAGTTTGGAAGAGTATAACAAAGCTCCCATTTTATACGGAATGCCAATCCTGTTTCCACCCAATCGAATTGAAGATGGTCAATTTACATATAAGGGGACTGCGTATAAGTTTCCAATCAATGAAATGGAAAAAACCAATCATATTCATGGTTTTTTGCATGACAAGCAGTGGCAAGTCTGCAAAAAGGAAGTGAACGGGAAAGAAATCGTCATTAATACTGAATTTTCAAGCAGTGATTTTGATCTAAAAGGTAGCTTTCCACAAGATATCACTGTGAAAATGTCTTTGTCTTTAAGAGCTGAAACATTGGATATCAAATTGGAAATCACCAACAAGGGCGATAAACCCTTTCCATGGGGAGCAGGTTATCATACTGTATTCAATTTTCCATTTGGACCAGTGAGTAAATTGGAGGATTGCAGAATTTCTCTTCCCGTCAATAAACAATGGGAGTTGAATGAAAGGTCATTGCCCACTGGTGCAATTCATGAAACGGCCAATACATTGGAAATCCAAAACGGTTTTAGCTTGGACGGCCGGCTGTTTGATGACCTATTTGGATATGATGAGGAAAGAGCTCTGGAAAACGAGTGCATTCTCACTGACCAAGAGGCTGGCATAGAGGTCATCTATCATGGCGATCAACATTTTAAGTTTTGGGTATTGTTCAACCAGGAGGGGTTCGTATGTCCTGAACCATATACATGGGTAACGAATGCTCCTAATTTGGATCTGTCTGCAAAATTGACTGGATTGAGGGAGTTAAGCTCAGGGGAAACGGTACAGCTGAGAACTAGATTGGCAATAAACGAAATATAAAAAAACACCTTGGCGAATGCCAAGGTGTTTAAGGTTATGATTTTTTTCTCATCCAGAGCGGGTATAGGACGATTCCGAATACATATAAGGCAATGCCAAGTATGAATGTATTCATATCAGCTGTACCTGTCTTGATGACCCAGATCGAGTAGATTAATGCAAGGATGGTGATAATGCCATCACGTACCCTTGAGCCTTTCATGATGTCATAGGTTTCCCCAGTCATGACTAGTTTCAATTGATACAGAGCGGATGCAAGATACGGGATCAAGTAAGCGAGTGTAGCGACGATCATTGAGAATTTATATGCTTCCAAAATCGTACCCGAAATAGTGGAGAATAAGAATATCTGTGTCATGATATTTGTTATTGTCATAGAACGGACGGGTGTGCCATTTTTGTTCGATTTCGCAAAATAGGCCGGAAACAGATCCGATTTCGCTGCCTGGTAAGGAACCTCAGATGCTACGACAATCCATCCGATTGTAGATCCCAATAAGGAAATGACGGCAAGAGCAGCCATTATATATGTGCCGCTTGAACCAACTACAGCTTGTAGTGCGTCAACAAGTGGTTTTTGTGATATTTTCAATTCCTCTTGTGATATGGCACCCATCGTCAATAAAGTAATGCCGATATAAATGGCAACAGCAATAAGTAAACCAAGAATCGTCGCTTTCTTTACATCATTTTGTGACTTGGCACGGTTTGAAAGCATGACGGCAGCTTCAATACCAATGAAGGCCCATAATGTTGAAATTGCAGCAGCATTTACTTGATCACCTAAAGAGATTGCAGATCCCGTCTTATCATAAAATTCGGCTCCGTTCCCTAGATTGGAAGTATCGAAGATGAAAATCGTGATAATGATGAAAAATAAGAATCCAAGCACTTTGGTAACCGTAGCAAAAAGATTCATTTTCCCAGCACTGTTAAAACTTCTTACTAAGATTGCCTGAATCCCCCAAAGGGCAATGGAACAAACCGCAAACGTTAATGCTTTACCTAGCTCAAGTTGAAACGAACCCGCTGTATAAATCACTTTCGAACTATGCATCACCGGGAAAAACGTTGATAGGTAACCAGCAAATGAAATGATGACAGAAGCTGTCGCTGCCCAATTCGCAGCCCAATAGCCCCAAGCCATGCTATACCCTGAAACCCTTCCTTTAGCAGGAGATTTAAATAATGATTGAGCATAACTTTGCGGTCCAGCCTTCAAATCCGGTTTCCGGATTGCAAGGTTACCAAACACCAAAGCTATTAGAAAAACTCCCAGTCCAGTAACAATCCATGCCAATGTGGCCCCTAATGGACTGGATACTTGTGCTAATTGAGCAGGGAGCATGAAAATTCCGCCGCCGACCATATTTCCAATTACGAATGTGGTCAAAATCAATAAACCCCATTTTTTATTTACCATTTATATCGAACCTTTCTTAAATACAAAGTGTGTGTTTATACCGACAACTTATACTAAAATAGTATATCTCAAACAGTTTAGTTTGGTAAAGTGGTAAATAAGTAAAATATAAAACGCAGACTAATCAGAAAATTTAAATGCAAGATTGACAAAAGGGTGAAATTGGATTATATTAGTAATACCAAGTTAATTGGTACGAATAATATGGTTTGTCACTTTAAATCGTATTTTTCTATAACATAAGCAACTCCCGAATATTGCCGATTAGTCAACTAAAGGCACCCTTACATCTAATGTATTAGATGGCGGGTGCCTTTTATTTTTTATAGTGAGGGGAGGGGAATATGGAGTTCCTATTAACTGGTTATTCTTATACGGAAAGTAAAGTGATGAGGATATGATAGGTAAACCAAGTTCCTCAAGAAAACATTGAAAGTGGGAAGCGAACATGTGCTTTTCGTTCGAACCTTTTTAACATTAGGCATGAAACGAAGCTTTATTACCAGTAGTGAAGGGGAGATATTATGGAAAAGAAAGAAGAATTGAAAATCAGGCATATCATTTCAAGCTTGGAAGATCTGCAATATGGGTCCGTGATAATAACCATACATGATGGTGAAATAACACAGGTGGATACAACCGAGAAGAAACGATTCCCATTAGCGAAGAGCAGGGCCGTTAAAGCCAGATGAATAACAGTTATTAAGGGAGCTTTCGATATGAAGGCTCTTTTTTTATACTGAAATCTATTCAATTTGGAATTTCGAAGAAGATTGTACTGCTTTTAACATGGTAGAATAAGTTAGGGGATAAGGGAGTTTTTTATAGGGGATTAAATGATATCTAAGGGAGGAACAGGGAATAGATGACCTTACAAACTATAGAACATGATATCTTGGCATTAATTGAAGCATTTAATGGGAAAATCGCATATAAAATTGAAAATGGTCTTGGGGACACGATTGGATATCACGAGAATGAATCCTTTCAATCAGCGAGTTTGATCAAAATACCAATGATCATCGAAGGTTATCGTCAAAGTGAACAAAAGAAGATCTATTTGAATCAACCAGTGACCATCCCGCCTAATGAAGTGACTGGGGGATCTGGGGTCCTGCATGTCTTATCGAATAAGGTATTTTTAACCGTAGAGGATTTATTGACATTGATGATAACTGTTTCCGACAATACATCCACGAATATGATGATGAACCTGTTGGGCTTTGAGGAAATCAATCAATGCATCAAGGAACTTGGTTTGAAAAATACTGTCCTTGAACGAAAAATGCAGGATTTTAAGGCATTAAAAGAAGGGCGCGACAATACCATATCGGCTGAAGATACGATTACCTGTTTAAAAGCCATACATACAGGAAACTTTTTAATGAAAGAAAGTCAGGAAAGAATATTGCGTGTATTTGACAATCAGCAATTAAGGGATAAACTTCCATCACTGATGGGCAGAGGGGTCAAGATAGCAAGCAAAACGGGCGGAATTCGGGGAGTTGCCCATGATTGTGCAATCATTCGTTCAGAAACACAAACTGTTTATGCTGCAGTTCTTACTGAAGATATAAAATCAGAGGAAGAAAGCCGTCAAGTAATCAGTAAAATAGGAAAATTGATATATGATGATATAGTCGCAGAATAAACTAGCATAATGAATATTGGAAAAAGCGGGAAGTCTTTCATGATTTCCCGCTCTTCGATCTTAGTAAATGCCGATTACCTCATTATTCTTGGAGCAAGGGTCAAAGGTTCGGTTCCATCATTATCCTTACAATACCGGATTGAAAAAGCTGCAGAATATTTAACGGCGAATAAACATACAGTGGTCATTGTATCTGGTGGCAAAGGACCGGGAGAAGATATATCGGAAGCAAAAGCAATGCAACAGAGGCTAATCGCCCAGGGAATTGAAGAAGCACGCATCATGATGGAAGACAAATCTACAACAACTTACGAAAATATAGTTTTCTCTAAAGAGCTCATTCCTGATACAGCAGCTTCTGGATTGATCGTAAGTAATGACTTTCATATCTACCGGGCAGTTGAAATAGCAAAGAAAGAAGGCTTGGACATGAAGGGAATACCGGCAAAGACACCAAAAGTGTCACTGTTGAAATCATATACCCGTGAATATCTTGCAATTACCAAATATTATTTGACAGAGTTGATTGGGAGGTAACATCCAGTGGCTTAATTCGATTTCTCCTAAAGATGGGGAGGGTGCTTTCATTATTCGACTTCCACGACAACATTAGGAACTTCCCAAAAATCTTTCTCTTGATATAGCTCTTTAAGTGTCTTAAAAACGGGATAACCGGTATAGGTAATCTCGACTTGTTCATCAGCATCCACTTCTTCCACATCTATATCATCAACAAAACCAAGTTGATCATCGATTTCCATTAAATAAAATCCGAGTGCCTCATACCCGCTATAGGCTACAATAACCTTACTGTCAAGACCGCTATTAGAAACTTTGTAATATTTCATTGATTGACCTCCTTGTTGTAAATTCTTTAAGTGAATATGGTTACTTTTTCTTATACTCTGATATACCCGTTAATCGATATCTGAATCATTCAATTGGATGAATAAAGAAAATATTGGATGAATAAAGAAAATAAAGGAAATAGGAAGGCGAACCAGTATTTTTAAAAATATTTCTAGAAATTTGCAATCTTTATCATTTCATGTTAATCTAATAAAGAATTGTTTTTGATTGTGGAAGAGGATAATAATTATTTTCCAAATGATTAAAAATAGTAATACAATGTGTGTTATGCACTAGGAGGCAACAACAATGGAACAAGGTACAGTTAAATGGTTTAATGCAGAAAAAGGTTTTGGATTTATCGAACGTGAAAACGGAGACGACGTATTCGTACATTTCTCAGCTATCCAAAGCGAAGGATTCAAATCTTTAGACGAAGGTCAAAAAGTAACTTTCGACGTTGAGCAAGGTGCTCGTGGAGCTCAAGCTGCTAACGTTCAAAAAGCTTAATTTTAATATTAAATCGTAACCTATATGAACAGACTTCCCGATGGGGAGTCTGTTTTTTATTGTGCCAAAAAATAAAAGCAAAAAAAATCCCACTCTGAGCTGAGTAGGGTTTTAGGGACGTGTTATTAAGATTTTTTTAATTCTTCCTCAAAGAAAAAAGTAGTTGGATGTTCTTTTACAGTATAAGAATATCTTTTCATGTTTTTTACATATGCCCATTTATTAATGGTTACTAATTCATTAGTATCCTGAATAGTTACTGTTTCACCAGTATTATACTTATTGCTTTTCAATTTAGCCACCCTCTTTACTAATAGTATAACATATTTGGGAATGAAAGATGTGACCAAGATATTACAAGGATATATTAGGTTTAAAAAATCAGGCTATGTATACGGCACTGAGCTGCTATGATGGTTTAGCGAATACAGAAGGTGAAGGGCGGAATGCGGTTTTTTTAGCTGAACAAGGAATGGATATCACAGTTCGGGATTATGCGGAGTCAGGTTTCGGAAGTCTATTCCATTTATCAATTACCGTATGAAAGCGGAGGACCACGGATACGGAGTTTTTGTATTCCCTCCAAGAATTTTTAGTGACTTTTGAGGACTGGCGAATCATTCATTTCTTTATGGGGAGGCTGTCCGAAACGAGGGGGGTCTTCATAAAGGCGTATGCCATGTCATTCCGTTTGCTGGACAAAAGCTAAAAGCTAAAAGCCTGATGGTGATTGATTAACGGGGCATGAAAAAACAGCCACATGTTCCCTAGTATACAGGAAACACGTGGCTATGAATTAAATGAAGGTTTTCAAGTGATGGACGCTTAATGTCAGTTAATTAAAACGCCCAATCCCCATTACGGAAGACAGGTTCCGAAGAGCCGTCCTGTTTGATGCCGTCGATGTTCATTTTCTCTGATCCAATCATGAAATCGACATGTGTAAGGCTTTCATTCAGTCCATTTTCTGCAAGCTCTTCTGGACTCATGTTTTTTCCGCCTTCAATACAGAAAGCATAGGAACTGCCGATAGCGAGATGGTTTGATGCGTTTTCATCGAATAATGTATTGAAGAATAAAACATTCGATTGGGAAATTGGTGAGTTGAATGGAACAAGTGCCACTTCACCAAGATAGTGTGAACCTTCATCCGTTTCAACCAATTGTTTTAGGATTTCTTCCCCTTCTTCAGCTTTTACTTCAATGATCCGTCCTTCCTTAAAGGTCACAGAAAAATTATTAATGATGTTTCCGCCGTAACTAAGGGGTTTAGTACTGGAAACTGTACCATTAACACCTGTTTTCAATGGAACCGTAAACACTTCTTCGGTCGGCATGTTAGCCATGAATTCATGACCCTGTACGTTAACGCTTCCTGCTCCGACCCAAAGATGTTTGTCAGGTAACTCAATTGTCAGGTCAGTTCCAGGAGCCGTGTAATGCAATTTTTGGTAATGCTTGTCATTTAAATAATCAACCTTTTCATGCAGGGTATCATCGTGTTTTTTCCAGGCCTCTACAGGATCCTTCACATCAACACGAACAGCTTTGAAAATGGCTTCCCATAGCATATCAATGCGTTTTCCTTCTGCCTCTTCAGGGAATACTTTATCGGCCCAAGCTTTTGAAGGGACGGCGACTATGGACCAGCTAACTTTATCGGATTGCATATACTGACGCCACTTTTTCAGTGCAGTCCCGGATGCTTTTTGGAAGTTGGCAATCCTTTCAGGCTTTACACCTTTCAATAAGTCTGGGCTGGAGGAGATGACGGATAGATAAGCAGCTCCGTTTTCTGCAAGTTCGATCGTTTCTTCTGCACGCCACTTTGGATACTCGTGGAACACCTCATCGGGAGCGAGTTCATATTTAGTGCGTGAAACGATATCGTCATTCCAATTAACAATGACATTGCGCGCACCGTTTTCATATGCTTTCTTTACAATGAGACGCACAAGGTCAGCACCCTCTAATGTTGTGTTTACGACCAGCGTTTGATCTTGTTGGATGTTTACGCCGACTTTTACGGCAAGTTCTGCATATTTTTCTAAATTCGTTTGAAAATCACTCATCATTTCAAAACTCCTTTTCCATTTTCTACATTTATAATTGTACTTATTGTTCTATAAAAAAGAAACTTTTTACATCGTTTGTGAAAACTTATAGTTAATTAAACGAAGGAGTTCTTTGTAACTGTCAAGGAGCCGAAATCAATTCGGATCAGTTTAGGTTCAATCACTTTACCAACCCCGGCATCATTATCGTATGAGCACATAACCTCCCCAGCCAGCTCAAGCCGCAGCCGGTTTGCCTATCTTGCATTCTACCAAAATTATAGAAGGAAAGACTATTGAAAAGGTTTGAATAGTTGCATAATTTAATTATTTGGCACAGTGAATCAATGGACTGAAAGAAAGAGGGCCTCTTTGAGACCCTCTTCTTAATAGTCAAAAACTCACTTACCCAAATTAATCCAAACGCTTTTCACTTCAGAATAGTTGTCCAGTGCATAAGATCCCATTTCACGTCCGATTCCGGATTGTTTGTAACCGCCGAACGGGGAAGCTGCGTCGAACGCGTTATAACAGTTCACCCACACTGTACCGGCACGGAGTTTTCCTGCAACATAATGGGCATTGGCTATATCGCTTGTCCATAAGCCGGCAGCCAACCCATATTCACTGGCATTTGCACGGTTAATGACATCATCTAAATCCTCGAATGGCATTGCAGCTATGACCGGCCCGAAAATCTCTTCTTTAGCAATCGTCATATCCTCTTCAACACCAGCGAATATAGTAGGAGAAACAAAGTAGCCTTGTTCACCCGGTTTATTTCCGCCGACAAGAACTTCCGCACCCTCGTTTTTCCCTTTTTCAATATAGCCCATTACCCGATTTTGCTGCTCCTGGGAAACAAGCGGTCCAATTTGAGTACTTGGATCTAATCCTGCCCCTTGTTTGATGTTTTTTGCATGGCTGGCCATATCGGCAACAACATTATCATAATGTTTCTTTTGAATATAAACCCTTGAACCGGCACAGCATACCTGCCCTTGGTTAAACATGACCCCATTCAAAGCTCCAGGGATGGCTTTTGAGAAATCCGCATCAGGTAGGATGATGTTTGGAGATTTCCCTCCAAGTTCCAATGTGACACGTTTCAATGAATATGAAGCGGAACGCATGATCAATTTTCCAACTTCGGTCGAACCGGTAAATGCAATTTTATTTACTTGCGGATGGTCGACAAGTGCTTGTCCAGCGGTTTCACCAAAACCGGGAACGATATTGACTACTCCATCAGGGAAACCGGCTTCAGCCAATAAATCAGCCAGGTAAAGAGCGGAAAGCGGTGTTTGCTCAGCAGGCTTTAATATGACCGTACAACCTGTAGCAAGTGCCGCTCCCAGTTTCCACATCGCCATAAGAAGCGGAAAGTTCCATGGGATGATTTGGCCTACAACACCAACAGCCTCGTGTTTCGTGTAGTTAAAGTAATTTCCGCTAACCGGAATGGTCTGTCCAACAATCTTGGTGGACCAGCCAGCAAAATATCTCATATGTTCTATAGCTAAAGGAATGTCGGCATTGGTAGTTTCACTGATTGGTTTACCATTATCCAACGTTTCCAATTGAGCAAGTTCAGTTTTATTTTCTTCCATTAAATCGGCAAGTTTATACATAAGCCTACTGCGTGCAGCTGCGCTCATTCTTGACCAAGGCCCCTCATCGAATGCTTTGCGTGCAGCTTTGACAGCTAAGTCGATATCCTCTTTATCAGCTTCATAAACATCGGCAAGTTTTTGTCCTGTAGCAGGATTAGGAGTGGAGAAGGTTTTTTTTGAAGCACTTTCTACAAACTGACCATTAATATAGAGCTTTTTTGGTCCTGTTAAAAATTTTTGCAGCTTTCCACTTACTTCTAACGTTAGATTTGTCATAATTACCCTCCTGAATTAAATGATTATCTTGGGCAAAACATGATGACTTATTGTTAACGCTATGATTTATGCCAATTTTTATGATAAATGAAAAAAAGGGAATATTCAATCTATAACATTCGACAGAATAACCAAGATTTCTTCATCATTTTAAAAATGAGATATTTTTTGTCATGACATGTGTAATTACTATAGCAAAAATGAAAGTTAATAGTTAAAATGAATAAGGATAAAATAACAAGAAGGTCTAAAGTTCTTCAGGAGGAATATATGGGAAATAATGCAAAAATGATATCGCAGCGTAAGTTACTTGGTGTTGCGGGTCTTGGATGGATGTTCGATGCACTTGATGTAGGTATGCTTTCTTTCATCATTGTTGCATTAAAACAGGAATGGAACTTAACCAGTGAGCAGGTTGGCTGGATTGGGAGCATAAACTCTATAGGAATGGCTGTTGGAGCAGTTTTCTTTGGTGCGATGGCCGACAGGGTAGGACGAAAGAATGTCTTTATTATTACATTATTATTGTTTTCAATCGCAAGTGGCCTTTCTGCAGCAGTCAGTACACTTAGCTTGTTCTTGATACTGCGATTTTTGATTGGAATGGGACTTGGAGGAGAACTTCCGGTTGCATCGACATTGGTCTCTGAAAGCGTTGAAGCGAGTAAAAGGGGAAGGGTCGTCGTCCTTCTTGAAAGTTTTTGGGCAGTTGGCTGGATTTTGGCAGCACTCATATCCTATTTCATCATTCCGGCTTATGGTTGGCGGGTTGCATTGTTATTGAGCGCAGTTCCAGCTTTATATGCGCTGTATCTGCGCTTGAAACTGCCGGATTCACCGAAGTATACGGAACTTGAAAAAAAGCAGAGACCATCTGTATTAAGCAATATGAAAAGTGTCTGGAAAAAGGAATACTCACGTCAGACCCTTGTATTGTGGATTCTATGGTTTTGCGTGGTCTTTTCTTATTACGGGATGTTTTTATGGCTGCCAAGTGTGATGGTCCTAAAAGGCTTCAGCATGATTCAAAGCTTTGAATATGTTTTGATCATGACGCTTGCACAGCTTCCGGGCTATTTTTCAGCTGCATGGCTGATAGAGAAGATGGGACGTAAATTCGTTTTGATCACATACTTAATTGGAACGGCCGTCAGTGCCTTTTTCTTTGGATCGGCAGAGGGGTTAGCACTGCTGATAGTTTCCGGGATGTTCCTATCTTTCTTCAACCTAGGGGCATGGGGTGCACTTTATGCGTATACACCTGAGCAGTATCCAACAGCAGTTCGTGGTACAGGTGCTGGGTTAGCTGCAGGGATCGGGAGGATTGGCGGTGTCCTGGGACCGTTGCTTGTAGGGTATTTAGTTGCCGCAGACACCCCGATTTCATCGATTTTCACCCTATTTACAATTGCTATTCTAGTGGGTGCAGTTGCCGTAGCTTTTGGCAAGGAAACAAAGAATACCGTTTTGACATAAACAAAAGGAAGGGGACTGTATTCAGTCCCCTTCCTTTTGTTTATTTAAAGTCTTTTATTATTTTTAAAAGGGATTCGGAGGCAGTCTTCGGACTATCTGCATTCATGATGGCCGAGACGACTGCGGTACCGGATAACCCGCTATTAGAAAGAGCGGAAATGTTATCGGCAGTGATACCCCCAATTGCTACGGCGGGAATTGATACGCTTCGACAAATTTCCTCCAGATCCCCAATTGCCATAAGAGTTGCATCTTTTTTGGTCTTGGTAGGGAAAACGGAACCGACTCCGACATAGTCTGCTCCATTTCGTTCAGCTTCGAGAGCTTCTTCAAGAGTGGAGACAGATACACCGACAATCATATCTTCAGGAACCATTTGTTTGACGACAGGCAGTGGAAGGTCATCTTGCCCAATATGAATTCCGTCCGCTGCAACCGCAAGTGCTATATCCACCCGGTCATTGATGATAAGGGGAATGGACAGCTCGTTCAATAACTGTTTTAATGCAGAAGCTTTTTTATAAAAGGAGAGTGAGGAATTATTTTTCTCTCTAAGTTGTACAATCGAGACTCCTCCTGAAACCGATTCTGCAATTATTTTGGTCAATTTTTCTAATGCTATGGACTCTTCAGTAACTAAATACAGACTTAAATCAATTTGGGACTTCTTCATTTATTTTCACCTCATGCATCCAGATTTCCTTATCCATTCTCGATATTGCATCGATTAATCGCACACGAAACGTCCCTGTTCCTTCATCTTTTTGAAGGTTTGCAGCAGCTAGTTCCCCTGAAATACTCATGGTTGAGATACCGGCAATTGCCGCAGAATAGAAATCATCAGTGACTCCGGAAAAAGTGCCGATTAGAGCAGTGGACATGCAACCGGTACCTGTAACATTTGTTAATAGGAGGTTCCCATTGTCGATGATGGACGTATGTTTTCCATCGCTGACCGCATCCCTAGCTCCGCTGACCACGACGATACTATTCAATTTATTTGCCGCTCGTGCAGCCAGCTCTGCATTGCTAATCGCAAGTTCCCCCGAATCCACCCCGCGTGTAACGGTATCCCCACCCATCAATGAAAGGATCTCACTCGCATTTCCGCGAATGATTTGGAAAGTAACCTTACTTAGGAGCTCTTTGACCTGCTCTGTACGATAGGAGGTGGCACCAACTCCAACCGGGTCCAAAATGACCGGGATATCCAGGGCATTTGCCGTCTTACCGGCAATCTCCATTGCTTCCAAGGCTTTATCATCGATCGTACCGAAATTCAGGACCAATGCATCTGCTAATTTGACCATATCCGCCACTTCTCTTGGGCTCGATGTCATTACTGGTGAACCACCGATGGCAAGGGTGGCATTTGCACAGTCGTTGACCGTAACAAAGTTGGTGATTTGGTGAACGAGTGGTTTTCTTTCTCTAACCTTCACGAATAAATCAGCTGCAGAAACCTTCATACTAAGTCACTCCGTTCTTTTTTTGAAAATGAATGAAAATGATGGACAGGTCCATGACCTTTACCAATTGAAAAGCTATTGCGTATCGCTTCAGAAATATAGGTCTTGGCCAGTTCGATCGACACTTGCAATGGCAGTCCGTTTGCCAGGTTTGATGTAATGGCGGATGATAGGGTACAGCCTGTACCATGAGTGTTTTTTGTATGAATGCGCTCTCCCCTGATCCAATGGAAGTCAGTCCCATCATAAAAAAGATCATTTGGATTTCCTGCTGCATGGCCTCCTTTAAGTAGAACGGCTTTGGGACCCATTTCTTGTATCGAAATGCATGCCCTGTAGAAATCTTGTTCCGTCCGAATCGACAAACCTGTAAGTACTTCCGCTTCCGGTACATTTGGGGTTACAAGTGTTGCAAGCGGAAGCAAATCCATTTTTAAGGCAGAGACAGCTTTTTCGTCGAGCAAATGGTGGCCGCTTTTGGAAATCATGACAGGGTCAAGGATAACGATGGCAGGCATGAAGGTTTTAAGGGACGCAGCGACTGTTTCCACTATTTCTTTTGATCCAAGCATGCCTATTTTTACTGCATCGACAGGAATATCTTCAAAGATAGCAGCAATTTGATCTGATATGATAGCTGTTTCAATTGGCTGTACTGAACGGACTTCCATTGTATTTTGTGCGGTTACGGCTGTGATGGCAGACATCCCAAAGACACCATGTGCAGAAAATGTTTTTAGATCCGCTTGTATTCCAGCACCGCCCCCTGAATCAGAGCCTGCGATGGTTAATGCTGTTTTCATAAAAAAACCCCTTCATATAATTATTTTTTAGAAGTATTTTAAGTAATATGAAAGCTAAAATCGCACCTGCGAATGAACTGAGCATAAAAGCCGGTAAAAAACCAAAAAGAGCAGCTTTTTCTCCCAATAGGAGGATGGCAAGTGGATAACAGGCTAGGGAACCGAGAATGCCGGTCCCGATCACTTCCCCTAAGCAAGCGAATTTTAAGCTTTGTGTTTTTCGATAAAGGATGGCAGCCAAAAGTGCACCGATCATGCTGCCGGGAAAGGCGAAAATTGAACCGGTACCAGACATGTTTCTAATGATGGATACTAAAAAGGCTTGAGTCACAGCATAAGCAGGCCCTAATAGAACGGCAGTCAGGACATTTGCCAGATGCTGAATAGGAAAGACCTTTGCAAATCCTGCAGGGATGAAAATAAATGAACTGGTCAGCGTCGTTATAGCCGTGATCATTGCAGTCAACGTCAGTTTCTTGATAGGATTTATCATCATGTCAACGACCTACAGTGGCCAATCCTGCTCATTTTGAACCATATCCCAGAATAAATATTCATATCGGGAAGTAACCAAAAAGTGCTTTTCTAATCTAAGAAGTTCCTTTTCTGGCATCCCTTCCGTCAATTCTTCCAACAAAGCGATCAGCCACTTGTGTGCTTCCCCGAATTCAGGAGATGAATAGGACCTTATCCAATCTGCATAGCGATTGTTCTCCAATGCTGCTCCATTTTGTTCTTTTAATAGCAAACCGATTTCATAATAATCCCAAGCGCAAGGCAGGAGACAGGCGATCAAGTCTGCCAAAGTCCCATGCTGAGCTGCATTTAGCATGTAACCTGTATAGGCTAGAGTGGTTGGAGTAGGTTCTGTATCTTCCAATTCCTTGGAACTGATCCCGAATTCGGAGGCATAATGCCGATGAATATCCATTTCCACTTGAAGGGTTTCATTTAAAATACTCGCAAACTTTGCCATGGTTTCGATGTTATGAGCTTTGATGACACCTAAAGCAAAGAGCTTGGAATAATCCATGAGATAGATATAGTCCTGCTTCAGGTAATAGGCAAATTTCTTTTCAGGAAGAGTGCCGTTTCCAATTGCCTGGACAAAGGGATGTGAATGGTTCCTTTTCCAAATCTCTTTTGCCCGTGCATGCAGTCTATCACTGAATGTTTCTAATTTAGTATTCTCCATTGTTCATCCTCCTTTAGAATGGATCCCCTTGTAAATAAAAAAACCCGTTCCTGAATACGGAACGGGGTAGATGGATATAGCCTGTAAATGGACGATATCATCCACTTCCCTCCGCCGGTATGAGCCGGTTCAGGTTCAAAGGGTCCGGAACTAATTCCATCTCAGTCTTAAAAAAAGACTCCCCTAGTGGTGTGAATTGTATGTAATTACTGACATCATATCAGAAAGACAAGAAAATGCAACCCGTATTTGAAAGAGCAATCACTTTATGTCCAGGAAAAAAGGGAGAACCAGGTAATTGACTTTTGATGATTATTAGGATAAAATCATGTCTACATCATTTATATATCGAATTCTTATCCAGAGAGGTGGAGGGACTTGGCCCAATGAAACCTCGGCAGCGGACCCGTTTTGGGAACTGTGCTAAATCCAACAAGCGTATGCTTGGAAGATAAGAAGAGCCGTACGGACACTGTCAGCCTCTTCTTGAATTAGAAGGGGCTTTTATTTTTGGGAAATAACGTTTAGTGACATAATAGAAAAGGTATATATAATTTGGTGAAAATCAAACAAGTTGATAAAGTTTAGCTATCTAGAAGCAGGCTCTAGGATGACTAGGAAAGGAGCCATTTACATGGCAGAATTATTTAAGAGGATTGAACAGAGGAAGGCAAAGCTTATTGAAGAGTTATTGGCTAATGGAGTATACAAAACCTCTGATGAAAGGCACCTTTATGATGCCCCATTAAAAGTACTTGAAGATGAATATAAGATTGTTATAAATAGACCTAATAACGAGTCACCTTCTGAATGGATGACATAGTAAGTGATGGACTATATTTTGGGTTCTTTGATAAGGGATATGATGTAAGCATTCGCAGTCTACACTAGTGGGTGCTTTTTTTGCGTTTAATAGAAAATGACATAAAATATACATAATTAAAGAATAAAATAGGTTATTTGTCACATTTATCCTATAAAATAACACATTTAATTTCTGAAAAATAGTTGATTTTAACTAGTAGTTTCATTATGATGAAAGTGTAAAAATATTGAATAAATGGGAGGTGACTATATAATGCCTTGCCGTAAGGTAACTATAGAAAAAGTAGAAGAGAAGAGACAAGAAATGATCAAATTGGCAGCAATTTACGGCCTAACAAGTCTGCTAACTGTTCAAGCCAGTCAAGAATTGGATACGCTATTAAATGCGTTAACAAGTAAAAGAGATTCTGAATATTTTTCCCTCCAGAAAGCATATAGGTATTTTTAAATTAGCCAATTCGACCTCGATTAATCTGAAAAAGCTACTGCTCAAGGCAATAGCTCTAAAGAATTATATTAAATATCGACACGTTTACCAAGAATGATCAAATCCCTCTCAATGCCATCCAGCTCGGCAACTTGAGGTAAATGTGCCCATTCTTCAAACCCGAACTTTGAAAAAAGCTTAAGGCTTGGTATATTGTGAGCGAAAATGAAACCCAATAGAGTCTTAACACCTAATTTTGGACTCAATTCAATTGCCTTTTGAATCGAAATTTGACCGATTCCTTTTCCCCGGAAATAATCATCAATATAAATGCTGATTTCGGCAGTGGAATTATAGGCCGGTCGGCCATAAAAGGATTGAAAGCTCATCCATCCAGCAGTTTTCCCTTCTATAGTAATGATATATAGCGGTCTACTTTCTGAATGATGTTCCTCAAACCATTTAACCCTCGATTGGACGGATACAGGTTCCGTATCTGCCGTGACCATTCTTGAAGCAATTGTCGAATTATATATTTCAACAATTCTGGGTAGATCAGATAGTTCTGCCTCACTAAACTCTATGTGTTCTTCCATGATTAAAACTCCTAACTATCATTTATTCAATCTCCAGAATGAAGGGAAATCCCGTTTTTTGTTAAGGGACGGTGAATGACACCCAATCCATTGAAAGTTTTATATTATCATACACGCTTAACTCTTTATCTGACAATTCTTTTTTTATGTTAAGACTGCAGATTTTTTGGGTATGTAAAAGATTAAATGCTTCTAGTAAAAAGACAAGAGGAGAACCAAATGAAAAAATTGGCAGGTTTATTGATTATAGTACTAGTTATATGTTTTGCTGCATATGAATTTCAGGCCTCGGAGTCGGAGGATGTGCAAAGGGTGATGGCTTTTGGAGATTCATTAACCTATGGAAAAGGGGATAAGGACGGGGAAGGATATATAGAAGGTCTGGAAGATGAATTGAATAATCCGGAATCGGAACAAAAAGTGAGTTTTTGGAATTACGGTATAAAAGGCCAGGAAACGGATGGGGTGATGAAACAGCTTGATGATTACCGCATTAAAACGAAACTTGATGAAGCCGATACTTTCATCGTTTATATTGGAACGAATGACTTGATCAATAGTAATGGAGGGGACTTGGAGAAAATAAGTGACCGAAAAATCAATGAGGGTAAACGGGAGTATATCAGCCATCTGAATAAGATTACATCAACACTGATAGATGCAAACGGTAAAGCGGATATTCTGGTAGTAGGACTATATAACCCAAGTAAAGGCAATCAAAAACTTGAAAAGCACATTCACGATTATAACCAGTCAATAAAGGGAATAGCGGATAAAGATAAAAGGATGTTATTCATTCCTACGAATGATCTTTTTGAAGATAAAAAGAAAACAGAGTATTTCAGTGATAAGTTACATCCGAATGAAAAAGGGTATCAGCTCATTGCGAATCGGGTTTTGGAAAGTTATGATTTCAAATGAAAGAAAAAAATGCACAAGAAGGCTTTCTGTGCATTTTTGCCTGCTAAGTCGCTAGGAATTTGATATGACTTTTAGTTGAGGGAACTGCAAGTCATGGAGCTGCTTGTATCTGCCGTTATTTTGCAATAACTGTTCATGTGTTCCTTTTTCCTGAACCTGCCCTTTTTCCAGAACGACAATTTGATCGGCATTATGAATGGTTGATAAACGATGTGCGATGACTATTGAAGTGCGGTTTATCAATAAACGTGACAATGCTTCCTGGATCAAATGTTCGGATTCTGTATCCAGGGCCGCCGTTGCTTCATCGAGAATGATGATTTGCGGATTTTTCAAAAGTGCCCGGGCAATGGCAATGCGCTGTTTTTGTCCACCTGAAAGCTTGACTCCGCGCTCTCCAATTTGAGAATCATAACCATCAGGAAAGGTACTGATAAAGTCATGCGCATTTGCCGCTTTGGCGGATTGGTTGATTTCATCATCTGTAGCATCAAGTTTGCCATATACGATGTTATCACGGATGGAACCGTTGAATAAAATGATATCCTGGGAAACAATTCCTATTTGTCCCCGTAATGATTTCAGTGACACATCTTTGATATCATGACCATCCATTTTAATTGTTCCATCTTGCGGATCATAAAATCGGATCAAAAGGCTCGTTATGGTCGATTTTCCTGCGCCAGAGGAGCCGACCAGAGCGGTTACTTGACCAGCTTTCATAGTCAGGTTTAGATTGTTGAGTACAGGAACACTCTCATCATAAGCAAAATCAACACATTGAAATTCAATTTGCTTTTTTATGGAAGGGAGTTCAATGGCATTTCGCTTGTCACTTATTTCAGGTTGTGTTTCCAATATTTCAGTTATCCTTTCAAAGGCGGCGGCTGATTGCTGGACAATGCTGATGACCCGGCTAAAATTGCGAACGGGACTCTGCAGTAACCTCAGATAGGCGAGGAAGGCCACGATTAATCCTATTGTGAATTCACCTTCCATCACTTGCCAAGCCCCGAACACAATGACTGCTACAAGACCGATATTGTTCAATAAATCAATAATCGGACCGAACATGGAACGTAGCCGAACGGACTTAATGTTTGCAGCCATATTTTCCTGATTACGCTCAGCAAACCGCCTTGATTCGAATTCTTCATTAGTAAAAGATTGAATGAGCCGCATTCCTGAAATGGAATCCTGTAACTGGTTGCTGACATCTCCTGCGGAACTTTGCACAGACCTAAATGACATCCTGATGCGTTTCCCGAATACCCTTGTGATATAGAACATGAAAGGGAATGTAAAAAGAAGGACAATGGTCAGCTTCCAGTTAATGAAAAGCATATATACCGCCACGGCAATGAAAGTCACCGTGTCAGTCAAGACTTGAAGCATGCTTGAAGAGATGAGCTGCTGCAGTAAATTGACATCATTGGTCAACCGGGACATTAAGTCACCAGTACGGTTTTTATCAAAGAATTTCATATCCAGTGTTTGAATATGGTCATACATGCTATTCCGTATATCCATAATAGCTGTTTGACCGACCTTGGAAACGATATAGCTGTTAAAGTAGTTCAGTAAAGCCAATAAGATGGCAGCACAAAGAATTCCTGTGCCAATCCAGATTAACGAGTCATATCTTTTTTCGGGAATGATTTTATCAATTGTAAACTGCGTCAACTGGGGGATGGAGAACTCAAGCAATGAAATGAAAAGCATGATACATAAAACCAAAGTGCAAAACTTCCATTTGGATGGGACCCGATTGAACATTTGTTTGAACATCAACCATATGCTTCCTTTTGAGGGTATTGCATGCATGGCACTGCGGCCTTTGTGGCTGAATGGAATATGTCCTCCACTCATAGCGATCACTCCTATTTAGACTGTCCTTGATGAATTTTACCTTAATGACTATCATAGAGCTTTTCAAAAAATAGACAACTTTTAATCGGTTCGTTTCTGTTAAAAAGTATTATTATTTTACACTTTCCTATAGGACATGGAATAATTATAGGAGATTAGCGAGGCTTATATGAGGAGATGCTAAAAATGAATGAAAATGAAAAAATCAGGGAAGAACTTTTACATGCGGTCAACGGTCTATCGGATGAACAGCTGAACGCCCATCCTGAAACAGGACGATGGAGCATCATCCAGGTATTGGATCATTTATATTTAATGGAGAGGGCCATAACAAAGAGCATTTCCGATAAATTGAAAAGCGACGATAGCAATCCTGCTGTGGATAAACCGATCGAGCTTACTTTAAATCGTGAAGTGAAGGTCCAGGCCCCGCCATTTGTCATTCCGTCAGAATCATACCAAACTTTGAGTGAAGTTAAAGATAAGTTGTCCGAATCACGAAAAGCTTTTGTACAGGTCATTGACCATGCAAAGGAAATTGATCTCGAGCAAAAGTCTTTTCCACACCCTTTGTTTAAAGATTTAAGCTTGAAGCAATGGATTCCGTTCGTGGGACTACATGAAAAACGGCATTTATTGCAAATTGAAGAATTGAAAGCAAAGTTATAATAGAAGAAAAACTCATCCGTCTTTGGTTGAGTTTTTCACTTTCAGACAGTTATTCGTAAAGGAAGGATTTTTCAGTGAAAGCCACTTGGGTAAGGACATGTTTGGTATTGGGCTTTTTCGGATTGTTGCTTGGGCTCTTGTTCAAATATATGCTTCCGCCAGATTTAGATGAAATCGAACTGACTGACGAGCTGAATCCGATCGTCGCCGAAAAAAAAGATGAGCTCATTCAACAGGCTAATGACAAAGGCATCCCGGTAATCATTACGGCAGGGTACCGGTCTTTAGCCGAGCAAAATGAACTCTTTGAAAAGGGCCGAACAGGCTCGGGGAACATCGTAACGAATGCAAGAGGTGGCGAGTCACTGCATAATTTCGGTTTGGCGATAGATTTTGCCCTCCTTAACAAACAAGGCGAGGCCATTTGGGATATGCGTTATGACGGCAACGATAATGGAAAGTCGGATTGGATGGAAGTCGTAACCATCGCTAAAGAGTTAGGTTTTGATTGGGGAGGAGATTGGGCAGGGTTCAAGGATTATCCGCATTTACAAATGACATTTGGCTTGAGCCTGCGTGAGCTGCAACAAGGCAAGCGGCCAAAAGGGCGGTGAGAGTGGGTGGCTTCATTATAAATAGCATAATTTTGACTAAAAGCAGGAAAATAAGCATGTGAATTGCTTTACAGGTAAGAATTCGATAAAGTGAACTAGTGAGAAGTCAGACATAAAGGAGTGCAGTCACCATGGAAGAAATAAAACATTGCCGGGACTCTTTGGTCATAAAAACAAGCCTTGTCCTCCCGCCGGATACAAATAATATTGGTACGATGTTCGGAGGCAAATTAATGGCATACATTGATGATGTAGCGGCTATATCAGCTATGCGTCATGCGCGAAGTAACGTCGTTACTGCATCAACTGATTCTGTCGATTTCCTGCACCCTATTCACGAAGGAAATGCAGTTTGCCTTGAAAGCTTCGTGACTTATACGGGCAGAACATCAATGGAAATCATCGTAAAGGTGATTGCAGAGGATTTAGTTACAGGAGATCGAAATTTATGCGTCATTTCCTTCTTGACATTTGTTGCCATTAATGAAGAAGGTAAACCAATTCCGGTTCCGCGTTTGGTTCCAGAAACAGAGATGGAAATGAATTTAAATGAATCAGCAAAACAACGGGCCCAAATAAGGAAAAAAAGAAGGGAAGATACACAGTTCATTGCAAGTACTTTCGGTGTGAAACTGCCATGGACCGATCAATCAAAACCAGGATTATATAAATAAGATACGCATCCCTTCAGACGTTCTTATTAATGATTGAGACCAAATTCTGTAATTTGGTCTCTTATTCATCGCCAGGGGTTTTGGGAAAATCAGAACTATCATGAATTGGATTTTTGTTTTTACAGCGATCCGATGGGGAGATATGTGAAAAGACGCTTGGAAAAGTCCAAGCGTCTTTCTTATGATACATTGTTGGTATGCCTTTAGTCATCGCTTGCTAAAATACCAAAGAAGCGCAAGATGTTAATGAATAGGTTAATGAAATCAAGATATAGATTCAAGGCCATTAGCGGTACTTCTTCGGCTGTAACCCCGTAATGCTTCATTCGATTGAAATCATATAAAATATAACCACTGAAAACTAAAATCCCAATAAATGAAAAGACCAGCATGGCTGTAGAGCTTAATGGAGAGAAAATGTTGAAAATGCTAATGACCAATAAAGCTAATAAGGCCGCAAATAACATTCCTCCCAAGAAAGAAAGGTCCCTTTTGGTGGTTGTGGCATAAACCGCCAGTCCTCCAAATACGACTGTCGTCGTAACACCTGCCAGGATTACCACATTTGCCCCTGCAGCGGCTAGGTAGTGTGCAATGATCGGATAGGTCGTAATGCCAGAAATCAAAGTGAAACTATACAAGAATGTGTAACCGATGGCTTTTTTCCTTCGTAATATGAACGCTCCAATCAACATGACGATCTCAAGTATCGCTAAGGGAAGAAACAAGGATGGCGGAACAAGAGTGCCGAGAGCCATCCCTAAAACGGAAACGGCAAGTGATAAAGCGAACGTCCGCATGACAGACGGCATATATGTTTGTACAGTTTGTGAATACATTCAATCACCCCATCATTTATTTTCTACCGTTTTCTACGAATCTGTTTTAAAAAGGTTTCATTGCATTTTATGAAAATTAGGTGTTTTTTTAAAAGTATTGAAATATATATGAAATAATTACCTTTTTTATGATATTCTTACAAATATACTAACTTTTCTGAAATATTAAAATACTTCAATCAGAACCATTCTGCGGTATGTAAAATGACAGGGTCAATAGATAGGTATGAACTTTGAATTAGTTATCTTGAAATAATAAATTATAAAATTATTGGTTCGACGCAATTAATCGGACTTCAAAACTTTACTGTATAACAGTTATAAAGGAATCGTTTTTTTATTGCAGAAAAATATTCCTAAAGTTATAAAATATGAAAAAAATGTGATTATTTTCTATGAAAACTATTGTATAAATGTAAAAAATTGATTAAAATTCTAACTAATTATCAGAAGATTAATTATTTTCTCGATAAAATAGTTTAGGGGGAGCAAGGATGAAGAAAGCTATTTTGCAAATAGAAAACCTAACTACCTCATTTCGAATCGGTAACAAATATCATGCAGCGGTGGATGATGTTTCGTTTACGGTGAATGAAAATGAAATTGTAGCAGTTGTTGGAGAATCAGGTTGTGGAAAGAGTGCATTGGCCTTATCTATCATACAATTACATAATAAGCAGAGAACGAAATCCGAAGGAAACATCAATTATAAAGGTCAAAATCTACTAAAGTTGAATGATGTGCAAATGAATAAAGTCCGTGGTAAGGAGTTGGGTATGATATTCCAGGAACCTTTAACGGCTTTGAACCCGCTCATGACCATCGGAAAACAGATCGAGGAGAATCTTGATTACCATACTGAACTTTCTAGTGCTGAAAAAAAGAACAGGACGATCGAACTTTTGACACAAGTGGGAATTCCATACCCTGAACGGACGTACAAGCAATATCCGCATGAGCTCTCGGGCGGAATGCGGCAAAGGGCAATGATCTCGATTGCCATTGCTTGCAACCCTGCACTGGTCATTGCCGATGAACCCACGACGGCACTGGATGTTACGATTCAAGCGCAAATACTTGATTTGCTGAAAGATATCCAAAGCAGGACAAAAATGGGGATCATCTTAATTACACATGATCTGAGCGTCGTAGCAGAGGTAGCTGACAGGATCGTTGTCATGTATGCAGGTCAGGTAGTGGAAACGGGAAGTGTTAAAGAGATATTCAACAATCCGCTGCATCCATATACGAGGTCGTTATTGAATTCGATTCCTTCGGCTGCAGACGAGAAAAACCGTTTGCATGTTATCGAGGGAATCGTTCCATCGATAGCGAAAATGGATAGGATAGGATGTCGCTTCCAAGATAGGATTCCTTGGATACCTAAACATGCGCATGAAGAGACACCCCGACTTCACGAAGTGGGCAACGGTCATTTTGTGCGCTGTA
Source organism: Peribacillus simplex NBRC 15720 = DSM 1321 (assembly GCF_002243645.1). Taxonomy (NCBI): domain Bacteria; kingdom Bacillati; phylum Bacillota; class Bacilli; order Caryophanales; family Bacillaceae; genus Peribacillus; species Peribacillus simplex. Next base: position 1,202,237 of record NZ_CP017704.1, on the reverse strand, counting down.
CCTGCTATAAAGAATTTTATTTTCAAGCTGAAGGAGATGCATCGGCCCATGACATTACTCAAATTAGATAATTTAAAAGTGCATTTTCCAATAAGGGGCGGTTTTTTTCGAAGGGTGGTCGATCACGTAAAGGCCGTGGACGGTGTTTCCTTTGAGTTGCAGCAAGGGGAAACATATGGTTTGGTCGGGGAATCCGGAAGCGGCAAGTCCACGACAGGCAAGGCAGTGGTCAAACTGAATGAGGTGACATCCGGACAAATTCTGTTTGAAGGCAGGGATTTAGCATCTTTAAGTAGAAGAGAAATTAAACCATTTAGAAAAGATATCCAAATGATTTTCCAAGACCCGTATTCATCATTGAATCCCAAGAAGAGGGTACTGGACATCATTGCCGAACCGCTGAGGAATTTTGAACGGTTATCCCCTTCAGAGGAAAAGAAAATCGTACAGGACTTCTTGGACAAAGTCGGACTGAGTCCGGAATCGATTCACAAGTATCCTCATGAATTTTCTGGGGGGCAGCGCCAGCGGATTGGGATTGCCCGATCATTGACATTGAAACCTAAACTGATCATTGCGGATGAACCGGTGTCAGCACTGGATGTTTCCGTTCAGGCACAGGTATTGAATTTTCTTCAGGATCTCCAACAGGAGTTCAATTTGACTTATTTATTTGTCGGTCATGATTTAGGTGTAATCCGGCATATGTGTGACCGGATGGGGGTTATGTATCGCGGTAGATTGGTAGAGGAAGGCAAAAGTGAGGAAATCTATGAAAATCCCCAACATATATACACGAAGCGCCTGATTGCCGCCATTCCGGATTTAGAGCCGGAAGTTCGCGAAGATAAAGTGCAGCTTAGAAAAAAACTCACCTCAGAATATGAGTCTACCTACTCAAAATATTTCGATGAAAATGGACGTGCTTACGATTTGAAGCCAATCTCATCGACACATAGAGTCGCATTACAATAAGGAGGTGGAAAGAATATGTGGAAGTTTATCTTAAGACGTTTATTAGTTATGATCCCGCAGCTCTTTTTATTGAGCATCATCGTTTTCATGATGGCAAAAGCAATGCCGGGAGATGCACTGTCAGGCCAGGAAATGAACCCTAGGGCCAATCCAGCCGAGCTTGATAGGATCAGGGAAGAACTGGGTTTGAATGACCCTTGGTATCAACAATATATTAGGTGGGCATCCAATGCAGTACAGGGGGATTTCGGTATTTCCTATACACATAAGACGCCCGTTATGGATGTGATCGAAGACAGGCTTTGGAACACGGTGTTCCTGGCGTTGGTCACGCTGATCTTTACATATATGCTTGCTATTCCATTAGGCATACTTAGCGGAAGGTATAACGATACCTGGGTGGATAAAACCGTTACAGGTTATAGCTATGTAGGGTTTGGGACGCCGATTTTCATTTTTGCTTTAATCATGTTATTCGTTTTCGGATTTGCCCTGGATTGGTTTCCGTCTGGAGGCAGTGTAGATTCAAAGGTGGATGAAGGAACATTCGCCTATGTTGTAAGCAAGATCAATCATTTGATTTTACCAGCTTTAAGTACAGCATTAATCGCAACAACAAGTACGATCCAATATTTGCGAAATGAAATCATCGATAATAAAATCAAGGATTTCGTAAGGACAGCGCGTTCGAAGGGAGTGCCTGAGTCAAAAGTATATTCACGGCATATCCTGAGAAATTCCTTTTTACCGATAGCAGCATTCTTAGGTTATGAAATTACTGGATTGATCGGCGGCTCGGTCATAATTGAGACCATTTTCAGTTATCCGGGACTGGGGCAGCTTTTCCTTAGTTCAGTCAGTCTGCGGGATTTCAGTGTTGTCACGGCCATCGTCATGATGACGGGATTTGCCACTCTGCTTGGCACACTTCTTTCGGACATCATACTTAGTGCGGTCGATCCGCGCATACGGATAGAATAGGAGCGGGGTGAGTCGTATGGAAATGAAAGTAGAAACCGGAAAGAACATACAAGTTAACGATGTGAGCCCTTCAGGAATCAAAATCATCTGGCAGGAAATCAAAAAGGATAAACTTGCCATGGGCTCATTGATTATATTAGCAGCCATATTGCTTTTTGTTTACGGTGCGTCGTTCTTCATGGACGCCAAGGAAATAGCCAAGGTCGATTTTCTCTCCATTTATATGGAACCTTCTTCGGACTATTGGCTTGGAACCGATTATGGTGGCCGGGATGTATTTGCACAATTGATAGTGGGTACCAGAAATTCATTCACGATCAGTTTATTCATAACATTATTCACGGCTATCATCGGTTTATCATTAGGGCTTCTGGCTGGTTACTTCGGCGGGGCAACCGATAATGTGATCATGCGTGTTATCGATTTCGTGATTGCCCTGCCGCAATTGATGTTCATCATCGTTGTGGTCGTGATTGTACCGATCTTCAATGTATATGTTTTCATTTTAATCATGACGATGTTTTTATGGACAGGAAAGGCACGGCTGATTCGTTCAAAGGCTTTGTCTGAGCGTGAGCTGGATTATATTCACGCCTCACAGACACTCGGGACGCCACATTGGAAAATCATCCTGTTTCAGCTTCTGCCCAATGTCAGTTCATTGATCATCGTTAACTTCATTTTGAACCTTGCTGGCAATATTGGCTTAGAATCCAGTTTGACTTTCTTAGGGTTCGGCCTTCCGGAGAGCACACCGAGTTTAGGGACGCTCATCAGTTATGCTCGAAATCCAGATGTTCTGGAAAACAAGTGGTGGATATGGGTACCCGCATCACTCATGATTTTAGTGTTGATGCTGAGTATAAATTTCGTTGGTCAAGCGTTAAAACGCGCCGCCGATGCAAGACAAAGAAGAGGATAAAAAAAGGGGAGTGTATGATATGAAAATCAAAAGCTACAGTAAGGTATTAAGTGCATTGGCCATTTCGTCTCTATTGCTTGCTGCATGTTCGAATGATACGGAAAAATCGTCAACGAAAGAGAAAAAAGGGAAAGATGTCGAACAGGTCGATACCTCTAAATTCCCGACAAAGACGACAAATCAAGGAGAGCCGATTGAAGGCGGCCATCTAACATATGGTTTGGTATCCGATACCCCGTTTGAAGGGATATTAAACAAAGTTTTCTATCAAGGAGATCCGGATAACCAAGTTATCACATTCTTTGATGAAGATTTACTGGATACAGACGAAAACTATGTTTTCACAAATGACGGTGCTGCTTCTTATGAAATATCAGACGATAATAAAACGGTAACACTTACAATAAAAGATAATGTTAAATGGCAAGATGGAAAACCTGTGACAGGTGCTGATTTAGAGTATGCATACCTTGTCATGGGAAGCAAAGATTACAAAGGTGTACGCTATGATGAACAAATGGCTTTAATTGAGGGTATGGAAGAGTATCATGAGGGGAAAGCGGATAAGATTTCAGGCATTAAAGTGGACGACAAGAAAATCACTTTCACTTTCAAAAAAGCGAATCCTTCCGTCACGACTGGTTTATGGACATATCCGCTTCATAAAGAATACTTAAAAGATGTTCCGATTGCAGAGTTGGAATCTTCGGATAAAATCCGTAAAAACCCGATTGGTTTTGGACCATTCAAAGTGAAGAAAATCGTTCAAGGGGAAGCGGTCGAATTCGAAGCGAATAAAGATTATTACCGCGGTGCACCTAAATTGGACAGTGTCACATTGAAAGTCGTGAATCCGTCTGTTGTCGTTAAGTCACTTGAAAATGGTGACCTCGATGTAGCGGAGGTCCTGGCTGAACAATATGAACAGGCCAAGGAATTGGACAATGTCGAATTATTGGGGAAAGTTGAATTAGCTTATTCCTATATTGGCTTCAACTTTGGCCATTATGATAAGGAAAAAGAAGAAAATGTTATGGATGAAAATCCTAAATTCGAAGACAAACGTCTTCGTCAGGCGATGGCATATGCCATCAATAATGAAGAAGTTGGCGAAAAGATGTTCAAGGGCCTTCGTTTCCCTGCTAACTCGGTCATTACACCGAACTTTAAATATAACAATAAAGATCTAAAACCATATGAATATGATCCTGAAAAAGCTAAAAAACTTTTGGATGAAGCAGGATTTGTAGATACGAATAATGATGGCATTCGTGAAGATGCGGATGGAAAAGAGTTCAAGATCAATTTTGCTTCCATGAGCGGCTCCGATGTTTCTGAGCCACTAGCAAAATATTATATCCAACAATGGGAACAAGTAGGCCTGGACGTCGAATTGCAGGATGGAAGGCTGCATGAGTTCAATTCATTCTACGACCTGCTGAAAAAGGATAATGACGAAGTTGATGTTTATTCAGCTGCATGGGGTGTCGCATCCGATCCTGATCCATCAGGAATATGGTCAAGGTCTGCAGAATTTAACTATACCCGCTGGGTGAATGATAAAAATGATGAGCTTCTTGCTAAAGGGATTTCAGAGGAAGCCTTCGATGATCAATATCGGATCGATACGTATAATGAGTGGCAAGAATTGATCCATGAAGAGGTACCGGTCATTCCAACATTATTCCGTTATCAATTGGCTGGAGTGAATGAACGCGTTACAGGTTATGATTACCTCGCAGGCCGCCAATATCAGTGGCATAATGTAGGTGTAACGAAATAATTTAATTGACGAATCCAATCGACCGCCTTTATGGGCGGTCGATTTTTTGCGTTTCAATGGAGTGGATAAAGGTTATATAGATAATAGTAAGTAATTGGAAGGGTGATATTGATGGAAGTGAGAAATCCTAATGAAACAAAGAGAGAGCTAGAAATATTGTTTATTGAATCGGTTGGCCGTTTACTGAAACCTCTTGAAGAGGAAATCATTGCAGACATTGTAGCCTATCCAGACGAAAAGAGAATTGCCTTCTTGGAATATATGAAGGAAATGTCCAATAAACAAAGACAGCTAAAGTAAGTTGAACCTTTCATCATAAAGGAGGTTTTTTTATGAGGAACGAAGATATGAGCATATACAAAGTATGGCGCGATAAGTGGAAAAGAAAAGTGAATATGGAGAATTTAGCGTTATATGGCATTTCAACGTTAGTTATGGCCATCTTGCCTGTCCTGACCCATATGAGTTAATTCGATTAAAGGACCGTCTTTTGGCGGTCCATTAATATGTTAAAAGTTGCCATGAAAAGATATAATGAACAAAGAGGAAAGGAGAGATATGCATGAGTGTGATCGAAGAAAAAGAAATCGTATCTTACATAAAAGAATTGGTGTCCATACCTAGCCCCTCCGGCTATACAGATCAAGCCATTAAATACGCGGCCGATTTCATGGAGCAGAGGAAGGTTCCTTACAAGATCACGAATAAAGGGGCATTGCTTGCTTCATTAAAAGGCGAAGATGATGGCAAACATCGTTTGCTGACTGCCCATGTCGATACTCTGGGAGCCATGGTAAAGGAAATCAAGGCGAATGGCCGCCTTAAATTGACGATGATTGGCGGTTTTCGCTGGAACTCAGTGGAAGGGGAATATTGTAAAATCCATACAGCTGACGGAGCAATTATCACCGGGACCATTTTAATCAATCAGACCTCTGTCCACGTATATAAAAATGCCGGGGATGCCAAGCGTGATGATGAGACAATTGAGGTCCGGATTGATGCTGTCGTGAAAACTAAAGCGGAAACGGAGGCCATTGGCATTTCTGTTGGAGATTTTGTCTCCTTTGAACCGAGAGTGGAAGTGACGGATACAGGCTTTTTGAAATCAAGGCATTTGGATGATAAAGCGAGCGTTGGCATCCTCCTTCATATCATTGACCTCATTTCCGAAGGAAAGATAAAATTGCAATATACGACCCATTTCCTGATTTCAAACAATGAAGAAATTGGCTATGGCGGTAATTCCAATATTCCTGAGAAAACAGTCGAATATCTAGCTGTTGATATGGGTGCGATCGGTGATGGACAATCGACGGATGAATTCAGCGTTTCCATTTGCGCAAAAGACTCCTCGGGTCCTTATCATTATAAATTACGTCAGCACCTAGTCTCACTTGCCCAAGCAAATGCTGTTGACTACCGCGTCGATATTTATCCATATTATGGATCGGACGCTTCCGCTGCGATCCGGGCAGGATATGATGTCGTACATGGACTGATCGGACCTGGGATCGATGCTTCACATGCCTTCGAGCGGACACATGTCTCTTCATTAAAGCATACAGCCAATCTGATTTTGCATTATATCCAATCAGAGTTGGTGTAAACGTTAAAAAAGCCCGCAGTCATATCATATGAGTGCGGGCTTTTACTGGTTTTTTAGCGATATTCGTGAGTTTTAGCATAATACTAGTGAATATCGGTCAAAAGCTCGTGAGTTTTGGCGTTTTACTCGTGAATGACAAATAATGGATTTATAATGATAATTCTTGTGGAGGTTCACCATTGTTGTTCATCAACCGGATGCTTTCTGGCTTAATCTGAAGGATTAAATAATTTGGATCTTTCGGACCTTCGAACCAATCTTCAAATGATTCATTCCATAATTTATCTTTCAGTTCCTGTGAATCGTTTATTTTCGAGGTACCTGAGATTTCCAAGTAAGAATCGCCTAATCCTTCATTATCATAGCCGATCAGGATATGAACATTAGGATTCTTTTCAATTTCATCAATTTTTTCCGTCTTTCCACTCGTTGGTGTGTATAAAGTTAATTCATCGTTAAAAAATGTCATATAGCGTGAATGTGGTTTGTTGTTTTCAACCGAAGATAAAACTCCTATTTTATGATCACGGATGATGTTCAATACTTTTTCTTTTATTTGGTTTTGGCTCATTTTTACACACTCCTTTTATTTTTTTACTCTATTACTTTTCCTCTTTTTTCATTAAGTTAAACAAAATTCTGCAGTTTGTCATTTTTATGAATGAAGACTGAAAGAAGTTGCCATACTAGTCATTATGTGTTTTGTATAGAGCAATTTCATGATGTTAATCCATATGTAAAGGTGAGTATGATGAATGAATTGTGGTGAATTACTTATCATTGGCGGGGCAGAGGATAAGTGCCTTGAAGGTGAAGTATTAAATAAATTTGTAGAGCTTGCAAGCCATAGCGATGGCGGAATAGGAATATTGCCTACAGCGAGTGAAATTCCAGAGGAAGTGAGTACAGAGTATATCAAGGTTTTCAGGGAATTAGGCGTGGACAGGGTGGAAGTGATCAAGCTGGATTCAAGGCAGGATGCAGACGATCCGGAAATTTGTGAACAGCTGACATCTTTTTCAGCTATCTTCATTTCAGGGGGAAACCAAAGCCGATTGTCTGAACTGATTGGAAAAACCAAATTCCACGATGCCCTTTCTAAAGCTTGGCATAAAGGAATGGTGATAGCAGGGACAAGTGCTGGCGCTTCCATTTTAGGTAATCATATGATCGTTGCTGCGGACACGATGCTGAATGACAATAAGTTAAAGGTTGAAATTGGGGTTGGTTTCGGCTTCCTGGACGACCTGATAATCGATCAACATTTTTCCCAACGTGGTCGCTTTGACCGTCTGTTAAGTGCGATAGCAGGGAGTAGAGAAATTATGGGTATTGGCATTGATGAAAATACAGCAATTTTAGTTAAAGACGGACTTTTTGAAGTAGTTGGCCAACATCAAGTATTGGTTCTTGATGGCAGAACCAGTGATTATATCAATATCACATCTTCTGATAATGGCAGTGAAGAGTTGACTCTTTCGGGATTTAACCTTCATGCACTAACCAGGGGATACCGTTTTGACCTGCTTACCAGGAAATTGTTGATGAAAAAGGGGATCCAACAATGATGATCAATCGAGTCCGTTATTTAAAAGGACCTAATTATTTTGCTTATACACCTACAATTTGCATTGAATTGGATATAGGGGAACTGGAACAGAAACCATCTGATTCAATACCTGGATTCAATGAAAAATTATTAAGGGCGCTTCCGAACTTGGGAAGCCATACATGTTCAAAAGGGTATCGAGGCGGTTTCGCCGAAAGGCTGAGAAAAGGAACATGGATGGGACATATATTGGAGCATATAACGATTGAGCTTCAAAACTTGGCCGGAATCGAAGCCATTCGTGGAAAAACGATAATGATGGAAAAGAAGGGTTTTTATTATGTTACCTTTGACTATCAGGAGCCTCACTCAGGTCTTCAAGCTTTTTTAGCAGCAAAAGATATCGTGGAAGCCATCCTGAATGGTGAAAAACTTATAAATGTACAATCTTATGTAAAACAAATAGAGCAGTTATATTATAAAAATAAACTGGGGCCAAGTACCGAAGCCATTTTTAAGGCAGCACAAGCAAAAGATATCCCTGTCGAGCGAATGGGTGATGAAAGCTTACTACGTTTAGGAACCGGTACAAGGCAGAAGTATGTCCAGGCGACAATTTCTAGCCAGACTTCGAATATTGCCGTTGAGAATTCATGTGACAAATCATTGACCAAATCAATTTTAAGAGGATGTGGTCTCCCTGTACCTGAAGGGGAAGTTGCCCATTCCATTGAAGAAATCTTTGCCACGGCGGACAGGCTGGGGTTTCCACTTGTCATAAAACCGTATAATGGGAGACAGGGGCAGGGTGTCATCACCCATATCAAAAATAAGGATGAACTATTCAATGTAATCAATTGTTTGGAGTCGCATGTGGAGAAGTACATTGTCGAACGGCATATTGAAGGACATGATTATCGGTTACTGATAGTCAACGGGGAACTTATCGCCGTTAGTTTGAGGCTTCCTCCCTATGTTATTGGCAACGGTAAGGAATCGATACGCAGTTTGATAGAAAAGGAAAATAGTAATGATTTACGGGGAGAAGGTCATGAAAAGCCGATGTCCAAAATCCCACTTACACATACGGTGACGTGTTACTTGGAAAAATCGAATCGGACGCTCGATACCATTCCGAATCAAGGGGAATTGGTTCAAGTTGTCGGCAATGCAAATCTTTCGACTGGTGGAAAGGCAATCGATGTAACGGACCAGGTTCATCCCACCATTAAGAATATGGCCGTTGCTGCCGCGAAAGCGATCGGTTTGGATATAGCCGGAATAGATTTTATCTGTGAGGATATATCAAAACCAATCGAACATTCAAAGACTGCGATTATTGAAGTGAATGCTGCACCGGGAATTCGAATGCATCATTATCCGAGTGAAGGGAAAAAAAGGGATGTAGGCAAGGCCATTGTCGATTATTTATTTCCGACTCGGGAAGAGGCGGCTATACCGATCATCGCAGTGACCGGTACAAATGGAAAGACAACAACGACCCGATTGGTTCATTATTTTCTTACTAATGAAAAAACAAAGGTGGGTATGACAAATTCTGACGGAGTATATATCGGCGATGAGGTATTGGATCAAGGTGACTGCAGTGGCCCGATCAGTGCAAGAATGGTATTGGCCCATCCTGAAGTTGATGTAGCCGTATTGGAAACGGCCCGGGGCGGGATTCTGCGTGAAGGTCTGGCTTTTCGTAAATGTGATGTGGGGATCATTACCAATATAAGTGAGGATCACCTCGGCCGTGATGGAATCGATACATTGGATGATCTCATAAAATTAAAGAGGCTGGTAGCCGAAGTCGTAATGAAAACAGGCTATTGTGTGCTGAATGCAGATGATCCGAATGTAGCTGCCATGAACACTTATACAGATGGGGAAGTCATTTATACCTCTACTGATGTCACCCAGTCTCACGTGAAGGCAGCGATAAATGGGGGATGTAAAGTTTGGTACGTCAATGAACAAGGCGTGATTTGTCATTCATCTGATGGTGTCATCCATCAATTTATGGATTGCACCATGATTCCAATAACGATTTCCGGCATGGCACGTCATAATATCGCCAATTTACTTCAGGCGTTAGCCGCAGCCGAAACACAAGGCATTTCCATGGAAGAACTAAGAAGGAAGGCTGCTACATTTATGCCTGATACAAATTTGTCCAAAGGACGTTTCAATTTAAAAAAATTGAAAGAGCGCACGATCATCATCGACTATGCCCATAATGAAGCAGGATTGAAGGCCATATTTGAAACGGTCAGTGCCTATAACAAAAATCGTCTTATCACTGTTTTGGCAGGACCGGGTGACCGTATTGATGAAGAGCTTATCAGACTCTCCAAGGTGGCGGCCATGAATTCTGATCTGTTCATCATTAAAGAAGACGATGATTTGCGGGGAAGGGAGCCGTTCGAAGTAGCCGGGCTGCTTCAGGAAGCTGCCGTAAAAGCTGGGTTACAAAAAGATCGGACATTCATCGAACCTAATGAATTGGACGCATTCGTAAAAGCCTGGGAAACATCACAACCGGGTGACCTATTATTGTTCTTTTACACTGATTTCGAATATGTAGAGAGGTTTTTCGAAAAGGTTTCAACAAATCCATTGCCGAAGAAATAAAACAAAGTGCATTTCGCCCTGAAAATCCCTTTACTGTCCATCAAGGCAAGCAATTACGCGCTTTTCGGTGGAGTGGAAAGTGACTGTAAGAAAAAAAGCTAATCCAAATGGATTAGCTTTTTTTCATAACCGTTTCATTTGCAGCAGGGACAGTGGCATGGTCTTTTTTATATACCCGCTGAAGCACGATTGACTGAACAATCATGAATAAACCTCCGATTGACCAATACAGTGGCAATGCAGCAGGAGCGGAGAAAGAAATGAATAAAATCATTGCTGGTGAGAGCAGACTCATCATCTTCATTTGTTTCTGCTGTTCTTCCGGCATTTGTCTCATGGAAATGACCGATTGGAAGTAATAGATGACACCAGCGATAATTGCCATGGCAATATCAGGTTGGCCAAGGCTGTACCAAAGGAAACTATGGGTCGCGATTTCATGGGAACCTTGAATCGCATAATAAAAGCCCATAAGAATCGGCATTTGAATTAAAAGCGGCAGACAGCCCATGTTTAGCGGATTGACTCCATGTTTTTGGTAAAGCTGCATCATTTCCTGTTGAAGGGCCTTTTGTTTAGCCGGATCTTTCGTCTCTTTGATTTTCTGCTGGATTGCAGACATTTCCGGTTTCAGCCCATTCATCTTCGTTTTCATGCTAAGCTGTGTTTTATATTGCTTGGCAGTCAGTGGAAGCAAGACAAGGCGAATCAAAAATGTCATCATGATGATGCTTAAACCATAGTTGCCATTAAATAAATCAGCATTAAATTCTAGCATTTTTGTCATGGGGTTAACCAATGCAGTATGAAATGGACCGCTCGTTGCTGCTGAGCATCCTGTCAAAAGGGTCGTTGCCAGAAATAGGACGGCAATTAGAAACATGTTTTTCTTCTTCAAAATAATTTCCTCCTCGAATTGTTATTGGTTAAACTACGAGAAGGAGGCTTGGCTCATCGGAATCATCTGGTGAATCCTTTTGCCGGATAAATGTGAAAAAGCGCTGTGCACCGCGCCAGTCAAAAATGCTGCCTGCATGAACAGGAGATTTACCTTTATCTGTATGAACGGAAGCTTGATATTTGTCGTTCAAGAGCGATTGCTTTTTATTTAAGAAGTAAAACGCAGCCAGTGGAAAGACAAAGGTAAATAAGTAACCTGCCCATACCGCATGGCGAACGGTCTGATAATCGAATTCTAATAATAATTCCCACATAGGAATCCCTCGTTTTTTCTAAGATAAGAAAATTTGGCCTCAAAAAATGATTTAGGGCCTGAAATGACTTTTGACCTTATTGAGTTTAAATCATTAAGAACACTATATCAAATTCTAGTACAAGAAAGCTAAAAAATATAGGGATATTTTCAAAAAATAAACAGGGAATATTTTCTGATGCATTAATTTGACGTTAAAGGTCAAGTAGAATCCAGATTCGAGTAATTAAGAGCGTAGATTGCACAAATGGTCATTCGTCTACATACGGATAAAAGGAAGTTTAATTTATGAGGTGAAGAGGAATGAAACCATAAGATTCATTCAATCAAAAGAACCACAATAATGGTACTGAAAATAATTTATATCAAAATGCATATCACCCAAACATGAATAATGATTTCCCGGCAGCGCCATATCCATTTGAAAATCAGTAAATGGATGAAAGAACTCCGCCTGAACCGCCAGGTCCATCCTACGGAGGGGGCCAGCCGCCGCCACGGCCGCCGCACGGAGGTGGCCCGCCACATATAGCTCTGCCTTTATTTATTCCACAACTTCAAGATGGAATGTTTAAGGCTTCTGATGCTGATTCAATGAAAGGGTGTTTATACCAAAATACGTATGTTTGGCTTAAAAATGGCCGTTCATTTTGGTTTTACCCCACATATGTCGGTTATATTTCAGTGGCGGGGTATCGATGGAGACGAAGTCAACAGAGATAGGCTTATTATGGAACGGACGCGCATGAGATAAAATCATTTCAATGTTATTAAAAAAACAATCCGCATTGGCGGATTGTTTTTTCAAAGTTTCAATCCGAAAAATAATCAGGAAAATCGGAAATGATACCATCCAACTGCATCTTTTTGAACATGCGTATTTGTTTTTTATTGTTGACAGTCCATGTATATACTTTCATCCCGTGCTTTTGGATTTGAATTTGCAGCTTCGTACTTAAAATCGTTTGCTTTGGATTTAAAAATGATGCAAACTCGGCAATCTCTTTTAATTTTTGGTCATTAATCCGCCGTTTTATCAAAACGCCCACTGGTATATCCGGCATTAATTGATGAAACCTTTTCATGGATTCCATATCGAACGAATGAACCATTATCCTATTTTTACTGGTTGAATATTCTTGAAATTTTCCTAATTCTTCTGCAAGTTTCTGTTCAATGCCGGGATAAGAAGATGGATGTTTTAATTCGATTAAGATTCCAACTTCAGACCCGAAATTCTCCAATACCTCACTTAGTAAAGGAATCCTTTCGTTTTTATAGCGAGAATGATACCAGCTTCCTGCATCCAGTTCCTTTAATTCGGCAGCCGTGTAATCACGGATGTTCCCTTTGCCGTTCGTGGTTCGATCCAGAGTGGGATCATGATGAACCACAAGTACATCATCTTTACTAAGATGGATATCCACTTCCAGGAAATCTGCTCCCAATTCAATTGCTTTATTATAAGATGCCATTGTATTCTCGGGGCAATATCCAGATGCACCGCGATGTCCAATTTTAAGAGGGGAATGCTGCGTTTTGAAGCTCTCAGGGAAATCACTATTGGTTCTTTTAGAATAGATAGCGAACAGGACAAGTATGGTTACCAAGATAATAAGAAAAAATGCAATCATCTTTCACACTCCTATTAGGCACATTAATTAAAATTCTTTGATATCCTTTACCCAAACTTAAAAGAATATAAAGAAGTTAGCAGGACAGCCTCCTTTCATAATTTTACATGTTAGGCGGGAAAAAATCATGTTTTACACAATGTTATAATCCCGACTTAAAGGATTTATTGGAAAGGTATGGAATACATATAATTTAAGTATCAATAAGGAGGGAAAGCAGATGGAATTGCAGGTGAAACCGAAGTCTAAAAAATGGAAGGGGAATTTTGGTTTATATTTTTCCCTGCCCATTCTCTCTTGGGCGTTTTACGATTTTGCCAATACGATTTTTTCTTCTAATATCAATACGATTTTCTTTCCATTCTTCCTTCAGGAACAAATTGGGGAAAATGCCGTTCTTGACCAAATTGCCAGTACCTTCATATCCTACGCAAATGCGATTGCCAGTATGTTTCTTGTTTTGTTTTCCCCGCTGTTCGGTGTCATGATCGATCGAACGGGAAAAATGAAAAAATACATTATTATTTTCACACTCATTTCTGTTGTATGTACATTTTTAATGGGGGTATTTGGAGGGGCGCCGTTCGATGGAAAGCTTCTGGGCATTCCAATTTCCTTAGCGATCGTCATTCTTTTATTTGTGATAGCAAAGTTTTTCTATCATTCGAGTCTTGTTTTCTATGATACGATGATGAGTGATTTAGGCACGAAACAGCAATTGCCGCTTATATCAGGATTTGGCGTGGCGGTAGGCTACCTTGGAACATTAGTGGGCCTGTCAATCTATCCATTCATAAGTAAAGGGAGTTCACATGAAGCCTTTATTCCCACGGCCATTTTATTTCTGGTTTTTTCCCTTCCCTTATTCTTTTTTTTAAAAGAGTCTCCAAAGCAGCAAAAAGCGAAACAACCTTTTTTATCCGGTTATAAGGAAATTAAATCAACATTTAGAGAGATGCAATCCTATCGATCGGTTTTTACATTCATGATTGCTTATTTCTTTTTAAATGATGCAATTGCGACTACTATCGGCATGATGGCCGTATATGCCAAGACTGTTGTTGGATTTTCCTCAAGCGGATTCATTTTGCTTTACTTGGTATCGACAGTATCGAGTATAGCCGGATCGTTTCTGTTTGGATACATCACGCAGTCGAAGGGACCGCGGCTAGCTGTGACATATGTGGGAGTTCTGCTCTTGGTCGCTTTATTTATAGCGGTCTTTGCACAAACCGCTCTTTGGTTCTGGGTCGCAGGGAGTATGTTCGGCATTTCGCTAGGTTCGATGTGGGTGACATCACGGACATATATCATTGAATTGACCCCGGATGAGAAGAGGGGGCAATTTTTTGGACTATTTGCATTCTCTGGAAAAGTCTCTTCAATAATCGGTCCGCTATTATATGGAACGATAACGTTGGTATTCCATGACCTCGGTACATTGGCGAGCCGGATGGCATTAGGGTCATTGATCATCATGGCGGTAATAGGTCTGGGCTTTCTTTTGAAATTGAAGGGATTGGAAGAAGTGAAATAAGAAAAAGGGAATGGAGCCGGCCTTAATGCCGTATCCATTCCTTTGCATAAACTTTATACCAAAATCAAGGTGACATCGACGTTCCCGCGAGTTGCTTTTGAATAGGGGCAAGTCATGTGTGCTTTTTTGGCGAAGTCTTGGGCTTCTTCCCTGCTTAGGTCGGGAATCGAAACATCCAACCTTACAGCCAATTTAAAACCGCCGTCTTCCTCGTCTTTACCGATCGTTACATTTGCTGTCACGGAAGTATCGACCTTTTTCTTTTCTTTTTGCAGAACAAGATTCAAAGCACTGTCAAAACATGCCGCGTAACCGGCTGCGAATAGCTGTTCAGGGTTTGTAGCGCGCTCACCGGAACCACCTAATTCCTTCGGTGACCTTACATCGAAATCCAGAATCCCGTCCTCTGATTTAACATGTCCCTCACGACCACCGTGTACGGTAACTGTAGCTGTATATAATGGTTTCAATGAAAACAACTCCTTTGTTTATTCTTAATATCATTAGTTCCCTACTGTAAGTCTTGTTAAACAAAATGAAAGCGAGTTTATGGAGAGTATTGATTAAAAATGGTTTTAAATTGGTTTTAAATTGGAAGATATTGTTTTATAATGTACTGTATTAGGAGATGTAATACACCCATTTGCAAGGAGGGTTAATGATGTTTGAGTTGGATGTTCAAAGTGGAAAGCCGATATATGAGCAATTGATGGATAAGTTAAAGGAACTAATGATCAATGAAGTTTTACAGGAACATAATCAGCTCCCATCCATACGAATATTGGCTCAGGAATTGACCATCAATCCAAATACAATCCAGAAAGCTTACAAGCAACTTGAATCTGACGGGTTTATATATACATTACCAGGCAAAGGGAATTTCGTGGCACCTCCTAAATCCTTGAAAAATTCATTGAAAGAAGAAGAGATCAGAAACGAGCTTTCAAAGGTACTCGCTGAAGCTCTGTATATCGGAATTGATAAACATGAAATTTATAGAATAATAAAGGAAATCAGACCATTGGCAAAGGGGGGAGATTCATGATTCAAATAAAACAGGTGAGTAAATTATATGAAGGAAAAGAAGCAATCAAAAACGTCACTTTGGTCATACAAAAAGGCTCCATATTCGGGTTATTAGGTTCAAATGGGGCGGGGAAAACTACTCTATTAAAAATGCTTTCAGGCAATCTGATACAGGATGCAGGTGAAGTTCTTATTAATGGATCATATGTCTTTGAAAACCGTGAAGTGAAAAATCGTTGTTTCTTCCTCCCTGATACGCCTTATTTCCTGGCTAACTATTCGATCATGCAAATGGCAGGTTTTTATAGCCATATTTATAGTGAATGGAATCAAGAACGGTTCTATCAATTACAGGAAGTATTCCCAATACCCGTCCAAAATAAAATACATAAACTATCGAAGGGAATGCAGAGACAGGTTGCCTTTTGGCTCGCACTCTCGACGATGCCGGAAGTTCTCATCTTGGATGAACCGTTTGATGGATTAGATCCTGTCATGCGTAAAAATGTGAGACAGTTGTTGATTCAGGATGTATCGGAAAGGGATATGACGATTTTACTATCATCCCATAATCTTCGGGAAATTGAAGATTTAGCCGATCATGTAGGGATTTTGCATAGAGGTGAGCTTGTTATCCAAAAGGATTTGAATGACTTAAAAGCGGATGTACACAAAGTGCAAATTGCCTTTAAACATAAAATTCCCCACGGTTTATACCGCGGAATTCAAATTCTTAACAAGGAAAGGCGCGGCAGCGTTATCGTTTGCATCGTTAAAGGTAAAGAATCCATGATTAAATCGCACTTTAATCAGTTTCAGCCAGAAATATTAGATATTCTCCCCCTTACTCTAGAGGAGATATTCATTTATGAAATGGGGGATATCGGTTATGTCATCCAGAATAACCTGGTTTAATAGAGAACTGATTATCTATATTTTCAGAAGCACTGGCTGGATTGGTTTCCTGTATCTCGTCGGCCTCATATTTGCACTGCCTCTGGAAATGTTAGCGATTATCTTGAATGAGAACAATGATTATGTGGAATTCGAAAACCTTTTTTCCTGTCAGCAGATGATACAGTTTGTCTTGGTCATCGTTATTCCAGTATTACTTGCCATCTTCCTTTTTCGGTTTTTACAAATGAAACAAGCCTCAGACTTTATTCATAGTTTACCGATTACTAGACGCAGCATCTACGTTCATATGATTGGGACGGGAATTGGCTTCATGGGTTTGCCGATTTTACTTACAGGTTCAATATTGGTATTATTCCACTCGGCCATTGATATAGAAAGGCTATATACCATGACGGATATATGGTCTTGGATGGGGACTACATTTATTTTGGAAGCTTTGATCTTTTCTGTTGCCGTTTTAATTGGAATGGTGACGGGATTATCAGCCTTTCAAGGATTACTGACCTATATTTTTCTTGCTTTGCCGGTGGGGCTTTTTGTTTTGTTTACAGCCAATGTGAAGTTTTTGATCGCAGGATTTTCTGCAGATTATTATCTAAGTGCAAATATGAATGGCATCTCTCCCTTATTAGCAGCAACGGAGATGGAAAAAATCACTTTTTTCTCTATTAATACATTAATTTATAGTATATTAACCTTTCTTTTTCTGATCAGCTCTCTTTTTCTCTATGAGAAGAGAAAGCTGGAGTATGTATCACAGGCATTTGCTTACCCGAAGATTAAGCCATTATTTAAATTCGGCCTGACATTATGCATGATGCTGTTTACAGGGCTTTATTTTAGCGAAACGACAGGAGAACCTGGGTGGATTTTCTTCGGATATACCGTCGGTTCATTGCTTGGATATTATTTAGGGGAAATTGTCCTGCAAAAGACTTGGCGAATACGGGTCAACCTGAAAGGTTATGTAGCATTTATAGTGGCTATCATTGTACTGGTATTCATTATAAAAATAGATCCCCTTCAGTATAAGGCCAAGATTCCTGATGAAAAGATGATTAGCCAAATTTATATTGGCAATTCTCCTTTATTTTTTGAAGATGATGAAACGTTGGATAATTCTTCCGATTATCTTAAAGAGAAGGAAAATATAGAAGCGATAAGGTTATTGCATCAGGAAATTATCGAAAAGGGTAAAAAGGTTTCCATTGGTGAATTGAATGATGGACAATCCGTATTTCTGATGTATGAACTCAAGAATGGAAAACGGTTAGCAAGAGGGTATCATTTGCAAAATTACGACTCATACATGCCATTATTGGCGAAAATTTATGAGTCGAATGAATATAAAAAAATGGTTAATGAGTTATTGAATGTTTCTGCCGAAAATGTTTCTAAAATCAAGGTAACGGCGAGCGGACAAGTGGACAAATCAATAACGATCACGGACAGTCAACAGCTGGAAGCTGCCGTGCAGGCCTTGTCCGCGGATCTGAATAATCAATCGTTCGCCCAAATGACATCTTCTTTTGGTGATTATGCCTCCATCGACATTCTTTTGAATAATAACGAAACCATTTATATGAATTGGGACTCTTCATATACTCAGTTTTCAAAATGGATGGAAAGTACAGGACAATCGGAAAAAGCGCGGTTAATGGCTGATGATATCTCTTATATCCTGGTTGCGAAGACCGATTCGGAAATTTATCATTCTAATTCTGAAAGTGAACTTGCACAGCAGATTGAACAACAGCCAAATCGCTTGAAAATTAAGACCGCTTCGGAAATCGAGACGGCCATTGATAATGCCCAAATCGATTGGGGCGGAGAGTATTCAGCTGCCTTTTATTATAAAGAAAGCAGAGATGTGGACATCAAGAGTTTTTCTGGCGAACATGTTCCCGGTTTCATCTTGGATCATTTTAATGAAAGATAACGTGAAAATGCCGTGATGGATCAAATATAAAGGAAAGGATGCCACCCAATATGGGCGGCATCCTTTTGCATTGCATATCCATTATGTTTTTGTATCTATGCTTTAGAGTTTTACGACGTTTTTAGCTTGAGGTCCGCGGTTTCCTTCTTCGATCTCAAATTCAACCTCTTGACCTTCATCAAGGCTCTTGAAACCTTCTCCTTGAATGGCGGAAAAATGAACGAAAACATCATCTTCGTTTGGTACTTCGATGAATCCAAATCCTTTGTCACTATTGAACCATTTTACTTTACCTGTTACTGTCATTCGATGAATCCTCCTAAAAAGTTAAAAAATATTAATGGTGATGATTTTACCTGGATGGAAAAATCAATTTCACACATTATCCAGCAGCCTCAATCAAGTTAAAATTATCATACGAAGATGCTTGATAATATGTGAATGGCCACAGGAAATATTAACCCACTAACCTCTGGAGTAATTTCCAGTTTTTTAGTATATACCCACCTTTATAAAGGATAAAACAAATGGAAGTAATTTATACATTCCCATTTTGGGGAAATAATATTAGGAAGGTTTTATACGGGGAAGTATAACTTTATTGTCGCGCAGGATTTTCCTGGATTGAAATTTGATGGTGGTTGCGATGTCCATGAGGGAAAAGCCTTTACAGTTGAAATCAGGAAAACAATTTGGCATTAAAGTTTTTCACGAAAATAATCGGGTATAGGATAAGAAAGAAAGGACTGATGAAAAATGAAGAAATTATTAAAAAGGGCCCTCATTTTTGCTGCTCCCATCATATTCAAAGAAGTAAAAAAACGCTGGAAAAACAAGCGGAATCAAAAAGCGATTAAAACTGCAAGGTAAATAAGTTAAACCATGAATAAATGAACGGTAACCATATGGATTAAGATAAGGGGCGCTGATTAAGCGTCTTTTGTTTTGCATTTGAATAAATCCTCTTATCGTGATTCATTCACCTCTACATCTTTCCTTCATATCGTGTTAAAATAGTAAGGTTGATTGAAATGAATGCCGAGTAGCCAAGGCTTAAGCCTTATGATATATTTCTTCTTACATATATTGTGTATGATCAGGATTTATGCATACAAAGAAAGGTTGCCATTCCAATGTAAAAAATACAGTAAACCTCATATAAATTTTTTTTGATGACTCCAATAATGAAAGGAACATTTTATGACTACTTTAAAAGACGAGGTTCAATCCCGACGGACCTTCGCAATCATCTCTCACCCGGATGCCGGGAAAACAACTTTGACAGAAAAATTATTACTGTTTGGTGGCGCAATCCGTGATGCCGGAACAGTTAAAGCTAGAAAAACAGGAAAGTATGCAACCAGTGACTGGATGGAGATTGAAAAGCAACGGGGAATTTCCGTTACATCTTCAGTCATGCAATTCGATTATGATGATTTTCGTGTCAATATTCTCGATACACCAGGTCACCAAGATTTCAGTGAAGACACATATCGTACACTGATGGCTGTTGATAGTGCCGTGATGATCATCGATTCGGCAAAAGGTATCGAGGATCAGACGGTTAAATTATTCAAAGTATGCCGGATGAGGGGTATCCCGATTTTCACTTTTATCAATAAAATGGACCGACAAGGTAAAACGCCGCTCGAATTGCTTGCCGAACTCGAAGAGGTATTAGGTATAGAAACATACCCAATGAATTGGCCGATTGGGATGGGAAAAGACTTCGTGGGCATATACGACAGGTTCAATAATCGAATTGAACAGTTCAAAACTGAAGGGGAAGAGCGTTTCCTTCCATTGAATGATGAAGGTGAACTCGAAGTGGATCATAAACTTAAGGATTCCCAGTTATATGAGCAAACTTTGGAAGAAATCATGCTGTTGACGGAAGCGGGCAATCAATTCTCTGAAGAAAACATTGCGAATGGAAAACTTAGTCCCGTATTTTTCGGTAGTGCTTTAACGACATTCGGTGTTCAGACGTTTTTGGATGCTTATCTGAAATTTGCACCAGCTCCACAAGCACGGATGACAACGTCAGGTGAAATGGATCCTGTCAGTAATGATTTTTCTGGTTTCATTTTCAAAATCCAGGCGAATATGAACCCAAAACACCGAGACCGGATCGCTTTCCTTCGCATTTGCTCCGGTAAATTCGAGCGTGGAATGAGCGTCAACTTGAGCAGGACAGGGAAACCGATCAACCTTTCTTCTTCTACCCAATTCATGGCTGATGATCGGAACACCGTAAATGAAGCGGTAAGCGGAGATATCATCGGTTTATATGATACCGGTAACTACCAAATTGGCGATACGATTACAACAAGCAAAGACTTGTTTCAGTTTGAAAAGCTGCCTCAGTTTACACCGGAACTATTCATGAGGGTAACAGCTAAAAACGTCATGAAACAGAAACATTTCCATAAAGGAATTAACCAACTTGTACAAGAAGGGGCAATTCAGCTCTTCAAAACGGTTCGGATGGAAGAATATCTGCTTGGTGCGGTTGGGCAACTTCAATTCGAAGTATTCGAGCATCGAATGAGGAACGAGTACAATGTTGAAGTCGTGATGGAACGCATGGGCAGCAAGATTACACGCTGGGCTGAGGATGAAAAGCTTGATGAAAATCTTCATAGCTCAAGAAGCATCCTTGTTAAAGACCGGTTTGATAAATATGCATTCTTATTTGAAAATGAGTTTGCACTTCGTTGGTTCCAAGATAAAAATCCTGACGTGGAATTATATAATCCAATGGATTTGAAATAATGGAGAAGCCCGTGTTATATACACGGGTTTTTTTCATTATCTGGATCATTGTTTTCGAAAGGTTTTTTTTGATAGTACCTTAAACATGTTTCCATAGCTATATTTACCTGTTATTATGTGAAATTACCTATAGAGCAAATTTATGGAGGAACTTCATAATCAATAATTAATATATCACGTGAAAACTGATATTCGATTTTTCTGAGAATGGTTCTTTGTATCAGGGGAGCCTATTGAATGGAAATGGTCGGTGAAGGTACCATAGGCGAACTAAAAAAGTCACTAAAACCTCATGGTATTAAAAAATCTGTGGATGTCACTAGGGAAAATGACGACCCTTTTTGGTCAAAAAGTCTAGAAAGGAAAGTACTTGGCAAAATAGCAGACTATATAATCATAATAGGTTATGTCGTGCATTGGGGGGGAGCCCAGTAGCTGGGTCTGTTACCTCGATACCTTGGACCAAAGAAGGAATTAAGCTTTTAATGAAAGAAGTACCTTATAAGATAATATTGGCTGTACCATTTTATACGAGAGAATGGGTAACCGATTTATCGACTAATAAGTGAAAAGTCATGACCGTACCATGGCTGAGGTCGACCGAATTATTTCATCTCATGGACTTAAAAAGGTGTGGAATGAAAAGACCTTACAAAATTATGTGGAATATACGGCCAATGGGGAAAAGCATCAAATTTGGATAGAAGATAAAAAATCAATCGGGCTTCGACTTAACCTGTTAAAACAAAATCACTAGGTAGAGTATCAGCTTGGTACAATGGATCAGAACCCCCTGACATTTGGAATGTATATCATTTTAATCAGGTGGAGGTTGTTCAGCTTGTAGGATAAGGTCCCTTTTAGGGTCTAAATCTGCAAGCTTTTTTGTGTAATCAAAAGTAATAGATTCCAGATAAAAGTAAAAGTAATATAAACAATAAAGACTGATGTTATAAATACATAAGTAGGATTTGCATGTATTTTCGATTTATAGGTTACAATTGCCCCCTCTACATCCGCACTGATGTCTACAATTACTGAACCTTATTTCATAATCATTAACATATCTCTAGTAATAAAATGATCTTTTCTATGTTTAGGCCATTTTACACAATTGATGACTAAGTCTAAACCTTGAGTACTTTCTTAATTACTTTTTTGATTTGAAATCTGTTGAAAATGCGGGTATTTTAATCATTCCCCCTGTTTTAAACATGTCGATTTTAGATAAACGGAAACAGAGAGATAGAAGATGTTAGACAGCTGTATTTTTGAAAATTAAATAGTAACTAATTGGAAAGGTTAAATAAGAAAATCGTAGTAACTTTTAGCATTGTAAGAATTGCTGGGATATTCCGCTAAACTTCTAATGAACTCCATAATACTAATAGAAAACTTGCGGCTTTAACCCTAGTGCAGGAGGAGTATAGCAAAAATAACTTATATTGAACTACTGAGGTATGTAGGGGTAAAGATATGAAAGGAGAATAATGAGGGTGCGAGTAAGATTTTGAATATTTATATCCAAGCCTACGAAGGTATAGTCTGTTTTATTATTGGAAAATATTGCAGCTAAATCAGTATTTTTAAGGATACCATTGGCAAATGGTTAGGTTATATATCTTATCTCAATTGATTTAAATCACTTGGCTACCTTTTTGGAACTTGATAAGGTACCGAATAATTGTGTGATGTAAGCAAAATGAAAATACTTAACATAAAAAGTATCTTCCTTAAAGTTAATAGAGTTTTTAGACCAAAGAGGTGTGTAGCAGTGAAAAAAGGGAAATGGAGTCTACAGTTTACTATTATGATACTGGTGTGTGGGGTAGTAGCCCTATCATTATTTATTACAGATATTCTCATTAGCCAAACAGTTGCGGATACAATAGAGAAGAGCCAGACTGAAAAAGCAGTAAACGTAGCACGCATGGCAGCACAAACGCCGCTTGTAATCGAAGCGTTAAGTGGAAGTGAGAACAATCAGGAAGTTCAGCAATTTACCAATAGGATAAAAAAATCGACAGATGTAGAATTTGTGGTAATAATCGATAATAATGGAATCCGGAAAACTCACCCCGATCCAAGTAAAATAGGAAAAAAATTTGTTGGAGGGGATGAGAAAGATGTATTAAGAGGTAGTGAGCACATTTCTATTTCCAAAGGAACTTTAGGCAGATCTTTGCGTTCTTTCACCCCTGTTTATGATTCAGAGGATAATCAAATTGGAGCCGTGGTGGTCGGCATTTCTCTTCAAAAAGTTAATGATGCTGTTTTAAAAAGCCGTTTTAATATTTATGTAGGAACCGTTTTTGGAATATTAACCGGAATTGCCGGCGCAATACTTTTGGCAAGATATATTAAGAAAATATTATTTGGGCTGGAACCTTTTGCTATTGCGAAGGTTTTAAAAGAGCGAAATGCCATTTTACAATCAGTTCGGGAGGGAATCATAGCGGTAGATCAGAGTTCAACCATTACTCTCGTAAACAAAGCAGCTTTAAAGATATTTAAAAAAGCGGGTATTAATGAAAATCCAACGGGTAAAAAGGTAACTAGTTATATGCCTGACTCAAACCTGGATAAAATCCTAGAGACCGGAAAAGTCGAATTAGATAAAGAGCAGGATTTAAAAGATAGTGTCTTACTAGTGAATAGGGTACCAGTATTTGTGAAGGATGAAATCGTAGGTGCCGTGGCTACATTTCGTGATAAAACAGAAATACATCTGCTGGCGGAACAGCTGACTGGAGTCCGTTTATATGCTGAATCGTTAAGGGCCCAGTCGCACGAATTCATGAACAAACTGCATGTAATACTTGGTATGGTGCATATGCATTATTATGATCAGCTTGCAGCATATATTAGTGATCTTGTTGACCACAGAGAAAACGAGATTGGCTTTATTACCAAAACCGTTAAAGATCCAGTACTTGCCGGTTTTTTAATTGGTAAACTAAGTTATGCCAGGGAAGCAGGTGCTAAGCTGGCATTATCCTCTGACTTTCAATTGCCAGAACCAGAAAATGCAGCTATTACTCATGAGCTAATTACGATAATAGGAAATTTGATTGACAATGCTATAGAAGCAGTAGAAAAAAGGCCCGTTAAACGAATTGAATTAAAGTTTGATTATGCAGATGATATTTTAACTATTGAAGTTCATGATACTGGACAGGGAATATCTGATTCCAATCTTAATCATATCCTTCTAAAAGGATTTACAACAAAAGGAGAGGACAGGGGGATTGGTTTATATTTGGTTAAGGCAAGCCTGGATAAGCTAGGCGGAGATCTCAATATTAGTTCAAAAGAAGGTCAAGAAACAACGTTTGTGGTTTATATACCATACAAAGCAAGGATGATGTAGGATGATTAAGGTAATGATCGTAGAAGATGACCCGATGGTTGCAGAGTTCAATAAGCGCTATTTGAATCAAGTCGATGGCTACGAATTAGCTGCTGTCTGTTCCTCAGTGGATCAAGCTCTGAATGTATTGGAAGATCAAAGAATAGGGTTAGTTCTATTAGACATTTTCATGCCTGGGAAAAATGGACTCGATTTACTCTCACAAATTCGAGAAAGTGAAAAAGAGATAGATGTTATTGTCATTTCTGCTGCGTCGGACATTGAGAGGATTCAGAAAGCATTAAGACTAGGTGCTGTTGATTATTTAATTAAGCCGTTTGAATTTGAACGTTTTAACGCGGCCTTATCAGCATATCGGAACAAATCAGATTTTATTCAAGATAAGAATATGCTAAATCAAGAAGAATTAGATTATCGAATTTTACATCAAGAAGAAATTCATTTACCAGAGGAATTACCGAAAGGATTGGCTCAAGATACCTTAAAGATTATATGGAATGTGATACTGGTATTTAAAAATGCTCCCTTTTCAACAGAGGAAGTCGTAAATGTGGCGGGTATATCCAGGGTATCAGTAAGGAAATATTTAAAATTCATGAAGGATATCGGTGTCCTTGATGTTAAGGTAATCTATGGAACGGTAGGCCGACCAGTCTCCCAACACAAATTTAATGATGACAAGAGCCATATTATTCAACGTTATCTGTAAGCAGCCAAATGGCTGCTTACTTTTTTTAATTACATAATACTAAAATTAGTTAAATAAGCTAGTGTCCTCCGTAAATGACTACTAAGATATAGACTGGCGATTGGGTATTTATAAATTTTTCACAAGATTGAACAAATAAGCAGTAATGAGGAAATATTTAAGTTTTTATGTGCTGTATATTTATTTTCCTTTTTACAGTTTTCTTTTAGTAATTACACTTCCTCAGGGAAGAATATACTCTATTGCCTGGTAATGATCATTTTTAAATATACATTTTTAGGAAGAGGGAACGTCTATGACAGCTTATGAAAAGACAAAAAAGGGTTTGGAAACAACTTTAAGAGGAAAAGGTATTCTGTCAAACCCTTTTATTAATAAAGGGGTTGCTTTCACTAAGGAAGAAAGAAATGAACTAGGATTGGTAGGCTTGCTACCATCCCAGGTGCTTACTCTTGAGGAACAAGTAAAAAGAGCTTATGAACAATTCTCCACTCAACATAGCAATATTCGGAAGAATGGAATGTTATATGATTTATTTAATAGGAATGTGGTACTGTTTTACCGTCTACTTAAAGACCATCTAAGTGAAATACTGCCGATCATTTACACACCTACTGTAGGAGAGGCTATTCAACAGTACTCCCAAGAATATCAACGTCCAGGAGGTCTATACCTATCTATTGATAATATGGATGGAATGGAAGAAGCATTTAAAAACCTGGACCTTTCATCTGATGATATCGATTTAATAGTTGTTACAGATTCTGAAAGTATTCTTGGAATCGGAGATCAGGGAGTTGGTGGAATTAACATTGCCATTGGCAAATTGGCAGTCTACACAGCAGCTGCGGGAATTGATCCAAGCAGGGTGCTACCTATTGTCCTGGATGTTGGGACAGACAATGAAAGCCTGATTAGTGATCCACTGTATATTGGTAACAGGTTTGGGCGTGTTCGCGGTGATGAATACTCCGAATTCATTGATTTATTTGTTAAAAAGTCTCAAGCCTTCTTCCCAAGGGCATTACTTCACTGGGAAGACTTTGGAAATATAAATGCACGAAATATAATCGATAATTATGGCGACAAAATTCTCACTTTTAATGATGATATACAAGGTACAGGTGCAGTAACACTAGCCGCCGTAATGTCTGCCTTACAAGTAACTGGTGTTCCTTTAAAGGAACAAAGGGTTGTTGTTTTTGGTCCAGGTGCAGCAGGAATCGGTAATGCTGATCAAATGGTTGAAGCCATGATCCTAGATGGCGTTTCCAGAGAAGAGGCATATGGTAAGTTTTGGGCCGTCGATTATCGTGGATTGTTGATAGATGACATTCCAGATGTTTTGAAATTCCAAAAGTCGTATTGCCGGAAAGCTGAAGAAGTCGAGGAATGGGATCGGAATGAAGTCGGAATTATTCCATTATTAGAGGTAATAAAAAAGGTTAAACCAACCATCTTAATCGGCACTTCTGGTCAAACAGGGGCTTTCTCAGAAGAAGTTGTAAAAGAAATGGCAAAGCACGTGGAACATCCTATTATTATGCCGATGTCAAATCCGACTCCCTTAGCGGAAGCTGTTCCTGAAGACCTTATAAAGTGGACTCAAGGTAAAGCCTTAATAGCGACTGGAAGCCCGTTTGATGATGTTGACTATAATGATGTGATTTATACGATCGGACAATCTAATAATGCATATATTTTCCCAGGACTTGGACTTGGTGCAATTGTCGCAGAAGCAACAAAAATCTCTAAGGGCATGCTTGCAGCAGCCTCATCTGCTGTTTCAAGATTATCGGATAGCAGTAAGCATGGTGCTTCTTTACTCCCTTCAATCAAACAATTGCAAGAGGTTTCTAAATCTGTAGCCATTGAAGTGGCAAAGACAGCCATTGAAGAAGGAATTGCGAAAGCGGATATAACAGATATTGAAAAAGCAATAACAGAATCCATGTGGAAGCCGGAGTACAAAACTATTCATGGGAAATAAAGCTAGCTTATTTTGTTGTCTCAAAAGAAAGGGGATACGCTTTAGGGGAATCTCCGTATAAGTCAGCCTTAGTAGAATCTTTTAAATTGGACAATTTTTTGGAAAGAGAAGTGCATCTCGAGTGAATATTGGGAATATATTTTTAACATTAATACCAATCTTTTTTACAATTATTATTGGTTATTTGGGTGGCTATTTTAAAATTTTTAATTCAGAATCCTCCAAAGGGCTTAATACGTTAGTTACAAAATTTGCTTTACCTGCACACTTATTCATTGGGATCACAACAACCTCAAAACAAACCTTAATTAATCAATGGTCATTTTTCTTAACTATGACCATAGGTGTTATTGGCTTTTACATTATCCTTTTAATAGTGGCTCGTTTGGTGTTTAAATACGATTTAACTGCAGCATCTATGTTTTCATTAAACGCAACTCAGCCAGCCTTTGCTTTTATGGGGATTTCTGTATTAGGCAGTTTGTTTGGGGCGCAAGAGATAGCTATACCTATTGCGATTACGGGTATTGTGGTGAATGCCCTTCTGGATCCATTAGCAACAATAGTTGGTACGGTCGGACAATCCAGATTGGGTAAATCTAAAGATGAAAAAACAAACATTATGGGTATCGTTTTGCATGGTCTTAGCGAACCGCTTGCATGTATTCCCTTACTTGCTGTTGTATTAACACTATTGGGGTTCCAGGCACCGGATATCATAAAAAATGCGCTCGATCAAATTGGGTCAGTGACATCTGGGGTTGCATTATTTGCTGTAGGTGTAACCGTGGGTATCCGTAAGATTAGCTTACGACCAATTGCTTTTGGTATTTCCATTTTAAAAGTTGTGGCTATTCCATTATATATGATTCTGGTTGCTCATCTAATTGGCCTTGATCATGCAGATACAATTAAAGCTATTTTGCTAGTATCATTTCCAGGATCTGCTGTAGCGGCAATGATTTCAACTAGATTTGATTCGTTATCAACTGAAACAGCATCTTCATTTGTAATTAGTACCATTCTATCTTTAATTACATTGCCTATCTATATATCCTTGTTAATGTAGCCTTCTAAGTATCCATCCTTCTTGGATGGATACTTTTTAACGGAAGTTTGTGAAATATTTAACAAACTTATTGTATAACATTAACCTTTTTTTGAAAAGAGGAGAAGTTGGCTATTTTTATTTAAAGCTAAGATAAAGGTAAATTAATAAAATAGATAGATAGTTTAAAAGATTTGGATGGCTTTTGAATAAAGGTGTAAGCCCAGGAAAATGCGTCGCAAATAGTATCAATTGCAAAAATTCGCTATTAATCAAAATAAGATTATAATAAAAGGATTTGTGTAATTACACATTCGAATGCAGCAGTTGATGAAATTTAAAATCTAATTCTTCGGTGTACAGGAATCATTTTTTTACTTACAAAACGTAGTTTGTGCACATTAAAAATTTTTATTAATTGGTAAGTTAAAAAGATCTGATGATCAGGAACGGTTTGCTGTTCATTTAGGTGGGACTACGACATAACTGAAAGAATTGTAGGGACATCGGTATTGGATTAAGATAGGGCCTTATTTGGGGGCTAAGCAAAGAAGAGAACTTATATCTTAGGTTATACTAGGCTGAACCTATACGAAGCGAAGTATGGGTTTTCGTTCGTATTGTGATAAAAAGGAAATGAAGAATCGAATTCTACTAAAATAGATTATTATTCCTTTGACAATCTCCTGAAACTCCTTTATATTTAGCTAGTAACTTTAGCGCTTAAAAGCGTTTCAGTAATTATGAGGAGTGAAAAGGTCCGATCCTTACCTCAGAGAATACACAACATGAAAGCGGGGAAATACATCATGCGTCTTGAAGATGCAAAGCTAAAACTCTCCTTACCTGAAGCAATCGGGGTTTTGGCAGTTCTTTTCTTAATCATTGCAACTGGTATCATACATTATGGACTTGCCCCCCATATTCCAATAATAGCTGCTATCCTATTTCTATTTGTTTATGGAAAGATCAAGAAGCTGCCATTTTCGATTATGGAGGCTGCTATCGTTAAAGGTGCAGTTTCTGGTATGGGAGCTATCTATATATTCTTTTTCATTGGAATGCTAATTTCGATCTGGATGGCAAGCGGGACGATCCCTACCATCATGTACTATGGGTTTGACTGGATTTCTGGTGAATATTTCTATGCGGTCACATTTCTGGTGTGTTCGCTAATTGGGCTCTGTATCGGGAGTTCACTTACAACATCAGCCACGATCGGAGTTGCTTTCATAGGTATGGCGGCGGCGATGGATTTATCGTTGGCGATTACAGCCGGTGCAATCATTTCCGGTGCATTTCTTGGGGATAAAATGTCTCCATTATCCGACTCGACCAACCTTGCTTCCGGAACGGTTGGAGTACCATTATTTGAACATATTAATAATATGCTTTGGACAACGATTCCAGGTTTTATAATATCACTTATCATCTTTTACTTCCTTTCACCGAATGTCAAACTGTCCCGTGTTGAGGAAATCGAAGCCATGACCAAAGCCTTGGAAATGGAAACGAACATTAGCATATGGAGTTTGATTCCGTTTGTCATCGTTCTAGTCATGGCTTTGAAAAAGGTGTCGGCGATTCCGACATTGTCAGCAGGAATCGTTTCGGCGGCTGTCATTGCTTTCATACAAACGCCAAGTTTGACAGTTGCAAAACTAGCGGATATCTTATACGGCGGTTTTGTACTGAAGAGTGGAATGGATCAACTTGACTCAATCCTATCGCGGGGCGGCATTGAAAGTATGATGTTCTCCGTTTCGATGGTGTTGTTGGCATTGGCGATGGGCGGACTATTGTTTGAATTAGGAGTCATCCCTTCTATTTTAAATGCGGTCCAGGATTCATTGACGAGTGTAGCGAAAGTGATTTCAGCTACCGTATTTGCAGGAATCAGCGTGAATTTCCTAGTGGGGGAACAGTATTTGTCAGTTATACTGCCTGGGAAAGCCTTTCAGCAGAAATATGAAGATTTAGGATTGCAGCCAAAAACGCTTGGGAGGGTACTTGAAGATGCGGGAACAGTTGTGAATCCTCTGGTTCCTTGGGGTGTCTGCGGTGTATTCCTGACACAGGTATTGGGTGTATCAACCCTTGAATATGCCCCATTTGCATTCTTCTGCTTACTTTGTCCATTGCTCAGTTTGATTGCTGGCTTTACGAAAATCGGTATCCATTATAAATAAAAAAACAGGCGGTCGGTTTCGACTGCCTGTTTTTTTAACTTCCATAACCTTGAGGAAGAAGGGAAAGACCCCCTGACATGAACAGAAATATCAGGGGGTCAAGAAGTTGATCGTTTATTTTGAAGACGCAATCTCATCTTTTGGGATGGACACGACCTTTTCTTTCTGTTCAAGTAAATTCATTCGCATGACGACATTTTGGAATATGCCCATTGAAAGCATGAGCAGCAGTAAGGAAGATCCTCCATAACTGATGAATGGAAGGGTGATCCCTGTAATTGGGATAAGTCCAGTCACTCCGCCAACGTTGATGCCAACTTGAATGCCGATCATGGATGAGATGCCGATCAATAAAAGACTTCCAAATGGATCTTTGCATTTTGCTGAAAGTACAAATCCCCTTAGGACGATAAAACCTAGTGTCAATAGAACGAATCCCACTCCGAATATTCCGAGCTCTTCTGCAATGACGGCCATGATGAAATCAGTATGTGATTCAGGCAGGTACCCGTATTTTTGTACACTGTCACCAAGTCCCACTCCAGTAAGTCCGCCGGATCCTATTGCGAATAATGAATTCACGAGTTGATACCCGCTTTCTCCTGCCTTTCCGAAAGGGTCTGCAAACCCCGTAAAACGAGACACTTTATTTTCAGAGAGAACGGCTGAGAAATTTCCTGTCACGAGTACCCCTAATGCAAAAATGGCAACAAAAATCGCAGTAATCAAAGAGAGTTTGAATATACTCTTAAAAGACATCCCGGATGAAATGATCATGGTACTTGAAATCAGGAAAATGACAGCTGCCGTTCCATAGTCAGGCTGTATTCCGATTAAAAAACAGATGAATACCAGAAAGAAAATCGGGGGAATGACGGCTTTATCAATACTATTGATACGATCCTGCCTTTTTCCGTAAATGGCTGCCAGATAAATGATCATGGCTAATTTGGAAAATTCGGCGGGCTGGATCGATGCTGTCCCTAACTTGAACCAGCTTGTGGCATTTCCTGCTGTATGGCCGAAGATAAATAGCAGCAAAAGGACACCGGCCATCCCAAACATCATAGACATCAAGAACATTTTGTTTTTGTACATCTTATAGGGAAGGATCATCGTGACAATCATTGCCAGAAATGAAATGAGAAAGGCCGTTTTTTGTTTCTCAAAGAAGAAATCCATGGGCTTGTCGTATCGAGCGACAGCAGTAATCATGCTCGAACTGTAAATCATGACTAAACCAAACAAACAGAGTAATACGACAGCGATGAAAATAGGGAAGTCGTATGCTTTAATTATTCTTTTCACTTGTGCGCTCACCTCAAATATGTATGCGCGAAAAAATCGCCTTCTTATATAGTAACGGAAAATCGGTTATATAGATAATAATTTTTATTCGATAATATGAATTTATCCTCCATTACCCAATATTAAACACTAAAAACCGATAAACTTGTCTGCTGGATTTCCTTTTTGCCTATAGCCGAATTCGGATTCCTATACATTACCTTCGATAGCGAACGTGAATACTCCTCTTAATAATGAAAACTTTTTACTATATATTCCATTTTTGTGGTGCTGTTATGTCTGGAAGATTACTATTTAAGGTTATTTGTGAAAGGGATGGATTTCAAGGGGTTTCACCAATTGAGTTGTAAAACGTGATGTGATGTAGTGGTTACTGTAAACGAATTTATCAGAGTAAGAGGTATACTTATTTTAGCACCGATTATGTGGCAGGAATCGGGCAGGAATCTTATGAAGAGAGGGGACCGGTTGTGAACTTGGTTCCAAACGATTATATTATACAGGCTGCTGCGTCTCTGGCATTATATAAAGAGGGTTCAAGGAAAAACCTCGTACGTTT
Organism: Peribacillus simplex NBRC 15720 = DSM 1321; assembly: GCF_002243645.1. Taxonomy (NCBI): domain Bacteria; kingdom Bacillati; phylum Bacillota; class Bacilli; order Caryophanales; family Bacillaceae; genus Peribacillus; species Peribacillus simplex. Next base: position 1,169,566 of record NZ_CP017704.1, on the reverse strand, counting down.
GTGAAGTTTATTAACGTTTCGCTGGTGAACTGTTTAAGAAAAGTAGTCAGACGCTCTTATCTTTTTGCTGCATTTCAGGGAAGGCATTCCTGCTTTGGTCGATTTTTATTTAAAGCATAAAAATGATATGGAGTACCAATAAAAATAAGGTAAAGCAAGGGGAGTAGTTATGGAAGAAATACATGACAAGTTGGAAGTGTTTTCTCCGGCAACAGGTGAGAAGATTGCGGAAATCGTCACAACGCCATTGAATTCGATACCTCATATATATAAGAAATCAAGACATGCGTTCCAATCTTGGTCGAATCTTCCCATCAAGGAACGGTTGCACTATTTAAAACGGCTCCGTTTATTGATGGTTGAAAAAATGGATGAAATAGCTGAAGTCATTTCAAAAGATACGGGAAAAGTGAAAATTGAAGCGCTGGTTGCTGACATCATGCCAACCATTGATGCAATCAAGCATATCGAGAAACATGCAGTGAAAACTCTTTCCGGACGGAAGGTCACCACTCCACTCATGTTAATTGGAAAAAAATCTTATATCCATTATATGCCCCGAGGAACGATTCTCGTCATTTCACCATGGAATTATCCGCTGCAGCTTTCCATGGTTCCCATTCTTAATGCTCTAGCAGCGGGAAATACAGTCATCGCCAAGCCTTCAGAGGTAACTCCTTTAGTTGGGGTGTGCATCGAAAATCTGTTTCTTGAAGCTGGTTTCCCAGAAGGAACTATACAGTTTGCCCATGGAGGGAAAGAATTGGGTGCGGCATTAACTGAGCAAAAACCAGATTATATATTTTTTACTGGATCTGTAAGGACCGGAAAAATGATTGGTGAGGTCGCAGCAAGACACCTGATTCCAACGACACTGGAGCTTGGCGGTAAGGATCCGATGATCGTTCTGGGTGATGCTAACCTTGAACGGGCTGTGAATGGGGCTCTTTGGGGGGCTTTCACAAATAGCGGGCAGGTGTGCATGAGTGTTGAAAGGGTTTATGTGGAACGTCCGGTTTATAACGAATTCCTAATGCTTCTTAAAGAAAAAACGAAGTCCATGAGGCAGGGGGTGCAATCGAAGGATGATATCGGTTCAATGACTTTCCCGGCACAAGTTGATATTGTGGCTGGACATCTGGAGGATGCACTGAATAAGGGCGCTGTACTTGAAACCGGAACACCTCCAAAAGAGTGGAAAACGGGACAGACCCATTTCATTCCGCCGACAATTCTGTCCAATGTCGATCATTCCATGAAAATCATGAAAGAAGAAACGTTCGGACCCGTGTTGCCTGTTTTGCCTTTCGATACGGAGGAAGAAGTGATCGCCCTGGCAAATGAAAGTGAATATGGACTCAATTCCAGCGTTTGGACGATGGATAGGGAAAAAGCATGCAGGATTGCGTCTCAGTTAGTAACCGGGGCGGTGACGATCAATGATGTGCTGATTACTGTTGCTAATCATCATTTACCATTTGGCGGTGCCAAACAAAGTGGGGTTGGCCGTTATCATGGCGAGCATGGATTGAAGATTTTCTGCCATGAAAAAGCGATTATGATCGATAAAGGTAAAAACGATACAGAAATACAATGGTATCCATATGAAGGGAAATACACGAGTTTTTTATCGCTGTTTCAGAATTACTTTTCTGCCAAACCGAATTGGATTCGTTTCGGCAAAGAATATTTGCGATTGATTAAATTATCCAAAGGGAACCGAAAATGAAATCCATTTATAAAAAAGATTGTTATTTTCATAACGAGCGCGTATACTATTAATATACTTAATAACTGATTTTCCTTTTCAAAGGGGAGTAGCGTTAGGGTTCGCCCTAAAACAAAGTCGTCATTACGTGAATGTTAAACATTCATCGGCTTTGTTGACATGATTTCATGTTCAGCAAGACCTTTGCCTATATGGCAGAGGTCTTTTTATTTTGCCAATGCCAATATGGAGGAAATACAAACTATTGGAGGTTGAATGGATGGAAGCATCAATATTATTGGAATATGGCTGGGTACTTCTTATCTTGGTTGGATTAGAAGGGATACTTGCTGCTGATAATGCAGTCGTCATGGCTGTCATGGTTAAGCATTTGCCAAAAGAACAACAGCGAAAAGCCTTGTTTTATGGTCTGATGGGAGCTTTTGTTTTCCGCTTTGCAAGTTTATTCCTTATTTCCTTTCTTGTCGACGTGTGGCAAATTCAAGCAATCGGTGCGATTTATTTACTTTTCATTGCTTTTCAGAACATTTACAAAAAATACGCTGGTAAAGGTGAGAAGGAAATCACGAAGCCTAAAAAGCAATCTGGCTTCTGGATGACCGTAGTAAAGGTTGAAGCGGCTGATATAGCTTTCGCAATCGATTCCATGTTGGCTGCCGTCGCACTGGCTGTTACACTTCCGGCAACAGGCTGGATGAAAGTCGGCGGTATTGACGGAGGGCAATTCGCTGTCATGTTCCTCGGCGGTATGATTGGATTGATCATTATGCGATTTGCAGCAAATGCATTCGTGAAGTTGCTTCATCAGCGTCCTTCACTTGAAACGGCAGCATTTTTGATTGTGGGTTGGGTTGGAGTGAAATTGGCGGTACACACACTCGCGCATCCTTCACTGGCTGTCATCGATCATCATTTTCCAGAATCAACTCTTTGGAAATCGATTTTCTGGGTCGTTTTGATTGGAATTGCAGCAGGTGCATGGATCATTTCAAGCAAAAAAGAAAAAAAAGAGAAAGAAGAGAAAAAAATACAGGAAGCTTAAAAAAAACAGGCGTGCTGGTCACGCCTATTTTTTTTGCTTTTTAATGTATTTATGAAGATGACCCTCATAAGGGCAGGTATGTTTACGAATGATATGTTAAAAGATGTGAATATTAAATTCCGGTTATAAAAATGACAATTGTCCCATTGTATTGGACAAAAATCCGTAAAAAGATACTTTACTGTAATTGCACTGTAATAAACGAGAAAAAACTAAGTATTTTATCATGTTGATATATTATGTGATTTCATTTAAATCGCAAAAATAGTTCTTTTGGTACTGTCTTTTAGACTCCCTCCGCTTAATATAAGTATGTTGATGCGTATTTTATGTTCAACAGGAGCGAGGTGAGCAGATGCTTGGTGTGTTGTTTACAGCATTCAAAAAAAAGCGTTCTTTAGAAGAAACCGTATTGAAAATTCAACAAGGCGATATAAGCCTTCGTAATGATACTATAGAGTCATTCAAACCTTTTATTGCGAAAACAGTGTCATCGGTTTGCAAACGTTACATATACGAATCAGATGATGAATTCAGTATTGGAATGATTGCTTTTAACGAGGCAATCGAAAAATATTCCCCGGAAAAAGGCCGTTCTTTATTGGCATTTGCCGAAACCCTCGTTAAACGAAGGGTTATAGATTATTTAAGAAGCCAGTCCAAACAAAAAGAAGTTGTATTGGATTTATCACTGAATGATGATAATGATCAAAGCCATATATATATTGATAATGAAAATTCCATCAATGAATACGAGAAGCAGAAGGAATCGGAAAGAAGAAAAGAAGAAATTCAGCTTTATATAAGCCATCTACAGGATTTTGGTCTGTCATTTGAGGATTTAGTTGAAAACTCTCCCAAACATGCAGATGCCAGGAAGGGAGCTATTATGATCGCTAAATTGTTAATGGAAGATGACGAACTGAAAGAAATCCTGTTTGCAAAAAAACGGCTGCCAGTAAAACAGCTTGAGGGAAAAGTGGAACTAAGCAGAAAAACGATTGAACGGAACAGAAAATACATCATTGCTGTGGCAATCATAATAAACGGAGATTTTTTATATTTGAATGATTATATAAAAGGGGCTATCGATGGATGAAAAAAGGAGTTATTCTTTCAGTTAATAAGCGATTTGTAACCCTATTGACCCCCGAGGGTGAATTTCTGAAAACCAAAAGGCAGGAACGGGTATATGAAGTGGGTGAGGAAATCACTTTTTCACCTGCTAAACAAAAGTTCACTTTAGCCTTTTCCAATTTTCATTCATCTTTCAAAAAAACCGCCGTGCTAAGCATTGCCTCCACCTTCTTGATTCTCTTTTCGATTCTTCCTTCTTATTTCTCTGGTCCTGTGTCGGCATATATGACGATAGATGTGAATCCAAGCATTGAATTGGAGCTTGATAATGATTTAGAAGTTCTCAAACTTACCGGTTTAAATGAAGACGGCAAGCTTGTGATTAGTCAGCTGAGGGACTGGGAAGGCAAGGATATAAAGATTGTTACAAACCGAATCGTTGAAACGACGAAGCAACTTGGTTATTTGAAAGGAAATAAACAAATCGTCGTTTCCACAACGTTATTGAAAAAAAATAAAGAACTGGATAAGAATTTAAAAGAAGATATAAAAGAAATATCTGAGCAGGATAATGTTTCTAATACAAGAATGAAAGTGATCCAGGCAACAAAAAGCGATCGGAAGCAAGCAAGGGAACAAGGCATATCCACGGGTAAGTATCTCGAAAAGAAGTTGAATGAAGATAAAGAAAAGGTAAAAGTCAATAAGAGGGAGCCTGCTCCAGCGCCAGATAAAAAAGTCGCGGAAAAGGTTGTTATTCCTAAAGAGAAGAGCGTAACGCTGAGTACGGAAAACAAATCGGATGAAGAAAAGAAAAAAGAGAATAATGCAATTGAAAAAAAGCAAAAACCGGCCAATGAAGCCAAACCGACTGAACGGAAAAACCCGGGAACGCAATTTACCAAAATTAAGGAAAAAACCGAACGGGAAGATACAATTGGAAAACGGAATGCCATAAATGGATACAAGGAAAAAAGCAACGAGTCAAAAGGAAAATACGATAGCGATCACAGCAACCAATCAAAGAACAAGCAGAAAAATGAAAAGAATGATAAAAAGTTCGATGTGAAAAAAGTTTCATCAGCCATAGAAAAGAATAATAATGATCAAATAAAGCACGACAATAGAAATAAGCAAAATAAACAATGGAAGCAAGATAAACAAAATAAGCAAAATAAAAATAAACAAGGTAAGCAAGATAAGCAAAATAAACAAGGTAAGCAAGATAAACAGAATAAGCAAAATAAGCAAAATAAACAAGGTAAGCAAGATTGGGATAAGTCGAAAAGGGGTAAAGGCAAAAATGGAAACGGAAATGGACATGGACATAAGGATTAAAAAGAGTCCAGCATGCAGCTGGACTCTTAGCCATGGATATTTAATTGTGATAGAAATTATTGACCTTTAAGTTGAGATTGTGCTTGTTGTACAAGACGTTTCGTGATTTCTCCGCCAACTGAACCATTGGCACGTGCTGAAGTATCGGAACCTAATTGTACACCGAATTCAGATGCAATTTCATATTTGATTTGTTCTAATGCTTGTTCGATTCCAGGAACAAGAAGATTGTTACTGCTGTTAGCCATTTGAATCTCCCCTTTACTTTTTCAACGGCTTTTGCCGCTGTAATGATAGTATAAGTAGAAAGCGGATTTTTACTTATATGAGCGGCATCAAACTTATTGGTAAACCTGCCTTTTTGTTGTAAGAAAGTCAGTTTTAAAAGAGAATGGAAAAAAGAATGAAAAAAGGGTAAACTAGATTTTTAATGGTTATGTGATTCGCATAACTATAGAGGAGTAAGAAAGGAAACTCTTTATGGTTGCTATCAAAAAAATATTATCAAAGTTAACACCAGCTCAGCTTATCGTCGGTTATTACTTTTTGGCCGTAAGTATCTCGACCGTACTGTTGAGTCTGCCTGTTGCTCTTAAGCCAGGCGTAGAATTTGAATTCATGGATGCATTATTCACAGCCGTAAGTGCAGTTAGTGTGACAGGTCTAACAGTTGTTAGTTTGCCCGAAGTGTATAATGAGGTAGGCTATTTCATTCTAATGTTTGTTCTCCAATTTGGCGGTATTGGCATCATGACACTTGGAACGTTTTTCTGGTTGATTTTGGGTAAGAAAATCGGCTTGAAGGAAAGACAATTGATCATGACAGATCAAAACCAATCGAATCTTTCGGGGCTTGTTAAATTATTGATTCAAATCATTCAGATATTTGTCGTAATTGAAATGATTGGGGCTCTAGTTTTAGGCATTTACTTTCTGAATTATTTTCCAAACTGGAAAGAAGCTTTTTTAAATGGCTTATTTTTAGCCGTAAGTGCCACCACGAATGCTGGTTTTGATATTACCGGTATTTCAATGATTCCATTTAAAGACGATTATTTTGTACAATTCATCACGATTATTCTGCTTACCCTTGGAGCTATCGGGTTTCCTGTGTTGATTGAGTTGAAAGAGTTTTTATCCAATAGAGCCCGTACTTATAAGTTTCATTTTTCTTTGTTCACGAAACTGACATCAGTCACTTTCTTGTGCCTTATCATTGGGGGAACTATTCTTATCTTCCTGCTGGAGATGAACGGGTTTTTTAAAGATAAGAGCTGGCATGAATCTTTTTTTTACTCTCTATTTATGTCATCGAATACGAGAAGTGGTGGCCTTGCTACGATGAATGTGAGCGATTTCTCGGAACCGACCCTTTTATTGATGAGCATATTGATGTTTATTGGAGCATCTCCTAGTTCAGTTGGAGGCGGTATCCGGACAACTACCCTGGCAATAATGATTCTCTTTTTATGGAATTTTATGAGGGGAAGGCGTTCCATTAAAGTGTTCAAGCGGGAGATTCATCCCGATGATATTCGAAAAGCGACAGCAGTTATGATCATGGGATCGCTCCTTTGCATAATCGCGGTCTTCATTTTATCTATTACTGAAAATTTTACTTTGATGCAAATCATTTTTGAAGTGTGTTCGGCTTTTGGTTCAGTTGGCCTTTCGATGGGCATTACGCCTGAACTCAGTAATACCGGTAAAATTGTCATTATGATCATTATGTTCATTGGCCGTGTCGGGATAACCTCCCTCCTGTATATCATAGGCCATAAAGAAGTTACGGAAAATTTCCATTATCCAAAGGAACGCGTAATCATTGGGTAAATGATATAAGTAGGACAGTAACCTTTCCATCGAGGAAAGGTTTTTTGTTTTGTTTGCAGGAATCACGGACAAAATGTTGAAATTTACCTATAAGTGAGTATTCTACCATTTCTATATATATAAATATGCTTATTTTGACCCCTTACTTCGAATTCATTCTGATAGAGTATAAATCATTTTGATAAGGAGGTGGATGAAGTGAAGAAATATACTGGAAGGATCTTTATCCCTGCCCTTTTCTTCATATTGATATTACCCTATATAGGGTAATATCAATATGAAGAAAGAAGGTTTTCCGCCTTTGCAGGAATATATTTAATCGTAATTTTAACCATTGCCTGGTGTTTGGGTGCCATATTTGATCATAAACGGAAAACGATTGCTTTATTGCAGGATAGCGAAGGGCGTTATCGCATTATCTCCAATTACTCTAAAGAATTGATCAATAGCTTCAATGAGGTTATATTCCAAACGGATGAGAAAGGGAAATGGTTGTACTTAAACCCGGCATGGAAATCGATGAGTGGTGCAACCGTGAATGAATCCCTGGGGCTTCACTTTTCTAAATATATGGATAACACTTCTTATCAAGACGTATTAAAGGCCTTTGCGGACTCCTTTCATCGAGGGAATAAATATTTTCGTGCAGACATTAAACTAAATGCGAAAAAGGGAACAAGTTGGGTTGAAGCATTCGTTAAACTAATTTACGATGACGCTGGGAAATTCATCGGGACGGCGGGCATATTATCGGAAATCAATGAACGTAAACATGCGGAGGAAAAGCTTGTGAGCCTAAACGAACATTTGGCAATCACATCAAGCAAATTATCAACGGCTGCCCAACTTGCGGCAGGGATAGCACATGAAGTCAGGAATCCGATGACAGCGATAATGGGATTCGTGAAGTTGATTAAAGATGGCGGTGCCGAAAAGCAGGAATACTATGATATTATTTTTTCGGAAATAAATCGAATCGAGCAAGTGCTGAATGAACTCTTGCTGCTATCGAAACCTACTGAGGCGGTTTTTCTTGAAAAGGATTTAAAGGAAAGCTGCAACCATGTTGTTACGCTGTTGGAGACAAACGCCGTACTGAACAATATTCAAATTCATAAAAATTATGATTCAGAACCTATTTTTATGTACTTTGATGAAAACCAAATCAAGCAAGTACTAATAAACATGATAAAAAATTCCATAGAATCGATGCCTTATGGAGGAAATATTTTTTTGAGCATAAATGAAAAAAATGGGGAAGTTTTTTTGAGCATTTTGGATGAAGGGGAGGGTATTCCGGAAAATTCCCTTCAAAAAGTAGGAGAACCATTTTTCACTACAAAAACATCAGGAACAGGATTGGGTCTTTCCGTTTGTTTTAGAATCATCGAAAAGCATGGCGGAAAAGTTTTCATCACAAGTGAACTGAAAAAAGGTACGAAAATCGTTTGTATATTTCCAACCGTCCAACAAAAGGAATTTAGTGAGAACGAAAAGGTCCAGATACAGGGCCTTGATTGACAAGAAAATAAATGATTTAATTGTTGAAAAAATCTGAATGTTGTGTATATACTTTAAAAGTAATAACATACTAACCGGTTAGTAAGTTTAAAAGGAGGAATTCAATTTGAACTTTGAACATACTCAAAAGGTGAAAAGTCTGGAAAAGAAGTTAACGGAATTTATGGAAAAGCACGTATACCCAAATGAATCATTATACAAAAAGCAGCTCGAAGCACAGAAGAGCCGCTGGAGTGAAATACCCCCGATATTATCTGAATTGACGGCAAAAGCAAAAGAAGAAGGATTATGGAATTTATTTTTACCTGATAGCGATTATGGCGCGGGTTTAACAAATCTAGAATATGCACCGCTTTGTGAAATCATGGGTAGGTCGTCGATAGGACCTGAAATCTTCAACTGTAACGCGCCGGACACTGGTAATATGGAAGTGTTGGTGAGATACGGTTCAGATGAACATAAGGAACGCTGGCTGAAGCCCTTGCTTGCTGGGGAAATCCGCTCATGCTTCTCGATGACAGAACCGGAAGTGGCGTCTTCCGATGCGACCAATATCGAGTGCAGGATAGAAAAGGCGGGTAATGAGTATGTCATAAACGGCCGAAAATGGTGGTCTTCAGGAGCAGGCGATCCCCGATGCAAGATTGCCATCGTCATGGGTAAGACAGATCCTGAGGCGTCCAAGCATGAACAACAGTCAATGATTCTTGTACCGCTGGATGCACCGGGTGTCAAAATCGAGAGAATGCTACCTGTGTTTGGTTATGATCATGCCCCGCATGGCCATGCCGAAATCACTTTTGAAAATGTGAGGGTCCCGGCAACGAATATTCTATGGGGTGAAGGCAAAGGATTTGCGATTGCCCAAGGAAGACTCGGGCCAGGAAGGATACATCATTGCATGAGGCTGATCGGCGCTGCTGAAAGAGCACTTGAAGAATTATGTAAGCGCATTCAAAATCGTGTCGCTTTTGGTAAAACATTGGCGAGACAAGGTGTGATCATGGAGTGGGTGGCTGATTCACGGATTGAAATCGAACAAGCAAGACTTCTGACCTTAAAAGCTGCTTATATGATGGATACTGTCGGGAACAAGGAAGCGAAGGCGGAGATTGCCATGATAAAAGTGGTGGCACCAAATATGGCATTGAATGTGCTGGACAGGGCCATCCAAGGCTTTGGAGCTGCAGGGATTTCCGATGATTTCCCTTTTGCTGCACATTGGGCAAATGCACGGACGTTAAGGCTTGCTGATGGTCCAGATGAAGTTCACCGCTCACAAGTAGCTAAAATAGAACTTCGAAAATACCAGCAAAAGCATGAGGTGAAAATATGAAAGTTACCGACTTATTCGATCTAACTGGAAAGACGGCGATCATAACCGGTGGAGGGAGAGGATTGGGAGCACAAATAGCGACCGGATTTGCCGAAGCTGGGGCAAATGTCGTTCTTTGTTCAAGGAAGAAGGAGGCATGCGACGAAGTTGCTTCGCAAATCGAAAAGCTTGGAGTCAAGGCGCTTTCCTTCAAGTGTGATATCACCAATCCGTCAGATGTACAGGAAGTCGTTAACGAAACTTACCGTGAATTTGGTGCCATCGACATTTTAGTAAACAATAGCGGGGCATCCTGGGGGGCACCAGCCGTCGACATGCCCCTTGAAGCGTGGCAGAAGGTGATGAATGTCAATGTAACCGGAACCTTTATCATGAGCCAGACAACAGGCAGGGTCATGATTGAGCAGGGACATGGGAAAATCATAAACATCGCTTCCGTTGCCGGATTAGGGGGGACCGACCCGAGGGTGCTCGATACGGTCGGATATAATGCGAGTAAAGGGGCGGTCATTACTTTAACGAAGGATTTAGCTGTTAAATGGGGTCAGCATAATATCAATGTTAATGCAATCGCACCCGGATTCTTTCCGACAAAAATGACGAAAGGGGTTCTTGAGCAAGGAAAGAATCCTATCTTGGATTCCACGCCTCTAAAAAGATTAGGAAGTGATGATGATTTGAAAGGGGCAGCGGTTTTCCTGGCCTCAAAGGCATCTGATTTTGTGACTGGAAATATCTTGATTGTCGATGGGGGGTCACATGCAAAGTAATGAAAGGAAAGTAAATATGGCTGGAGGGTATGAAATGATGAATGAAAAAAAATGGCTTTCCGTTTATCCTGATTCAATTTCAAAGGAAATAATAGTCCCTGAGTTTCCGATGCAAAGAATCCTTCAAAATGCATGTCAGTCCTATCCAAACAATACAGCTATTACTTTTTATGACCGAAAGATATCTTATCAGGAACTTTTTCATGCATCGCAAGCCTTTGCTTCAGCCCTGCAAAAAAAAGGTGTTCAAAAAGGCGATCGTGTCGCCATCATGCTACCTAATTGTCCGCAATATGTAATAGCTTATTATGGATCGTTGACAACAGGAGCCATTATCACCCAAATCAACCCAATGCTGGTTGAAAGGGAGCTGCAGCATATTTTACAGGACTCCGGTGCAGAAACGATCGTGGTATTGGATGGATTATACCCGAAAGTGAAAAGTGTGCAGCAACATGCAAATGTGAAAAATATTATCGCCGTAAGCCTTCAGCCTTCGGATGCAGATTTCCAGCCTGATGCTTCTTTTGACCAATTCATGAAGACAGGGGACGGCAAAATCAATCCCGTATCTATCGATCCGGAAAATGATATAGCCGTTCTTCAGTATACAGGAGGAACGACTGGCCGTTCAAAAGGGGCGATGCTGACTCACAGCAATATTCTCGCCAATGTCGTTCAATCGTATGAATTCTTCAAGCATGAATTAAAAATGGGCTCTGAAAGAACGCTGTCGGTCATCCCGCTATTTCATGTTTTTGGAATGACGTCCGCAATGAATTTATCCGTGTATATCGCGGGTGACTCCATCATGCTGCCACGTTTTGAAATAGAAGAAGTGCTGGAAACGATTAAGCGTGAACAGCCGACCACTTTTCCTGGTGTACCGACTATGTATGTAGCATTGACGAATCATCCAAAGGCAGAAGAATATGGAATGGGCTCAATTCAGGTCTGTAACAGCGGAAGTGCACCGATGCCCGTGGAACTGCTACGTGAGTTCGAACGAAAATCAGGTGCGAAGATATTGGAAGGCTATGGACTTACGGAAGCTTCGCCAACAACGCATTGTAACCCCGTATTTGCCGAAAGAAAGCCTGGGAGTGTCGGGATTGGTATCCCTTCGACTGAATATAAAGTGATGGACCTGGGAGACGGGACAAAAGAAGTGGCCCCTGGCGAATTGGGGGAATTGGTCGTCAAAGGTCCTCAAGTGATGAAAGGTTACTGGAATATGCCGGAGGAAACGGCGGTGACCCTTAGGAATGGTTGGCTTTATACGGGTGATATCGCCAAAGTTGATGAAGACGGGTATCTCTATATTGTCGACAGGAAAAAAGATTTGATCATCGCAAGTGGTTATAATATATATCCGCGAGATGTGGAGGAAGTTCTCTATGAACATCCTGCTGTCCAGGAAGCGGTTGTCATCGGAGTTCCAGATGCTTACCGAGGGGAGTCGGTAAAAGCGGTGCTTGTACTTAAAAATGAAAAAACGGCAAATGAACGGGAAATCATAGATTACTGCCGTGCAAACCTATCGGCCTATAAAGTTCCGCATTTCGTTGAATTTCGTGAAGAGTTACCGAAAACAAATGTCGGAAAGATTTTAAGGCGAGCTTTAAGAGAAGAACTTTCCAGGAAATAAGAGGGCTTTGATAGTACGAAAGCGTATGATATCAATTCAGCTGAAATTTTAACAGATTGCGAGGATGCATACATGAAAGAAAAAATGACAGAACATAGCATACGCTTATTTGAAAAGAAGGGCTTTAGTGAAACGTCGATTTCTGATATCGTCGAATCGGTCGGGGTGACGAAGGGAACGTTTTATTATTACTTTACGAGCAAAGAGCAGTTGCTTATGGATATTCATCTAGCTTATATAGACGAGTTGCTTAGTGAGCAGGAAATAATCATGTTGGAACCTGGGAAAAGCTGTAAGGATAAGCTTTTCGATATGGTATTGATGCTTTTAAAAAGCATAAAGACCAAAAAATCCAGCGCAACGGTCTTTTTCCGTGAAATGAAAAATCTAAGTGACGAAAAACTTGCACAAATCCTTCCAAAGCGGGATGAATTCCGTAATAAAATCGAGCAAGTGCTGATTAGTGGCATCGAGAGCGGAGAACTACGTTCCAATCTCGATGCATCCATCATCTCGTTTGCTATTTTGGGAGTGGCCAATTGGAGCTATCATTGGTTCGACCCAGAAGGTGAAAAAACCGAACAGGAAGTTGCAGCCATTTTTATGGGGATGATTCTGCAGGGAATTGAAGCGTGACCAGGTTACATACTAACCAGTTAGTAGAAGGGAGATAGAAGGCATGACCAACAAGCAAATTCAATCAATAACCGTAATTGGGGCTGGGCAGATGGGGCATCAAATTGCGATGCTTGCTGCACTTGGAGGTTACGAAACGATTCTTCAGGATGTTCAGGAAAAAGCGTTGAATACAGCCCAAGAAAAATTGGACGTCATTTTGACTAAATGGGTTCAAAAAGGAAAATTGTCTGAAGATCGTAAATTGGCTGCTTTTAGCCGTCTTCAATATACCACCGATCTTGAGAAAGCGGCCAGTGGAGCTGATTTGATCATTGAAGCGGTTGTTGAAAAGCTTGATGTGAAACAGGAAGTCTTCGCTAAACTTGAAGAAATGGCCCCAGCAGAAACCATTTTTGCCACGAATAGTTCAACAATCGTCAATAGCCTGATTGCGAGTGTGACGAATCGTCCGGAAAAGTTCATTAATATGCATTTCTTTTTCCCGCCTCTAATAATGGATTGTGTTGAAGTTGTCATGAGTGATCAAACATCGGAGGAAACAGCGAAGCTTGCGATGGAAGTCACAGAGAAAATGAATAGGACAGGAGTTTTGTTGAGGAAAGAGATATCGGGATTCGTAGCCAATCGAATTTTGGGAGCATTGCAGCGTGAGGCCTTATATTTGTATGAAGAAGGAATTGTGGACTATAAGGATATCGATTTAATTTGCAGGAAAGCTTTAGGCCATCCCATCGGACCTTTTGAACTGATGGATCTATCAGGTATTGATGTAGGATACTTTGTCATGCAGCAGCGATACAATGAAACTGGAAATCCAGAAGACAAGCCAAATGCTTGTATAGAAGAAAAGGTGACTAAAGGACATTTAGGAAGGAAAACAGGAAAAGGCTGGTATGATTATCCAAATCAAGGAGTGAAGAATCAATGACAAAATTAATTAGAGTCGTTAAGGAAAATAAGCTTGCGGTCATAACCATCGATAATCCTCCATTAAACGTAATCAGTAAACAAGTATTCAGAGAATTGGGAGAAACATTCGATGAACTTTCAAAAGATACTGAAACTGTTGCGGTACTCATAACCGGTGCAGGCAATACCGCATTTGCGGCTGGTGCTGATATAAAAGAATTCCCTGGCATGATGGGGAACCCGAATATGAAAGAAATGGTAAAGGAAAGTCATGCAGTCCTAACCAAAATCGACCAGTTTCCTAAACCTACAATAGCTGTATTAAACGGCCTGACTTTGGGCGGCGGATGCGAACTGGCTCTGGCCTGTGATTTGCGAGTGGCTGAAACACAGGTTCAAATTGGTCTGCCAGAAGTGAAATTAGGCTTATTTCCTGGAGCTGGCGGTACACAGCGTTTGTCCAGACTTGTAGGAAACGCAAAAGCAAAAGAGATTATATTTACCGGTGATCCGCTTGGTGCCATAGAAGCGGAAAAGATCGGGCTTGTAAATAAAGTCGTTGAGCAGGGCTACGGCTTATCGGAAGCGAAAATCTTGGCCTCACGAATGACAAGGCACTCACTTCAGGCACTTTCGAGAATCAAGAAGGCGATTAATGAAGGAAGTGAGGCAACGCTTGAACAAGGTCTAGAGATTGAAACGAATCTTTTTGAAGAGATCTTCCAAACTGAAGATATTAAAGAAGGGGTTTCCGCTTTCTTGGATAAACGTAAACCTGCTTTTGTACATCGTTAATCAAGGAGGGGTTTTATGCATGAATTGGAAGTCAAAGTCCGTTTTTCCGAAACGGACGCTTTGGGCCATATCAATAACACAAGCTATTTCATATACCTCGAAGAAGCACGCATGAAATTTTTTGAAGATTTAGGCCTAGCGACGAATGTTGAATCTTGGAATTTTTTGTTAGCCTCCACTAAATGCGACTTTATTGCTCAGGGATATTTCAATCAACTCTTGACCATTCGTACATCTTTGACAATGGTAGGTACGAAAAGTTGTGATATGGTACATGATATCCTCTGTTCACAAACTGGGGAAGTGATTGCTAAAGGAAGTGCAGTTTTAGTCTGTTTTAATTTTTTGAATCAAAAAAGTGAACCTATTCCTGAATTTATTAAAGAAAAGCTCATTACACATCTTGTTCATAATTAGAATGACAAAAGTCTAAAGGAGTGGAGGAACATGGTGGACGATACGATTCCTGTTCGGCCCGGCGAGGAACTGAATATTGGTGCATTAGAAGGTTTTCTAAGAAAAAATGTATTGGACCTTCCAAATGAACCGTTAGAATTGCAACAATTTTCAACGGGCTATTCCAATTTGACCTATCAACTGAAAATTGGTGATTGGGAGGCTGTTCTCAGAAGGCCACCGCTTGGCCCTGTTGCTCCAAAGGCACATGATATGAAGCGTGAACATCATATCCTTTCCTCAATCAACCCGTATTTTCAAGCAGCTCCCGAGCCTATTCTGTTCTCGGATGATGAATCGATTGCGGGGGCCCCTTTTTTCCTAATGGAAAGGAAACATGGAATTGTAATAGATACCGAATTTCCCAAGGGAATCGAGCCTACTGTTGAAATGTGCCGACAGCTTTCTTATGTCATGGTCAATCGGCTTGCTGATCTTCACTCGATTCCCTATGAGAACACGGGGTTGGTTGAAATTTCCAAACCTGAAGGGTTCATTGAAAGACAAGTACGCGGATGGATATCCCGCTATGAGAGAGCAAAGACAGATGAAATCAAGGAAATTCGTCCGCTTATCGATTATTTTCAACAGAATATCCCGAAATATAGCCAGACTTCAATTATCCATTATGACTATAAGATCAATAATGCCATGTTTAACCAGGACCTTACAGAGATGGTTGGTTTATTTGATTGGGAAATGTCCACCGTTGGTGATCCGCTAGCCGATCTAGGAGTGGCTTTAAGCTACTGGACGGAAAGTGGTGACCCGGAACTTATCAAAATCGGCGTTGGTCAAGCGTCCGTAACGACTTTAACTGGTTTCCTGACACGAAGGGAATTTATCGAGACTTATGCAGCAAGAAGTGGCAGGGATGTTTCCAACGTCGATTTTTATTTAACCTTTGGTTACTTTAAGTTAGCTGTCATCCTTCAGCAAATCTATTATCGATATAAAAAAGGCCAGACTAATGATCCCCGTTTTTCCAATCTCGGAAAAACGGTTAAAAGCTTACTCACTCATGCTGCAAATGTAGCTGCGAAGGAAGTTTAATAAAATGGAATATATACAAAACATTCATTTGCTACTAAAAAAAGAAGAGATAGATGGGGAAAAGCTTCAAGAAGGGGAGAAAGTTGCGGTCATCCTGGATGTGTTATTAGCGACCACAACGATTATTTCGGCACTTCATGATGGAGCACGCCAGGTGATACCGGTCATGGATCCAGTGGATGCCTTGGTGAAAAGCCAGGAATTGGACCATGGGGATTCCATAGTGGCAGGGGAACTAAAAGCAAAGCCGGTTGATGATTTAATGTATCCGAGTCCTACGCTATTGAGTAAGTTGGTACGCGGCAAAACATTAATACTCTCTACTACTAATGGAACGGTTGCGTTGAGAAATTCTGCAGCTGCCAAAAAGGTTTATATCGCATCTTTGTTGAATAACCCGTCTGTTGCAGAAAAAATAAAAAAACATCATAAAACAGAAACGATCATCATCGTTTGTTCGGGAAATTCAGGTGAATTCAGTCTGGAAGATTTTTACGGTGCAGGTCATTTGATAGATTGCCTGATTGCTGGGTCGCAAGGCTCGTTCATACTCAACGATGCAGCAAAGGCTGCCAATGCGCTTTATCGTACGAATAGCGAAAATGCCTTTGATATCCTGAAATCATCATATGTCGGACAGTTGTTTGACAAGCATAGTTTGATCGCCGATTTGGAATTGGCGGCGCAAAAAGGTTCGTTGGATCTTGTCCCAGAGTTGGTGGATGGAAGGATCGAGGCTGAATTGAAAAGGCAGGAAACGTAGTTCAAAATCCAGATAAGGAGTGAAGGGGATGAGGTTTTCACAGTCAATAGTGGTGGTGACAGGTGCAGGCTCTGGTATTGGGAAAGCTACAGCGATGCGCTTGTCTGACGAAGGGGCAAAAGTGTTATTGGTAGGGCGGACGAAAGGAAAGCTGGAGGAGGCAGCTGCAGAAATCAATGCGAGGCACACGATTCCAGTGGCCGACATTTTCCCTGCAGATGTTACCGTCGAGGAAGATGTAATAGAGCTGGCCATGTATGTGAAGGAACAATATCGTGACCTTCATATTTTAATCAATAACGCAGGTGGATCAAAGTCCTCGAAGCTCTTGGATACGTCTGCAGCTGATTGGGATATGATTCAACATGTCAATTTGAAAAGTGTCTTTCTAGTTTCCAAGTACTTGGGGAAAGTGATGGAAGAAGGAGCGGGTAGTGGAAATGAAGGCTCCATCAATCGGGCAATCGTGAATGTGGCTTCACTGTCAGGGCACCAGGCAGGGGCATTCATCCCGCATTATAGCTCTGCTAAAGCCGGAGTCATCAGTTTAACGAAATCATTGGCACTGGAACTTGCTCCAGTCGGCATTCGGGTCAATTCCGTATCGCCGGGATTCATTGAAACGCCATTAACGGAGGATGGATTGCGAAATGAAAAATTCGTAAAGTCCATACAACGGAACACGGCACTGGAAAGAGTGGGGAAAGCGGAGGAAATAAGTAATGTCATTACCTTTGCTGCTTCCCCGGAGGCTTCCTATATGACTGGGACGGATTTATTGGTGGATGGCGGCTGGTTGATCAAATAGAAAAAGGGGATGGGTAAATGTTAAAAGAACACTTATTGACAGAAGTAATCGATAATGTAATGATCCTGACTTTGAATCGTCCTGAAAGTTTGAATGCATTTAGTCCGGATATGATTGCAAGCTTAACGAAAGCGATTAAGGATGTAAAACAAACACCACATATAAGGGCAGTCATCATCAAAGGGGCGGGAAGGTCATTCACTGCAGGAGGAGACGTTAAGTCAATGGGGAAGGCGTCTGCAGGTCAATTGTATGATCATGTTGGCAGAATGAACGAATGCATATTGGCTCTGGATGCCTCTGAGGTTCCCGTAATCGCTGCTGTCCATGGATTTGCGGCAGGGGCCGGATTCAATTTGGCACTCGCTTGTGATATGATCTTGGCTTCCGATGACAGTCAATTTGCCATGAGTTTTTCACAGGTAGGCCTGATCTCTGACGGAGGGGGCTCGTATTTTTTACCTAAATTAGTAGGGCCCCACCTTGCAAAGCAGCTCTTCTTTTCAGCAGAGCCAATTTCTGCGGAACGCTTATACCAGTTAGGTGTCATTAATTGTATATATCCACTCAATCAACTTGAAGAGGAATCATTGAAACTTGCGGAAAAGCTGGCAAATGGACCGACAAAGGCATATGGGATGATGAAAAAGCTCGTTAGCCATTCATTTACGGCTACACTTGATGAAATACTCGAACAGGAACGTATCACGCAAACCTTGATGGCTTCCACAGAAGATCATCTAGAGGGAGTTGCAGCATTCAAAGAGAAAAGAAAACCGGAATTTACAGGAAATTAATAAGGGAGGGATAAAGATGAGAGCTATTCATTTTGAAGAATACGGCGGACCGGAAGTACTGAAATTGACTGAAATGGAAAGACCCGTGCCAACTGGGCATGAAGTTCTGATTGAAATCGATTGTGTCGGCGTCAATTATGCAGATACGGCCAGAAGGGAAGGGCAATATGTAGTACCTACGCCGCTTCCGTTCATTCCAGGTGCGGAAGTGGCTGGCGTAGTGGTGGAAGTTGGTGGAAAGGTGACCAAAATCAAGCCAGGTACAAGGGTCGTGAGTTTAATTGAATCGGGTGGATATTCAGAATATGCCCTATCTGATGAATTCTCGGCCATTCCGCTTCCTAATGCCATTCAGTTCCATGAAGCTGTTGCACTGCCCCTTCAAGGTCTAAGCGCCTATCATATTCTAAAGACAATGGGACGCATGCAACAGGGGGAAACGGTATTGGTTCATGCTGCTGCAGGTGGAGTGGGAACGATTGCTGTACAGTTAGCCAAAATCTTCGGGGCTGGAAAAGTGATAGCCACCGCCAGTACAGTGGAAAAGTTGGAACTCGCTAAAGAGATGGGGGCAGATGAACTTATCGATTACACGAAAGAAGGATGGGAAATGAAAGTCCGTGAGGTCACGGGAGGGAAGGGAGTAGACGTGGCGCTGGAAATGGCTGGAGGGGATATTTTCAATAAAACATTGAAATGTTTGGCTCCATTTGGACGTCTTGTTGTTTTTGGTAATGCCAGTCGTAAGCCTTATACGATGAACCCGCAGCAATTAATGAGGCGCAATCAATGCGTCGTAGGTTTTTTCCTGCCACAGATCATGAAACAGCCAGATTTGCTGTTGCCTAGCATTGAAGACCTTTTTTCTTACGTTGCGTCTGGGGAGCTTAAGCTAACTATCGGCGGCATCTACCCAATTGAAAAGGCAGCAGCCGTTCATGAGGAAATGAACGCCCGTCAAACGAAAGGGAAGTTGATTTTGCAGGTTAAATGAGAATAAGGGGTATATGATGCACCCCTTGTAGGTTAATGAGATTTCACTGTCATTTGACCTTCTGGAACGACTCAATCCGTATCAGTGCTAACATCTTTATCGGGATGCATGAAAGGCGGCTGCGGCGCTTTTTTAGCCTCTAACAGTTCACGGTTTTCAGTTGAATTCCACCCTATATCATTGGTGGGGTGTATCCATTCGTCTCCAGCCATGATTTCCGGGTCTGTATCTTCGCTCCAATTTTCGAGTGGTGAGTTTTCAGATGCATATTTACTGTCGCCAATGACGACTCCATAATCATTGACGAATGGAGCCTGTGGTTTTATGCCGGTTCCTTTAAAGCTTGGTGCGTTAATTTGGTGTGGTTGTGTATCGTCTACAATTGGTGAATCCAATTTCTTTTTCATATAGTGTCTCCCTTTTCGTTTTACGGTTATTTTTCTCGTCTGTCCCTATATTATCCCTGAATAATTTCAGGCATTTTTACCCCATTCTAAAATGTAAACTATATTAAAAAGGGTGGATGAAAATGAAACGGAAAGCCAATGTGGATGGTGCTGTCAAAGCAAGTAAAACGCCAAAAAGAAACCAAGCTGAAAATGAATTTTCCAATGAGTTCGCAATGGAGGAAAACGCAATGAAAGGTGCCAACCGTAATTCAAAGCAAGGCAGAAAAGGAAGAAGTTAATGGATAAAGAAAAACAGAACAGCCAGGAAGAGATGGGAAAACATGTACGAACTGAATTTGGAATTGAATTCAGCGGCGATATGAATGCAACCAAAATTTATGAAATTTTGGCAAAAGAAAATAAAAAACGTGATAGTGATAAGTAAATAAGGACGGACCCAATTCTTGGGTCCGTCCTTATTCTTAAAAAATGATGCTACCGGATTTTGAGTGAGGGAAAATCGTTGAGCCCTTACCACTCGGATCAAAATAGGCAAGCATGAACGATGGTTTCTCGACCATTGTTCCCTCAGCTAAATACGTTTCCAAATCAAAGGGAAGTGCCTCGAGCAATGTGTGTTTGTGTATTTCTTTTTCATTAAGTGCCAAAGCTGTGAAAGAGGAACCAAGCTGCTCAGGCTTATTCAGAATATCTTCATATATCTCTTTCCGCCCATTTTTATCTAATGAAGCTTCCCACCAAGGTTTACGTGGTTTGTATTTTTGATTCGTAAAATAATCCAATTTCATAAGCCCGATAATGTTTTTCAGTTCAGCGGATTCACGGGAAGCCAAAAACTGCTGTAAACGTCTGAACAAGTCTTCTAGCTGATGTCCGATTCGTGACCACCCTTGTTCATCCCAATAGGTACCGAAATCTTGAAAGAAGTCGAATGGTGATTGAAATACCGTTTTGACAAGATATTCCGTGGTATGATCCATTCTATGATCGTTCCAGTATTTTTCAAGGACATCTTCAACTTGTTTAATACGGACAATGTCATCAAAGGATAAAACATTATTTCCCAGGATTTCATAGGGAGCATGTTCGCTGTATATATATTGGTGTTCATCGGCACGTATCCGTAAGCCAGTGCCACGAAGCATCTTTAAGAAACCAAGCTGCATCTCTTCAGGTCTGAGCTCGAAAACATCATTGAAAGTTTTTCTGAAAGAATGATAATCTTCTTCTGGTAAACCGGCAATAAGGTCTAAATGCTGATCAATTTTCTGCCCTTCTTTTACCATGGTTACGGTTCTGGTCAGTTTTTCGAAGTTCTGCCTTCTCATTACTAGATCATTCGTATGATCATTCGTCGATTGTACCCCTATTTCAAAGCGGAACAGTCCTGCAGGGGCATTATCGTTCAAGAACTGGATAACTTCCGGACGCATGATGTCCGCCGTGATCTCGAACTGGAAAACCACACCGGGAAGATGTTCATCGATTAAGAATTGAAACATTTCCATGGCATAGCTTCGGCTAATATTGAAGGTTCGGTCAACGAATTTAATGGTCTTTGCACCATTAGACATAAGGTACCTGATATCTTCTTTAATCTTTTCACGATCAAAATACCTGACACCCACTTCAATTGATGAAAGGCAAAATTGGCAGCTGAACGGGCACCCTCGACTAGTTTCGATATAGGTGACACGTTTAGATAGGTCGCCACGGTCTTCCTCCAAACGATATGGAGAAGGGAGCGATTTCAAATCAACCTTGCCGTTCTGAGGCTGGATGATTTTTTTTCCATCCTGTCGATACGCAATGCCGCCGATCTTCTTATAGTCATTCGAACCTTCAATTTCAGATAAAAGGGCCTTGAAGGTGATTTCACCTTCGCCAATTACGATGAAATCAGCCCCGGGAATCTGATCAAGCCATTCCCCAACATCATAGGTGACTTCAGGTCCGCCGAGAATGATAACCAATTCTGGATTGATCTTTTTCAGCATGGCAACGACTTTCATTGTTTCCTCGATGTTCCAAATATAGCAGCTGAACCCTATGACATCAGGTTTTTTTGAATGAAGGTCGCCAACTATGTTCATAATTGGATCTTTTATCGTATATTCTGCCAGCTGTACATCATAATCTGGCTGGGCATAAGCTTTTAAATATCGGATGGATAGCGATGTATGGATATATTTTGCGTTAAGAGTACTGATTATTATATTCATGTTAAAGGGCGTAAAAGATACGCCTGGCTCCTTTCGTGTACATGTCTTTTTAAGCCAACAAGCACTAACGAGTAATTTTACCATAGCGTGCTCCATTTGAAAAATGAGTTAAGGTATTGAAGGGGAATCTTTTCAGCTTGAAAGTCTAAATGAAATGGACTTTAAAAAACGGATAAAGCAGAAAATGCTTCATCCGTTTTATTTAAAAAGCTTGTTTAATATACTCTTTCGTTTTAGTCATGAAACGTTTAGTTTTGGTCGCCTTCAATTCGATGATCGGCTGGGCCATGGTAGCGATCATTTCACTTGATAATAACACGGTAATCAGGAAAGAGAGGCCGGCGAGCATGATAAAGCTCTCTGTATTGCTGAAGTATTCCTGTATGGTGCTTTCACGGAAGAACCGAATGAAGAAACCATGCAGCAGATAGACATAAAGGGTTTGTTTACCCCAATTCGTAAAGAAATATTGTCTGCGTGGGATGAACGACAGGAAGCTGAACACTGAAATTATGCTCAATCCATAAAATCCTAGGCGTTTAAACATGGACACGATTGTCGCATCTTCAAGTTCGGCATATGGTTTCGAACCGAGCAGCCATTTATAATTGATATCGGTATTTAAATAAAAACCGATAAAAATCACTAACATAACACTAAGTGAAGCCAAACGAACTTTGGGAGTGAATAGTTTTTTTAAATGTTCCTTGCTTAAATGGTACCCGATCAAAAACATCGGGAAAAAAACGAATGTCCTGGAGAGACTAAGGTAATTGGAGATATTGTCAATATATCCAATAAATAATGCGATTAAAAAAGATAAACCTATGCCTACTGATGGCTTTAGCTTTGAGAAACCAAGCAGCATGATGTTCCAACAAAATAAACTGATCAAGAACCATAGCGACCATTGGGGGTCAAGCAGGTCTACAGTGATGGCAGAACGTTCATATAAGAAATAATAGTAAACGGTATATATCAATTGGAAAATGATGTAGGGTAAAATCAGCTTTTTAGTAATTTTACCTAAATACCCTTTTTGATAAAAACCTTTCGCAAAGAACCCTGAAACAAGGATAAAGGCAGGCATGTGAAAGGAATAAATGGTTTTATATAAAGCATATATCGTTTCACTGTCATGTATATACGTATTCAGCAAGTGTCCAAAGACGACAAAAGCCATGAGAATGAACTTGGCGTTATCGAAGAAAAAATCACGTTGTTTCATTGTTGCCTCCATTTAATAAATTTTTAAGGTAGCTAGAAAGCATTGTTATTTTTATACCCTAAATACCTTGTACGAAATCAATATTTATTAAATTTATTATAAAAACCTTAAATTAAGCTTAACGCTAAGTTTTACTGCATTCAATATACTATAATTTGATATATAGTAAAATTTTGGGATTGTATGATTGCGCCGATTTTCGAAAAGTACCGAGGAAAATCAAGATGGATGTCGAATAAAGTTGGTAAGTATGGGTTTTGATGAGGGGGGTTAATATGAATATCGGTTATGAGAATGAAACGGAATATAAACTGGAAATTTTAAAATTGAATAAACAGATCGAAGGGTTTTTGAACATTTTCAATTCGATGTCAGAACCTTTTATTAGGGTTGATGAGGAACTGCGTCTCACTTATGCCAATGATGCCGCTTGTGCCCTGCTGGAAACAGCGAAAGATCAGCTGGAGTCCATGAAGATAACTGATTTTCTCTATGTCATACCATTAAATAACCAGGAAGTGTCAAGTTCCCTAAAAACCTCGAATGAAAGTGAAAGGCAAATTATTCAGCTACATACTGGAGCCCTTAAGCAAATAGAGTTTATACGTATAGGCTCACTTACCGAAGGACAGCAGTTCTATCGTTTGGGGGATGTGACATTGGATGTTTCTTCTTCAAGGGAAACAAGGATGTCAAGGCAGATGTTTTTGGACATTTTCGATACAGCCATAGAAAGCATCGTTCTATTCGACAGTTCAGGAATAATAATGGAAGTGAACCATGCCTTTATCCATGTCCTGGGCATCCCGAAAAAAGAGATTGTCGGTAAGAATATGAGGGACCTCATATCCCCAGATTATAGGGGATATTGGGATGAGAGCATACAAAGAGCCTTTGATGGGTCGAACTTCAAAGGAGAGGTAGAGATAAAGGTTGGGGATGAACTTCATCATTTTACTTTTTCAATAAGTTCAACGGTAGGAAATGAATTATATATGTCGGTGCTTCGAAGAATTACAGAATCAAATATAATAGAAAAAAAGTTAGAGACGAGCGAACGGATTTTTGCGGAATTATTCGACCAGTCCATGGATGCGATCATATTCTGGAATGATGACGGGATCATTTTTCGGGTCAATCATTCAGCATGTAAAATATTCGAATCCAGCAGAGAGGATTTGATAGGCAGTTATATCTGGAAATACGTGTACAGCAATAATCACCATTTTGGTCAGATGATGGAAACGTTTGAAAGAGACACCCAGGTGCGGGGTGAGCTGATTTATAAAATGCCTAATAACCAAATTAAACTGCTTGAATTGACTGCCAAAAAACATGAAGGTGACGGATATAACGTAACAATCTTTCGAAATGTCAGTGAGCGCTGGCTGATTGAGAAGGAATTAAGGGATAGTGAGAAGAAGTTCAGGAAGATTTTTGAGGGAACATTAGACGGCTTGATTTTATGGAATCATGAAGGGTTCACGGATATTAATGAAGCGGGTCAGAAAATATTGGAGATTTCGAAGCGCAAACTGCTCTCTTTATCAGTAAAGGGATTCATCGAAAAAATTCCTAAAAATACTCCTGTCTTGAACGCTCACATTGAAAATGTTTATAAGCATGAGGTCTACTCTTCCATCATTCCGATAACATTCGAAGATGGAAGAGTAAAACATATTGAATTTTTGACGAGGAAAAATTTATATTCGAACCTGAATTTAAGCATTTTCCGTGATGTGAGTAAAAATCTCGAAATGCAGGAACAAATTCGAAAATCGGATACTTTGAATGTCGTTGGTGAACTGGCGGCCGGGATTGCTCATGAAATCAGGAATCCAATGACAGCCTTAAAAGGTTTTATCCAGTTGCTTGAGGATGGTGTTAAAGGTGAGTTTTCCACATATTTTCATGTGATTACATCCGAAATTAAGCGAATCGAAACCATTATCACGGAATTTTTGGTACTGGCAAAGCCACAGGCGCTAAAAATTTTCAAACAGGATGTTCATACCATATTGAGAGAGACACTAGAATTACTGGCCGCTCAGGCACTGTTGGAAAATATTCAATTCGAGACAGACTTTGAAGTAGATGAATTCAAAGTTTTATGTGAAGCGAACCAGTTAAAGCAAGTGTTTATTAACATCATCAAAAATGCATTGGAAGTCATGCCGGATGGCGGATCTGTTCACATTAAAACAAGCCGATTTTCAAAGAAATACGTTTGCATTTCAATTACCGACCAAGGCATGGGGATTTCAACGGAAATGCTAAAAAAATTGGGTGAACCTTTTTATACGACGAAGGATAGGGGAACCGGGCTGGGGCTCATGGTCAGCTATAAAATCATTGAAGAGCACAATGGCTATATAGAAGTGGAAAGCGAAGTGGGAAAAGGGACGAGCTTTCATATTTATTTGCCATTCGAGTAATGCAGTAGGGAATGTTCTAAACCTTAGTTAAGTTAACAGAAAGTATATGAAATTTTCATTATTTAATGGAGAATCCTTTATCGGATTCCTTTTTTTGTTCCATTATTTATTATCATGGAATCACAATTGAGGTTGTAACCATGAAAAATATTGTGCTTCCATTAAAGGGAAACTGGCCGAAATAATTAAGCGGAAACTAATAATTACATCCGAATTGTGGAAATTTAGAATCGATTTTCATAGATGGCTTCATATGATATCTTCCTAACCAATATAAGAGGTTTATGCTTAGAAATTTCCGTCATATCCTGTCTGCTGGTGGGTAAAGCCTTATCGCAATTTAAGAAGTTTTGTCTTTTTTTGCGAATCTATTTACATATAAGGCATATTTTGTAATACTTCTTTATTATAATGTAACTTTAAAAGGGCAGGAGTAGTGAATGTAGTTATGAATTCTAGGTGTGCAACGGAAATTTGTTCAGAGATTCGAATGAAGCGTTGGGAAATGATGGAGTTGGCCAAGATGTATGGACTAGGTCATGAGTATACCCTTCGCCAAAGTGAGCAGCTTGATAAACTAATAAATGAGTATTTGATCCTTCAACATCATTCATCAGTGGAAGTGAGAAATAAGCGAGAAGAAATGGTTGTTATTGTGCAGCAGCCCTTTAATGATGACATTACATTTTAAAGGGACCTGAATGCATGCATGACTTTTTAAATTAGCAGGCAGGGAGACATTCTCTATCCGATTTCTGGTGAATGAACCTTTTCAAACATATCATGAAAACAATTAAAGAAAGACTCATATACACAAGAATATATCTTTTGATTTTCCTATGGGTTTAAGGTATATATCGAGGGGAGGTCACCAGAAGGTGTCCTTCATGCATCGGGATTGGTTTAGAAGTCTTAATTTTTTTGAATGGATTTCACTGATAACTAAAAAGTAAGAGCTGACTCACTTGATGGAGCCAGCCATGGAAGTTTGGGAATTACAAAATTTCCAATAATATTACCATGAACAAAAGGCCGACAATGAAGGAATAGGTAGATGTGCGTTCATTACCATCCCCATGGCTTTCAGGAATCAATTCCTTATAAACGATGAAAAGCATGGCCCCGGCGGCGAAAGCTAGGCCATATGGAACCAGGAACCCAATGTAAGAGGTTAAATAATAACCCAGTAAGCCCGTAATTATTTCGATGGTACCGGTTAAGGTTGCTATCAGGAACGCTGTGAGTTTACCGATTTTTTGATTAATTAAAAACAAGGCGACTAGTAAGCCTTCCGGAGCATTTTGCAGGCCGATGGCAAAAGCGATCAAGTTACCTGTATCAGCAGTATCAGAGGCGTAACTGACCCCCACAGAAAGACCCTCAGGAATATTATGGAGTGTAATGGCAGTGATGATGAGCAAAGCCTTTTCATCGAACTGAATGCCACTTTTCGTATGGCTGAGATCGATATGAGGAATGTTTTGTTCCATGATCGTTAATGTCATTACCCCGAGAAAAACCCCAATTACTAGCTGAATATACCCTCCTGTGGCCAGAGACTCCGGGATCAGGCTCAATAACGAAGCAGCCATCATGATTCCAGCGGTAAATGCCAGAAGCGTGTCTCTGAATCGATGTGTGATTGAACCTTGAATGAACAAGATCGGTAACGCACCAAACCCTGTAGACATAGCAGATAGGATGCTGCCTAATAAAACTCCACTCATAAATTTCTCCTTTGTAAGGTACTTATCGTTACATACTTGTAAATTTTTGGGCGGAACAATAATTTATTGTATTTAGACATAAAGAATATGTTCCAGGAAAAAACCATTTTGCATCATTCTTCTGCATACCATTTTTTCAATGTTAGATCAGTCGGTAGCAATATGCTGATGATCCCCAGTAATGGCAGGAATCCTACTAGCTTAATCATGGATTCGATTCCAATTATATCTGCAATGGCTCCCAATGAAACGGATCCAATGGCACCCATTCCAAAGGCTAACCCTACAGTCAAGCCTGCCATCGTTCCGACTTTTCCCGGGACCAATTCCTGTGCGTATATTACAGTGACGGAAAAACTGCTCATTATAATGAATCCCGCTATCAATAATAAGATAAAAGCGGCTGTAGGAGGTACGAATGGTAAAAGTGCGGTTATTGGCATGCTGGCAGCGAAAGAAAAGAAAATGACATTTTTACGCCCGAATCTATCAGCAAGCGGACCTCCGAAAAATGTACCTACAGCACCAGCGGCTAAAAAGGCAAATAGGAAAAATTGTGCAGATTTTATCGTGAATGAATACTGCTCGATCAAATAAAAACTATAAAAGTTCGTCATGCACGATACATACCAGGAACGGGCAAAGATTATGAATAAAATCAATACCAGGGCTTTGGCCACTTTATGTGACCGCTCTTTATTGACTATTTTTGCAGCAAGCTTTTTAGGCTGGAAGTGAACTAATTTTTGAGAATACCACTTGGCAATATACAGCAATAGGATAACGGCCATTAGGGCAACCAGGGCAAACCAGAGTGCGCCTTTTTGACCAAAAGGAACAAGTATGATGGCTGTGATGAGTGGGGCAAGTGCCTGCCCACTATTCCCGCCGACCTGATAAATTGATTGTGCCAGGCCTCTCTTTGGTCCTCCTGCCATGTAGGCAACCCTGGAGCCTTCAGGATGGAATATGGCTGACCCTAAGCCCATCAAGATGACTGCACCAAGGATCATGGTATAATTTGGGGCAATTGCGAGAATGATGACCCCGATTAAAGTACTGGTCAACCCAATGGGCAACGCATATGGAAATGGCTTTTTATCCGTATAGAAACCAACTGCCGGTTGCAGGAGCGATGAGACGATATTCAGGCAGAATGCAATCATCCCCAGCTGAGTATACGTTAATGACATTGATTTTTCGAGGATTGGGAACATGGCCGGTACGACGGCCTGAAGAGAATCATTCATTAAATGGCATATGCCTATGATGATCATGATCTTCAAAGTCATATCTTGTTTTTGCGGTTTTGTTTTAATGGCAGCGATACTTCCCATCTGTATATTTCCTTCTTCCTGATTAAGATTTTTACCTATTCCATAAATAGATTCAAGAAGCATGCACCGTATGCATGACACCTTTAAATAACTCGGAATCGTTACTAGTCTTCATAAAAAAATGAAACTCTTCAAAGTATTGCTAAGGGTGGTCTTTTATCAGCGGTAAGCTGATTGTAACGGTTGTACCGTTCAGAGGTTTACTTGAAAACTCGATGGTACCGTTAAAAGATTCAATTATTCGTTTACACACAAATAGCCCTAATCCCGTTCCTTCCTTTTTGGATGTATAGAAGGGATCGAACACTTTACCTATATCTTTTTCATTCAGTCCTTGTCCGGTGTCGATAATCATGATTTTAGCCCATTCATTTTCATGGTGAATTCGAATCCTTAACTTTTTCCCAACTTCCATGGCCTCGAAACCGTTTTTGGCAATGTTGAGAATTACTTGTTTGAGTTGGTCCTTTGTACAATGAACCAGGATCGGCTCCTTTATGATATTCCATTCCACTTCAATATTGGAGTGACGTGCTTCTGATTCTATTATTGGTCTCAATTCAGCAATGATACTGCGAATATCATATAAGGATAAAGACTGGGCCATAGGCTTCCCTAAAATCAAAAATTCGCTGACGATACTATTGATCCGTTCAATTTCCTTCATGATGACAGAGTAATAGAACTGATCTTGTTCTTCAGGGTGTTTTTCAACCAATAACTGCACTAGCCCCTTTATTCCGGTAAGTGGGTTTTTTATTTCATGTGCAGTACTGGCAGCCAATGTACCGACAAAATCTATTTTTTTCCTTTCGTTTAGTAACTTTTGGTTTTTGGTATTTCTGCGAACGATCAGTTCCTCCACGATGGTATAGATCATGTGAGTGAAAAAGAAGGTGAAAAAGACAAGCATTAAAAATACATTCATGTTATTTGTGTTAATCTTGTCGGGCACTTTGACGGACAGTGTCCAATCGACTTCGGTCAAAGGAACATCCACCCATGTAGAATGTCCAGTGAATCCGTCGGTATTTATATCCAAGATTCGGGTTTTGTCCTTTGTTTCCAATATAAAGGTATGACCAGGGCTGAGCATTTTTAATATTTTTTCCATATGATCAAGCCTGATATGTGCCAATAAAAACCCTTGCACTTTTTTATCATGATCCAGAATGGGAGCAAAGATGGAAAAATAGTTGAAATCAGGGTTATATAGCTCCTTTGTTCCTACAACAACGGCTTTTTGAGTTTTTACTGCACGCTCAATATCATTTTGTTCAATTAAATAGTGATGATGGAAATTCTTATTCGTACCTGAAATGGAAACACCGTCGCGATTTAGCCAATATACTCCGGCATACCTGGAATCTGTATCTTTGATCCATTTCATAAGAAGTTCGGTTTTTTTGTCATCCATATAAAGCACGGAACTGCTAAGGCTAAGCAGCTCAAGGTTTTCCTTAGTTTCTCTGATAACTTGATCTATGTATTCTTGATAAACCGTTCCCGCCCATTCAGCTTGTTCCTGTCTTTCTTTTTGAAAGGAACGTTCTAAATGCATCCAATAAATGATAGAGAGAATAATTAATGGTAAAATAACAATAAGTAGATATGTGGTAAATTTATGCCTTGTTTTCATGTTTGTCACTACTTTAGCTTTTTTTTCAAGTATATCAAAATGAGTGATTAAACAATAGTGCATACTAACAGGGCAGATTGACAAAAAAGTCTTAATGTCATATAATAACTTTTAATTCAAGATATTTTAATTAAAAATTTTTAAGGTTGTGAAGTTATGGAGAATAATAACATCCAACAGTCTTTGAAACTGTTCATTGTGATGTCAAGAGCTCATCGATCCATTAATGATGTGGTAAATAAACATATAGCTGAAGAGGGTTTGAATCCAACTGAGTTTGCAGTACTGGAATTACTTTATCATAAAGGGGATCAGCCTCTTCAGCAAATAGGCGGAAAAATCCTGCTAGCGAGCGGCAGCATTACCTATGTCGTGGATAAACTTGAACAAAAGGAATATCTACAGCGAATAGCATGTAAAGAGGATCGCCGTGTAACCTTTGCAAAAATAACGGATAAAGGAAAGGCCTTTATTGAAGGAGTATTTCCTGAGCATGAAAAAAGAATCGATGATATCATGAGTGTACTTACGCAAGATGAAAAGGCCACCGTGATCGAATTGCTTAAAAAGATTGGGTATTCCGCTCAAAATTAGCTAAAGAACCAGCACCTGAATTTTACTATAGGTGCTGGTTTTTTATGTCTGATAAAACCTGAATTTGTTTCGAGGACATAAAGGTTTTTAATAACGCTGTGGCGAATTAAATTATATTACGATAACCGCGATAATGTTGAATGTGTCTTGAAAGCAATTCGATTGGATAACTTTCTCTGGATTATACAGGAAAAAATTTTTTATATCGTGAAAAGGAGCGTGTACATATGAAATTTAATGAGTATGAATATAAACGTCCTGAAATGGATGAAATTAAAACCCGGTTCATGAAAGCTTTGGAAAAGTTTACTGACGCTGCTAATGCTGATGAGCAAATAAAAGCCATGGAAGAAATAAATGAAATACGAAATTATGTAGGCACGATGTTTAATTTGGTCTATATACGGCATTCCATTGATACCAATGATGATTTTTATAAAGCGGAGAATGATTATTTAGATGACTTCTCCCCTGAAATGGAAGAGTTAACCTCAAAATTTTACAATGAACTCGTTCGCTCGAAATATCGTAAGGAGCTTGATGTGAAATGGGGAACTCAACTATTTGACCTGGCAGAGGCCCAACTCAAAACTTTTTCGCCCGAAATCATACCACAGCTGCAAAAAGAAAATAAATTATCAAGTGAATATTCACAATTAATTGCATCTGCAAAAATTCAATTTGATGGAAAAGAATTAACACTTGCGCAGCTTCAACCTTTTATGGAGTCCTCGGACCGTGAGTTAAGGAAAAATGCAAGTGAGGCATATTACGGTTTCTTTGAGGAAAAGCAGGAGGAATTGGATCGTATATTCGATGAACTTGTCAAGGTGAGGCATGGAATTTCGACAGCGCTAGGTTATGGGAATTTCGTGGAACTTGGGTATTATCGAATGACAAGGACTGATTATGATGCCGAAATGGTTGCTGCATTCCGCAAGCAGGTTAAAGAGGAAGTGGTACCGCTTGTCACCCGGCTGAAGGGACGTCAGCGCGAACGTCTTGGATTGGAGAACCTGAACTATTATGATGAGAATTTTCATTTCAGAACGGGTAATGCCATTCCAAAAGGCGATGCTGAGTGGATCATCGAAAATGGGAAAAGGATGTACCAGGAGCTTTCGCCTGAAACGAATCAGTTTTTCAACTATATGATAGATAATGATCTGATGGACCTTGTGGCGAAGAAAGGAAAAGAAAGCGGAGGCTATTGTACTTTTATAGAAGACTATAAAGCTCCATTCATCTTTTCTAATTTCAACGGTACTTCCGGGGATATAGATGTTTTGACACATGAGGCAGGTCATGCATTCCAAGTGTATCGCAGTCGTGATCTTGACATTCCTGAGTATTATTGGCCCACATATGAAGCGTGTGAAATCCATTCGATGAGCATGGAATTTTTAACTTGGCCATGGATGGAGCTATTTTTCAATGAAGATACGGAAAAGTATAAGTTTTCCCATTTAAGCGGTGCCCTCATATTCCTCCCGTATGGGGTAGCTGTCGATGAATTTCAGCATTTTGTCTATGAAAATCCTGATGCCTCCCCCGTTGAAAGAAAGCAGGCTTGGCGTAAGATCGAGATGGAATATTTGCCACATCGCGATTATGAAGGAAATGAATTCTTGGAGAATGGCGGGTATTGGCAGAGGCAAAGTCACATTTATCAATCACCTTTCTATTATATCGACTATACATTGGCCCAGATTTGTGCTTTCCAATTCTGGAAAAGGTCGACTGAAAAAGATGAAACGGCTTGGGAGGATTATTTGAATCTGTGCCAACTTGGAGGCAGCAAGTCCTTCCTTGATCTCGTTGAATCTGCAAATCTGAAATCCCCATTTGTTGAGGGGACTGTACAGTCCGTTGTTAAGGTGATAGACGAATGGCTCTCCACTGTAGATGATAAGGCATTATGAACTTTTAGGCTGTATGATACGAACTGGATACTTGAGAAAACGCTTGGAGATTATTCCAAGCGTTTTTTTTAATCTTTCAATGCTCAGAATTGTGGGCATGAAAAGTGCTGATTTAAGCCTCACAAAGAAATGCACAGGGAGTTACAGACTGCACAATGAGAGAATGTTAGCCAAAGAAAAAACAGCCGACGAAAGGAATATTGCTCGGCTTGTCTTAAATGTCTCTTCCTTACATATAAATGTAGGGAGGAGGGGAGAGTATGCTGTCAAGGTGGTCAGGGAGTTTCCAGATTGCAGCGGTTTATGTAGGCACAGTCGTCGGTGCAGGATTTGCAACTGGAAAAGAGATTGTCGAGTTTTTTACCCGTTATGGCTTTTATGGCTTTATCGGGATTTTAATAGCAGGTTATATTTTCATTTTCACTGGAACGAAGATCATGCTCATTTCCGCAAGGATCAGAGCATCTTCATATGAGGAGTTCAATCAATTTCTTTTTGGCAGGAAAATAGCAGGAATCATCAACATCTTTTTCCTTATTATGCTGTTAGGGGTGACGGCTGTCATGATTTCGGGTTCAGGAGCCGTTTTCGAAGAACAACTCGGCGTGCCTAAAAGTTTAGGAAGTTGGTCTACGATCATACTGGCATCCTTGGTCCTGATGATGGGCATGCGCGGTGTTTTCACTGTGAACTCTTTTGTTGTACCAATCATGATCTGTTTTAGTTTAATCCTTTTTTTCTCGACTTTGGGTAATGGGGATTTCTTTAAGACCCTTACAAAAGTTCCTGATGAAGTGATCACCGTTAAAATGATTTTGTCACCATTTGCCTATACAGCCTTTAACCTTGCTTTGGCACAGGCTGTGCTGGTTCCGGTTGCGTATGAAGTTCGAGATGAGAAGGTCATTAAACATGGTGCAATCCTTGGAGGGATATTCCTAACGATCATTTTATTAACGGGGCATTTTTCACTTATGACACTTACTGACGTGAATAGTTATGAAATTCCTTCAGCAGTTATTATGAGAACGGCAGCCAGTCAGTTATATTGGATGTTCATTTTGGTGATTTACGGGGAGATATTCACTTCGGTCATCGGAAACATATATGGATTACAGAGGCAAATCAGCAGTTATATTAAATTGCCAAGCATGCTGATCATAGCGGTGATTTTTTTAATAGCTTTGATCATTAGTGAATTCGGATATGGAAGGTTACTAGGATATATTTATCCGGTTTTTGGATACATAAGCCTCCTTTTTTTAATGCTGGTCTGGAAAAGTAAGGAGGGAAAGGAGTAATAAAGGACGGGGGGCCTGTCCTTAGCCCTCCGTATCAGGGTAAAATGGATGTTCATCCTTTCATCAGCGTCTTAGCCATCTCTAGAAAAGCATCCCGGTAATCTCTATCTTTTTTCGTGAATATAGTTAAGCGGACGGGTGCTTTTTCATCCTTGAGCAATATGGAAGTGATCACATCATCCCCACTTTCCACTTCAAAGCCCGTGCCGCCCTCGACATCAAGTGAAGGATCCCTAATCGTTTCTGAAATGCTTTTCAGCTGGGCTTGAACATTTTTTTCCACCTCATCCCAATTGACATCCGCCTTCAACAATTCAATTCTCATAGAAATGGAGTCATCTTCAGTCAGGAACACAATATCCTTTCCTGGTTCTTCGGCACTTAATCTGAATTGTTGCAAAACATAGAGGCTGAACGGTTGATTATCACTTTTTTTTAGGAACGCTGTTTTTTCTTTTGCTTCCCCGTTAATTGTATACTGCAGGTTTTGCTCCATTAGTCTTACTTTGTTATCACTTCGGTTATTGCGATTATCTTCTTGAGAAGTATTACCTTCTTTCCCCTCTTTTACTGAATCTTCCTGTGGCTCATCTGCATTTTCGTCTATGGTCGTACCGCAGCCAGTCAGAAGAAAAGCGGCGAATGTGACACAGCCAAGATAACGTGTCCAACTAGTCATGTGTTTCCCTCATCTTTCTGATAGAAATTCCAATCTGAATTTGGATATACCTGCATCACATACAGGTGTTTTGCCCTTTAATGAATTAGACGGAATGAAATGGAAATGGTTACAAAAAGCGGGAGAATCAATTCGCACGATTGCTATAAAGTGAAAAACGGAATGGTCATCTAGTAACCATCCCGTTTGAGTACATTGAATTATCCTATGATTTTATAATTTTTATGGTTGACGACGGTTTTCTGTTCAAGTTCCAAATCACGATAATTTTCCATATACGTGACGTCCACGATTACTGAGTTCTCGTTCACTTTCTCGACGATTCCTTTTAAGCCTTCTCTAAATTCAATGATATTTCCAACTTCCGCTTTCTTCATGGTAATCATCCTTTCCCATTTTGTTTCCAATGATCAAAAAGTAACTATGGAGTAATTGGATTATTCGAACATCTTGCGGTTTAGATTTTGACGTGGGAAGTGCTAGTAAGAGAATTAGTTATCTCTTATGTCGGTACAGTAAGCTAAACTTTTTAAGGAAGGTGCAATTCTTAAAATGGAGCAACTGCAATGATTTGGCATAATTTGGCATATCTTGCAAACGCAGTTATGCATACCAGTATGTAATTCTATGTACAAAAAATGCCAATCATTTTACATTATGATATTTTACTATACAGTTTGCACTATTTTAAAGCATTCGTAAAGAATAATGTAGCAAGTGGGCCTCAAAAAATTCTGATTTATATTAAGTGGCAAGCTTATGTTAAAATGAAAACGGAATTTCTCCTGTCTGTATATGATTAAACATTTGATAATTAAGGAGGATAATATGATGAATGCAGAAGAAGCAAAAGATGTACTCGATAAACTGGCAAATCGTGAAATGGATGAATTCCGGATAACAAAAGAAGAATTTTTAGCTTTTCGTGAGGTTCTTGTTAAAAGGGAAGACTTTAAACATTTTCGGGGGAATGCTCAACATAACGGTGTGATAATTTATACGTATTTAGAAGAAGCGAGAAGTTGATGGATGTATATTTTGGGGGTGGCTCATGATTGAGCCACCCTAAATTATTTATAATGGAAAAATTAATTGTTTCCTTAATTTATTTAAAGCGGACCTTCTCCATGATTTGACGGCTGCTGCAGTAACTTGATATATCTCAGCGATTTCAGTCACCGTTTTATTTTCCAGGTATGTCTGTAAAAGCCAGCGTTGTTGATTCAGTGTCAATCCTTCCGTGTAGTTTAAGATATTATCGATGGCAAAGGCCTCTTCATGCATTGAAAAAGGATCCTTAATGTCTAATATGAAGGAATCACAGGGTTCGGTGCGGATTTCATATTTATGATGATGCTTTAATTCGTTCAGAATTTTGCCTTTGATTACCGTATAGGCATAGTTGGAGAACTGACCGTATTCCTCATCGAATTTCCCATATGACTCCCATAAAGCAATCAATCCTACTTGAAAATATTCTTCCTTATTTTTATAGATTGAAAGTGAGCGGATTATATGATGGATCATGGGCGTGAATTCAGACGTTAGTGCTGAGAAATCTTCCATTAAGCAAGCCACCTTTAGAAAGTGCACTTTCCTGTATTCCCGGGTGCTTCTACCATAAATAAATCGTTCGGCTAAAGCCAAATGGCATAAGGGGTTAATGGAAGGAATAAACAGTGGGTTTTAAAGGGATTAACGAGGATCTTATTAATAGGAAAATGTTGATTCAATTGAAATTGAATGAGGGGATGGCCAAATGAAAAACACATCCTTAGATTGGATGTGTTTTTCATTTAATGTAAAGCCATATATCATGGGGAGGTGTTCAGTTTGTCGACAAAAGGGGTTTCTGAAATCACTGAAACGATTATTTGAGGGTTTGTAAAAGGAACGTTGATTTCCACTTCAGGCACTCGCTTTCCGCGGGCGGTCCGGGAGCCTCCTCGGCGCTTTTTCGCCTGTGGGGTCTCCCTTAGACGCGCTTTTCCCGCAGGAGTCTCGTACCTTCCGTTCCAATCAACTGGACTCATCCCAAACCAAGTTTGAGACTAGCTTATCTTCAATGGTTTTTCTGTGATCCTCATTTGATTGAAGAAATTTGCGACACGCCTGCCGAAAAACTGGCTAGCCGAGATCCTCTAAATGCTTGCTTTGATGAGGCTCGGCAGACAGTCGGCGGAAAGGGAGCGGGTTTCTGAAATCAAGCTGGAACTATGTTAAATAAAAAAACTGCAGGCAAACTGATCCTCTTTTAAGCCCCTCTTATACGTTCTTAATTGTGATTTCCGAAGCGGGCATATAATTAAGCCATTGTATTTGTTAACTTTGCGATTTGCGGAATCCGGAATCCTGTGCGTCTTGTTCAGTACAAAACATTTCTTCTGGTTTCGTTATTTCGTAATATTGGCCCGAAGGAATGTGATAAATTTTATTGCCTTTAGAGTTTATATTCCCTTTAATTTGCGGGTTACTGCAAGACCCGGTGGGCTTTTCCACTGATGCTTCTTTTGACTTCGAATCATCAAACCCTTTTGAGGTTGCATAGTTTTCAATTGACCAAATACCGATTTCGTCTTTTTGGGCTTGTTTCTGAATATATTCCAATTCATCAAGATATTTCGTGTTCGGTGCATAAACATAGGCTACCCTGGCCAGTCCTTTTTCAAGCAGGAGTTTATTCACCATTTTACCATCAACATAAAAATAGGCCAGCAGCCGGCCATATTTATCTCTTTCACCTATGCCGGTTTCTACTTCCACTTTTGAACCCGCAGGCATGAGTTCCTTGGTGAATTTGCTTGCTTCAGGTCCAAAAGGCTGAACGGGCTTGGATGGGTGCACGGTTTCTGGAGTATCTACCAAAAGGAGCCTGACCGTTTCTTCATTTCCATTAGCCAATTTGATTTTTACTGTATCTCCGTCAACAACTTTGATGATCTCGGCTGTGAATGTCTTGCCATTTTCTTCATTTGAAGAATCCGCACTGGATCGGATATCTTCGTTGGAAATTGAATCTTCCTGTTTGGATTGATCAATCAGGTTATCTGATTCTGCCTGGCAGCCAGACAACGTGATCAGGCAAAGTGCAGTCAGGAGAAAAACATTCAGATAAGAATGTAAAAAGGAATTTCCGTTCATGATAAGTCCCTCCATTTACTAAAGTGTTTTCCACGTCCGTCATGGATATATTCGGCAGGAATAATACTAACCTATAAAAAAGCGAAAGAAAATGAAAATCATTGAAATTTTTACATGCATCGCTACCCCATATCATGATAGTTTCTTATAATGATATGGTGGAGTAAGGGAGGCGGGCGTGAAAAATGATATTTAGGCTTGAAAATATAAGGTATAAAGGGATCCTGAAAATTGATGATTTGAAAATACCCGCTTGTATGGTTACTTGCCTGACTGGGGAAAGCGGCGCAGGAAAAACCTCACTGCTCCGATTATTGAACAGGATGGATGACCCGGATAGCGGTTCGATCTATTATCGGGATCAGTTGCTGGATAAATTAAACCCGATAGAGCTCCGACGTAAAGTCACAATGCTTTCTCAGGCACCGTTCACTCTACCAGGTACGATTGAAGAAAATCTTCAGATTGGCCTGGAATTGACAGAACGGGAAAAAAAGGATAAAGCCGAATTAGTTAAAGCACTTGAAACCGTCCAGTTGCAGAAGTCTTTAGACGAGGGGGCGGAGAATCTTTCTGGCGGGGAGAAACAGAGGCTGGCACTAGCGAGGTTACTTTTATTGAAACCCGAGGTGTATTTACTGGATGAGCCGACTTCAGCTCTAGATGAGGAAGCCGAGCTGACGGTCATGAGCCGTTTTTTAGAAGAAGTAAAGCGGGAAAAAGGAACCGTCATCATGATAACCCATTCAAAACAGCTTGCGGAAATATGTGCTGAGAAGAGGATCGTTCTGAAAAAGGCGAAGGAGGGAGACTATTAATGGGGGCGAATGGGATAATAGATATTGAGTTCTGGCGTCTTTGTGCGGCCTACGTCTTTGTAGTAATTCTGCTAATAATAGTGAAATGGCGGGGGATTTCAAGGGAAAAGCAAATCATGCTCGCTACAGTACGGATGACGGTCCAACTCATTCTCGCCGGATATGTTTTGACATATATCTTTGAAAATCCCCATCCTTTACTTTCTTTAGGATTTTTATGTGCGATGGCCCTGTTTTCTATCCATAATATTTTTAAGCAAGTGTCCCACGCGCTTAATAAGAAAATCAAAAGGATGGTTATCCTAAGTATGTTGTCAGGTCCCATGGCTGCCTTGTTTTATTTTAATGTGGTCGTGATCCATTTCACGCCATGGTATGAACCGAGGTATTTCATTCCAATTGCAGGGATGATCGTGGGGAATGCCATGACTGGAGTGACATTGGCGCTTAAAAACCTCCATGATGGGATTAGCAGTAATCGAGAAAAGGTAGAAGCGATGTTGATGCTTGGAGCGACTCCGGCGAGGGCTGTGAAGAAATATGTGGATGCTGCATTCGACTCTGCAGTGCTCCCGACTTTGAACAATATGCTCGGGATGGGGATTATCTTTCTTCCAGGAATGATGACAGGACAAATCCTGTCGGGGATAAGCCCGCTCATCGCTATTGAATACCAGATTGCGATACTAATCGGGATTCTTGGAAGTGTTTCATTAACGGTGGTCCTTTTCATTATGCTGAGTTTCAGGGCTTTTTTCACCAAAAATGCACAGCTTTCCATTTAATATTGAAGAATCTGAAAAGTAATAGTTGCAGTTCCATCTATATTTTTGTACTATTTTTTAGGTACCAGATAGTTTTGGTTTGTTTGTTGGGAATGATAATGCTATTCTGATAAGGAAAAGGGTATTTCTTTTTTTCATATCTTTCCTGATTGGGTAGAGAAAACCCCTTACATAACCTATTTTTGTTAATTTATCTTAAAGGAGATTGATTTATATGGTAGAAAAAACATTTACAGTAACTGCAGAAACAGGAATTCATGCTCGTCCGGCTACATTGCTTGTACAAGCTGCAGGAAAATTTGATTCAGAAATAAATCTTGCTTATAAAGAGAAAAAAGTGAATCTTAAGTCCATTATGGGTGTAATGTCACTAGGTATCGGCAAAGGTGCGGAAATTACGATTTCTGCTGAAGGAAGCGATGAAAATGATGCATTAAACACACTTGCTGAAACGTTGAACAGAGAAGGATTAGCAGAATAATGTCCACTTTGATTAGTGGGATAGCAGCTTCAAACGGAATAGCCATCGCTAAAGCCTATCGACTGACTGAGCCAGATTTATCGATTGAAAAAAGAAGCATAGAAGATGTCGGGGCGGAAATATCCCGTTTTAAGGAAGCTATTCAAAAGTCAACAAATGAATTGGAGATAATCAGGGATAAAGCCGAAAAGGATTTAGGGGCAGATAAAGCCGCTATCTTTGATGCACACCTGCTTGTTTTGGCTGATCCGGAACTTATAACTCCAATTCAGGATAAAATACAATCGGAAAATGTCAACGCCGAGTTTTCCTTAAATGAAACCGCAAGCATGTTCATTACGATGTTTGAACAAATGGATAATGAATACATGCAGGAACGTGCAGCGGATATCCGTGATGTCACGAAACGGGTGCTGTCACATCTTTTAGGTGTTCATATTCCAAATCCGAGCATGATTGCTGAAGAAGTGATCATCATTGCGGAGGATTTGACTCCATCCGATACAGCACAGTTGAATCCGGCATATGTCAAAGGATTTACGACCGATATCGGTGGACGTACATCCCATTCAGCCATAATGGCACGTTCTTTGGAAATTCCAGCAGTCGTTGGAGCGAAGTCAGTGACCTCGTCTATCGAAAATGGTGACTTGGTCATTATTGACGGGTTAAAGGGTGAAGTACACATCAATCCTACTCCTGAACTCGTGAAACGCTATGAAGAGGAACAGGAAGCTTATGCTATGCAAAAGGCCGAATGGGCGAAACTGGTTCATGAACAAACCGTTACAAATGATGGTCATCATGTGGAATTGGCAGCCAATATTGGTACGCCGAAAGATCTGGAGGGTGTACATCAAAATGGCGGTGAAGGCATCGGGCTATATCGTACGGAATTTCTTTATATGGGCAGAAATGACTTTCCAAGTGAAGAAGAACAGTTCGAGGCATACAAAGCGGTGCTCGAAGGAATGTCAGGTAAGCCTGTAGTCGTCAGAACGCTTGATATAGGCGGAGACAAGGAGTTGCCTTATTTAGAGCTTCCTAAGGAAATGAATCCTTTCCTTGGATACCGTGCGATACGTCTTTGCTTAAATGAGCAGGAGATTTTCCGGACTCAGCTCCGTGCCCTGCTTCGTGCAAGCATTTACGGAGATTTGAAAATCATGTTCCCGATGATTGCCACACTAGCTGAATTCCGCGAAGCTAAAGCCGTCTTGGCTGAAGTTAGGCAGGAATTGCTTGATAATGGTGTTCAAGTTGCCGAAAAAATTGAAGTCGGTATCATGGTTGAAATCCCTTCAACTGCAGTGATGGCGGATATATTTGCTAAGGAAGTCGATTTCTTCAGCATAGGCACTAATGACTTGATCCAGTATACGATGGCCGCTGACCGAATGAATGAGAGAGTATCTTATTTATATCAACCATACAATCCAGCGATTTTACGCCTGGTTAAAATGGTCATAGATGCAGCTCATAAAGAAGGGAAATGGGCCGGAATGTGCGGGGAAATGGCTGGAGATGAAGTTGCCATCCCGATTTTGATCGGATTGGGCCTTGATGAATTCTCAATGAGTGCCACTTCGATTTTAAAAGCACGTTCTTTAATTAGCCAACTTTCGCTTGACGAGATGAAAAAACTATCTCAGGAAGTTTTAGGGCTGGATACGAATGATAATGTGAAAGAAGCGGTACTTAACGCATTGAAGAAGTAAATAAATGAGGAAAAACGCACCCCATCCACAGAACCTTCGGATGGGGTGCTGTTCTGTAATTTTTGCTTGATCATTTGAGGAAAAATGTTTATTGCACCAAAATAGGGGTAAATAAAAAGCAAGCACAGTTGTTTAGCTCTATTAGGGCAGCTGACATTCTCTTTTCCCCCTTTGACGTCGGTTGGGTTATCCAACCGGCTATTTTTTTGTAAATAAAAAAATCATAAGAATGATTATTCAGATTTTTCACTTTACGGTAATGACGATATAATGGAATTATAATTTTAAGAAAATGGAGGTTAGATATTATATGGAATTACATTTGGAAAAGAAAAATGCTTTGATTTTAGCTTCAAGTCAAGGTTTGGGGAAAGCTATGGCAGCTGAATTGGTTAAAGAAGGAGCAAATGTCATGCTAGCCAGCCGCGATGGAGAAAAGCTTGCCGCCGTGCAAAGGGAATTATCGCAGCTTGGGGCGGGTAAAGTTTCTTATTTGGTAACGGATATAACTAAAGCTGAAGATATTAAAAACTTGGTTGGGCAAACTGCTAAAGAGTTCGGCGGTATCGACATTCTTATTAATAACGCCGGAGGTCCTCCAGGGGGTTCATTTACAGATTTCAACGATGAAGAATGGCAACAATCTTTCGAACTTAATTTACTAAGCTTCATAAGGACGATCCGTGAGAGCTTGCCACATTTAAAAAAACAGGGCGGGAAAATCGTTAATATTGCTTCTTCATCCATTAAGGAACCGATTCCAGGATTGATTTTATCGAATACATTCCGGACTGCAATCGTTGGATTGTCAAAGACGTTAGCTTCAGAATTAGCACCAGACGGGATATTGATCAATACAGTTGGACCAGGAAGAATCGCAACGGACCGCGTTCAGCACCTTGATAAAATGAATGCTGAGAAACAAGGCGTCACTCCTGAGGAGGTGACTGAACAATCCATTAACAAAATCCCTCTTGGCCGTTATGGGGAACCCGAGGAATTTGCAAAGTTCGTTACTTTCCTTGTTTCAGGTGCTAATACATATTTAACGGGGCAGTCCTATTTAGTTGACGGAGGATTGATAAAGTCCATTTAAGGATTTTTGAAACAAAATGATTGGGAGGAATCTGCAGTGATGCAATCGAACAAAGTGATCGGCTTCATAGGTTTAGGAGTTATGGGAAAAAGCATGGCCGCAAATCTACTTAAGGCGGGATTTGAGGTATTTGTTTATACAAGGACGAAAGATAAGGCAAGTGAACTGCTCTCACAGGGTGCGAAGTGGGCATCTGCACCTAAGGAAATTGCGCAGAAAGCTAATGTGATCATTTCCATGGTAGGATACCCTAGTGATGTGGAAGAAATCTATCTTGGGGAAAATGGGCTTATCGAGAACGGGAAACAAGGAACCCATTTAATCGATATGACGACCTCCACTCCATCTTTGGCAGTGAAAATAGCAGAGGAAGCCAAGAAAAGAGGCATGGAATCATTGGATGCACCGGTTTCCGGAGGAGATATCGGTGCTCGTGATGCAAAGCTTACGATCATGGTCGGCGGGTCTAGTGAGGCATTTGAAGCGGTCCGGCCCATTTTTGATATCATTGGCAGCAATGTTGTCCATCAAGGCCCGGCTGGTTCAGGACAGCATACGAAAATGTGTAATCAAATCGCCATTGCATCTAATATGATCGGAGTGACTGAAGCGATTTCCTATGCCAAAAAGGCGGGGTTGGATCCGGAACGGGTTTTAAGAAGCATATCATCGGGTTCTGCCGGAAGCTGGTCACTGTCCAATCTTGTACCGCGGATGGTTGAAGGGGATTTTGAACCTGGTTTTTATATCAAGCATTTTATCAAGGATATGAAGATTGCACTTGATGAAGCGGAAAGAATGGGAATGGACGCTCCTGGATTAAGCCTGAGCAAATCCCTATATGAGAGGCTGGCAAAAGCTGGCGAGGAAAATAGCGGTACACAGGCATTATATAAACATTATAATTAAGTGCTAGCATTTCTTTATCATGAATAAGCTGATAGCGACAGCCTTTACAAAAAGGAGTGAAAGCTATGGGCGAATTTGATGATATCAATATGAAATTCCAGGAATTAGAAGATGGTCGATATATTGTAAGGATTGAAGGTTTTAAACGAGAAAAAACCATTCATCAAACAAAGCCCATTCGTTGGGACCTGAAATTAATGAATGAAAGTCCGCTAATCTTGCCGGTGAAATTCAGTCATATCGAAACGAATGCTGGTTTTCAGATCCTGATGCGCGAATTGAAGAGTTTAGGTTTTTCAAAGCCGCGCTCCGCAAAGGAATTTGAAGAAGTGATGGCTGATTTACTTGGGTCCATCGTTGAAGTGAGCCTTACCACGACAAATAAGGAAGAAGGCTATCGGGAAATTCGTTTTTTACGGAGATTGTATTAGTTGACAGGCTTGGTGAAAACCTTCGGTAGC
This sequence comes from Peribacillus simplex NBRC 15720 = DSM 1321, assembly GCF_002243645.1. Taxonomy (NCBI): domain Bacteria; kingdom Bacillati; phylum Bacillota; class Bacilli; order Caryophanales; family Bacillaceae; genus Peribacillus; species Peribacillus simplex. The sequence goes on along the minus strand of NZ_CP017704.1, from coordinate 1,125,155 downwards.
CTGACATCTTTGAAAATAGGAAATTGGCCTTCAATTGTTCATTCAATTGAAGGCCAATTTTTTTTCGATCATTTTATAGCTAAAAAAGCTTCAATACGGTCCAAAGCCTTTTCCAGGGTTTCCATGGAATAGGCATAAGATATCCTGAAGTACCCTTCGCCAAGGGGAGAGAAGGCATCTCCAGGGACCACTGCAACTTTTTCCTGTTGAACAAGCTTGAGGCAAAAATCAAGGGAAGAAGCATAGCCTTCAGGCAGCTTTATAAAGAAGTAAAAGGCACCATTTGGTTTGACTATTTCCAGTTTCATCGCTTGTAAGCGACTGTATACGTATTCCCGTCTCCGTGCATACTCAATCTTCATAGGGATGGCATCATCTCTGCCTGCCGTCAATGCTGCCAAAGCAGCTCTCTGCGATATGGAGGCGGCACAAGTCACATTGTATTGATGAACCTTCAGGATGTGCTGAGAGATGGCTACAGGCGCAAACAGAAGGCCAATTCTCCACCCGGTCATGGAATGGGACTTGGACAATCCGTTCAGGACGATGGTTTGTTCTTTTAAGAAAGTGGCAATCGAAACATGCTCCTGATCGAATACCAGTTCACTGTATATCTCATCGGCCAGTATGAAGATGTCCTTGCCTCTTACAAGTTCGGCAATATCCAATAATTCTTCGGCAGATAATGTAACCCCGGTCGGATTCGATGGATAGGGCAGAACGATGCACCGAGTATGATCAGTTATGTACTTTTCAATTATATCAGCAGTCAAACGAAATCCATTTTTTGTTGTATCGGCATAAACAGGTGTTGCACCGCACATCTTAATGATGGGTTCGTATCCCGGATATACTGGACCCGGTAATATTACTTCGTTCCCTGGGATGAGGATCGTTCGAAAGGTAATGTCTATACCTTCGCTGGCACCAGAGGTCACTAGGACTTCATCCGCCGGATCATAGCTAAGCTTGTATTTATCCTTTACATATTTTGAAGCGGCTTCCCTTAATTCCAGATAGCCGGCATTGTGAGTATAAACGGTGTAGTCATTATCGATGGCTTGTTTTGCTGCTTCTTTAATATGCATTGGAGTTGGAAAGTCAGGCTGTCCTATCGTTAAGGAAATGGTGCCTTCGATATCAGCGACCATATTGTAGAATTTACGGATTCCTGATATTTGAACGTCTTTTACTAGAGGGTTTATTAAATGTTCCATCTATGAATATCCTCCCTTTTCTTACTACATGAATTATGTACTATGTTTGACCCATTCATTCTATTTTATCATTTAGTTTGGATGGGGGAGAAAACTTTTTGAGATTAATGAATTAAAGGTATAATGTATGATAAGAAAATTTTGAGGGTTGATACATATGATAAGGACTTGCGCAATTACTTCTAATCAAGAAGTCAGTTTTGGTTTACCGCTAACGGATATGAATAATCCGGATATCGAGTGGTACTGGGTGGATTTTTCCAACCCCACAAACAAGGAAATTGAATTTTTATCCAATCATTTTCACTTTCATCCGCTGGCAATTGAAGACTGCCTGGATGATTTTAACCAACGTCCCAAAATGGATTTTTATGAGGGCTACCAATTTCTTGTGATTCATGCGCTAAGGGAGAAGGTATTTAAAGCAGTGGAGTTGGATATGTTTGTTGGTGAAAAATGGATAGTCAGTTTTCATAAGGAAGATATGCTTGAACTGGAAAAGGTATGGGAAGAAATTGCTGGTAATAAAATGTTGAAGCAAAGTCCCTTTTTCTTGATGCATAGGATAATTGACAGGATCGTCGATGAATTTTTCCCACCTGTTTATAAAATTGAAAGCGAATTGGGTAGCATTGAGGAAAATACTGAAAATGACACGATTAACGAATTGATGGATCAGCTTTTCGATTTACGTACAGATATGTCCAGGCTCCGTCGGACCATATTGCCAATGCGTGATTTATTATACAGAATGATTTCATCAGAGCGTCTGAAATACTTGAAAGATCAGCACCTTTATTTTAATGATGTGTACGATCATCTTCTTAAATTGACTGAAATGCTTGAATCCTATCGAGATTTTTCTTCCGATATCCGTGATAGTTATTTGTCTGTGAACTCTAATAATATGAATTCAACGATGATGACATTGACTGTCATCACTACCATTTTCATGCCGCTGACATTCATAGTGGGCGTATATGGGATGAATTTTGAATATATGCCGGAATTAAATTGGCATTATGGCTATTTCCTCATTCTTGGAATGATGGGCGGAATTGCCTTGATGATGTTTTTATTCTTTGTTAAAAAAGGTTGGCTCAATCCAAAGAAAAGGTCGCGAAAAAGATGAAAAGACTCAACTGACCTGCTATTCTAAGTTTCAGTTGAGAAATTGGGGAGAATGCTGGATTTTGTTTCCGCAGCGAGAATATCATTGGAAGGGCTGCAGGGCGTTAATTTGCGACCATCCAATCAGGTTTGTTTTATCCATGTCAGTTATATCATGGAGGGGTTTATATCGAAGAGACAGGCCTTACGATCGATATGGTGGCCGGAATGGCAGTGGTGAAATGAGCTTGGAAAAAGGGGGACTCTGATGGGTCCCTTTTTAGTTTGGCTTTAATTAATAATCACTTCTTGATTCTTTTTTATTCTTGCTCTAAACAAAAGAAATATTTAACCGAATTATTAGGTATGAGTTCATTGATAAAACCATGATATTTTTCCTAGCGGTTAATTGACTTATGGAATTATGAAAATGAAAAAGTAGAAGGGCGAGATGAAACAATGGAAGCAAATAAAGGAATATTACTGGAAAGTGGAACGAATGAGCTAGAGATAGTGGAATTCGGTCTCGGAAAAAATAAATTCGGCATTAATGTAATTAAGGTGAGGGAAATCATTAATCCTGTCCCCATCACGCTTGTCCCTCATTCCCATCCAAATGTGGAGGGGATCATTGAGCTTCGCGGAGAAGTCCTGCCAGTTGTGAATGTGGCGGATGCTTTAGGATTTCCGACATCTGAAACTCCTGAGCAGGATAAATTCATAGTGGCTGAATTCAATCAGCAAAAAGTGGTTTTCCATGTACATACCGTAACACAGATCCACCGTATTTCCTGGTCCCAAATCGAAAAGCCTTCGGATATGTATCAAGGCCTTGAAAGTCAGATTATCGGAGTAATAAAATTAAATAGTGAAATGTTACTGTTACTCGATTTTGAAAAAATAGTGGTCGAAATCAATCCAGAATCAGGAATAAACATCCAACAGGTTAAAAAGCTTGGTATTCGGCAAAATTCAGACAAGAGAATCCTGATTGCAGAAGATTCTCCTTTACTGAGAAAGCTGCTGTTTGATACATTGTCAGAAGCTGGATTCAAGTACTTGGAGTTTTATGAAAATGGACTTGATGCATTTAATTATCTGGAGAATTTAATTGAATCAGGAAAAGTGGTTGAAGATGAAGTGCAACTGGTGATTACCGATATTGAGATGCCTCAAATGGATGGACATCATTTGACTAGAAGAATAAAGGAAAACGGGGAACTCGCTGGGTTGCCGGTGATTATTTTCTCTTCTTTGATTACTGAAAGCCTGCGTCATAAAGGTCAGGTTGTAGGGGCTGATGCACAAATCAGCAAGCCTGAAATTGCAGAGCTTATAAAGTTGATAGACAGATTGGTATTATGAATGTGAAAACGGGCCGATGAGGCGTTACCTCACGGCCCGTTTGGTTTATCAATAATCAATACTTGGAACCTTTTCCTAAAAAGGAGGATGGGAATGGATTGTGAAAAGGTTGCTTGACCGACCCACGCCCGTGAGCCCTTTTCTCGGTGTTGGTAGGGTTCGGTTGCTTTTCACCTGCTTGTCCAACGTAAGATTGCAGGATCTGTTTTGCCTTGGATAATGACAACGCGGCTTTAGGATTCCGTATGGAGGCTGCCCGGCTGCCGAGGTGGGGCAGTTTTTTCAAATCTTCCTTAGTGGGAGGTAAATGAAAAACATATGATCCGCATTCGACAATGACGTCGGATTGTTGTGCTGCAAAGCGAGGGTTATCAGAGAAATGAAGTCCAATCTTCTTCGCTTTTCCTTCTTGCATAAGCTTGCTTAATGCGAGCCGTTTTAAATTATATAAATTCTTGGGCTCCAATGCAGTCTTTGCGTGTTTATTGACAATAAACACGGCTTGGGCAAGGGAGTTTATCGAAAACTCATCCCTTTCAGAATGTCCTTTCGTTTGGTTCATTATGGAAACTCCTTTTCTTAATAAGGTTAGAAGGACGTTACAAACAGACTTCCTTCAGTAAAAACCTGTTTTTATATATTGGTTGAAATAGAGACGTGTGTGCAACCAGGCAGAAAATAGTGAAAAAATAATGCATGTACATCTCTAGGGTATGACCAGCATTTCCCAACACTTTACCATCTATTCATTTTCATATTATACCACTTCAAAATATATAGGGAAGTAAAATTCAATCGGACGCCTTTTGGTCCAAGAAAAAGAAGGCGTTTATGTCGCCTTCTGTCCAACCTTTATTGAGTGTATATATTGATATTTTCAGATACCCCTGCCTGTGCGCCGAATTGTTGCTGCTGGTAACCCTGAAAGCCTTGATAAGCAGGGTACGCAGGATAAGCGGGGTAAGGAGGGTAAGCGGGCGGGTATGGAGGAGGATATGGAGGATAGACAGGTGGACGGTTATTGAATAGCAACGGTCCAATTGCCAACCCTGCAACAAAAGCTACAGGCGCCAATAGCGGAAAGAAAGGAAAGAAGCGCTCGTCATTCCAATATTCAGGTCCATATTCATTCCCATATGCATTTCTGTAATCGTTCTGTAGCATTAAGGTCTGCGGATAATGGTAGTAAGGAAAATACTGTGTTTGCATAATTAGCCTCCTTTTCTCAAATTCTTTACATAGTATGGATTTTTTTAAGAAAAGAGCCTGTTTCATCTTAATCTGTTATAATGAATCTACTTATGAGAAAAATTTGGGGGGACCTTAATGGATCGGTTTAAAGGCATTTTTGCAGTCGGTTTTGGAGGAGCGGCTGGAGCGATATTGCGTTATTGCGTAATCTTGACTGCTGGCCATACCTTCTTCCCGTTTGGAACCCTCTTAATAAATATAGTAGGCAGCTTTTTACTTGGAATGATCAATGGCTATATCGCCTTGAAAAAGAAATCGCTTGTTTTTTTAGCGCTGGGCAGCGGGTTTTGCGGCGGTTTCACCACGATGTCCACATTTTCCCAAGAAGTGGTGAATCTACTGCAGACTTCTCTGCCATTGGCGGGACTGTATCTTGGTTCCACGCTTTTTTTTGGTTTGGTCGCTGGTTTCCTCGGACTGGGCCTTTTTAATAGACAGAGAGGTGAGTCCCTTTGATTGAGGTTCTTTCAGTTTTTATAGGAGGCTTTTTTGGGGCTGCCTCTAGATATGTCTTGCAGATTATTTTTAATAGGCTATTGCCAGCCGTCTCGATACCAATTAGCATTTTACTGATTAACCTTATAGGTTCCTTTGGGCTGGGAATGGCGTTGCCACAGAAAGAAAGCTGGGCTTTATCTTTGCAGGTTTTTCTGACAATAGGTTTCCTGGGGGCTTTTACGACCTTTTCGACATTCAGTATGGAAACACTTGAACTTATTAGAAAACACCGATATATAGATAGCCTGATCTATATATCGGTGTCTGTTTTAGGTTGTATCGGCACTTTCCTGAGTGGGTATTTAATTATGGTATAACCTTAATGGCAATTACCATTGGTATTGGTGAAAAAAACCTGGTTTTCTCAGATATACTTCTAATGCTATAATTCATAGGAGTCCATTACGAATGATATGGCAACAAGTTGTTTTATTCGCACAGGTTTTGTTAATAAGTCTGGCGGTTTTCCCCTGTGTTCTTTTTCTATCATTTTTCGGCTTGGAATTCGTAAACAGTCAATTCCGGACGTGAAAGGAAACGATAGGGGAGTCGGGTAGTGCCAAGCCCTCTATTAACATGTAACGTTAATGAATCGATTTCATACGTGCCTTCCCTGTACTTTTCAGCGTATGGGGGAGTTACAAGGGCACCGGCAAAGGGGATTTGCACTTGACCTCCATGGCTGTGACCGCTTATTTGATACTGAATGTCATAAGTCCTTGATGTGTCGGCAAGGTCAGGGGCATGCGAAAGCATAATGGTGAACACTTCTTCCGGGATGCCAGAAAGGGCTTCTTCAAAATCAGGTTTTCCAAGCATGGCATCATCAACCCCGGCAATGAATATTTCTTCAGCGGTTAATAAGGTAATCTTGGTTGAGGTATTTTTCAACATGGTGAAATGGGATTTTTCCATGATATCGTTGTAAATTTCTGAGCCATATCCCCCATGATCATGGTTACCGTAGATGCTGAATTTTCCAAGTGGCGCTTTGAGCTGATTCAAAACGGGGGGGATTTTCTGGTGAGCCTTGTATTTATTAGGCTGGTCCATTAAATCTCCGGTAAATAAAATAACATCCGGGTCCAGTTGGTTTATCTTGTTGACAATTGCTTGTAAATCTTTAAGCTGAAATTGAAAGCCTAAATGCGTATCACTGAATTGGACCATTTTCATGCCATGAAAACCTTTTGGGATAAGCGGGTGGCTGATGATTTTATGCTTGGTTTCTAACCATTTCGGCTCCAAATTATGGGCATAATAGCTTCCGCCAATACCTAAACCGGTTAAGGTAGCCAATGTACTAAGACTTTTCTTAAGGAATGTTCTTCTGGATATGGGTTTATTCAAATTAATCAACCTATCTAATTTAAAAATGTTACTTCCTCATACTAACAAACAATATACATAAATTGAAGAAAATATCTTCTATAAGCATATGAAAAACATGTAAACTGGGGTTTAATGAAACCGTGTCAGGTTTGAAATTGAACATCTATACGGAGGTAACATGATGACCGAACCAATGTTTATTACACTGATTATACTTCTATGCGCGATTGCGCTTTTTATACAAGGAAAATTTCGAGCAGATTTAATTGCACTTAGTGCACTATCCATACTTGGTTTACTGGGGATTCTTACATTGGATGAACTGGTGGCCGGTTTTGCGAATCAAGTGGTCATCATGCTGGCTGGGCTATTTATCGTCGGTGCCGGCCTGTTAAATACAGGAATCGTGGAAAAGGCAGGAAATAAGTTGTTGGCTTTATGTGGGGGCAGTGAATGGAAATCGCTGCTCATCGTCATGCTGACAGCGGGAATATTAAGTGCATTTTTAAGCGGAACAGGAATTGTTTCCATACTGCTTCCGCTCGTCATGAGCATGGCCTTACAACAAAAAACAAGTCCGACAAGGTATTTATTGCCCCTTGCCTATGCAAGCAGTATTGGAGGGCTATTAACACTTACAGGTACTCCCTCCAATATGATCGTCGCTGATGTATTACGGCAAAACGGAATAGGGACATTAGCATTTTTTGACTTTACACCTGTGGGCTTAATCGCCTTTGCAGCAGGGTTATTCTTCATGTTGACACTCGGACGCCTGTTGCTTCCCGAGAAGACCATTGCTGCGAACAATAGTGTCAAGGGACTCTCGGCAGGGGAGCTTGCCGGCATGTACAAAGTATATGACCGATTGCATTATCTGCATATACCCGCTACTTCCGATATTGTTGGAGAAAGGCTGTCGGACCTCCAGCTTCCTATTCAGTATGAATTGACTTTGATTGAAATCCAGAGGAAGCCAAAGGATAAGCAATTGCCGCTGTTGCAAAGACAGCTGACGATTTCAGCCAGGGCGGATGAGGTTCTTCATCCTGAAGATATCATTTTGGTGTTTGGGGAAGAAGAAGCAGTTGAGAGATTGGCACTTAACTATGAACTGGAGTTTAAACATTTCAATACCGAACAAATAAAGAAACATTTTCTTAGCAGTAGATTTGGATTGACAGAAATATTGATCGTCCCGAACTCGGATTATGAAAATCAAACCTTGATAGATGTGCATTTTCGTGAGAAATACCAATGTAATGTGCTGGCAATCAATCGGAATGGAGAATATATTCAAGCGGATGTCGGAACGGAACGCCTGAAACCGGGGGATGCAATCCTGATACATGGAGAATGGGAGAACATTGAGAGGATTTCCTCGGATTTACAGGATGTCATCGTTATTGGAAGTACCTCGGAAGATGGCTCTCCGGTCAACTCCAAGGGCAAAGCATGGATTGCCTCGGGAATCACTGCATTGATGGTCATTCTTTTATCGATGGAGTCCGTTCCTGCGGTACTATCGGTTTTGACGGCTGCATTGTTGATGGTGATCACTGGCTGTGTCCGTTCGATGGAGGATGCTTACCAAAAGATTAATTGGGAACCTGTTCTATTGATTGCCGCCATGTTCGGCATAACGGCAGCGTTGGATAATACGGGTGGAGTGAGAATGATAAGTGATTGGCTGGCCGTTTTATTCAGTAATATCGGGGCACACGGCATTTTAGCGGTCTTTTACCTCCTGACACTGATCCTGAGCCAATTCATCCCGTATGGAGCCGCGACAGTAATCATGACGCCCATTGCCCTGACATCTGCGGTGAATCAAGGAATCGATCCTCTTCCTGTGTTTCTATGCCTTGCAGTTGCTGGCAGTTTGGCGTTATCCACTCCAAGGGTTGCCACTACCAATGCGCTTGTCATGACGGCGGGTGATTACAAGCATAAAGATTTTATCATGATTGGGATATCCATACAGATTTTCATTGGCGTTATCATGGTGATCACGATACCATGGTTCTTCCCTTTTTGATAAGACATAAGGCATTGTTCCATTTTTGGACAATGCCTTTTCAATGTGTTTCTTTTCAATTGGATAGGGTGAATGGGAAATTTAATGTTCTGAAAAAAGAGTTATGTAGTAGTAATTAAAATTATTTATTATCAATGACAGAAACTAATGGTATAATTTTGGCATATTGGTGTTTTCGTAATTAGGGGGAAGATGCATCATGGATACAGAAAAGATATTAAAGAACTTAGACAGGGTGACACCATTCTTTCAACCGATTTTCAGTGCAGATCAACATCAGGTAATCGGGTATGAAATTCTAGGGCGCTATGAGGAACAATCTGAATATAAAAGCCTTGGCCCTTTTTTTCACGATTCTGCAGTGCCGGAAGAGTATAGGGTGGAAGTAGATAATTATGTACTTGAAATTGCCTTGGAAAGAATAAAAGACTATGGTGAAGATTTTCTTATCTTTATCAACAGAGATCCTAATCTGCTTATGCTGGATCATGGCGAAGAATTCATGGAGATTTTACATCGTCATTTTCAACCGGAGGAAATGCACCGGATCGTGCTGGAATTATCAGACACGATCAGTCCGGAAAACTTAGATCCTTTGCAGCATGTGCTTGCTTACTTTAAAACATATGGGATTAAGATAGCTTTAGATCATTTAGGACAAGATACGCAATTGGACCGAATCGCACAGATTTCTCCGAATATTTTAAAAGTTAACTTGGACCAGCTTCGCATTTCAGGTGGAGATGCTTATCAGGTCATCCTGTTTTCTCTAAGCATGCTTGCACGAAAAATCGGCGCCAATTTACTATTTGAGAACATTGAGTCCGAATACCAGCTTCGCTTTGCATGGAAGAATGGGGGACGATATTATCAAGGGTATTTTTTGGCGAAACCGGAAGGCGAATTCATTAATAAAGATTTACTTCGTGAAAAATTCCATCAAGAATGTCAGTCTTTCATTTCTTTAGAGACCAAGAAGCTTGAAGCCGTTTATCAAAAGACTTTGCAATTCAACGAGAATATGCAAAACTTCTTAAAACAGCAAAAGCGGGCCAGCTCCCATGAAGAGTTTCTCGGAGTTTTGGCGAAAAAATTGGATTCCATATGTTTTCGGCTTTATATTTGTGATGAAGAGGGGTATCAAAAATCTCCTAATATCCTCCATAAGGACGGGCAATGGTTAGTTCAACCCAGTTATATGAATAAAAATTGGAGCTGGAGACCTTATTTCCTCGAAAATATCGTAAAGATGCGTAACGAGAAAAAAGGAAGACTATCCGATTTATACAGTGATATCGAAACGGGAGAAACCATTCGGACCTTTTCATATCCGCTGAATAATAAGGAATACATTTTCTGTGATCTTTCTTATAGTTATTTATATGAAAATGAAGCACTATTATAAAAAACGATTCATGAATATAATCGCTTTAAATGTGTAACGATAAGCAGAAATGATGCGCTTGGAGGAGACATATTTTGAGCACGTACATCTGGATTCTAATCATAATCGTTACAATCATGGCGTTATATCTACTCTTTTATACTTATTCTGTAGCAAGGGCACAGAAAGTGAAAGCCAGATATGATTCGACTATCGATGATTCAGTTAAAGAACATCCTTATTTAAAGAACCCGATATTCATTTCTCTTTTTGTTGGGACGATTTTGGTTGCTGGTTTTATTTTTTACTATGCTTTTCGATAATTGTGAGAAGGAGATTTCAATTTCATGAAATCTTCTTTTTTATTGTGAATAATGGGCACTGGTATTAAAGGTCTCACATGAGAATGTGATTTTGTAGTTTGGCTTTGATCTTGACGGGTATTGAATGACATAGGCAAAAATCCGAATCATTAGGAGAAATTCTATAACTAGGAGATGATTGTAATGAGTAAATATTTAGTTGCATGTCTTGCCAGTGTCCTTCTATTTTTAAGTGGAGGGTTCACTGCTTCAGCGGAGGGCTTACATAGAGAGGAAGTTCTATCTTTAGTACAAGATGCCATGAAGAATCAAGGTTCGATCAGTGAGGAAGTAAGTACTAAGGAAGCGATTGAAGGAAAGTTGGATAAACATTTCACAGGTGAATTCATCGAGAAGTTTGTCCAAGCGAATGTAGTGAAAGTCGATGGCGGTTATACCGCATTTGGATCAGATTTCGCTCCATATTATATCCCTTTTTTCAGTTACGACAAGAATACGGAAATTGTATATGGGAAAAACGGTGATTTCATTTATGTTCAGGAGGAATTCCAGGACACAGGGGACGGACCTGCATCGATGGAAAAACATGTTGAATCAGTTATTTTGAAAAAGGATAATGACGTTTGGAAGGTAATGGATGTAAAGTATGAAAGTGAAAAAATGAAATAAGGAATTTTAAAGTAAAATCCTTCAAAGTTGAAAAGTATGGAGGCGGAAATGAAAAAGTCCAGAGAAGGTCACAGTCTTCTCTGGACTTTTTGTTATATATTTAGTTCTCTCTTTATTTCGTCCAATTCAAAACCAATAATGGCTTTACCGTCGATGACGACAGTTGGTGTGGAATAGGCGCCATATTTATTAGTTAGTTCTTTACGTGCATGTCCATCTGCTTTAATATTTTTTTCTTTGTATACGACATTATTATCATCAAAGAACATTTTCATGATTTTGCAGGGAGGGCAATCAGGTTGGGTATAGAGCGTAACGTCTTTCATTTCATTCCTCCATGTATGCTTTAAGTAAGGTTTACTTTTTCATTATAGAGAATGCTAAGTCATTTGAATAGGGATAAACCTTAAGGATCCTCGTTCTACCGATCTTTTTCCTGTTTTACCAGATAGTCTATCAATCCCATGGAACAAACGTTCAGGTCCATGGCAATGATATCAAAAACAGGATGATCAGCGGTGATTCCTTTTTCGCCTAAATGAACAGTGACTTCCGTGAAAATATTTTTACTGGTCGCTGCCACTTGTTCCTCAAAGCTAGCATATTCCCTATATGCCGATTTGGCAGTCTTCACAAATTTAGGCAGCCAGTAATGAAGTTGTTTATATACTTCCTTAGGATTTTCCGATACCCCGTAATGGCCAAAATATATACGTTCGACGCCGATGCTTTCATACAATTCCGCTGCAGCAAGCATAGCATCGGGATTAAATTGATTTGGCGATGTGGACGGTAAGTAAAATTCCAAACCTTCTTCATCGAGTTCACGATAATAGATGCCTACGGTGTCACCTGAAAACATCCCTTTTGAAACCGAATCGTAAATGCTTAAATGATGGTTTGCGTGTCCTGGTGTGTCATAAAAGGTCAACTTGGAATTTTCACTTATTTTTAGGGATTCCCTATCATGTTTAGTCAGCATTCTTTCTAATGGAATAGGTAATATCGGATCGAAAAGCTTGTTGAAATCTTCACCATAGACTGCTTTAGCCCCAGCGATCAAACGTGTTGGGTCTTCTAGATGGCGTGCACCTTTTGGGTGGACGATAACTTTGGCATTCGGACAATGCTGTAAAAAAAGTCCAGCTCCACCTGCATGGTCCAAATGAATATGGGTAAGAATGATATATGTAATATCTTCGAGGGCGATTCCCAAATATTCGAGCCCCTTCATTAAATGGGGGATGGAAGGGCTGGCGGAAGTTTCGACTAAGGTGATGTCTTCATCGACAATTACATATGTTCCTGTACGATTTCTTCTATCCAAATCAAAACCATCAATCAATGAAATGCGATAACCAAGCTCACTAATGTTTTGCAACAGAATCTACCCCCAGAAAAATTTTCATGTACAAAATCCATTCCTTATTTTATTCTGTTAATAGTGTCATGTAAAGAATGAAGTTTTAAATTATTCTGAATTTATTTCAGCGTGGCTACTGGATAGAAAAGTATGGTATAGTGAAACCTATCGAAAAGGTTTTATTCAGAAAGGAGAGGGAGTATGTCTCAATTACAGGGCATCCTTACCAGATTGAAAAGTCTTCAAGAGCAAGCGAAGGAATCTGAATCTGCTCAACGTTTTTTTGAAATAGATGGTGTGAAAAAGTGCCAGGTTACATATTTCAGCAAAACTGAAATGTTCGAGCTTGAAGTATACAGTGATAAAGGGAAATCATCAAAATATCAATTCGATAATATTGATATGATTACCATTGAAATCTTTGATCTTCTTCAATCTTAAAAAATCACAAAAAGCCGCCTTCCTTTGGAAGCGGCTTTTTTATTGTGAATGAATTCGGTCAATTTTTACTTGAATGAAGTAGTGATTTTTACGACATCTTAATAATTGGAGGGATGTAAATGAAAAATCCAATGGTAATTTGCCCGGAATGCGGTGAGGAAAGGGAAATGGAAAATGTATTAACGGCACAATCCAACCAAAATGTGATTTATCAATGCCCGGAATGCGGTTTTAAACAGGTTAACATCAAAACTAGTAAGGGCTAAGGGTCTCTTGCGAATCCCGCCGTTTGGGATTTTATTGGTCTAGGAATGAGCCTTTTCTGCTTACATATGTTAAACTATAGAAAGAGCTGTATATAAAAACATATGGTAAGGGGTTTTAAAATGATCGGTACTCATGATGGGGATTTATTGGAATCCAGCGTTAAAGACTTAATGATTTCTTCTGAACGCGTGGCCCACGTGCAGGTAACCAATAACTTAGAACATGCACTATTGGTATTAACAAAGAGCGGTTATACGGCCATTCCTGTGTTAGATCCGATGTATAAACTGCATGGTTTAATTAGCACACCAGTCATTCTTGATTCAATCTTGGGACTGGAACGAATTGAATTTGATAATCTTGAGAATAAAAAAGTTTCCGAAATAATGAATATAGAAATACCTCGCCTGCATATTGAAGATACATTGACCAAGGGTGTGGAATTGTTGATTGACCATCCGTTTGTCTGTGTAGAGAATGACGAACATGTATTTGAAGGTATCTTAACGAGAAGGGCAATCTTGAAAAAAGTATTTAAACAAAATACGCCTGATAAATAAGTAAGGCTTAAAATGAAGTTAACCTCAAGACTCGCCAGTTGGCGAGTTTTCTTGTTTTTTTACATATTTGATCCAGCTAGTAGTAAAGTCTATAAACAGTTGGGTCTATTAGGAGAGGATGCGAAAATTGGGTCAAACAGTGGATGGAGCAAAAGTGCAGAATAAAAAATTAAAACGTCCCTTTATATTGGCTGCCATCATGTTGGCTATGTTTATGAATGCTATTGAAGGAACGATCGTTTCGACGGCAATGCCAGCCATTGTAAGTGATTTAGGTGGTTTTTCACTTTACAGCTGGGTGTTTTCAGGTTATTTGTTAATGAACGCCGTAACGGTCTTGATATATGGAAAGCTATCGGATATTCTCGGGAGAAAACCTGTCTTATTATTTGGAATCGTTGTCTTTTTAATTGGCTCCCTTCTTTGCGGTTTTGCCAATTCTATGACGGAACTCATCATATATCGCTTTGTACAAGGTTTTGGGGCGGGGGCTGTAGCTCCTGTAGCTTCGACGATTGTTGGTGATATCTATAAAAATGAAGAGAGGGCACGCGTTCAAGGGTATCTATCGAGCGTTTGGGGAATTTCAGCGGTCATGGGGCCAGCTTTGGGCGGCTTGCTCGTTGAGTCCCTGACTTGGAAGCTTGTCTTCTGGGTTAATGTTCCTTTGGGCTTGCTATCTTTTATTGGGATTTGGTTTTTCCTTCATGAAAATATCGAAAAGAAAAAACGTGATATCGATTACCTAGGTGCAACGCTATTGACATTATCCATATCCACTCTAATGGTGATACTCGTAGAAGGAGGGGTGAAATGGTCATGGGCTTCAGCTCCGGTCATATCCTTGGCATTAGTGGCCATCATCACCTTTATCTTATTCATCCTTCAGGAAAAGAAAGCAGCCGAACCGATGATGCCATTTGAAATCTGGCAGGAGCGTTCCATTCTGATTGCGAACCTTGTATCCCTGACGACAGGGGTGATGATGATTGGTTTATCAAGTTTCCTGCCCACATTCGTTCAGGGCGTGATGGAGCGCTCGCCTACGGTAGCTGGTTTTACATTGACAGCCATGTCAATTGGCTGGCCGATCGCATCAATGGTCTCAGGCAGGTTATTGATGAAAATAGGATTCAAATCAACCTCCCTCCTTGGAGGGTGTTCATTAATCCTTGGGAGTTTGATCCTAGTATGGATGAAGCCGGAAGCTGGGCCCCTTATTGCAGCCATGGGATCCTTTTTTGTCGGTGTAGGCATGGGTTTGACTTCTACCTCATTCATTGTCGTCATTCAAAAAAACGTCAGCTGGGAACGAAGGGGTATTGCGACAGCTTCCAATATGTTCATGCGTAATTTAGGAAATACTGTAGGTGCTGCATTACTTGGGGGAATCATGAATATGAGACTTCAAGCCTATTTGAACGATCATGCGCCAGCCGGATCGGGAGTGACGATAGATACGGCAAATAAACTGTTGAACAGTGAAGAACGCATGTCTCTTCCTGAAAATGTGGTAAAGGTTTTACAGGAAGGACTTACATTGTCTTTACAGACGATTTATCTCATTGTTCTAGGCTTCGCTGTAATCAGCTTCCTGTTACTTACGAGACTAAGAAAGAATAAGAATAAGAATGCATAAAAAAGGCAGACTCTTTAAATGGAGTTTGCCTTTGTATTTAAGGAAACGCAACTCTGATGACCAATTGAATCAATAATGCGATCGTGACCGCATGTAAAATTAATTTCAACTGTCGAGTGGAGATTTTTTGAGCCACACGCAAGGCCAGTTGTGATCCGATAAGGGACCCGATCGTGTAATAAATGGCAATCCCCCATGCAATGTTACCGGCGATGAAATAGGTAATGAATGCAGCTGTACAGCTAATGAAAGTTTGGAATCTAGTAAAGGCCAGGGATTGAAGGTAGGTGGCACCATTTCTTAAAAAGGTATACATGAGCATGGTTGCCTGTCCCGGTCCGAACATTCCGTCATAGACACTGATTCCGAATAGGGATGGATAAACTTTTTTTTGGAGATGCCAATCCGATTCATCGGAAGGTTTTCGTTTTTTAATGAAATTCATGATCAAAGCGACAGTCAAAAGACAGATGGCTAACAAATTCATTGCCTTTTCAGAGAATGAATTAGCAAGCAGACCACCACATAAGCCACCGAAAAGGGCAAATGGGATTAACTGGAGGGCATCCTTCAATTTAAGCTGTTTTTATTTGAATAAAATATAAAAACTGGAAAAAGAAGAAACCATGTTGGAAAATTTGACTGAACCAATTACCTGGTGGATGGGTAAACCTATCAAAAGAAGGGATGGCATGCCGATAAGACCGCCGCTCCCAGCCAATGTGCCGACAAAGGATGCTGCAAAACTGATGACAAGCAATAAAATGATCGTCAAAGGATATTCACTCCTTTTCTTTTCTCTTGTATTATAAGCCGACTTTGTTGATAATAAAAATTAAATAAATTAAATCATCATGATAAGAATTAATTATCAAGAGGTTGGTGTGTATGTCATTTTCAGAATTTCATTTATTATCCGTGCTTGCTCAGGAAATGAATATGAGAAAAGCAGCTGAGAGGTTGTTCGTTTCCCAGCCGGCTTTATCCCAGCGTTTACAATCAATAGAAAAGGATTGGGGCTCGAAACTGTTTCTGCGTTCACAAAAAGGGCTGTCACTGACACCTGCAGGTGAAGCGGTAATTCGTTTGGCCAATGAGGTTATAGAAAAAGAGGAAAAGGTCAGGGAAAGTATTCAAGCTATGGACCATGAAGTATATGGCACTTTGAAAATAGCCTGTGCCTCGATTGTCGGTCAAAACTGGTTGCCGCAAGTATTGAAAAAGTTCGTCCAAAAATATCCGTATGCCAAAATTTCCTTAATCACTGGCTGGAGCAGTGAGATTTTAAAGTCTTTGTATGAAGGACAAGTACATATTGGCATCATAAGGGGAGCCCCGGATTGGAAAGGGGTAAAACAGCATTTATTTACAGATATGCTTTATTTGGTGGATACTGAAATGAAGGAACTGAATCAAGTGTTCGAAACGGACCGGCCATTCATTCAGTTTAAAAGCGATTCGAATTATTATCAGGAAATTCAGGACTGGTGGCATCGGCAATTTAAAACGACACCAAAAAACACCATAGTCGTGGATCAAATCGAAACATGCAAACAAATGGTGTTTAATGGTATAGGATATGCGATCCTGCCAGCCATCACTTTACATGATAAAGATACGAATGTTTTTAAAATCCCTCTTTTGGATGGGCATAACCACTCAATCGAACGAGATACATGGCTTTGCGGCTATGAATCTGCCTTTCAGTTAAAGCAAGTCCAGGCATTCACGGAAGTGGTAAAAGAGCATATTCGTGACCAAGGAATGTTATAGGTCCGCTGACGAAAATGTCAATAGGGGAGAATAATATATAAGAGTGACATTCAACTTGTCTTGCCGGCAGTTGTCTGGTAAATTTAAAACGAGTAATGATACATATTTAGGAGGTTTATCCGGAATGAATAAAATGGATGCAAACGAAATTATTTCTTTTATCTCAAATAGTAAAAAATCTACACCTGTAAAGGTATATGTCAAAGGCAATTTAGAAGGCATGGATTTTGGTCCAGCTTCTAAAACATTCATAACAGGAAATACAGGTGTTATATTCGGTGAGTGGTCTGAAGTCGAAGAAGCAATCAAGGCAGCAGGAACAAAAATCGAGGATTATGTAGTTGAAAATGATCGCCGTAACTCTGCCATTCCTTTGTTGGACCTAAAAGGCATCAAAGCCCGTATCGAGCCTGGCGCAATAATCCGTGACCAAGTATCCATTGGAGACAACGCAGTCATCATGATGGGTGCATCAATCAATATTGGTTCTGTTATCGGTGAAGGCACAATGATCGACATGAACGCAATACTGGGCGGACGTGCAACAGTGGGTAAAAACTGTCACGTAGGTGCAGGTGCTGTTTTAGCAGGTGTCATCGAGCCGCCTTCCGCACAACCGGTCATTTTAGAAGATGATGTTTTAATCGGAGCCAATGCGGTCGTACTAGAAGGTGTGAAAATCGGTCAAGGCTCAGTTGTGGCGGCTGGTGCAGTTGTAACGAAAGACGTTCCTCCTTACTCTGTGGCTGCTGGTATCCCGGCACGGGTCATTAAACAAATTGACGAAAAAACAAAATCAAAAACAGAAATCATGCAAGAACTTCGTCAACTTTAATTTCTTTAGTGAATATTGCCTGAAGCGTGGATAAATATATCCACGCTTTCTGTATAGGGAGGAAATAATGTGAAAATAAATCCTTTTGCCGAGATTCGGCGTGATTTGCATCAAATACCGGAGATAGGATTCAAAGAATTCAAGACGCAGCAATACCTACTGAATTACATAACGAATCTGGCCCAAGAGCGGATGGAAATAGAAACTTGGCGGACTGGGATATTCGTGAAAGTGAAGGGAATGAACCCGCGAAAAACAATTGGCTACCGGGCCGACATAGACGGTCTGCCGATAAAAGAGGAAACCGGATTGCCGTTCGCTTCCAACCACGAGGAATATATGCATGCCTGCGGTCATGATTTTCATATGAGCATAGGTTTGGGATTATTGACATATTTCACCGAAAATCCGATCGATGATGACTTGCTATTCATTTTCCAGCCTGCAGAAGAGGGTCCTGGCGGAGCTGAACCAATGCTTAAATCGGAAACCATGAAAAAATGGAAGCCGGATATGATTCTTGCTTTACATATTGCTCCAGAGTATCCAGTTGGGACGATTGCCGTTAAAGAAGGGCTTCTATTTGCCAATACATCTGAATTATTCATCGATTTGAGGGGGAAAGGAGGGCATGCAGCCTATCCGCACGAAACAAATGACATGGTAATTGCTGCCTGCGCGCTTGTAGGGCAGCTGCAAACAATCGTTTCCAGGAATGTCAATCCACTTGATTCTGCTGTCATTACAGTAGGGAAGATTACTGGAGGCACCGTTCAAAATATTATTGCGGAGACAGCGCGGTTAGAAGGCACAATACGCACTCTTAACCCCGAATCGATGGTAAAGGTCAAGTCAAGAATAAAAGCGCTTGTGGATGGTATACAAGTGGGATATGAGTGCTTGGCTGAAATCGACTATGGCGCGATGTATCACCAGGTGTATAATGAAGAACGGTTGACCCGGGAATTCATGGAATTTACAGAGAAGTCAACTGCTGTTCATTTGCATCAATGTACTGAAGCGATGACTGGTGAAGATTTTGGTTATATGTTAAAGGAGATTCCAGGATTCATGTTCTGGCTGGGGGTTTCATCGGAATACGGATTGCACCACGCTAAGTTAAGTCCGGATGAAACTGCGATTGAACTCGCGATCAATCACTTAAAGGACTATATAACGTTTAAAGGAAGCGAAGCGTAAAAATGCTTTTCAGGACAGAACATGCTCTAAAGAGAGAACGAATGACGTTGGAGGGCTTATTGTGAAAAAAGAATTTGCGGTGATTGGACTTGGCCGTTTTGGCGGCAGCATAGTCAAGACATTAGCTGAAGAAGGATTAGGGGTTCTGGCTATCGATGCTGACGAAGATCGAGTGAATGAATTTGCCAGGATAGCTTCACATGCCGTAGTAGGGGATACGACGGATGAAAATGTACTGAGAAACATAGGAATTCGTAATTTTGATCACGTCATTGTAGCGATTGGCGAGAATATTCAAGCTAGTATATTGACGACCCTCATGCTTAAGGAATTGGGTGTCGGAAATGTAACTGTTAAAGCGCAAAATGATTATCATGAGAAGGTTCTTCGAAAAATCGGGGCCGACTTTGTCGTGCACCCCGAACGAGATATGGGGAGAAGGATTGCCCATAATATCGTCTCCAATAACATTCTTGATTATTTAGAGCTTTCTGATGAACACTCCATCGTCGAAATTGTTGCAAGCCAAAAGATGAATGGAAACTCGATATTTGACCTTGATATCCGTGCTCACTATGGACTGAATATCGTCGCGATCAAAAGAGGTAACGAAATAAATGTCTCTCCACAGGCGAGCGATTTAATTCATAAAGGTGATATATTGATCGTCATCGGCGCGGATTCGGACATCAATCGCTTTGAAAAGAAAATTGTGGAATAAGCAAGGGCTGCTCAATATCGGGCAGCACGCACTTTTCATCCACAAAAAAGCCCAGCCATCAATGGCTGGGCTTCTATTATTTATTGAACTTCCATGATGATCGGTAAGATCATTGGACGGCGTTTAGTTTTTTCATATAGGAATGGAGATAAAGTGTCTGTAATTTCATTTTTAATTTCAGACCATTGTGTAGTTTTGCGATCCATCACCTTATTTAAATGCTTAGTGATCAAGGATTGAGCATCGCTGATCAGGTCTCCTGATTCTCTCATATAAACAAATCCGCGTGAGATGATGTCAGGACCGGATGCAATTTTGAATTCCTTCATATTGATGCTGACAACGACAACGACAAGACCTTCCTCGGAAAGAATCCGTCGATCACGGAGAACGATATTACCGATATCCCCGATGCCGCTTCCATCGATATAAACCGAACCTGAAGGGATTTTACCGGCGATTTGTGCTGTGTTTTCACTTAAGGAAAGAACTTCACCATTATCCATGATAAAGCAATTTTCTTCCGGAACACCGCAATCGACTGCATGGCGGGCATGTAGTTTTTGCATACGGTATTCACCATGGATTGGCATGAAGAATTTTGGTTTTATCAAACGAAGCATTAGTTTTTGTTCCTGCTGTCCGCCATGTCCTGATGTATGAATGTCATTCAAAGGACCTGAAATGACGTCAGCTCCTGCACGATATAATTGATTGATCGTTCTGGAAACGCTGATTGTGTTACCTGGGATAGGTGAAGATGAAAATACTACAGTATCACCAGGAATGATTTGAATTTGACGGTGAGTGCCATTCGCTATGCGCGAGAGGGCTGCCATTGGTTCACCTTGGCTACCTGTACAAAGGATGGTTACTTTATTCGCAGGCATACGATTCAATTGCTGTACATCAATAAATGTATCTTTAGGCGCTACGATATAACCAAGATCTTGTCCAATTGATATGGCTGAATCCATGCTTCGGCCAAAAACGGCTATTTTACGGCCGTTAGCCACGGCTGCTTCTACAACTTGCTGAAGGCGATGGATGTTCGATGCAAACGTTGCAAAAATAATCCGGCCGTCAACCTTACGGAAAATGTCATGAATGGTATCGCCGACACGGCTTTCGGACATAGTAAAGTTCTGCACTTCACTATTTGTGCTATCCGAGAGTAAGCACAATACACCTTCTTTACCGATTTCAGCCATTTTGGTCAGGTTTGCAGGCTCGCCCACTGGTGTGAAGTCGAATTTGAAATCCCCAGTATGGACAATTTGTCCAGGTGGCGTTTTTACAACGATTCCATAAGAGTCAGGAATACTGTGAGTTGTGCGGAAGAAAGAGACGGACGTTTTCCGGAACTTGATCACTTCATCTTCACTGATTTCAATCATGGTTGTCTGACGTAATAGGCCGTGTTCTTCCAATTTATTACGAAGCAGTCCAAGTGCCAGCTTCCCGCCGTATACAGGGACATTCACTTTTCTAAGTAAATAAGGAATCCCGCCAATATGGTCTTCATGGCCATGGGTAATGAAGACACCTTTAATTTTATCTACATTTTTCTCTAAATAGCTGTAATCTGGAATCACATAGTCAATACCGAGAAGTTCATCTTCAGGAAATTTAATTCCAGCATCAATGATGATGATTTCATCTTGAAACTGAACAGCATATGTGTTCTTACCGATTTCGCCTAAACCGCCCAGGGCGAATACAGCTGTTTGATCGTTTTTTACAAATTTCATAAATTATAGCTCCAATACTTTGTAATCTTCATTTTGTTTTTCATATTCTAAATATGCTCCGGTTACGGGTAGTACGATTTCTACGTTATAAGGTTCTTTTTTCAATTTTAAACGGACGTCACGAACGGATTCACCTTCGATAAACATTGTTTTAGTATTCTCCCTAATTGGAACCTCTGATATGGTTACTTGATAGTATACCTTAAAAACCATTTTAATCTCTCCTCACTTGTTTGCATTGCTTTTTTCATTATATATAAAAACAACAATTTTTTCATGTTTTTCAACATCATGTAAAAATAAACCCAGCTCCGCCATAAAAACGGAAGGGGTTTGATGAATTAAATATACCAATGTCTAAAAGTATATAAAAAAATAGATGGTCGATTCTGGTATCAATCCAATTGTAGCTTCCTCTATCTTATATCCTATCCGTTTTTGCCATGTGTAAAACTTAAATCATGGGATCTTTTTTTCGTAAACGATTTCTTTCTAAATTAATACAGTACCACTGTGTACATCGTTTCATGAAAACACGACGACTCATATTTTTGATTGAAATATGTATTCACCTGACCATATAAAAGCCAAGATAGAAAGAATGCTTAACAAGAACTTTACAACAAGGAAGAAGCCCTCCGCAAGTTTTTGAAGGGCTGTCCGAAAAAAATTCGCATATGGATGACGGCCAAGGCAGGAATGAGTGGCAAATCATGCGATAGATTTTTTTCTTAAAAGATCATTCCACTGTTTAACAAGCTTTTTACGAAGCTTTTTTAACATGGCGATCACGCTCCCTTAGTTATTATTGTATAGGATTATTCAATAATGTAAATACGTCTTTACAGGTACTTGGCCCATTTTTGAAAAAAAAGGCTCATTCAAACAAGCAACCGGGATTTTAGAGGCAGGAAGGATGGGAGAAGTGTAATCTGGAAAGCCTGAGTTGTTTTCTATTAAGAATAGTATATGCTCATTCCTGAATAAAAAACGTAACTTTGAGTTGAATCCGATTGAGTTACTTGACTTATCTTGATGACAATTATTAAATGGGTACATATTAAAAAAGGAAAAAATGAATGAATTGGAAGTGAATCGTTAGTGAAAATCGTATTCTTTGATATTGACGGAACATTGCTTGATCATGACAAAAAGTTACCTGCTTCAACGAAAAAAGCCATTAAGCAACTGCAGGATAGCGGGGTTTTTGTAGCGATTGCCACAGGAAGGGCTCCTTTCATGTTCGAGTCTTTAAGGGAAGAGCTTGGCATCGATACATTCGTAAGTTTCAATGGACAATATGTTGTTTTTGAAGGGAAAGTCGTTTATAAAAACCCTTTGAGCATACCTGAGATAAAACGGCTCCACGAACATGCTGAGAATAATGAAATACCGATCGTCTTCATGAATGAGGAGACAATGAAATCGAGTGTTCCACATCATAGCCGAATTGAAGAAGCATTAAGCAGCCTGAAGTTTCCCCACCCTGAACATGTGGCAGATTTTTATGAGGGCCATGATATATACCAAGCCTTATTATTCTGCTCGGAAGATGAAGAAGGGAACTTTGTTGGGAAATATGATGACTTTCACTTCATTAGATGGCATGCGTATTCGACGGATGTACTTCCATTCGGGGGTTCAAAAGCTGAGGGCATTAAAATATTAATGGAAAAAGTCGGGTTTGCTCTGGAGGATGTTTACGCCTTTGGAGATGGCTTAAATGATATAGAGATGTTAAAAGTAGCGGGATATGGCGTGGCAATGGGGAATGCCGGTCAACTTGTGAAGCAAGAGGCCGACTTTGTAACGAAGGATGTCGATGATGATGGCATACTTTTTGGTTTGAAGGAACTTGAACTGATATAAAAAACAACACCCCCGTCAACCAACAGATGGGGGTGTTGCTTATTACGTTACCTTTCCACCGCAATTGAATTTTCCGGAATGGCATATGGGTCTTCCGGATTGATATGATCATAAAACATGATTCCATTAAGGTGGTCGATTTCATGTTGAAAGCAAATGGCTGCGATGCCTTTTAGGCGGAGTTGAACCGATTTTCCTTCCAGGTCCGTACCCACAACCGTTATTCGAGCATAACGGGGCACATAGCCGGAAACGGGACGATTTACGGAAAGGCAGCCTTCTCCGGATGTCAAGTATGCTTTTTCCACTGAATGGCTTATGAGTTTAGGGTTGAAAAGTGCATAGCTATACAGTTGATCATCTTTTTCTTTCAAATGAACAGCGATCATCCTTTTTGAAACATTCACCTGTGGTGCAGCCAAGCCAATTCCTGCCCTTAACCCGTATAGAGCAGCAATATCGGGCTTCTGGCTGTTTTGGACATATTCCATCAAGCTGGCTAAAAGTTGCTTATCTTCATATGATGCCGGAAGCGGAATCTCTACCGCGACTTGCCTTAAGATTGGATCGTCTTCATTAACAAAATCATCCATGGTAAGCATAATCTTTCACCCCATAAAAATTCTTATAATATGTATAGGTTATTTTAACAAAAAAAATGCTGAAAGTTAATGGATAACCTAATGAAAGAAAAATGGAAGGGATGGAATCAAGTCGATTATTTCCTATCCCAGCCATAATTTTATTTACGTGTTAAGGTCTATTTAAAAAAATAAATCATTTTTTGTGAATCAGGGTAAATAGTTAACATTTTCGGGTATAGGTAATAGTAATTATCTGTTTAGCATAAGCAAGCGCCGACAATGATTAGCAAAATGAACAGGACAATGATTATGGCAAAGCCGCTTCCAAAGCCGCAGCCTCCACCATCTCCATAACCATAGCTGGGTGCAACGGAAACCGGATAACAACATTCCTGGTTGGAACCTCCATACATAATTTCATACCTCCGTTTTTGTATTATTTAAAATGCTGACCACTCTGATTTGAAACGGTCCCTACAGCCTATGCAGTATGGTTTAAAGGGTGTAGGCTAGCGCCCAGTAATGAAAAAAACCTGTTCAGAATATGATTGTAACAAGTGTCTGCGGCTTATAAGGGAATTTAGAGAAATATGAATCTTCGAAGAACTATCAGAAGGAGCTGTCTATGTTGAATCGTTTTGGTCCATATGTTATTTTACTTCTTTCTTTAGTGATCTTGACTGGTTGTTTTAATGGTTCACCAGAAGAAAGAATCCACAAAATCCTAGAAAAAACTGCAGAAAAGGAAAGTGATTTCACCGAGCATCAAGAGCCTCTTAATGATTTGGAGAAAAAAGAAAAAGAAAAATATGAGAAAATCATTAAACTTGGATTGGATGATTATGAACAGATCGTTGAGCTTTCAGATGAAGCAACCAAGAATATCGACCAACGGGAAAAAATAATTGAAAAGGAACAAAGCAGTATGCAATCCTCCAAAGAACAATTCAATCAGATAGATGAACAAATCGGGAAAATAGAGGATGAAAAGATAAAAAAAGAAGCGACTGATATGAAAAAGGTCATGAGGGAGCGCTATAGCACTTACGATAATTTATACGAAGCTTATCAACAAAGTCTGGCATATGATCGTGAATTATATGAACTTTTTAAAAAAGAGGATTTGAAAATGGATGAATTACAAGTGCAAATCAAGAAAATCAATACCTCTTATACAAAAGTTTTGAAAGCGAATGAGGAATTTAATGCATTAACGGAAAAATCAAATCAAAAAAAAGAAAGTTTTTATGATAGTTCCGGCATAGAAATGGCAGATTCAACAAAATAATATAAATAATGATGGGCTGTGATCCTCACTCACAGCCCATATTTTGTTCAATCTAGTACATTTATGGACTAAAATGGTCTTTTTTGTGCAACCAGCTTGAAGTGAAATTTTCATACCTGTACTAAAAAAAAACGATAACTAAAAATCTAACAGCAGACTTATATGAAAGCGTTTGAATATTTTTTTGGAATATTATTTTAAAGGCTCAAATGCCTTTAGTTAAAGCGGTTTTGGAATCGATCTGATATGCCGGGGAATTGAAATGTTATCCTTCGCCATCCTTAAATTGATAAATAAGGAAAATTTAATAGTACAGTTGTAAAGTGAAAACTAATACAGTGGAGAAGTATGAGTATTGGAAATTCTATTAAATCAAAATTATAAGGAACTCCAAGTGATTGACTTGATGTTAATTCATCTTGTAAACTTAATCTATAAAAATTCTTGTATCATTTTCCTTGATTTTTTTTATAGTACAGAATAAGATTGAGACATATTAAGCATATCCACGTTTGAGGGATTGGTCTTAAGGGAAAAATAAAAGAATGAATTGTTGAAGAAACTAAAAAGCAAACTATTTTTGCTTTATAGAATAATAATAGCAAACCTTTTTAATGAAAGGATGAGGTGCCAAATGGCTCAAAAAACTAAACAAGCTAAACAAGCTAAAATTAATGTTCAGGATCAGCTTAAGAAAGTAGAAGAACAATTTGAAACTTTTCAAATTTTAAATGAAGAGGGAGAAGTCGTTAATGAAGCGGCAATGCCTGATTTAAGTGATGAACAATTGCAAGAATTAATGCGTCGTATGGTTTATACACGCATCTTGGATCAACGTTCTATATCGCTGAACCGTCAAGGTAGATTAGGTTTCTATGCACCGACTGCTGGTCAAGAAGCTTCTCAAATCGCTTCCCAGTATGCTTTGGAAAAAGAAGATTTCATTTTGCCTGGTTACCGTGATGTTCCGCAAATCGTTTGGCATGGCCTGCCGCTTTGGCAAGCATTCTTATTCTCCCGGGGACATTTTAAGGGAAATCAAATTCCTGAAGACGTCAATGTAATTTCTCCTCAAATCATTATCGGGGCTCAATATATCCAAGCTGCCGGAGTGGCTCTTGGATTGAAGAAACGCGGGAAAAAAGCTGTAGCGATCACATATACGGGTGACGGTGGAACCTCACAAGGTGACTTCTATGAGGGAATTAACTTTGCAGGTGCATTTAAAGCGCCAGCTATCTTCATCGTGCAAAATAACCGTTTCGCAATCTCGACTCCGGTTGATTTACAATCAGCAGCGAAAACATTAGCCCAAAAGGGTGTGGCTGCAGGTATTCCTGGAATCCAAGTTGATGGTATGGATGCATTGGCCGTATATACAGCAACTAAAGAAGCACGCGAACGTGCAATTAATGGTGAAGGCCCAACATTGATTGAAACATTAACTTACCGTTATGGACCGCATACGATGGCTGGGGATGACCCGACACGTTACCGTACTTCTGATATGGATAACGAATGGGAACTGAAAGATCCATTGGTGCGTTTCCGCAAGTTCTTGGAAAACAAAAAACTTTGGAATGAAGAACTAGAGAACGAAACGATAGAAAAAGCAAAAGAAGATATTAAAGAAGCAATCAAATTGGCAGATGCAGAACCTAAGCAAAAGGTTACAGACCTAATTGAAAACATGTTTGAAGAAATGCCTTATAACTTAAAAGAACAATATGAAATTTATAAAGAGAAGGAGTCGAAGTAAGCCATGGCTCAATTGACGATGATTCAAGCAATTACAGAAGCATTACGTACAGAACTTAAAAATGACGAGAATGTACTCGTTTTTGGGGAAGATGTTGGTCTTAATGGAGGAGTTTTCCGTGCAACGGAAAATCTTCAAAAAGAATTCGGCGAAGATCGTGTATTCGATACACCTCTTGCTGAATCTGGAATCGGTGGATTAGCGGTCGGTCTTTCTTTACAAGGTTTCCGTCCTGTTCCTGAAATTCAATTCTTCGGATTTATATATGAAGTAATGGATTCCGTAAGCGGTCAGCTTGCTCGTATGCGCTACCGTTCAGGCGGACGTTACAGTGCGCCGGTTACAATTCGCTCACCTTTTGGCGGTGGAGTTCATACTCCTGAAATGCATGCTGATAGCTTAGAAGGTTTAATGGCACAGCAACCAGGGTTAAAGGTAGTTATCCCTTCCACTCCTTACGATGCAAAAGGTTTATTGATTTCAGCGATTCGTGATAATGACCCTGTCATTTTCCTTGAGCACATGAAATTGTACCGCTCTTTCCGTCAGGAAGTTCCTGAAGAAGAATATACAATCCCATTAGGAAAAGCAGATGTGAAAAGAGAAGGAACGGATTTATCCATTATTACTTATGGTGCGATGGTACAGGAATCCATTAAGGCAGCTGAGGAATTGGCTAAGGAAGGTCATTCCGTCGAAGTGGTCGACTTACGGACTGTATCTCCATTGGATATTGATACAATCATTGCTTCTGTAGAGAAAACTGGACGCGCTATCGTTGTTCAAGAAGCACAAAAGCAAGCTGGTATTGCAGCGAATGTTGTAGCGGAAATTAACGAACGTGCCATTTTGAGCTTGGATGCACCAGTACTGCGAGTGGCGGCTGCTGATACGGTATTCGCGTTTTCACAAGCTGAAACAGTATGGTTACCTAATTATAAAGACATTATTGAAACGGCGACTAAAGTCTTGAAATTTTAACAATCTTAAGTATTGGGAATGAATGTCCTGCATGGGAAAGTAATTTCGCATTATCGGTAATGCAAGATAAAGGACTTTATTCAAAGCACTAAGTATGATTTAATATAGGAGGTTGAACTCAGTGGCATTCCAATTTAGACTCCCTGATATCGGAGAAGGTATACACGAAGGTGAAATAGTGAAATGGTTTGTAAAACCAGGAGATAAGATTCAAGAAGATGACGTGCTTTGCGAGGTTCAAAACGACAAGGCCGTTGTTGAAATCCCATCACCGGTGGAAGGTACCGTTGAAGAAATCCTTGTTCAAGAAGGAACGGTTGCCGTTGTTGGCGATGTACTTGTAACATTCGATGCTCCAGGTTATGAAAATCTTCAGTTTAAAGGGGATCATGGAGAAGAAGCGAAGGCAGAAGGCGAGAAGGATACGGAGTCCCAGGTTCAAGCAACTGCTGAAGCTGGACAGGAAGTCAAGAAAGAGGCTGCTCCGGTTCAAGAAAATAATGGAGTAACGGGCGCGGGATCACAACCACAGGTTGAGGTGGATCCTTCACGACGTATTATCGCCATGCCTTCTGTTAGAAAATATGCACGCGAACAAGGGGTAAATATTCGTGAGATTTCTGGTTCTGGGGATAACGGCCGCATCATGAAAGAAGACATCGATGCTTTCAAAAACGGCAAAACGGCTCCACAGCAACCAGCAGCTCAAAGTGAAGCTTCACAACAAAATGATACGGAAACAACTGAAAAACAAAAAGTGTCAATTCCAGAAGGGCAATATCCTGAAACTCGCGAGAAAATGAGCGGCATGAGAAAAGCGATCGCCAAAGCAATGGTTAAATCCAAACAGACAGCTCCGCATGTAACATTAATGGATGAAGTCGATGTGACGCTACTGGTTGCTCACCGTAAGAAATTCAAGGAAATTGCTGCAGAAAAAGGAATCAAGCTTACATTCCTACCTTATGTTGTTAAAGCGTTAACAAGTGCATTGCGTGAATTCCCTATGCTTAACACATCATTTGATGATGAGGCTAGTGAGATTATCCATAAACACTATTACAATATCGGAATTGCGGCAGACACAGACAAAGGACTGCTCGTTCCAGTTGTAAAAGATGCAGATCGTAAATCAACTTTTGCTATTTCACAAGAAATTAATGAATTAGCGACGAAAGCTCGTGACGGTAAATTGGCTCCTAATGAAATGAAAGGTGCTTCTTGCTCCATTACGAATATCGGTTCCGCAGGCGGTCAATGGTTCACACCTGTAATCAATCATCCAGAAGTAGCCATTCTAGGGATTGGACGCATTGCCGAAAAAGCAATTGTACGCGACGGGGAAATTATCGCCGCTCCAGTTCTGGCATTATCACTGAGCTTTGATCACCGCATGATTGATGGAGCAACAGCTCAACATGCATTGAATCATATCAAAAAGTTATTGAACGACCCAGAATTATTGTTAATGGAGGCGTAAACAATGGTAGTAGGAGATTTTCCAATCGAAACAGATACTTTAGTGATCGGTTCAGGCCCAGGGGGATATGTTGCCGCAATTCGCGCAGCACAGCTTGGACAGAAAGTAACGGTCGTTGAAAAAGGAACAATCGGCGGAGTTTGTTTGAATGTAGGCTGTATCCCATCGAAAGCGTTAATTTCAGCGGGACACCGTTTCCATGAAGCTCAGCATTCAGAAGACATGGGTATCTTTGCAGAAAAAGTTACTGTTGATTTTTCTAAAGTACAAGCTTGGAAAGGTACTGTTGTAAAAAAATTAACTGGCGGAGTAAGCAGCCTGTTAAAAGGTAATAATGTTGAGGTAGTAACAGGTGAAGCTTATTTCGTTGATGAAAACAGCATCCGTGTTATGAATGAAGACTCAGCCCAAACATATACATTTAAAAACGCAATCATCGCTACTGGTTCATCACCAATCGAGATTCCGTCATTTAAATATACGAAACGTGTACTTAATTCTACTGGTGCTCTTGCTTTGGAAGAAGTTCCAAGTTCGATCGTAGTAATCGGTGGAGGTTACATTGGTACTGAGCTTGGTGGAGCTTTCGCAAGTTTTGGCACTAAAGTAACTATTCTTGAAGGTACGGAAGAAATTCTTTCTGCAGGCTTTGAAAAACAAATGGCAGCACTTGTTAAACGTAACCTTAAAAACAAAGGTGCTGAAATTGTTACAAAAGCAAATGCTAAAGGCGTGGAAGAAACTGAAACCGGCGTAACCGTTACTTATGAAGTAAAAGGTGAAGAGAAAAAAGTCGAAGCTGATTACGTTTTAGTAACTGTGGGACGTCGCCCTAATACTTCGGAAATCGGTCTTGAACAAGTTGGAATCAAAATGACTGACCGCGGTCTAATCGAAACTGATAAACAATGCCGTACAAGCGTGAAAAACATCTATGCTATCGGTGATATCGTTTCTGGACCTCAATTGGCTCATAAAGCTTCTTATGAAGGTAAAATTGCTGCAGAAGCCATTGCAGGACATTCATCTGAAATCGACTATCTTGCTATCCCGGCTGTTGTATTCTCTGAACCGGAACTTGCTTCTGTCGGTTATAATGAAAAAGAAGCGAAGGAAGCTGGAATCGAAGCGCTTGCTTCTAAGTTCCCATTCGCTGCAAATGGACGAGCTCTTTCATTAAACAATACGGACGGATTTGTGAAGCTTATCACTCGCAAAGAAGACGGATTGGTAATAGGAGCACAAATCGCAGGACCAAACGCATCTGATATGATTGCGGAGCTTGGTTTAGCTATCGAAGCAGGAATGACTGCCGAAGATATCGCGATGACAATCCATGCACATCCAACTTTAGGGGAAATTACAATGGAAGCTGCTGAAGTGGCCCTTGGAACTCCTATTCACATCATTAAGTAATGTAATTGATTTTAAAAAAAGCGTACTGCCTAATGCAGTACGCTTTTTTGTATTGGCCAGATGATGACATCCCCATTCAAGTTTTTCTTCTCACTAGTTAAATGAAAAGAACAAAAAGGGCATAAGCTATAAAAAGGACTTCTTACTTTTTTCCTTAAAAGGGTTTGAAAAAGGTAATAGAGGATAAAAAATAAGATGAGCGATGTGCTAAAGGAATATTTTTTGCCAATAAAAGGATTATGGCTGATATATTCATATTAAAATGAGGTGGATCACTTGAAAAATTATCTGGTAATCCTCTTTCAACTAATTGTATGGAGTGGGTATACATTAGTTGAATGGCTGTCTGTTAACGATCGATTCGTTTTCAAAGTATTCATGTTTCTGGTCTTTTCTTATTTAGCCATTTACATTGGTAAAATAATTTTAAAATCCAATAGACGAACCATGCTTGTTACCGTGATAAGCCTTTTATGTTACGGGATTTTGCAACTCCTTTTGGAAACGCTAGTACCCGTTTATTGAATTTTTCGTAAGTCTCAATGACACAAGAAACCACGGAGGAATCATGATTAACAAAGTAGTAGCATTATTTACCTTAGTATCTTTTTTATTGATGGCTTGTAATGATCCGAGTTCCGGTCAAACTGAAAATGAGACTGAAAAAAGCGTGGAAACGACAACAACGGTCCATGATGAAAGCCAGCAAGAGAAAGATTTGAAAAAAGAAACGTCAAAAACAATTGGCGAAGGGAATGTAAAGGCAGAATATCGCGTGGATAAAGAGAATTGGTCATTTAAACCCATTGGGGATGCAAAACCGAAAGTGGTGTTGTTAACATTTGATGATGCACCTGATAAATATTCTCTGGAAATCGCCCGAACCCTGAAGCGACTTGAAGTACCTGCGATATTTTTCGTGAACGGTCACTTTCTTGAAAATGATGAAAATAAAGCGATGCTGAAAGAAATTCATGAAATGGGTTTTTCTATCGGCAATCATACATATTCCCATGTGAATTTAAAAGAGTTGACCGAAAAGGAACAAGAGCGGGAAATCGTTAAATTGAACAATTTGGTTGAGGGTATTATAGGGGTACGCCCTAAGTACTTCAGGGCGCCATTTGGATCGAATACCGAGCATTCAAAAAAAGTCGCTGAGAAAGAAAAAATGTTGGTCATGAATTGGACATACGGATATGACTGGGAAAAAGAGTATCAGGATAAAAAAGCTTTATCGGAGATCATGTTGAACAGCCCTTATTTAGGAAATGGTGCGAACTTGCTGATGCATGACCGGAAATGGACCAGTGAAGCGATAGAGGATATCGTGAAAGGTTTTCAAAAGAAAGGTTATGAGATCCTTGATCCAAAATTAATTGAAACGCCTGCATGAGCCAATTTCGGCATCTGCAGGTTTTTTATTTCCTTGGATAATAATACATCACCCGTTTATTGAAGAGGTGTAGCTGCGCCCGTAATTTCTTTGCAAGGAACTTGCACAATTCATTAGCCTTTCCCTTATCACCGAAAGTTGCAGTTTCAGGGAGGGTGAATTGGATATAGGATTGAATCCGCTCTGATCCATCTTCATCCTTAACGACTTCCTGGTCAACGCCTATCAATATCATGTGGTATCGATCTTCTTTGGATTGGAGGTATATGACCTTATCTTTCATTCTTTCCGGTTCTTTCATTTCATAAGGAAATGCTTTTTTATCATAGTCCCAATCCAGTTGCTTTCCGGTTTTCGCTGTGATCATTTGATAATAGCTCAGCAATTCTTTCACGTCTTCGATGGTTACAGTCCCTTTAGCGGACTCAGGAACAAGTTTGATATAGGCATTTTCAGTCATGTGGATCCCCCTTAGATAGATAGGATATAAGAATATATTAACATTTTATGGATGTATTATATACATATCTATATGTAAATTAAAAGGCGAAATTCCTATTTCACCTTGCTATGCTGAAGCAAGGAGTGTATGTAATATGTAAAAAGAGCTCCAGGGCCCTTTGTTTATAAAAAATTCTCGTGTTTTAATAAAAAGAATCAGTCTAACGAACGATTGGAATCCATTTCTTCCAACATTACATTTTATTAAATGGGAAAAAGTATATATGTTATACTTTTTAGCTTGAAATAATAAATGTGTTATATTATAATTCATATAAAGCGGTTACATTACGTAATTGATGCATACAATATAGAGGAAGGGGTTGTAAAAATGGGAACTATCGTATGTCAAACTTGCAATAGCACGATTGAACATTTTGAAGATGAAAAAGTAAGTGTACTATATACACACAATCACAACTGCCAAAGCTGTGATACAGCTGCCTCTGAAAAATAAATGGAAAAAGGATTTTAAGATTAATAGAATTTAAGGGTGTTTCAGGATTGTAACCTGGAGCACCCTTTTTATAGAAGTTAATGAAGGGAAGTTCTTCGGTTTTTATCGGGAGCTACTTGCTTCATAATAAAATCGGTAAAAAAACCAGAGCAGTACATGCTCTGGTTTGATGGGATCAATCAATTTTTAATGATGCGTAAATATTTTATTTCTGGGTCCTCAGGGCCTTGAACAGGAAGGCCGGCCTCGATATTTTTCCGGATGTAATTGATATTATCTTCAGTAATCAATTCACCTGGTATGAAGATCGGGATTCCCGGCGGGTAAACCATGATGAATTCAGCGCTAATTTTGCCGACAGATTCCTCAATGGGAACCACTTCGGTTTCTGCGTAAAATGCCTCCCTGGGTGATAAAGCCAATGGTGGTGTATCAGGAAGCAGGACTTCAATTTTTTCATGTTCAGCCGCCATTTCCTTAAACTCATCCGATAAGTCTCTAAGGGCAGCAATCAGCAGGTCCGCTTCTGTTTTTGAATCTCCAGGAGTTATCAGGCAAAGAATATTGTACAAGTCAGATAGTTCCACTTCGATATTATGCTTTTCACGAAGCCATTTCTCAACGTCGTATCCGGTAATATTCAATTCCTTAATGGATATGATCAATTTAGTCGGATCATAACTAAAGGCTGCCTCACTCTCGAGAATTTCGCTGCCGACACAGTAAAGATAAGGAATCTCATTAACGGCCTCACGGATATACCCTGCGAGATTGATCGCTTCATCGATCATTTCCCTGCCTACCGTCGCAAGTTGTCTTCTAGCTGTATCCAGGGAAGCCAGAAGGATATAGGAGGTTGAGGTGGTTGTGAGCATGCTCAATATGGCTTGAACACGATTTGCAGAAACTAAACCAGTCTTAACATTTAATATGGAACTTCCAGTTAGTGAACCGCCCAGTTTATGAACACTCGTTGCAGCCATATCTGCTCCAGCTTGCATGGCTGACATCGGCAAGTCTTCATGGAAGTGTATATGGACACCATGTGCTTCATCTACGAGTACTGGGATTTGGTGGGAATGAGCAACTTCCACTATTTTTTGCAAATCAGCCGAAATGCCGAAATAGGTGGGATTGATGACAAGCAATCCTTTTGCATCGCTATGTTCCATTAAAGTTTTTTCAACGGCATCGACTGTGATTCCGTGTGAAATGCCCAAATCTTTGTCTATTTCAGGATTGATGAAAATGGGAACAGCTCCGGAAAATACAATGGCAGACATTACGGATTTATGTACATTCCTTGGGACGATGATTTTGTCCCCAGGTCCGCATACTGTCATGACCATCGTCATGATTGCTCCACTTGTTCCTTGAACGGAAAAGAATGTGTGATCTGCCCCAAAAGCTTCAGCGGCAAGATCCTGAGCGTGTTTAATGATCCCCTTTGGCTGATGGAGATCATCGAGTGGAGCGATATTGATTAAATCTATGGATAATGCATTTTCTCCAATGAAATTACGGAAATCAGCGTCCATTCCTTTTCCTTTTTTATGACCTGGAATATGAAATTGAACGGGATTTTTTTTTGCATGCTGCAATAAGGCAGTGTATAAGGGTGTTTCATTCTGTGACAATTCTTTGTGGCCCCTTTTCAATAAAATAGGTACGAAATATTTGGGAGTATATACTCCCTCTATTTACGATCGTATGTTTCTCCGATTCCATTCGTATGGTTAGTAAGCTTGTGGATAGACATAAAACATATGAATTATAGCATGTCTTATAATAAATGCCTAGAGTGACTTTTTAATGTCCTGCTTAAACAATTTCTATATGTCTTTGTTGTTAAGGGGCTCAATAATATTATCAGCAGATTATAAATGTCTATTTTCCTAGTATTTACTGGATTTACTCAAGAATTCTTCTTTTATTAATATTGTATGTGTGAGTTTAAAAATTGAACGGGTAAACAATATTTGCCATAATGAAGCTAATGATTTGAATTTAGCTAAATAAATAAACTACCAAAATGAAAAGGGAGATGAGGAGTTTGAAGTGGAAAACGCGTGTGACCGATTTGTTAGGGATTCAATACCCAATCGTACAAGGGGGATTGGCTCATTTAGCATATGCAGACCTGGCTGCGGCAGTTTCGAATGCAGGAGGGCTAGGGCAGGTAACGGCCATGTCCTTGGACAACCCAGAGCAACTGATAGATGAAATTAGAAAAACCAAATCATTGACGGATAAACCGTTTGGTGTGAACTTTGCAATTGGTCAGCATGGAAGGCCTTATGAACACATGCTTGAAGCAGCCTTGAAAGAGGATATCGCAGCTGTTTCCGTAACAGGCGGTAACCCTTCTCCATTTCTTGATTACGTCAAAGGCACTCAGGTGAAAAAACTAGTGCTCGTTGCTGCAAGAAGGCAGGCAATGAAGGCTGAAGAGCTTGGAGCAGATGCTGTGATGGTAGTTGGTCAGGAGGGAGGTGGACATTTAGGCCGTGATGATATTGGAACTTCTGTGTTGATTCCTCAAGTTGTGGACTCCGTGAAAATTCCAGTCATCGCCTCGGGTGGTTTTGGCGATGGACGCGGTTTGATGGCAGCATTGGCACTTGGAGCCGAAGGAATCGAGATGGGAACACGATTCATAGCAGTCCAGGAGTGTGTTCATGCACATGAATTATATAAAAATGCCTTGGTTTCCGGAACAGAAAATGATACCGTTGTCATTAAGAGGTCCATTGGTGCACCAGCCAGGGTAATTGCAAACAGCTGGACCGATAAGATCCTTGATATAGAAAAAGAAAACGGCGGATATGAACAATTGAAGGATTACATAAGTGGTAAAGCGAACCAGCGTTATATCCATGACGGTGTTGAAGGTGAAGGCTTTGCCTGGGCTGGACAAGTGATGGGGCTGATTCATGATGTACCATCGACTGCTGAACTATTCAGTCGGATTATCGACCAGGCGGAAGCAATTCGTTCTAAATGGGCAGACTAATGATATATGGTCTGCCGGACAACATGAAAAACTATCTAGAAGGAGCGTGTTTAGGGTATGGATTATCAATATCCAATGGATCTTGATTGGTCTACTGACGAGATCGTAGATGTGATTAAATTCTTTGAAGCGGTAGAAAAGGCTTATGAAAATAAAATACAAAAGGAAGAATTTATGAAGGCTTACCGAAGATTCAAGGAAATAGTCCCCGGTAAAGCGGATGAAAAAAAGTATACGGATGAATTTGAGTCAGTCAGCACCTATTCAGCATATCTTGTTATTAAGAAGGCAAAAGGTATCGATGACGGAGAATGGATAAAAATGAAAAAATAAAAATATAATTTTTAGAAAACTCCATTGACTTACTGAAAAGATTGTTTTAACATAATAATCAAGAAAAAGATAAAGGCAGTGACGAAGAAGAGTACCTTAATGATGTTCTGCAGAGAGCCAGTGGTTGCTGAAAACTGGTGAACGAATTTAAGCGAATGGACTTCCGAGCCCCAAACCGAAACGGATGAACGGAGTAGGCTTTGGCGATTATCTCATCGTTAATGGAGATAGGCATGTTAATGCCGTAAAGTGAGCTAATTTAGCTAATTAAGGTGGTACCACGGGTTCCTCGTCCTTTGGATGAGGGCCCTTTTTGCGTTTTTATGAAAATGATAATTAAATCAATGAATGAGAGTAGTAATCTTTTTAGATGCGTCACAGAGAGCCGGAATAGGTGGAAACCGGTACGATATAAGAAGATGAATGGACTTATGAGTGGTTTCTTGAAATAAGTAGGGAAACTCGGCTGCCACCGTTAAAGGGTAATTGCAAGAATTTTTCATTTCTTGCTTGAGAGGGAAAAATGATGCATTTTTCCAACTTGAGGTGGCACCGCGGTATTCCGTCCTCTGCAGACACATATTTGTGTTTGCAGGGGATTTTTTTTATTGGATTTTCAATATAAATACCTTTTAGAGGAAACATCAAAAAATATCCAGAGGAAATGGAAACTCCGGCATTTGGCCAAAAGGGTTTTCCCTTCGGGGGTTTACAAGACCGTATAAAAATCGGGAGGGAATAGAGATGAATAATTTGGATGAAAAAAAAATACTCCGCTTTAAAATGGACACAATTGAAGGGGATATTCACACACCCATTGCCATATTTCAGAAATTAGATGGTGACCAGAAGTTTTTATTGGAAAGTTCGAATTCGCATCATGACAACGGCCGCTACTCTTATCTAGGTTCAAAACCTTACCTGGAGGTGACATCACTTGCTGACCAAGTATATGTGAAAGACACTGAAACAGGTGACCAAATCGTAAAGAACATCAATATCATAGAGTTTCTAAAAAACGAATTATTAGTTGAAATAGGAGAGGCTCCCATACATCTTCCGCCTTTTAACGGTGGTGCAATCGGATATATGGGCTATGATATCATTCGACTATATGAAAATATAGGTCCGGTGCCTCCTGATTCTCTGCAAATGCCTGATGCTCATTTTCTTTTTTATAAAGAACTGTATATATTCGATCATGTTCTGCAGAAGATCCATCTTTTGACTGCGGAAGAAGATAGTAAAAAAAGTTTATTGGGGATGAAGGAAAAAATCAATCAGGCAAGCAAGCCGTCAAAGGAAATATCGTCGGAATATTTGGAATTCGATTCGAATTTCAGTCAGGATGAATTCGAGAAAATGGTCCTTGAAGTTAAAGCAGCAATAGTAGCGGGTGAAGTGTTCCAAGTTGTTTTATCACAAAGGTTTAAAGCGGACTTCGATGGGGAGCCTTTCGATGCCTACCGTCGTTTGCGATTAGCCAACCCCTCTCCTTATATGTTTTATATAGAATTTGGTGACTATACAATTATTGGGTCGTCTCCAGAAAGTTTGATCAGTGTTTCATCAGGAATGGTTCATGTTAATCCCATTGCCGGTACAAGGCCGAGAGGGAAAACGGATGAAGAAGATAAAGGCTTCGAAAAAAGCCTGCTGATGGATGAAAAGGAACTTGCCGAGCATAAGATGCTTGTTGATTTGGGTAGAAATGATCTTGGCAGGGTTTGCGAAATCGGTTCAATCCACCTTACCGAGGAAATGGAAATTCAAAGATATCAGCATGTTATGCATATTGCTTCGAAGGTTAGCGGAAAGCTTAGGGAAGGGTTCACGAGTTTAGATGCGCTGACGGTCTGCCTCCCTGCTGGAACAGTTTCAGGTGCTCCTAAAATCAGGGCAATGGAGCTGATCAATGAACTGGAAAATTGTAAACGGGGGATGTATTCGGGCTCGATAGGGTTCATAGGTTTTGGAGGGGATCTTGATATGGCTTTAGCCATTCGGACGATGATCATTAAAGATGGCAAGGCCTACGTACAGGCAGGGGCAGGAATTGTATATGATTCAGATCCAAAAACGGAATTTGAAGAGACACAAAATAAAGCACGCGCTTTAATGGAGGTTCACACAAAATGATTTTATTAATTGATAACTATGACTCGTTCAC
Organism: Peribacillus simplex NBRC 15720 = DSM 1321; assembly: GCF_002243645.1. NCBI lineage: Bacteria > Bacillati > Bacillota > Bacilli > Caryophanales > Bacillaceae > Peribacillus > Peribacillus simplex. Next base: position 1,086,171 of record NZ_CP017704.1, on the reverse strand, counting down.
TTACAACCTTTATCAATATTTAGGCGAAGTGGAAAAAGAAATCGTAGTAAAAAGGAATGACGAAATCACTCTTGCGGAAATTGAGGAACTGAATCCAATGGCAATCGTCATTTCCCCGGGACCCGGCAGGCCTGAAGATGCTGGTATCAGTATGGAGATCATTCGTAATTTTTATGAGAAGGTTCCGCTATTAGGCATTTGTTTGGGGCATCAGGCCATCGGGGCAGTTTTTGGTGCGAATGTGGTTGGAGCGAAACAAATCATGCATGGGAAAACATCGGTTATCGAACATGATGGAACAGGTGTATTTGCCAAACAGGACTTACAATTCCCGGTAATGCGTTACCATTCCCTTGTAGTTGAAAGGGCGAGTCTGCCAGATGAATTGACTGTGACGGCAGTGGCACTGGATGATGGGGAGATCATGGCCCTGAAACATCAAGATTTTCCGCTCTACGGTTTACAGTTCCACCCTGAATCAATAGGGACGAAAATCGGCAAGGAATTATTACATCAATTTTATGAGATTGTGGGAACCTTCCAATCAGAGAAGGAACAATCCATCTTATAAAACAAAAAACGACTGGGGGAGTTAGCGGTGAAGGAGTATTTAGCGAAGTTAGCAGAGCGTCAAACATTGACGGAAGAAGAGATGAGCAGAGCAGCCCAATCGTTATTTTCTAAAGATATCACCGAGAGCGAGATGGCAGCATTCATCATTGCTCTAAAATCCAAAGGGGAAACGGCAGGTGAAATAGCAAGCCTTGTCAGAGTCATGAGAGAAGAAGCGAGAAGTGTACAAACAAGCTCTCTTAATGTAATGGATAATTGCGGAACGGGAGGAGATGGGTCGCAAAGCTTCAATATAAGTACAGCTTCGGCCTTCGTACTTGCTGGGGCCGGTGTCAAGGTTGCCAAACATGGAAACCGTAGCATTTCAAGCAAAACGGGCAGTGCGGATGTATTGGAAGAATTAGGTGTTAATTTGTACTTGGAGCCTGACATGTTAAAAGAACTGTTGGAGGAAAATGGGATCACATTCTTATTTGCACCATCGGTCCACCCTAATATTGCACGGATAATGAAAGTGAGAAAAGAACTGAAAATCCCGACGATATTTAATCTCATCGGTCCTCTGACAAATCCAGTCCAACTCGACACGCAATTAATGGGAATTAATCGACGCGATATGCTCGAGCTTTTTGCCGAAGTCCTACATAAATTAGGCAGGAAACGCGCAGTCGTGATAAATGGTGCCGGTTTTATGGATGAAGCGAGCCTACAGGGTGAAAATTCACTCGTGCTATTGGAGCAAGGGGATATTATCCCATTTACGCTGCATCCTGAAGAAGTGGATCTGCCGGTTTACGGAAATGATGCCATCCGCGGCGGTGACGCCAAACAAAATGCCGATATCATGCTAAGGCTTCTCAAAGGGGAAAAAGGGGCCTATCGTGATACAGTTTTATTGAATGCTGGATTGGGATTATACGCACATGGTACGGCAGCAACGATCAAAAAAGGAATCTCCATGGCCAAAGAAAGCCTTGATAGCGGATCGGCTCTTGCAAAGTTAGAAAATCTGATTGCTTATGGCAATAGAAATAAGGTGGTCATGTAATGGAAAATATCTTAACGAAAATCATCGAACAGAAAAAGGTGGAAGTCGCAAAATTAAAAGAAAAGGGCTTAGATGATTCGGTAATGATCAACATAGTCAGACCTTCTTTGGTGGAAAATTTGAAAACGGCGAAATCGATGGCGGTTATCGCGGAAATAAAACGGGCTTCCCCTTCAAAAGGGGACATTAAAATTAATGTAAATCCGATCGAGCAGGCCATTTCATATGAAAGTGGTGGAGCGGCAGCGATATCAGTATTGACGGATGAGGTTTTCTTCAAAGGATCAATTGCAGATTTGAGAAACGTAAGCGAGGCCATACGGATTCCCAGGCTGTGCAAAGATTTTATCATCGATGAAATCCAAATCGATCGTGCCCATCAATCTGGTGCCACTATAATTCTATTGATTGTGGCAGCACTTTCTAAAGAACGCCTTCATGAATTATATAAATATGCAAAAAAGAAAGGGCTTGAAGTATTGACGGAAGTCCATGATGAAGCCGAACTGGAACGGGCTCTCGAGCTGAATGCAGAGCTCATAGGGATTAACAATCGGAATTTAAAGACCTTCAAAGTGGATTTGGCTGTAACGGAACGACTGGCGAAGTTACTTGATCCAAAACTCCATATCATTATCAGTGAAAGTGGAATCAAGACAAAAGAAGACGTGATGCGAGTGAAGGAAGCTGGTGCAAAAGCGATTTTAGTCGGGGAGACACTGATGACAGCATCAAATCTTCCGCACACGATGGCCGAACTGCAAATGAGTATATAAGGAGATTAATATGTTAGTGAAAATCTGTGGGATTAAGACATTGGCAGCCGCTCAGACTGCTGTTGGATCAGGGGCAGACTTCATTGGTTTCATTTTTGCCGAGAGTAGCAGGAAGGTTGAGCCAGAGATAGTAGGAGAATTCGGAGCGCATCTAGCTGGACATGTTAAAAAAGTTGGAGTGTTTGCCAATCAAACTGAACAAGAAGTGATAAAAAGTGCTGAAATTGCAGGATTGGATTATATTCAGCTTCATGGTAACGAGTCTGCCAGCTTCGCCCGCAGAATGCCCCTACCGGTGATCAAGGCCTTTGCCGTCAATTCAGAGGAAGACCTTGAAAACCTTCATGAATACCCAGCAGATTATCTATTAGTTGATCTTCCTAAGAGTTCATCTGGAAAGGGATTGACTTTGGATTGGGAAATGATCCGAAAAGCGGATCTGCCACTGGAGAAGGTAATTCTAGCGGGTGGGCTGACTCCGGAAAATGTCGGAAAAGCGATTAATGCCGTTTCACCATTCGCAGTTGACGTAGCCAGTGGTGTTGAAACAAACGGATTAAAAGATGCGGTAAAAATAAAAGCATTTATTAATGAGGCAAAATATACAGCCGGAAAAGAGGAATGAATAGATGAACACTTATACACAGCCTGATAAAACTGGACATTTTGGAGCATATGGAGGCCGTTTCGTTCCGGAAACTTTAATGGCGGCGATTACGGAGCTTGAAGAAGTATATGAACAATCTAAAAATGATCCTGAATTCCAAAGGCAGCTAAGCTATTACCTGAAACAATATATCGGTCGGGAAACACCTCTTTATTTTGCGGAGAACTTAACCAGACTAGCTGGTGGTGCAGATATTTATCTGAAGCGCGAAGACTTGAATCATACCGGGGCCCACAAAATAAATAATACGATCGGTCAGGCTTTGCTGACTCAGAAAATGGGCAAGAAAAAGGTGATTGCCGAAACGGGTGCAGGACAGCATGGGGTTGCAACGGCGACTGTGTGTGCTTTACTGAAGTTGGAATGCATCATCTTTATGGGTGAAGAAGATATCAGGAGACAGAAATTGAATGTATTCCGGATGGAGCTTTTGGGAGCAAAGGTCATATCTGTTTCACAAGGAAGCGGGACTCTGAAGGATGCAGTCAATGAGGCGTTACGGTATTGGGTGGCGAATGTGGATGACACCCATTATATAATGGGATCCGTTCTTGGTCCGCATCCATTCCCCGTTATTGTACGTGATTTTCAAAGCGTGATAGGGAATGAAACAAAGCGTCAATATTCGGAGGCTGTTAATTCCCTACCGGATGCAGTAGTCGCTTGCATAGGCGGAGGAAGTAATGCAATGGGAATGTTTTATCCCTTCATTGAGGATGAAACGGTAAAATTATACGGAGTGGAAGCGGCAGGGCATGGACTTGAAACACCATTACATGCTTCAAGTTTGACGAAGGGGAAACCTGGGGTGCTCCACGGGGCATTTATGTATGTATTGCAGAACGAAGACGGTCAGATCCAGGAGGCACATTCAATTTCAGCAGGGCTGGATTATCCAGGGGTAGGGCCTGAACATAGTTACTTAAAAGATACAAATCGGGTGAAATATACTTCCGTAACCGATGATGAAGCCTTGGAAGCTCTAGCGATGCTTTCAAGGGAGGAAGGGATCATCCCTGCTTTAGAAAGTTCACATGCCATTTCCTACGGTTTAAAGCTTGCTAAAGAAATGGAGAAAGGAACAGGACTGGTGATTTGCTTGTCAGGCCGTGGTGATAAGGATGTTGAAACGGTCCAATCTTTGATGGGGGGTAGTGAACATGAATAAATTAACAAATGCGCTTGAAGAATGTCAAATAAAGCAGGAGAAAGCATTCGTACCATATATTATGGCAGGCGATGGAGGTCTGGAACGTTTAAAAAGCCAGCTTCTTTTCCTTGAAAAAAGCGGGGCGACCGCTGTTGAACTAGGGATACCATTCTCTGACCCTGTCGCTGATGGACCGGTTATCCAACAAGCTGGCATCCGATCTTTGGAAAATGGCACAACTTTAAAAGATGTCCTGAAAAAAGTAATGGAAATCAAAAATGATGTGACCATCCCAATTATTTTAATGGGCTATACGAATTCAATCCTGGCATATGGACTTAAAGAGTTTACGAATGACTGTCTCCAAGCAGGGATTTCCGGGTGCATCATCCCCGATTTACCGATTGAAGAAGAAGCCATCTTTTCATCAATCAAAACTGCAGGGATCGTTCTTATCCGACTTGTGACACTCACGTCTTCGAAAGAGCGTATCGCTGAGATTACCGCAGGTGCGGAGGGATTTATCTACGCAGTTACAGTCAAAGGCATTACAGGTGCCCGTGACGCCTTTGGGGAAGAACTTGGGGGCTATTTAAAGAAGGTAAAAGAGATAAGTCCGGTTCCCGTTCTTGCTGGGTTCGGCATATCGACGCCAGATCATGTCCGTGATGCAATTCAATACTGCGATGGTGTCATTGTCGGCAGCAAGATCATCGAATGCTTCGAGACAGGTAAGGAAGATCAGATTAGTGACTTGATACTAGCAAGCAAAGGCTTAGTGCAAAAATAAGGAAAGGAGAGCCTCCAAGGCTCTCCTTTTTTCTTAACCAGTTTATTTGAGGCATCCGATATTTCAATCCGAATACGAAGCAAATGTGTTTAATTTAATTGATATAAGGGTAAAAGATGTTCAAACGCATCTTGAATGGTTTGAATGAAATCATCTTCTTTTAACTTAATAGCGTCACCACGGGAAATTTTTATACCGCATAGGATTTCGGCTTTTTTTACAGTTTGCAAACGAGTGAACATTGAATTCAAATCATCTACTCCAAGACCATCATGTGGGATGACATCAGGTTTTGTATGGTCCATTGACCATACATAATGGGAGGGAATGCTATTCACTAATCGGTCTGCCTGCTGCTCCAGATGCTTTCCGATTTCAGTTTTATTAGGGGCTTCATAAATGACGGCATACCAGATGAACATATGCGTTTCCCATAATCCGATTTGGAAATGAGGCATCATTTTATAACCTCTGCTGTTGGCAGCGAAAGCAACCCATGTATCATTAGGAGGGTTCACTGTCCGTCTAGCATGCTTTGCAACATGAGTGTGCATTTCATCGCCGGTCATAACTGACAGTTTTTGGGAAAAGTGCTCTCCAAGGGCTTGTAATTTGGGCTGGATCCGTTCTTTTAAAGCATCCATGCGCGGTTCCAATCCATCAATATTAAAAACATCAAAATCATCTGCTGTAAAACTTGCTATTTTCATTTTCATCTCTCCTACAGTAATATCTGCACATATTGTAGCATAAGTAAAAGTAAAATTTAAAAAATACGATTTGGGTTGGCAATGTAAAATTCCTTATAGGTTAAAGCACAAATTAGTTGCTATTTGAGGTAGGAAGTCATATGATAAAATAAATTCAGAAAATTACGTTAATTGATGAAGGGAGAATGTTAATTATGAAACAAGTCATGAACCAAGCATTAAAAGCTAAAGAAGTTGAAAGACATAGAGCTGCAGTGTTAAGAATGGAAATGGACTATGAATTAGCAACCCTTTTTGAAGCAATCGGTGAAAAGAATGACCAAAAGAGGTCACAATGCAAGCAAAGGCTAGAACGCATCCGCTTGGAATTGTTGAAACTGAAAGCCTTGTAATTGATTGGCTGCAGAGATCTTGAAGGAGAATGAATAAAGGAAATGAATCAATTTCAATACAAGGAATTTTATTATAGATGAACGGACACTTTATTTTATTAAAAAATAATGTGTCCGTTTTTCATTAAATGTCCAATATGTATAAGGTGGTATTTTATTTTGGTTCGGGTCCCTTTAATAAGGAAGGGAAACGTTAAGTCAAATGGTTTGAAAAGTATTTGTGGGGGCTAACTCATGATCGCGAAACCGATTAATGGATGGGTAGTCAAGGAACCTTCTTTCCTCATATGTTTAAAAAAAATGGAAAATTTAAGATGTTAAAAACTTGAAGGCAAGCTGTATTTGCTTTAATCTTTAGAAGAGGATCATTTTAATGTAGTTTCTGATCATAAAGGACGGGGATATTATAATGGCATCGGTCAAGGAAATGGATACATATGCGAAGTTATGGATGAAAGAAGCGGGTACTAGGCTAAGGGCGTCCTTTAAAACCAAATTGAATATTGAAATGAAAACGAATCCGAATGATTTGGTTACTAATATGGATAAGGGGATAGAAAAGTTTTTTTGCGAAAAAATCGGCGAAGTTTTTCCTGAACACCGCATTTTTGGGGAAGAGGGAATGGGCAATGATATTAAAGACCTAAAAGGTACGGTGTGGATCATCGATCCAATTGATGGAACTTTGAATTTCATTCATCAACAGAGGAATTTTGCAATTTCTCTTGGGGTTTATGTGGATGGCATCGGTAAGATTGGCATGGTATATGATGTCTTTAGTGATGAATTATATCATGCGATTAAGGGGCAGGGAGCATTTCTGAATGATCAAAGGCTCTCATCTCTTGAAGAGGCATCAGTAAGCAAAGCGATCATTTCCATTAATGCAAGCTGGGTAACGGAAAACCGTAGGATCGACCCGAGTCTATTGGCACCGCTAGTTCGGGATGCAAGAGGGACACGTTCTTATGGCTCTGCAGCATTGGAGCTTGCTTTCGTGGCAGCTGGAAGGATTGATGCATACATAACCATGAGACTCATGCCTTGGGACTTTGCCGGAGGAGTTTTACTGGTTGAGGAAGTGGGCGGGGAAGTTAGTAATATTAAAGGTGACAAATTGAATTTTTTAGAAGGCGACTCACTTTTTGTATCTAAACCAGGGCTTCACAAAGAAATATTCAATAAATATTTATCAGGAAATTCCAGCCATTAGTATCAAGGCCTAATTGAGGGTATGACAAAAAAGTCTTGTACGGATGGAATCAAATACTCATTTTGAAATATTTAACAAAAAAACTCGCTGTTTGTCAGCGAGTTTTTTATATTATAACTTCCCTGCTTCGCGTAATTTCTTCTTCTGAGTGAAACCGAACCCCATAATTCCGCAAAGTATAACGATTGCAGCTAATATTCCAATTAAGCTTTTTTCAGCAATGAAGATGCCAATGGAGCCAATGCTGGATGTTGCCAATACCGCTAATATTAAGAAATTCCATTTAATATTCATTAATATCACCCCTAATATATCTATTGTACATAATTTCTGTATTTGTTTCTAGTATGTTTGTGATATAATATGTAAGCTAATACTAGTGATACGTTATACACAAACTTTTTTAGGAGTGAATTTTTTGAAATTAAGAGAAAATATTCGTAATATAGCAATCATTGCCCACGTTGACCATGGTAAAACGACGTTAGTGGATCAGTTGCTTAAGCAATCTGGTACTTTCCGTGAAAATGAACATGTGGAAGAACGTGCGATGGATTCTAATGCGATTGAAAAAGAACGCGGAATTACGATTCTTGCGAAAAATACAGCAGTTCAATACCAAGATACAAGAATCAATATTTTGGATACACCTGGTCATGCCGACTTTGGTGGTGAAGTGGAACGGATCATGAAAATGGTTGATGGTGTTCTTCTTGTTGTTGATGCATATGAAGGTTGTATGCCGCAAACTCGTTTCGTGTTGAAAAAAGCATTGGAACAAAAGATCACGCCAATCGTTGTCGTGAACAAAATCGATAAAGATTCTGCACGTCCAGATGAAGTAGTTGATGAAGTAATTGATTTATTCATCGAACTAGGAGCTGAAGAAGAACAGTTAGAATTCCCTGTTGTCTTCACTTCAGGTATTGCTGGTACTGCAAGCTTGGATTCAGATCCTGCTAAACAAGAAAAAGACATGACCCCACTGTTCGAAACAATCGTCGAAACGATCCCTGCACCAATTGATAACTCAGATGAACCGCTTCAATTCCAAGTGGCTTTACTTGACTATAATGATTATGTAGGACGTATCGGTGTTGGCCGTGTATTCCGCGGTAAAATGCATGTAGGTCAACAAGTTTCATTAATGAAACTTGATGGGAAGGTTAAACAATTCCGTGTAACAAAAATCTTTGGTTATATTGGCTTGAAGAAAGTTGAAATCCAAGAAGCTGTTGCCGGTGATTTAATAGCCGTTTCTGGTATGGAAGATATTAACGTAGGGGAAACGGTGTGTCCGACTGAACACCCTGACGCCCTGCCTATCCTACGTATTGACGAGCCAACATTACAAATGACTTTCCTTGTAAATAACAGCCCATTCGCAGGCCGTGAAGGTAAATTCGTTACTGCTCGTAAGATTGAAGAGCGTTTGAAAAACCAATTGCAAACGGATGTCAGCTTAAGAGTCGAAAATACTGATTCTCCGGATGTCTGGGTTGTTTCAGGTCGTGGGGAGCTTCACCTTTCCATCCTGATCGAAAACATGAGACGTGAAGGTTATGAACTGCAAGTTTCTAAACCTGAAGTTATCGTTCGTTTGATTGATGGTGTCCGTTGTGAGCCAGTTGAACGTGTACAAATCGACGTACCTGAGGAGCACACTGGTTCGATCATGGAATCAATGGGAGCCCGTAAAGGTGAATTGTTGGATATGATCAATAGCGGAAGCGGTCAAGTTCGTTTACTGTTCACGATCCCAGCTCGCGGACTTATTGGCTATTCAACTGAGTTCTTAACGATTACACGCGGATATGGTATCATGAACCACTCATTTGACAGCTACCAACCAATGGCACAAGGTCAAGTCGGCGGAAGACGTCAAGGTGTACTTGTATCCATGGAATCAGGAAAAACTACACAATATGGTATTATGCAAGTAGAAGACCGCGGTGTTATTTTCATTGAGCCAGGTACGGATATTTATGAAGGCATGATCGTCGGGGAACATAACCGTGATAGCGATTTGACTGTTAATATCGTTAAAGCGAAACAAATGACAAATATGCGTTCAGCAAATAAAGACCAGACTTCTTCCATGAAAAAACCAAGAATCATGTCTCTTGAAGAAGCTCTAGAATATTTGAACGATGACGAGTACTGTGAAGTAACTCCGGATTCAATCCGTCTTCGTAAAAAAATTCTTGATAAAAACGAGCGTGAAAGAGCAGCTAAAAGAAAAAAAGTTGCTGTTGAAGAAAAATAAATAGCAAGAGGAGGAGAAAAGATTGGATATCCAAGAGCGATTATCATTTTTTGCAGCATTGTACCGAGTGGATGAAAATCCTGAAGCAGGAATGTGGTATTTATATTTGACGGTCTTTGGATTATGCATCCTTGTCTATCAGTTAGGTTTTGCCAAAAAGTTACCTTTGCTAAAAAATGTGGTCATTTATGTGGTAATGGCACTTGGATGTACCCTTCTTTCTTTCTTTGCAGTGTTTCTTCCTATGGGGGAAGCATTAGTCATCGCTTCGCTTGTTCTGGGGATTTATAGAATCCGTCTTCATAATTCGAGAAAAGAAGAACAGGCTTAAGATAATGAAATCATTACAGGATGCTTTATACAATTGGTTGACGATCAAAGTTGTCTGTGATGCAAGGCCTGATGATACAGCTGCACGCGATACAGAAATGTTTTTCATGCAGATGCTGAAAGACGATCATCAGGTGATAATCGATTCAGTTTCAAAAACAGAACCTTTTTATTTCGTCGAGTATCTTTTGGGAGACGAAATGAAAAAGCAACGTTATCCGATTGAATTGATTGATATCATGTTAGACCAAATTCAGTTAGAGCCAGAGAAGTATAAAAATATCGAGTAATGGTAAAAAGAACCGTGCATACGTACGGTTCTTTTTTATATTGCTTTAGGGAGGGAAAGTCCGTAAAAAAGATGTAAGATTGTCCACAAAAAGAAAGCTGTCAAATCAGAAGGAAGGACAACTTCTGTTTTCGACAGCGCCGATAGTGGAAAGTAAAGCATGATGGCGGGAATGATCGTGATAAAAGCAAGTACATATTTGTTCCATTTCCTGAAAATTTTCAAAGGATGAAGAATAAAAACGTAACTAAATGTAATTGCCAGTGAGAATAGGAGGTGGAAAAAGAACAATGATGCCTCACCCCAGGAAACATCTCCAATTACAGGAAGGAAATCCACATTCAATAAAAGCTTATACACTTGTTTACCGGAAAACATTTCGATCCACTTCATAATCACTCCAAGCAGAATTCCATTGATGAGACCAATCAGGGAAACTTTATAAAATATTCTACCATTCATCTTCATTTTTGATCGTCCGGTAAAGACGGAAGTTTCCGGTTGCAATCCGCTCGTTCGTACGCTCTTCTATGCGTTGGCTGCATGTATTGCACATATAGGTATGTATAGGACGGTTGCGAAGTTTCTTTGCTTCTGGGCTATCGTCAGGTATAGATTCAATTTGATCGCATATTACACATTTAACCTTCATATTAGTTGAACCTCACTTCAATTTGAATATGCTTTTAAGTATACCAATATTTTTATGGTAAAACGAGGATAAAGTGAAACTAACATTTGAAGGTTATAGTTACCTGGTTCATGGCGGGGATAGTCAAAAACCCGAAGATTCACTTCGGGTCAGGAAAATTCATTCTTTAAAGTGATTGGATTGATCATTTTGCTCTTTATCGAGTTCTGTTCTTTCCGTTTTATCATCAAGTTTATTTTTTTCCTTATCGATGTTCTTCGATGGCGTTGGGGTTAAAATATCACCAGGAACCTCCGGGATGACTCGACTAGTGATGTCAGCCAGTTCATTTAGTAACCCAGTTACCGGTTTGCCATCTTTAATATCTTTGGCTACCTCCCTGATCCGCTCATTTAAATCTGGGTCAGCGACGATGATGGCATTTGCACCATCAGGATCATGTTTTAAAGCCTCTCCAACTGAGTACTTTATCGTTCCAACTTGTGAACGCTCAATATCTTGGTCAATATCTATTCCGACGATGGCATATTTGCCAAGTACGACTGCGGTGGCATCGTTCACCTCAGGAATGGATTTAGCCAAACCGGTGAGTCTTTTCGCTGTTTGCTGACCCGTGTGTCTGTCTGCTTCCTTAATAGTCGAATTATTGACTTTCGTTAAATTGTTTTTCGCATTATTTTCAGACACTTCATTTTTATTATCCATTGAGCAACCTGTCATCAACAAAACAGCAGCGAGCGACAATAAGATTTTTTGCAATGTAAAACCTCCTTAATGGTCTTCTTTGGTTCCAGCCTGTCCATCACTGACCAAATCTGATGCATATAATATAAAATGCAGTGAAATATGGTGTAATCAATGTCGGGGATTGCAATCTTTGCTGGAAGTTTTCTTTATAGTCTGTAAATGTTCTTCTATCTTTATGCAAAGGAACATATATTTTATCAACAGTCTCGTCCGCTACATAACTGCTGAGTGTAGTAAATGGTAAGGCATATCCTATAGAGCAGGCAGGAGGCGTCATATTGGGGAAAAAAATCTATGTTTTAGATACAAATGTCCTGTTGCAGGATCCGTATTCGATTTATTCATTCGAAGATAATGAAGTTGTCATTCCAGCAGTCGTATTAGAAGAATTGGATTCGAAAAAAAGGTATATGGATGAAATCGGAAGGAATGCCAGGCAAGTATCGAAATTGATCGATAGCTTTCGAGAAAAAGGGAAGCTTCATCAGAGTATTCCGCTTCATAATGGAGGCAGCATAAGGATTGAACTCAACCACCGTTCATTTCATAAGCTTCAGGAAATTTTTGTGGAGAAAACGAATGATAACAGGATATTGGCAGTTGCGAAAAATTTATCTTTGGAAGAAGAGACGAAGGAAGATGGAAAAACGGTCATTTTGGTTAGCAAAGATACTCTCGTCAGGGTTAAAGCGGATGCCATCGGTCTTGAGGCAGAGGACTTTTTAAATGATCGTGTCGTAGAACTGGACCATATATACGCTGGGCACAAAGAAGTATTTGTATCGATTGATAATCTGAATAAGTTTTATGAAAAAAGTTTTCTGGCACTGGAAGAACTGACAAAAGATTTATATTATCCAAATCAATTCCTGTTGATGAAGGACACGCTGGGCAGTTCAGCTTCTGCGATTGGGATAGTGGATGAGAACTGCAGATTCGTTAAGAAATTGATGTATGAAGGGGAACATATTTGGGGAATTAAACCGAGAAATGTCCAGCAGACGATGGCCCTTGATTTGTTGCTTCGTTCGGATATCCAGCTTGTGACGCTCATTGGTAAGGCAGGTACAGGTAAGACTTTATTGGCATTGGCAACAGGGTTGATGCAAACTGAAGATTTGTCACAATATAAGAAACTTCTGGTTGCCAGACCCATTGTTCCGGTTGGTAAAGATATTGGTTATCTGCCAGGGGAAAAAGAAGAAAAATTAAGACCCTGGATGCAGCCTATTTTCGATAATCTCCAATTTTTGTTCAATACGAAAAAACCCGGGGAATTGGATGCCATTTTAGCAGGCATGAGTTCGATTGAAGTGGAAGCCCTCACCTATATCAGGGGAAGGAGCATCCCGGATCAGTTCATCATCATCGATGAAGCGCAGAACTTAACAAAACATGAGGTCAAGACCATCTTGACCAGAGTCGGGGAGCGGAGCAAAATTGTATTAATGGGAGATCCGGAACAAATAGATCATCCTTATTTAGATGAATATAATAATGGGTTGACCTATGTGGTGGAAAAATTCAAGACCGAGCGTATTGCCGGCCATGTTAAATTGATAAAAGGGGAAAGATCTGGATTGGCCCAACTAGCGGCTACGCTTTTATAATACGATCGGCAAGGGGTACCCCTTGCCGATTGCTCTAAAGTTTTTGGTAAGAATGGACTAAGTCTTATTTAACGGTGAAAGACCGTACATTTTTTATCGGATCATTGATGTTGGAAGCGTCTCCGAAATAAATTTCCATAGGGCCGCCCTCGGATATTTTAAGCGGCTTTCCATCCTTGGAAAAGCCCAGGAAAAATTCAAGTGCCGTTTCCAACGGGAATGTAAGCTCCTCATCATCGGTTGTAACGATGACTTCAGTTACCCCATTTTCAGGTTCGGCATTTTTTAAAAAAGGTTCAAAAGGGATGCCGAAAGTCCCTTCCAGCAATCTTTGTTTCTCGAACTTTCGTTCCGTTTTTAATGTGGGTGGCATTGTTGCGCCTTCTTGTATTTCTTTTTGCCAATGTTTGGAGGCGGCAATCGTATATTCTTCTAATTCATTGACTTGAACTCTTTCAGCGTGGAAATATGTATCGATTTCAACTTTACGGTCATCAAAAATCCATACTCCAGGATCTAGAGTAATTGGATATTTCACTTTTCCATTTATAAATACGATGGGTTCCAAATATCTCATTCCTTTCTGTTGCTCTTTAATGATTATAATCAATTATAATTGAAATGTCACATCTTCACGATGGTGAACAATTTCCATGGCTAGGTATATTCATATGCAAGGTGATCGTGATATCTCAATGGCAAATTGTTTGTCAATGTCCTTGCTTTTTCACAAAACTAAAGGTAGAATTTAGAGATAAGATTTAATCGCTCTGAGCGGGGGGATTTAACATGGCATCTGATATGCTTGTCAATCATCGAGAAAAAGCTTATGCTTTATTAAAAGCAGATGCTGACAAGATTCTAAAACTGATAAAAGTTCAAATGGAAAATCTCACTATGCCTCAATGTCCTTTATATGAAGAGGTACTTGATACACAAATGTTCGGCCTATCACGAGAAATTGATTTTGCCGTACGTTTAGGTTTGGTAGAGGAAACCGAGGGTAAATCCCTTTTGGAAACCCTTGAACAGGAATTGTCAGTTTTGCATGAAGCATCATTAAAAAAATAATAGATAAAACATACTAACTCAAACAAATCTCGATGATTGTTTGAGTTTTTTATTTATATACACTATTAATCAATAGTGTTATACTATTAATTAATAGTGACATACTAATTAATCCGTAGAAGTTCGATTTTATTTTTTTGAATTTTCGATGTAATGTTTAGTGGTCATCTTCACATTTCAAATTTCTCAATAAAGCATTAAACATGTGGCATTTTCTGGTCGTATGCCTTTGATTAACAACGTATTGTTAGTGGGAATGGTAGAGCTAATTCCTTGTTTTTATATATGAATATATGTAATTTTTTATTTTTTTATTGTATTCAGTTAATTTTAGTATTATGGTTATATTAATTGAATGTTAAATCAAATTGATAATATATTATTATAGTTAATTTTCATTCGCTAATGGTGTATGGCTCTTTTTAGTGTTTATTGTACGTAAAAAACAACAATATAAAATATATCAAAATAATTACATCAGCGATAAAAAGAGCTTAATCAGATTGATCTCCTTAATTGGGAAATAAAATTATGAATAAAAAGTGTTTGAAATCTTTCACGCTTTTTTTCTATATATTCAATAAAAATACATATTGATTAGGGTGGTAGCAATGGGGAAACGTATAGAAAAAGTACTTGCGGCAAATCGTGGAGAAATAGCGATAAGGATTTTTCGGGCATGTACGGAATTAGACATTCACACAGTTGCAATCTATTCAAAGGAAGATTATGGTTCTTATCACCGGTATAAAGCGGATGAGGCATATTTGGTTGGGGAAGGCAAAAAGCCGATTGATGCATACCTGGATATTGAAGGCATAATTGCGATTGCCAAAATGAGCGGAGTCGATGCGATTCATCCTGGTTATGGTTTCCTTTCAGAAAATATTGAATTTTCGAAACGCTGTGAGGAAGAAGGAATAATCTTCATCGGACCAGAATCAAGACACCTAGATATGTTTGGTGACAAAGTAAAAGCTAGAACACAAGCTGAACTGGCTGACATTCCGGTTATCCCTGGTAGCGATGGACCGGTGACCAGTGTTGAAGAAGTTAAGGAATTTGGTGAACAATACGGTTTTCCAATTATTATAAAAGCCTCTTTAGGCGGTGGCGGACGCGGAATGCGGATTGTCGAAAAAATCGAAGAAGTTGAAGAGGCTTATGATCGCGCAAAATCAGAAGCTAAAGCAGCTTTTGGTAATGATGAAGTCTATGTAGAGAGATTCATACAAAATCCGAAACATATCGAAGTTCAGATTTTGGCTGATACTCATGGGAATATCGTCCATTTATATGAACGTGACTGTTCCGTTCAGAGACGGCATCAAAAAGTTGTGGAAGTGGCACCTTCCGTTTCCCTTTCCGAGGATTTAAGGGAAAGGATTTGTGAGGCAGCCGTCAAGTTGGCAAAAAATATTGATTATGTAAACGCTGGTACGGTCGAGTTCCTTGTAGCCAATGGCGAATTTTACTTTATTGAGGTCAATCCACGGGTACAGGTTGAGCATACCATTACTGAAATGATTACGGGCATTGATATCGTTCAATCTCAAATCATGGTAGCTGAAGGGCATGAACTTCATGGCAAAAAGATCGGGATTCCCGAACAAGCAGGAATTAAAACTCATGGATATGCGATTCAATCAAGGGTGACGACTGAGGACCCATTGAATAATTTCATGCCTGATACCGGCAAAATGATGGTTTACCGTTCCGGTGGGGGATTCGGTGTTCGTCTGGATGCTGGAAATGGCTTTCAAGGTGCGGTCATCACACCATATTATGATTCCCTTCTCGTTAAACTTTCTACTCATGCGCTTTCATTTGAGCAGGCAGCTTCCAAAATGGTTCGTAACCTTAAGGAATTCAGGATTCGTGGTATTAAAACAAATATCCCCTTCCTTGAAAATGTTGTAAAACATGAGAACTTCATAAATGGGGAATATGATACATCATTCATTGATTCAACACCGGAACTATTCCACTTCCCAATAAGAAAAGACCGTGGGACAAAAATGCTTTCATATATCGGAAATGTGACCGTGAATGGATTCCCGGGAGTCGAGAAAAAGAAAAAACCTGTTTTTGATCCAGCTCCAATTCCGAATGTTGGTGGCCTGCCGCTTATCTCGGGTACAAAAAATATACTTGAACAGCAAGGTGCAGAGGGACTGGTCAATTGGATCAAAGAACAGAAAGAGGTATTGATCACCGATACTACTTTCCGTGATGCACATCAATCTTTACTGGCGACGAGAATTAGGTCGAAAGATATCCTGGATATCGCTGAGCCTACAGCAAAACTACTTCCTGATTTATTTTCAATGGAAATGTGGGGCGGGGCAACTTTCGATGTTGCATATCGCTTCTTGAAAGAAGATCCATGGGACAGGCTGTTAAGTTTCAGGAAAAAAGCACCGAATGTCTTATTACAAATGCTTTTAAGGGCTTCAAATGCAGTTGGTTATAAAAATTACCCTGATAATGTCATTCGTGAATTCGTAGAGAAATCAGCGGATGCAGGCATAGATGTTTTCCGTATCTTCGATAGTTTAAACTGGGTTAAAGGGATGGAATTGGCTATTGATGCAGTCCGTCAATCCGGAAAAATTGCGGAAGCGGCCATTTGTTATACCGGGGATTTGAATGATCCATCACGCAGCAAGTATAATATCGACTACTATAAAAATATGGCAGTGGAATTAGAACATGCCGGTGCCCATATTTTAGCGATCAAGGATATGGCTGGCCTTTTGAAACCTGAAGCTGCTTACCGCCTTGTTTCGGAACTGAAGGAAACTACATCCCTTCCGATCCATTTGCATACTCATGATACAAGCGGAAATGGAATTTACATGTATTCGAAAGCGATTGAAGCTGGTGTGGATATCGTTGATACGGCGATTGGTTCTTTAGCTGGACTAACCTCGCAGCCAAGTGTACAAACACTTCATTATGCATTGGAGGGGTCAAGCAGACAGCCTAAATTGGAAGTCGATTCACTAGAGCGTTTAGGAGAATACTGGGGAGAGGTCAGGAAATTCTATCATGACTTCGAAAGCGGCATGAATGCACCTCATACCGAGATTTACAAACACGAGATGCCGGGTGGTCAATATAGTAATCTGCAGCAGCAAGCCAAAGCAGTGGGACTGGGAGACCGCTGGCATGAAGTTAAAGAAATGTACCAGCGCGTCAATGTAATGTTCGGCGATATCGTTAAAGTAACTCCATCATCGAAAGTTGTTGGGGACATGGCTTTATTCATGGTTCAAAATAACCTGTCTGAAGAAGATGTTCTGACAAAAGGCAAATCCATCGATTTCCCTGATTCAGTCATAGAGCTATTCGAAGGCTATCTAGGTCAGCCAGTTGGGGGATTCCCTAAAGAGCTTCAGGACGTTATCCTGAAAGGGAAGAAACCTATAACAGTGAGACCGGGCGAATTATTGGAAGAAGTGGACTTTGCAGCTCTTAAAGAAGAATTATTCAAGGAATTGGGACGGGCAGTCTCTGATTTCGATGTGCTTGCATATGCCCTATATCCAAAAGTATTCTTGGACTACAATAAAACGATTGAGCTGTTTGGAGATGTTTCCAACCTCGATACCGCGACTTTCTTATATGGAATGAGGCTAGGGGAAGAAATCGAAGTTGAAATTGAAAAGGGTAAAACGCTCATCGTAAAATTGGTTTCAATCGGTCAACCATTGGCTGATGGAACACGGGTTGTGTATTTTGAGTTGAATGGTCAATCACGTGAAGTAATCATCAAGGATGAAAACATTAAATCTTCCGTTGTATCAAAAATGAAGGCTGACCCAAAAAATAAAGAACAGCTCGGTGCGACAATGCCAGGTACGGTTATTCGTGTAGTGGTCGAGAAAGGCGATCAGGTCAAGCAGGGTGATCACCTGATCATTACGGAAGCGATGAAAATGGAAACTACCGTGCAAGCACCATTCTCCGGGACCATAAAAGATATTTATGTAAAAGATGGAGAAGCGATCAGTACTGGAGACTTATTGATTGAAATAACTAAGTAATATCGCTGACTGTGACCTTTTGAATGATTTGGGGTATATGGGGTATGCTTAAGATTTCAAGCTGTTCTGTACCCTCTTTTTAGGCAATGTACGGTCATCGAAGCACTCTTTTAGGATAAAATAAAAACCACCATTCCCTGGAATGGTGGTTTTTATTTTATCCTATTATATTATTGATTGAACAATCAGATATTAACGGGCGGGTACCGTCGGTGTTATATCCTGTTCATCCTGTCCTTTGACTGTTTGCGTGGAGTTCCTTTTTTGCTTTGCTAGGGCATTTTTTTTGCTTCTTGATGTCAATAGCATCAAATAGCTCATTACACCAAAAAAGCAGGCAATGAATAATGCGTGTGTCAATGCGATATATAAGTTTTGCCTTGAGAAAATGATAAAGGCTCCGGCGGTAACCTGTAAAAATACAAGAATGAATGCAGCAATCCAACCGCCATATAACACTTTCTGATTTTTGTAATGTTTTGTTGCGATATAAGCCACATATGATACCCAAATGAAAATAGCGCCTGCCATTGCACGGTGACCCATCTGAATCCATTCATAAAGGTTGGAGGGGAGTGCAAGACTGTCATTTACACATAAAGGCCAATCCTTACAGATAAGACTTGATTCTGTATGCCTTACAAGAGCACCCGTATATACGACTACCAGACAAAAAATCAATACGCCAATAATATGGAATTGCATTCGTTTGTCAACTATAAGTTTTTCGGCTTCGAACTTCTTGTCTACTTCAAAAATCAACAGTGTCAGTAAAAAGACGGCAGCAAAGGAAATGAGCGATATGCCAAAATGAAGGGCAAGGACGAAATCGGATTGTGACCAAATGACGGCAGCCGCTCCGATCAACCCTTGTAGTAACAGAAAACCAAAAGAAAGGACGGATAAGAAACGCGCTTCACGGATATGGCCGATTTTTTTCCAAGACAGATACGATAGAATTAAAACCAAGAATCCTCCAGCACCTGAAACGAGTCGATGGGAAAGCTCAATGACCAATTCAATCGTGATTTTGTCCGGGATCAATTGCCCATTGCACAATGGCCAGGACCTGCCGCATCCCATGCCGGAATCCGTCTTCGTGACTAAAGCTCCACCAAGTAAGATGAAAAGCATTACAATCGTTGTTAAAACAGCAAACCATTTAAGAGACGATTTCACTAGTAGTCCCACCTTTTTCTCTGTAGCAAATTAGGGTTGTTCCATAAAATTAATAATAGCATAAGATTTTTCATAATATTTGTCGAACTTCCTCGATATTACACAAAATAGAATGATTTTACAAGTTCAGTTAATATTATAACTATTAATTAAAATGCCTGAAATAGTTGAAAGTTACAAAAGACTTTGATAGAAATAAAGGGAGTGTAAACCTTTAAGTAGGAGCAAAATAGGGATAGAGCCTAGGGGATGATGATAATAGCATACTATTCATGTTCTTGATGAACATCTTACAAGAGCAGTAAATTATTGAGACACAAATTGGTCAAAAAATATCCGAAAAATTTTCACAAAAGCTTCCAAAAATGTGTTTTAATATATTGAAGAAATGATTTTACTAAATTTTACTGTTATTAAGCATGATATTAAGAATGATAGCTCTCGATGGATTCCATTGACAACGGTCATTGGTAAATAATTTACTTTTTGTTTACGCTTCCTTGGTTACAAATATCAAAAAGTATGAAATAATGTTCTATAGCATATGTAAGTATTTTTTTGCATTTGCGTCTGTGCTGAATGATTTAAAGGAGGAAAACAAATGTCAGAAACAAGGGGTTTGTCAGAAGCTGTCATGGAGGACAGTAAAGCCGCCCTTCAATCGGATATACCTGAAACAACAGCTTGGAAGGATTTTCTCGCACTTATAAAAGTGGGGATTGTCAATTCAAATATAATTACAGCTTTTACCGGCGTGTGGTTAGCTCTTCATTTTTCGGGGCTTAGCTTCTTAAGCAATCTAGATGTAGTGTTTTATACACTTGCAGGTTCGGCGCTCATAATGGCGGGATCTTGCAGTTTCAATAATTACTATGACCGTGATATCGATCATTTAATGGAAAGAACGAAAAACCGTCCAACGGTAACTGGGAAAGTACAGCCTTCAAAGGTATTGGTCTTAAGTTTCGGCTTAATTGCTGCAGGGCTGATTTTACTTGCATTGACTAATATGACAACTGCCATACTAGGTGCATTGGGCGTCTTCGCCTATGTTGTTTTATATACCATGGTTTTCAAACGTAGATTTGTCTCGAATACGATTATAGGCAGTATATCCGGAGCGGTGCCTCCACTTATCGGGTGGGCTGCAGTCGACCCGGGCCTTGATAAGATCGCCTGGGTCCTGTTCGCGATCATGTTCTTGTGGCAGCCTCCTCATTTTTATGCACTTGCAATGAGGCGTGTCGAAGAATATCGTGCAGCTGGAGTACCTATGCTTCCGGTCGTAAAAGGGTTCAAGGCCGCAAAAAGATCGATTATGCTATGGATCGTCTGTTTAATGTTCGTTCCTTTCTTTTTAACTCCATTAGGAACTCCGCTAGTTATTCTTGCTGCTTTATTGAGCACAGGTTGGCTTATTTTGGGGATAAAGGGGTATAAAAAGAAAGATGATGTTAAATGGGCAACCTCCATGTTTGTATATTCTTTAAATTATATGACCATTTTATTTGTAGCGATGGTTATTGTTACACTCATCTAGTTTTGGTTAAAATAAGCTGGCAGCCTGTTCTTTTTCAGGCTCCAGCTTACTCATAAATAATGCACTGACCGCCATTCATACATATTAACGGAGCCAACGGGGTCATACATAAGAGCGGTTACATTCGACATCTTAATAATTCCTTAGATTAGGGATTCTTTCTTTTTAGAAATTGACATAGAGAGAATATTCGCAATTGCGCCCATTTTTATTTTTGTGAGAAAATTTTGACGAAAGAGGGGTTTCTGAAGCTATGAAAAAAAGGCTGCACAAATGGCGCCTAATTGCTCTGCTGGGTATTGTAGGACTTGTCCTTTCGGGCTGCGGCGAACCATTTCTATCCGCGCTGAAGCCAGCTGGCGATGTTGCGCAATCTCAGTATGACTTACTGATATTGAGTACACTAATCATGGTACTGGTTATTATTGTTGTGATTATTTTGTTCGTTGTAGTTTTACTGCGCTTCCGTCGGAAGAAAGGCGACGAAACAATACCGAAACAAATTGAAGGAAGTCATAAACTCGAAATTATCTGGACTGTTATTCCTATCCTTCTTTTAATTGTTCTGGCTGTTCCAACTGTCGTCACGACTTTCGACTTAGCCGACACAAAGGCAATGGACAAGAAAGATAAGGATGGAAAAACGAAAGATGCACTTGTCGTGAATGTTAGGGCGAACCTTTATTGGTGGGAGTTTGAATATCCAGACCTTGGCGTTGTAACAAGTCAGGATTTGGTTGTTCCAACAGATCAAAAGGTGTATTTCAATCTAACTGCTTCAGATGTTAAGCATTCATTCTGGGTACCGTCTGCCGGAGGAAAGATGGATACAAATACAGAAGGAGTCA
Organism: Peribacillus simplex NBRC 15720 = DSM 1321; assembly: GCF_002243645.1. Lineage (NCBI taxonomy): Bacteria > Bacillati > Bacillota > Bacilli > Caryophanales > Bacillaceae > Peribacillus > Peribacillus simplex. Next base: position 1,064,271 of record NZ_CP017704.1, on the reverse strand, counting down.
ATCAGTTTTACTTAGAATTCGACAGTAAAAAGGCAGAAGATTCGAACAATTTGTTTTACGGGAAATGTGCTGAACTTTGCGGTCCTTCACATGCTTTGATGGATTTTAAGGTCGTACCGAAGTCTAAAAGCGATTTTGAAGCTTGGACTAAAGATATGAAAGCAGCGAAGGAACCTGTAGTTGAAGGTGATCTGGCCAAACAGGGTGAAGATGTCTTTAATCAAAGTTGTATAGGCTGCCATGCGGTGACACCAAATGACAGCAGGCCTGAGGCTGCACGTAAGGCTCCAAACCTGGCTACATTCGGTGAACGTCAAAAAGTAGCTGGCGTATTGGATCATACGGAAGAGAATGTGAAAAAATGGATCAAGGATCCTGAGAAGTATAAACCGGGCAATACGATGACCGGTACTTACGGCGAACTTTCAGATTCAGATATTAATGCACTGGCAGCTTATCTATTAGAGCTTAAGGTGGAAGACAAATAGAACATTGATTAAGGAGGTTAAATCGTGAGTACGTACGCTAATAAAAAAGGATTTGGCGCTACGATTTGGGATTATCTGACGACGGTAGACCATAAGAAAATCGCCATTTTATATCTTATCTCTGGCGGGTTATTCTTTGTAATCGGCGGTTTGGAAGCGATGTTTATCCGTATCCAGCTTGCAATCCCAAATAATGACTTCGTAAGTGCCGGATTTTATAATGAAATATTAACCATGCACGGTACGACAATGATATTTCTGGCGGCCATGCCATTGGTATTTGCTGTTATGAATGCTGTTGTACCATTACAGATAGGGGCACGTGATGTTGCGTTCCCATTTTTGAACTCATTAGGTTTTTGGTTGTTTTTCTTTGGGGGAATCTTTTTAAATCTTTCATGGTTTTTAGGGGGGGCTCCAGATGCAGGCTGGACATCGTATGCATCACTTTCCCTCCACTCCGAAGGCCATGGCATTGATTTTTACGTCCTCGGACTACAAATTTCAGGTTTTGGAACACTAATTGCAGGGATCAATTTCCTTGTTACCATTATTAATATGCGTACGCCTGGTATGACATATATGCGTATGCCGCTGTTTACCTGGTCAACTTTCGTTGTTTCTGCATTGATATTATTCGCTTTTCCTCCGCTTACCGTGGGATTGGTGTTAATGATGTTCGATCGGATGTTTGGCGCGAATTTCTTTGATGTAGCGGCAGGGGGAAATACGATTATTTGGGAGCATTTATTCTGGATATTCGGTCACCCGGAAGTTTATATCCTGATTCTTCCGGCGTTCGGTATTTTTTCCGAAATTTTCGCTACATTCTCCAGAAAAAGATTGTTTGGTTATTCATCGATGGTATTTGCAACCGTTTTAATCGGTTTCTTAGGTTTCATGGTTTGGGCGCATCATATGTTTACCACTGGTCTAGGTCCGATCGCAAATGCAATCTTTGCCGTGGCGACCATGGCTATCGCTGTACCGACGGGTATTAAGATATTCAACTGGATTTTTACGATGTGGGGAGGAAGCGTCAAGTTCACGGTTCCGATGCTTTATGCAGTTGCCTTTATTCCTACATTTACAATGGGTGGCGTGACAGGTATCATGCTCGCATCTGCACCTGCTGATTATCAATACCATGATAGTTATTTCGTTGTTGCTCATTTCCACTATGTAATCGTCGGTGGGGTTGTATTAGGTTTACTGGCTGGAATCAATTTCTATTGGCCGAAGATGTTTGGAACAATGTTAAGTGAAAAATTGGGGCAAATCACATTTTGGACGTTCTTGATTGGTTTCCATTTAACATTCTTCATTCAACATTTCTTAGGTTTGATGGGGATGCCTCGTCGCGTATTTACATTCTTGGACGATCAAGGTTTCAATACAGGTAATATGATTAGTACTGTTGGAGCCTTTTTGATGGCATTTGGTGTCTTGGTTATGGTCATCAATATCATCATTACATCTGTGAAGAATGAAAAAGTCGGCAATGATCCTTGGGGAGATGGCCGTACGCTTGAATGGGCCATTCCATCACCGCCGCCGTTTTATAATTTTAAACAACTGCCGTTAGTCCGCGGATTAGATCCTTACTGGGTTGAAAAAATGGAAGGGAAAAAGGAAATGACTCCTGCAGAACCACTTGGGGATATCCATATGCCTAATTCATCCATTCTTCCTTTAACGATTGCCTCCGGTTTATTTATCGCCGCATTCGGTGCTTTATACCATATGGATGATAAGACATGGACCCTGCCTATAATGATTGTTGGGCTTTTGGTAACGTTTGGTTCAATGTTTATCCGTTCCGTTAAGGACGATCATGGGTACCATATTCATAAAGAAGACCTTATGGACGATAAAGACAAGGGAGGTAAGGCATAATGCAAGCAGATGAAAGATTCACGGATGCTACTTGGCCTGCTTCTCCCGAGAAAGCGACTTTAGAAGGTAAAAATAAGTATTTGGGATTCTGGTTGTTTCTTGGTGGAGAGACGGTATTATTCGCCTCGCTATTTGCAACTTACCTAGCATTGAAGGATAAAGTTCCAAATGGTGATGCTGCCCTAGCTAAAGATTTATTCGAATTACCACTTACTTTTGTAGCAACCATGCTGTTATTGACCAGTTCATTGACTAGTGTGTATGCGATGTACCATATGAAAAATAATCACTTTAAACAAATGCAGGCTTGGCTTGTGATTACGGTTGCCCTTGGTTTTGGTTTTCTTGGACTCGAGATTTATGAATTCAATCACTATGTTCATGAATTCCATCATACATTTACGAGTAGTGCCTTCGGCTCCGCGTTTTATACGTTAGTTGGCTTTCATGGAGGACACGTTGCTTTCGGTCTTGTTTGGATCATATCTCTTATGGTTCGTAATGCAAGAAGGGGCTTGAATTTATATAACGCTCCTAAATTTTTTGTTGCAAGTCTTTATTGGCATTTCATTGACGTAGTCTGGGTGTTTATCTTTACTGTCGTATACTTAATGGGAATGGTGGGATAACTGATGGCGAATGAACAATCAAATTCAGCGAACCCGAATGTCGATTTAAAATATCGCCGTAAGAAAAATGCTGAAGAGATGAAACACCAAGTGATATCATTTACACTTATGATTTTCTTTACATTACTTGCTTTTGCTGCAGTAGGAATTGAGGGTTTTTCACATTGGTTCATTAAACCAGTCATTTTGCTGCTGGCAGTTGTACAAGTGATCTTCCAATTGTATTATTTCATGCACATGAAGCATAAAGGGCATGGCACCATTGCATTGTTCTTATTTTCCGGCCTTGCAGTCGGCTTGATAACAGTCCTTGTGTTCACAACGATTGTTTGGTTATAAACCATAAAGAAAATCGGCTATTGGATGATAGCCGGTTTTCTTTATTTTTCTAGAAAAAGTATCCAGGTTTATCTATATTTGTTACCATGTTTCATTTTAGGTATAATGAAAGTAAGAAAAAGTTTATGAACGAGGTGATTCTTTTGTCTATTGATATTTTCGGATTTCGCGCTTTGTGGAGTCCTTATTATTTTGCCGCCCTCGTACTTATAACCGTTGGCTATTTTTGGATGGTGACAAAAAAAGGGGAGAAGTTTTCGGGCAGTTCATCGCTTTCCGTTAAACAGGCAACTTATTTTTTGATAGCCATGTTCCTTCTATATGTGGTAAAAGGATCGCCACTGGATTTATTGAGTCATATCATGTTCAGTGCCCACATGTTTCAAATGGCACTGCTCTATCTCGTGATTCCGCCTTTATTTATCATAGCGATTCCAGATTGGCTTATGAGAACTTTCATAAATTCAAGGGGAGTGAAGACGTTATTTCAATTTTTCACGAGACCTCTTATCGCCCTTTTACTTTTTAATGTTCTTTTCTCGTTGTACCATATCCCGTTAGTGTTCGACTTTATCAAAACGGGGATGTGGTTTCATGCCGGATACACGGTCCTTTTATTTACGACTGCTGTTTTGATGTGGTTCCCACTTGTCAATCAACTGCCGGAACGTGAAAGTCTATCAGGTGTGAAAAAAGTAGCTTATATTTTCGGCAGTGGCATTCTAATGACCCCTGCTTGCGCTTTAATCATTTTTGCTAATGATCCGATGTATGATACATTTACCAATGCGGAATCTTGGGCCAGTGCCATGGAACTCTGCGTTCCTGCTTCAGCACTGTCGGGCTTAACGCTTAGTGGCCCAGAAATGTTCAATGGACTGCCATTGCTGGAGGATCAACAGCTTGGTGGGGTTCTGATGAAGGTGATTCAAGAAATCGTTTTAGGCTATGTATTAGGTGTCATTTTCTTTGCTTGGTTCAAAAAGGAGAATGGCGGCCAAAATGATATCGATCCGATACCTTCGGATTTTCAGACTGTAGAATAATTGTACGATAAAAGACTTGTCTTGGGGCGGACAAGTCTTTTATCCCATTGCCTGATTTTTAAATTTAAAGCAAATAGCCAGTGATTTGACTTGGCAATTCTATAAAAGTGAGCATTCTGTTAATAATCCTTGATTTTATTGAATTTTATGATTGCCTCTTATAAAATGGTAGTTGATTAATAAATATAGAGAGGACTACAATTCATATGTCTTTACCAATCCTTCCAACGATAAGTACAGCCTTCATTGTTTTAAGTGCCATCACTGTTGCAATAGGCTGGTATCAAATTAAACAACGCAAAATCGAGACCCATAAAAAAACCATGATGGCGGCTGCGGTTTTTGCGGTAATCTTTTTCACTATATATCTTTCTCGGACGGTCTTCATTGGTAGTACGTCATTTGGCGGACCCGATGACATTAAAATTTATTATACGATTTTTTTGATCTTCCATATAACGCTTGCAACGACTGGAGCTGTTTTGGGGATTATCATGCTTACCACTGGGTTTAAAGGTAAATTCGCCATCCATAAAAAAATCGGGCCTGCGACAAGCGTCATTTGGTTTTTCACTGGGATTACTGGAGTAGCTGTTTACATACTGCTTTATGTCATTTATCATGGCGGCGAAACAACATCTTTAATAAAGGCGATCCTAGGATTTTAAAATAATGAAAAAGCCTGGTGCAAAAAAAGCATCAGGCTTTTGTAATGGATACAAAAAAAGAGAGCATCACACATGATACTCTCTCTTTGTACTTCACTTTTCACTAACGGCTTTTACAGGCCGTTGAATTGTGTAAGTTCTTCTTTGATTTGAGCGAGGATTTTTTCACTTTGTTTAACTAGTGAAGCAGGGAAATCCTCTCCTTCGCCATATTCAATTCCGTGTGGATAATAATGTTTTCCTAATAGAGGAACCATTAGTTTGATGACGGCCCTGTGAGCGCCTACATCGCCCTCTGTAGCATAGCCAAGTATTCTCAGGTAAAACGTGCCTTCTTTTAATTCGAACTTACGATCGTAACTGACTCTTTCGTAATCCCATTGTTCTGCACGTATTAAACCATACTGCGGCATTAGGTCATCTAAACGGTTTAAGTCGGCTGTGATGTTTTCGATTCCAAAGCTTTCAAATTTCACGAGTAGTACCTCCTATGTTTACTATTAAGAATTAAAATGACATACCGGGAAAATATTATGTACATGAATATATTAAAAATCTCCAAGTATGTTTATAATATACCATTTTATCCTATATTTTATAATAGTACGAAATGGTGGAAGTTGCAATGAACTCAACCATGGTATTTTAATCATTCGCAAAAGTTCCATTTTTTAAATAAATTTAATGAAGCGGCAGTCTATCGTAAATTAGAAAATTATGATTGAACAGTGATATAATCAGGAAAGAAAGGTTTTTGCATTGGATACATAAATTAGATAGAGAGAGGGAGTGTTCCTCTGCGCAGTTTAGGTAAGGTGTTGGTGTTAATCATTATTTTTTTCGTAATCGGTATTTATCTTAATATCGGCGATGAAGATGAAGGAAACCCTCTTATTGATGGTAACAAAGGTGTTAACCCCAATGGACATATAAATGAAAAAAGCACTTCCTCTGAAAAGGAAGGGGTTACTGAAGTGACAGAAGGTCTGGCAGTAACAATCGGGAAAAATGCAAAAGAGATAGAAAAAGAATACGGTAAGCCAGATCGAATTGATATGTCCGCCTATGGATATGAATGGTGGGTTTATAAAAAGGACTATGATAATTATTTCCAATTAGCCGTTGAAAATGAAAAAGTGGTATCTGCTTATGGAATCGGTGATGAGGTCAATGTCGCTCCTTTTAAAATTGGACAATCGATTGATGCCATCTATTCCAGCTTATATGTGGAACCTACTGTTGATATTGAAGTTGGTCACAGTTCCTATCGTTTTGAATTATCGGAGGAAGATATGAACATGAGGCCGTTGATTGATTTAGGGAATATTAATGTTCAGCTCTATTTGGATAAATTCACCGGGACTGTTTCAAGTATCCGATTTTTGAATGATTCCGCCCTATTGAAGCAAAAGCCGTATGAGTTGACCTATCATGGTGAACTTGTGACAGTTAAGGACCTTTCTGATGAAGACTTGGCGAAAGTGGAAGATGGCAATGAGCAGCAAATATTCGATATTACGAATATAATGCGCAGTAGGTTTGATTTGAAGCCTTTAGAATGGGATGCTCCAACTGCGGAGGTTGCTTACCTTCATAGCAGGGAAATGACAGACGCACCTGAAGGAACCCATGTTTCTGAAACAAAGGGGGATTTGGAAAAGCGTCTCGATGCAGGTCATGTAAAATACAGGGCAGCAGGTGAAAATATAGCGGCTAATTATGTGGACGCAGCTGCAGTCATGGAAGGTTGGCTAAATAGCAAAGGGCATCGGGATGCGATGCTGAACGAGGAATTTACAGGTCTGGGCGTCGGGGTATATAAAAAGTATTACACCCAGAATTTCATAAAGAGATAAAAAAACGGATCCGCATAGGGTCCGTTTTTTTTTGTTCTGGATTATATTTCTAAAATGAAAAAGTTCCTTGACTATATAGCGCATAGTTCCTCATCATCAAGGTGGACCTTCCCCTCGATGATGATCGTTTGCCTATGTATTAATTCGAATGTACACATTAATCGATCGCCAATGGAGGGTTTAAAGTAACGAACTTGGATCTATGTAGTCACGGCAGCATACCCTTTTGGAGCTGTTGAGCTTGCAAGGGTACCCATCCCCAGAATCTATGAAGGTAGCTATCATGCCTCCATGAATAATGTTCAATTCATAATGTACAAGAAGTGTATTAGGCATAGTCATCGTAAGTGTCGTACCCTGTTTGCTTACATCCTTATTTAATTGCAGCAGGCTTGATAAATAAGAGGATTTCCTTTGCTCTCTTTTGGCTTATAACCCTGAAACAATTCCGGTAAAACAGATAACTCTGTTTCATTTGCAGACTCATCCACTTTCTGGAAGAACTTGATTAAATCATTTGCATCCGACATGAAAATCCCTCTTTTTTTCTAATATTATACTACTGGAAATCCAATTGCATTTGAAAATGAATCTTATGCACTTTTTATTAACCTTTAGCATATGGTGCAATAGGCGATGTCTAAGTGTGAGGTGAGAGTAATGGCAAAAAGAAAGCGGCCCTCCGTGGATGGATTTCGGGAGTTTGTAAAGGAGCATCCTCATTTAGTGAATGAAGTGAGAAGCAAACAAGCAACATGGCAGGAACTTTTTGAAGAGTGGTATTTACTCGGAGAAGATCATCCACGCTGGCAGGCTGACGGCAGTGCGGGTGAGTCCGAAGTGAATACAGGATCCCCATCACCGCCGGTTGAAAAGGAAGACCAAAGCAATGAGTTGATCGGTTCGTTAATGAGTGCAGTTAAGAATATGGATATGGGGCAGATTCAACAATATATTACGAATGCAAATCAGGCCATCGGTGCAATCCAAGGAGTGCTATCTGCTTTCCAAGGGAATAAATCAGGTGATACCAGTCCTCCCCCAAAAGAAAAAGAGCAGAGAGCTAACCCTTTTTTATTCACTAAAGATTAAGGAGGGTTTTTCATGCGTCAGAATATATATGAATTCATTCAAACAAACGAAGAAATGCGAAACTACTTGAGGATTCAGCCTGCATGGTACAAAAGGTTAATGCGTAATCCCCATGAAGTGGATGTGTTTGAAACCGAAGCGAAATATTATTTTGAAAAGTCGATTCCACATCGGGTTTCTAAATTTTCGGAAAGCGTTCAGGTTGCCTCAATGATGCTTCATATGTTTCAAGCGATGAATGCTCCAGGTGAATGAAGAAAATAAGAGTAAATTACTCCTTTTGGCGAACAATAAAGGCAAAAGGGGGACGATGGAATGAGAAAGTTGATATTGGCTCTAACAGTGTTGGTGGCAGTGTCGGGTTGTGGAAAGAAAATACCGGAACCTGAAAATTCAGGAGTAGCCATGCAAGGTGTTTCTACACTTAAAGCTGCCACCACTGTAACGAGCATCAGAAATTCAGATGAGGACTTTCGGGTAAAAACTTTTGTAAAAGGCAACTCTGTCTATGTAGAGTGTCACTTGAAAAACTATGGTTTTTCTGAATCAAATCCTGAACAATTGGCAACTGTGTCGGTATTTATTGATAATCAAAAGAAAGTCGATATGAAAACGGCAGCATTTATCTTAAAGGATGTCCCGAATGGCATGCATAAAATTAAGCTGGAGATATTGAATGGTTCGGGTGAAAAAACAGGGCTGCAAAAAGAGATTGAGGTACATATCACTTCCTCGATTTAATCAAACCATTAGCATCTAATAGGGAGAAATGGTAAAATGGTTGTGGAGGTGAGCTTGTTAATGCTTGCTACTATGGAAATCATCGACATTTTACAACAGGCTGACGGATTAGCTGAAATGATCCTTCATTCTGAAATAGGGGAAGAATACCTCCTTAGTTTATATAAATTACAAAGCGACAAAGAGGCCCAACGGAAAATTTCCAAGTTTACTTCGCTAAAGGATCTATTTGAAGATGTTCAAAGGTTCGGTAAATATCATCCGGATTATAAACGCATCAATTTAGAAACCAGGCAAGCTAAACGAGACATGGATATGCATCCTGCCGTTGCTGAGTTTAAGCGGGCGGAGACCGAATTGCAATCCGTTCTTGATGAAATCAGCGGAAGAATTGGCCGAGCGGTTTCTGAACAGGTCAAAACCCCAGCGGGAAATCCATTTTTTGTTTCATCCGGTGGATGTTCAACGGGAAGCTGCGGAACCGGCGGAAGTTGTGGATGCTCTGCTTAAGGTAATGGCCAGATCGGTTAACATTTAGGCCGGTATACAAGAACATGCAGCCATCGAAATTCGACATTACTACGGAGTTCGGTGGCTGTGTCATGTAAGGAACCTTCGTCGAGACTGTGGGGTCAATGAACCGATGTAAGTATAAAGATCCTTCCTTGTACCTTGTTTTTATCATTTATATTCCGTATACGTTACAAAGCAGCGATTAACTGCGATATAAAATACAATCCGGACAAAGGTTGCCGCAGCAAAACATCTTTTGCTGCGGTACATAAAAACGATGCCGGAATACATATAAATGTTTTTCCTGCCGTACGAAAATGGTTTCACAATGAAGCTGCTTGCCACGCATTGAAAGGCTTGCGGCTTTTTTTATTAAATAAGAAAGCTTACTATTATCATTTTGTGCCGGATGATAATGGATATATAAAAATGGTATACCTGTGAATTTTTTTATCGAAGCTTGGGTAATTTCATCATTATCTAATAGATGATCAATAAATTGATGCCAAATTTGGTTTAAATCCATCGTTTGTTCGGCTCCCTTCACAGTGTGTATATTCATAATAGTGAGAGAATTTCGTTTATAATCTTTTTTTCTTGGTTGAAAGTAAAGATTCTGCTATGCTACACTTAGTTAAAACCTTTATAAAAGGGAGTTATTGATATGCTTGGAGCGAGACAGGGAATCATCGTCTATTTACATACATTAAAACAAGCCAAAATGCTTAGGAAATTTGGAAATATCCATTATGTTTCAAAAAAGTTGAAATATGTAGTTCTTTATACGAATATGGATGAAGTCGAACCACTAGTGGAAAAGCTGAATAATTATTCGTTCGTTAAAAAAGTGGACCTTTCTTATAAGCCTTTTTTGAAGGTGGAGTTCGAAAATTCCAAACCGGATAAAGCGAAAGAATATGATTATAAAATGGGAATTTAAAAAAAGCTGACTCATGCGGAGTCAGCTTTTTTCAATTCAGGGCATCAAAAACTTTCAACCTAATGGTGGCAGATATCTATTCATTCGCAAAATGCCGATTAAGTGTTGGTAGTACAACTCGATTTCTGCAAACAGCACCGAAGGTTTCACGTCGATTTCAATAATTGGTCTATCCAGTTCCTCCGCCAAGTTCTCAAAAAGCTCATAGCGTTTGTTTTTGGTGGCATGAGGGTTGGGTATACCTTCACGGCAAATGTAAAGCGGCTGGAATTTCCCAGGATCTGTGGGCTGCATGACGATAACCAATGACGTTACCTTTTTATCATTTATAGTAGTATGCATGGCCAAAAGCCTTGCAACTCGATGTTTCTGATTGCGACCTACTTCCAGCAACTCATATATATCGGAATATCCTTGTCCAATTTCAATAAAACGTTGAATCAATTAAACCTCTCCTAACTAACTTATTATTCATTACTTTATCATTATCGCTCATAAAAGAGAAGGACAACTTTATTGACGAATCATGACAAAGAAAATTAGATATCAGAGGTTTATCAATAAAAAAAGCCCTGCAAAAATATGCAGGGTCCTTCTATGTCTAACTAAGGACCAGAAGGCAAAGGGAGAGGAGAAACCGGAGGAAGAACTTATGGGGAAACGTAAGCCTTCTCCGCGGTTGGCAACAACACCTAAAAAGGAATGTTGTTATTCACATTATTGCCAAAAACCACTTTATTATTCAAAATGTAAAAGATTTATAAAAAGAAAGGATATCTTCTTTCCGTGGTACGAAATGATAAGTTAATTTCCATCTTGGAAATGAAACCAAATGGGTTTAAATATTGGCTAGCTTTTTCTAATATGTTAGGATAGGAAAGTAACAGAAATTTGTCATAAAATGTGGTGAGAATGATGAGGGTCGTTTCCGGAATTTGTAAAGGAAGACCACTTAAGGCTGTACCGGGTACAGGAACCCGTCCGACTACTGATAAAGTCAAGGAATCCATTTTCAACATGATTGGTCCTTATTTCGAGGGAGGTCTGGTCCTCGACTTGTTTGCCGGGAGCGGTGGACTGGGAATTGAAGCGTTAAGCAGAGGCATGGATAAAGCCATATTTGTCGACCGGGATTTTAAAGCAAATCAAACGGTTAAGGCCAATTTGGAACTATGTAAGTTTTCAGACCGTGCAGAAGTCTATAAAAATGATTCAGAGCGTGCACTGAAAGCTTTGGTGAAAAGGGAAATGACTTTTGAATTGATTTTTCTTGATCCGCCTTATAAGAAACAAAAGCTAGTAGAGATTCTTGAAGAAATACATAAATACCGATTGCTGAACGATATGGGATACATTGTTTGTGAGCATGGCCATGATGTAACATTGCCAGAAAAAGTTGGTGACTTTACCGTTAAGAGAAAAGAAGTTTATGGCATCATTGCCGTTACGATTTATCAATGGGGAAACGTACACGAACAGGGGGAACTATGAATGTCCAAAATAGCGATTTGTCCGGGGAGTTTTGATCCAATAACATTTGGTCATCTTGATATCATTCAAAGGGGAGCGAATGTTTTTGATGAGGTATATGTTGTCATCGTGAACAATTCAGCGAAAAATTCACTTTTTACAGTGGAGGAGAGACTGGAATTGATTACTGAGGCGACTGCTCATATGCCGAATGTTAAAGTGGATTTCTATCAAGGATTGACGGTCGACTATGCTGAAAGCGTTTCCGCGAATGCCATTATCAGGGGATTGAGGGCGACTTCCGATTTTGAATATGAAATGCAGGGAACTTCGATGAACAGATTCCTTAACAATAAAATAGAGTCATTCTTTATCATGACGAAAAATCAATATTCTTTCTTGAGTTCAAGTATCGTGAAAGAGGTTGCGAAGTATGGCGGGGATATCTCTGAACTGGTGCCAAGCGTCGTCCAGAAAGCTCTGGCCAAAAAGTACGAGGAGCTAAAAGGATAGAAAAAAGAGCATTGCCAACGCGCAATGCTCTTTTTTTCGGTTACGAAAGGCCTTTGAAAAGCCTTTTGGTATATATGATGATGTATAGGGTCAAAAACACGAGGGTTAGAATGGGGCCGAAATCAAGCATGTTCTGATATAGGGAATTCGCGTGTTCACCGGATCCGCTGACTGGAAATGCGTTTATCGGGTTGCCGCTGTACCTATTGCCTTTATAGAGTGGTTCCCAAAGCAAGACGGTAATAATGGATGCCAGAAGGCCATGTGCTATCCTAGCCAGAAAAAAGGGAGTGAAACGGATGTCTGTTGCGGCTATGATGCTGGCAACTTGCGCTTGAATGCTGAACCCGTTGAAAGCTAAGATGAAACTTGTCATCACGGTTTGCTGAAAGAGCGTCGCATCTTCGACCGTACTGGTTAATTTTGAACCAAGAGTCATTTCAAACATGCCTGATATGAAGGGGAGGCTTAAAGAATCAGGGAAATTAAAAATATGTAAAATCCCTCCGACCCCCGATGCTAGCAATCCGGTAATGTTCATATGAAATAAAAGCTTGTTCACCACCGAAAAGAGAATGATGAACCCCCCGATCATTAATAGGGTTTGAATGGATGAGATTACCGCATCTCCAAGTAAACTGCCAAACGGTCTTGTTTCTTTTAATCTGGTTCGATGCATTTGGCTAAATGCTTGTCTTATGGAGGGGAGCTTGGTCATTACTTTTGTATGGGATTTTTCTTCTTTCCAACGGTAAAAACGCATGATGATGCCTACACAAAAATTTCCTAGGTAGTGGGAAAGTGCAAGGATGATCCCTAAATGAGGATTGTGGAAAAACCCAACGGCAACCGCAACGAACAGGAACAATGGATTAGATGAATTAGTAAAACAAACGAGTCTTTCAGCTTCAATGCGGGTCAATTGTTCTTCCTGACGAAGCCTTACAGTGAACTTCGCACCAGCTGGAAACCCTGATGCAAGTCCCATCGCCCAAACGAAACCGCCCACTCCTGGTACACGGAATAAGGGACGCATAAATGGTTCGAGCATGACGCCAATGAACCTGACAACCCCAAAACTGATTAATAACTCCGAGAAAATCAAGAAAGGTAGAAGCGAAGGGAAAACAATTGTCCACCACATATTCAGTCCGCCTTTGGAAGCTTCAAAGGATTCTTGGGGGAAGATGATCAAGCCAACTGCCATCATCGTGACGGAGGTAGCTAACAGTACTGTTTTAGATTTTGATTTTAGCAAAATTCAGCCTCCTCTTGAAGGTTACTAAATAAGGGCAGTTCGTTTCGTATATAATAATATATGAACTTCCTTTTCTCGAAAAGTAAGCGCATGATGTAATATGGATTGTACCGACATGTATAAATGAGAATGATCTGCACAATGGAATTTTCAATGCAGCCCTTCACTTCATTGGCTACATAGTTTATATCTGCCATGCTTGTTTCACTGTCAATATAAATAATATGCTTCTATAAATCCGTTTAAGACCATAACTTTGAATGAGTGTTATTTCAATATTTTGAACTAGTTATAGGCGGGAGGGTTATCTTTGTCGAAACCAAAAGTCGGGCTTGCACTTGGGTCAGGAGGAGCTAGGGGATTTGCACATATTGGCGTGATAAAGGTATTACAGCAAGAGGGCATTCCGATAGATATGATTGCTGGAAGCAGCATGGGAGCTATGGTTGCTGCCTTTTATGGAGCGGGTTCGGATATAGAGAGGCTGTATAAGTTGTCCCGTGCATTTAAGCGAAAGTATTATTTAGACTTCACCATACCTAAAATGGGCTTCATTTCTGGTAAACGGACAAAGGATTTAATCAGGGTATTTACATATGGTAAGAAATTTGAAGAACTTGATATTCCTGTGGCGGTGGTCGCCACTGATATAAAAACGGGGGAAAAAGTCATTTTTCAGGAAGGTCCCATCGCACCGGCTGTAAGGGCAAGCATCTCCATTCCCGGCATTTTCACTCCCGAAAAAATCGGAAACCGACTGCTTGTTGATGGCGGCGTTGTAGATAGGGTTCCTGTTTCAGTCGTAAAGGATATGGGAGCAGACATCATAATTGGTGTGGATGTAGCCCACGTGAAACAGGATATGGATATAAATTCCATCTATGATGTCATCATGCAAAGCCTCGATATTCTGCAAATGGAGTTGGTTAAAAGCAGGGAGTTTGCTTCAGACGTCATGATACGCCCCAGGGTTGAGAAATACAGCTCGAAATCATTTACAAACGTACAGGAAATAATTAGTATTGGAGAAGAAGCTGCAAGAGGAAAGATAGATCAAATTAAGCAGAGCATTGTTACTTGGAAGGAGTCCTTTGAAGATGAGCCGTAAAATGTATGTACGCACTTTCCTGGTGGTGGCTATACTACTCATAGCATCAGCCCTTTATTCCCTACCTTTTTATGTATCAAAACCAGGAATGGCTAAAGAATTGGAGCCAATCATTGAGGTATCCGGAGGAGATGAAGCAAAAGGAAGTTTTATGTTAACCACTGTAAGAATGGGCCGGGCGAATATATATTCCTACATGATGGCGAAGTGGAGCAAATATCAGGAGCTTTATCCGGAAACCTCCATACGAAGTGAAGATGAAACAGATGAAGAATATAATATCAGGCAGCTGCACTTAATGGATGGTTCTAAAAATAATGCCATTCAGATCGCATATGAAAAAGCAGGGAAAGAAGTCGATTACGAGTACCTGGGTGTATATGTTTTGGACGTGCTAAAAGGAATGCCGGCAGCTAAAGAATTGAAAGCTGGCGATCAAATCATTCAGGTCGATGATGTTAAATTCAAGTCTGCACAGGAATTCATGGACTATATTAACGGAAAAAAGGCTGGAGATGAAGTTAAAATAGTGTATAAGCGGGAAGAGACGGAGAAAACGGCCGTTCTTGCATTGCAGCCTTTTAAAGATGACCCAAATAGGGTCGGAATAGGCATTTCGCTGGATGATAACCGAAAAGTGATCACAAAACCGGCGATTGCCATAGATTCAGAACAAATAGGCGGTCCTTCAGCTGGTTTAATGTTTTCATTGGAGATTTATAATCAATTAACAAAAGGCGATCTTACAAATGGGTATGATATAGCCGGTACAGGAACGATGTCAGATGATGGAACAGTCGGTCCAATTGGCGGGATTCAACAGAAAATAGTTGCAGCCGATAAATCTGGAGCCGAAATATTCTTTGCCCCAAATGAAAACGGAGCAGCAGGTTCGAATTATGAAGATGCACTCATTGCAGCAAAGGATATCGACACGGACATGAAGATCGTGCCGGTGGACAACTTTGAGGATGCAATAGCCTATTTAACGAAGCTAAAAGGAAAAGAAAAATGAAAAAAGCGCAAGCAGTCATCTACTGTTTGCGCTTTTTTTGATGATTAGATTTTTACTCTTAAGGATGGACGGGCTAAGCTTAAACCATTCTTCACTTAAAAATGATGGGAGATTCATATTCCCGTTTCATCAAGGCAGCTTGATACGGTTCGGGCAAGCCCAGTGCAAACACCTGTGCCGCTCGCAAGTCCGTATCGATGTCCTGCTTCTGATAGGACGAAAGTTTAGAGATGAGCGGGAGGGGTAAGCCTTTTTTTACTGTGCGAAGATATTCTTGTCCACGGCCATTCATGCCAAGAAGTCTGATATAGGCTGGTTGGTCATTGTGAATCACCTGTTCCTTTAATGTATGGGTCAATATATGGACACACATCCGTTGTAGACGTGTCCATGTGTACCTCTTTGTCTTCAGTGCTGCCATGAATCCAGAAAAGCTCGAAGATTGTTTGGCCATCTCCTTAATTCTGTGTTCTATGCCTTCCTCAATTTCGTATGTCCCTGCCAATTCGATTAAAGAGGAAGAAAGGATTCGGTATTTCAACATTGGCCAATACATTTCCCAGTTATGCAAGGCATAGTAGTCGGTTAAATATTGCTCAAGACCACTCAATGTCGGTTGAGGAATATAACTGGAAACAGAATTTAATTCCTGGTGCTCATGGATGGCTTTACGTATCCCCGTTGCACTGGCAATAGGGTCTTTAGACAACTTTGTTTCATGATATCCGGCAGCGACCCTTTGAATCGTATAAGGGCGAATGGAGTAGCCGTTTGAAAGGGCAGCACTTACATATTCCTTTCCAAGAATATTATTTGGCTTCGTCAAATCCAATGCCGCATCACCATTGATGATTGATCGATAAGCCTGGGCAGCACTGGCTGGATAACTATTACCGGCATTCATAGCCATTTTAATTGCGGCATCGAATGCTGCGGAATTATCCGAAAGAATTCTGTGGGCGGTAATGAATGGTTCAATTCTGCCATCCTCGCTTCCGAAGCAAAAGGAGTCACAGCCAAGGGACTCCAAAAGAGAAATAGATCCTTTTGCAAATATTTCCGCCTTTTGTGTCGCGAAAGTATAGGGAAGCTCAATGACAAGATCTATGCCTCCATTCAAGGCCATTTCGGCACGTGTCCACTTGCTGACGATAGCGGGCTCGCCACGTTGTAAGAAGGGCCCGCTCATAACAGCCACCACAACATCTGCCCCTGTTTTTTCTCTACTTTCTCTTGCATGTAAAACATGTCCATTATGAAAAGGGTTATATTCGACTACTAAACCGCAAGCTTTCATTCGTTCACCTCAGAGAAAAACTTTGTATTTTATCAACTTAGTGCTAAAATAGTATTTCAAGTAAAATTACTATAAGTAATCGTCGGGATTTTTTGTTTGAAATGATTCTTAAAACTTAGACAATCAGTTAGGATGACTACATTATAGTGTAAAGAAAAAATATTGACAAACTTATAATTGAAAGCTATAATTATTTTTGTTGCCTTGAGGTGATTTCATTTGAAATGGACGATTAGTCAACTTCAAAAAATTCGGGACAAAGATTTACGGTTTGATGAACTGGTGGATGTCTTGGACATTAGAGAAAGAGACCCGCAAATTCGCGATGTTTCTCCGATCAGAGTAGCAGGAAGAGCTGATATCAGCTCGACCGAGATTACTTTTCACTTGCATCTTTCAGGTGAATTAACATTACCTTGCTCCCGTACACTGGTAGACGTTAAATATCCGATTGATATTGATACAAAGGAAACCTTTCTTTTAAAGGCAGATGGCACTGATTTCTACGGAGATGATGTCACTGTTGTGGAAGGTGATGTTGTAGATCTAATACCGGTAATTAAAGAAAATTTATTGCTAGAAATTCCGATGCAGGTTTTTTGTGAGGATGTCGATTCGAACGAAGCTGCTCCTCAATCTGGGAAAGACTGGGCTGTTATTTCTGAAGAGGAAAATGAGCATAAGGTTGATCCGAGATTTGCAAAGCTTGCCGACTTTTTTGACAACAATAAAGAATCTTGATTGGAACGAAAAATCGTTAATCCGATTTTTCCAGCTTTTTTATATTTTTTAAGGAGGTGGGAATAATGGCTGTACCTTTTAGAAGAACGTCGAAAACTGTAAAAAGAAAACGTCGTACGCACTTCAAGCTTCAAGTACCTGGTATGGTAGAATGCCCGAGCTGTGGTGGAATGACTCTTTCACATCACGTTTGTAAAGAATGTGGAACATATAAAGGAAAAGAAGTTGTCGCAAAATAATTTCTTGACCTACTTGAGAGCATTGCTTTCTTGATGCAACACGCTAATCAAAGCGCAGGGATTTTTCTCTGTGCTTTTTTTACAAATATATTTGGCAGAATATTTAGAATCATCTATGTTTTGCCGATGATTTTGGAGAAGGTGTTTACGTGGATCAGGTGATTGATGTAGAAAACGATAAACGCGGTTTCATGAAGCTCCTGTTTAATAGACCGGAGAAAAGGAATGCCGTGAATTATCAATTGATGGACGAACTTGAGTCGATATTGTCAGAAGCTGCATGCGATGATGAAGTTAAGTTGCTGGTCCTAACAGGGGCGGGCTCTGAGGCATTCTGTTCAGGTGGCGATCTTAGGGAATTTCAGGATTTGCATACAGAAGAAGAGGCCTTTGCTATGTTATCGAAAATGGGTGAAATTCTGTATAAACTAGCAGTTTTCCCAAAACCAACAATAGCGCTCATCAATGGAAGTGCTTTCGGCGGTGGATGCGAAATAGCGACAGCTTGTGATTTCAGATTAGCAAAGAGCGGAGTTAAGCTAGGATTTGTACAAGGTACTCTAGGAATAACGACAGGGTGGGGCGGAGCTTCACTTTTACTTGAAAAAATACCAGAGCAAAAAGCGCTAAAGCTATTATTGGATGCAAAAATACATAAAGCTGAGGAAGCAAAGGAATTTGGTTTCGTAGATGAGATAGTCGGAGAAGGTACGGATGGATGGGAAATGTTCGCAGAAGATTTTCTTCGCCATGAGACAGGGGTATTGATGGCCTATAAACGATTGTTGGTCCATAAATGGCAGGGTAGCGGGCTTAAAGGAAGAATGGATGCGGAAATCCGGGAATGTTCTAAACTTTGGGCTAGTGATGAGCATCATGCTGCAGTCGATCGTTTTTTAAATAAGAAAAAATAAATATTACCCGCTCTATATATCTTCTATCTTTCCTAGCATGTGCATATTATGAATTAAAACTTGCTGGGAGGTAGAGAGATGACGATTGCGAGACAAGATGCATGGACTCATGATGAGGATCTGTTGTTGGCTGAAGTGGTACTAAGGCATATACGAGAAGGAAGTACACAATTAAAGGCGTTTGAAGAAGTGGGGAAACAGTTATCGAGGACATCTGCTGCTTGTGGGTTCCGTTGGAATTCATTTGTAAGGAAGCAATATAAATCAGGGATAGAGCTGGCGAAAAAACAAAGGAAAGAACAGGTAGTCAATAATCCTGGAATGGAAAGGGATTCGGTTGCATCGGTGGAAAATGTCACGATTGAAGAAAAAACGCCCGAGCATGAAGATAAAGAATCTATTACCCTTCAGGAAGTTATATTATATTTAAGCAAAATGGATGAATTCTTTCAGCTTGATAATAAGGAAAAAGAACGGATTTCTGAGCGGTCACTATTTCTTGAACGGGAAAATGCCCGATTACTGGAAGAGAATGTTTTGCTTAAAGAAAACCTGAAAGCTGTTGAGGAAGATTATCGTGCGTTAATGCAGATTATGGAGCGCGCAAGAAAGCTTAGTGTACAAGAGGACGAAAAGACGAATCCGAAGGTGAGTTTTCAAATGGATAAGAATGGTAATTTGGAAAGGGTCAATAAATAAAAAATGCGGGTGGGAAAATCCGCCCGCATTTTCTTGATATTTCCTTATTCTTGTGTATCTATTTCTTTATTATCTTGTATGTCAAATGGGCTCCAAATCAGCGGGTTTTCTCCGAGGTCCCTGTCCAAATCATAGGAAACAGCAGAAAAACCCATCTTTTTCCAAAAGTCTTGTGAATGAACTCTTGGGTTAGTTTTGATAGGCATGTTCAGGCTTTTGGCGAATTCGACCAAAGCTCTTCCATAACCTTTTTTCTGATAGTTAGGCAGGACTTCAAGTTTCCAAAGAACAAGGAAGTCCCTAGAATTGTCAAAATACTGGTCGAATTTAGCGCTTCTTTTATAAAGGCTCATGCGGGCTACAAGTTTGTCGCCATAAAAGATTCCGTAAAAAGGTGATTGGCTGTCATTTTCGATGATGTTACCCTCTAAATCATCTAGCATGGACAGTTCCTGTATCCCGTATTCTTTGAATTTTTTGAATTCCTCAAGCGTTTTAAAATTTACAAGTAATCGTTCCACCTTGTATTCCATAAAAAAGCTCCCCCTTAATTCTGATAAACCTCTTCCGATAGTACCCTTTGAAAGTCATCCCACTGATCTTTACCATGTGGAATTCCAGCTTAGGTTAAATCTAGTATGACATCATCGACTTATCCTAGCTGACTAAATGCTTATAGCCTTTTATCCCCCGCCCTTTTCCCTTCAATTTCTTGTGGGTTGAGATTGGAGTTATCTTTTGTTCCTATAAAGTCTTCAAAATGGCTAAGCTTTTCGTATCTAATATACCATTAAATTAACACTTAAAGAAGAAAATATATCTTCAATGGCGTATTAATAAATCTTCCCATTGATATTTATGGCGAGCCTTGTTGATGGCAGTTCCATTTCATTCAATCAGATTGGCTGCGTTTTCCAACGATAGGAAATTTGATGCAGGATAAAAAAGATAATGTGATAAAATAGTAAATATATTTCAAAAAGTAAGGAAGGTTATTATGAGAATTGGAATCGTTGGGGGAGGGGCCATCGGGCTGCTGTTTGCGTCTCATTTAAGTGAAAAACATAGTGTGACTCTCTATACCCATACTGCGGATCAGGCGTCAATCATTAAACGTGATGGAATCCGTCTTATTGCAGATGGTGAAAGCAGGCTTCTGACAGGCATCATTTCTAAGTGCCTGGATGATGGGGTATCGGATGTGGATCTTCTTATATTAGCCGTCAAGCAATATCACCTGCCGCAAATATTGCCTAGGATCAAAGGTATTCTGGTTCCATTACTATTCTTGCAGAATGGCTATGGGCATATTTCTTATTTAAAGCAGCTTCAATCCCCGACCATATATGTGGGGGTAGTGGAGCATGGAGCGTTGAAACATGACGGGAATACCGTGGAGCATACAGGGCTCGGCATTACAAGGATCGCTTCCTTTAAGGGGGAACTTGATCAACTATCGTTAGTGAATGAAGGGATCGATCATTTTCCTTTTTCGAAGAGTGAGGATTTTCACTCGATGCTGATGGATAAGCTAGTCGTTAATGCAGTGATAAATCCATTAACAGCGATACTTGACGTGGAAAATGGCGGTTTAATCACTAACTCCTTTTACTACCAATTGTTTCAAGATCTTTTTGAAGAAATCTCCGGTATTTTGGAAGTTAAAAATAAGGATGAGTCATTTGAACATGTGAAATCCGTTTGTATGGCAACAGCGGAAAATCGATCGTCAATGCTAAAGGATTTAGAAAATGGCCGTAAAACGGAAATTGATGCTATTTTGGGTCATATCCTCTCGGAGGCAAAGAGTAAAGGGAAAAGTGATTGCCTGACTTCTTCTCTATATAAGATGGTTAAAGGAAAAGAGTCTCAGGGGGGATGAGAATGTGCCGTACGTAGTTTCAAGCCTTGCCGCGATATTTATTACCTTGCCTTTCGTGGGGTATATACTTTTTTTTATAAGTGCCAAACAATTCACTGGAAACCATAGGCGCTCCGTTCAATTTGCAATGGATATGAGTACGCTGCTGTTCGTATTATCAGTCCATTATTTGATCATTACCATTTGGGATAAGCAAATTCTTTGGGTGATCATGCTTATCATGATCATCAACGCATTCGTGGTGGTCCTTGTCCATTACAAGGTAAAAGAAGAAATCATTTTCCATAAGGTATTAAAGGGTTTTTGGAGAGTGAACTTCGCCTTCTTTTTCGTAGCTTACCTTCTATTATTTTCCATTGGCATAATTACAAGTATTACGAAGATATTGACTACATAATATAGAACATCGCATCAATTTTCTGCTGCTGGGCAACTTCTTTTGTTTTCTTAAACCGGAATGTTATACTCTAAAAAGAATTGTAGTTGCAGAGAAAGGGAGAACAGAAATGGAGATGAAAGATCTCGAGTTACCATCTTTAAACCGTTTTGCATCGGACTATTTACAAAACCGTCTTGAAACGGAGGATTATTTTCACTATGACTTGTCTAAGCCGGACATTTATCTCAATAAATATAATGAATTGATGAACCGCTCTTTTTCACGTGATGAATTGTCGGATTACATACAACAATACATGTCTCGTCTTTCATTCAGTGAGGCAGTTAAGGGGAATATTGAAAGGTTGCGCAGTGATGATTCCGTGGTTGTGATTGGAGGACAGCAGGCTGGGTTATTATCAGGGCCGCTGTATACCATTCATAAAGTGATTTCGATCATTAAGCTTGCGGAAGAACAAGAAAGAGAACTGGGGCAGCCAGTCATTCCAGTTTTTTGGATAGCTGGAGAAGATCATGATTTGGCTGAAGTCAATCATGTTTATGTTATGAAAAACGGTAAACCCGATAAAAAAACCTATCCTTCCTATCAGCCATATAAAACAATGGTTTCTGATGTGGAGCTAGAAACGGAAAAGGCAGAGAAGTGGCTTGAGGAAATCATTGAAACATATGGAGAAACGGCCTTTACGAATAAACTCCTGATTGATATGAAGGAGACCATTAAGCAATCGAATACTTTCGTCGATTTCTTCGCCATGCTGATTCATGAATGGTTCAAAGAATATGGCCTTTTACTAGTCGATGCCGGAGATCCGGAATTAAGGCGAATTGAAAAGGTATACTTTGAAACGATGGTCAATGAAAGTGGACGGATTGCTGAAGTGGTCGAGGAACAGCAATCATTCATGCATGCGAAAGGGTATGCAAAAATGATTGAAATGGATAAACGGGCAGCTAATTTATTTTATTATGATCCAGAAAAAAAAGATCGATGTTTACTTGAACGTGTAGAAGGCGGTTTCAGCGGAAAAAACGGTGAGGTATCATTTACCAAGCAGGAACTCTTGCAGATAGCCAAAAATCATCCAGAACGATTAAGCAACAATGTCATTACACGCCCGCTCATGCAGGAAATGCTTTTCCCTGTATTGGCTTTCGTTTCTGGGCCAGGGGAAATAGCCTATTGGGCAGAATTAAAAAAGGTATTTGAGTTGTTTTCCATGAAGATGCCGCCAATCATTCCTAGGTTAAACATCACGCTGGTAGAGCGCAGTATCCATAGCGACCTTGAAGAATTGGAACTCAGTTTGGAAACTGTTCTGACTGAAGGAACCGCTAATTCTGTGAAAAGTTACCTTGATTCCGTGAAAGATGAGACGGTTGACACCCTGTTCGGGACGCTGAAATCACAGCTTGAAGAGAACCATGAAAAGCTATTTGCCCACGCTGTCGCTTTAGATAGAGGACTTGAGCCGATGTTGAACAAAAACATTGAATTCATTCAAAAGCAATTGAATTTCATGTATGGCAAAATCGGTGACCGTACAAAGGAACGACATTCGGTCATATTGAAAAAATATGAACGGATAGCAAATTCACTGTACCCTCTTGGATCACCCCAGGAGAGGATTTGGAATGTGTTTTATTACTTGAATCAATACGGGCCAGAGTTCGTACGGGATATGATGAAACTGGAATACCGGTTCAATAATCAGCACAAATTGATTTTCATATAGAAAAACCATCCGTTTTGGGGAAAAGTGGCGGACAAATCACTATGAATAGGGTTGCCGCATACCAATCCTGACGGAGGGATTAAAAAGTGAAAAAAAGACAGGTGCTAAAGCCTGTCTTTTTTCTGTTTCCTGAGCACTTGTCAGGTAGTGCTTCGACAGTAATAGTGGGACTGCGTCCTAGTCTGAGTCCATTCGAGGGAAATGCACGTTTCTTTGAATAATTTGGCTAAATAAACTTAAGTAGAAAAGAAGGGAATTTTTACTTGGAAAGAGAAAGTAAAAACAAGTGGAGAAAGGTGGGGGAATGTGGTACTCTGAGATTAGAATGTGGGGGTAGTGGGTATGTTCATGGGAGAGTACCATCATAACATCGATATAAAGGGCCGTTTGATAGTCCCAGTGAAATTCAGGGAAAATCTTGGGGAGCAATTTGTCCTTACCCGCGGACTCGATCAATGTTTATTTGGTTACCCTATGGAAGAGTGGAAGCTGCTTGAAGAAAAGCTGAAAGCCCTGCCTTTAACAAAAAAAGATGCCCGAGCCTTTACCCGTTTTTTCTTTTCTGCAGCTACAGAATGCGAAATTGATAAACAAGGGCGAATTAATATCCCCACGCCGCTTACTTCATATGGCCAATTGGAAAAAGAATGTGTAATTCTTGGTGTTACCAATCGTATTGAGATTTGGAGCAAATCCCTTTGGGAAAACTATTTTTCAGCTTCGGAGGATTCTTTCGCTGAGATAGCAGAAAATATGATTGGCTTTGATATTTAAGGCTGCCCTCAGAAATAGAGTCACTCAATAACCGATTGGAAGGATGTCTAGCATGTTTCAACATACAACAGTGTTATTAAAAGAGACGGTTGATGGATTGAACATCAAACCTGATGGAATTTATGTGGATTGTACTTTAGGAGGAGCCGGTCACAGCGAATACTTACTTTCACAGCTCTCTGACAAGGGTAGGCTTTATGCTTTTGACCAGGACGAAACGGCGATTAGGAATGCTAAGGAAAAATTGGAAAGCTATGGCGAACGTATTGTTCTTGTTCCTAATAATTTTAAATACTTAAAAGAAGAGTTGAATGCCCGGGGAATCGAGAAAGTGGACGGGATCCTATATGATTTAGGCGTGTCATCCCCACAATTGGATACACCAGAGCGTGGTTTTAGCTATAACCATGATGCACCTTTGGATATGAGGATGGACCAAAGTGCTGCCATTACTGCCTATGATGTCGTGAATACTTGGTCATTCCATGATTTGCTGAGAATTTTCTTTCAATATGGAGAAGAAAAGTTTTCGAAACAAATTGCAAGGAAAATTGAAGCGGCACGTGAAATAAAACCAATTGAAACGACGTTTGAGCTTGTGGAATTAATTAAGGATGGGATACCGGCCCCGGCAAGACGTAAAGGCGGACACCCTGCGAAACGAGTGTTCCAAGCAATAAGAATCGCTGTGAATGACGAACTTGGTGTCTTTGAAGATTCCTTAGAGCAAGCCATATCGCTTTTGGATAAAGAAGGAAGAATATCTGTCATTACGTTCCATTCGCTTGAAGATAGAATTTGTAAAACGGTATTTAAAAAAGCTAGTGCCCTTCCGGACCTTCCGCCTGGACTTCCAGTTATCCCGGATGAATTCAAGCCACCTATGAAAATAATTACGAGAAAACCGATTTTACCTTCAGAAGAAGAATTGGAAGGGAATAATCGTTCCCGGTCGGCTAAGCTAAGAATCGCCGAAAAGCAATAATTACAGAAAAAAAACAGTAAGGGGGAACATGAATGAGTTCCATAGCCAAAAAAATACAAGAACAGCAATATGAAGACCAACAGCAGCAACAGACACAACAAACAGTGGTCATCCGTAAAGCGAAGATATCCATTGGTGAAGTTTTCTTACTATGTGCCCTTGCTATCATGGTTACCTTTATGGGAGTGAAAATAGTCTCTAATCAAGCGGCCATCTATGAAACGAATAAAGAGATCCAACTAGTGGAAACTTCGATTGAGGAACAGGGTAAAGTGAATGATGATTTGAAAGTGCAGGTTGCTGAACTTAGTACATACGAGAGAATTTGGAAAAAAGCTGCAGCGCTAGGGTTCAAGTTAAATGAGAATAATGTGAAGGGTGTGCAGTAATAATGCAGAAACAAAAAAATATGAAGCATGGGGCAGCCGGATTATTCTTCTTATTCGGCCTGCTCTTTTTTGTGTTAGTCTGCCGCTTTTTGTATATTCAGGTGACAGGTACAGCAGGCGGGGAGGTTCTGGCTTCAAAAATCGACAAGAAATATGAAAAAAAACAGATCATAGAAGCAAAAAGGGGAAGCATACTCGATACAAAAGGTGAAGTCATCGCCGAGGATACTTCCTCCTATATCTTAAGGGCTGTACTCAGTGAAAAGGAGCATGAGCATGTCAAGGATCCGGAGATGACCGCGAATAAGCTTGCTAAATATATCGACATGGATGAACAGGACATCTATGAAAGACTTACGAAAAAAGGGGCATACCAGGTGGAGTTTGGCAGTGCCGGCAAGGATTTGACTCAGGTCGTCAAGCAGAAAATAGAAAAATTGGAACTGCCGGGAATTACATTCGGAAGAACCAATAAACGATTTTATCCTAATGGGATTTTCGCTTCCCATCTGATTGGCTATGTAGAAAAGGATGAAGAAACGGGAGAAATGGCTGGTAAGTTCGGCATCGAAAAGTACCTCAATAAAGAATTGCAGGAAACGGATGGGAAGCTGACATATGACAGTGACTCATGGGGCTTCCTCTTACCGGATAAAGAGGAAAAGGTTGTTGCTCCGGATAATGGCAATGATGTCATGCTTACAATCGACAAGAAAATACAAACGTTCCTGGAAGATTCGATGAGCAAAGTGCAGGAAAAATACGATCCCGAGCAAATCATAGCGATTGTCTCCAATCCCAAAACGGGGGAGATTGTGGCGATGGGGCAAAGGCCTACCTTCCATCCGACAACGAAAGTCGGGCTTACGGATACATGGCGTAACCTGGCTATTGAAGAAACCTTCGAACCGGGATCAACCATGAAAACATTCACCCTTGCCGCGGCTGTTGAGGAAGGGGTCTTTAATCCGAATGAAAGTTTTGTTGCTGGAACCTACAAAGCCGGATCGGGGAAAATCGGAGATCATAGCGGAATCGAAAGAGGGAAGAGCATGACCTTTCTTGAAGGGGTTCAACGTTCCTCCAACGTCGCTTTTGCTACTCTTGCAATGGATAAGATAGGAGAGGATACTTTCCGTGAGTATTTGACTAAGTTCGGATTTGATAAAAAAACGGGAATTGACCTGCCGAACGAGATAACCGGTAAAATTCAATACAAGTATAAACTTGAAAAAGTTACTACTTCCTTTGGACAGGGTTCAACCATTACACCGATTCAACAAATCCAAGCTGCATCCGCAATAGCCAACGACGGAAAAATGATGCGGCCGTACGTGATAAAAAGCATTTCCGATCAGGATACCGGAAAAATTTTGAAAACGACAAAGCCGAAAGTGACAGGGCAACCGATTTCGGAAGAAACTGCAAAACAAGTACGTGATTATTTGGAAACGGTAATTTCCGCGAAAAAAGGAACAGGGAAAAAATATGCCATTGATGGATATAAAGTAGCGGGGAAAACCGGTACTGCACAAATTGCGGGTCCGACAGGTAGATATTTAGAAGGGAAAAATAACTATGTATTCTCCTTTTTAGGTATGGCTCCAAAAGATGATCCGCAGTTGGTCATGTATGTGGCGGTCAAGCAGCCGAAGTTAGGTGTTTCTTATGTTGGGGCTGATCCATTGTCAGAGATATTTAATCCTGTCATGCAAAATAGCCTGCAATATCTAAACATCAAACCTTCTGATGTTAAAAAACAAGAAGCAAATAAAATCGTTGACTATACGAATCAAACCGAGAGTTCAGCTGTCAAAGAACTGAAGGAACTTGGTTATGATGTAAGTACGATCGGAAGTGGACGTAAAGTGCTCGATCAATCCCCAAAAGCAGGGAGCATACTCTTACAGGGTGAAAAGATAATCCTGAGGACGGAAGGCGAAATGAAAGTTCCTGACATGAAGGGATGGTCCCTGCGCGATGTTATGAAATTGGCTAAGGTTGCAAAACTGGATCTGAAAACTGAAGGTACCGGATATGTGAGTAAACAGAGTCTTGAGGCCGGGAAAAAGGTTAATGAAGGAGAGACCTTCAATATAAAATTATCCCAGCCTGAAGGAGCTGGTAAAGATATACCGACAAAAGAGAAAACAGAGTGATGATAAAGAGGGGATCCAAATGGATCCCCTCTTTAATTCTTTCGAAGTTTCTAGTCTAGCGTCGAGTAGACAAGCATATATTGAAGCATGTATGAAATGGAGGTGCCTTTTTTTGCGTGTTTCGAATGTTACTGTCCGAAAACGGCTGGCAATCGCATTGGCTATCGGTATCGTTGTTTTTTTTATCATTGATATCCGATTGGGAATTGTACAGTTTTATCTAGGGGATAAGTTGACGGGGCTGGCTAAAGATTCCTGGAGCAGGAATATTCCTTTTGAGGCCAAACGAGGAGAAATTCTGGATCGGAATGGTGTCGAGCTGGCAACGAATATATCTGCGCCAACAGTCTATGTCATCCCAAGACAGATTGAGAATCCTGGGGAGACGGCGGAACAGCTTGCTTCAATATTGGATATGACAAAGGAAAAGGCTTATCAATGGTTAACGAAACAGGCGATGAGCGTCAGAATTCCGGAAGGCAGAAAGATATCTCATGAAAAGGCGAAGGAAATTAAAGCATTAGGGATAAAGGGCGTTTATATCGCTGAAGATTCAAAGCGCCATTACCCATTTGGTGAATACCTTTCGCATGTTCTTGGCTTTACTGGCTCTGACAATCAAGGGTTGATGGGTGTTGAATTGTCTTATGATAAGGAACTAAGTGGGGAAAAAGGATTCGTTAAATTTTACTCGGATGCCAAAGGGAAAAGGCTTGAGAATATGGCCGATGACTATAAGCCCCCTGTTGATGGTGATAACTTGAAGCTTACCATCGATAGCAAAATCCAGACAATTGTGGAGAGGGAGCTCGATAATGCGGAGGCGACATATGACCCCGATGGTTTAATCGCCATTGCAATGGACCCAAATACAGGGGAAATATTGGCAATGTCAAGCAGGCCAACCTTCGACCCGGCTAATTTTCAAAATGTACCTTCAGAAGTGTATAATCGTAATTTACCAGTTTGGAGTATATATGAACCAGGTTCGACTTTTAAGATCATCACGCTTGCTGCGGCGCTTGAAGAAGGGAAGGTCGACTTACAAAAGGAGCATTTTTATGATTCCGGACATGTGGAAGTGTCAGGTTCTACACTGCATTGCTGGAAAAGCGGAGGACATGGGGACCAAACTTTTCTTGAAGTCGTCGAGAACTCATGTAACCCTGGTTTTGTAGAATTAGGGAACCGGCTTGGTAAAGACAAGCTGTTTAAATATATAAATGATTTCGGGTTTGGGCAAAAGACGGGGATTGATTTAACCGGAGAAGGAAAAGGAATCATGTTCAACATGGATCAAGTGGGTCCGGTTGAGCAGGCAACGACCGCGTTTGGACAAGGAGTAGCCGTAACGCCCATTCAGCAGGTGACAGCGGTATCGGCGGCTGTGAATGGCGGAACTTTGTATACACCTTATATCGCGAAGGAGCTGGTGAATCCAAAAAATGGGGAAGTTCTGATGCGAAAGACCCCACAGGCGAAGAAAAAGGTGATTTCAGAGGCAACCTCGAAGAAAGTCCGTGAAGCACTTGAATCCGTTGTCGCCCAAGGTAGCGGTAAAGGAGCATTCGTGGAGTCGTACCGAGTCGGCGGGAAAACGGGTACAGCCCAAAAAGCTGAAAATGGCAGATACCTTGAAAATAATTATATTCTCTCATTCATTGGTGTCGCTCCAGCAGATGATCCGCAAATCGTCGTTTATATAGCTGTGGATAATCCGAAAGGAACGGTACAATTCGGCGGGGTCGTTGCCGCACCGATCGTTGGTAATATCATGGAGGATTCACTTAGGGCCATGGGCGTCAAGCCAAGGAAAAACCAGATTGAGAAGGAAACGGTCTGGACGGATCCAGTCATGGTCGAGGTACCTGACGTTGTGGGTCTCAGCAAAAAAGAGTTGCAAACCCAGCTCATCGACCTTAAGCTGGATATTGCCGGAAATGGGGATAAAGTCATAAATCAAGCCCCGGATCCAGGTGTTAAAGTAAAACAAGGCTCTACAATAAGAATTTATCTTGGCGAAAATACAGAATAAGTATAATATAATATATGAATAGTTAAAGCGGCTGAAGAATCATCAGCCGCTTTGTTTACGGAGTCGGGATAACCCCGTATAATTGAAATTGGTTTCTCGACAAGCCAAGGCTAATCACATATAATGAATCCTCAAATTAAGTTGAGAGGGATGGAAAAATGAAGCTTCACAAATTACTATCTTATTTACACTCCTTATTTACGTATGAAGGAGAAAATCCTGAAATCACCTCCATTGAAAATGATAACCGTAAAGTCATAGACGGAAGTTTATTTGTTTGTATAAAAGGTTATACAGTTGATGGTCATGATTTTGCCCAACTTGCTGTAGAACATGGAGCTGCAGCAGTCATTGCCGAAAGGCCGCTTGACCTCGATGTTCCCGTTATCGTAGTTAGGGATTCGAGCAGGGCGATGGCGGTGCTTGCCGATGCATTCTATGGCCATCCGACTCAAAAGATGCGCTTGATCGGAATTACAGGTACGAATGGAAAGACGACGACCAGTCACTTATTGGAAAAGATTTTCGAGGATCGACAAGAAAAAACAGGCTTGATTGGCACGATGTATACAAAAATTGCCGATACGGTATATGAAACTAAGAATACGACGCCAGATAGCGTTACGCTGCAGAAGGCTTTTCATGAAATGGCCGAAGCATCTGTTACCACGGCCATAATGGAAGTTTCATCGCATGCACTTGAGCTTGGACGCGTCCATGGCTGTGACTATGATATTGCCGTCTTTACGAATCTAACACAGGATCATTTGGATTTTCATAAAACCATGGACAGATACAGGCAGGCAAAATCCTTATTTTTCTCACAGCTCGGCAATGCTTACATAGAAAAGCGTCCTAAATATGCTGTGCTTAATGCTGATGATGAGGCAACAGCTGATTTCATTAAAGCGACTGCTGCTACAGTCGTAACATACGGCATAGACAAAGAAGCAGATATCAGGGCCAAGGATATAAAAATTGATGCAAATGGCACATCGTTCACCTTGACAGCAGGTAAAGAAGAGCGTTACATTCAGCTGAAGCTAATTGGTAAATTCAGTGTTTATAATGTACTCTCTGCCATCTCTGCTGCTTTGTGCGCCGGTAACGATCTAGATGAGACAATTAGATCCATCGAGGAAATAAAAGGTGTTGCAGGCCGTTTTGAGCTCATTACAGCGAATCAGGACTTTCCAGTCATTGTTGACTATGCCCATACTCCGGACAGTTTAGAAAATGTTCTAAAGACTGTTGGTGAGTTTGCTAGAAAGAAAATCTTTGTGATAGTGGGCTGCGGAGGGGACCGAGACAAGACAAAGCGTCCCATCATGGCCGAAATTGCATGCAGCTTGGCGACTGACCCGATCTTCACTTCGGATAATCCACGCAGTGAAGATCCTGCCCAGATTCTGCGGGATATGGAAGCTGGTGTAGCGGGCAAAGAATATACGGTTATTGAAGACCGCAGGCAGGCGATAGCTTACGCTGTTTCCAAGGCGGAAGAGGGCGACGTTATATTAATAGCTGGAAAAGGTCATGAAACCTATCAATTGGTCGGTGACGAAGTGCTTCACTTCGATGACCGTGAAGAAGCGGAAAAGGCGATTCAGAGTCGTTTGGGTTCAGTTTGATCCAACGCTGAAATTGCCCTGCAACAAATAAGAAAAGACATCAAGCAGAATTTTATATTTGAATTGTGTTAGGAATGAGGGAGTAAGGAATGTTGGAACAAGTGATTTTTTATACGATTTTGGTGGCGTTTTTAGTAACCGTTCTTCTTTCGCCGATTTTCATCCCGTTTTTAAGAAGATTGAAATTCGGGCAAAGTATAAGGGAAGAAGGCCCACAATCGCATCTGAAGAAAACGGGAACACCCACAATGGGCGGTTTGGTCATATTATTATCTGTTACCATCGCAACACTAGTCATGACATTGAAATTTTCGGCACCTTCAACCGAAACGTATTTATTATTATTCGTTACTTTAGGATTTGGTTTATTAGGTTTCCTGGATGATTTCATCAAAGTGGTCATGAAGCGAAACCTAGGACTGACTTCCAAGCAAAAACTGCTTGGACAAATTGTGATTTCGGTCATCTTTTACTTCGTCTTTAAGCAGACAGACCGTTTTAATCCTGAATTGACGATTCCAGGCACGGACTTTGCTTTTGATTTTGGCTGGTTTTATCTGTTTATCGTTATTTTCTGGCTGGTAGGTTTTTCGAATGCCGTCAATTTGACGGATGGGCTTGATGGTCTTGTATCAGGAACATCAGCCATTGCCTTTGGGGCTTTTGCCATTTTGGCCTGGAGTCAGTCACAATATGATGTCGCTATTTTTTCGGTGGCGGTTGTCGGTGCAGTACTTGGATTTTTGGTATTCAATGCACATCCAGCAAAGGTTTTCATGGGGGATACGGGTTCCTTGGCCCTTGGAGGAGCGATCGCAACCATCGCCTTGTTAACGAAGCTTGAAATCCTCCTGGTAATCATTGGCGGAGTCTTCGTCATTGAGACGCTCTCGGTCATCCTGCAGGTAGGATCTTTTAAAACGACTGGTAAACGTATTTTTAAAATGAGTCCGCTTCACCACCATTATGAGCTTTCCGGCTGGTCGGAATGGCGCGTCGTCGTGACTTTCTGGACAGTGGGGCTGCTGTGTGCGGTACTCGGAATCTATTTAGAGGTGTGGATATAATTGAAAGAGACTGTAAAGTATTCAGAGAAAAAGATATTAGTATTGGGTTTGGCAAAAAGCGGAGTGATGGCAGCTTCGCTTCTACATAAATTAGGTGCTTTTGTGACGGTTAATGACATGAAGCCATTATCGGAAAATCCTGAGGCTCAGGGACTTCTTGAACAGGGAATCAAAGTCATCTGCGGTAGTCATCCAATCGAGCTTCTTGATGAGGGTTTCGAGCTGATCGTTAAAAACCCGGGAATTCCCTATCGGAACCCTATTGTAAAAGGGGCATTGGAAAAAGGGATTCCTGTTATAACGGAAGTTGAACTTGCCTATCAGATAAGTGAAGCACCTTTTATAGGAATCACTGGTACAAATGGGAAAACGACCACGACAACATTGATATACGAAATGTTGAAGACCGGTGAAAAATCCCCGCTGATTGCCGGTAATATCGGGACAGTGGCTTCAGGTGTTGCTGAAAAAGCAAAACCAGATGACTCGATCGTCATTGAATTATCATCGTTTCAGTTAATGGGAATAGACGAATTTCGTCCTGAAATCTCAATCGTGACAAATTTGTATGATGCACATTTGGATTATCACAGTTCCAAACAGGAATATGTCGAAGCAAAAGCTGCAATTACGAAAAATCAAATAGCCTCAGATTTCATGATTTATAATGCAGATCAAGAACTTGTTTTATCCATGGCGAAAAAGACGAAGGCTGAACTTGTTCCTTTTTCAGCTGAAATGAAACATGAGAATGGAGCCTATGTGGAAGATGGTGCAGTCTGTTTCCGAGGAGAAAAAATCATTGAAGTTTCAGAGATAGCCCTTCCTGGGAAGCATAATTTGGAAAATGTACTCGCGGCCATCTCAGCCGCCAAACTGAAGGGGGTAGCTAACGAAGCCATTCAGACTGTACTGAAAACATTTTATGGTGTGGAGCACCGTCTGCAGTTCGTAGCAACGATCGATAACCGTAAATTTTATAATGATTCGAAAGCGACGAACATTCTTGCAGCATCCAAAGCGCTAACATCTTTCACGGAACCTGTCATCTTATTGGCAGGCGGTTTGGATCGGGGAAATGAATTTGATGAGTTGAAACCGGCGATGAAAAATGTCAAAGCCGTAATAACTTTTGGTGAAACGGCAGAAAAAATTGAACGGGTAGCCAAAGAAATAGGAATAGCGAATATAAAACGTGTCGATAATGTAGAAAAGGCCGTGCCGGCTGCATTTGAATTATCAAATGAAGGCGACTGCATTCTTCTCTCCCCGGCTTGTGCAAGCTGGGATCAATATAAAACTTTTGAGCAAAGAGGAGACATGTTTATGGAGGCCGTGCAT
This sequence comes from Peribacillus simplex NBRC 15720 = DSM 1321, assembly GCF_002243645.1. Lineage (NCBI taxonomy): Bacteria > Bacillati > Bacillota > Bacilli > Caryophanales > Bacillaceae > Peribacillus > Peribacillus simplex. Next base: position 1,030,411 of record NZ_CP017704.1, on the reverse strand, counting down.
AAACTTAAGTAAGAGCTTTCGCAGAGAGAAGTGAACCTGCTTCTACGTTGACACCTTGGAAAAAAGCGATAATGAGCCGTTATCGCTTTTTTTTTGACTAAAGTGCTGACAAGCAATCAGTATTGATGTTTATATTCGTAGGCTCGAAAAACTTCCTAGAGGTGGATGTCCGTGCCATTAAAAAAATCGAATCCTGATCTCATTCTCATAATCGTCACCTTAAGTCTTTTGACTGTTGGATTAATCATGGTTTACAGCGCGAGTGCCATTTGGGCAACATATAAATTTGATGATTCGTTTTATTTTGCTAAAAGGCAGTTGCTGTTTGCCTGCGTTGGTGTCATAGCCATGTTTTTCATCATGAATGTGGATTACTGGACGTGGCGGACATGGGCCAAGATCCTTATCATCATTTGTTTCATTATGTTACTGGCTGTGCTTGTACCAGGTATAGGGATGGCGAGAAATGGTTCGAGGAGCTGGATTGGTGTAGGTGCCTTTTCGGTCCAACCCTCTGAGTTCATGAAGCTGGCGATGATCGCTTTTTTAGCTAAGTTTTTATCAGAACGGCAAAAGCTGATCACCTCCTTTAAAAAGGGGATGCTTCCATCCTTGGGTTTAGTGTTATTGGCATTTGGATTGATCATGTTACAGCCGGACCTTGGAACGGGAACGGTAATGGTTGGAACATGCATCGTTATGATTTTTATTTCCGGGGCAAAGATCAGCCACTTTGTCGGCTTGGGTCTAATCGGGGTAGCAGGTTTTATCGGTCTAATATTGTCAGCGCCCTACCGGATAAAAAGGATTACGTCTTTTCTGGATCCTTGGGAAGACCCTTTGGGCAGTGGATTTCAAATGATTCAATCGTTTTATGCAATCGGGCCTGGGGGATTGTTCGGATTGGGACTTGGGCAAAGCCGTCAAAAGTTTTTCTATTTACCAGAACCGCAGACTGATTTCATTTTTGCCATACTTTCCGAGGAACTTGGCTTCATCGGGGGCTCTCTGGTCATTTTATTATTTGCCCTTATGCTTTGGCGGGGCATTCGGATTGCACTTGGTGCCCCTGATTTATATGGGAGCCTTGTAGCGGTGGGAATCATTGCAATGGTCGCCATTCAAGTGATGATCAATATAGGGGTGGTAACGGGACTGATGCCAGTTACGGGGATCACCTTGCCCCTCTTAAGTTATGGCGGTTCATCCTTGACACTTATGTTGATGGCGATTGGGGTGCTCCTGAACATTAGCCGTTATTCAAGGTTCTGAAATAAGTAAAATATATGGTTTGGCAAAAGGGAAGTCCTGTTAAACGCAGGGCTTCCTTTTTTTACGTTAAAAACCCTTGCAGGAAAACGATTTTGGAGGGTGCCTCGCCGAAAATTAGAAATAATTGAAATGCCGCTTAAATATTACCATGTATGAATGTTGGGGAATCCACAATAAATATTGGCAATACGGCTTTGTTTAGACTATAGTATAAGAGGGTTAGGCCATACTGGGGCTTGCTTCTGTTCATTTTTCTGCTAAAAAGGCGTTGTTAAACTTGTAATATAAGTGACCTCATGGAAGAGGAAATGAAAATAATAACTTGGAATTTTTGGAACAACAAGGAGGTTTATCATGGATAATGTGATAAAGCAATTAACTGAAATGAAAATCGGCAAAGTTCTTGAACAGGAACCGCTTGCGAATCATACAACTATGAAAATTGGAGGGCCGGCTGATTTATTCATCGTGCCGTCATCCGTTGAAAATATAGAAAAAACGATGCAGGTTATCAAAGAACATGGAATGCCATGGAGGGTGATCGGCAGGGGCTCGAACCTACTTGTCAGTGATGGTGGAATTGAAGGTGCCGTGCTTAAATTGGGTAAAGGACTTGATCATCTCGAGATAAATGGAACGGAGATTAAAGCAGGCGCTGGGGTATCACTTGTCAGCCTGTCCGTACAAATCAGTAAAAAAGGGTATGCAGGATTGGAATTTGCCAGTGGGATTCCTGGTTCCGTCGGCGGAGCTGTCTATATGAACGCTGGTGCACACGGTTCCGATATGAGTGAAATCCTCAAGGAGGCACATGTTCTTTTTGAAGATGGAACTCTAGCTTGGCTTTCGAAGGAAGACATGGAGTTTTCTTATCGGACTTCTCTGCTTCAGAAGAAAAGACCTGGTATCGTACTGGAAGCAATTTTTCAATTGACAGAGGGTGATAAAACCGAAATCGTTGAAAGAATGCAGAATAACAAGAATTATCGTAAAGAAACCCAGCCTTATAATCTTCCATGTGCCGGGAGCATATTTAGGAATCCACTTCCACATCATGCTGGTAAATTGGTAGAGAATGCGGGCTTGAAGGGACATTCTATTGGCGGAGCTCAGATTTCACCGATGCATGGGAACTTTATCGTTAACACAGGTAATGGAAGTGCAGCGGATGTTCAAGCCTTGATACAGCATGTGAAGGATACTGTGTATGATAAGTTTGAAATTGAAATGGAAACAGAAGTGGAAATTATCGGAAGAAAATAATAGGATTCATTATATCCAAATATTGTGATATAATGTGTTACCTTTTAAAGTTTGTTAATAACCAAATATTGAGTTTGTCTTGATTCCGCACTGTCAAGAACCATCCATTTTTTCAGGAAGAGGTGAAGGGGATGGAAAAGGGGAAAATCGTTTCCATTGAGGACCGCATCCCGAAATTAAAACAATTAAGAAAAAGCAAAGCAAACAGGCGACTTGTTCTTTTGCTTTCCCTTTTCTTCATTCTGGTTGCTTGTGTGCTATATTTCTTATCCCCGTTGAGCTATGTGAAATCTGTGCAGGTAGAGGGGAATCGTTATATTACTTCCAAACAGATCATTAAATTGAGTAAGGTGAAGATGAATCGAAGCATCTGGAAGGTTGATACAGGTGCAGCCGCAGCCAATATCAAAAAAAATCAAGAAATAAAAAGCGTTAAGGTGACACCGGTATTTCCTAATTCCATTAAAATTACGGTTTCAGAACATAACAGGATGGCGTATCTGTCCAATAATGGGAAGTTTGCACCCATTTTGGAAAACGGGTCCGTTTTAGAGGAGTTAGCAACAGGCGAAATTCCAGTATTTGCCCCTGTTTTAATTGGTTTCAAAGAGGGTAAAGCATTAAAGTTGCTTTTAGAAGAGCTGGACAAGCTTCCTGTCGAGATTCAGAATGCCATTTCAGAAATTCATTACGCTCCAACCAAAACCGATGTCTATCATATCGTCATGTTTATGAACGATGGGTTTGAAGTAAGTGCGACAAGCCGTACTTTATACGAGAAAATGATTCACTATCCATCGATTGTCAGCCAGTTGGATCCAGAGGTAAAGGGAGTCATCGATCTGGAAGTGGGTTCTTATTTTAAAGCATATGAAGACGCTGAACAAAAGGAAGACACTAATGAGGAAAATTAATGGCAAACAGGTGGTTTTACCCCTGGTTTGCGTGGTTCTCGGATTCATGATTGCCTTCTCTTACAATCTGACCAAAGAAGGTGAAGGTGCAGGGAAGGACAAAGCCTGGGATCAGGAATATGAGCTTAGGCAGCAGCTGATCGAACAAGAGAAACAGAACCGGGAACTTCAGAAGGAACTCCTTCAGAAGCAAGAAAATGTATCTCAAATAGAAAAAGACCTAGCTCAGGAAAAGCAGCTTTTTTTCAATTTGGCAAAGGATACGGAAAAATACCGTATGTTTCTCGGAAAAGTGAAAGTGAAAGGCTCAGGCCTTCAAGTGACGCTTGAAGATGGTACAGATATGGATTCAGAAGACAATGTTAATAATTACCTCGTCCATGAACAGCATGTCTTCAAGGTCGTCAATGAACTATACATTTCAGGTGCAGAGGCTGTTGCGATTAACGGTCAAAGGTTAAATCATGATTCATACATAATTTGTAATGGGCCAGTGATTACAATCGATGGCCATCAGCATCCTGCTCCCTTCATCATATCTGCGATTGGGGACCCGGATGTCCTGGGTGCTTCACTAGACTTACCCGGTGGCATCAAGGAACAGCTGGTTAATGAGAATATTATCTTTACAGTGGAAAAGCAAAAGAATATCATTTTTGATCCAATTATTGGAGGGTAATCAGACCGCCGGATTCGATGAAAGATTGGTGAGAAACTGGAAATGAAAAAAAAGCTTTCTTTTAGTTTGGTTACGTTGATTGCTGGCTTCATGCTTGCTATTCAATTCAATTTGGTGAATCAGCCTGTCGTTTCCGATACAAGGGATATGTGGGAGCTGAAAAATGATTTATTGAAAGAACAGCAGACCCAGGCGGATTTAATAGAGGGTATCAGTAAGCTTGAGGGAAAAATAGCATCCTATGAAACAAAGAAAAATGAGAGTAAAGAAGAAGTATTGCGTGACACCCTGACCGAATTAAAGACTGACGCAGGTTTGACTGAAATAAAAGGAAATGGAGTACTCGTATCTATACAGCCTATCAAAGCAGATATCCTTCTTGGTGAGAAGGTCGAGTATATTTCACCTGTATTGATCATTCGGCTCATTAATGAAATGTATAGGTATGGCGCTAACGAAATTTCCATTTCAGGACAAAGGTATATATCGACATCGGTTATTCGTGATATAAATGGGCAGCCGAAAATGGACGGATATCCTCTTGTTCATTACCCGGTCGAAATTCAGGCAATAACGGTTGATCCAAAGAAACTGAAGCAGCGTATTGAAGGTTCCGAACTTATGGATGATTTCTTTATAGATAATTTTGAAGTGCAAATTAAGGTGCATTCCGGTCAGTTGACATTGCCGGCCTACCAAAATGCTGTTAATGTGGAACACATGAAACCCGTTATGGATGGGGGGGAATCGTAATGTGGCTGCCAGTTTTTGGACTCTTGATTGGAATCACCCTCGGTTTTTTGGTTGATTTTGATATTCCCCATGAATATTCAAATTATCTCTCCATCGCCGTGCTTGCTGCTTTTGATACCTTATTTGGGGGCATACGGGCACATCTGCAAAATATTTATGATGAAGTTGTATTTGTAACAGGATTCTTCTTTAATATTGTTTTAGCTGCAGGTTTGGCTTTTCTAGGTGTACATCTTGGTGTAGACTTATATTTAGCCGCAATCTTTGTTTTCGGTGTAAGGCTCTTTCAAAATATCGCCCTGATTAGAAGGATCCTAATTGAAAAATGGTCCATTTCCCGGAAAAAGCAGAAAAAAAATCTATAATTTTAAAGGGAATTAAGTTATAAATGACGAATAGTTTAAGGCAGTATCTAGTTTATTAAGTAGATCAGTCTTGTTGAGAAGCGAACAATAAACACCATAGAGTGAGAAATCTACGAGTTTTGTTCGGGAAATACAAAATGAACCGCTTAATATGAAATTCGCGAGTTGTTGAAATCAGTTCTGTTATTCTATAATGTATAAGTCTTCGATATAAAAATGTTATTCTACTAATACATGTATAAAACTGAAGGAGGTGCCATGGAATGAACAGCAACGAAATATACGTAAGTCTTGACATCGGTACATCCAGTGTAAAAGTTATCATTGGGGAAATGGTCAATGACACATTAAATATAATCGGTGTAGGAAATATTAAATCAGAGGGGCTCAAAAAGGGTTCGATCGTCGGTATAGATGAAACCGTCCAATCCATTCAAAAGGCTATAGAGCAAGCAGAACGGATGATAGGGATGGAGATAAAAAAGGTAATCGTCGGCATAAGTGGAAATCACGTGACGCTTCAGCCGTGTCATGGGGTAGTAGCGGTATCCAGTGACAATAAAGAGATTACCGAGCATGACGTTTTCCGTGTTAGAGAAGCAGCGGAGTTAATAACGATACCATCCGACAGGGAAATCATCGACGTGGTGCCGATTCACTACAAAGTTGATGAACTTGATGAAATCAGTGATCCAAGGGGCATGATAGGTGTCCGGTTGGAAATGAGAGGGATTTTAATCACAGGTCTTCGGACAATTTTACATAATACGCTGCGCTGTGTGGAAAGGGCAGGGTTAGAAATAACCGATATCGCCCTTCAGCCCTTAGCCGCAGGTTCCCTTGTTTTATCCAAGGATGAAAAAGAACTTGGTGTGGCACTTGTCGATATTGGCGGAGGTTCCACGACTCTGGCAATTTTCGAACAAGGCTATTTACAATATACGTCTGTGATACCTATAGGCGGGGAAACACTTACTAAGGACCTTTCCATCGTTCTAAGGACAACGATGGAAGAAGCTGAGAAAATAAAAGTAAAGCATGGACATGCCTTTTATGATGACGCGTCTGAAGATGAAGTATTCCAAATACCGATCATCGGCAGCGATCAGCAGCAGACCTGCAACCAGTTAATGCTTTCGGATATCATTGAAGCGCGGGTGACCGAAATATTCGAGTTGATTCAAGATGATTTGAGGAGACTTGGCTTCCAGGATATACCGGGTGGTTTCGTGTTGACCGGGGGCGTCGTCAAGATGCCGGGAGTCCTGGAGCTAGCTCAATATGTGTTCCAAAACCGAGTAAGGACAGCTGAACCCAATTACATCGGTGTTAGGGAACCCCAATACACGACAGCTGTTGGTTTGATTAAACACGCATGCAAGAAAGAGAGAATGCAAAAAAACACCGCTAATAAAACTCCTGTAGCAGCTGGACAAGCTCAAGAAGATAACGACCAGCGCAGCCAGAAGGTTTCTCAGAAAAACAAAGAGAACACGGCTAAAAAACAAGGTGAAAAAGGTGAATCTAAATTCAAAAAAATCCTGGGTTACTTTTTTGAATAACAATCATTAAGAATCGGGAATTTCGTCAAAATAGGAGGATTGTCATGTTGGAGTTTGATTCTAATCTAGAACAATTAGCAACGATAAAAGTAATAGGTGTTGGCGGCGGCGGAAACAATGCGGTAAACAGAATGATCGAGCATGGTGTACAGGGTGTTGAGTTTATTTCTGTCAATACTGACGCACAAGCTCTTAATCTATCAAAAGCAGAAATCAAAATGCAAATCGGTGGGAAGCTTACACGCGGTTTGGGTGCAGGTGCCAATCCCGAGGTAGGAAAAAAAGCTGCTGAGGAAAGCAAAGAGCAGATTGAAGAAGCGCTTAAAGGTGCCGATATGGTATTCGTAACGGCTGGAATGGGCGGCGGTACAGGAACAGGGGCTGCTCCTGTCATAGCGGGCATTGCTAAAGATCTAGGGGCTCTTACAGTGGGTGTAGTTACACGTCCATTTACTTTCGAAGGCCGAAAACGTGCAACACAGGCACAAGGCGGCATTTCATCCATGAAGGAATCGGTTGACACACTGATCGTCATTCCGAACGACCGCCTCCTTGAAATCGTCGATAAAAGCACGCCAATGCTTGAAGCATTCCGTGAAGCCGATAATGTACTTCGTCAAGGTGTACAAGGGATTTCAGATTTAATTGCTGTTCCAGGTCTTATTAACTTGGACTTTGCCGATGTGAAGACCATCATGTCTAACAAAGGTTCAGCACTTATGGGAATCGGGATTTCCTCAGGGGAAAACCGTGCGGCGGAAGCGGCGAAAAAAGCCATTTCCAGTCCGTTGCTTGAAACATCGATTGATGGTGCCCAAGGCGTACTGATGAATATTACCGGTGGTACGAACCTAAGTCTTTTTGAAGTCCAGGAAGCTGCCGATATCGTGGCTACTGCATCCGATCAAGACGTAAACATGATTTTTGGTTCGGTTATCAATGAAAACCTTAAAGATGAAATCGTCGTTACGGTAATTGCAACAGGCTTTAACGAGGTTGAAGCTTCAATACGGCCTACTGGACGTCCAACACTCGGACAACAGCAGCAATCAAGACCTCAGACACAACAAGCGCCACAGTCAAACGTGAAGCGTGAAGTGAAGAGAGAAGAAGTCAATGAACAGCCTGCACGTAATGCCAATCAAGGTGATGAGGCTTTGGATATTCCAACCTTCCTCCGTAACCGTAATAGACGCCGTTAAAATCAATGTCATATGCCGTTCCCATTTGGGGACGGTTTTTTGTCGTTAATAAGTGAATTCCTTAATAGCATTAGTGGCCAATGACCTTATAATAATGGGGCTTTCTCGAGCTTTATCACTCGGACCGAAGTGCTAAAGGAAATCTGGATAATTGTATCCTTGATCTTGTCTTAATGTCCCTGGGCAGAAGCCCATCTTTTGTTCACTTCCATTCATTAATGTAAAAAGATGAGAGAGCAATAAATTATTAAACTTTTATAACATAAATCGACAGAAGTAAAAGGGAGCAGGATAGTCTCGAAGACAGTATTGAAAATATCAATAGCTGTTTTTCTACAAAAAGGGTAAAAATGACTGAAAAACTCTTAAGTTTTCAGTACAAAAAGTGACACACTTTCTAAGGGCAGGTACGCTATACTTTTTGCTAGTGGAAGGTTAGTTCATAAAAGGAGGGGAGGGTGTTTGACTTTATATTTAGATGTGATCTGGTTGTTGAATTGGTTATTTGACTGCCTCCTTTTATATTGGACCGCAATCATTCTCAAACGAAGGGTAGCTCTTTGGCGGGTATGCATCGGCGGGCTGATTGGTTCCTTCATTATCGTATTGGCATTCACTCCTTTTTATGCAATTGCCGACCGAGTGTACATGAAAATATTAGTATCCCTGGTCATGGTGCTGGCAACCTTTGGGTTTAATAGGTTAAAACTTTTCATGAAATCGGTGGCCACGTTATATTTCGTGACGTTTTTATCGGGAGGGATCCTTCTGGGACTTCACTACCTATTTGAATTCCAAATCGTGTCCAAGGACCCTGGCCAATATGCAGGAATCAATCGTTTTGGCGACCCTGTCAGCTGGATATTCGTAATGATCGGGTTCCCGCTCGCATGGCAATTTTCCAAGCGAACACTTGAAGGGATGGAGATGACCAAGCTTACTCATGAACAAATGGTTTCGGTCTCGGTTAAAATTTCTGACTTTGAAGGAACGTTTCATGGATTGGTGGATAGTGGCAATCAATTATATGACCCGATTACACGTTCCCCAGTAATGATCATCTCTCTTTCAGGCGGGGAAACAGGAATTCCGAACGATATGCTAGAGCTCTTTAAAAACCCTGATAACCTGATTAGTCAGGAAGTGCAGCCCGAATATTCATGGACAGGAAGAATGCGTGTCATCCCTTATAAAGTCGTGGGTCATGAACATCAGCTGTTAACCGCAATCAAACCGGATTACATTAAAATCGTTCAAGGAGAAAAAGAATTTCATGTCAAGCAGGGTCTCGTTTCGTTTACCTTCCAGCAACTCTCTCCCGACAATAGCTATCAATCTATCGTTCACCCGAAAATGTTAACCGGGATATCGGTGCAAAATGCCTCCTGAACAATCGCTTCACTCTTAAATTTGACCCATAATCCGTTTATTAGAAGGGAGAATTATTTTGAAGAAATTCATTCTTCGGCTCACTTATTTTTGGTACAAACTATTGTTCAAGCTCGGATTGAAAACGGACGAAATATTTTATATAGGAGGGAGTGAGGCACTGCCGCCGCCCCTTTCAAAGGAAGAAGAGGCAATACTGATCAATAAATTACCCAATGGCGATGAAGCTGCACGCTCGATCTTGATTGAACGTAATTTAAGGCTGGTGGTTTATATTGCCAGGAAATTTGAAAATACTGGCATCAATATTGAGGATTTAATCAGCATCGGTACGATAGGTTTGATCAAAGCAGTGAATACATTCAATCCTGAGAAGAAAATAAAACTGGCTACATATGCTTCGAGATGCATCGAGAATGAAATATTAATGTATTTACGCAGAAATAACAAAATCCGCTCTGAAGTTTCTTTTGATGAACCTCTGAATATTGATTGGGATGGAAATGAACTTTTGTTATCCGATGTACTTGGAACGGACGATGACATTATCACGAAAGACTTGGAGGCAAACGTTGACCGTAAGCTGCTGACAAAAGCACTTACGCAGTTATCCGAACGTGAAAAACAGATAATGGAACTCCGTTTTGGACTTGCAGGCGGAGAAGAAAAAACCCAAAAGGACGTTGCCGACATGCTGGGGATTTCCCAATCTTACATTTCACGTTTGGAAAAAAGGATTATTAAGAGGCTTCGAAAAGAATTTAATAAAATGGTGTAAAAAAATAATGTGCTTAAATGTCAATCAAATCAATACTTTTGTAGCTATAATGAAAAATAATGAAGATTTTCTGTTCTAGCCATGTGCATATTTTTTCCTCCCGCGGAAATACTGTTTTTTGTACAGCGCTCCTGTGAGGAGGGAATAATTTTGTCTCGTAATAAGGTTGAAATCTGCGGTGTGGATACATCAAAATTACCGGTTTTAAAGAATGAAGAAATGAGAAAACTCTTTAAAGAACTGCAAGATGGCGATATTTCAGCAAGAGAGAAACTGGTAAACGGGAATCTTCGACTCGTTCTTAGCGTCATTCAGCGCTTCAACAATCGGGGAGAGTATGTAGATGATCTATTTCAGGTAGGCTGTATAGGGTTGATGAAGTCGATAGATAACTTTGACCTAGGTCAAAATGTTAAGTTTTCAACGTATGCTGTACCGATGATTATTGGAGAAATCAGAAGATATCTTCGTGACAATAATCCGATTCGGGTATCCCGTTCTTTAAGAGACATAGCTTACAAAGCTCTGCAGGTAAAAGAAAAGCTCATAAGCCAGACCCTTCGTGAGCCAACAGCTGAAGAAATCGCCAAGGTGTTGGAAGTACCTCATGAAGAAATTGTTTTTGCACTAGATGCTATACAAGATCCAGTTTCACTTTTTGAACCGATTTATAATGATGGCGGGGATCCGATTTATGTACTCGACCAACTGAGTGATGAAAAAAATAAAGATAGTACCTGGATTGATGAAATAGCTATAAATGAAGGCATGAGACGGTTGAATGACCGGGAAAAAATGATCCTTCGCAAACGGTTTTTCCAGGGGAAGACGCAAATGGAGGTAGCCGAGGAAATCGGCATTTCACAAGCACAGGTCTCCCGATTGGAAAAAGCGGCAATCAAGCAAATGAATAAAAATATCCAACAGTAGAAGCTGAGCATGAGAGAAAGTTAGCTGAAGCGGGTAGGGCAAAAATGTCGATACCCGCTGACAGCTACTTTTCCATAGCGGCTTTTTTATTTTGTTGAAATTCCCTTCCGGTAGGTAAGTAGTGAATCGAGTGGACGTTTATTTATCGTATTCTTCATCCTTGAGCGCATCATGTCATATACATAGGAATAGGACCTTCATCTATGATGAAATTTTGAGGAGCTGAGTGATGTGACCAGGATTTCCGACTTTCAAATTAAGGATATCGTCAATATAGCGGATGGTAAGAAATTAGGTAATATGTCAGATCTTGAAATCAATACGGCCACGGGGAAAATAGAGGCCATCATCGTTTCAAATGGAACAAGGTTAATGGGTTTTTTTGGAAAGGAACAGGATATTGTGATTCCATGGCGGAAAATAAAAAAAATCGGTGCAGATGTCATTCTTGTTGAACATCAGACGGTATTTCAAGAAGAACTGAAAGATGAACGGTTTTAAAGGTGCATGGCGCAAATTTATGATACACTAGACTAAAAATAAAGAGGTTTATAGCATGAGAGAGCCATTTGTTTTAATAAAAGACCAATATATGCTCATTGACAGCTGGAGACAACAAAATCTCCAGCTCGTAGCGGGCTTCACCACAAAAAATGGGGGAGTCAGTACAGGTGATTTTCAAACATTGAATACGGGTTTTCATGTCGGGGATAAACTTGAAGATGTCCAGGGAAACCGCAGAATTATAGCCGATAAGCTGATGTTTCCGCTAAATGGATGGATAGGCGCCGAGCAGACTCATGAAACGAAAATCCATCAAGTTACCAGCTGCGATGGCGGGAGAGGTGCAACGGATTATGATTCAGCCTTTAAAGCGACTGACGGATTCTATACGAAGGACCAAAACGTTCTATTGACCCTTTGCTATGCAGACTGCGTGCCCTTATACTTTCTTGCTCCGGCACATGGTATGATTGGGGTGGCACATGCTGGCTGGAAGGGTACCGTTAATGGAATTGCACGAAAAATGGTTGAGGCATGGCTGAGTGAGGGTATAAGGGCAAGTGAGATATATGCTGTTATTGGACCGTCTATTTGTTCGAAGTGCTATGTAGTTGATGATTATGTCATGGATTTAGTGCAGAATTTGCTGGTAGATATTGACGAAAAGCCCTATAATTTAATCAGTGAAGGACAATATGAGTTAGACCTTAAGCAACTTAATGCATTGATTCTTCAAAAATCAGGAATTCCAAAAAGTCAGATCGACGTTACATCATACTGTACAAGCTGTGATCATGAATTGTTTTTTTCACATCGCCGTGATAACGGGAAGACAGGTAGGTTGATGAGTTTTATCGGTTGGAAGGAGGATTTAGAGTAACAGTGAAAGTAGTGGACAATTTAAAAAGCATCGAAGAAAAAATAAATATAGCATGTGAAAATAGTGGAAGGGACCGTGAAGCGATAAAGTTGATCGCAGTGACGAAATATGTTTCGGTCGAGAGAGCGAATGAAGCATTGGAAGCGGGAATACTTGATTTGGGTGAAAACCGTGACGAAGGGCTTTTGAATAAATATGAAGTGCTGAAGGACAAGCCCAACTGGCATTATATTGGTTCCATGCAAACACGCAAAGTAAAGAATGTCATCGATAAAATTTCGTATATCCATTCATTGGATCGCATTTCTTTGGCAGAAGAAATTCAAAAACGCGCAAACGAGCCGATAAACTGTTTAGTACAGGTGAATGTTTCTGGTGAAGAATCAAAACATGGTCTGAATCCTGAGGCGACAATGGATTTCATAAAAGGGTTATCCAATTTTGATAAGGTGAATATTGCAGGGTTGATGACAATGGCGCCATTGACCGATGATGAACAGGTTTTGCGGGAATGCTTCCGGAAACTGAAAGGCATCCAGGTTGAAATACAAAATTTAGAGTTGAAGCACGCCCCCTGCACTGAATTGTCCATGGGCATGTCCAATGATTTCATGATTGCCATTGAGGAAGGCGCTACAATGATCAGGATTGGTACAGCACTTGTAGGCGAATAATTTTAAGGAGGTACGCAATAGATGTCGTTCGTATCAAAATTTAAATCTTATTTCGCGCTGGACGATGAGTATGAGTACAAGGATGAAGTGATGGAAGAAGAGGAGGCTGAACCAAAAGTCGTGAAGTCAGCTAAACAGCAGCAGTCCGCTTCTGCAGGGAATAATACCAATCAGAATATCGTAAGTTTGCAAAGCGTACAGAAATCTTCTAAAGTAGTATTATTGGAGCCTCGTGCTTATGCAGAAGCCCAGGAGGTAGCTGACCATTTAAAAAACAGGCGCGCTGTAGTCGTGAACCTTCAACGAATCCAGCATGACCAAGGAAAGCGAATCATCGATTTTCTAAGTGGGACTGTCTATGCAATCAGCGGGGATATCCAAAAAATCGGAACAGATATATTCTTATGTACCCCGGACAACGTCGATGTTTCCGGTAATATTACCGGCTTCGCCGCCGAAGAGGAGTACGAAGAAGCGAGGTGGTAATGGTTAATGGGTTTAGTGCTTCAGGGTTTATATTATTTAATTGAAATTTATTCAATGGCATTAATCGGTTACATATTGATGTCATGGTTCCCCAATGCAAGGGAGACATCGATTGGTCAATTTCTGGAAAAAATTTGCGAACCGTATTTAGAACCGTTCAGAAAGTTCATTCCGCCACTTGGCATGATTGATCTTTCACCTCTTGTGGCCTTGCTGGTACTTAATTTTGCCAGCGGATATGGAATCTATTACTTACAGACATTAATAGGATGATCAACAATTAACCTGACATGCATCTTACTACACAGTCGGAACATTCTCCGCTGTGTAGTTGCAACGCAGAACCGTTTAATCAATTCCTTATGATCGACCATTAATTTGATAACTAAGGAGCATTTATTCAATCATGAGTATTTATCAGCATTTCAGGCCGGAGGAAAAAGATTTTATTGACCAGGCTATGAATTGGATTGATCAGGTTAAAAATTCCTACGCTCCGAAACTATCTGATTTTCTTGATCCGCGTCAGCAGGAAATCCTTACTTCCCTAATAGGGAATGATCCGGAAGCGAAACTGCAATTCAATGGCGGAAGCGATTTCGTAGAGCGAAAACGTGTGCTCATTTACCCTGATTATTACTCTCCTGAACCATCTGATTTCAATATCTCCTTATACGATATCTCCTATCCAAAAAAATTTGTAACGCTTGAACATAGGCAAATACTTGGAACCTTGATGTCACTAGGGGTAAAACGTGAAAAATTTGGTGATATAATAGTGACGGAGGAGCATATTCAATTTATAGCTGCCGAAGAGATGGATTCATATCTCACAGGAAATCTGGAGAAAATAGGTAATGCCTCCGTTTCCATCAAACGGCTTCCAATCGAGAATATCGTCCAAGTTAAGGAAAAATGGGAAGAGCAAGTAACCACCGTCAGTTCACTTAGGCTTGACAGTGTGCTATCGTCCGTCCTGAATATGTCCCGTCAAAAAACTCAGTCCTTGATAACGTCAGGAAAAGTAAAGGTGAATTTCAAGCAAACGGAAAACGTCTCGGAAGAATGCCGTGAAGGTGATACACTTTCCATCAGAGGTTTTGGCAGATGTAAAATAGCTTCAATTGATGGGAAAACCAAGAAGGATAAGTGGAGAATCTCGTTAGGCAGACAAAAATAATACAATAAAAAGCAGGATTTATAAAATTATTGTCGAATATAGAGTTTTAACATACTAGAGTAGAAACCGTTCTGGAGGTGCCGTAATGCCCTTAACCCCGATAGATATACATAACAAGGAATTTAACAAAGTATTTCGAGGGTATGATGAAGATGAAGTAAATGAATTTCTCGACCAGGTCATTAAGGATTATGAACTGATTTTGAGGGAGAAGAAAGAACTTGAAGATAAACTGAACGAGACTTTTGATCGTTTGGGACATTTTACGACAATTGAGGGTACACTTAACAAGTCGATTATTGTCGCTCAAGAAGCAGCCGAAGAATTAAGGCGCAATGCCCAAAAAGAAGCGAAACTGATCATAAAGGAAGCAGAGAAAAATGCTGACAGGATTGTCAATGAGTCACTTGTGAAAGCAAGGAAAATAGCGATGGATATTGAAGATTTGAAAAAGCAATCCAAAGTATTCCGGACGCGTTTCAAAATGCTTGTAGGTGCACAGCTGGATTTGCTGGACAATGACGATTGGGATCATCTTCTGGATTATGAAGTGGATGCAACCGAAATAGAATTAAATGAAAGAGTGGAAGAGGAAATTTAAACGATTCCTTGACTTTGAACACTTTTTTCGCATATAATTTTTTAACAATACTATTCATTATGAAATTAGACGATGACAGGGAAAGTAAATTCTTCACACACTTATTTTTAGCGAACCGGGGATGGTGAAAGCCCGGAATAAGCGAAGATATTGAAGATCACCCTTGAGTTCTGAGTTGAACCTGCTTTTGCAGTAAGTAAATGAAGCGTTTCATTCACGTTACGAATGCTCGAGAGGTTGGATTCACTTTGTGAATCTTTCTAGCCAGGGTGGTACCGCGGGAAGCAAAGCTTTCTCGTCCCTTTTTTAGGGATGAGAGGGCTTTTTATTTTGGCCGGATATCAAGTCATCGGTTCGAATGAATTTTTTTAAAAGACGGATGGAGGATTTTATGATGGAATACAAAGATACCTTATTGATGCCTAAAACTGAATTTCCAATGCGTGGGAATTTGCCGAAACGTGAACCGGAAATCCAAGAAAAATGGAAAGAAATGAACATCTATAAAAAAGTGCAAGAACAAACGGAAGGACGTCCTTTATTCATTTTGCATGATGGACCTCCATATGCCAACGGCGATATCCATATGGGCCATGCAATGAATAAGGTTTTAAAGGATTTCATTGTCCGGTTTAAATCGATGAGCGGTTTTCAAGCACCGTATGTACCTGGCTGGGATACGCATGGGCTTCCAATCGAAACGGCATTGACGAAAAAAGGCGTGAAACGGAAAGAAATGAGCGTTGCCGAATTCAGAAAGCTTTGTGAAGAGTATGCTTATGGTCAGATTAACAATCAACGTGAGCAGTTTAAGAGAATAGGGGTACGTGGTGATTGGGAAAATCCTTATATCACATTAAAGCCTGAATATGAAGCACAGCAAATCAAGGTGTTCGGTGAAATGGCGAAAAAAGGGTACATTTATAAAGGGAAAAAACCTGTTTACTGGTCCCCATCAAGTGAATCAGCGCTAGCCGAAGCTGAAATTGAATATCAAGATAAACGCTCTGCGTCGATCTATGTTGCTTTTGAAGTCACAGATGGCAAAGGTGTAATTGATGAAGGTGTCAAAATCATCATCTGGACGACAACTCCATGGACGATTCCGGCTAATCTTGGTATCTCATTGCATCCGCAATTAAATTATGTAGTAGTGGCTGTCGAAAATGAAAAATTCTTACTTGCTGAGGCACTGCTTGAATCGGTTACGGAAACATTAGGCTGGGGAAACCCGTCAATCCTGAAAACAGTAAAAGGAAGCGAGTTGGACCGTGCTGTTGCCAAACATCCTCTTTATGATCGCGAATCTTTAGTGATGTTAGGTGAGCACGTAACGACTGAAGCTGGAACGGGTTGTGTTCATACTGCGCCTGGCCATGGTGAAGATGACTTTATCATTGGGCAAAAATATGGCTTGGACGTACTTTGTCCTGTAGATGAAAAAGGAGTCATGACGGAAGAGGCAGGGGAATTTGCCGGATTATTTTATGATCAAGCGAATAAACCGATTACCGAAAAATTAACTGAAGCAGGCGCGTTATTGAACTTGACGTTCATTACGCATTCTTACCCACATGACTGGCGGACGAAGAAGCCAACGATCTTCCGTGCAACAGCACAATGGTTCGCGTCAATCAAAGACTTCCGCAGTGAACTTCTGGAAGCGATTGAAGAAACCAAATGGGTACCGGCTTGGGGCGAAACGCGCCTATTCAATATGGTCCGTGACCGCGGGGATTGGTGTATTTCCCGCCAACGCGCTTGGGGAGTGCCAATTCCAGTGTTTTATGCAGAAAATGGCGAGCCGATCATTACGGATGAAACCATCAACCATATTTCAAACCTATTCCGCGAACACGGTTCAAACATCTGGTTTGAGCGTGAAGCGAAAGATCTTCTGCCTGAAGGCTATACACATGAAGGCAGCCCGAATGGTATCTTCACGAAAGAAACGGATATCATGGACGTATGGTTCGATTCCGGTTCTTCTCATCAAGCGGTACTTGAAGAAAGAGACGACTTGCAGCGCCCTGCTGACCTTTATTTAGAAGGGTCCGATCAATACCGCGGCTGGTTTAACTCATCACTTTCAACAAGTGTTGCGGTTACAGGCAAAGCACCATATAAAGGTGTGCTTAGCCACGGGTTCGCATTGGATGGCGAAGGCCGTAAAATGAGTAAGTCGATTGGAAACGTTGTACTGCCATCCAAGGTCATGAACCAACTTGGTGCAGATATCTTACGCCTTTGGGTAGCTTCGGTGGATTACCAATCTGATGTCAGGGTTTCCGATCCTATTTTAAAACAAGTTTCGGAAGTTTACCGTAAAATCCGTAATACATTCCGCTTCCTGTTAGGGAACTTGGATGGATTCAATCCAAAAACCGATAAAGTGGCAGTCCAAGAATTGCCTGAAGTCGATCGATACATGCTAGTTAAATTGAATAAACTGATCAAACAGTCGAAGCTAAGTTATGAAAATTATGAGTTTGCTACAATTTATAATATGGTCAATAATTTCTGTACACAGGATTTAAGTTCGTTCTACCTTGATTATGCAAAAGACATTCTTTATTGTGAAGCACCAAATGGTAAAGAGCGTTTGGCTATTCAAACTGTCCTTTACGAATCATTGGTCAGCTTAACGAAATTGGTGTCACCGATCCTCTCTCATACAGCTGATGAAGTATGGGCGTTCATTCCGGGTGTAACGGAAGAAAGTGTACAGTTGACATTGATGCCTGAAGAAATTTCCATTGATGATGCTGAAGTCATTGAAGAAAAATGGACGGCTTTCATGGATGTCCGTGATAATGTTCTGAAAGCATTAGAAGAAGCCCGTAACCAGAAGGTCATCGGAAAATCACTGAACGCTAAAGTGATGGTATATGTTAATGAAGAAACGAAGAACCTGCTTGATGGCATCAAGGAAAGCTTTGAACAGCTATTCATCGTATCCGAATTCGATATCGCTGGCGATGTGGCAAGTGCCCCAGCAGAAGCGGTTAAACTTGAGGATATAGCGATCCTTGTTACAAAAGCAGAAGGTGAAACGTGTGAACGTTGCTGGAATGTTTCGAAGGAAGTAGGTCAAGTGGAGGAACATCCAACACTTTGCCCGCGTTGCGCTACAGTCGTGAAAGAGCATTACGTGAATCAATAGTTCCCATAAAAAAGCCGGTCCCTTTATGAAGGGCCGGCTTTTTTGTGGGAAAGAAAGCTGAATCCTCAATAGGGAATTTTGCCTTTATTCCATCTTCCCTATATTCTTCAGGTGCAGTTAGCACACTTCTGTTTTTCGGATTAGTCATTATTTCTAGTTTATGCTACAATTCAAAAGTGAAGATTTGATTAGTTTGGGGGAAAAAATGTGTTTTATTATTTGATTGCCCTTTTGGTCATAGCTCTCGATCAGCTGACAAAATGGATGATTGTGAAAAAAATGGAGTACGGAGAAAGCATTGAAATTATTGAAAACCTTCTATATATCACCTCGCATCGTAATCGTGGGGCAGCATGGGGAATTCTACAAGGTCAAATGTGGTTTTTCTACATCATCACCATCGCTGTCATTATTGGACTTGTCTATTATATTCAGAAAATGGCGAAGGAAAGCATTTTGCTTGGAGTTGCACTTGCTCTCATGCTAGGCGGTGCGATTGGTAATTTCATCGATCGTGTTGCTCGTCAGGAAGTAGTGGATTTCGTTCATACCTATATTTTCAGCTACAGTTTCCCGGTATTTAATGTTGCTGATGCTGCGCTTTCAATTGGTGTCGGACTGCTCGTGATTCATATGTTTTTAGAAGAAAAAAACGCTAAGGAGAAAGATAATGGATAAAAGGTTATACAGCATCGATGAAACACTAAAAGGAGTTAGGATTGATAAGGCTCTTTCCACTTTGAATGAGGAATGGTCACGTACTCAGGTCCAGCAATGGATTAAGGATGATCATGTTTTGGTAAATGGCACGGCGATAAAGACGAATTACAAAGCTATTCCTGGCGATACAATCGAAGTGACGATTCCTGAACTTGAGGAATTGGATGCGGTAGCAGAGGAAATGGATTTGGATATATATTATGAAGATGCAGATGTACTCGTGGTTAATAAACCGAGTGGTATGGTCGTCCATCCGGCACCGGGACATGTATCTGGCACGCTTGTAAATGGATTGATGGCTCACTGCAAGGATCTTTCTGGAATCAATGGTGTCATGCGGCCTGGAATCGTCCATCGGATCGACAAAGATACTTCAGGTCTATTGATGGTTGCCAAAAATGATATGGCACATGAAAAACTGGTACAGCAGCTTGTTGACAAAACGGTTACCCGTAAGTATCAAGCTGTAGTTCATGGTGTGATCCCTCATGACTTCGGAACGATCGATGCACCGATCGGCCGCGATAAAAAAGATCGCCAAAGCATGACTGTCACAGATTCGAATTCCAAAAATGCTGTCACGCATTTCCGTGTCATCGAACGCTTCAAAGCTTTCACTTTGGTGGAATGCCAGCTTGAAACAGGAAGGACACATCAAATCCGTGTTCACATGAAATACATTGGCTTCCCACTAGCGGGAGATCCGAAATATGGTCCGAAAAAGACCCTGAAATTAGATGGACAAGCGTTGCACGCCGGTCTTCTAGGTTTCATTCATCCACGTACAAATGAGTATATGGAATTCGAAGCTCCGATTCCGGAAGAGTTTGAAAATCTAATTAATCAATTGCGTAGAAGTAAGGATTGACAAATTCGTTTTTCTGATATATTATAATAACAACTTAATAAGAACCTTTAACACAGTTCAGAGAGACTGAGAAGGAAACGGATACGCAAAGTGGGATAATTCTGCCCATGGCGATAAAATCCTCATGCCTTCTTGGCATGAGGATTTTTTGTTGAAATTGACCTATCAGAAAAATGGAATCGGGGTGGCCGACGTGTTGAATGAGAAAGCCATAGTACTTGATGAGCAGGCCATTAGCAGAGCCTTGACGAGAATTGCCCATGAAATCATTGAGAAAAATAAGGGTATTGAAGATTGCGTCTTAATCGGGATACGTACACGCGGGATTTTCCTCGCTGACCGACTTGCAAAGCGCATCAATCAAATAGAAGGCAAAGAAATAGAACTGGGTGAACTGGATATTACACTTTATCGCGATGACCTTTCGAAAAAGACCAATGATGGGGACCCTATCGTAAAAGGCTCAGACATTCCGGTCAATATCACTGACAAGAAAGTGATTTTAGTGGATGATGTTCTTTTCACAGGCAGAACCGTTAGAGCGGCAATGGATGCTCTGGTGGATTTGGGAAGACCTTCGCAGATCCAGCTCGCCGTATTAGTAGATAGGGGACATAGGGAATTGCCGATTCGCGCGGATTTCGTCGGCAAAAACGTTCCGACTTCCCAATCTGAAAAAATTACAGTTACTTTAACAGAAGTTGATGAAGTAGATCAAGTTACTATATTAGAAAACTAAACAACATGAAAATTTCATATTACCCTTTTAAAGACAGTCCAGAGAGGCTGGCAAAGGGGAGTCAATCGGGAGAGCTGTGCCTATGCATAGGCATTCGCCTTCTGAGAAACCCTCTTTGTATACCGCAAAGAGGGTTTTTGCAGTTTTGATGGAATTTTCATGAGGGGGATACGGAAATGGAAGAAACAAAAAGGGATATAGTACTGGATGTCGAGGACGTGCCAAAGGCTGGCCAGTGGATTACGTTAAGCATCCAGCATTTGTTTGCTATGTTCGGTGCAACGGTGCTGGTGCCATTCTTGGTAGGATTAAGCCCGGCGGTAGCACTGGTTTCAAGCGGATTGGGCACACTTTCATACTTATTGATAACCAAAGGTCAGATCCCAGCTTATCTCGGTTCATCTTTCGCTTTCATTACTCCAATCATCGCGGCAAAAGCCTTAGGAGGCCCGGAAGCGGCCATGATCGGCTGTTTTGCAGCAGGGTTCATATATGGAATAGTAGCTTTGATTATCCAAAAAGTCGGATTGCGCTGGTTAATGAATATACTTCCCCCGGTTGTGGTGGGTCCGGTGATTATCGTAATCGGATTAAGCCTTGCCGGAACGGCCGTGGACATGGCAATGTATGATCCACAAGATAAATACAGCGTCACATATATAGTTATTGCACTGATCACTTTAGCGGTAACCATCATCTGCAACGTGTTCTTTAAGGGATTCATTAACTTGATCCCCATATTAATGGGAATCATAGTGGGCTACGGCTGTTCGGCTGTTGCAGGAATAATAGATTATGAACCGATCAAGTCAGCACAATGGTGGGAAATGCCTGAATTCATGTTTCCATATGTAACCTATACACCGTCCTTCTCATGGGAGGTCATTGCCATCATGGTACCGGTCGCCATCGTAACTTTATCAGAACATATCGGACACCAGATGGTACTGAGCAAAGTAGTCGGCAGAAACTTTTTGGAAAAGCCAGGTTTGCATCGCTCGATTTTAGGAGATGGAGCAGGAATCATGATTGGTTCCTTCATCGGTGGGCCGCCGCTGACTTCATATGGTGAAAATATTGGGGTCCTGACTATGACAAAGGCCTACAGTGTGTATATCATTGGTGGGGCAGCATTCACTGCAATCATCTTTGGTTTTAACGGCAAGATTTCAGCAGTCATCAGCTCGATACCTACAGCTGTGATGGGCGGCATTTCCATCTTGCTCTTCGGTATCATCGCATCAAGTGGATTGAGGATGCTGATTGATAATAAGGTCGATTTTGACAAGAAAAGAAACCTGATGATAGCTTCAGTCATCCTGGTGTTAGGAATCGGAGGAGCGTTCGTACAACTATCGGAAACGGTATCGCTTTCCGGAATGGCACTTTCAGCCATCGTCGGAATCCTTCTTAACTTGATTCTTCCGGACCGGGAAAAAATATCCGGAGATATATTTGAAAAATAAGATACTGCATCAAAACAATAAATCACCTTTTAAAAGAAGTCCAGAGAGGCTTAAAAGGGTGTTGCTGTAAAGATGAATGAGAACGGGATAAAGTGTAAACCATTCCGTGTCCTCACAATCTTTATGACCTACACCCTGTCCTTAATGGCGGGGTATTTTTTATGCCCCGCATCACAAATGTGAAAGGAGCAGGATCTATGAAAAAATTATTGACCATGAATGAATTGACTTTAACTGAAATTGAAAGAATTTTACATGAGGCAGAGTGTTTTGCCAACGGATCTAGCTGGAATCCAAAGCAGCAGACCACAGTTGCCAATCTCTTCTTTGAACCAAGTACACGTACAAAAACAAGCTTTGAAATGGCTGAAAGAAAATTGGGACTTGAGGTCATTCCTTTTGATGCAGGTACATCATCCGTGTTAAAAGGCGAAACCTTGTATGACACTGTTAAAACGTTAGAAGCAATAGGTGTAAATGCCTTGATCATCCGTCATGAACAGGATAATTATTTTGACGAATTGAATGAGAAGATCGGGATTCCAATAATCAATGCAGGGGATGGCTGCGGAAATCATCCAACCCAATCATTACTGGACTTATTGACGATAAAACAAGAGTTTAAAAGTTTCAAAGGTCTGAAGATTGCGATAATCGGTGATGTGAGGCATAGTCGGGTTGCGAAATCGAATGCAGAAGCATTAACTCGTTTAGGAGCGAATGTCGTATTTTCGGGTCCGCCTGAATGGTTTGACAGAACAAACAGTTTAGGAAGGTATGAAGACATCGATCATGCGGTAGCTACATCGGATGTGGTCATGCTGCTCAGAATACAGCATGAAAGGCATATTGAAAAATACGATCAGGCAAATGGAGATTATCTGAAAAGTTTCGGCCTGACCAAACAACGTGAAAAAAATATGAAACCGGATGCGATCATCATGCATCCTGCACCAATAAACCGCGGTGTTGAAATTGACAGTGATTTAGTCGAATGCAGCCGCTCAAGAATTTTTAAACAAATGGAAAATGGCGTGTTCATTAGAATGGCTGTATTAAAAAATGTGCTTGAACAATCCGAAGGGGGAAACACTAATGAAAACAGTAATCAAAAATGGAGTATTGCTAGATAATCAAAACTCATTCAAAAAAGCGGACATTGAAATAGAAGGCAAGGTCATCACAAAAATTGGCGAGAACTTGGCAACGGAAAACTGTAAAGTAGTTGACGCTGAAGGGTTACTTATTACATCAGGTTTTGTTGACCTGCATGTCCATTTACGCGAACCGGGCGGTGAACATAAAGAAACAATCGCAAGTGGAACGCTTGCAGCGGCAAGAGGCGGTTTCACTACGGTAGCGGCGATGCCTAATACAAGGCCAGTTCCTGATACAGTGGAGAACCTTGAAGCGCTTAACAGGAAAATTGAAGAAACGGCTCATGTCAGGGTACTTCCATATGCATCCATAACGATAAGGGAAGCAGGCAAGGAGTTGACCGACTTTACTTCGTTAAAACAAACGGGTGCTTTCGCCTTTACTGACGATGGCGTAGGCATTCAAGAAGCCGGGATGATGCTGGAAGCGATGAAACGGGCAGCCGCTCAAGATATGGCCATTGTTGCCCATTGTGAAGACAATAGCTTAATCAATAAAGGCTCCGTCCATGAAGGAAGATTCTCAAAAGAACAGGGGATCAATGGAATTCCGTCCGTATGTGAAGCTGTGCATATTGCCCGGGATATCCTCCTTGCGGAAGCGGCGGACTGCCATTATCACGTTTGCCATATATCCACGAAGGAATCGGTAAGGACGGTAAGGGATGCCAAACGCGCTGGTATCCGCGTCACAGCCGAAGTTACTCCGCATCACTTATTATTGTGTGAAGATGATATACCGGGACTTGATCCGAATTATAAAATGAACCCGCCATTAAGGGGCCGTGAAGATCGGGATGCGTTGATAGAAGGACTGCTTGACGGAACCATCGATTTTATAGCAACAGACCATGCCCCGCATACGGCAGAGGAAAAAGCGCAGGGAATGCAGCTGGCTCCTTTCGGAATAGTAGGTTTGGAAACGGCCTTCCCGCTGCTTTACACCGAATTGGTTAAAAAGGGCATCATAACATTAAAGCAATTGATTGATTTCATGACAATCAAACCATCTGAAAGTTTCTCCCTTCCTTATGGAGAGCTAAAGGAAGGTACTGTTGCGGATATCGTGCTCATCGATTTGGAAACGGAAAAAGAAATTAATTCTGAAGAGTTTGCTTCAAAAGGAAAAAATACACCTTTTAATGAAAAGAAATGTTATGGCTGGCCAGTCATGACGATTGCGGAAGGAAAAATAGCTTGGGAAAAAGGACGTGTTCAAGAATGAAAAGACAGCTAATTTTAGAAGACGGGACAGTATTCCTTGGGGAAGCATTCGGAGGGGACGTAGAAAAAATAGGTGAAGTCGTTTTTAACACAGGAATGACGGGGTACCAGGAGATTCTATCCGATCCATCCTATTGCGGTCAAATCGTTACACTTACGTATCCATTAATCGGGAACTACGGGATAAACCGGGATGACTTTGAATCCATCAATCCAGCGATATCAGGATTCGTCGTTAAGGAAACAGCAGAACTTCCTTCCAACTGGCGAAACCAATTATCACTTGATGAATATCTGAAAATGAAGAACATACCTGGAATAAGCGGAATCGATACGAGAAAGCTGACAAGAATCATCAGGAAATCAGGTGCACTTAAAGGGGCGCTCTGCAATATCAATAAAGATGCAAAAGAAGTGGTTTCCCAGTTGAAAGCAACGGTGATTCCTTCTAATCAAGTGAAACAGGTTTCAACAAAAGCACCTTATTCCAGCCCGGGCAGAGGCCCGCGGGTAGTTCTTGTAGACTATGGCATGAAGCATGGGATTTTACGTGAGTTGACGAAACGCGGCTGTGATGTCGTGGTTGTGCCTTATAACGTCACGGCCGAAGAAGTGATGCAATATCATCCGGATGGCGTGATGCTTTCGAACGGTCCTGGAGATCCGAAAAGTGTTCATGAGACGCTTGAAATGATCCGTACAATCCAAACGCAAGTGCCGTTATTCGGAATCTGTTTAGGACATCAATTATTTGCACTTGCAAACGGGGCGGATACGGAAAAATTAAAATTCGGCCATCGGGGTTCTAATCATCCGGTTAAGGACCTTCGTACCGGAAAGGTATCCATCACATCTCAAAATCATGGATATACAGTTGAAGAGCTTTCAATTGAAAGTACAGATCTTATTGTGACACATACAGCATTGAATGATGATACGATTGAAGGTCTGCGCCATAAAAAGTATCCGGCTTTCACCGTACAATATCACCCGGAAGCATCACCGGGGCCGGAAGATGCCAACTACTTATTCAATGAATTCTTACAAATGATTGAAGCTGCAACCAACAAGGGGGAAAAAACATGCCAAAACGCACTGATATAAAAAGCATCCTAGTAATTGGTTCCGGTCCGATCGTCATCGGACAGGCCGCCGAGTTCGATTATGCAGGAACCCAAGCGTGTATAGCCTTAAAAGAAGAGGGTTATCGAGTGATCCTGATTAACTCTAACCCTGCTACAATCATGACAGACAGTGAAATGGCTGACGCGGTTTATATCGAACCAATCACATTGGAATTTGTCAGCAAAATCATTCGTAAAGAGCGCCCGGATGCACTGTTACCTACCTTGGGCGGACAGACTGGCTTGAACATGGCAGTCGAACTTGCCGAAGCAGGAATCCTGGAAGAATGCAATGTGCAGATTCTTGGGACCAAACTTTCAGCTATCCAACAAGCGGAAGACCGTGACCTTTTCCGTACGCTAATGAACGATCTAGGGGAACCAGTACCTGACAGCGACATTATTCATAACTTGGAAGAGGCATATACATTCGTTGAACGAGTCGGCTATCCTGTCATTGTTCGTCCAGCCTTCACGCTTGGTGGAACAGGCGGTGGGATTTGTGATAACGAAGAGCAGCTGATCGAGATTGTTGAGGGTGGCCTGAAAAGCAGCCCGGTTCACCAATGTTTGCTTGAGAAGAGCATTGCCGGTTTCAAAGAAGTGGAATATGAAGTGATGCGTGATTCCAATGATAATGCAATAGTCGTTTGTAATATGGAAAACTTCGATCCTGTCGGTGTCCATACAGGCGATTCAATAGTTGCCGCACCAAGCCAAACATTAAGTGACAGAGAGTATCAAATGCTTAGAAATACCTCTTTGAAGATTATCCGTGCCTTGAAAATTGAAGGTGGATGTAATGTTCAGCTTGCGCTAGATCCAAACAGCTATCAATATTATGTCATTGAAGTGAACCCAAGGGTCAGCCGTTCGTCGGCACTTGCTTCAAAAGCAACAGGATATCCAATTGCAAAACTTGCAGCAAAGATAGCCGTTGGTTTGACGCTTGATGAAATGATGAACCCTGTCACTGGCAAAACCTATGCCAGCTTTGAACCGGCACTGGACTATGTCGTTACGAAAATTCCGCGCTGGCCTTTTGATAAGTTCGAAAGCGCCAACCGTAGGCTCGGGACCCAAATGAAAGCGACCGGGGAAGTTATGGCAATCGGCCGTACATTCGAGGAATCAATCTTAAAAGCTGTCCGTTCCCTTGAAGCGGGTATATACCATCTTGAATTGAATGACGAGTTTGAGGATGAAAAAATAGAGAAACGGATCCGAAAAGCTGGAGATGAACGGTTATTCTATATCGGCGAAGCATTAAGAAGAGGGAAGACGATCGAAACCATTCACGAATGGAGCGAGATCGATTTATTCTTCTTGCATAAGTTGAAAAAGATAATCGACTTTGAAAAGGAACTTCAAGAACATTCCTTTGATAGTGAAGTATTGCAAAAGGCTAAAGAACTAGGGTTTTCTGACAAAACGATTGCAGAAATCTGGGAAGTTCCCGAAATTGACGTCTATGAGTACCGGAAAAAGCAAGGGATCATCCCTGTTTACAAAATGGTCGATACATGTGCTGCCGAGTTCGAATCGGAAACACCGTATTTTTATGGAACTTACGAAGATGAAAATGAATCCATCGTTACTGACAAGAAAAGTGTCATTGTTCTGGGGTCTGGCCCAATTCGGATAGGGCAAGGAGTAGAGTTTGATTATGCGACCGTACATTCGGTATGGGCAATTAAAGAAGCGGGATATGAAGCGATCATCATTAACAACAATCCCGAAACAGTTTCAACGGACTTCAGTATCTCCGACAAACTTTATTTCGAACCATTGACTCTTGAAGATGTCATGCATGTCATCGATTTGGAAAAACCAGAAGGGGTCATCGTCCAGTTTGGCGGACAGACAGCGATCAACCTTGCAGATGGTCTTGTTGAAAGAGGAGTGAAGATCCTTGGTACTTCACTTGAAGACCTGGATAGGGCGGAAAATCGTAATAAATTCGAAAAGGCACTTAAGGATTTAGGCATTCCGCAGCCAAAAGGTAAAACCGCAACATCGGTTGATGAAGCGATCGTCATTGCCGAAGACATTGGTTACCCGGTATTAGTAAGGCCATCGTACGTACTCGGAGGAAGAGCGATGGAAATCGTCTATAAACAAGAGGAATTGCTGCATTACATGAAAAATGCCGTGAAAATAAATCCAGATCATCCTGTCTTGATAGACCGCTACTTGACGGGTAAGGAAGTCGAAGTCGATGGCATTTCCGATGGCGAAACGGTCGTTATCCCAGGGATCATGGAGCATATCGAACGTGCCGGCGTCCATTCCGGTGATTCGATTGCAGTCTATCCGCCTCAAAATTTAACGGAAAAACAAAAAGAAGTAATCATCGACTATACGACCCGATTGGCAAAAGGCTTGAATATAATTGGTCTCTTGAACATTCAATATGTCATCAGCAATGAAGAAGTGTATGTCATTGAAGTAAATCCACGTTCTAGCCGAACCGTTCCATTCTTAAGTAAAATTACGAATGTGCCGATGGCTAACTTAGCAACGAAGGTCATCTTGGGCCACTCGCTTGAAAGCCAAGGTTACCAATCAGGATTAGTGCCAGAACAATCTGGGGTCTATGTGAAAGTGCCGGTCTTCTCTTTTGCGAAATTAAGAGGTGTGGACATTTCGCTTGGACCTGAAATGAAATCGACTGGTGAAGTAATGGGGAAAGATAGCACACTTGAAAAGGCTTTATATAAAGGCCTGGTCGCTTCCGGCTTCAAAATTGAAGGGCATGGTTCGGTCTTATTGACGATATCGGATAAAGATAAGCAAGAGGCGCTGCTTTTAGCAAGACGTTTCCATAATATCGGTTTCAAGCTGATAGCCACCAGCGGAACTGCTGCCCTATTGGAGCAATCCGGCATCCCGACTGCAATTGTCGGTAAAATTGGCGAAGAAGGTACAAACCTACTGGATGTTATCCGAAACGGGGATGCACAATTTGTCATTAACACTTTGACCAAAGGAAAGCAGCCGGAACGCGATGGTTTTAGAATCCGACGTGAATCGGTTGAAAATGGAGTGACATGCCTAACATCACTCGATACGGCAGAAGCCATTTTAAGAGTGATAGAATCCATGACCTTCTCGGCAGAAGCGATGGGAAAAACGGAAATAAGTCGTGAGGTGAGCTATATATGATCAAGAAGGAAAGAATGAAGGTGTTAACTCATAAAGAACTGGCCCCATCCATCTTTGAACTTACTCTGCAAGGTGAATTGGTTTCAGAGATGAAGCAACCAGGCCAGTTTGTCCAAGTCAAGACAACAGATGGTACTGAGCCATTGTTAAGACGCCCGATTTCAATTTCTTCTTATAATGGCAGTGAAAAACAGTTCACGATGATTTATCGGGCTGAAGGTAAAGGAACAACGTTGTTATCACAGCGTAAACAAGCAGAAGCGGTCGATATCCTTGGACCCCTTGGCAACGGATTTCCCGTTCATGAAGCGAAGAAGGGCGAAACAGCGTTATTGGTTGGTGGTGGGATTGGTGTCCCGCCCCTGTATCAATTATCACAGATGTTGGTTGCGAATGGTGTCAGGGTAATCCATGTATTGGGCTTCCAGACCAAGTCAGCCATCTTTTATGAAAAAGAGTTTAGTGAATTAGGTGATACCCATATTGCCACAGTGGATGGTTCATATGGGACAAAAGGATTTGTTACGACTGTGATTGACAACCTGGAGCAGGAGTTTGCAACGATCTTTTCATGCGGCCCTACACCAATGTTAAAAGCATTGGAAGCGGGCTATCGTGAGAAAAAACTTTTCTTGTCCCTCGAGGAAAGGATGGGTTGCGGCATCGGTGCATGCTTTGCCTGCGTATGTCATACAGGGGATGATCCAACTGGTTTCAGTTATAAAAAGGTATGCAGTGATGGACCCGTATTCCGGGCAGGAGAGGTGCTATTATGAACAGGCTTTCAGTTGAGTTACCAGGATTACACTTGAAAAACCCGGTCATGCCAGCATCTGGATGCTTTGGTTTCGGCCGTGAATACAGTCAATTTTTCGACTTGGATGTTCTTGGAGCGATCATGATCAAAGCGACCACTCCTGAACCGAGGTTCGGTAACCCGACTCCGCGTGTAGCGGAGACCTCTTCGGGAATGCTGAACGCCATCGGGCTGCAGAATCCAGGTTTAGAAAAGGTCATCAGTGAAGAACTGGCCTGGCTAGGTGGGTATGATGTCCCAATCATCGCCAACGTTGCGGGTTCACAAATAGCTGACTATGTAAAGGTAGCCAGTGACATAAGTAAGGTCGGGAATGTAAAAGCACTCGAATTGAATATCTCTTGTCCGAATGTAAAAGAAGGAGGCATAGCTTTCGGGACGGTACCGGAAGTTGCCAAAGAGGTAACCAAGGCGGTCAAGGAAGTATCTTCGGTTCCTGTATATGTAAAGCTTTCACCGAATGTCAGTAACATTGTGGAAATGGCCAAAGCTGTAGAAGAAGGCGGAGCCGACGGGTTGACAATGATAAACACATTAGTCGGCATGCGATTGGATTTAAAAACTGGCAGGCCGATCCTTTCGAACAGAACGGGTGGATTATCTGGTCCTGCAATAAAACCTGTTGCGCTCCGGATGATTTATGAGGTTAGCCAGCAAGTGTCTATTCCAATAATCGGAATGGGCGGCATCGCTACAGCGGAAGACGTCATTGAATTTTTCTATGCGGGTGCCAGTGCTGTTGCGGTGGGAACCGCCAACTTCGTGGATCCCTTTGTATGCCCGACCATCATCGAAGAATTACCGAAATTGTTGGATGAGCTGGGATTTGACCATATTTCAGAATGTATCGGAAGGAGCTGGAAGCAAAATGAAACAGTCGCTAATTATCGCTCTTGATTTCCCTGACCTCATTCAAACAGAAGAATTCCTAAAACAGTTCCAATCGGAAAAACTGGCTGTAAAAGTGGGGATGGAATTATTTTATCAGAATGGACCATCAATAATTTCTTTCGTAAAAGAGCAAGGGCACGATGTGTTTTTGGACTTGAAGCTTCATGATATTCCGAATACGGTCAAAATGGCCATGACAGGATTGGCAACTTTAGGTGCTGACATGGTCAATGTACATGCTGCTGGTGGACAAAAGATGATGGAAGCAGCCATGGAAGGTCTGGATAAGGGAACGTCCGCTGGGAAAAAACGTCCATTATGCATAGGGGTTACCCAACTGACGAGCACGTCACAAGAACAAATGAATGTTGAGCAAAACATTGCCGGATCTCTGGAGGATTCGGTCCTCCATTATGCAAAACTTACTAGACAGGCAGGATTGGATGGCGTCGTCTGTTCCACCCATGAAGTAAAGAAGATACATGAACGCATCGGTCATGAATTCTTAACGGTCACACCTGGAATCCGAAGTGCAGGTGGACAGACGCATGATCAAAAGAGAATTGCCACGCCTGAACAGGCGAGGGATTTTGGAGCGGATGCCATCGTTGTAGGGAGAGCCATAACGGGGGCGGCAGATCCATTAAGGGCGTATTTGGATATGAAAGCAGCTTGGGAGGGAATATCATGTTAAATAATAAGATAGCTGAACATCTATTGGAAATAAAAGCAGTGTACCTACAGCCGAATGACCCCTTTACTTGGGCATCTGGAATTCAATCACCAATTTATTGTGACAACCGCTTAACCCTTTCATACCCAGAGGTTCGCAATGAAATAGCGGAAGGATTGAAAGGATTGATTGAAGAGCATTTCCCTGAGGTTGAACTGGTTGCAGGCACAGCAACTGCCGGCATTCCGCATGCAGCTTGGGTGAGTGAAAAATTAAATGCACCGATGTGCTATGTTCGATCCAAAGCCAAGGAGCACGGAAAGGGCAATCAAATCGAAGGCCGCGCAGTTCCAGGACAAAAAGTGGTGGTTGTGGAAGACTTGATATCAACCGGCGGAAGTGTGATTACTGCTGTTAACGCGCTGAAACAAGCTGGTTGTGATGTTCTAGGAGTCGTTTCGATCTTTACTTACGAATTGGAAAAGGGAAAAGAAAAGTTCGATGCTGAGGGCATTATTAACCATTCGTTGAGTGACTACTCAACTTTGATAAAAGTCGCTAATGAAAAAGGGTACATCACAGCAGAAGAATTGGAAAAGCTAAAAAAATGGCGGGAAAATCCGGCTGATACTGCTTGGATTTCAGCATGAAAATAGAGGTGGCCCAATCATGTAGGATTGGGTCACCTCTATTTTTTTACCATTTAATCCTTTACCGCTTCCTTTAAGCGTATGACGGTATCGGCATCCGGTGTAATATATACGGTCTGCTGCTGGTCGTAGATCACGAACCCGGGCTTAGAACCATTCGGTTTCTTAACATGGCGAACTTGTGTGAAGTCAACAGGGACTGAGCTCGATTGCTTTGCTTTACTGAAGAAAGCTGCTAATACGGCTGCCTCTTTTATCGTTTTTTCACTTGGCGCTTCATTTCGAATCACAACATGTGAGCCAGGTATATCTTTGGTATGAAGCCATATTTCATCACGGCGTGCAAACTTATTCGTAAGATAATCATTTTGTTTATTATTCTTCCCGACAAAAATGAGATCTCCATCTGTAGCATAATAAGTTTCAAGCTGCGGTTTTGCATTTGCAGGCTTTTTCATGCCTTTTTTCTTTTTTTGCCTAATGTATCCTTCTTCCTGTAGTTCTTCGCGAATCTCCTCTATATCTCTAGGTGACGCTGATTGGAGCTGCTGATGCAAGGCTTCAAAGTAGGCCAATTCCAATTTTGTTTTTTCGATTTGTTCTTGGACGACTCCGACTGCATTTTTGGACTTTTGATATCTGGAGAAGTACTTTTGTGCATTATCTGATGGATTTTTTAATGGGTCAAGCGGGATGGTGACCATACTTTGTTCTTCATCATAATAATTGACAACTTCTATTTCCTTCATGCCTTTTTTCATTTGATATAGATTAGCTGTAAGCAGCTCACCGAACAACTGATACTGTTCTCCGCGTTCTGTATCTTTTAATGTACGTTCGAGCTTCCCGATTTTTTTTGAGTTCTTTTCGATTTCATTAGTAATGAAACGTTCTACATCCTGGCTCTTTTGCTTAACCCGATCTCTTTCTGCCTTTCCGAAGTAATAGCGGTCGAGCATCTCGCTCAATGAAGAAAACGTACGTTGATTTCCAGTCAGATGCTCTAGTGCAAGCATATAAAAAACTTCTTTATTTCCATCTTGTTTGATCGTCGCAGCATAGTTCTGTTCCGATATTTCTTGGATAATCCTTAAAAAAGCTGATGGAAGGGTCGTGCTGTTGGCAAGTCCAGCCCGGTAGACGGCTTCCTTTGCAACTAATGGTGAAACTCCTGAAAAATGGGCAACAAGCTGCCGATCCAGCTTTCCTGCATTGAAGTCAATATTTTTCCTGATATCATCCTCGGTAGCCTCGAAGGGATTATTCTTTTCTTGTGCGGGCGGAGCCTTATATTCCTGACCGGGCAATATCGCCCGATAACTGTTAACGGCATGTGAAACGTGCTTAATGCTGTCCAAAATCATATTACGTTCTTTATCGACTAAAACAATGTTGCTGTGACGCCCCATGATTTCGATGATTAACTGCTTTTGAGAGACATCACCGAGCTCATTGCGGCCCTTCACTTCAAAAATGATCATCCTATCAAGTTCATATTGATAAATATCTTCTATCGTATAGCCTTCGAGGTGCTTCCTAAGAAGCATACAGAACATGGGTGCTTCTTTGGGGTTTTCGTAACTTTCCTCGGTCAATTGCACCCTTGAATAACTTGGGTGTGCTGATAATAAGAGCTTATGGTTCTTACCTCCAGCACGAACAACCAGTATTACTTCATTTTTATAAGGTTGATGGACCTTATTGATTCGTCCACCTTTTAATAAAGAAGCGATTTCTTCCGTCATCGCTTTCGTAAATAATCCATCAAATGACATTCTATTTTTACTTCCTTTACATAAGATTTTCTAAGATACTCATTTTGCTAGGCGTTATTAATTCATCAGGGCTGCCCATTTTAGCTGTATCACAAATTTTTAGCGAACTGGGTTTAAAGCTGGAGTTGCAGTTCAGGTATATTGAATGGCTGCTTTTTTTAGGTTCCTGAGATTAATTGCAAATTTTGTCCATTCATCATGATTAGCGGTCGTTCATTCATTATATTATCCGGATCGTTCTTCTTTCCGCAATTCTGTTTAATTATAGCATTATTTTGGACGAGTCTGAATAATCATGGAAGAAGAGCAGGTTGTTTTATGTATCGGTAAGCAGGCAGGTGTTGGATGAGTAAAGCAAAGAGCGCCTGTTGATATGTATACAGGAGCCTATTTCATTCTATTCAAAGGGATGTGTGATACTTGATGGAGTTCAAGGAAATGAATAATCAAGAAATGGAGAAAGCGCTTCAAACAAACGTTACACACGGTTTGGACGATGATGAAGTAAAGGACAGGCTGCGTAAGCATGGCTTTAACGAATTGAAGGAAGGAGAAAAACAGTCTGCCATTCTTTTATTTTTCGCCCAATTCAAAGATTTCATGGTTATAGTTTTACTTGCCGCGACGTTAGTCTCCGGGATATTGGGTGAATATATCGATGCGATTGCCATCATGGCGATTGTTTTTTTGAATGGATTACTTGGTTTTTTTCAAGAACGGAAAGCTGAAAAATCCCTGGATGCGCTAAAGGAAATGGCAGCGCCGCAAGTTAACGTTCTTCGGGATGGCCAATGGCTGAAAATCCCTTCGAGAGAAGTCGCTGTAGGGGATATCCTGAAGTTCTCGAGCGGTGACCGAATTGGTGCCGATTTACGGATCATCGACCATTCAAGCCTTGAAATAGAAGAGTCTGCACTTACCGGCGAGTCACTTCCTGCTGTTAAATGTTCTGATCCGTTGATGAATGAGGTCGAAGGTATCGGTGATCAGGAAAATATGGCTTTTATGGGAACGATGGTAACAAGAGGAAATGGAGTCGGGATCGTAACCGCTACAGGAATGAATACGGCAATGGGCAAGATTGCGGACCTCCTACAGACTGCAGAAACAAAAGAAACACCGCTTCAACGGCGGTTGGAGCAGCTAGGCAAAATTTTGATCGTCACGGCTTTAATATTAACTGTAATCGTGGTCCTTACTGGCGTCATTCAAGGGCATGACCTCTATACGATGTTTTTGGCCGGAGTATCCTTGGCTGTTGCAGCGATTCCCGAAGGCTTGCCAGCCATTGTGACCGTAGCCTTGTCTTTAGGCGTTCAGCGAATGATCAAACAAAAAGCGATTGTCCGCAAGCTTCCTGCCGTAGAAACGCTTGGCTGCGCAACGGTGATTTGCTCAGATAAGACAGGTACACTGACACAAAACAAAATGACGGTGACGAAGGTTTGGAGTGGAGGGAAAACTTGGGATGTCGGCGGTACTGGTTATAATCCTGTCGGAGAGTTTTCTTTAGAGGGAGTTTCAGTTGCACCGAAAAACCATAATGCCTTGCTTCAAATTATTACATTCGGCATGCTCTGTAACAAAGCAGAGTTAAAGGAGAATGGTAAACAATATATTTTAGACGGTGATCCGACAGAAGGGGCGATGTTGGTCGCAGCAATGAAAGCGGGATTGACGAGGGAACACTTGTCTAAGAGGTTTACGATAGTCAAGGAGTTTCCATTTGACTCGAACCGCAAAATGATGAGTGTCATAGTGAAGGATGATAAAGATAATCATTTCGTCATCGTAAAAGGGGCCCCTGACGTATTGATCGCCCAGTCCGACACGATTCTTTGGGAAGGAAGGTCGGAAATATTAAATCGGGAGAGTAAGGAAAGGGTGCAACAGGACATGAATGGTCTTGCATCGCAGGCACTTCGAATGATTGCTGTTGGTTATAAACCCCTTTCAAAAGGAACGATTTTGCTTCATGAAGCTGAAGCCGAGCGCAATTTGACCTTCATGGGACTGCAGGGCATGATCGATCCCCCACGTCCGGAAGTGAAGCAGGCAGTTAAGGAATGCCGGGATGCCGGGATCAAAACTGTCATGATTACTGGCGACCATGTAATAACCGCAAAGGCAATAGCTAAAGAACTTGGTATTTTAAAAGGAAAAGACCGTGTACTTGAAGGTCGGCAATTGGCGGACATGGAAGTCGGGGAACTTGAGGAAGTTGTAGAAAGTGTTTCGGTATTTGCCCGCGTTTCCCCGGAACATAAGTTAAAAATCGTAAAAGCCTTGCAAAATAAAGGACATGTCGTTGCAATGACAGGGGATGGTGTCAATGATGCTCCTGCGATAAAATCAGCGGATATTGGTATATCAATGGGCATCACGGGGACTGATGTCGCTAAGGAAGCTTCATCCTTGATATTGGTTGACGATAATTTTGCCACGATTAAATCAGCCATCAAAGAAGGCAGGAATATTTATGAAAACATCAGGAAGTTCATCCGTTACCTGCTTGCTTCCAATGTTGGGGAGATTTTGGTCATGTTTTTTGCGATGCTATGTGCCTTGCCATTACCTTTGATACCAATCCAGATCTTATTCGTGAACCTTGTAACCGACGGACTGCCTGCGATGGCGTTAGGCCTGGATGCCGCAGAAGAAGATGTAATGAAAAGGAATCCAAGAAATGCTAATGAAGGTGTTTTTGGAAGAGGGCTTGGCTGGAAGATCATCTCACGCGGTTTTCTGATCGGGATTTCTACATTGATCGCATTTTATGTAGTATATCGTGCAAATCCGGATAACCTTGCTTATGCACAAACGATTGCGTTCGCTACCTTGGTCCTGGCTCAGCTAATACATGTATTCGATTGCAGAAGCGAACATTCGATTTTCTCGAGAAATCCATTCGGAAACCTTTATCTAGTGGGGGCGGTATTGTCCTCCCTATTATTGATGGTAGCCGTCATGTATGTGCAGCCTTTACAAACAATCTTTCATACGGTACCGATTTCGGGAAGGGATTGGCTATTAGTAATAGGAATGGCATCCATTCCAACTTTTTTACTGGCTGGAACCTTTTTAGCAAGAAAAGCACAATGATATATGATATAATCTTTAAGGTGGTAGAGTCTTGCTCTATTGCCTTTTTATTTTTGTAGTATTTTATTTCTGAGCTAACGTTTTCGTGTTGTAGCTAATATATAATGAATGTTAAAGGCCAAATTACTACATTATGTTTGATAGGATGTGGAACCATGGTTACCAGTATGACGGGCTATGGAAGAGATGAAGCGGAAAACGAACAGGTCAAGGTTTTTGCCGAAATTAAGACCGTGAACCATCGTTTTTGTGAATATACGATTCGAATGCCGCGCCAGCTTTTGGTTTTGGAAGAAAAGGTAAAGAAGAAGGCGAATCAATACATAAGAAGGGGACGGGTGGAAATCTTCATTACAGTGGAAGGTGAGAGCCTGGTTTCCAAAAAGGTGAAGATCGATTGGGATCTTGCTGATCAGTATGTGGGTTTGATGGATGAAGTCAAGGGAAAATACAATCTGGAAAGTTCCATTACCTTACAGGATATGCTGCAACTTGAATCGATTTTCATGACGGAAGAAGTACCTGCGGTTCCTGCCGATTTGGAATCCCTGTTATTGAAGGCTGTCACGGGGGCATTGGGAAATCTGAAAAAAATGCGGAATCTGGAAGGTCAGGAACTGGCCTTGGACATGAAACGCCAGCTTAATAAGTTTGGTGAGATTGTTGCAGGGGTCAAAATGCTTGCACCTTCAGTCGTCGAAAAATATAAAGCCCGGCTGGAAATCAAACTGGCCGAGTTGACTGAAGGATTGATTGAAGATAGTCGCATTGTGACAGAATCGGCCATTTTTGCTGACAAATGTGATATAAATGAAGAACTGACCAGACTCGATAGCCATGTACAGCAATTTTCAAGGACGCTTACCCATAGTGAACCAATTGGAAGAAAACTTGACTTCCTTGTCCAGGAAATGAATAGGGAAGTCAATACGATTGGATCAAAGGCAAATGATTCGGCCATTACCAAAGAAGTGGTGGAAATGAAAAGTCTGCTTGAAAAATTAAAGGAACAGGTTCAAAATATCGAGTAGTCGGTTTATGATGAACCTAACAAGGTGACAATAGATATGAATGGGGGACAAAAATGTCAATCAAGCTCATTAATATTGGTTTTGGGAATATCGTTTCCGCAAACAGGATCGTATCCATCGTGAGCCCTGAATCGGCTCCGATTAAAAGGATCATTCAAGACGCCCGAGACCGCGGATCCTTAATAGATGCTACATATGGTAGAAGAACTAGGGCCGTTATAATTACAGACAGCGACCATGTTATCTTATCTGCCGTTCAACCGGAAACGGTTGCCGCACGGCTTCAAGATAGAGATGACAGCGTAGAAGAGGGGTAACTGAAACAATATGAGAGAAAAAGGTTTATTAATCGTTTTGTCCGGTCCATCCGGTGTTGGTAAAGGAACTGTAAGGAAGGCAATTTTTTCTCAGCCAGGAACGGCATTCGAATATTCAATTTCAATGACGACACGGCTGCCTCGCCATGGTGAAGTGGACGGAGTGGACTATTTCTTCAAAAAACGCGAGGAATTCGAAGCACTGATCGAAGAAGGCAAATTGCTGGAATATGCTGAGTTCGTCGGTAATTATTATGGAACACCCGTGGATTATGTCCGTGAAACAATCGATTCCGGAAAAGATGTATTTCTGGAAATAGAAGTTCAAGGTGCTAAACAGGTCCGGGAGAAATTCCCTGAAGGACTTTTCATTTTCCTTGCTCCTCCGAGTTTAACCGAACTCGAAAGCCGTATCGTTACTCGCGGAACCGAGACGGAGGAAGCGATAAAAGGACGGATGAAAGTGGCCAAGGAAGAAATAGAACTTATGGATCTGTATGATTATGTTGTTGAAAATGATCATGTGGATGCCGCATGTGCTAGAATTAATGCAATTGTAATTGCCGAGCATTGCCGTCGGGAAAGAGTTGCTGTTTTATATAAAAAAATGTTGGAGGCGGAATAAATAATGTTATATCCATCAATTGATTCTCTATTACTTAAAATCGATTCAAAATACTCACTTGTATCAGTGGCAGCTAAACGTGCCAGGGAAATGCAAATTAAAGAAAATTGCCTCATAACTAAACCGGTTTCCCATAAGTCAGTAGGTCGTGCCCTTGAAGAAATTCATTCCGGTAAATTGACTTACGATAATTCTTACGAGGAAAACTAAAAGAACACATAGCTTGACCTATCGGGCCTGACACCCTAAAGCAAACAGGAGCGTTACATTTGGAAAGTGCTTCCTTCCTGCGGCCAAGGTGTCAGGCCTGTTTGTTTTGGTTTTTAAAAAAAGTACCGGAAGTCATTGATGAAAGCAGGCAAAGATATGGAATGTTTGGGGAATCCATAGGTTATTGCGCATTTCAAATGAAATTTCTTCGGTTTTCCGTCATAATTAGAAGAAAATAGAATGTATAGTTAGGGGAAATTTGCATGCTTATCGATAAAAAAGTACTTCTTTGTGTCACCGGCGGGATTGCTGTATATAAGGCTGCTGCCCTGACAAGTAAATTAACTCAGGAAGGTGCACATGTTAAAGTGATCATGAGTGAATCGGCACGTAAATTCGTGACGCCGCTCACCTTTCAAGCCCTTTCGAGAAATGATGTATACACAGATACTTTTGATGAGAAGGATTCTTCAGTCATTGCCCATATCGACTTGGCTGATTGGGCTGATATCATCCTGTTGGCTCCAGCTACAGCGAATGTCATTGGCAAGGTAGCCAATGGAATCGCGGATGATATGATCACGACCACACTACTGGCAACGGAAGCACCTGTTTGGGTTGCTCCGGCAATGAACGTGCACATGTACGCCCACCCAGCGGTTCAGAAAAATATGGAGACACTACGGTCGTTTGGATATCAATTCATTGAACCGGGTGAAGGGTATTTGGCCTGCGGTTATGTAGGGAAGGGACGATTGGAGGAACCAGAAACTATCGTAGAACATCTTAATCGATATTTCGGTGAACGCAAATCAGAGCAACAGCCTCTAAAAGGAAAGAAATATTTGATAACGGCAGGACCGACTCGTGAAGCAATCGATCCGGTGCGTTTCGTAACGAATCATTCCAGCGGCA
This sequence comes from Peribacillus simplex NBRC 15720 = DSM 1321, assembly GCF_002243645.1. Lineage (NCBI taxonomy): Bacteria > Bacillati > Bacillota > Bacilli > Caryophanales > Bacillaceae > Peribacillus > Peribacillus simplex. The sequence goes on along the minus strand of NZ_CP017704.1, from coordinate 990,347 downwards.
AAATGGGCTATGCCCTAGCTGAGCAGGCAATTGAAATGGGCGCTGAGGTAACATTGATTACTGGCCCAGTGAACTTGACGCCACATTCCAAGGCTAGAGTAATACAAGTGGAATCAGCAGCAGATATGTATGATGCGGTATTCGATCAGTTCGATTCCAGTGACGTCGTAATCATGACGGCTGCAGTGGCTGACTATAAACCGAAGATTTATCATGCTCAAAAGATGAAAAAGCAGCCAGGGGAAAATGTGATTGAATTTGAACGGACAAAGGATATCCTTAAAGAACTCGGTGAAAATAAAACTCATCAGATCTTGGTAGGCTTTGCGGCTGAAACGAACAACGTTGAAGAATACGCAAGAGGAAAATTAGTCAAAAAGAATGCAGATATGATCGTTGCCAATAATGTTACAGTCGCAGGGGCAGGATTTGGAACGGATACGAACATCGTGACCATTTACGATAAAGATGGAAGTGCGACAGAACTTCCAAAAATGAGTAAAGCGGATATAGCTAAAAGCATCCTGGCAGAAGTATCTCGCACGCAAAAGGAATGATGTCTTATGGATATAGCATCTGTCATTGTGGATGTACCTGCTAAACAAACGGATCGAGAATTCGACTATCGCATACCTGAAAAGTGGAAACAAGTCATCAAGCCCGGAATGCGAGTAATCGTCCCTTTTGGTCCAAGAATGGTGCAGGGATTCGTCACAGGCTTAAAAGCTAAAAGCGACTTTGCGAAATTACGCTATATAAAAGAACCAATGGATTTGGAGCCGATCCTTAATGATGAATTGCTTCAGTTGGGTGACTGGTTGACCAAAGAGGCGATGTGTTTTAAAATTTCAGCGCTACAGGCCATGCTTCCGGCAGCGATGAAAGCAAAGTATGAAAAAGTGATCAAAGTCGTTGAAGCTAAAAAGGATCAGCTCCCTCCCTTCATTCAAAACCTTTTCGGAAAAAATGATTCAATATCTTGGAAAGACGTGATTGAAGGGGAGAACGCTTCCCTCTTCCAAAAGGAAATGCAAAATGGCAATCTTGAGCTCGTATATAATGTGAAAAACCGACTTAATAAGAAGACGGTCCGTGTCATTAAATCTGTGCTTTCCCCTAAGGAACTGAAAGAAATGGCATCGGCCATGTCCAGCCATGCAAAAAAACAACAGGAACTCCTTCATTATTTTATTGAACATCAAGAACCAATTCCGTTAAAAGAATTGCTTGAATTGATAAACACATCAAGCGGTACCGTCAAATCCCTAGTGTCAAAAGGTGCCTTGGCGGAAATGGACCAAGAAATATACCGTGATCCATATGAAAACCGTGTGTTCGAAAAATCCACTCCCTTTACACTAACAGCTGAACAAGCAGCTGCCTTGAAGCCCATCCACGAGAAAATTCATCATGATGAACATGATGTCTTCCTTTTATATGGTGTAACCGGCAGCGGGAAAACGGAAGTGTATCTACAGGCAATTGCCTCTGTCATCGAAAAAGGGAAGGAAGCCATCATGCTTGTACCTGAAATCTCTTTAACGCCACAGACGGTGAAAAGGTTTAAGGAACGATTTGGGGAGCAGGTAGCTGTCATGCATAGTGGTTTATCCGTAGGTGAAAAATATGATGAATGGCGAAAAATTCATCGTAAAGAAGTAAAAGTGGTGGTTGGCGCGCGTTCAGCCGTGTTTGCTCCTTTTGAAAACCTGGGACTGGTCATCATTGATGAAGAGCATGAATCCAGTTATAAGCAAGAAGAAACGCCAAGGTACCACGCCAGGGACGTCGCCATTGAAAGAGCAAAATCATATAGGTGTCCGGTTATTCTTGGCAGCGCCACACCTACACTTGAATCTTTTGCGCGAGCCAAGAAAAACGTCTATAAATTATTGACCCTTAGCCAGAGGATGAATAAAAATGTGTTGCCAGCAGTGGATATTGTAGATATGAGGGAAGAACTAAGAACGGGAAATCGTTCCATGTTTTCGGAGCTGCTCTTTACCAAGCTGAAAGACCGGCTTGAGAAGGGGGAGCAAACAGTTCTGATGCTAAATAAAAGGGGGCATTCTTCCTTTGTGATGTGCCGAAGCTGCGGATTGGTCATCAACTGCCCTAATTGTGACATTTCACTTACATATCATCGCTTTAATGATATAATGAAATGCCATTATTGCGGTTTTGAAGAAGGGATGCCTTCCGTTTGCCCTGAATGTGAAAGTGAACATATAAGGTTCTTCGGTACAGGAACTCAAAAGGTTGAAGAAGAGCTTGCAAAAATCCTCCCTGAAGCACGGGTAATACGAATGGATGTTGACACGACGAGTAAGAAGGGTTCACATGAGCGGTTGCTGAATGCCTTTGGTGAAGGGAAGGCCGATATATTGTTAGGCACCCAAATGATAGCCAAGGGCCTTGATTTTCCTAATATCACCCTTGTTGGAGTCCTTTCAGCTGATACGATGCTACATCTGCCTGATTTCCGTTCTTCGGAAAAAACATTCCAGCTGCTGACACAAGTCAGCGGAAGGGCGGGACGTCATCAGCTTCCGGGAGAAGTGGTCATCCAAACCTATACGCCTGAGCACTACAGCATCGAGCTTTCTGCGTTACAGGATTATGATGCTTTTTATGAACGGGAGATGCATCTAAGGAGGCAAAGTCATTACCCTCCCTATTATTATGTTGTCCTTATAACCGTTTCACATGAAGACTTAATGAAGACGGTGAGTGTTACTGAGAAAATTACCAATTATTTAGGCTCACGATTGAATCGGGATTCTATCGTACTAGGTCCGGTTGCTTCGCCCATTAGTCGAATCAACAATAGATATCGCTATCAATGTCTGATAAAATACAAACGAGAGCCGGACCTGAATCAGCATTTACGAACACTTTTGGAGCATTACCAAAAAGAAACCGCTCAGAATCATCTGCAGATTTCAATAGATTTAAATCCACAGATCATGATGTAATTGTTTAAGAGATGGATGATTACCGCGAGCTGTTACAGCTTGCGTTTTTATATAATGAAGTGTTGTTTTTCATATCTAGGAGGGTACCTTTAATTTTGGCTATTTTACCGATTGTCTTGTTTCCTGAAAAAATTTTACAACAAAAATGCGATAAAGTAACAAGTTTTGATAAAAAGTTGGCAAAGCTGTTAAATAACATGTATGAAACGATGGTGGAGGCGGATGGCGTTGGACTTGCAGCACCTCAGGTTGGCGTGAAAAAGCAAGTGGCCGTCGTTGAAATAGAGGAAGGATCAGGTGCAATCGAACTGATTAATCCGGAAGTGGTGGAAATGGATGGCGAACAGACAGGTGTTGAAGGATGCTTGAGCTTCCCGAGTTTATATGGTGAAGTATCGCGTCCATACCGTGTCAAGGTCCGGGCACAAGACCGAAAAGGATCTTTTTTCGAGATAGAAGCGGAAGATTTCCTCGCAAGGGCCCTTCAGCACGAAATCGATCATCTGCAAGGAGTTTTATTTACAAGTAAGGTTTCCCGGTATATTTCGGAAGAAGAGTTAGAAAGGTTTGGAGAAGAATGACAAAAATTATTTTTATGGGTACACCGGACTTTTCAGTGCCGGTATTGAAAAGAATCATTGATGAAGGGTATGATGTGATCGCTGTTGTCACACAGCCCGATCGTCCAGTAGGCCGCAAAAAGGTGCTAACGCCGCCGCCAGTTAAGGTAGAAGCCGAAAAGCAGGGGATTCCCGTTTATCAGCCCGAAAGAATCCGTGAAAAAGAAGAACTTGAAAAGATCATTGCATTGAATGCTGACTTAGTGGTGACGGCGGCTTTCGGACAAATCCTACCGAATGAATTGTTGGATGCCCCTAAGTACGGTTGTATTAATGTACACGCCTCCCTGCTTCCTGAACTGCGTGGAGGGGCGCCCATTCATTATTCCATTTTACAGGGGAAAGAAAAGACTGGGATAACCATCATGTATATGGCGGAAAAATTGGATGCCGGTGATATATTGACTCAGGCGGAAGTTACTATAGAGGAAGAAGACAATGTCGGTACACTGCATGATAAATTAAGTAAGATAGGGTCGGATTTACTTGCAGAGACACTTCCGAAACTTATAAATGAGGAGTTACAGGCGATCAAGCAAGATGAGGCTAAAGCGTCTTTTGCACCTAACATCAAACGGTCGCAGGAAAAAATCGACTGGTCGAAATCAGGGGAAGACATCTATAACCATGTACGCGGCCTGAATCCTTGGCCTGTTGCTTATACAACCTTAGACGGTTCCATTTTGAAAATTTGGCAAGTAAAGAAACTAGAAGACGGCAAACAGGCCTTGCCGGGCACGGTCCTTGATGTACAAAATGATGGTTTCATCGTTTCGACAGGCAACGAGACGGCAATACTAGTGACAGAACTGCAGCCTTCAGGAAAGAAAAAAATGCCGGCGAAAGATTACTTGCGCGGAGCCGGGTCGTTCATTAAAGCAGGCATGAAGTTAGGAGAACAGAATGAAGCAAACTAAAAAGGGAGTACGTGAAATCGCTCTCGATATTTTGGAATCTGTAGAGAAAAACCAATCCTACAGTAACCTATTATTGAACAACTTGATTAAAAAGCACCAGTTATCCGTCGTGGACAGCGGTTTGCTTACAGAAATAAGCTACGGTACCATACAGCGGAAGATGACTTTGGATTATTATTTGAGCCCGTATATTAAACAACCTAAAAAAACGCAAAGCTGGGTCATCAACTTACTCAGACTTTCCGTTTATCAAATGGTCTATTTAGATAAAGTGCCTGATCATGCAATCATATTCGAGGCTGTCGAAATTTCCAAAAAGCGCGGACACAAGGGTACATCTTCGATGGTAAATGGTGTGCTTCGTAATATTCAAAGAAATGGTGTTCCTTCTTTAGATGATATTAAAGATGATATGGAACGGCTTTCCATAGAAGTGAGTCATCCAATTTGGTTGGTCAAGCGTTGGGTGGAGCAATTTGGTTATGAAAAAACCAAGGAAATGTGTGAAATAAACTTAACCGCACCATTACAGACAGGACGGGTTAATTTAAAGAAGATTTCACGCTCTGAACTAATCAGCATATTAACTGAAGAAGGATATGATGTTGAAGCAAGTGAAGTCGTTCCCGAAGCAATCGTCAGTTATAAAGGGAATCTTGCTCATTCAGAAAGCTATAAATTGGGGTATTTATCGATTCAGGACGAGAGTTCAATGCTTGTTGCACATGCATTGGGTGCGAATGAAAATGATGCTGTACTTGATTGCTGTGCTGCACCTGGAGGGAAAACGACACATATCGCAGAAGGTTTGACCACTGGACAAGTATATGCGCTCGACCTTCATGAGCATAAGGTCAAGCTCATAAAAGAGCAGGCGGAGCGCCTGAAACTCAGAAACAACATTAAGACAATGGCCCTTGATAGCAGAAAAGTGCAAGAACACTTTAATAAGGAAGGGTTTGACAGGGTCCTGATCGATGCACCATGTTCCGGGTTGGGAGTCATGCGCCGGAAGCCTGATGTAAAGTACACTAAAACAAAAGATGATATAATGAAACTCTCAAGTATACAAAAACAATTATTGGAATCAGCTGCCCCGCTTGTTAAGCAAGGCGGGAGGTTAGTATATAGTACCTGTACGGTGGATAAAGAAGAAAATGAAAAAGTCGCTGCAGCATTTTTGGAAAGCCATCCGGATTTTGAAAGCGATGCAACCTTGTCCACAAGAATGCCTGAAAGCGTTCAGCCATTTATCGAGGGTCATACGCTGCAAGTTTTTCCGCAATATTTTAGCAGTGACGGATTCTTTATTGCGAGTTTTAGAAAGAAGGTGCTGTAATGGCAGAAATCACTAAATCATCAAGAGTAAGAAAAGACACGACACCAGAAAAACCATCGATCTACTCATTAGAGCTTCACCAAATTAAAGAATGGCTTATTCAAAATGGAGAGAAGGCATTCCGGGCCGATCAAGTATATGACTGGCTTTATAAAAAGCGTGTCTCCAGTTTTGAAGATATGTCCAACCTTTCGAAAACATTACGGGATAAGCTGGAATCACAATTCACCTTCACAACATTGAAAACGTTGATTCAGCAAACGTCAAATGACGGGACCATAAAGTTTTTATTTGAACTCCATGATGGGTATTCGATTGAAACGGTGTTGATGCGCCATGAATACGGAAACTCCATTTGCGTGACAACGCAGGTAGGCTGCAGAATTGGCTGTACATTCTGTGCGTCGACACTTGGCGGTTTAAAGCGGAATCTTGAATCAGGGGAAATTGTTGCCCAGGTCGTTAAAGTTCAGCAAGCACTTGACGAATCGGAAGAACGTGTTAGTTCTGTCGTTATCATGGGAATCGGTGAACCGTTTGATAACTATGACAATATGATGTCATTCCTGAAGAATATAAACCATGAAAAGGGCTTGAACATCGGGGCTCGTCATATTACCGTTTCCACAAGTGGAATCATACCTAAAATCTATAAGTTTGCCGAAGAAAGCATGCAAATAAACTTTGCTGTTTCCCTTCATGCACCGAACACGGAATTGAGAAGTAAATTGATGCCGATCAATAAGGCCTACAAACTTCCTGACTTGATTGAAGCCATCAAATACTATACAGAAAAAACAGGTCGCCGTGTAAGTTTTGAATATGGTCTATTCGGTGGCGAAAATGATACAGTGGAGCACGCAGAAGAATTAGCAAATTTAATAACCGGGATAAAATGCCATGTCAACTTAATACCGGTTAACTATGTACCTGAACGCAACTATGTACGTACACCTCGGGACCAAATTTTTGAGTTTGAAAAAACATTGAAGAAGCGCGGCATTAATGTAACGATCCGAAGGGAACAAGGCAGTGATATTGACGCAGCCTGCGGCCAGCTTCGGGCCAAGGAGCGCAAAGAAGAGACGAGGTGACCCTATGAGGGCAATATTTAAGACAGACCGTGGAAAAGTCCGCCAGCATAATGAAGATAATGGCGGGATCTTTAAGAACTCGGAAGGCGTTCGCCTTGCCATCGTTGCAGATGGCATGGGCGGCCACCGTGCCGGGGATGTAGCCAGTGCAATGACGATAGACCTTCTGAAAAAGGGCTGGGAAGTATCCGCCGGTATCGAAACGGCAAATGATGCCGAGGGTTGGCTGAAGCAGCAAATCTTCTTGGTCAATCAGTTGCTTTTTGAACATGCAGAAGCGAATACGGAATGTAAAGGCATGGGGACCACCATTGTTGCAGCCATTTGCACCGACAAGTTTGCTACCATTGCCAACATCGGGGACAGCCGATGTTATTTGTATAATGAGAGCGGTTTTAAGCAGGTCACGGAAGATCATTCACTTGTTAACGAATTGGTCCGTTCCGGGCAGATTTCGAAGGAAGATGCAGAAAACCATCCACGGAAAAATGTTTTATTACGAGCCTTGGGGACAGAAATGCAAGTGGAAATGGACATTTTGACGGTCATCTTCGAAGAAAATGATTTACTATTGCTTTGTTCGGATGGTTTGACGAATAAAGTAAGTGAACAGGAACTGGAAGAAACGATAACCAATGGACGGCCACTTGAAGAGATGGCGAATTCATTAATAGATAAGGCCAATCACTACGGTGGGGAAGATAATATCACACTTGTGCTTGTTCAATTTACTGAAGAAAGTGAAAGCAGGTGAATTGAATGTTGATTGGTAGAAGAATCAACGGCCGCTATAAACTGATCGAGATGGTCGGCGGCGGCGGTATGGCGAATGTTTATCTTGCAAGGGATATGATCTTAGATAGGGATGTTGCATTGAAAATCCTTCGCATGGATTTTAATAATGACGAAGAGTTCATCAAGCGCTTCAATCGGGAAGCCCAATCGGCAACCAGTTTGGCCCATCCGAATATCGTAAGTATTTATGATGTTGGTGAAGAAGATTCCATCTATTATATTGTAATGGAATACGTGGACGGTTTCACACTTAAGCAATACATACAAAAATATTATCCAATTCCAATTGATGAAGCCTTGGATATCATGAAACAAATCACGGCAGCGATTTCCCATGCCCATCATAATGGGATCATCCATCGTGACATCAAGCCACAGAACATTTTGATTGATAAAGAAGGAACCGTCAAGATTACGGACTTTGGAATTGCATTGGCCCTAAGTGCAACAAACATAACGCAGACCAACGCAGTCTTGGGCTCGGTTCATTATTTATCTCCTGAACAGGCCAGAGGCGGTATGGCCAATAAGAAATCGGACATTTATTCACTTGGCATCGTCATGTTTGAATTGTTGACGGGGAGATTGCCTTTTTCTGGTGAATCAGCCGTTTCGATAGCTCTTAAACATTTACAATCGGAAACTCCTTCGCCAAAACGCTGGAACTCTGAAATACCTCAGAGTGTGGAAAATATTATCTTGAAAGCGACAGCCAAAGATTCATATTACCGCTATGAGAGCGTGGACTCAATGGAAGATGATATGCGGACGTCGCTTAATCCGGAGCGTTCAAATGAACTGCCTTTTGCGATTCCCGAAGATCATGATGCAACAAAAGCCATCCCCGTCATAACGGATGATCAGCTTTCAAGCATCGATGAGACAATCATTAGGGGTCCTGAAAAAAATACATTAGTCTATGCGGACGAAGAAGAAAGTGAATCAGAAGCAGAGAGTAAATCGAAAAAGAAACAGAAAAAACAAAAGAAACAGAAGAAACAAAAAAATAAGTCGGAACACAAAGGTAAAAAACGAAAGAACATGCCTGCTATCTTGGTGACCACCTTTTTAGTTCTCGCCCTGCTTGCTGTTTTATCTGTCACTGTTGTACCTCCCCTCCTTGTTTCGAAGGAAGTGACGATCCCTGACCTTAAAGGGAAAGAATTGGATGATGCCATTACTGATCTGCTTGAATTGAAATTGGAAATTGGAGAAACGATCAAGATTGAAGATGAAGAGGTTGAAGCTGGTCTTGTAATCAAAACCAATCCTAAGGAAGGTAAGACGGTCAAGGAAGGCGCAGAAATCGATATTTATGAAAGCATTGGTAAAGAGACGATTTCATTGTCTAGCTATGAAGGCCGAGACTACTCGGATGTTAAATCCCTGCTTGAAAAAATGGGATTCAAAAACATAAGCGTGACTGAAAAATATGATGACAGTGCTGCCGGCACGATCATAGAACAATCGCCTTCGGGTGCCACTGGAGTCGTACCATCCGAAACGGAGCTTGAGTTAACGGTCAGTAAAGGGGAAGATCTGCTTAGCTTGAAGAACTTAACGGGGTTCAATGAAACTGGCCTTAATGATTATTCAAGTGAGAGTGGAATAAAGGTTGAGGTCGAAGAAAAAGTCTATGATGATTCCGTAGCAGAGGGGCTTGTCATTTCCCAGTCACCGGAACCTGCCACGAAGGTGGAAAAGGGCAGTACTGTGAAAGTAGTCCTTTCAAAAGGGAAAGAAGAGATTCCTCCTAAGAGTGTAACGGAGGAAGTCAAAATCGAGTATGATCCGGTTGAACCAGGCAAAGCGCAAAAAATACAAATTTTCATTGAGGATATCAATAATAGCATGACGGAGCCCAAAGAAACATTCTTTATCGTGGAAAATGCCAAGAGAACGATCGAATTAATGGTTTCCCCGGATAAGAAAGCAGGATATAAAGTCATGCGGGACAATCAGGTCATCATCGACCAAGCCGTCTCTTATCCAGAATAAATCTAATAATTAGGAGTGTGGTTATGCCCGAAGGAAAAATTATCAAAGCATTAAGTGGATTTTATTATGTCCTTGATGGTGAAGAGGTATATCAATGCCGCGGACGGGGAGTGTTCAGGAAGAATAAGGTAACGCCACTTGTGGGTGATTATGTGGTTTTTGAAGCGGAAAATAAAACGGACGGAACCGTGACCGAAATAAAACCGCGAAAGAATGAATTGATACGTCCGCAAATCTCAAATGTAGACCAGGCAATCCTTGTCTTTTCGGCAGTGGAACCTGATTTCAGTCCAGCCTTGCTTGATCGATTTCTCGTACTGATCGAAGATAACGAAATCGAACCCATTATCGTCGTGACGAAACTGGACTTGGTTACTGCTGAAAACCAAAAGAAATTGTCTCAGTATATCAAGGACTATCAGAAACTTGGCTATACTGTACTGGAGACATCTTCAGTTACCGCAGGAGGAATTGAAGAACTGGTGCCGTATTTAGAAGGAAAAACCAGTGTATTTGCAGGTCAGTCCGGCGTTGGGAAATCGTCTTTGCTGAATGCAATCAATCCTGAATTGGCTTTAAAGACGGATGATATTTCTTCACACCTCGGACGTGGGAAGCATACCACCCGTCACGTTGAATTGATTCATATTGGCTCTGGACTTGTCGCGGATACTCCAGGATTCAGTTCACTCGAATTCATGGAAATGGAAGCTGAACGGTTATCCTATTGCTTCCCGGAAATGCATAAGCATGGGGAAGACTGTAAATTCCGGGCCTGCCTTCATGATAAAGAACCGAAGTGTGCAGTGAAGGAAGCGGTTGATACCGGGGAAATTCCCCGTTATCGATATGAGCATTATATGCAATTCTTAGAAGAAATCAGAGATAGAAAGCCGAGGTATTAAAATGGTTAAAATCGCACCATCCATTTTATCAGCTAACTTTGCAAAATTGGGAGAAGAAATTCTTGATGTGGAAAGGGGCGGAGCGGATTTAATCCATGTAGATGTCATGGATGGGCATTTCGTGCCGAATATTACGATAGGCTCACTAATTGTCGAGGCTATCCGACCGGTGACAAAGCTTCCGCTTGATGTTCATTTAATGATCGAACAACCCGATCGTTATATCGAAGATTTTGCGAAAGCGGGAGCCGATTATATAACTGTACATGTAGAGGCATGCACTCATTTGCATCGGACGATCCAATTGATTAAATCTTTTGGTGTAAAGGCAGGCGTGGTGCTTAATCCAGCCACTCCAGCTTCCTTGATCCAACCTATAATCGAAGATATTGACATGGTATTGTTGATGACGGTTAATCCGGGGTTTGGCGGGCAAAAGTTCATTAAATCCGTACTGCCCAAAATTGCCGAAGTGAAGGCGATGGCAGGAATGTATAATCAGAATTTGGAAATAGAGATTGATGGCGGAGTAAATGAAGAAACGGCTAAACTATGTATTGAACAAGGGGCGACAGTCCTAGTGGCCGGCTCGGCAATATATAATCAAGAAGATCGACACGCAGCGATTCAAAAGATCAGGGGAAAGTGATATAAGCCGACACTATCATATTCGTATGATGGTGATCGGCTTTTTTTATCAATTGAATATATATAGAAAAGGATGATTTAGATGATTATTAGTATAATGGCTGGAGGTCCTGAATATCTATGGCCGGATCTGACATGGTATAAGGAGAAGACTGATCTTTGGGTCGGGGTTGATAGGGGAGTATTGTCCTTGCTTGAAAAAGGTATCGAACCTAAGTGCGGTTTTGGGGATTTTGATTCAGTTTCGGAAGGTGAATACAAGAAGATTGAGCAAAGGCTGGAACAAATCAATCTATATTCTTCGGAAAAGGATGAAACGGATTTAGAAATCGCATTTAAATGGGCATTAGGGCAAAAGCCAAATGAAATTCACATTCTGGGCGCTACAGGGGGAAGAATGGACCATTTTCTTGGGAATATCCAGCTGCTCCAAAAAGAAAGTGTCCTCCCTTATCATGGCGATATAGATATATACATAGTTGATCAGCAAAATATATTCACAGTAAAGACAGCGGGTTCATATGAGGTCACTGCTTTGAGTGATAAGAAATACTTGTCATTGCTCCCTGTAACGGCGGAAGTCACCGGCATTACTCTTTCGGGTTTCAAATACCCACTAAATGATGCAAGCTTGGAAATAGGTTCGACGCTTTGCATTAGCAATGAACTAATTTCCGAATCTGGGAATGTTTCATTTGAGAAAGGCATATTAATGGTGATAAGAAGCAGTGATTAAAATTCATGCTTAGAGCAGATTCGGATATAATTACGATCATCCTATATCCGCTTAAAAGCTTATGTTGTAATAGAAAAATTCCACTTCATCTTATTTGTGGGATGCAAAGAGGAGGGGCATGATGAAATTTTATACGATTAAATTGCCAAAAGTTCTGGGCAGTTTGGTAAGGGCTATGCTCGGAGCGTTTAAAAAAGGCTGATACTTATCTCCATGACACCTCTCGAATATAGGGAGGTGTTATTTTTCGGGAAAATGAAGCGGCGGCCTTCCATTAATGGGTGAAGGCTTCCTTTCTTGATGCAGGTTAGACCTGATCAACGAATTATAACCATCCCCATTAAATACCGGCCATTACAAGTAAAAAGGCATCCTAAGAGGATGCCGTAACATTATACGCGTTCTACTTTGCCCGATTTAAGAGCTCTTGCAGAAACGTATACACGTTTAGGTTTACCGTCAACTAAAATACGTACTTTTTGAAGGTTAGCGCCCCATGTACGCTTGCTAGCGTTCATTGCGTGAGAGCGGCTGTTACCAGAACGAGTTCTTCTTCCAGTGATTACACATTTACGTGCCATGTTAAATTCCCTCCTAACTACAACAAGCTTAAGTTTTTCGCAGTCGTCTTAAGTCTTTGTAAAATACTTTAATAATTTATCATACCTACCGTTAGAATGCAATACTTCAGTTAATTACTTTCAAGAAAAAAACCTTGACATACATACTTCAAAATTGAAATTATATATAGTACCGTAAGACATTTACTTTTAAAACCATAGACATTATAGTAAAATGTCTTTAGTTGATTTGATTTTTTGGGAGGGAAAAGAAAATGTCTATCGAATTACAAACGAAGTATGGACAAATTGATATCTCTAATGATGTTATCGCTACAGTAGCAGGCGGTGCAGCCGTGGATTGCTACGGAATTATAGGAATGGCTTCCAAAAAACAATTTAAAGACGGCATTGCCGAAATTTTAAGAAAAGAAAACTTTACTAAGGGTGTAATTGTCCGTCAAGAAGAGGAAGAAGTTCATATCGATATGTATATTATCGTAAGTTATGGAACGAAAATCTCGGAAGTTGCACATAATGTGCAATCAAAGGTAAAGTACACTCTGGACAAAACTGTAGGATTAGCTGTTGATTCCGTTAACATTTTTGTACAGGGAGTTCGTGTGACGAACCCTTAAGTATAGGAGGAAAGTTTTGTGTCAATTACAAGTTTAAACGGAAAGCGCTTTGCAGAAATGATCATTCAAGGTGCCAACCATTTAGCGGCTAATGCCCAAATGGTTGATGCGTTGAATGTTTTCCCTGTTCCAGATGGAGATACAGGAACAAATATGAATTTATCGATGACTTCGGGAGCGAAGGAAGTGCAAAATAACGTCCAGGAACACATCGGGAAAGTGGGTACGTCCCTTTCAAGAGGACTGCTGATGGGCGCACGCGGCAATTCAGGAGTTATCCTTTCGCAACTGTTCCGCGGTTTTGCTAAAGCGATTGAACATAAATCGGAAATCAATAGTGAAGAATTTGCCCAAGCTTTTGAAGCAGGGGTTCAGACAGCTTATAAAGCTGTTATGAAACCTGTTGAAGGAACCATTTTAACGGTTGCAAAAGATGCAGCCAAGCAAGCGGTTTCATCAGCAGCAAAGCACATAGACCTTATTCAGGTAATGGAAGAAATCGTTACGGAGGCCAATGCTTCATTAAAACGTACACCGGATCTTCTTCCAGTCTTAAAAGAAGTGGGAGTCGTTGATAGCGGCGGGCAAGGGTTGGTGTTTGTTTATGAAGGTTTCCTTGCTGAGCTGAAAGGCGAAGCCCTTCCAGTCCGATCTGCAAATGGCCCAAGCATGGATGACATGATCAGTGCCGAACATCACATGAATGTACAAGGGCATATGAACACGGAAGATATCGTGTATGGCTACTGCACGGAATTCATGGTCCGATTGGAAAGTGAAAAACTTGCCAATAAATCATTTGATGAAGAAAAATTCAGAAATGATTTAAGTGAATACGGAGATTCTTTATTAGTCATCTCAGATGATGAAGTTGTCAAAGTACATATTCACTCTGAACAGCCTGGCACGTGCCTGAATTATGGACAGCAATATGGTAGTTTAATAAAAATGAAAATCGACAATATGCGTGAACAGCATACTGCGATTGTAGGTGAGACGAATACACCGCTTCAAACTAAACCGTCCACCAAAGAGAAGTATGCTGTAGTGTCAGTGGCGATGGGTGCTGGCATCAGCGAATTATTCAAAAGCATCGGCGCTAAGTCCGTAATCGAAGGCGGACAAACGATGAATCCTAGCACGGAAGATATCGTTAAAGCTGTCGAAGAGGCATATGCAGATCATGTAATCATCTTGCCTAACAATAAAAATATCATCATGGCGGCCAATCAGGCTGCAGATGTACTTGGGGATCATGTGACTGTTATCCCAACGAAAACAGTACCACAAGGAATGGCTGCATTGTTGGCTTTCAACCCTTCCCTTGATGCTGAAGAGAATAAAAAAGCGATGAACGAAGCCCTTTCACATGTGAAAACGGGCCAGATTACTTATGCTGTCCGGGATACCAACATTGATGGTCTTGTAATCGAGACCGGGGACTTCATGGGAATTGCTGAAGGAACCATCAAAGTGAAGGATAAAGATATGACTCAAGCGGCAAAAGATCTTCTCTCCGATATGATTGACGAAGATTCAGAAATCCTTACCATTTTATATGGTGAAGATGCCACTGCTGAAGATGTCGAAAGTCTTGTTGCGTTTTGTAATGAGAATTTCGAAGACGTTGAAGTTGAAGTCCATAATGGGAAACAACCTTTATATTCTTTTATTTTTTCAATTGAATAAGAAGTGAGCCATGAACATAAGGGAGACTTATTCGTCACAATGTTAGGAGTGTCCTGAAAAAAAATAAAAGGCAATAAACTGCATATGTCATTAGGCTATGCAGTTTTATTTTTATGAAAAAGAAGGATTACGGACAGCGTAATTGTAATTACAATATATCAGGCTTTATTATTAAACTAACTCCCAGTGTATAGAAGGAGGAGCAAATCATGAAATTTAGAAGTGTATTCGATATAATTGGTCCTGTTATGATCGGCCCCTCTAGTTCCCATACAGCAGGAGCTGCAAGGATCGGTAGGGTTGCCAGGAATCTATTCGACCGGGAACCAAAATGGGCCCATATTTCTTTTTACGGATCGTTTGCCAAAACCTATAAAGGCCATGGAACGGATGTAGCCATTGTAGGAGGCTTACTTGATTTTGATACATTTGATGAGAGAATTAAAGAATCGCTGGAAATAGCCCGCAAAAAGAAAATGAAAATTACTTTTCGAGAAGAAGAAGCCGTACCGGAACATCCCAATACAGCAAAAATAACAGTTGGTGATGATGATGGTGAACTGGAACTTGTCGGAATATCGATTGGCGGGGGAAAGATCGAAATCGTCGAACTGAACGGGTTTAAATTGAGGCTCTCCGGGCACAACCCTGCCATACTCGTCGTTCATGATGATCGATTTGGAGCCATTGCCAATGTTTCTAACATATTTGCCAAGCATCAAATCAATATTGGCCAGATGGAAGTCTCCCGAAAAGAGAAAGGGAAGATGGCCTTGATGACGATTGAAGTGGACCATAACTTGGAGGATCACGTCATCGCTGAAATTACAGCACTCCCGAACATCACTCAAGTAGCAAGGATTGTGGATTGATAGGGCAATCGTTTCCACTTAGGAAGGAGAAGAAATCATGTTTCGAAATGTAGCGGAATTAGTAGAATTAGCTGAATCAAAGCAGAAAAAAATTTCAACGCTGATGATAGAGCAGGAAATGGAAGTAACGGGAAAAAGCCGTGAAGAAATCATCCGCCAGATGGGAGTCAACCTGGATGTAATGGAACAGGCAGTTGAAAAAGGACTTCAAGGTGTACGGTCCGTTTCCGGGCTGACGGGAGGGGATGCAGTCCTTCTTCAGAATTACATTAAATCAGGAAATTCCTTATCCGGTGAACTGCTTTTGGATGCGGTAAGCAAAGCCGTGGCAACAAACGAAGTGAACGCAGCCATGGGAACGATTTGTGCGACACCAACTGCCGGATCTGCTGGTGTTGTGCCTGGAACCCTTTTTGCTTTGCAAAATAAATTAAAACCGAATCGGGAACAGAAAATTGAGTTCCTATTTACAGCAGGGGCGTTTGGTTTTGTAGTAGCGAATAATGCTTCGATCTCTGGAGCCGCAGGGGGCTGTCAGGCGGAGGTCGGTTCTGCTTCGGGTATGGCAGCGGCAGCCATCGTTGAAATGGCAGGAGGGACACCGGCACAAAGTGCAGAAGCGATGGCAATCACATTAAAGAACATGCTTGGTCTTGTGTGTGACCCAGTTGCTGGGCTTGTGGAAGTACCTTGTGTGAAGCGTAATGCCATGGGTGCAGCCAACGCTATGGTTGCCGCAGATATGGCGTTAGCGGGGATCACAAGCCGCATACCGTGTGATGAAGTGATTGATGCGATGTACAAAATCGGGCAAACGATGCCATCGGCTCTTAGGGAAACTGCACAAGGAGGTTTAGCGGCTACACCGACTGGGCGGGAGTTGGAAGCGAAAATCTTTGGCTTACCGCTGAATAAGAAGTGAACTCGACTTTACAGGAACCCATAACAGCAGTAAAAGGCATTGGGGCTGAAACGGCAGCAGCATTGGGCGAAATGGAGATCCATACCGTCGCGGATCTCCTTGAGCACCTCCCATATCGCTATGAAGATTACCGATTGAGGGATTTAGAAACGGTCGAGCATGATGAGCGGGTTACAGTAGAAGGCAAGGTTCATACGGTGCCGACGTTAGGGTACTTCGGTAAGAAAAAATCCAGGCTTACGTTTAAAGTGTTGACTGGAAGATATTTAATAAATGTCATTTTTTTTAACCAGCCATATCTGAAGCCCAAGCTTGCGATAGGCGAAACCGTAACAATAACAGGAAAGTGGGATCGTCATCGCCAAACCATTACAGGCTCGGAATGCCACGTTGGTGATCGTAGCCGGGAGAAAGAATTCGAACCGGTGTACTCAGTGAAGGGCAGCATTACAGTCAAAGGGCTCCGCCGCTTTATCTCCAAGGCATTTTCTGAATATGGGACAATGATAGAAGAAAATCTGCCCCCGCAATTACTGGCGGTATACAAACTGATGCCGCGTAACGATGCTCTTCGTACCATGCATTTCCCTCAATCGGCCAATGACGTAAAAAAGGCTCGACGCCGTTTTGTGTATGAAGAATTCTTATTGTTTCAACTTAAAATGCAGGCACTTCGTAAAGTGCAGCGGGAGCAGTCAAAAGGAATTGGCCAGGAGTTTGACATGGAGCAGCTGGAAGCTTTTGTTGGAACTCTCCCTTTTCCTTTGACGAACGCTCAGAATAGGGTCGTCGAGGAAATAATGACTGACATGAAATCTCCCTACAGGATGAATCGTCTACTTCAAGGGGATGTCGGGTCTGGAAAAACGGTGGTTGCCGCCATATGCCTGAAGGCAACGATTACAGCAGGTTTCCAAGGTGCACTTATGGTCCCGACGGAAATCTTGGCTGAGCAGCATACACAATCCTTGAAGGCGATGTTGGAACCGAGTGGAGTAAAGGTCGCATTGTTGACAAGTTCGGTAAAAGGCAAAAAGCGCAAGGAACTATTGCAAATGCTCGAATCCGGGGAGCTAGATCTTTTGATAGGAACTCATGCGTTGATACAGGATGAAGTGAATTTTCGGAACCTAGGTCTTGTCATAACGGATGAACAACATCGTTTCGGAGTGGAGCAGCGCCGAATCCTTCGTGAAAAAGGTACAAATCCAGATGTACTTTTCATGACGGCTACACCGATTCCGCGAACGCTCGCTATTACAGTGTTTGGGGAAATGGACGTCTCAACGATCGATGAAATGCCTGCCGGGCGTAAAGCGATAGAAACCTATTGGGCGAAACACCAAATGCTTGATCGGATCTTAACCTTTGTCGAAAAGGAACTAAAAAAAGGGAGACAGGCTTACGTCATCTGTCCATTGATTGAGGAGTCGGAGAAACTCGATTCTTTACAGAATGTTCTTGATGTTCATGCAATGCTGACACAATACTTTGCGAACAGGTACAAAGTGGGACTTATGCATGGACGGCTTCCCGCGGATGAAAAAGACGAAGTGATGCAGCAGTTTAGTGCCAATGAAGCACAAATCCTTGTTTCCACGACGGTTGTCGAGGTTGGGGTGAATGTTCCAAATGCAACGGTAATGGTCATTTATGATGCGGAGCGCTTTGGGCTTTCACAGTTGCATCAGTTACGCGGAAGGGTAGGACGGGGGAGTGATCAGTCCTTTTGCATCCTGCTGGCTGATCCGAAAACGGAAGTCGGCAAAGAACGGATGAAAATCATGACCGAGACAAACGATGGTTTTGCCCTTTCTGAAAAAGATTTGGAACTTCGTGGCCCCGGGGACTTCTTCGGTAAAAAACAAAGCGGCCTTCCCGAGTTCAAGGTAGCCGACATGGTCCATGATTACAGGACCCTGGAAGTGGCAAGGACGGATGCTGCAAAATTGATTGCCTCCCAAAGCTTTTGGCATTCCCCGGAGTATGCACCGCTGCGGAACTATTTAGAGGGAACGGGCGTATTTACGGGAGAAAAACTGGACTGAACTGAAAAAAACCTATAGCAGATTGTGAGATTTTACGCAATATCTTGCAATCTGTTTTTAAAATATATATACTACTATTAGTACCTAGTCATAATACTACGGATGGTGACCTTCAAAATGCGAAGAAATAAGAAGGAACGCCAGCAATTATTAATCGAAACGATTAAACAGAATCCTTTTGTAACGGATGAGGAGCTGGCTGAAAAATATTCGGTGAGCGTCCAGACCATTAGGCTTGACCGTCTTGAATTATCGATACCGGAACTGCGTGAACGTATTAAAAGCGTGGCCGAGAAAAAATTCAGTGACGAAATCAGGGCATTGCCTTTGGATGAAATCATCGGGGAAGTAATTGATCTTAATTTAGATGACAATGCAATTTCGATTTTGGATATAAATAAAGAGCATGTCTTTAAGCGGAATGGAATTGCAAGGGGACATCACCTTTTTGCCCAAGCAAATTCATTGGCTGTAGCAGTCATAAATGATGAATTGGCATTAACTGCGAAAGCATCCATTTTATTTACTCGTTCTGTAAAGGAAAATGAAAGAGTGGTAGCTAAAGCGAGGGTCAAAAACGTGGACCACACCAATGATCGTTCCGTGGTGGAGGTTAGAAGCTACGTGGGTAATGAACTGGTTTTTAAAGGCGAGTTCGAAATGTATCGCTCTTAACTTGCTAGTAAAGGATGAAATAAAATGAAGATAACGATAGATGCAATGGGTGGCGATAATGCTCCCAAGGCACAGGTTTTGGGTGCGATGAAAGCTGTCGAGACTTTTTCCGATGTGGAAATCACCTTGATAGGCAATGAATCTGAGATTAACCAATACTTAGCGAAACATGGCCGAATAAGGGTTATACATACTGATGAAAAAATATTAAGTACCGATGAACCTGTTCGTGCGGTTCGCCGCAAGAAAAGCGCCTCGATGGTATTGGCTGCACAGCAAGTGGCTGATGGAGAAGCCGATGCATGCATTTCTTCAGGCAATACCGGGGCGCTAATGGCTGCAGGCCTGTTTGTGGTCGGAAGGATAGAAGGCATTGAACGTCCGGCATTGGCTCCCACCCTTCCGACAATCGATGGTAAAGGTTTTGTATTACTGGATGTAGGCGCGAACTCCGATGCGAAACCGGAGCATCTCCTTCAATTCGCTATAATGGGGTCTGTTTATGCCCAAAAAGTGCGGGGAATCGAAAAGCCCCGTGTCGGATTGCTTAATATCGGAACAGAAGAAAAAAAAGGGAATGAACTGACTAAGCATGCCTTTACATTACTGCAGCAATCATCGGAGATATCCTTTATAGGTAACGTAGAGGCAAGGGACCTCCTAAGCGGGCCGGCAGATGTTGTCGTAACGGACGGCTTCACGGGAAATATGGTGTTAAAGACGCTTGAAGGTACTGCTATGAGCGTATTCAAAATGGTGAAAACGGCCTTGATGAGCAATCTTAAGAGTAAGTTGGCTGCAGCAATGGTAAAGCCTGAATTAAAAGGCATAAAAAATAAAATGGATTACTCGGAGTATGGCGGTGCTGGCCTATTCGGTTTGAAGGCCCCTGTCATTAAGGCTCATGGTTCATCAGATGCGAATGCGGTCTATAATGCTATACGCCAGACTCGCGATATGGTTGGAAATGACGTCATATCAACAATTGCGGAGACGATAGAAAAACAATAATAAATCATAGAGGCAGGGGAGTAACAGATGGGTAAAATTGCTTTTGTCTTTCCAGGACAAGGATCACAATCAATAGGAATGGGGCATGGCTTATTTCAGGAAAACGAGCGTGCTCAGCAAATTTTTCGAACAGCTGATGAAAAACTTGATTTTCCACTTTCCGAATTGATCTTTAATGGCACACAAAAAGAATTAACGGTGACTTATAATGCACAGCCTGCTTTATTGACCACGAGTTATGCTTTTGTCAAGGAGTTGGAAGAAGCGGGGATCAAACCCGATTATACAGCCGGGCACAGTTTAGGTGAATATACGGCATTAGTGGCATCTGGTGCAATTTCTTTTGAAGATGCCGTATATACAGTGCGTAAGCGTGGTGAATTCATGGAAGCTGCGGTACCGAATGGACAAGGCTCAATGGCTGCGATATTGGGAATGGACCGGGAAGCTCTATCTGATGTCACTTCTGAAATTACTGCCACAGGGGAATCCGTTCAATTGGCCAATATTAATTGTCCAGGGCAAATCGTCATTTCAGGCACCTCGGAAGGGGTTAAACTTGCTAGTGCAAAAGCCAAGGAAAATGGGGCTAAACGGGCTCTTCCTCTTGAAGTGAGTGGACCGTTCCATTCGGAATTGATGAAGCCGGCAGCAGAAAAGTTACAGGGTGTCCTCGATGAAGTAAGCTTCAAACAGGCAGAAATTCCTGTCATTTCAAACGTAACGGCTAAGCCCATTACAGCACCTGCTGAAATAAAAGAAAAATTAATCGAACAGCTGTATTCACCGGTCCTTTGGGAGGACAGTGTGAAAAATCTACTTGAATTAGGCGTGGATACGTTCATCGAGGTGGGTCCGGGGAAAGTATTGGGCGGATTGATAAAGAAAATTGATCGTTCCGTTCAAATTCACTCGGTATCCGATATAGATACTCTAATTAAAACAATTGAAACTTTGAAGGGGGTACAAGCATGATCCTCGAAGGTAAAAAAGCACTTGTAACGGGAGCTTCACGAGGTATTGGCAGGGAAGTCGCATTAGAACTTGCCCGTCAGGGAGCAGACGTTGCCATCAACTATTCTGGCAGTGAAGCTAAAGCTAATGAAGTGGTTGATGAAATCAAGGCATTGGGCCGTAAAGCATTCGCCATCCAATGCGATGTTGCAAATAGTGAATCGGTGACAAGCATGATTAAAGAGGTCGTCGAACAGTTTGGCAGAGTGGATATCCTGGTTAATAATGCAGGTATCACACGTGATAACCTATTGATGCGTATGAAAGAAGATGAATGGGATTCTGTGATCAATACGAATCTTAAAGGCGTGTTCCTATGCACCAAAGCGGTTACAAGGCAAATGATGAAGCAGCGTAGCGGCAGGATCATCAATATGGCATCGATCGTCGGCGTCAGCGGAAATGCAGGGCAGGCTAATTATGTAGCGGCTAAAGCTGGTGTGATCGGCCTGACTAAAACCACGGCAAAGGAACTTGCTTCACGAGGGATTACGGTCAATGCGATTGCCCCAGGTTTCATCTCAACGGATATGACTGGTGAATTGCCTGAAGACGTCCAAAAAGCCATGCTGGACCAAATTCCGCTTGCACGGTTCGGTGACCCTAAAGATATTGCTGCAGTGGCGTCTTTCCTCGCTTCTGAGGCCAGCAAATATATGACTGGGCAAACTCTTCATGTAGATGGCGGCATGGTCATGTAAGTTTTCTTTGATTTTTTTCGAAATTAATTTATAATGTCTTGAGGGGAGGTGAACACATTGGCAGATGTATTAGAAAGAGTAACTAAAATCGTTGTAGATCGTTTGAACGTAGAAGAATCAGAGGTAAAACTTGAAGCTTCTTTCAAAGAAGATCTTGGTGCCGATTCCCTGGATGTAGTTGAACTAGTCATGGAATTCGAAGACGAGTTTGATATGGAAATTTCGGACGATGACGCTGAAAAAATCGCCACAGTAGGTGATGCTGTGAATTACATACAAAGCACTATGTAATGAATGTCATTTGACTAAAAGCTCCGTTTTTTAACGGGGCTTTCTCTTATTGCTTAAAGAAGTTTGATGCAGCGGCAGATAAGGGAATGAGCATGTATGGGTAAGCTCCGCCTGCATGGCAGTGGCCTTTTGCCATTAGTTTTCTTTAAGCGGATAATAATGTATGATGGTACATAGGAAAGCTTGACAGGAATTCCTGCCAGGTTTCTTTTTATATATAGGAAAAATATGCTTTTTGAACCGTTGTGGAGGGTTTTGTGTGATGCGTAGGAACGGAAATAATCGTAAACCATCAATGAAGGATAATAAATTTAAACAGTTGCAAGAAAATCTTGGTTTTCATTTTAAAGATGAAAATTTATTGAAACAAGCTTTTACACATTCATCTTATGTGAATGAGCATCGCCGTAAGCCTTATGAAGATAATGAAAGGCTTGAATTCTTGGGGGACGCTGTACTTGAACTGACCATCTCTAAATACTTATATCAAAAATATCCGATGATGAGCGAAGGTGAACTTACCAAACTAAGGGCAGCCATTGTGTGTGAGCCTTCACTTGTTGCTTTTGCCAATAGCCTTTCTTACGGGGAATATGTATTACTCGGAAAAGGGGAAGAAATGACAGGTGGAAGAGAACGACCTGCCATGCTTGCGGATGTATTCGAAGCCTACATTGGTGCTTTGTACCTTGATCAAGGATTAGAGCCAGTTGTGCAGTTTTTGACGAATGTCGTGTTTCCGAAGATAGACGAGGGTGCTTTTTCTCATGTGATGGATTATAAGAGCCAGCTTCAGGAGCTGATCCAGCGGGATGCCATCGGTGTCCTGCAATATAAGATCTTGCAGGAAAAAGGACCAGCTCATAATCGGGAGTTTGTTTCGACCGTCTCCCTGAATGGGGAAGAGCTGGGCTCTGGAATAGGAAAGTCCAAAAAAGAAGCGGAGCAGCATGCTGCTGAGCATGCATTGATCGTTTTAAAAGAAAAAAAATCAACAAGATAGTTGAACAGTAGAGGGGGAAAGGTCATGTTCCTCAAACGTTTGGACGTTGTAGGATTTAAATCTTTCGCAGAGAAAATTTCGATTGATTTTGTACCTGGTGTCACGGCAGTGGTTGGACCAAACGGAAGCGGTAAAAGTAATGTGACCGATGCAGTCCGATGGGTACTTGGAGAGCAGTCTGCGAAATCACTGCGTGGAGCAAAAATGGAAGATATCATCTTTTCGGGAAGTGACACGAGGAAAGCGTTGAATTTTGCGGAAGTATCATTGACCCTTGATAACGAGACCAATTCCCTGCCGATTGACTTTCATGAAGTCAGTGTGACAAGACGTGTATATCGATCGGGAGAAAGTGAATTTTTCATTAATAATCAAGGTTGCCGTCTGAAAGACATCATAGACCTTTTCATGGATTCTGGTCTTGGGCGAGAAGCATTTTCAATCATCAGCCAAGGGAAAGTGGAAGAAATCCTAAGCAGTAAGGCTGAAGAGAGACGAGTGATCTTTGAAGAAGCAGCCGGTGTCCTGAAGTATAAAACAAGAAAACGAAAAGCGGAATCGAAGCTGACGGAAACACAGGATAACTTAAACCGTGTCCATGATATCCTCCATGAATTGGAGGGGCAGGTGGAGCCGTTAAAAATTCAGTCTTCCCTCGCCAAGGAATTTTTGGCGAAGAAAGAAGAGCTTGAGCAAATAGAAGTGGCTTTAACCGTTTTTGAAATAGAAGAACTTTATGGTAAATGGGAAAAACTGTCGCGTGAACTTGAAAAACATAATGAAATGGAACAGCAAATGGCAGGACAGCTTCATGACAGGGAAGCGCATCTCAAAAACCTAAGGGGTAGTCTTGCGACGCTTGAAACATCGATCAATGGACTTCAGGAAATTCTCCTGAACGCCAGCGAAGAACTTGAAAAGCTTGAAGGCCGTAAAGAAGTTTTAAAAGAACGGAAAAAAAATGCTGCCCAAAACAAGTCACAGCTAGAAAAAGCGATAGTGGAAGGTGAGGCTGCTGTCGAGCGTTTGTCTTTGCAAAAGGAAAGAGAAACGGAAATCCTGAATGCACTGAACTTGGAAGTGAAAGGGATTCAAGAAACATTACATGAAAAACAAAAAAGCCTAGGCTTATTCAATAGTGATATCGAAGCGATGATCGAAGCGAAAAAGAGTGACTATATTGAGTGGTTGAACAAGCAGGCATCGGCTAAAAACGAAAAACAATACCTGCTCCAGCAGCTAACACAGCAGGAACATAAAAATGCTAAACTTGATATGGAAAATGAAAAGTTCTTAACCGAAAGAATGGATATCACTGCTAAAAAAATGGAATATTCACAGCTGATGGACAATATGACAAAGCAGCTTGAAGAGCATGTCACTTATTTCCGAAATCAGCAGAATAAATTGAATGCGGCAAAAGATACGTATCAAAAACAAGAAACCACCCTTTATAAGGCCTATCAATTCCTTCAACAGGCAAAATCACGTAAGGAACTGCTTGAAGAAATGGAAGATGATTATGCAGGCTTTTTTCAGGGTGTAAAAGAGGTTTTGAAAGCGAAAGAAACCCTTCGAGGCATTGAAGGGGCAGTTGCGGAATTGATAAAGGTACCAAAGGAATATGAAACGGCCATCGAAACGGCTCTGGGCGGAGCGATGCAGCATGTTGTCGTGGAACGCGAAGAGCATGCACGGGAAGCCATTTCCTTCTTGAAGAAAAATAGGTATGGGCGTGCGACGTTCTTGCCTTTATCAGTCATAAAGGCAAGAGAGATATCAGCTAACCAATTATCGATGCTGAAGAGTCATTCAGCTTTTGTGGGGACGGGTTCCTCATTGATCCAATATGATGATAGGCATGCAGCGATTGCTGAAAACCTATTAGGAACCGTGATGATCACCACAGATTTAAAAGGTGCAAATGACCTGGCGAAAATGATGCAGCACCGTTTCCGCTTCGTAACACTTGAAGGAGATATCGTCAATCCAGGTGGTTCAATGACTGGTGGAGCCTTAAAGCAAAAAACGACCTCCCTGCTTTCAAGGAAAACGGAATTGGAAGAGCTCCATCAAAAACTTACTGCCATGGAAGCTAAAACGAATCAGTTGGAAAAGCAAGTCAAACAGCTCAAAGTGGATGTGGGTGTTCAAGAGCAAACGCTTGAACAAACCAGAAAAACAGGAGAGAGACTTCGATTACAAGAACAAACCCTTAAGGGAGAACTCCGTGAAGTTGAGCTGCAGGAAAGAAATGTGAATGAGCGGCTGCATCTTTATGATTTGGATAAAAATTCATATTTAGAAGAACAACAGCAAAAAACGGCAAGACTTGAAGAGCTGGAAGAACTTTTGGAATCATGTAAAACGGAAATTGAAGGGCTGGACCGGTTGATTTCCGAAATGACCGAACAAAAGCAATCTCAACAATCCTCAAAAGAGAGCCTTGCTGAAGAAACGAATGAACTGAGGGTAATGCTGGCCTCTAAGCGTGGGCAGCTACAAAACCAAAAAGAGAAGATGGAACGCATTGAATCGGATCTTTCAAAGGAAACAAGCAGGCTTGCCGAAAACAAAGATGATTTAGGGCTTCTGACCAATGAAATGACAGACAGTTCAAGCGGGGAAGAGTCCTTGGAAGATATGGCTCAACAGAAATTGCTCGATAAAAATGGAGCAATTGAAGGAATCACCATAAAAAAACAGGAAAAAAACGAGCTTCTAACGGAAGTTGAAACGCTTGAACTGTCCTTGAAAGAAGAAAATCGACTTTATAGAGGCATTGTCGAAGTGATAAAGGATGAAGAAGTGAAATTAACTCGTCTGGATGTCGAACTGGAAAATCGCCTCGACCACTTGAGAGAAGAATATACCCTTTCCTTTGAAGGTGCTAAAGAACAGTATCCATTGATGATGCCTGCAGAAGAGGCTCAAAAAAGGGTGAAGCTCATCAAGCTTGCAATTGAGGAACTGGGGACGGTGAATCTAGGTGCAATTGATGAATACGCACGTGTAGCTGAACGCTATGAATTCCTTCTTAGTCAAAAGGAAGACCTTCAACAGGCGAAAGATACATTATTCCAAGTCATCGATGAAATGGATGATGAAATGAAGCGGCGCTTTGCGGATACCTTCTATTCTATCCGTGAAGAATTCGAACAAGTCTTCAAAGCTTTATTTGGCGGAGGCAGAGCGGAGCTGAAACTGACAAATCCGGATGATTTACTAAATACAGGGGTAGATATTATTGCACAGCCTCCTGGTAAAAAACTGCAAAATTTGAGCCTCTTATCCGGGGGAGAACGAGCATTGACAGCCATAGCCCTTTTATTCTCCATTCTAAAAGTGCGTCCGGTGCCTTTCTGTATCCTTGATGAAGTCGAGGCAGCACTTGATGAGGCGAATGTCGTCCGGTTCAGTCAATTTTTAAGGAAGTTCAGCAGGGAAACGCAGTTCATCGTGATTACTCACCGCAAAGGCACGATGGAAGAGGCGGATGTCCTATATGGCATTACGATGCAGGAGTCAGGCGTCTCAAAACTTGTTTCAGTCCGGATGGAAGAATCAGAAAACTTTATTGAAGTTTAAAATTCATGAATTAGAGGAAGTGGGACAATGAGTTTTTTCAAAAAGCTAAAAGAGAAATTTACGACCCAGGAAGAAAAAGAAAAATCAGTTGAAGCTGAAGTATCCATAGGGGAAAAATTTAAGCAAGGTTTGACAAAGACGAGAAATTCCTTTACTGGAAGGGTTAATGAACTTGTTGCCCGTTACCGGAAAGTGGATGAGGACTTTTTTGAAGAACTTGAAGAAATCCTGATACAGGCTGATGTAGGCTTTGACACTGTGATGGAACTAATTGATCAATTAAAAATGGAAGTCAAGCTTCGCAATATCTCTGATACGAGGGAAGTGCAGTCCGTTATTTCCGAAAAGCTTGTTGAAATCTACCAAGGGGATGATGAAGAGACTTCAAGCTTGAATATACAAGAAGAAGGTTTGACGGTCATTTTGTTTGTAGGGGTTAATGGGGTAGGTAAAACGACGACTATTGGTAAACTTGCCCATAAATTCAAAACGGAAGGTAAATCTGTCGTATTGGCTGCCGGGGATACCTTCCGTGCCGGTGCGATTGAGCAGCTTGAGGTTTGGGGGGAGCGTGTAGGTGTCAGTGTAATCAAACAGGGTGAAGGCTCTGACCCTGCAGCGGTCATGTTCGATGCCATTCAGGCCGCCAAGGCACGAAAAGCTGATATCCTGATCTGTGACACTGCCGGTCGCTTACAGAATAAAGTGAATTTAATGAAGGAATTGGAAAAGGTTAAACGTGTAATTGAACGTGAAGTACCAGGTGCACCACACGAGGTGTTGCTTGCCCTTGATGCTACAACTGGACAAAATGCCCTTATTCAGGCCAAGACATTCAAGGAAGCGACCAATGTTTCCGGTATTGTTTTAACAAAGCTTGATGGCACCGCAAAAGGTGGAATTGTTTTGGCAATTCGCAATGAATTGGCCATTCCCGTTAAATTTGTCGGGCTAGGTGAAAAAATGGACGATCTACAGGAATTCGATGCTGAGAAATATGTTTATGGCCTTTTTGCTGATATCATCGATAAAGAAGAGGTTTAAGAAAAATTGTAAGCCGGAAGAGATTATTCTCTTCCGGTTTTTTTGTCCTTGCTTTAATGAGCCCCATGCTTAATACAGGATTCACAGTGGCTATTTGGAGGAACAATTACAAAAAGGTCTAAAAAAAGCGAAAAAAAGAAAAAAATAATGCTTAGCAAACAAGTGGTAAGGGGTTTAACTTGACATCAAATAAACAAGGCTTTACAATATAAACTTGTAAAGGGTTTTCACTTAACAGCAGGGAGGCTTGCTAAGATGCTTGAAAAGACAACGCGGATTAATTATTTGTATGACTTTTACCAATCGTTGTTAACAGAGAAGCAGCAGAGCTACATGTCCCTCTACTATCTGGATGATTACTCTCTTGGCGAGATTGCCGATGAATACGAAGTCAGTAGGCAGGCAGTCTATGATAATATAAAAAGAACAGAAGCGATGCTTGAGGAATACGAAGCAAAGCTATTGTTATTTCAAAAATTTCAAGAGCGTAACCAGTGGATTGCGAATATGAAGGGACTCATAGAAAAGGATTCCTTTTCAAAAGAGAAGCTGCTAGACGCAATCACAACGCTTGAGAAGTTGGATTAGGAGGCGGCAATATGGCATTTGAAGGATTGGCCGACCGACTGCAGAGCACGATGCAAAAGATCCGTGGAAAAGGGAAGGTCAACGAAGCGGACGTAAAAGAAATGATGCGTGAAGTTCGATTGGCCCTGCTTGAAGCGGATGTTAACTTTAAAGTCGTGAAGGATTTTGTAAAACGTGTCAGTGAACGTTCGGTAGGTCAGGAAGTGCTGAAAAGCTTAACCCCCGGTCAACAGGTAATTAAAGTAGTTAAGGAAGAATTGACGGAGCTGATGGGCGGCGAACAGAGCAAGATTGCCGTTGCCTCGAAACCACCGACTGTCATTATGATGGTAGGGCTTCAGGGTGCTGGTAAAACGACGACCACCGGAAAGCTTGCCAATCTTCTTAGAAAAAAATACAACCGCAAGCCATTGCTCGTTGCGGCTGATATTTACCGTCCGGCGGCGATTAAGCAGCTTGAAACACTTGGCAAACAATTAAGCATGCCTGTTTTCTCCCTTGGGGACCAGGTCAGTCCTGTTGAAATTGCCAAACAGGCAATTGAAAAAGCTAAGGAAGAACATCATGATTATGTGTTGATTGATACCGCAGGCCGCCTTCATGTTGATGAAAACTTGATGGGCGAACTGAAGGATATCAAAGAGTTGACAAAACCTGATGAAATCTTTCTGGTTGTCGATGCGATGACAGGTCAGGATGCTGTCAATGTAGCCCAAAGCTTCAATGAACAGCTAGGCCTGACAGGAGTCGTATTAACGAAACTTGATGGGGATACACGTGGTGGTGCGGCACTTTCAATTCGTTCAGTCACCAACACGCCGATTAAATTCGTCGGTATGGGTGAAAAATTGGATGCACTTGAAGCGTTCCATCCAGAACGGATGGCGTCAAGGATCCTCGGCATGGGTGATGTATTGACCCTTATCGAAAAAGCACAGGCCAATGTAGATGAAGAAAAAGCGAAAGAATTAGAGAAAAAGATGCGTACAGCCACTTTTACCTTTGATGATTTCCTTGAGCAGCTTGGTCAGGTGCGGAATATGGGACCGCTTGATGATATTCTGAAAATGATTCCCGGTGCGAATAAAATGAAAGGGATGGACAACCTTCAGATCGATGAGAAACAGATCGGTCATGTTGAAGCTATCATCCGTTCAATGACAACGCATGAAAAGGAACATCCAGAAACCATGAATGCATCCCGCAAGAAACGGATTGCCAAAGGAAGCGGCAGATCGATTCAAGAAGTGAACCGTTTACTGAAGCAATTCGAAGAAATGAAAAAGATGATGAAACAGGTTACGAACATGCAAAAAGGAAAGAAAAAGGGATTCAAATTCCCGTTCATGTAAGGTTTATTTTAGGTCAAAACTGAGGAGAAATACGGGTCGAAGCCATGTATTTCAACACTTTTTTCACCTGTTAAGAAAAAAACCTTTACAAACATGCAAGACATTTGATATTATACTATCTTGTGTGAAACTATTCGGAGGTGCTTATTTAAAATGGCAGTAAAAATTCGCTTAAAACGTATGGGAGCTAAAAAATCTCCTTTCTATCGTATTGTAGTTGCAGATTCTCGTTCACCACGTGACGGACGTTACATTGAAGTGGTAGGAACTTATAACCCGGTGACTCAACCAGCTAAAGTTGAAATCAACGAAGAGCTTGCTCTTAAATGGTTACAAGATGGAGCTAAACCATCTGATACAGTTCGTAACTTATTCTCTACACAAGGCATCATGGAAAAATTCCATGTTGCAAAAAACAGCAAGTAATCGACGGTAGTTGATGAAAGCACTGATTGAAACAATTGTTTCAGCACTTGTGGATTATCCGGAAGAAGTCATCGTGACCTCCAAGGAAGAATCCGACCGGATTGTTTATATCCTCTCCGTTCATAAAGAGGACATGGGCAAGGTAATCGGTAAACAAGGGCGTGTTGCTAAGGCGATTCGGACTGTGGTATATGCAGCAGGATCTTCACAGCAGAAGAAAATCTATTTGGAGATTTCCGAATAAGGAGGGTTAATAGCCCTCCTTTTTTTGTACTTCAAGAAAGTGAAATTCCGACTTAGATCCTAATTGAATGGACCCGGACTTTAAACTTTACGCCTTTTTAAGACGCATCTTTTACCGATTTACGTTATACTTAAGAGAATGACCCCCATTTCAAAAAGATTACCCCATCATACATATTTTTTGAAGGAAATAAGAAATCATAGATAATAGGAGGTGCTGGAATGAAAATTCTCCAAAATGTAATCGTTAACCAAGTATTAACGGAATCCAGCAAGAATCAGCTCCTCGAGAAATACAAGTCAAAACGCCTTCAGCTTCAAAAAGAGAGTGAACAGCTTCGCTTTGAACTGAAAAAACTTGAAAAAACAAGAACTCTCCAACCTGCTAGTCTCCGTGCTCATTTCGAAAAAGAAATAAACCAGAGGCAAGAAAAAATTAAACTGCTTGAATTTCAAATGGAGCAGTTGGAGATCCTTCCGGCAGGTAGTGAATTGAAGGAACGGGAAGTTCAAAGTATCATTGATGTGGAAATTGGGGCAGATTGGGACGAAATTATGGCAACGAAGACCATTGTCATTAAAGATGGAATCGTCTCGGAAATTCGTTAGAGGTGAAAGAATGGAAAAATGGTTTAATGTAGGTAAAATTGTCAACACACATGGTCTTTTAGGAGAAGTCCGTGTTATTTCTTCAACAGACTTCCCAGAAAAACGATACAAAGTGGGAAATACTCTGTATTTGTTTAGGGACACGGAGAAAAAACCTTTGCCGCTTATCATCAGGTCGCATCGCACCCATAAAAACTTTAACCTATTGACGTTCGAGAACTATTATAACGTCGGACAGGTCGAGGCTTTTAGAAACGGGGTCCTGAAAGTCAAGGAAGCACAGCTTGGTAAATTGGACGAAGGTGAGTTCTACTTTCATGAAATCATCGGATGTTCGGTATTTACTGATGAAGGCATGGAAGTTGGGGAAATCATTGAGGTTCTTACGCCTGGTGCCAATGATGTTTGGGTCATTAAGAAAGCTGGCAGTAAGGACATCCTGATCCCGTATATTGAACAAATTGTAAAAGAAGTGGATATTTCTGCTAAAAAGGTCATCATTACACCGATGGAAGGACTTTTAGACTGATGAAAATCGATGTGCTTTCGCTTTTTCCAGAAATGTTCGAAGGGGTATTGGGTTCGTCAATCTTAAAAAAGGCTGCGGAAAAGCAGGCTGTCAGCTATAAGGTGACCAATTTTCGAGATTATGCAGATAATAAGCATTCGACGGTAGACGATTATCCGTATGGCGGCGGTGCCGGAATGGTATTGAAGGCACAACCGATCTTTGATGCTGTGGAGGCTCTTAAAGGGCAAGGTGAGCTAACCCCAAGGGTAGTCCTGCTTTGTCCCCAGGGAGAGCGTTACACGCAGAAAAAAGCCGAAGAGTTTGCTGAAGAGGAACATCTCATTTTCATTTGCGGGCATTATGAAGGGTATGATGAGCGCATCCGGGAGCATGTCGTAACTGATGAAATATCGATTGGTGACTTTGTGCTTACAGGCGGGGAATTGGGCGCAATGGTCATTATTGACAGCGTTGTGCGCTTGCTGCCTGGCGTTCTGGGAAATGTTGACTCCCCGATTCTTGATTCCTATTCTTCTGGTTTGTTAGAGCATCCCCATTATACTAGACCTGCAGATTTCCGTGGGATGAAAGTTCCCGATCCGCTAATATCCGGGAATCATAAAAAAATCGATGAATGGCGGATGAAGGAATCTCTGCGCAGAACTTGGATTCGACGTCCGGATTTGCTCGATAGTTATGAACTATCGGAAGTTGAAAAAAAATTATTGTCCGAGATTAAAAAAGAAGACTGATGTCTATTGCATCGACGTCTATAGTATGATAGGATATACCTTGTGACTTGGGCAAAATGCTCAGTCTTATAACGATGTTCCGCTGCAAACAATAAGTATTTGCAAGAGCGTCCAGGAGGAGTTGAAATCGATGCAAAATCTTATTAACGAAATCACAAAAGAACAACTTCGCTCAGATCTTCCATCATTCAGACCTGGTGACACAGTACGTGTACACGTAAAGGTTATTGAAGGAACTCGCGAACGTATCCAGTTGTTTGAAGGCGTTGTAATCAAACGTCGTGGCGGCGGAGTTAGTGAAACTTTCACAGTACGTAAGATCTCTTACGGCGTTGGAGTAGAACGTGCTTTCCCTGTTCACACACCAAAAATTGCGAAACTAGAAGTTATCCGTCACGGTAAAGTACGTCGTGCGAAACTTTATTACCTACGCGAACTTCGTGGTAAAAAAGCACGTATTAAAGAAATTCGTCGTTAATTCCTCGAATATCTTCAAGCGGGTTTACCATGATCCACATAAGGTGAATAACCAAACAGTATCATGCAAAAAAAGGGAGCTTGTTTATCAGGCTCCCTTTTTGCACTTTAAGAAACGATGAATACACATACGGTAAAAACTATATAGAATCCTGCTCGCTATAGCGTCCGCAACATGTTAAAATAATTGTTGATATGTTTCAAAAAGGGTGGTAAGGATGGCGAAAAAGAAAAATGAATTGTGGGAATGGACAAAGGCGGTCATAATCGCGGTTATAGCGGCGACACTGATCCGTTATTTCCTCCTGGCTCCTATTGTTGTGGACGGTAATTCCATGATGCCGACATTAAAGGATACGGACCGCATGATCGTTAATAAAATATCCTATTCGATTGGTGAACCGAAAAGATTCGACATTATCGTTTTCGAAGCTCCAGAAGGCAAAGATTACATAAAGCGGGTCATCGGATTGCCAGGGGAAAAAGTGGAATATAGAGATGATACTCTTTACGTGAATGGAAAAGCTTATGATGAGCCATACTTGGATGAATATAAAGAACAATTGATTGATGGCGGTGCTTTGACGGAACCTTTTACATTAAGTGATGTCATAGAACAAGGAACGGTGCCTGAAGACCACCTATTTGTCCTAGGGGATAATCGCCGTTTTAGTAAGGATAGCCGCCATATTGGTGTAGGTGTCGTTCCTTACGATAAAGTGTTAGGAAAAACTAAATTAGTTTATTGGCCGATTGAAGACTTTCGATTGGCGGAATAGTAGGAAGGTGGATTCCATTGACAATACAGTGGTTCCCTGGCCATATGGCCAAAGCAAGACGGGAAGTAACAGAGAAATTAAAACTGATCGACATCATCTTTGAACTTGTGGATGCCCGGATTCCGGCATCTTCACGAAATCCGATGATCGATGAAATCATTCAGCATAAACCGAGGGTTATACTTTTGAATAAAGCTGATATGGCCGATCCGGTAAAAACGAATATGTGGCTTGAACATTATAAATCGCAGGGGAAAACGGCGATTGCCATTAATTCACAGGCAGGAAACGGTTTAAACCAGATTACAGCTGCTTCCAAAAAA
The DNA here is from genome assembly GCF_002243645.1 of Peribacillus simplex NBRC 15720 = DSM 1321. Taxonomy (NCBI): domain Bacteria; kingdom Bacillati; phylum Bacillota; class Bacilli; order Caryophanales; family Bacillaceae; genus Peribacillus; species Peribacillus simplex. The sequence continues at coordinate 956,204 of NZ_CP017704.1, read as the reverse complement.
CTTTTAAAAGAGAAGTATGAACGTATGGAATCAAGAGGAATAAAGCCGAGAGCGATCCGTGCCATGATAGTAGGTATTCCGAATGTGGGGAAATCGACATTAATCAATCGACTTGCCAAAAAGAACATTGCCAAAACAGGTAATACACCTGGCGTCACGAAAGCGCAGCAATGGATAAAAGTTGGTAAGGAATTGGAATTGCTTGACACACCGGGGATTCTCTGGCCGAAATTCGAGGATCAAGAAGTAGGTTTGAAGCTTGCATTGACAGGTGCGATCAAGGATACGATTTTAAATTTGCACGAAGTCTCATTATACGGCCTTCGCTTTTTGGAAAAAGAATATCCGGATAGATTGAAATCCCGTTATAACCTGGATGTAATTCCGCAGGAAACGCTCGAATTGTTCGATGCGGTCGGAAAGTTCAGGGGCTGTTTAGCATCTGGGGGCTTCATCGATTATGACAAAACCGCAGAGTTGGTCGTACGTGAAATCCGTTCAGAAAAGATGGGCCCGCTTACGTTCGAGGCCCCTTTGGATTATGAAGAGGATGATACCCCCGAATAAGATTAACATTGATCTGATTGTTGTAATACGGAGCTGGAGTTGGATGTCGAAAAGGCTTTTTCTTTTTGATGTCTCTTTTCCGCTCCGTATTTTTGTTTGAACTGTAGAATGGCAGCAAGACTGCCGATAATTAATATGATGGGTGATAAAAGATGATAACTGCAATGAGCATTAAGGAAATCTCCTTAAAGTTAAAGACAATAAGAGAGCCCGGAGATTTATTTTTACAAGAATGCCGGGAGGACGGACGAAAGGGAGTAAACGACTTAGTAAGCAAATGGCAAAGAGCTTATGAAAAAGAACAACAGGTAAGGGAAGCTTTCACGGAAATGACGGAATTTGAAAGGCAATTGCGAAAACAGGGGTTTTCCATTCTGGCTGGTATCGATGAAGTGGGAAGAGGACCGCTGGCAGGACCAGTTGTGACGAGTGCAGTCATCTTGCCTGAATCTTTTTATTTACCAGGGCTTAATGATTCTAAAAAGATTCCAGAGTCAAAAAGGGAACTGTTTTATGAAATAATTTTTAAGGAAGCACTATCCATAGGTGTAGGTGTTGTACATAGCGAGGTAATTGATGAAATCAATATTTATCAAGCTACGAAAAAGGCAATGGTGGCCGCATTGACTGATCTGTCAGAACTTCCTGATCATTTGTTGATCGATGCCATGGAACTGGATGTGCCGATTCCGCAGCTTTCACTCATAAAGGGAGACGCAAGAAGCATTAGCATCTCTGCGGCCTCCATAATTGCGAAAGTGACCCGTGATAGGATGATGAAGGAATATGGTGAAAAATATCCGGAATATGGTTTTGAAAAGCACATGGGTTACGGGACAAGCCAACATTTAGAAGCGCTCGACACGCACGGGCTTACACCTTGGCATAGAAGAAGTTTTGCACCAGTTAAGGAAATCGCTGCACGAATGAAGGACTAAGGGGGATGAGTGGTGCAATCCATAACAAGCGGTCAACCCGTATCTTCACCTATTGAAATAAAAGGAACTGCGAGTTTGAAAAACGGGCAAATCCTTTTCGGGAAGGTGAATAAGGTTTTTCCTAACCAAACGGCCGAGATACAGATTGGCCATCAAAAAATGATTGCCACTCTCGATATCCCGCTTCGGACAGGAGAAAAGTATTGGTTTCAAGTGCAACACCCAATTGAGGGGAAGGTCGTGTTAAAAGCTTTAGATTCCCCCGATTTGAACATTTCCGGCTTAAAGGGAACAGCTGCACAATTGATCGCTCATCTCGGCATAACGCCCGAACCGGCCGCAACGAAGCTTGCCGAATATCTCCTGACAAATAGCCTGCCGATAACCAAGGAAACTTTTCAGTCCGCTTTGCAATGGTTAAAAACTGCTGATGCTGCAGAAGTAGGTCTACCTGTAATAAAAACAATGTTCATTCAGCAACTGCCTTTTGTAAAAGATGTATTTGATGCATTATTTACACAGTCCAAAGGTGAGCCTTTCCACAAACTCCTCAGTGGCTTCAAGCAGCAGCTGCAGGATGGTGGGCCAGGAACGAGGACGGCAGTCAAACTTATGGAGGTATTGGACTCTTTACGTGTTGCTAAACAGAACCAGCTTCAACAAATCGGTTTGCAAAAACTAGTGACCACTTGGCTGAATTCCGATTCAACGCCAGAAATGAAATCCGGTGCATTTTCCCTGCTTCAAAAGACGGGTTTCGTTCCAAAGGAAATTACGGAATCTGTCTTTCTGGAAATTCTAATAGATGGAGCTGAGGCTAGGTCCGGTATTCCTAAGAATTCATCGATTGATAAATTGCACCAAGGATTGCAGCTGCTTTCCGAGGCAAAAAGGGGAGCATTTGCAAAAGTTGAAGAGATCGAAATTGCTATTAATCTCATATTGAATAGTCATGAACATGAGGAGACAAAACTGCCAATTGATGTCCACTCGATTCAGAGAAAAAACATTTCTGCAGAAAAACTTTCCCCTCTTGCCTTTCATTTACTTCAGAGTGCTTTTTTCGAAGCGGCAGCTAAAAAGGCAGTAGGCGGAAATATAGAAGTGAATGACCTTATAGGCTACTTGAATAAGAACACAGAGCGAGTAGCTGAGTCGAAGGGTAAGGCGGGTGAATTACTGTTTCAGTCGCTTAATAAGCTTCCTGAGGCCCAATACGCTAGAATTAATGAGAAGCTAGTCCTTTCACATGTATTGGATACTGAGTTTCAAACATTCGATTTCACAAATGGACCTTCTGTTGCACACCAACTGAAAGAAATGACCAAAATCCTTGGTCTTCAGCTGGAACATGCACTCATTAATCTTTCTGGAGATAATATGGCGGGTTTCCCGAAGGATTTAGAGACACTTAAACCGTTGCTGCTTAAATTGCTGAATGAGCAAATTCCAGCATCTATCAAGGAGATGGCAGAACAAATCCTAAATCGGATTACTGCGCAACAGATCCTTTCACAGGAAAACGGGCCGATTCAGAATTTACTCCTTACACTTCCACTCAATCTGGGATCTACTCAAACGGATCTAACGATACAATGGAGCGGAAGGAAAACAAAAGATGGCAAAATAGATCCGGATTACTGCCGAGTCCTATTTTATTTAGAATTGGAACGTATTAAAGAGACGGTCATCGACATGCAGGTTCAAAACCGAATCATAAAAGTGACGGTCATCAATGGGCATGGTGCGATCCTTGAAGAGGCAGCCGGTCAATATCTTGACAACCTGAGAGTGAATCTGGGAAAAATGGATTACAGATTATCAGGGGTTTCATTTGTAAATCCAGTGAATGAAAAAGACAGGGACCTAAGAGTGAAACTGATTCCCTTTTCAGAAGCCGGTTCATATAGTGGAGTGGATATACGAATATGATAAATGATAAACGAAAAGAAGCCATTGCCTTAAAGTATGATCAAAAGACATCAAAAGCGCCCGTCTTATTGGCGAAGTGGAAAGGTAAAACGGCTGAAAATATTCTGGAAAAGGCCATGAAACTGGATATACCGGTTCAAAGGGACGAATCGCTTGCTGCACTTTTAGGTCAATTGGATATAAATCAAACGATTCCGGAAGAATTGTATGGAGCTGTTGCAGAGGTATTTGCATTCATTTATAAAGTTGACAAGGACATGAATCGGTAGGAGCCTAATTATCCATGTGATTTTATCAAATGGATTTCTGTTGGTTTATGTAGAATATTAGGGAAATCACTGACGAATTTTCATTATATTAAAAAAATACTAAACTATTTGCAAAAGGACAAGGCTGTGGCTTTGTCCTTTTGCTTTTCCTTTGAATCAAGACAAGGATAACCGTAATTTTTCACAAAAAGATCTCTGGGTTAATATGATGAAAAGGCTTTCATGGAAGTGTTTTTAATAGATTTATAACTGTAATTACTTTTTTTTATAATAGAATTTTAGAACCAAAATAAATGATTTAAATAAGAAAAAAACACAATGGCGAAGACGGTTTTTACCATTGTACACAAGGGTATGGAAGTATATTATAATAATATTTTTAAAATTTTGTGAAAGAATATTATGCACGAAGGAGAATTTTGTTGTAATATGGTAGAGAAAACACGCATTAAATTTCAAAGTTGTTTTTTAGTAGATAAGGAGGATGGGAAATGAATATCCATGAGTATCAGGGGAAAGAGATATTGCGACAATACGGGGTATCCGTTCCAAATGGCCGGGTTGCCTTTACTGTTGATGAAGCAGTGGAAGCAGCGAAGGAGTTAGGTACGGAAGTTGTTGTCGTCAAAGCTCAAATTCATGCGGGCGGCCGCGGGAAAGCCGGCGGAGTCAAGGTAGCGAAGAATCTTGATGAAGCACGTACATATGCAGAAGAGATTCTTGGTAAGACGCTGGTGACCCATCAAACAGGACCTGCAGGCAAGGAAGTTAAGCGTTTACTTATTGAAGAAGGCTGCGACATTACGAAGGAATATTATATCGGGCTGGTCCTTGACCGTGCTACGAACAGTGTAGTATTGATGGCTTCTGAAGAAGGCGGAACGGAAATTGAGGAAGTGGCTGAAAAGACACCAGAGAAAATTTTCAAAGAAGTAATCGATCCGGTTGTCGGCCTGACTGGCTTCCAGGCACGTAGGATTGCATTCAATATCAATATTCCGGCTTCACTTATAAACAAAGCTTCCAAACTGATGGTTAACTTATATACTGCTTTCGTTGAAAAAGATTGCTCAATCGCAGAAATCAACCCATTAGTGGTTACGGGCGATGGCAATGTAATGGCACTTGATGCTAAATTGAATTTCGATGATAATGCGATTTACCGCCATAAAGACATCGCGGAGTACCGTGATCTGGATGAAGAGGATGCGAAAGAGATTGAAGCATCAAAACATGGCCTTAGTTACATATCGCTTGACGGAAATATCGGATGCATGGTTAATGGTGCCGGACTTGCTATGGCAACGATGGACATCATTAAACATTATATGGGAGATCCGGCTAACTTCCTTGACGTTGGTGGCGGTGCTACTGAGGAAAAAGTAAAAGAGGCTTTCAAAATCATCCTATCCGATCAAAATGTTAAAGGCATCTTCGTTAATATCTTCGGAGGAATCATGAAATGTGACATCATCGCGACAGGCGTAGTGGCTGCTGCTAAAGAGCTTGGCCTGGATGTCCCTCTTGTTGTTCGTCTTGAAGGAACGAATGTGGACCTTGGCAAAAAGATTCTAAAAGAGTCAGGTTTAAATATTACGGCTGCTGAATCAATGGCAGATGGGGCACAAAAAATAGTATCACTTGTAGGATAATAGGCAGGGGGGAACATAATGAGCGTTTATATTAATAAAGATACGAAAGTGATCGTTCAGGGAATCACTGGTGCAACAGCATTATTTCATACAAAACAAATGTTGGAATACGGCACGAAAATCGTTGGAGGAGTCACTCCGGGTAAAGGTGGAACAGAAGCGGAAGGGGTACCTGTATTCAATACAGTTTCCGAAGCTGTCACTGAAACCGGAGCGACTGCATCTGTTATCTATGTACCGGCTCCATTTGCTGCCGATGCAATTCTAGAAGCGGTTGACGCAGAACTTGATCTTGTCATTTGTATCACGGAACATATTCCTGTCCTGGATATGGTCAAGGTGAAGCGGTACATGGAAGGCAAAAAAACTCGCTTGATCGGACCGAACTGCCCAGGTGTCATTACTCCTGAAGAGTGTAAGATTGGTATCATGCCAGGGTATATCCACAAAAAAGGCCATGTAGGTGTAGTTTCCCGTTCTGGAACTTTAACGTATGAGGCCGTTCACCAATTATCACAAGCTGGAATTGGGCAATCTTCGGCTGTCGGTATCGGTGGGGATCCCGTAAACGGAACGGATTTCATTGATGTTTTGAAAGCGTTCAATGACGATCCGGAAACACATGCGGTGATCATGATCGGGGAAATCGGCGGAACGGCAGAAGAAGAAGCAGCAATCTGGGTGAAGGAAAATATGACTAAGCCAGTTGTTGGTTTCATTGGTGGCCGTACAGCACCTGCCGGTAAACGCATGGGACATGCTGGTGCCATTATCTCAGGAGGAAAAGGGACTGCTGACGAGAAAATCCGCGTTATGAACGAATGTGGAATTAAAGTTGCCGAAACTCCGTCCGTAATGGGTGAAACGTTGATATCCGTCTTGAAAGAAAAAGAAATTTACGAACCTTGTAAAACACATTGATTTAAGCTGGGCCGACCTTTATTTGGGTCGGTCTTTATTTCCCTCCAATTTCCTCGGGAGAGACCAATACATCACTATCAACCTACCTTTAAAAATATCCGATTAGGAGCGTTTCCAATTGAATACAAAAGAAAGATTAATCCATCTCCATCATTGCCGCGGAGCAGGATGGAAAACAATCCAAACAATCATGTCCAAAGACCCGTCATTATCTTCCCTATTCACGACGAATTACGTTGAATGGGCAAAAATACTCCCTATCCCTTCAAATAAGCTTTCCCTCTTTTACAAAGATTTACATTCACTCAATACCATCGATAAACTTAAAAAATACGAAGATACCCAAATCCATTGTTTGACGATATTCGATGATGAATATCCTTTTTTGATGAAGCAAATATTCGATCCTCCGTGGGTTCTTTATTTAAGAGGTGATAAGAAGCTTTTAACAAGGAAGAATACGCTAGGTGTTGTTGGAACACGTAAGCCAACCTCGTATGGTCTGGAGGCTTTAAAAACGATTCTATTACCGCTTGTAAAGAAAAAGTTCGTAATCATAAGCGGAGTGGCGGCTGGAATCGATGCAGAATCACATAAGATCGCATTAAAGGAAGGCGGAGATACGATTGGGGTTTTAGGTGGGGGGCTTCTGCAAATATATCCGAAATCCAATGTTACCCTTGCTGAGGAAATCATCAATAAAGGCCTGCTTATATCTGAGACGCCACCGGAAATGAGGGCGGAACCTTGGATGTTTCCGCTTAGGAATCGAATCATCAGTGGATTATCACAGGGAGTATTCGTGGTCGAGGCAAAAGAAAGAAGCGGTTCCCTTATTACGGCACAAGCTGCTTTGGAACACGGCAGGGAGGTATTTGCGCTTCCTGGTAATGTTACGAGCCCTGAATCACAGGGGACCAATCAATTGATTCAGGATGGTGCCAAACTTGTTTTAAGTTCCAGACAGATCGAAGAAGAGTTTTGAACAATATAATATAGAAGATAGACGGAGAATCAAACGGGAAATTAGAAAAAAAGCGCTTTTTTAGAAGGATGGGTTGAATTATTAGACAAAAGGGTTGAAAATATTGTAAAACTGTTATAAGTTTTGCAAATGGCACCTCTTGTCAAAAACCCATAAATAAATGAATCAGCATGCTTTGAAAAGTAAAGAGGTGTTGACAAATGATTTTTGAATGATTAATAATAGTGAAGATTTATATTACCTCTTTGAGGAGGATTTATTGGATGTCAGAATACTTAGTGATTGTGGAATCGCCCGCAAAGGCGAAAACAATAGAACGTTACTTGGGAAAAAAATATAAAGTAAAGGCTTCCATGGGGCATGTACGCGATTTGCCTAAAAGTCAAATGGGTGTCGATGTTGAACATGAATATGAACCTAAATATATAACTATCCGCGGCAAAGGCCCGGTTTTAAAAGAATTGAAAACCGCTGCAAAAAAAGCGAAAAAAATCTATCTCGCGGCTGACCCCGACAGGGAAGGGGAAGCCATTGCCTGGCATTTGGCTCACAGTCTTGATGTTGACGTTAACTCAGATTGCCGCGTGGTATTCAACGAGATCACGAAAGAGGCCATCAAAGAATCATTTAAATCGCCGAGGCCAATAAATATGAAATTGGTTGATGCCCAGCAGGCAAGAAGGGTCTTGGATCGTTTGGTCGGATACAATATAAGCCCGCTTTTGTGGAAAAAGGTGAAAAAAGGCTTAAGCGCGGGACGGGTCCAATCGGTTGCTGTGCGGATGATCATTGACCGGGAGAAGGAGATCAAAGATTTTATCCCGGAAGAGTATTGGACAATCAAGGCTGATTTTGTAAAAGGAAAAGAACAGTTTGAAGGTTCCTTCTTCAGCCTTGGCGGCGAGAAGAAGGAATTAAATACCGAAGAGGACGTCAAAAAAGTGCTCGCTTCTTTAAATGGCGGCGAATTTACGATAGGAACTGTGGCTAAAAAGGAAAGAAGGCGCAATCCAGCTGCACCTTTTACAACTTCTTCCCTGCAACAAGAAGCGGCACGTAAATTGAATTTCCGTGCAAAGAAAACCATGATGCTTGCTCAGCAGCTTTATGAAGGAATCGAGCTTGGCAAGGAAGGTACAGTCGGGTTAATCACTTATATGAGAACCGATTCGACACGGATTTCCGATGTTGCGAAAGAGGAAGTTCATACCTTCATTCAAAATAATTATGGTAAAGATTATGTTCAGGTTGAACAACGCAAGGAGAAAAAACAAACCAATGCCCAGGATGCCCATGAAGCAGTCAGGCCAACCAGCACATTACGTGAACCGGGTGTAGTCAAGGAGTTCTTATCCAGAGATCAATTCCGTCTTTATAAATTGATTTGGGAACGATTCGTTTCTAGTCAAATGTCTTCGGCGGTCATGGATACGATGAGCATCGACCTGCATAACGAGGATGTCATCTTCAGGGCAAATGGTTCAAAAATTAAGTTTCCAGGTTTCATGAAGGTATATGTTGAAGGGTCCGATGACTCGGTGGAAGAAAAGGAAAATGCACTTCCGGATGTGAAAAAAGGAGATCAATTCTTTTCAAAAGATATCGAGCCGAAGCAGCATTTTACACAGCCTCCGCCCCGATATACTGAAGCCCGTCTTGTCAAAACCCTAGAGGAACTGGGAATAGGCCGTCCTTCTACATATGCTCCTACCTTGGATACGATTCAAAAACGGGGCTATGTTACCTTGGATAATAAACGGTTCATCCCGACAGAGCTTGGTGAAATCGTTCTTGAATTGATACGCGAATTCTTCCCGGATATTCTTGATGCAGAGTTCACTGCCAAGATGGAACAGGAATTCGACAGCGTCGAGGAAGGCAGTATCGAATGGATAAAGGTCATAGATGAATTTTATAAAGAATTTGCAGTTCATTTGGCTAAAGCCGAAGTCGAGATGGAGAAAATTGAAATCAAAGATGAACCTGCAGGTGAAGATTGCGTGGAATGCGGACATGGGATGGTCTTTAAGATGGGACGTTATGGAAAGTTCATGGCATGCAGTAATTTCCCGGATTGCCGTAACACAAAACCAATTGTTAAAGAAATCGGTGTCAAATGTCCAAAATGTAAAGAAGGAAACATCATTGAAAGGAAAAGTAAAAAACGCCGCATATTTTACGGGTGTGATACCTACCCTGGATGTGACTTCATATCTTGGGATAAACCGCTGCCGCGTAGTTGTCCAAAATGTGAAGGTACACTTGTTGAGAAAAAACTCAAAAAAGGCGTCCAGGTCCAGTGCATGGATTGTGATTTCAAAGAAATGCCCCAAGCATAGAAAAGAACGTGAAATCGTTTGCTTTCCCTGTGAACAATCGAAAAACCCAACATATAAATTGACTCGGCATCTGCCGAGTTTCTTTATGTTCAGGAAAGTATGATATCATGATACTATATGGATTTACTTCCAAGAAGAAAATGGATAAAGCTTGAAACTTTTTTATTTAGGCCATGTGATGTAAAATTCAGTGGACAAGTACATTCTTTTAAAGATATAATTCCTAATTGCGTCCTTTACCCTTTTTAGAAAAGATGGAATGCAGGAAGAATGCCGGCTTTGTGGCATATGCTTTAAAATTATCGTTAGCAGGAATGAGTATTTCGGTTATAAATACATAGATATCGTTAAAAATGAAACTTTTATGAAAGCAGTTTTAATGATAAATGATCCTGTCTTATCATATCTATACATGGAGGTTCGAAAAATGAAAGAAACAAAAGTAAGTGTAATCGGTGCTGGGCTTGCTGGAAGTGAAGCGGCGTGGCAGTTAGCTAAAAGAGGAATTAAAGTCGATCTATATGAAATGCGTCCTGTAAAACAAACGCCAGCCCATCATACCGATAAATTCGCTGAACTTGTTTGTTCCAATTCACTTCGGGCAAATACTTTAACAAATGCAGTTGGTGTATTAAAAGAAGAAATGCGTATACTGGATTCGGTCATCATGTCCGCAGCAGATGCTTGTGCTGTACCGGCTGGGGGTGCTTTAGCTGTTGATCGTCATGAATTTGCCGGTCTTGTTACGGAAAGGGTCAAAAATCATCCAAATGTGACGGTCATTAATGAAGAAGTGACGGAAATTCCGGAAGGTCCTACCGTCATTGCAACCGGTCCGCTTACAAGTCAGTCACTATCTGACAGCTTAAAGCAAATCATGGATGAAGAATACTTGTACTTCTATGATGCTGCCGCACCAATTCTTGAAAAAGACAGCATCAACATGGATAAAGTATATTTGAAATCCCGTTATGATAAAGGGGAAGCAGCTTATTTGAACTGTCCGATGACGGAAGAAGAGTTTGACCGCTTTTATGAAGCTTTGATTGCTGCTGAGACAGTCCCACTTAAAGAATTCGAAAAAGAAATCTTTTTTGAAGGCTGCATGCCGATTGAAGTGATGGCATCACGTGGGAAGAAAACGATGTTATTTGGTCCATTGAAGCCTGTTGGCTTAGAAGATCCAAAAACGGGAAAACGTCCTTTTGCTGTAGTTCAATTGCGACAAGATGATGCGGCAGGAACACTCTACAATATTGTTGGTTTTCAGACACATTTGAAATGGGGGCCGCAAAAAGAAGTATTGCAGCTCATACCTGGTTTGGAAAATGCCGAAATTGTCCGTTATGGAGTTATGCATCGAAACACGTTCATAAACTCACCTAATGTTTTGAAGCCTACGTACCAATTCAAGAATCGGGATGATTTATTCTTTGCCGGTCAGATGACTGGAGTCGAAGGGTATGTAGAATCGGCTGCATCAGGACTGGTTGCAGGTATCAATGCTGCAAGAATCGTCCAAGGATTGGAGCCTATCATTTTCCCTGCGGAGACGACGATGGGCAGCATGGCAAGGTACATAACGTCGACGAATGGAAAGAGCTTCCAGCCGATGAATGCCAACTTTGGGTTGCTTCCAGACCTTGAAGTGAGAATCAAATCCAAAAAAGAGCGGAACGAAACGCATGCTAAACGCGCTTTGGACACAATTCAGAACTTTGTGAAAAATTTGTAAAATATTTGCCTGCTGTTTTAAAGTATGATACTATTTATTAGCCTTTGCGAGGTGTTTCCATGATTAATCAAAAAAAGGCATTATCATCCTTCATTGAATATTTACAAATTGAAAAAAATAGTTCACATTACACCATTGAAAATTATAAACGTGATATTCACGAATTTTTTCTGTTCCTTAATGAACAGGGCATTGAGAATATCACGTCCGTTGAATATTTTGATGTCCGGTTGTATTTAACGAATTTATATGAGAAAAAACTTTCTAAGCGCACTGTAGCAAGAAAAACTTCTTGCTTGCGGAGCCTTTATAAATTTTTACTACGTGAAGGTGATGTGAAGGATAATCCTTTTTCTCTTGCTTCTTTACCTAAAAAGGATCAAAGACTGCCACGTTTTCTTTATGAGAAGGAAATGAATCAGTTGTTTTCTTCTTTAAAGAAAGATTCACCGATAGGAATAAGAAACAGTGCCTTACTGGAATTATTGTATGCTACAGGCATTCGCGTAAGTGAATGTTGTGAGATTAAATTGCAGGATATCGATCTTTCCTTAGGTACGGTACTGGTCCATGGAAAAGGAAAAAAAGATCGCTACGTTCCGGTTGGTAGATATGCACAGGAAGCGATAGATTTATACATACGTACAGCCAGGATGGAATTGACTTCGTCTGACGCCAAGGCGCATGTTTATTTATTTGTTAATTTTCGTGGAGACCCTCTGACACCTAGGGGAGTTCGCTATATATTGAATGAATTGATTAAAAAGTCAGCCGCAGATGGAAGTCTTCATCCCCATATGTTAAGGCATTCGTTTGCTACACACCTATTGAATAATGGGGCGGACATTCGCACGGTTCAGGAATTGCTTGGTCATTCTAAAATTTCATCAACGCAAGTGTATACGCATGTTACAAAAGACCAATTAAAAAAAGTCTACAATGCATCACATCCGCGGCCTTAAATGTTGAAAGGGGACACTTTATGACAACGATATTTGCAGTGCATCATAAAGGTGAATGTGCCATGTCCGGTGATGGGCAGGTTACTTTAGGAAATTCAGTAGTGATGAAGCATACAGCGAGGAAAGTAAGAAAAATCTTTAATGGTAATGTCCTTGCAGGTTTTGCAGGTTCCGTTGCAGATGCATTCACTTTATTTGAGATGTTCGAAGCTAAACTTGAAGAGTACAATGGCAATCTTCAGCGTGCTGCCGTCGAAATGGCAAAGCAATGGAGAAGTGACAATGTATTGAGAAAGCTGGAAGCCATGCTAGTCGTAATGGATAAGAACCATTTACTGCTCGTTTCTGGTACCGGGGAAGTAATTGAACCGGATGATGGTATTCTCGCCATAGGGTCGGGAGGGAATTATGCACTGGCTGCCGGCAGGGCATTAATGCGATTTTCCAGTGACCATTTATCGGCAAAGGAAATCGCCCAATCATCTTTACAAATTGCAGCGGAAATTTGTGTATTTACGAATACGAATATAATCGTGGAAGAGTTGTAAGGAGGAGCGCATATGTCAAAAAAAGCTAATTTAACACCGAGGCAAATCGTAGAAAAACTGGATCAGTATATCGTAGGGCAGCGTGAGGCAAAACGGGCAGTGGCAGTGGCTCTTCGGAATCGCTACCGACGTTCCCTTCTCTCGGATCAACTTCGTGATGAAGTCGTTCCGAAGAATATATTAATGATTGGACCGACAGGCGTTGGGAAAACAGAAATTGCTCGGAGAATGGCTAAATTGGTAGGTGCTCCTTTTGTAAAAGTTGAAGCAACGAAATTTACGGAAGTCGGGTATGTCGGCCGGGATGTAGAGTCCATGGTTCGTGATTTGGTTGAGACTTCCGTCCGCCTCGTGAAGGAAGAAAAGATGGTCAGCGTAAAGGAACGGGCAGAAGAAAATGCAAATCGCCGTTTAATAGAGCTATTAGTGCCATCAACTAAAAAACAGAGTAATTTCAAGAATCCACTTGAAGTCTTTTTTGGTGGCAATAACAATCAAGACGAACAGGATTCGGAAGAAAATTCCGAAGATTTAAGTTTGCAGGAAAAAAGAAAAATCGTCGCTGAAAAGCTGGCTAATGGTGAGTTAGAAAGTGAAATGATAACGGTCGAAGTGGAAGAACAGGCTGCTTCGATGTTTGATATGCTCCAAGGTTCGGGAATGGAACAAATGGGGATGAACATGCAGGATGCTTTAGGAAGCTTGATGCCGAAAAAAAGCAAGAAGCGCAAATTGAAAGTAAGTGAAGCGAGAATCGTTTTAACAAATGAAGAAGCGGCAAAATTGATTGATATGGATGAAGTCACTTCCGATGCAGTATACGGGGCTGAGCAAAATGGGATTATCTTCATAGATGAAATCGACAAAATTGCCAGTAAGCAATCTGGAAGTTCATCAGCGGATGTATCAAGAGAGGGTGTCCAAAGGGATATCCTGCCAATTGTTGAAGGTTCGACAGTAGTGACTAAATATGGTTCAGTTAAAACGGATCATGTCCTATTCATTGCTGCAGGGGCCTTTCATATGGCTAAGCCATCCGACCTTATCCCTGAATTACAAGGTAGATTCCCAATTCGTGTAGAATTGAACAAACTGACTGTAGACGACTTTGTACGGATTCTTCATGAACCGGATAATGCCTTGTTAAAACAATATGTTGCTTTATTAGAAACTGAAGGTATAGAAATTGAATTTTCTGACGATGCTGTTCGTAAGATAGCTGAAGTGGCCTTCGAAGTAAATCAAAACACAGACAATATTGGTGCAAGAAGACTTCATACCATTTTGGAACGGTTGCTTGAAGACTTATCTTTTGAAGCTCCGGAAATAACGATGGAGAAGATTACAATTACGCCCCAATATGTCGAAGGTAAGCTTGGTTCTATCGCCCGGAATAAAGATTTAAGCCAGTTTATCCTTTAATTAAGAAACAATTTTGGCAATGATTTGCCTATGCAATGAACATAAAATTACGGAAATACAACTTCATAGTTATTGTGAACCATGGTATTTTTAGGAGGAACAAATCAAATGAACTTATTAGCAAAAACAAGAAAAATCAATGCAATGCTCCAAAAAGCAGCAGGTAAAGCAGTTAACTTCAAGGAAATGGCTGAAAGTTTAAGTGAAGTTATCGAAGCGAATGTATTCGTCGTGAGCCGCCGCGGGAAATTACTTGGCATAGCGGTAAGTCAGCAAATTGAAAACGAACGTATGTACAAAATGTTGGAAGATAAACAATTCCCTGAAGAGTACACAAAAAACCTTTTCAATATTCCTGAAACCTCTTCGAATCTTGATATCGAAAGCGAATATACTGCTTTCCCGGTCGAAAACAAAGAGCTTTTCGCAACTGGATTAACAACGATCGTACCAATTATGGGTGGGGGAGAACGTTTAGGAACATTGGTTCTTGCCCGATTACAAGAAAAATTTCACGATGATGATTTAATTTTGGCTGAATATGGTGCGACTGTAGTCGGTATGGAAATCCTACGTGAAAAATCAGAAGAGATAGAAGAAGAAGCTCGTAGTAAAGCTGTCGTTCAAATGGCAATTTCCTCGTTATCTTACAGCGAATTGGAAGCAATTGAGCACATCTTTGAGGAGCTTAAAGGTAATGAAGGTCTGCTTGTAGCTTCCAAAATTGCAGACCGTGTTGGTATTACCCGTTCCGTTATCGTAAATGCACTAAGGAAACTGGAAAGTGCAGGAGTCATTGAATCACGCTCTCTTGGAATGAAAGGTACTTATATCAAAGTATTGAACGATAAATTCCTTCTTGAATTAGAGAAGCTTAAAAATAATTAACTTATAGAAAGGCAGTCCTTGAAAAAGGGCTGCCTTTTTTTTGTGATATTTAGATGTGTTGCTGTCTGGGACTAACAGGTAAATGCGGGTAAATGACAGGGGGAGAAAGGAAAAAGAGGTAATTAGTATAGATAATCTTATATCTGAAATGTGAATATAGGCGTGTTTTCTATAAGAAGTAATAATAATAGTTAAATTTTTCTTTAAAAGGGTAATTATATTGTTATAACTGTTGAAATGATGAAAATGATTGTTGTTGTAATTTTGATTTTAGAAAGTCTATGGATAACGGATTTCAGTCATTAGAGAATTTTGTCGAATGGATCAGAACTTTGAAAAAAACGTTTTTTTTCAAAAAAATAAAAAATGCATAAATTCTTTTTTTTCTTATAAACCCTTTATTTTAAAAGGGTGAAATCAACTAAAATTAAATGATTACTTGAAAGTAAATGTGGGAATTAGTTCTAAAGTATCAGGTATATAGATTTGTTTTTCGATATGATATATAAGAAAATAGAAGTGAAATTTGGTTAATATGTAGAAAATCATATTAAAATGTCATATAACGTAATGTTAATCCTGTAATCATACTAAGAAAAACGACAAAAATGAGCAGTTTGTGACAATTTTCGACGATAATAGGTCTAAAGTCTATGTATTGTTTATAGACATTGTTATAATGTTTCTTTAAAATTAAAGCGTAAATGCACTGGGTTATTTTATTGATAAAGTCATTATCTGTTAATTATAGAAAGAGGTGATCGATGTGGAATTATTTTCAAATACTTTTCAATCATTAGAAAATGCCCTTAATTATTCTAATGCAAAACAAAAAGTCATTTCACAGAACATAGCCAATTCGGAAACGCCTAATTATAAAGCTAAAGACGTCGACAAAACACAATCCTTTAAGGCAGAGCTTAAATCTTCTCTGGAGTCATATCGTACCGATGAACGACATTTTACCTTCAAATCAGAGGGGAGTCATGCTTCTCACATCCTGACACAGAAAAATGTCCGATATAACAATAATGGAAATAGCGTGGATGTTGATAAGGAAATGACGGATCTAGCTGCCAATCAGATTTATTATAATGCAGTAACCGACAGGCTTTCAGGAAAGTTTCAATCATTGCAGAATGTAATTAGGGGAGGTAAGTGATGGGAATCTTCCAAAGTATAAACATGACCGGATCTAGCCTGACAAGTCAAAGGGTAAGGATGGATGTTATCTCTGCCAATATGGCTAATGCCGATACGACCAGGGCGGAATATGACGCCGAATCGAAAACATGGAAGCCATACACAAGAAAATCGGTTGTGTTGCAAAGTAAGGAAAACGGTTTTTCGAGTTTCTTAAACGCAGCATCCGGAAAAACGAGCGAGGTAGGGAATGGAGTGAAGGTTACTGGAATAGTAAAAGATAAAACGCCTTTTGAACTGGACTATAATCCCGAACATCCTGATGCCAATGAAGAAGGTTATGTTGAAATGCCAAATGTCGACCCGCTTCGGGAAATGGTTGATTTAATGAGTGTCACACGTTCATACGAAGCAAATGTGACAGTTTTAAATGCATCAAAGGGAATGATGATGAAAGCTTTGGAAATCGGAAAATAAAAGTTTGAAAGGAGATAGTTGATATGGAGGGGATTTCTCTTTCAGCAGTTAACAATGCAAGTAATGTACTGAAAAAAGATCAAAACCATACTAATACATCATACGAAGCACAGCAGAATTTTGCGTCGGTATTAAAAGAATCAATGAATAAAGTTAACGAAACACAAGTGGCATCTGACGATCTTACAACTAGATTGGTTAATGGAGAGGATGTTGAGCTTCATTCGGTGATGATAGCTTCACAAAAAGCCAGCGTTACCATGCAGGCCACATTAGAGGTTCGGAATAAGGTTGTGGAAGCCTACCAGGAAATGATGAGAATGAGTATATAGCATTCATTTTTTAACCTCATTATATAGAGAAAAATGACCAGGGGGAAAAGAAATCCCCCAATCATAAATTCATAGACTGACCGGGGGATTTAAATGAATGAAGTACTAGTGAATTTTAAAAACAAAATAACTGGTTATTGGACGAGCCGCAGTAAAAAACAAAAATTCATGATGTTTGGTTCAGCAGCATTAATTATCATCATCATTACGGCAGTTTCAATTTTAACCACGCGTACGACGCTGGTGCCCTTATATTCCAACTTAACTCCATCGGAAACGGGAAGCATTAAAGAAAATTTAGACAGTCAAGGGATTATGAATGAAGTTTCTGAAAATGGAACGACCATAAAAGTTCCTGAAGAAAGACTGGATTCACTAAAAGTGGAACTGGCAGCTGAAGGAATTCCGGAATCAGGCAGTATCGACTATTCCTTTTTTAGTCAAAGTGCTGGTATCGGAATGACTGAAAATGAATTCAATGTCATTAAACTGGACTCGATGCAAACGGAATTGGCCAGTTTAATAAAAAAGATTGATGGTGTAGAAGATGCTAGTGTAATGATCACTCTTCCTGATAAAGGAGTTTTTGTCAGTGATTCAGCTGGGGAAGCGTCCGCGTCCATTGTATTGAATACGAAACCCGGTTATAAATTTGAAGAAAGTCAAATCAATTCCCTTTATCATCTGGTCTCAAAAAGTGTTCCGAATCTCCCTACAGATAATATCGTCATCATGAACCAAGAGTTTGAGTACTTCGATCTTGAAAATGAAAATTCCTCTTTCGCGTCCGCATTTGCTTCCCAAAACGAAATTAAAAAAGAAATAGAACGCGATATTCAAAGACAGGTACAAAATATGCTTGGAACGATAATGGGGAGAGACAAAGTGGTTGTTTCTGTCACGACAGACATTGATTTCACTCAAGAACACCGGGAAGAGAATTTAGTTGAACCGGTCGATGAAGAAAATATGGCTGGAATTGAGATTTCTGCGCAAAGAATCAATGAATCGTATAGTGGGGACGCAGCAGGTCCAGGAGGCGTTCCGCAAAGTGAGGATTCCTCAGATTCATTGGGATCCAGTTACGTTGAAGGCACAAACGGCTCCGGTGATTATGAAAAAGTCGATGAAACGATAAATAGTGAAGTGAACCGAATCAAGAAAGAAATAGTCGGAAGCCCATATAAAGTTAAAGATTTAGGTATTCAGCTCATGGTCGAACCGCCCACTGCAAACGATCCGAATTCTTTATCTCAGCAGAGTGTGGATGATATTACACAAATCCTTGGTACGATAATACGCACGACAATCGAGAAAAAAGCTGAAGGGGAAGAACTGACGGACGAGGAGCTTAATAATAAAATTGCGATTTCCGTTCAGCCGTTCAACGGAAAAATGACGTTGCAAAAAGATGAAACGAATCCTTCGTTACCAATATGGGCATACATCGTCGGTGGAGTGCTTTTACTAGTCATTATCATTCTCTTAATCTTATTCCTCCGATCCCGAAAGCAAGCTGATATGGAAGAGGAGTACGTGGTTGAAGAGGAAGAAGTCGTATTCGATGTTCCGGATTTGAAAGAAAAGGAAACGGAAGCATCTTTAAAAAGAAAACAACTGGAGAAACTTGCAAAAGAAAAGCCGGATGAATTTGCAAAATTATTAAGAAGCTGGATAGCAGAAGACTAGGAGGCTTTAGAAAGTGACAGAAAGAAAAAAAAAGGCCGGATTGACTGGCAAACAGAAAGCTGCCATCCTCCTTATTTCCTTAGGCCCGGATGTTTCTGCATCCGTATATAAGCATCTTTCTGAAGAGGAAATTGAGAGATTGACCCTTGAAATTTCGGGAGTGAGGAAAGTGGACTCCCATGATAAAGCAGAAATTCTGGAAGAATTCCATAATATTGCTTTAGCACAGGATTACATCTCGCAGGGCGGGATAGGATATGCGAAGCAAGTACTTGAAAAGGCATTAGGTACTGATCAGGCAACCGCCATCATTAACCGTTTAACATCATCCTTACAGGTTCGTCCATTCGACTTTGCACGAAAGGCAGATCCTGGACAGATCTTGAATTTCATCCAGAACGAGCATCCGCAGACCATTGCATTAATCTTGTCATATCTTGATCCCGCGCAGGCCGGACAAATATTATCTGAACTTCCGCAAGAGGTGCAGGCCGATATTGCAAGAAGGATTGCTTTAATGGATAGCACTTCTCCGGAAATCATCAATGAAGTGGAGCAAATACTCGAAAGGAAACTTTCTGCGACAGTAACCCAAGATTATACACAGACCGGTGGAGTGGAAGCCGTTGTAGATGTGTTGAATGGTGTTGACCGCTCAACGGAAAGAACGATCTTGGATGCACTTGAAATCCAAGATCCGGAGCTTGCTGAGGAAATCAAGAAACGAATGTTTGTTTTTGAAGATATCGTGACCCTTGATAGCAGAGCGATTCAGCGCGTAGTCAGGGAATCTGATAACGAAGACCTTAAACTTTCTCTTAAAGTGGCTAGTGATGAAGTGAAGGAAATCGTTTTCCGAAACATGTCAAAACGTATGGTTGAAACGTTCCAAGAAGAAATGGAATATATGGGGCCTGTACGTTTGCGTGATGTAGAAGAAGCACAATCAAGAATTGTTGCCGTCATTCGACATCTGGAAGAAACTGGAGATATCGTTATTGCCCGCGGCGGAGGGGATGATATCATTGTCTAGGATTATCAAATCCCAGCAGGCTCACCAGGAGAAAAGCAAAAAGATTGCGATAAAAGTTCGCCCTTTTGACTTACTTCAAAATGATGATGCAGATGAACGGAAAAACCATCATTATTTTCAATCTGATGAATTTCTCAATGATGCAAAACAAGAAGTGGAAACGTTATTGCTCGATGCTAAACAAAAAGCCCAAGCGATTGCTGCGGAAATCCAGCAAGACCGAGAACAATGGGAGAATCAAGAAAAAGCAATGTTTATCGAACAAGCTCAAAAAGAAGGGTATCAGCAGGGAGTCGAAGATGGTATCCAAAAGGGTTATAACGAGATTGCAGCGGAAATAGCTTTCGCAAAAGAAGTGGTAGAGTCCTCTAAAAAAGATTATCGGCACCATATCGAATCATCTGAAACCGTTATTTTGAATCTTGCCCTGAAGGTGGCAGAGAAAATTATCGGGCAACAGCTTGAAAAAGATGAAGAATCTTTTTTATCCATAGTCAAAAGAGCCATCAAAGAAGTGAGGGATTACCGTGAAGTGCAATTGCATATCCATCCAATCCAATATCAAAGGATTCTTTCTCATAAAGATGAGTTGATGCTCCTCTTTCCGAAAGATACTAAGTTGTATATCTTTCCGGATGATGAGCTTGAAGAAAGCAACTGTATCATCGAATCCGAAAACGGAAGGATGGATGCCAGTGTCGACAGTCAGCTGCAGGAAATAAAAGTGAAACTAACTGAATTGCTGGAAGGGGAGCAAAGATGAACACTAGAGACCTATTGCCCTTAGTTGATGAAGTTCATCCATTCAAACATTATGGACGGGTCAAACGTGTAGTGGGGTTAATGATAGAATCTCAAGGCCCTGAAAGCTCTGTAGGTGATGTTTGTTATATCTATACAGGTATACAAAAAAAGAAAAATCGAATCTTAGCTGAAGTTGTTGGTTTCCGAGATGAAATGGTTATTTTAATGCCATTTACAGCAGTTAGTGATATTGCACCGGGTTGTATCGTGGAAGGAAGCGGACGGAGCCTTGAGATAAAGGTGGGAAGTGGGCTTATTGGCAAAGTAGTCAATCCATTGGGACATCCCATTGATGACTCACTGCTTCCAAAAGGGCTCGCGACAATTTCTGTGGATCAAGATCCTCCAAATCCGATGAAACGACCTCCCATTAATGAACCGATAGATGTAGGAGTGCGGGTGATTGATAGTTTATTAACAGTTGGAAAAGGACAACGTGTTGGTATCTTTGCAGGGAGCGGTGTCGGTAAAAGCACGTTGCTTGGGATGGTAGCGAGGAATACGAAGGCTGACTTAAACGTAATAGGTCTTATTGGAGAACGTGGCCGTGAAGTTCGTGAAATCATTGAGAAAGATCTTGGACCAGAAGGGCTGGCACGATCAATCGTTGTAGTGGCGACATCTGATCAGCCAGCGTTGATGAGGATAAAGGGTGCTTTGACGGCAACCGCCATCGCAGAATATTTTCGTGATAAGGGATTGAATGTGATGCTGATGATGGATTCGGTCACGAGGGTTGCGATGGCCCAGAGGGAAATTGGGCTTGCTATAGGGGAACCGCCGACAACCAAAGGGTATACACCATCCGTTTTTGCCATCCTGCCAAGGTTACTCGAAAGAACGGGAACAAATCAGCGGGGTACCATTACAGCGTTTTATACCGTTCTTGTCGACGGTGATGATATGAATGAACCGATTGCTGATGCTGTCAGGGGAATTTTGGATGGTCACTTCATACTAGACCGTAACTTGGCCAATAAAGGACAGTTTCCAGCGCTCAATGTATTAAAGAGCATTAGTCGTGTCATGAATAATATTGTTGGTGACAAGCATAAAAACGCCGCAGAAAAATTGCGGGCAAGTTTATCAACCTATATGGAGTCGGAAGATTTGATTAATATAGGAGCTTATAAGAAGGGTTCTTCCGAACAAATTGATAACTCGATTACACGCTATCCTGAAATCATTTCATTTTTGAAGCAAGGAACCCATGAAAAAGCTTCCAAAGATAATAGTATCAACGCCCTTGTCGAATTGATGGAGAAAGGTGATTAATAATGATTTATCAATATAAATTCGAGAAGATCCTGACCATCAAAGAAAAAGAAAAAACCGATGCACTAGCTAAACATAATTCTGCTTTAAAAAAATTTGAAGAAGTGGCAGAAAAGTTATATAAGCTTTTAAAGAAAAAAGAAGAGTTGCTTGAGTTTCAACAGGAAAAGCTGCGAAATGGATTATCCGTTCAGGAAATTCGTCATCATCAGTTATTTATGGACAACTTGGAAAAACTCTTAAGCCACTGTCAACAGGAAGTCATTGAAGCGCGATACAAGATGAATATTCAACGGGATATATTAATGGAAAGAAATATTGAGGTTAAAAAGTACGAAAAAATGAAAGAAAATGATTTTCTTAAATTCCTCGATGTCATTAAGGAAGCTGAGAACAAACAAATGGATGAAATATCTATCCGGCAATTCTTAAGCAAAGGCGTAAGGTGATGGAATGCGAAAAAAAAGTGAATCTAATGGATTGGAAGAATTGGTAGAAAGCAAGATAAGTAAGTTTCAATGGTTTCTTGTCATCTTCATTCCATTAATCTTTGCGGTAACTGTAGCGTTGATCGTTTTTACAGTTGCAGGGGTAAATGTAGTGGAAAAGGCAAAGGAAATGTCTGCGAAAATACCCTTCATTGAATCGGATCAAAAGGATGAAGAGAAAGGTAAACCAGCCAAGAATGATGAGAAAGTTTCCATGAAGCTCGAAAAATTGGAAACCGAGATTGAAAACAAGGAAAAAGAGATAGACAAGCTTGAGAGCATCATTGATACACGTGACAAGGCCATTGAAAAGGCAGAAGCGGAAAAACAGCAGCTTCAAACAGAAATGAACCAACTTAAGGATAGTCAGAATAATAGTAAACAAGCGTTCAAAGATATAATCCGTACTTACGAAACCATGGCTCCCAAGAAGGCTGCACCTATAATTACAGAAATGAATGATGAAGATGCAGTGGAGATTCTCTCGAGTATGAAAGCAGCCACTTTAGCTAAGGTTTTGGAGCAAATGACAACGGCTGATGCTGCAAGGTTAACGAAGAAACTAACGGAACAAAGTTCTTAAGTGGAAAGAGTGAGGAGGTGAATAAATGAATTCAGCCATTAATTGTTTACTTCCTTTGGCATCATTAAGTCTAAACGTACCAATTAAGCCAAATCAGCAAACTAATTCAGGGTTTGGTTCAGTCCTTCAATCCGCCATAGGGGCAGAACCACACATTCCATCGAATATAGCTGGCATCACTGAAGGAAGAATGTCTGTAATAGAGGATTTGCTTGGTTTTTTGAAACTTGAAAGATTAAGTGATACTGGGGAACAGAGTGTTTCCGAAGCCCCTTCAGTAAACCAACAAGACAACAACCTTATTTTACAGGTCCTAAAAAATGTAGCCGGAAATGCTGAGGGTGCCCTTGCTGATTTTTTTGCGAGCATCGAGGAACTGGATTTAGAACAAGATGTGGATGACCTCAGCCTGAATCTACAGAGTTTGTTATCAGCCAATGTCATGGAACTGTATACCATCCTGAAAAAAGTTACTGTATTGAGCGAAGAAGAATGGCATGAGCTCCCATTAACTAGTGTTGTTAATCTTTTGAAATTTGCGAAAATTCAAGATCTTCTATCGGAGAATAAGGATATGTCACAAGATGAAGCGGCCATCCAGAAACAAATGAAACAACTGCTTGAAGGGTTAACGGGGAAACTGGAGAAATGGCTGTCCAATCAGTCAAAATCAAAATCAGAACCTGATCAATCCAACACTTTGGAGAAAGGGCAAACTAAAACAATAGAAATATTGAAAAGCACATTCTCACAATTATCTGGGAGTGACAAGGTAAATAAAGACGGGACATTCAGCAGCGGAGTGACTTTGCAAAGCCCGGATAGCAGTAAACATCAAGGGTCTGGTATGCCTTTTCTCATGACAAAGCTGGAGCAATTCGTTTTGGCAGCTCCCAAAGGTGAGCAAACTGTCAGTCAAGAAGAGTTTGTTAAACAATTTGAAAATATTTTGAGTAAGGCGAATTTTAGCGGAACTAACGGTGTAAATAAACTGTTGATCAGATTGAATCCTGAACATTTAGGGTCTCTTAGAATCGAGTTGATTCAAAAGGATGGTATGCTGTCAGCCAAGATTATGGCTACTACTGCTCAGGCCAAAGATATGCTGGAGAATCAGGTTCATGGCTTAAAACAAGCCTTTAGCGGTCAAAACATTCAAATTGAAAGAATTGAAATTTCACAGGCCTTCAATGCTTTTAACTCCGAGAAATTCAGCCATAAAGATGCGGATGAACATAATGAACAACAGGAGAGTAAGGAAGAAAGCAATGATGAGACGGAAAGCGAGTTTACGGGATCCCTTGCTGATGCTCTGTTAAATCTGGAAGTGTAGGTGAAAAAATGACGACCATCGATACGTCACTATTATTATCAAAATCTCAAACTGAAAACAGAAAAACCGGGGATGCATTGGGAAAAGATGATTTCTTGAAATTGTTGCTTACCCAGCTTCAAAACCAAGATCCGTCAAGTCCGATGGACAATACGGAAATCATCGCCCAAATGGCCACTTTTTCTTCTCTGGAACAGATGATGAATATGGGAGCCCAAATGGAAGAAATAATCGGGATCAATCAACAAAATAGTTTAATGAACTATAACTCTTTTGTCGGAAAGGAAGTCACTTGGCACAAACTGGATGAAGATGATGATGACCTTGAGATAGAAGAAGGGACAGGCATCGTTAAGTCGATCCAATATAAGGGTGATGGTGTTTATTTTCTTTTAGAAGATGGCACGAAGCTTGAACCAGCAAATATTTCAGCAATGAAACAAACAAGTTCCACGTCGAACAGCTTGACGGCGGCAAGTGAATTAATAGGCAAGCGCGTTTCCTGGATGGACGAAAAAAATGGAGAGTCGTCCGCTGTCGTAATCTCGGTATCCATGAGTATTGGCAAGCTGCAAATTGAAGTGGATGATGAAAACAACACCAAGCTATCATCAGAGCAATTGATAAAAATCGCTGAAGCTTAAGGGGCGGGAATATGAATAAACTTGGTTTTCAAGCAAATTCCGCTCAGCTGATGTCACAAACAAAATTACCCTTGAGGCAAAGGCAGATGATCCAACAAGGCTTTCAACAGCATTTTCAAACTGCTGTCCCCATAAATGAAAAATTGACCATTAGTAAACATGCTCAATTGCGGATGAGTCAAAGGAATATAGAAATAGCACCACAAACCTGGGAGAAAATAGCTGATAAAACCAATGAAGCCAAAAAGATGGGTGTAACCGAATCTCTTATCATTACAGATAATGCGGCACTCATAGTAAGCACGAAAAACAACAAGGTCATCACGGTCATGGACAGGGATGAAGCAATATCACAAATTTTCACGAACATCAATGGAACCATAATTTTAGATAAATAGGCTGAACCTGAAACAGTAAGCCTAGACTGTGAAATGACGGAAGCAGTCGTTATATGAAAGGGGAGCTTTTACATGCTTCGTTCAATGTATTCGGGAATAAGCGGATTAAAAAACTTACAAACAAAATTGGATGTTATCGGTAATAACGTCGCCAATGTCAATACATATGGTTTCAAAAAAAGCCGTGTGACATTCAGCGATGCGATGAACCAAACGGTATCTGGTGCAAGTGCAGCAACAGCCAATAAAGGCGGAACCAATTCTAAACAAATTGGATTGGGCTCCACGATTGCTACAATCGATACGATCCATACACAGTCAAGCCTGCAAACCACCGGCCGCGATCTTGATTTAGGAATATCTGGTGATGGCTATTTCGTCGTCAAACAAGGCGATTCTCTTTCATATACACGTGCAGGAAACTTTTATTTGGATGATAATGGTACGCTTGTTAACGCGAATGGTTTGAAAGTACAGGCTTACAAGGTTGATGAAAACGGGAAACGATCAAAAACGATTGGCGAAGTTGCTGTTAACGTCAATGCGATTTTACCTGCCATTACCACTACTAAAATATCAGTAAGTGGAAATCTAGCTGCTGACGCAATTGATGGTACCGTATTTAGCCAGCAAATGAAAGTCGTAGATGAAAAGGGGAAAGAACAAACGGCAACTATTTATTTCCAAAAAACAGGTGGTGATAAATGGGAGCTTTTTGATGAAGAACCTGCTCCTTTGGAGGATACATCAACTACTGAACCAAAACCGTTCACTTCGGTGAGTTTCGATGCTAATGGTCAGATAGTGGCAGGTGATAAAACCCAGGCAGGTAAAACCATTAACATTTCAGGCGGCAAAGAGGATGACTCGGATACAGCGGTCGATGAAAGCGTTCAAAAAGTTAATTTGGATTTTGATTTCTCAAACCTTACTCAAGTTAAAGGTTCCACCACTGCTCTTGTCAATCCGAATGGTAATAAAGAAGGTAAACTGGAAAGCTTTAATATTGGTTCATCAGGGGAAATAAATGGCGTTTATTCCAACGGTCTGATCACAACCTTAGGTCAACTGGCCGTCGCCAAGTTTTCCAATGCATCAGGCTTGACGAAAACGGGTGGTAATACTTTTCAGGAATCAATCAATTCAGGTACTGCCAACATCAATATCGCAGGTGAAGGGCGAGGTGTGATTGCATCAGGTTCTTTGGAAATGTCCAATGTGGATTTATCCGAAGAATTTACTGAAATGATCGTTGCGCAACGTGGTTTCCAGTCGAATTCAAGGATCATCACGACGTCGGATGAAATTTTACAAGAATTGGTTAACTTAAAACGATAGGATAAGGGAGGGAGGAGCCGGGTGCTTTTTGCTCTGGCTCCTAAATATCATTATCAAAGTCACAAGGCTCAATGGAAAATGCTTTCATATCAATGCATTGTACATAGACACAGTTGAGTCATTGCCAGATACGACCATTACTTTTACAAATGGTAAGAAAATCGTTGTGCTAGAGAAGGAAGAGGAACTGGTTGAAGCTATTATACAATTTTATCGTACCGTTAATATTCTCGGTTTTCGTAAGGATGTGGAGGAAAGTTCATGAAAAAAAATCTAATGACTATTATGTCGATTATACTCGTGGCTATAACGCTTGTAGGTGTCATAGCGGTCGTGGTTGTGACAAAGTTATCTGATCCCACATCTGCCGAAGATAAACCTAGCATTGACGAAATTGTCAAATCATCAGTTGAGATTCCTGAAATTACTACGAATCTTGCGGGCAATGATTATATCAAAATCTCATTTATGGTTCAAACAGAAAATAAAAAAGCAAAAGAAGAGTTGGAAAAAAGAAATTTTCAAGTGAAAAATATTATCATTACCGAACTGTCCGAAATGAAAGCGGAAGAGTTAACCGGTAAAAAAGGCAAGGAAAAGCTTCAAGAAGCGTTAAAGACTAGAATGAATGAATTAATGGAAGAAGGAAAAGTTGAAAAGGTTTATATAACCTCCTCGATTCTGCAATAAGAACATCCTTGCTCATTAAATAAGAAGGGGAAGCTTTGGAGGTGAGTGTTAATGTCCGGGGAAATATTATCGCAAAATGAAATCGATGCTTTGTTATCGGCCATTTCCACAGGTGAAATGGATGCAGATGATTTTAAAAAAGTAGAAGTAGAAAAAAGAGTGAAAGTATACGACTTTAAAAGGGCGCTTCGGTTTTCAAAGGATCAAATCCGCAGTTTGACTAGGATACACGAGAACTTTGCAAGACTGCTGACCACATACTTCTCTGCTCAGCTTAGAACATATGTCCAAATATCCGTTGCTTCGGCAGATCAAATACCATACGAAGAGTTTATCCGATCGATTCCGAAAATGACCATCATGAATGTTTTTGAGGTGCCACCCTTGGATGGCCGAATCATTCTTGAGGTCAACCCGAATATCGCTTATTCCATGATGGATCGCGTTTTGGGCGGGCGGGGCATAAGCGTGAATAAGGTAGATAGTTTAACGGAAATAGAAACGAAAATCATGTCGAATTTATTCGAGAAGGCTTTTGAAAATTTACAGGAGGCTTGGGGAACGATTGTTGAAATCGAACCGGTGATGACAGAGTTCGAGGTGAATCCACAATTTTTACAACTGGTTTCGCCCAACGATACTGTTGTGGTCATTTCCTTGAATACACATATCGGCGAAACAAGCGGGATGATTAATGTTTGTATTCCTCACGTCGTATTGGAACCGATCATACCAAAATTATCTGCTCATTATTGGATGGAAAATTCCCAAAAGGAAAAAATCCCAGAGGAAATCATGATTTTGGAAAAGCGGATCCGAAACGCAGATCTTCCCATTATTTCTGAACTTGGTTCTACGGACATCACCATCCAGGATTTTTTGCTGCTTGATGTTGGCGATGTCATCGATTTAAATAAGGCAATCGATGAACCTTTGACGATTACAATTGGAGGGATCCCAAAATACAGCGGGCAGCCAGGAAAAGTGGGGAAAAAACATGCTATCCAGATTCTTGATATTTTGAAAGGGGGAGACGAAGATGGTAAGTGATGGAATGCTTTCGCAAGACGAGATAGATGCCCTTTTAAAAGGTACAAGTGATATAGAAGATGAGGTGATCCCTCTCTCGATTGACGATTATTTATCAATGATGGAACTCGATGCCCTCGGTGAAATTGGTAATATCTCCTTCGGGAGTTCGGCCACTGCCCTATCCACTTTGTTGAATCAGAAAGTGGAAATCACCACCCCGACGGTTACCTTAATTGAACGGGGACAGATCGCGGAAGAATTCCCGCATCCGTATGTAGCGATTCAAGTGCAATATACAGAAGGTTTTTCAGGTATAAATATGCTGGTCATCAAGCAGAGCGATGCTGCTATCATTGCAGATTTGATGCTTGGAGGAGATGGGGAGAATCCTTCTGATCTGCTTGGAGAAATTCAATTGAGTGCTGTCCAGGAAGCCATGAACCAAATGATGGGTTCCGCTGCTACATCCATGTCGACCATTTTTAGTAAAAAAGTGGATATTTCTCCACCTAGCATAGATTTACTTAACTTTCTAAATGGTGTAGGTGAAAATGCGATACCGGACGAGGATTTATTTGCAAAAATCTCGTTCCGTCTCCGTGTCGGTAACTTAATTGATTCCAGTATTATGCAATTGTTACCATTAGAGTTTGCTAAAGGGTTAGTTTCTGAATTATTAAATGGGACGAGTGAAAGCGAACCTACCGATATGAAAACGGAAAAAGGACTTAGTGATCCAGTAACAAACATTCCAACTCAGCAGCCGGCACCTTTCCAGGACACCCGGTCTGATCGATCGGCAAATGAAACTTATGGACAAAACGGTCACCAGACACAACCTACGAACCAAATACCGAATGTACCACAACATTTTGGAGTTTCATCCGTTCCAACAGGACAGCCGGTAAATGTTCAGCATGCCAGTTTCACTAGTTTTCAGCCTTATCAGCTTCAGGAGTCTGAAACGAAAAATCTCAGCATGCTGATGGATATCCCTTTGCAAGTAACTGTGGAGCTTGGAAGAACGAAACGCTGCGTCAAGGATATTTTGGAGCTTTCCTCCGGATCAATCATCGAATTGGATAAATTAGCAGGAGAGCCAGTGGATATCCTGGTAAACAGCCGCTTGATAGCAAAAGGCGAAGTAGTAGTGATTGATGAAAACTTTGGGGTCCGTGTTACGGATATCATGAGCCAAAGCGACAGATTAAATAAAATCAGATAAATTTGGGGGACGAATATAATGGCGAATAGAATTTTAATTGTGGACGATGCAGCATTTATGAGAATGAT
This sequence comes from Peribacillus simplex NBRC 15720 = DSM 1321, assembly GCF_002243645.1. Classification (NCBI taxonomy): domain Bacteria; kingdom Bacillati; phylum Bacillota; class Bacilli; order Caryophanales; family Bacillaceae; genus Peribacillus; species Peribacillus simplex. Next base: position 926,494 of record NZ_CP017704.1, on the reverse strand, counting down.
GATAAAGGATATCCTTTCTAAAAACGGTTTTGAAATTGTCGGCGAAGCAGCAGATGGCGCGCAAGCGGTGGAAAAATATAAAGAAACGCATCCGGATCTTGTAACGATGGATATTACCATGCCTGAAATGGATGGAATTACAGCTTTAAAAGAAATAAAAAAGGTGAATCCTCAAGCTAAGGTCATTATGTGTTCAGCGATGGGGCAGCAAGCCATGGTCATTGATGCGATCCAGGCTGGTGCAAAAGACTTTATCGTGAAGCCATTCCAGGCAGACAGGGTATTGGAAGCCATAAATAAAGCATTAAGTTAAGAGGGTGTCTTCATATTGTTTTTAATTAAAAAATGGCTTCAGGTCTCACTGATGATAGCAGTATTCTTCTCTGGGGCCATACAGGTCCATGCGGAAGATCTTGAAAAAACAGTGAAGGATGTTTATAAACAGCCAGATGATTTAAAGGTGGATAATGATGAATCAAAAGACTCGAAATCTACCAAACAGGCTTCGAATCCTGACAAAGTGGGGATAACTGTTTGGGAGTTTCTGAGGATGATATTTGCTACTATTTTTGTAGTGGCCCTTCTATATATCCTATTAAAATTCATCAATAAAAAAAGTAAATCGTATCAAAAGGCAAATTCAGTGGAGAATTTAGGCGGTACGAGCCTTGGTGCAAATCGTTCTGTGCAGCTTGTTAAAGTCGGCGGGCGAATATTGGTGATCGGGGTTGGCGAAAATATTCAGCTCTTGAAAGAAATAGATGATCCCAAGGAATATGAACAGCTTTTGAAAGATCACAACGATAAGATCGATCAAATGATCCAGCCTGGGGGACTTGCAATGAAGTTGAAAAATAAGTGGTTGAAGAAAAGCGGATCCGAAACCGCTAGTTTCTCTGCAGAGTTCAAAAATCAACTTGATCAAATGTCTGATAGCAGGAAAAAGCTGTTAAAGGAGCTTGGTAGGAAAGGAAGAGACAAGGAATGAATGAGTTCATGGAGTTTTTTAATAACAGTGATCCTACTAATGTCTCTACTTCTGTCAAACTTGTTCTTCTAATGACTGTCTTATCGCTGGCTCCAAGCATATTGATCTTGATGACCTGTTTTACAAGAATTATCATTGTCCTGAGCTTTGTGAGAACGTCGCTAGCTACCCAGCAGATGCCGCCGAATCAGGTGTTGGTCGGCCTGGCACTTTTCATGACATTCTTCATAATGGCACCGACTTTTCAGGAAGTGAATGAAAAGGCATTAACCCCGTTATTTAATGAAGAGATAGATTTAGAAGAGGCATATGTACAGGCCTCGATACCATTTAAGGAATTCATGAGTGCCCATACAAGGCAAAAGGATCTGGCCTTATTCTTGGAGTATGCCAAGGTGGATAAGCCGGAAACGATACAGGACATTCCCTTGACTGCCTTTGTACCAGCCTTTGCCATCAGTGAAATCAAAACAGCTTTTCAAATAGGTTTTATGATTTTCATTCCATTTTTGGTTATTGATATGGTCGTTGCAAGTGTCCTGATGTCAATGGGAATGATGATGTTGCCGCCAGTCATGATTTCCCTGCCATTTAAAATCCTCCTTTTCATTCTTGTTGACGGATGGTATTTAGTAGTGAAGTCTTTATTACAGAGTTTTTAAGCAGGTGAGAAAAAATGAGTGCAGAGTTTGTTATTGATATTGCAGAAAAAGGAATTTATATGGTATTGATTATCGCTGGCCCATTGATGGTAATCGCTCTTATTATAGGACTATTAGTAAGCATCTTTCAGGCGACTACACAGATTCAGGAACAAACCTTGGCATTTGTTCCGAAAATCGTCGCAGTCTTATTGGGACTCATTTTATTGGCTCCATGGATGCTGAGCCACCTATTATCATATGCAAATGAAATATTCGGTAATCTGAATCGATTTGTAGGGTAGGGCATGGAGGAATTATTTCCGCACTTTCCCGCCTTTTTATTAATTGTGGTCCGGGTAACTACGTTTTTCGTGGCCATGCCGATTTTTTCGTACCGTTCAATACCGGTACAACATCGGGTAGGGCTTGGGATCTTCCTTGCCTGGATCATGTACTACACCATCGATGCTCCGGTTCTGGAATTGGATGTCACATTTTATTTATTGATCATGAAGGAAGCGCTGGTTGGGCTTTTCATCGGTTTTGCATCTTATATGATTTTATCGGCCGTTCAAATCGCTGGCGGATTGATTGATTTTCAAATGGGTTTTTCAATTGCGAATGTCATCGATCCCCAAACGGGGGCACAAAGCCCGTTGATGGGACAATACCTTTATACAATTGCTTTATTATTCCTATTGAGTACTAACGGACATCATTTGCTTTTGGATGGGATTTTTTATAGTTATCAGTTCATCCCGATAGACCAATTATTTGTACCATTCGGAGATCATACACTGATAGAATATTTGGCCAGAGCTTTCAGCAAAGCTTTCATGATTGCTTTTCAAATGTCCATACCTGTAGTGGGAAGTATTTTTTTAGTGGATGTCACGCTAGGGATCCTTGCCAGGACAGTCCCTCAATTAAATGTGTTCGTTGTCGGGATTCCAGTGAAAATCATTGCCGGCTTAGCAGTTATCATACTGGTAATGGGGATGATGATGACGGTCGTAACCCAACTCTTCAATTTCTTGCTATTGACTATGCGTCAACTAATGCAGTTGATTGGAGGCGTTTGATATGGAGAGTTATCAGCTGGATTTACAGTTTTTCGCTGGTGAGAAGACCGAAAAGGCGACTCCAAAAAAACGTCAGGATTCGAAGAAAAAAGGTCTGGTGGCAAAGAGTCAGGATGTTAATACCTCTGTGAATTTAATTGCAGTGTTTTCAGTGCTATTGCTTATGGGACCGTACATGTATAATCATTTGCTCGGTCTCATGAAAGAATACCTGCAACATTTTACCTTGACTGGATTCAGCGAGGAGTATATGCAAATTATCATGATTGAGGTTTTAAAGGAGATGGGTCTTATCCTAGGACCCGTTTTAGCAGCAACGATAGTGGCTGGGATATTGGCCAATGTCATGCAAATCGGTTTTTTGTTTTCGACTGAATCCATTCAGTTCAAACTTGATAAATTGGATCCCATTAAAGGATTCAAACGTATTTTTTCAATAAGGGCCATTGTTGAATTATTGAAATCCATTCTTAAAATATCATTTGTTGGTTTTGTTGCCTTATATGTACTATGGCAGCGCATGGACGAGATTATGATTTTATCACAGATTTCTGTGGAAGAAGCGATGGCAACATTGGCGGATATTACGATTAAAGTAGGATTTTATGCTGCCGTGGCTTTATTGTTCATTGCTCTATTAGACTATTTGTACCAAAAATATGACTTTGAAAAAAACATCCGGATGTCCAAACAGGATATTAAGGATGAGTATAAAAATTCCGAAGGGGACCCGCTCATCAAATCCAAGATAAAGCAAAAGCAAAGGCAGATGGCCGCTCAAAGAATGATGCAGGAAATTCCCAATGCGGATGTCGTTATCACTAACCCGACGCATTTTGCTATTGCTTTAAAATATGATGAAGAAAAAGCTAAGGCTCCGTATGTAGTGGCAAAGGGTGTTGATTTTGTTGCTCAGAAAATTAAATTCATTGCTAAAGAAAACGATGTGATCATGGTGGAAAATCGGCCCTTGGCCAGATCTTTATATGATCAAGCTGAATTAGGCCAGGCGATACCTGAAGAGTTCTTTAAGGCGGTCGCTGAAATACTGGCCTTTGTATATAAAACCAAAGGTAGACTGTAAAGAAGTAATAGGGTAACCCGCTAGTTAGGAGAGAAAAAACATGCGAGCAAGGGATTTAGTTGTTATATCGAGCGTCATCATGATCGTTGCCATGTTGGTCATTCCATTGCCAACATGGTTGTTAAGTATTTTACTCCTTTTAAATATCTCTCTTGCGTTGCTGGTTCTATTGACTACGATGAATATGAAAGAACCTCTCGAATTTTCAATCTTTCCTTCCTTGCTCCTTTTACTGACATTGTTCAGGCTGGGGTTGAATGTTTCGACGACTCGTGCCATTTTGACCTATGGTGATGCTGGAGGAGTAGTAGAAACCTTTGGGTCGTTTGTAGTCGGCGGTAACGTGCTTGTAGGATTAGTTGTATTCATCATTTTGGTCATCATCAATTTCATCGTCATCACGAAAGGTTCCGAACGGGTCTCGGAGGTAGCGGCAAGGTTTACGCTGGATGCGATGCCAGGGAAACAAATGGCCATAGATGCAGATTTAAATGCTGGGATGATCTCCGAAAACGAAGCACGTGCCAGAAGGGAAAAAATTAGTAACGAAGCAGACTTTTATGGATCCATGGATGGAGCGAGTAAGTTTGTTAAAGGGGACGCCATAGCGGGCATCATCATTGTCATCATTAACTTGATTTTCGGTATGATCATTGGCGTCATGCAATTAGACATGAGCTTTGGAGAATCAGCCGTCCATTTTTCCATGTTATCGGTTGGTGACGGTATCGTGAGTCAGGTTCCTGCTTTATTGATTTCTACAGCTACGGGAATAGTCGTAACCCGGGCAGCCTCGAATGGAAACCTCGGAGCGGACATTGTTGAACAGTTATTTCAATTTCCCAAAATGCTTTACCTAACAGCAGCAACCATTTTTCTTTTAGGGTTATTCACACCCATTTCCGACTTATTCACCATTCCGATTGCTGCTTTATTAGTTGTTGGAGGGTATACAATTTCAAGGATACCAAAGCAGGACGAACGTGAATTACAAGAAATGGAAGAAGTGCTAGAAACCGATGAAATGAAAAGTCCAGAAAGCGTCGTTAACCTTTTAAGTGTCGACCCGATCGAATTTGAGTTTGGGTATGGATTGATTCCGCTTGCGGATGCCAATCAAGGGGGAGACCTGCTGGACCGGGTCGTCATGATCCGCAGGCAGCTTGCAATTGAATTGGGGCTCGTGATCCCTGTCGTCAGAATACGTGATAACATTCAGTTGAATCCCAATGAGTATCGTCTGAAGATTAAAGGAAGTGTCATGGCAAAGGGGGAATTGCTCCTTAATCATTTCTTGGCCATGAGTCCAGGGATGGAGGATGATTCAATAGAAGGAATTGATACGATAGAACCATCTTTCGGTTTACCGGCCAAGTGGATCACGGATGATATGAAAGAACAAGCCGAGATGTTGGGTTATACAGTTGTAGACCCGCCAAGTGTTGTATCCACTCACTTGACGGAAGTCATAAAGGCCAATGCGCAGGAATTATTGGGCAGGCAGGAAACGAAACAATTGATTGATCATCTCAACGAATCGGCACCTATACTAGTAGGGGAAGTCACTCCGAATCCCTTGTCTATAGGAGATGTACAAAAGGTATTGGCAAAATTATTAAAGGAAAAAGTTTCAATAAGGAACTTACCGATTATTTTCGAAACACTTGCTGATTATGGCAAGTTATCGACTGACACAGATTTGCTAACTGAATATGTAAGGCAGAATTTAGCCAGACAAATAACGAATTCTTTTATTTCGGATGAAAATAGAATTAAAGTCATAACATTATCGGGAAAAGTGGAAAAGACCATCGCGGATGGTGTACAGCAAACCGAACATGGTAATTTTTTATCATTGGATCCAACTATATCGCAATCCATATTGGAGGCTATTGCAGCCAAATTGGGAGAGCTGACCCTAATGGATCACCAACCGATCTTACTCTGCTCTCCAGCAGTAAGGATGTATGCCCGGCAATTAACTGAACGTTATTTTCCTAATGTACCGATTCTTTCATACAATGAACTTGAATCGAATGTAGAAGTACAAAGTGTAGGGGTGGTGATTTTTGATTGAAGGTAAAGAAATATTTGGCACCATCAATGAACGAGGCAATGAAGCGAATAAGGGAAGAACTAGGCAGTGATGCGGTAATCTTAAGCTCAAAGGCAGTATATACTGGTGGTTTCTTAGGATTGTTCAAAAAGAGGAATATTGAAGTCATTGCAGCCATAGACCCCGTGTCCCACCCGATCCAAACCGTAACCAAACAAAAGTCCAAGAAGTTGCCATCAAAGCTGGAAATGGCAAGTCATGCCCCTGAATCTAATGACGGCAGTAGGGAAAGTGCTGACTTATTAAAAGAAATCGAAGGTTTGAAAGATATGCTAAAGAGTTTGCAAATCTATTCACCTGATAGAAAATTTCCGGGGAAACTGCAGAAAATCCACGTATACCTAACCGAGCAGGAAGTGGATATATCACTTAGGTCCCAAATCATGGATGAACTACTTGAAAAATGGTTCGTTTTTAAACAACAATCCACTGATGAAGAGGTTCAAGTTTGGTTGGAAGAAGCCATGTTCGCTATTTTGGAAAAGGTTGAAAACGGAAAATCCGGGCTGCGAAAAAAGTATATTAATATTGTTGGCCCAACAGGTGTGGGAAAGACAACGACCCTGGCAAAAGTAGCTGCGGAAACCATGTTAAAGCATGATAAAAAGGTGGCTTTCATTACGACGGATACTTACAGGATTGCTGCAATAGATCAACTTAAGACATATGCCAAGATTTTAAACGTTCCAATTGAAGTCGCTTATAATTTGGAAGACTTCAAAAGGGCGGCTGAACGTTTCTCACATTATGATTTTGTTTTTATTGATACGGCCGGAAGGAATTTCCGCAACCCGCAATATGTTAAGGATCTTAATGAAATCATTCATTTTACAGATGAGATGGAAACCTATTTAGTGTTGTCATTGACTTCTAAACAAAAGGATATGGAAGATATTTATCGACAGTTTGCTACCATACCGATTAAACAGGTCATTTTTACAAAAGCGGACGAAACTTCCACTTTCGGGCCGATATTCAATTTTATACACACTCATAAATTAGGAGCCGCCTATATAACAGATGGACAGAATGTACCGGACGATATTGAAATAGCTACATCATCAAAGCTATTGGAAACGGTTTTTTGGGCTAAAAAATATGAAAGATCAAGCTGAGAATTTACGAAGTAGATTGGAAGCCCTCCAAAATCAATCAATGGCCAAAACGATTGCCGTTTTAAGCGGTAAAGGTGGAGTGGGAAAATCAAACTTTTCTTTGAATTTTTCCATTGCCTTATCCCAAAGAGGCAAAAAAGTACTGTTGTTCGACATGGATATCGGTATGGGGAATATTGATATTTTGATCGGGGAGCACTCGCCCTGCAGTATTATTGATTTTTTTGAAAAAGATTGTAGTTTGAAGGATATCATCATGGCAGGACCGGGAAATATTTCAATCATTACAGGTGGAACAGAGGTGACGAATCTCTTTTCACTTGATGAAGATAAGTATTCCCGTTTTAATGAAGAATTCAGTTTGTTGTTGGAGAATTACGATTATATCTTATTTGATATGGGTGCAGGCATCACTCAGGATTCCATGAAATTCATGTTATGTGTGGATGAATTAGTCGTTATCACGACGCCTGAACCTACTTCTATCATGGATGTATATTCCGCAATGAAATATATTCATTCAGTAAATAAAGAGATTCCATTGTTCCTAGTTTGCAATCGTGTTTTCACGAGTAAGGACGGCAAAGAAACGATTAAGCGGCTCCAAAATGCACTAGTGAAATTTTTGGGTATGGAAGCTGTAGCCCTAGGGTACTTGCCAGATGATAGAAGCGTACCCAAATCTGTTACAAAACAAATGCCCTTTCTCCTTTTCGATTCTGAAGCCGATATATCCAAAGCCATTATGGACATTGCTTCGAGATATGCAAATCATTCATTTGGTGAAGAATTGACTTTGCAAAAAAGCCATTTCCTCCAAAATATGAAGAGATATTTTTTGGGAAAGTAGGTCTCCTAATATGGGTAAAGTAAAAGTGCTGATAGTGGACGATTCTGCGTTTATGAGAAAGTTGATTTCAGAGTTTTTAGAGAAGATAGCAGGGTAGAAGTCATCCGGACTGCCAGAAATGGAAGAGATGCCATAGACAAAATAAAGGCTTTAAAACCCGATGTCGTGACTTTGGATGTGGAAATGCCGATTATGGACGGATTGGAAGCATTAAACCGGATCATGAATGAATGTCCAACCGCTGTAGTCATGTTATCAAGCACATCGAAAAAAGGAACGGAAAATACATTTGCCGCCATGAACAGTGGAGCCTTTGACTTTGTGGCTAAACCTTCGGGTGCCATTTCATTGGATTTACATAAAATAAAGAAAGAACTCCATGAAAAAGTTATGGCTGCCAGCAGGGCAAATGTTCACAAACTAGAAAAAAATGCGATAAATATTGAAAGAAGTGCATCCGTTTGGAAAGAATATAGTGAAATAGATTCAATATAATCGTTAAAAAACGAAAAAAATAAAGAAAAATGGTCCTATGGGCACAAAAAAATAATAGTCGTCGGTACATCAACAGGAGGCCCGAGTGCTCTGCAGACCGTCTTGACAGGACTCCCGGAAGAAATTGATGCTCCCATACTCATTGTTCAGCATATGCCCCCCAGTTTCACAAAATCCTTGGCAACACGCCTGAATTCATTATGCAAGATTAAAGTGAAGGAAGCTGAAGAGGGAGAACTGATTCAAAAAGGTGTCGCCTACATCGCACCTGGAGGTTTTCACTTGAAAGTGAGGAAAGTCGGAATGAGTTGGGCAATCCTTTTGGATCAATCCGAATTGCGTAATGGACATCGCCCGTCGGTTGATGTGCTATTTGAATCGGTAAGTGAAATGAATGATTCTGCAAAAATAGCCGTCATCATGACCGGGATGGGGATGGACGGGTCAATGGGGCTTACCAAGCTTAAACAAAATGGGCCATTAAAAGCGATAGCCGAATCACAGGAGACATCAATCGTTTTTGGTATGCCTAAGGCGGCAATCAATACCAAGTTAATAGATAGCATAGAGGATGTAGAAAAAATAGCTAAAGCGATAATAAGCTATTGTTATCACGTGGAGGTGTGAGATTGTATGGATATGAATCAGTATTTAGAGGTATTTATTGAAGAAAGTAAAGAACATCTTCAAACGTGCAGCGAACAGTTGCTGGTACTCGAAAAGAACCCGGAAGACCTCTCGATCGTAAACGAAATCTTTCGTTCCGCCCATACCTTAAAAGGGATGTCGGCAACTATGGGGTATGAGGATCTAGCCAATTTAACTCATAAAATGGAGAATGTGTTGGATGAGATCCGAAACAGTCAAATCGCCCTTTCGCCTGAATTGTTTGACGTGATATTTTTAGCGGTTGATGATTTAGAGGCGATGGTCATGTCCATTGCTGAAGGTGGAGATGGAAAAAGAAATGTGAAGGGAGTTGTCCATCAGCTGGAAATGATTGAAAAAGGGGAGTCGCCCATTTCTTCCACCATTGCAGAGATTGCAGCAGCTTCTGCCGTCCTTGAAAAGGAGGAAATGACTGCGGGAGAGTACGATGAATTTGAGTGGACAGTACTTCAGCAGTCCAAAGATCAAGGCTTCAACAGCTACGAAATTTCGATAGGGTTGCGTGAAGACTGTCTTTTAAAAGCTGCCCGGGTGTTTATGGTTTTCGAGGTGCTTGAAAAGTCAGGTGAAGTAATCAAGTCACACCCACCCGTCGAACTTTTGGAAGAAGAGCAATTCGATCAGCAATTTACGGTCACGATGGTAACAACAGAATCGGTTGAAGAGATAACGAAAAAAATCATGAAGGTTTCAGAAGTGGATCAAGTTGTTGTAAATGCCCTTGATCTTGAAGGCTTGCGGCATGCACCCAATTCTAAAGAGGATAAAGTTGCTGAAATTCCGGAACAAGAGACAAATAATGCCTTGATTCCAACTGATAATGATGATAGGAAAAAACAGGCACCCGTTAAGACGCCATCAAGCAAGACCATTCGGGTGAACATTGAGCGGCTTGATATATTAATGAACTTATTCGAGGAACTAGTAATCGATAGAGGCAGACTTGACCAAATTTCTAGTGATTTGGATAATCAAGAATTGCATGAAACAGTAGAAAGAATGTCCCGTATAACAAGTGATTTACAAACAATCGTATTGAATATGCGGATGGTGCCCGTGGAAACTGTATTCAATCGTTTTCCTAAAATGGTTCGTCAATTGGCAAGGGATTTAAACAAGAAAGTCAATTTGGAAATCAACGGTGCCGAAACGGAACTTGATCGTACAGTCATTGATGAAATCGGTGATCCTCTCGTCCATTTATTAAGAAACGCCATGGATCATGGAATTGAAACACCTGAAGTACGTCTGGAGAAAGGAAAGAATGAAGAAGGTAAAATCCTGTTAAAAGCATATCACAGCGGCAATCATGTTTTCATTGAAATCGAGGATGACGGTGCAGGCATTAATAAAGATCGAGTCTTGAACAAGGCGCTATCCAATGGGATATTAACTAAGGAAACTGCCGCCACCCTAACGGATAAGCAAATCTATGAACTGATATTCGCTTCTGGTTTCTCAACAGCGGAAACCATTTCAGATGTATCAGGACGCGGTGTAGGGCTGGATGTGGTTAAAAATACTATTGAGTCCCTCGGTGGATCTGTCACGATCGATTCCAAAGAGAATGAAGGATCCATCTTCCTTATTCAGCTTCCGCTTACATTGTCCATTATTTCTGTCATGCTGGTTGCAATCCAAAACGAAAAATATGCCATACCGCTTTCCTCCATTATAGAAACAGCAATCATAAAAAAAGCAGATATCATGAATGCCCATAATCAACAAGTTATTGACTTCAGGGGGAGGGTTCTACCGCTTCTGTTCTTGAAAGATATATTTGAAGTGCCTATCAGTCAGGAAGAAGAAGAGTCCCTCTCTGTAGTCATTGTAAGAAAAGGCGATAAATTAGCAGGATTAGTCGTTGATTCATTTATCGGGCAGCTGGAAATCGTTCTGAAATCACTAGGTAATTATTTAACTAGTGCATTTGCAGTATCGGGGGCAACGATACTTGGTGATGGTCAAGTTGCTTTAATCATAGATTGCAACACATTGATTCATTGAATGATAGATAAATGGGGTAGGGTAATGGGACGTTGGTTCGAACGTGTCGATTCAGAATTCGTCAAGACTTCACAATCATCATGAGTTTTTTAATGGAGGGGAATAGATGTCGGAGGATATGAAAGTAATCGTATTTCAAATTAAGGATAAAGAATATGCAATTCCAGTGGATAAGGTCAGTGGTATCGAAAAGCTTCTGCATATTACCAGAGTTCCAAAGGCTGTAAAATTTGTTAAGGGAGTCATAAATTTAAGGGGTGTAATCACTCCAATTATTGATTTACGGGTTCGTTTTGGTTTCGAAGAGGTGGAATACGATGAATCAACAAGGATTATCATCGTCATTTTGGATGATATGGAAGTTGGGTTAATAGTGGACTCTGCCAATGATGTTTTGGATATTCCAGTGGAAAGTATCGAACCTCAGCCTGAAGTTGTGGGACATTTGGCTTCAGAATACATTAGCGGAGTGGCTAAAATTGAAAAGCGACTGCTCGTCCTAATTAATTTGGAGAAGGCTTTAAGTCTAGAAATGACTGAAAATATGTTAAGAGAAGGATAATCATATGTCGTTCATCGAGAAAATCAACCCTCTTCAACTCGATATTTTGAAGGAAATCGGTAATATAGGTGCAGGGAACGCAGCAACTGCGCTTTCTACCATCCTTAATAGGAAAATTGATATGAATGTTCCTAATGTCCGAATCGTTTCCTTTGATGAAATGATGGAAATGGCTGGCGGGGCCGATCACGTCGTTGCCAGCGTTTTCCTTAGAATTGAAGGTGATGCTTCAGGGAGTATGTTTTTTATCCTTTCGCTACCTGTAGCTGAATACTTGATTCGTAAGATGATTGGTGATGAGTCCTTTTTGATAAATTCCGTACCCTATACTGAATTGGCACTCTCTTGCCTTCAGGAATTAGGGAATATTTTATCGGGATCCTATCTCTCTTCCCTTTCTGATTTCACCCGATTGAATATCTATCCATCCGTTCCATCCTTGAGCATCGATATGGTAGGGGCAACGATCAGTTATGGATTATTGGAATTATCTCAAGTAAGTGACGCAGCCATAGTCATTGATATTGTACTTGAAAAAGACCAGCTTTTTGCTGACTCCATTAATGGTCATTTCTTTCTATTACCTGATCCCGAATTTTTTGATATCATTTTTTCCGCTTTAGGAGTGTGACTGAATTGTTAAAGGTACAGGTTGTTAAGGTTGGAATAGCGGATATGAATATAATAAAACCTTCTTATACGATTCGTACTACCGGGTTGGGGTCGTGTGTTGGTGTTGTGATTTATGATAAAAAAAAAGAAATTGCAGGTTTGGCACATATCATGCTGCCTGACTCTTCACTCGCTAAATCGGGACAGATAAACGTTGCCAAATTTGCAGATACGGCGATAAAGGAATTAGTGCAGATTTTAGTAAAAGAAGGCGCAAGAATGCAATTCCTAAAAGCGAAGTTGGCTGGCGGAGCGCAAATGTTTCAATTTGCCTCCGGAGGGGATTTAATGAGAATAGGACCCCGGAATGTGGAAGCTGTCCGGAAAGAGTTATCTGACTTGCGCATTAGAGTCGTTGCCGAAGATGTTGGCGGGAATAGCGGAAGAACAATTGAATTCAATTTAAATAATTGTTTGCTAAATATACGGACCGTTACAAAAGGGACTAAAAACATATAGGATCGGATTTGGCTTTTGAAAAGCCAAAAATATGACAGATACACTTGCAACCGTAATATTATTACATTTATGGCTTTAGGGGCCGTTTTGATTACAAATCGTATAACAATGTTAGGAGGAGGTCCAATGTCTCATCTGACCATCGAAGAAGAGCAGTTATGTTGGAAAAATTGGGTGGACTGCAGAGATCCGCTAGCCGGGGACATTTTGGTAAAGAAATACATACCACTCGTATCATATCATGTTCAACGTATTTCAGTAAGTCTTCCTAAAAATGTGAGCCGGGATGATATAAGGAGTTTAGGGATGATGGGGTTATTCGATGCCCTGGAACGTTTTGATACGAAGCGTGACCTGAAGTTTGACACATATGCTTCATTTAGAGTTCGTGGTGCTATTTTAGATGGATTAAGAAAAGAGGATTGGCTTCCACGGAGTGCAAGAGATAAAGCCAAGAAAATTGAATCTGCAATAGAAAAGCTGGAGCAGCAATACATGAGGAACCTTTTGCCAAATGAGATTGCCGCTGAATTGAATATCCCGGAAGATGAAGTATATGCTGCATTAAATGAGAATTTCTTTGCCAATGTACTATCAATGGATGAAAATCCCCAAGAGGACGATAAAGAAAGCGCGAATTTTCATATTAAAGATGAAAAGGCGGATTTACCTGAGGAATATGTGTTAAGGGAAGAACTGTATGTGGAATTAGCCAAAGTCATAGAAACCCTTAATGAAAAAGAACAGTTGGTTTTACAGCTTTTTTATAAAGAAGAACTAACATTAACCGAAATCGGACAAGTGATGAGCCTATCTACGTCCCGTATATCCCAAATTCACTCGAAAGCGATATATAAATTAAGAAACACGATGCAAGATCAAAAGATTTAATCATGATATTTTGATTGAAGAGGAGGGCTATGGAGTCTGGGAAGCATAAAGATTGAACGAAGAAAGCCACTATATGTCAACTTGAAAGAATTCTTACGGGTACCCGCCTCAATATATGTTTTGAAATCACAGGATGTTCGAACTGTACTTTGTCAAGAAAAGCGTAGAGAAAGTAATCAAGAATAAAACAACAGTGAAAAAAATCCCAATCCGTATAAAGGTAACAGGATTGACTATTCCGGTTAATTAGGAGGCAACATGTCAGCATTTTTTATATTTCTGTTGTTTGTATTAAACATATTCACCATTTTTGCCATCATCGTTTTATATCTTCGTCAAAATCGTTTAAGTAAGTTGGAAAAAGACCAAAAAGCCATCATTGGAGAAATGGAACAACTTTTGTCTGGTTATTTAATGGAGATGAAAGAGGACAACGAGACATTGGTAAAGGCATTCACCAATTCGGTGGCAATGAATCCCGAGCATGGACAAAAAGGACAAGAACATGGCTCAATCAAAGAAACAAAGGAAGATAAAGAAGAAAAACATGAACAAAACATGCTGCTAGAGTATAAAGAGGGAAGCCATTCCGCCGCTAAAAAGCAGGCGATTAACGCCTATAAAATAATGCCTGAAGAAAATGAGGCCAATGCATTACCCGTAAAAGTCGAGGACAAATTGGAGCTTTCATCGGCTGCCACTTCCCCTCAAAACGAGAGGAAGCCGGCTGACATGGAATTTTCGGACATGCTGCAGGCTTCGTTAAATGAACGGTCATTAAATGAAAAAGTGGATATATTAGCGGATCAAGGACATTCAGTAGAGGAAATCGCCAAAAAGTTAGGTTCCGGTCAAACGGAGATAGAGCTATTACTAAAGTTTCGCAAGAATAGATAAAGATATCTCTTGATTGTGCAGAGCCATTATGATATATTATGAAATGGTGTTAATACACACGCCCCGTGATTCTTGCAGATGGTGCTGTTACGACAGTTTCTGTATGAAAATGATCGGTGCGGAGGAAAAACAAAACCATTTAGGAGGAACTAAAATGTCAGTCATTTCTATGAAACAATTGCTTGAAGCTGGTGTGCATTTCGGACACCAAACACGTCGCTGGAACCCGAAAATGAAGAAATATATCTTCACTGAGCGTAACGGCATCTACATCATCGACCTTCAAAAAACAGTTAAAAAGGTTGAAGAAGCTTATAACTTCGTGAAAGAACTAGCTGCTAACGGTGGTACTGTTCTTTTCGTTGGAACTAAAAAACAAGCTCAAGAATCTGTTAAAGAAGAAGCTATCCGTTCTGGTATGTACTATGTAAACCAACGTTGGTTAGGTGGAACTTTAACAAACTTTGAAACAATCCAAAAACGTATCACTCGTCTTAAAGATATCGAAAAAATGGAAGAAAACGGAACTTTCGAAGTACTTCCTAAAAAAGAAGTTATCCAACTTAAAAAAGAATGGGATCGCTTAGAGAAATTCTTAGGCGGTATTAAAGATATGAAGACTCTTCCAGATGCGATCTTCGTTATCGACCCTCGTAAAGAGCGTATTGCTGTTGCGGAAGCACACAAATTACACATTCCACTTGTTGGTATCGTTGATACAAACTGTGACCCGGATGAAATCGATGTAGTTATTCCTGCGAATGACGATGCAATCCGTGCTGTTAAATTATTAACAGGTAAAATGGCAGATGCTATCTTAGAAGCTAAACAAGGCGAAGAAACAGCAACTGAAACAACTACTGCTTAATAAGTAAAAAAGGTTGCTTATTCAGTAAGAAAAAGGTGATAAGAGGATAATGCCTTTTATCCCTTTTTTTTGCACTAAATAAACATACATAAAATCACTGTACGTAATGTCTTTTTAAAAAGGTATGGTCGATTTTTAAGGGATGAAAATCATCAGCTAGTTTAGTTCCGTCAAATTGACTGAAAAAGTGGATGTTTTTTCTGAAATATTGCCAAGGGTCGTTATTTTCTTTGATGATAACAAGTATTTTTTGGCAATAATGGGTAAAGATTGAATAAACTGCATTTAATTTGAGGAGGATATATATTATGGCAATCACTGCACAATTAGTTAAAGAATTGCGTGAAAAAACTGGTGCCGGTATGATGGACTGTAAAAAGGCACTTGTACAAACAGAAGGCGATATGGAAAAGGCAATCGATTTCCTACGTGAAAAAGGAATTGCAAAAGCTGCTAATAAAGGCGACCGTATTGCTGCTGAAGGTTTAACTTCAATCGTTGTAGAAGGAAACCAAGCGGTTATTCTAGAAGTGAACTCAGAAACTGATTTCGTTGCTAAAAACGAAGGCTTCCAAAATCTTGTTAAAGAATTAGCTGCATTCCTTCTTGCTAACAAACCTGAAAGCGTTGAAGCAGCTCTTGAGCAAACAATGGAAAATGGAGCAAAAGTAGCAGATCATATCAATGCTGCTGTTGCTAAAATCGGGGAAAAATTAACTCTTCGTCGTTTCCAAGTCGTTTCTAAAACAGATAACGACGCATTTGGTGCATACCTTCACATGGGTGGACGTATCAGCGTACTATCAGTTCTTGAAGGTACAACTGACGAAGAGGCAGCTAAAAGCGTTTCAATGCATATCGCTGCAATTAACCCTAAATATATCTCTCGCGATCAAGTAGATGCTAGTGAATTAGAACGCGAACGCGAAGTTCTTACGCAGCAAGCGCTTAATGAAGGAAAACCTGAAAAAATCGTTGCGAAAATGGTTGAAGGACGTATCAATAAATTCTACGAAGAAATCTGTGTTAACGAACAAGCTTTCGTTAAGAACCCTGATCAAAAAGTGGGACAATTCGTTGAATCAAAAGGCGGAAAAATCCAATCATTCGTTCGTTATGAAGTAGGGGAAGGTCTTGAAAAACGTCAAGAAAACTTTGCTGAAGAAGTAATGAACCAAGTTAAAAAAGACTAATTGTCAGATAATTAATAATGGGGAACACTCTTGTGTTCCCTATTTTTTGAAATATCATGAATTTTTGGTAGTATTGCAAGAAAGCATGATGAACGAATGAAAAGATTACATAGTTGGAGGTTCTCATGAGTAACGCTAAATATAAACGTGTCGTTCTAAAACTAAGTGGCGAAGCATTAGCCGGTGAAGAAGGATTTGGAATTAACCCTGCAGTAATTAAATCTATTGCTGAACAAGTCAAGGAAGTGGCTGAGCTTGATGTTGAAGTGGCTGTTGTTGTCGGCGGCGGAAACATTTGGCGCGGGAAAATAGGCAGTGAAATGGGCATGGATCGTGCTAATGCCGATTATATGGGTATGCTGGCTACAGTCATGAACTCATTGGCATTACAAGACAGCCTTGATCAGCTTGGAATTGAAACGCGCGTGCAAACTTCCATTGAAATGAGACAAGTCGCAGAACCATACATTAGACGCCGTGCAATCAGGCATCTAGAGAAAAAGAGAGTGGTGATTTTTGCAGCTGGTACAGGTAATCCATACTTCTCAACGGATACCACTGCCGCCCTGCGTGCTGCTGAAATTGAAGCTGATGTCATCTTGATGGCGAAGAATAATGTGGATGGCGTTTACAATGCAGATCCGGTTAAGGACAAAAATGCAGTGAAGTATGATGAACTTTCCTATCTTGATGTGATTAAAGAAGGGTTAGAAGTAATGGATTCAACTGCGTCCTCACTATGCATGGACAATGATATTCCATTGATCGTCTTCTCGATCATGGAAAAAGGTAATATTAAACGGGCCGTTTTAGGCGAAACGCTTGGAACTATTGTAAGGGGGAAATAAAAGATGCCGAAACAAGTTATTTCGAATGCGAAAACGAAAATGGAAAAAGCCATTGGAGCGTACACACGTGAATTAGCAAGCATCCGTGCCGGAAGGGCAAACGCCTCATTGCTAGATAGAATCTCGATTGATTATTATGGTTCGCCGACACCAGTTAATCAGGTGGCTGGTATTTCTGTCCCGGAAGCTAGACTATTAGTAATTCAACCATATGATAAAACGGTATTGGGTGAAATCGAAAAGGCGATTTTGAAATCAGACTTAGGCTTAAATCCTTCTAATGATGGATCGATCATCAGGATAGCCATCCCGGCGTTAACTGAAGAGCGCAGAAAAGAGCTTGTGAAAGTTGTGAAAAAAGAAGCGGAAGAAGCGAAAATAGCTGTCCGTAATGTGCGTCGCGATGCTAATGATGATTTGAAAAAGCTTGAAAAAAGTGGTGAAATCACTGAAGATGATTTACGTGGTTATGCTGATGACATCCAAAAGATGACAGATGGAAATATCACGAAAATCGATGAAATTACAAAAGATAAAGAAAAAGAAATTTTGGAAGTATAATTTCCATTGAAGAATTGATTAAATAAAGAGGGCCGAATCCATACTGGGTCATGTCTTGGTTCTAACATATAGGTGTGCTTAAAGGAGAAAACTGTTATAATAAGGTTTCTCCGATAATGATTACTCCTTGAGTTAGTATGTTGCATGCAAACGTTGGAGGTGGTCCTTTTTTTGCATTTTTCATGGTAATCATAACCGGTTTTAGAAAAAAAGAAGTAATGATTTCTCCCTTTCTAGCTTCTAATGAAGAAATAATTTTCATAATAATAATATGAGAACCAGTTTTTTTTTGATATTATAATATAGATTCTTTTTAAGCGGCAGAAAGCTTGATATACATAGTGCACGAAAACTTTGCCTTTGTAGAGAGATAAGTACAACCTGATGGGGGACTAACATATGTATTCACTTTGGAAGCGTTTCGTTAAAAAAGATGCTTCTTCCGATGTAACAAATAGGATTCAGCATATTAAACAGTTTGATGTTCCTCAGCATATCGCCATCATTATGGATGGGAACGGCCGTTGGGCCAAAAAGCGTGCATTGCCACGTGTGGCGGGTCATCATGAAGGAATGAAAACCGTTCGTAGAATTACTAAAGTTGCCAATAAATTAGGGGTCAAAACTTTGACAGTCTATGCGTTTTCCACTGAAAATTGGAAACGTCCGAAAAGTGAAGTCGACTTTTTGATGAAGCTTCCCCAGGAATTTCTTGGGACATTTTTACCCGAGCTCATTTCCGAAAATGTAAGAGTTGAAACGATTGGGGACTTGTCACTCATTCCGTCACATACTCAAAATGCCGTTAAACGGGCGATGGAAGACACGAAAGACAATGATGGGATGATTCTGAATTTTGCCCTGAACTATGGAAGCCGCGGGGAGATTGTATCTGCAGTGAATAGCATCGTTCAAGATGCTAAGAATGGTATAATAAAGGAAAATGTAACTGAGGAAATGCTATCCAGTTACCTGATGACCAAACATTTGTTGGATCCTGATTTACTGATCCGTACAAGCGGTGAAATCCGATTAAGTAATTTCATGCTTTGGCAGGCGGCTTATACTGAGCTGTGGTTTACTGAGGTGCTATGGCCGGATTTTAGTGAAGAGCATTTATTGCAGGCAGTTGAGGAGTATCAAAAGCGTTCACGAAGATTCGGTGGCGTTTAATGTAGAAGGCGAGGAAAATGGAATAATGAAACAACGAATAATTACGGCGGTCGTAGTTGCCGCTATCTTCATTCCACTAGTCATTTTAGGGGGCACTCCCTTTTTACTGACGGTTTATCTGTTAGGGTCAATTGGTTTGTATGAACTGATGAAAATGAAAAAGTTACGTTTACTATCTTTTGAAGCATTTCTTTCTCACATTTTATTGTGGGTGCTTTTATTGCCTAATGAGCATACCGCTTTTTTAGCACAAATAAATTACGATAAAGTTCAAGTCTTCTTAATCGGGGTTTTGCTGCTGTTGCTTTATACAGTCATTTCAAAAAACCGTTTTACTTTTGATGACGCAGGCTTTCTAGTGATTTCAATCCTATACTTGGGGATAGGGTTCTACTACCTATTTGAAACACGTGACTCTTTGGGGTTGGGGCTGATTTATATCCTGCTTACCCTATTTACGATCTGGGCAACCGATTCCGGAGCTTACTTCATAGGTAAATCATTTGGTAAAAGAAAGCTATGGCCAGAAATAAGTCCAAACAAGACGGTGGAAGGATTTATTGGCGGGTTAATTTCCGCGATGGTAGTAGGTGTTCTATTTTACGCCTTCTCCAGCCTTGACTACACGTTATTACAATTATTATTGATTTCATTAATCATTGGGGTATTCGGCCAGTTGGGTGATCTCGTCCAATCGGCGTATAAACGTCATTATGGCGTTAAGGATTCAGGGAAGCTTCTCCCGGGACATGGTGGAATTTTGGACAGGCTTGATAGCGTGATATTCATTTTACCGATTTTGCATTTATTGCATGTTTTATAATATAAATATAGGCAAGCGTTATATGAATTAGGAGATGAACAATTTGAAAAATATCAGCCTTTTGGGCGCGACAGGATCGATTGGTCAACAAACAGCGGATGTAGTTAGGTCCCATCCAGATCAATTCAAGATCGTGGCGCTTTCTGCTGGAAAGAATATAGAATTGGTCAGGACTTATATACAAGAGTTTGAACCGAAACTGGTTTCAGTCCAGACGGAAGAAGATTATCATGTTTTGAAAAGTGAATTCTCCAGCAGCAAAGATATCGAGTTTATGTATGGGGATGAGGGATTGACTGCTGTTGCTGTTTACGGTCAGGCGACGATATTGGTCAATGCAGTCATCGGAAGCGTGGGTCTTTATCCGACACTACAAGCAATAAAGGCTAAAAAAGATATTGCTATCGCCAACAAGGAGACTTTGGTGACGGCAGGTCATTTGGTCATAAGTGAAGCAAAAAAAGCGGGGGTCAGATTGCTGCCAGTTGACAGTGAGCATTCCGCTATTTTTCAGGCCTTGCAAGGTGAAAAGGAAAAAAATATAGAACGTCTTGTCATTACTGCTTCAGGAGGCAGTTTTCGAGATCGGACCAGGGAAGAATTGAAGGATGTAACGGTGGAAGAGGCTCTGAACCATCCGAACTGGTCAATGGGAGCTAAAATCACGATCGATTCAGCATCAATGATGAATAAAGGATTGGAAGTAATTGAGGCCCACTGGCTATTCGATCTTCCCTACGATAAAATTGATGTATTGCTACATAAGGAGAGTATCATCCATTCCATGGTTGAGTTTCATGACTCCAGCGTGATAGCGCAACTGGGGACACCGGATATGCGGGTGCCGATACAATATGCACTTACTTATCCAGACCGTATTCCGCTAGCAGGTCGTAAAAGACTTAACCTTGCTGAAGCAGGCAAACTGCATTTTAGCGATATGGATTTCACCAGATATCCTTGTTTGCAATTCGCCTATAAAGCGGGTAAAATGGGCGGAACGATGACTACTGTGTTGAATGCCGCCAATGAAGCCGCAGTCTCTGCATTCTTATCTGGAAAGGTAACCTTCCTTGAAATTGAAACGTTGATTGAAAAGGCGCTGAATCAGCATTCCGTCATAGCCCTTCCAGATTTAGAAACGATTCAGGAAGTGGATCATATGACAAGGCAGTATATAGAATCTTTAGTGAGAGATAGGTGACCGGAACATGCAGACTTTAGAAACGATTATAGCGTTCATCATCATTTTTGGCGCTCTTGTATTTTTCCATGAGCTTGGGCACTTAGTGTTTGCAAAGCGTGCAGGAATTTTATGCCGTGAGTTCGCAATCGGTTTCGGGCCAAAAGTATTCACATATAAAAAGAAGGAAACCGTTTATACCATTCGATTGCTTCCTCTTGGCGGGTATGTGCGCATGGCTGGTGAAGACGCAGAGAATATAGAATTGAAGCCCGGCTATCGAGTGGGATTAATGTTTGATAATGAAGAGAATGTTACAAAAATCATTTTGAATAATAAAGATAAATATCCTGATATTCGTCTTGTGGAAGTTGAAGTGATCGACCTTGATCATAAACTGATCCTTACTGGTTATGAAGAGGGCGAGGAAGATACACTAAAAACGTTTGCCATTCATAAAGAAGCGGTGATCGTTGAAAATGGTGTGGAAAACCAGATTGCTCCTTTTGACCGGCAATTTGCCTCAAAGTCGCTTGGGCATCGTTTCCTAACGATTGTAGCTGGACCGGCAATGAATTTTGTATTGGCTTTTGTCATTTTTGTGTTGATAGGTCTGTTTCAAGGAGTCGTGGTGGATGAAGCGAAACTTGGAGAGTTGACTCCAGATGGTTCGGCAGTAAATGCCGGTTTAAAATCGGGGGATGTCATTCAATCCATAGAAGGGACGGAAGTCTCCACTTGGGGCGATGTTCAGGAAAGCATTCAAAAGAACCCTGGGCAAGAGATCGAGTTTGTCGTTGACAGGGACGGGAAAACTTTAGAAGTTCCGGTTGTTCCACAAGAAGTGGAGAGGGAAGGGAAGAAAATCGGGATTATCGGTGTTTACCCTCCTGTTGAAAAAGCACCGATTAAAGCTATACAATATGGTTTTACAGAAACGTATTTTTGGACAAAACAAATCTTCATCATCCTTGGTGACCTCGTAACCGGTGGATTTACGATTGACAGTTTATCTGGTCCTGTAGGAATATATAAATCAACTGAGGAAGTAGCGAAACAAGGTTTATTCACGTTAATGAAATGGGCAGGGCTGCTCAGCATTAACCTGGGAATCATGAACCTTCTTCCGTTACCGGCATTGGATGGAGGAAGACTGTTATTCTTTGTGGTCGAATTCTTAAGAGGGAAACCAATTGACCGTCAAAAAGAAGGAATGGTCCACTTCATCGGCTTTGCTTTGCTGATGTTATTGATGATTGTCGTTACATGGAATGACATCCAGCGATTCTTCCTGTAAGACATGTTTGGATAATGCAAAACAGGCCAGCAGATTTATCTGTTGGTCGTTTTCTTATCTGAAGGGATTTCCTAGTTTTTTAACCGTTTTGGGGAAATTGTTTGTTTTCTAGGGAAATCGTAAGTATAATCGAGAATGAGTATATTAAATTAGCTTTTCTGAATAACGCGGAAAGTCTTTTTTGTATGAAATGACCGTATTAATGTTGCGGTATGAATTTTACCGTAGCTGCAAGTAATTTAAAGGAAATATTGAAGAGGTGCAGATATGAAACAAAGTATGACGTTGATCCCTACATTGAGGGAAGTGCCTGCAGATGCTGAAATCAAAAGTCATCAGCTGCTATTACGTGCAGGATTTATGAGACAAAACTCCAGCGGGGTTTATAGTTTTATGCCGCTTGGAAAAAAGGTGCTTCAAAAGGTTGAGGCGATCGTTCGGGAAGAGATGGAAAATGCTGGCGCAGTAGAACTGTTGATGCCGGCTTTACAACAGGCTGAATTCTGGCAGGAATCTGGACGCTGGTATACCTATGGTCCAGAGTTGATGCGGCTTAAGGATCGCAACAACCGTGAATTTGCGCTTGGTGCCACACATGAGGAAGTGATAACCAGCTTAGTTCGCGATGAGGTGAAATCCTATAAGCGTCTTCCATTAACAGTTTACCAAATCCAAACCAAATTCCGTGATGAAAAAAGACCGCGTTTCGGATTGTTGCGCGGACGTGAGTTCATCATGAAGGATGCTTATTCTTTCCATGCTAATCAAGAAAGCCTGGATGCTGTTTATAAAAATTTATATGCGGCATATTCGAATATATTTAGCCGTTGTGGGTTGAACTTCCGTGCCGTCATTGCCGATTCGGGTGCAATGGGTGGTAAGGATACACATGAATTCATGGTACTATCTGAAATAGGGGAAGATACCATCGCATATTCGGATACTTCCGATTATGCAGCTAATATTGAAATGGCACCGGTGAGTGTGAAATATGAAAAAAGCTCCGAAGAACAAATTGCACTTGAAAAAGTTCATACACCAGGTCAAAAATCGATTGAAGAAGTTGCTTCATTCTTGAATACTGATGCAGAGAAACTAATAAAATCGTTATTGTTTAAAGTGGATGAAAAGTATGTGCTTGTTTTGGTACGAGGAGATCATGAAGTAAATGATATCAAGCTGAAGAATTTCTATAACGCTTCAATTGTTGATTTGGTCGAACCAAATGAGACGAAAGAAGTCTTAGGATGCACAATTGGATCTCTTGGACCAATTAATGTCACTTCTGAAGTGGAAGTGATTGCGGATGCTGCCGTCGAAGCGATGGTAAATGGAATTTGTGGTGCAAATGAGGAAGACCACCATTATGTGAACGTAAATCCCGCTCGTGATTTTAACGTGGCCAATTATATAGATCTTCGTTTCATCCAAGAGGGTGACCAATCACCAGACGGAAACGGAAAAATTAAATTTGCCAAAGGGATTGAGGTAGGCCACGTATTCAAACTAGGAACTAAATATTCCGAAGCTATGAATGCGACATTCTTAGATGAGAATGGACGGTCGCAGCCTATGATCATGGGCTGTTATGGCATTGGTGTTTCCCGTACACTTGCAGCTGTCGCGGAACAATTCAACGATGAAAAAGGATTGGTCTGGCCAGCGAATTTAGCGCCATACCAAGTCCATTTGATTCCAATCAATATGAAGGATGAGGCTCAGGCTGCCCTGGCAGAAGATTTATATAATGATTTAAAGGCACAAGGCATGGAAGTTCTTATGGATGATCGTCAAGAGCGTGCGGGCGTAAAATTCGCAGACTCTGACTTGATTGGCCTTCCTGTCAGGGTGACTGTAGGTAAAAAGGCATCCGACGGAATCGTCGAAGTGAAAATCCGTAAAACGGGTGAGGTTCTTGAAATTGAAAGAGCTGAACTAACTCAAAAGCTTCACGAAATACTGGGATAATATAAAATAGGGGAATTAGGCATCATTCAATTGGATGATGCCTTTCCTTTTCATGGATTTGGATACTAGTGAAACATTCATGATATGTTATAATAGCCTCTGATATCAAAACGAAAATGATAGTGAATAATATCTAAAGAGATAGTAGATAGGGGAGAGAGGAAATGGATCAAAATCCAAATAGCGGTAGAGAGAGATTTCAACTCTTGCTCCAGCAAATGGACTTGACTGAGGATGCCTTTGTGAATTATTTCATAGGTGCCGAAATTGATAAACTCTCAATCGAGAGGGAGTCCAAAACATGGCATTTTGCCTTTAATATACCTGCATTAATTCCTTGCAGTGTTCATACAAGACTTGCTACTCATCTAGCAAGTACGTTTTCCCATATTGCAAAGGTTACATTCAACTTGAATGTGGCCAATCCGCAAGTGACCGAACAATTGGTGAAGGAGTATTGGAAAAATTGCATTGGCGAGCTTGAAGGCATGTCTCCAGCACTGTTATCACTTCTGAATGAACAAGTGCCAACGGTGAATGGATATAAGCTTATCGTAAGCGCCCGTAATGATACGGAGGCTGGTCAGTTGAAACGAAAATACTCCGGCATCATTTCGAATATCTACCAAACATTCGGTTTTCCTCCGCTGACACTTGAAGCGGAAGTGAAGGAAACGGTTTCGAATCCTGATTACCAGAAGTTCTTAGAAGAGAAACAAAAGGAAGACGCAGAAAAGGGACTTGCTGCCCTAGTGGAAATGCAGAAAAAAGAATCGGAAAAAGGCGGCGACGATGGCGTCTACGAAGGACCGGTTAAAATTGGCTATACGATTAAAGAAGATGCGGATTTCCGCAGAATCGAACAGATTATCGATGAAGAGCGCAGGATTGCTATCGAAGGCTTCGTATTTGATGCAGAAGTGCGTGAGTTACGCAGCGGACGAAGCCTGTTGACTTTTAAAGTCACCGATTATACGAGCTCGATATTGGTCAAAATGTTTTCGCGTGATAAAGAAGATGCTGCCATACTTGCCCGAGTGAAAAAAGGGATGTGGGTACGTGCCCAAGGCAGCATCCAAAATGATACATTTGTACGTGACCTTGTAATGATCGCAAATGATATAAATGAAATTTCTAAACAAGGACGGCAGGATAAGGCTCCAGAAGGGGAAAAGCGTGTCGAACTGCATATGCATACCCCAATGAGCCAGATGGATGCAGTGACACCTACTTCTGCGCTTGTTGCCCAGGCTGCAAAGTGGGGACATAAGGCTGTGGCCATTACAGATCATGCGGGAGCACAATCATTCCCTGAAGCTTATAGTGCCGGGAAAAAGAATGGTATCAAAATCCTTTATGGCGTAGAAGTGAATCTTGTAAATGATGGTGTACCAATTGTTTATAATGAGGCGCATATCGCTTTGGCAGATGCCACCTATGTTGTGTTTGACGTAGAGACGACAGGCCTGTCAGCTGTTTATGATACGATCATTGAATTTGCTGCAGTGAAAATTCGTGGCGGTGACATCATTGATCGATTCGAGTCATTTGCGAATCCGCATCACCCACTATCCAATACGACGATAGAATTGACTGGAATAACTGATGATCTTGTTGAAAATGCTCCAGAAGTCTCGGAAGTACTAGAAAAGTTCAAGGACTGGGCGGGCGATGCGATTCTGGTTGCCCACAACGCAGCCTTTGATATGGGCTTTTTGAATATAGGTTATAAAAACATGGGTTATCCTAAAGCTTCCAATCCAGTTCTTGATACATTGGAACTTGCCCGTTTCTTATATCCGGAGTTTAAAAATCACCGGTTAAATACATTATGTAAAAAGTTCGATATTGATTTGACCCAGCATCATAGGGCCATTTATGACGCCGAAGCTACAGGTTACCTTATGCTGAAGATGCTGAAGGATGCAATGGAAAAGGAGATTACCCATCATGATCAACTTAATGACAATATGGGTAAAGGAAATGCTTATCAGCGTTCCCGTCCTTCCCATTGTACGTTGATCGCGCAAACACAGGCTGGCTTAAAAAACCTTTTCAAATTAATTTCAATCACACACATCGATTATTTCTATCGTGTGCCCCGATTACCGCGCTCACAACTTAAAAAGTATCGTGAAGGAATCTTGGTCGGATCGGGATGCGATAAAGGGGAAGTTTTTGAAGGGATGATGCAGAAGGGTTTTGAGGAAGTCGTCGATATTGCCGAATTTTACGATTATCTTGAAATCCATCCGAAGGAAGTGTATCAGCATTTGATTGAGCTTGAATATGTACGAGATGATAAATCGTTAGAAACGATCATCTCCAATATCGTCAAGCTTGGTGAAAAATTGGATAAGCCAGTCGTAGCCACGGGAAATGTGCATTATTTGGATCCAAATGATAAAATTTACCGTAAAATCCTTGTGAATTCACAAGGTGGCGCAAATCCGCTGAATCGTCATAAGCTTCCTGACGTGCATTTTCGGACAACAGATGAAATGCTACGGGAATTCTCCTTCCTTGGTTCTGAGAAAGCCAAAGAGGTCGTGGTAACTAACACGAATAAAATCGCTGATATGATTGAAGAAATCAAGCCAATTAAGGATGAGTTATACACGCCTAAAATTGAAGGTGCAGAAGAAGAGATGCGTGAAATGAGTTATGGCATGGCAAGGAAGATTTATGGAGAGAACCTGCCGGAAATCGTGGAAGCCCGTCTTGAGAAAGAATTGAAAAGCATCATTGGCCACGGTTTTGCCGTTATTTATTTAATTTCACACAAACTTGTTAAAAAATCATTGAATGATGGTTATCTAGTTGGCTCAAGGGGATCGGTTGGGTCATCTTTCGTTGCCACCATGACTGAAATTACAGAGGTGAATCCGCTTCCGCCGCATTATGTATGTCCGGAGTGCAAGAAATCCGAATTCTTCAATGACGGTTCTGTAGGTTCCGGGTTTGACCTGCCCGATAAAGACTGTCCCGATTGTGGCATTGCTTATACAAAAGACGGGCATGATATCCCGTTTGAAACATTCCTTGGATTTAAAGGGGATAAGGTTCCCGATATCGACTTGAACTTCTCAGGTGAATATCAGCCGAAGGCCCATAACTATACGAAGGTCTTATTCGGTGAAGAGTATGTATATCGTGCCGGAACGATTGGTACGGTCGCGGAAAAAACGGCTTATGGATATGTAAAAGGGTATTCCTCTGATAATAACATCCATATGCGTGGAGCCGAGACTGATCGCCTTGTTGCCGGTTGTACTGGTGTGAAACGGACGACAGGACAGCATCCGGGTGGAATCATCGTTGTTCCGGATTATATGGATATCTATGATTTCACACCTATTCAGTTCCCTGCGGATGACAGGAATTCTGAGTGGAAAACAACTCACTTTGATTTCCATTCCATTCACGATAATATTTTGAAACTTGATATACTTGGACACGATGATCCGACTGTTATCCGGATGCTTCAAGATTTAAGTGGCATCGATCCAAAGACCGTTCCTACCGATGATCCAGAAGTAATGAAAATATTCAGCAGTACTGAATCTTTAGGAGTTACCGAAGAACAGATCATGTGTAAAACGGGTACGCTTGGCATCCCGGAATTTGGTACTCGTTTTGTCCGTCAGATGCTTGAAGATACGAAACCAACGACATTTTCCGAGCTTGTTCAGATCTCAGGGCTTTCCCACGGTACGGATGTATGGCTGAGCAATGCACAGGAACTGATCCACAACCGGATATGTACACTAAGTGAGGTTATAGGTTGCCGCGATGATATTATGGTCTATCTGATTTATCAAGGTCTCGATCCTTCCCTAGCGTTTAAAATTATGGAATCTGTACGTAAAGGGAAAGGGCTCTCGGAGGAATTCGAAGAGGAAATGAGGAAAAATGAGGTACCGGAATGGTATATCGATTCATGTAAGAAGATTAAATACATGTTCCCGAAAGCCCATGCTGCAGCTTACGTCTTGATGGCTGTCCGGATTGCCTATTTTAAAGTGCATCTGCCTTTATTGTATTATGCTGCCTATTTCACAGTACGTGCCGATGATTTTGAAATCGACGCGATGACTCGGGGATCGCAAGCAATCAAATCAAAAATGGAAGAAATTATGGTAAAGGGATTGGATGCATCCACAAAGGAAAAGAATACATTGACGGTTCTTGAACTAGCTTTGGAAATGTGTGAACGCGGATTTTCATTCGCTAAAGTGGACTTGTACAAATCCAGTGCAGATCAATTCTTAATTGAAGGGAACACTTTGATACCCCCTTTCAATTCGATACCTGGTCTCGGAACGAATGCGGCGATCAATATCGTCAACGCGCGGAAAAATGGTGAATTCCTCTCAAAAGAAGATCTTCAACAACGGGGGAAGGTTTCGAAGACCATCCTTGAATATCTTGATAAACAAGGCTGTCTGGAGTCATTGCCTGAACAAAATCAGTTATCTTTATTTTAAAGAGGAAACTGATTTCAAAAAGGAAGAAACAGACAAGGTATTTGCATAAAAATCTTGATTATGGTATATTTTTATTGGAAATACTAAGAGGAACCAATGGCAAGAGTGGGGAAACCCACTCTTTCGTGTTGTATTGACCATTTAATTTTGAATCCGAAACCAAGCGCATACAACGCACGTATGGAGGAAACAAATGAGTAAAAAGGTAACGGAAGTCGTAGAGGAATTAGCATTACCAATTCTTGAAGAATTGCAGCTTGAATTAGTCGAAGTGGAGTATGTGAAGGAAGGTAAAAGCTGGTTCCTTCGAGTGTACATTGATAAAGAAACAGGCGTAGATATTGATGATTGCGGAAATGTGAGTGAAAAACTCAGTGAAAAGCTTGATGAGGTTGATCCGATTCCACAAAATTATTTTCTCGAAGTTTCATCACCCGGAGCTGAAAGGCCTCTGAAAAAAGAGAAGGATTTCCTTAATGCTATCGGTAAAAATGTTTACATAAAAACATACGAGCCCATTTTAGATGAAAAAGAATTCGAAGGAATCTTAACCAGTTTCGATGGTGAAGAAGTGACACTCGAAGTCAGAATCAAGACAAGAAAGAAAACGATCGTCATACCATTCGAAAAGGTAGCCAAAGCAAGATTGGCGATTACCTTCTCATAAGTCAAGCAAATCATTAATTTAAATATCCGTAAGGGGGATCACCATGGGCAATGAGTTATTGGATGCTCTCTATATTTTAGAACACGAAAAAGGAATTTCCAGGGAGGTTTTGATCGACGCGATTGAATCTGCCCTTATATCGGCATATCGCCGTAACTTTAACCAAGCACAAAATGTACGTATCGACTTGAATCTTGGTAAAGGAACTATGCGTGTATTTGCCAGAAAAGACGTTGTTGACGAAGTGTTCGATTCGCGTCTGGAAATTTCTGTTGAAGAAGCAAGAGCAATTGATCCCAACTATCAGTTAGAGGATATTGTCGAAATGGAAGTAACACCTAAGGATTTCGGCCGTATTGCTGCACAAACAGCAAAACAAGTCGTTACTCAAAGGGTGCGTGAAGCGGAACGAGGCATCATTTATGCCGAATTCATCGATCGTGAAGAGGATATCATGACTGGCATCGTTCAACGCCAGGATTCCCGATTCATTTATGTCAGCCTAGGTAAAATCGAAGCTTTGCTCCCGGTGAATGAGCAAATGCCGAATGAACAGTATAAACCTCATGATCGCATTAAAGTTTTCATCACTAAAGTTGAAAAGACTTCCAAGGGCCCGCAAATTTTTGTATCCCGTTCACATCCTGGCCTTTTAAAACGTTTATTCGAAATCGAAGTGCCTGAAATTTTTGATGGAACAGTAGAAATTAAGTCAGTTGCCCGCGAAGCAGGCGACCGTTCAAAAATCTCCGTGCATTCCGATAACGAAGAAGTCGATCCTGTCGGTTCCTGTGTAGGTCAAAAAGGTCAGCGCGTTCAAGCCATCGTCAACGAATTGAAAGGTGAAAAGATCGATATCGTTAAATGGTCGGAGAATCCGGTCATTTTCGTTGCGAATGCTTTAAGCCCTTCAAAAGTACTTGAAGTTATTGTTAAAGAAGAGGAAAAGGCGACGACTGTAATCGTTCCGGATTATCAACTTTCCCTGGCAATTGGTAAGCGTGGACAAAATGCCCGTTTAGCTGCCAAGCTTACAGGCTGGAAAATTGATATCAAGAGTGAAACGGAAGCCCGCGAAGCTGGTATTTATCCTGTGGAAGAACAGGAATTCCTTTTGAGCAGAGATAGTTATGTTACTGAAGAGGAAACAGATTTCGAAGAGGATAACGAGTAATTCGAGGTGAAAAAAGATGAATAGCCGAAAAAAAATCCCGATGCGTAAATGTGTGGCTACAGGCGAAATGAAGCCGAAGAAAGAACTCATACGCATCGTTCGATCTAAAGAAGGGGAAGTCAGCCTTGATCCGACCGGAAAGAAATCGGGAAGGGGAGCTTATTTGACTCTTGATCGGGATGTTATCGAGCTGGCCAAAAAGAAAAATGTGCTGGCTAATCACCTTAGTACCCAAATCGATTCTTCCCTTTATGAACAATTGCTTGAATTAGTGAATAAGGAGAAAAACTAACATCATGACCCAACAACAACAATGGATGTCTCTATTAGGTTTGGCCAATCGAGCACGCAAGCTAATTTCGGGTGAAGAATTAGTGGTTAAAGAGATTAGAAGCGGTAATGCCAAAGTTGTTATTTTATCCGCGGACGCTTCAAAAAACACTGAAAAAAAAATATCTGATAAGTGCGCATTTTATCAGGTTCCTTTAAAAAGAGTCGAAAGCAGGTCAATGCTCGGCCATGCGATAGGTAAGGATGCTAGAGTTGCCGTCGCAGTTCTGGATGAAGGTTTTGCACAAAAACTCCGAACGCTGCTCGATTAAATTTTACGGGGGTGAACGTATGACAAAATTGCGTGTATATGAATATGCAAAACAGAAGAACGTTTCAAGCAAGGATGTAATAAATAAACTTAAAGAAATGAATATAGAGGTAACAAACCATATGACAGCATTAGACGATTCAACTGTAAATAAATTAAACGATTCAATCAAACCTAAAAACGAAGATAAAAGCCCAGCTGCTGAACCAAAAGCTAACGCTACGGTCGCAAAGTACGAAGCTGAAGCGGATGAAAAGAGCACAGTCAATAAAGAAAAACTGAAGAAGAAACCACCAGTTAAACCTGTAGGGACGAAAAAACCAACAGGTCAGTTCAACAAGGGTCGCAATAACAAGAATAAAAATAATAAACAAAGACAACAAGCGCCTCAGGCACCTGTTACAAAACGTAAAGAAAGAGAACTTCCAGAGAAAATTACGTTTTATGAGTCTTTGACGGTTATGGAACTTGGAAAAAAACTTCACCGTGAACCTTCTGAAATCATTAAAAAGCTCTTTATGCTTGGTGTTATGGCTACAATCAACCAAACTTTGGATAAAGATGCAATAGAATTGATTTGTACGGAATACGGTGTAGTCGCCGAAGAAGAGATTCGTGTCGACCTAACAGACCTTGAATCACTTGTCACTGAGGACGCTTCTGAAGATTTGATTGAACGTCCAGCTGTCGTGACGATCATGGGGCACGTTGACCATGGTAAAACGACATTGCTTGATTCTATACGCCATACAAAAGTTACTGAAGGCGAAGCGGGCGGAATCACTCAGCATATCGGTGCTTATCAAGTTAAAGTTAACGATAAGAAAATAACATTCCTGGATACACCAGGCCATGCTGCGTTTACAACAATGCGTGCCCGCGGTGCACAAGTTACCGATATCACCATTCTTGTCGTTGCTGCGGATGATGGCGTTATGCCTCAAACGATTGAAGCGATCAACCATGCTAAAGCGGCAGAAGTTCCAATTATCGTTGCTGTCAATAAGATGGATAAAGAAGCTGCCAATCCGGACCGTGTCATGCAAGAATTGACAGAACATGGTTTAGTTTCTGAAGCATGGGGCGGAGACACAATTTTCGTACCAATTTCAGCTAAAAACGGTGAGGGTATCGATAGCTTGCTTGAAATGATTCTTCTTGTAAGTGAAGTGGAGGAGTATAAAGCGAATCCAACTCGTAAAGCAAATGGAACGGTTATCGAAGCGCGTTTGGATAAAGGGCGCGGATCGGTTGCCACTTTGCTTGTTCAAAACGGAACGTTGAAAATCGGTGATCCGATTGTTATCGGTAATACATTCGGACGTGTTCGTGCTATGGTTAACGATCTTGGACGCCGTGTTAAGGATGCAGGTCCTTCAACGCCGGTTGAAATCACTGGATTGAACGAAGTGCCACAGGCCGGCGATCGTTTCATCGTCTTTGAAGATGAGAAAACGGCCCGTCAAGTTGGGGAAGTGCGTGCACAGAGACAACTTGCTTCACAACGTAATGAAAAATCCCGTGTAACCCTAGATACATTGTTCGAGCAAATGAAAGAAGGGGAAATTAAAGAATTAAACATCATTTTAAAAGCTGATGTTCAAGGTTCTGCGGAAGCAGTAGCCGCTTCCCTGAATAAAATAGAAGTGGAAGGCGCTAAAGTGAAAATCATACACATTGGCGTCGGTGCCATTACAGAGTCTGACATCATCCTTGCTACAGCTTCGAATGCAATCGTCATCGGATTTAACGTCCGTCCTGACGTGAATGCGAAGCGTGCAGCTGAATCAGAAAATGTTGATGTCCGCCTTCACCGCATCATCTATAAAGCAATCGAAGAGATCGAGTCGG
The DNA here is from genome assembly GCF_002243645.1 of Peribacillus simplex NBRC 15720 = DSM 1321. Taxonomy (NCBI): domain Bacteria; kingdom Bacillati; phylum Bacillota; class Bacilli; order Caryophanales; family Bacillaceae; genus Peribacillus; species Peribacillus simplex. Next base: position 893,269 of record NZ_CP017704.1, on the reverse strand, counting down.
CTATGAAAGGGATGCTTGACCCTGAATTCGAAGAAAAAATTATCGGTCAGGCTGAAGTTCGTACGACTTTCAAAGTATCCAAGGTAGGTACGATTGCCGGTTCTTACGTTACAGAAGGAAAAATTACACGTGATAGCGGAATTCGCTTAATTCGTGAAGGTGTCGTCATTTACGAAGGTGAAATTGATGCATTGAAACGTTTTAAAGATGATGTAAAAGAAGTGGCAACGAACTATGAGTGCGGTATTACGATTAAAAATTACAACGACCTTAAAGAAGGCGATGTAATTGAAGCGTATGTAATGGAAGAGATCGAACGTAAATGATCGTTGGCTCTGTCCAATGTGAATGCATCATCCATGACACCCATTCTTTGAAAGAAAAAAGGGCCGTGCTTCAGCGTGTCATGACACGGCTTAAGCAGAAGTTCAATATTTCTGTAGCAGAGACCGATTTTCAGGATTTATGGCAGCGGACAAAGATTACTATCGTAACCGTAACATCATCAAGGAAGGCTACTGAACGGGAACTTCAAAATGCCCTTAAATTTCTAGATTCTTTTCCGGAACTAGAGCGAACAATAACAGATATAGACTGGCTTTAGGCTATCGAGGTGATATTATGAGCCTTCGTTCAAATCGTGTTGGCGAACAAATGAAAAAAGAGCTGAGTGAAATTATCGGCCGAAAAATTAAAGATCCAAGAATCGGATTTGTTACAGTGACGGATGTCGCGGTTACAGGCGATTTACAACAGGCAACAGTTTATATTTCCGTTTTGGGTGACCAGGAACAAAGGGAGAAAACCCTTCAAGGTCTAGCTAAGGCGAAAGGATTCATGCGTTCAGAAATTGGGCAGCGAATCCGCCTGCGCAAAACACCTGAGCTGTTTTTTGAATTTGATGAATCGGTTGATTATGGTAATCGTATCGAGTCGTTGATTTCCCAAATCAATTCAGAGGATAAACCGGCTGAAAAAGACGAGGAATAAGCAAGCAGTAAAAGGAGGCCGACTCAATAAGTGCTTTGCACTTCTTGAAGTCGGTCTCTTTTTTTTTGAAAACTGAATATGTAAAATAGTGAAAAACACCTTTCGGAATTGGAATTCATTTTGCTTTATGATAGTAGTTTAAGGTGTTTTATAAATGATGAGGTGAAAGCGTGAACGGTATTCTTCCATTATGGAAACCCAAGGGGTTGACATCCCATGATTGTGTTTTTAAATTAAGAAAGATTTTAAAGACAAAAAAGGTTGGGCACACAGGTACTTTAGATCCTGATGTAACAGGGGTTTTACCTATTTGCATTGGCAGGGCAACTAAGATAGCCGAATATTTGACAGAAGCCGGTAAAGCGTACGAAGGGGAAGTGACCCTTGGTTTTTCAACGACAACTGAAGACGCAAGCGGTGAAAAAGTGGAAGAGAAAAAGGTTGATCAAGTGATTCAGCGTAAACGGATTCTGGAAGTGCTGGAATCATTGACTGGAAAAATCGAACAGACGCCGCCGATGTTTTCAGCGGTAAAGGTAAACGGGAAGAAGTTATATGAATATGCCCGTGCAGGGGTGGAAGTGGAGAGGCCGACTAGGGAGGTCACCATCTATGAAATTACCCTTCTCGATGATCGTTCTGAATTTATAGGGGAAACCATTACTTTTCGTTTTCGCGTCAAATGCAGCAAAGGAACGTATATTCGGACGCTTGCAGTCATGATGGGTGAAGAACTGGGATATCCTGCCCATATGTCTGATTTGACTCGTATTGAATCAGCAGGTTTTAAGCAGGAGGACTGTTTCACATTTTCTGAAGTGGAAGAGTTCATGGAAAGTGGACAATCGGATGAATTTCTGTTGCCTTTGGAGCGGGGATTATTTCATTTGCCCAAATTTCAGATTAGTGATAAAGTAGCAAAGAAAGTACTTAACGGTGCGGTATTGGAACAAACAAAGGATGTTGTTGTTGAAAAAGGGAAGCCTTTTGTGATGGTCGACCCAACAGATAAGGCCATTGCCATTTATCAAGTACATCCGACAAAAGAGGGATTAATTAAACCTGTAAAAGTATTGGCACAAGAATTATAGACCGTTTTACCGCCGGAAAGAGGAGATTGAAAGGTGAAAGTGATCGCAATAGAGCATCCTCATCAATTTAATTCGGATGATTTTCCCGAGCTTGTAATGGCGCTTGGATTTTTTGATGGTATACATAAAGGTCATCAGATTGTTATTCAAACAGCCAAGCAAAAAGCCGTTGAAATGAATCTTAAGTCAGCAGTCATGACATTTGACCCGCATCCTTCTGCAGTACTGGGTAGGAAAACGGAAAATATCCGCTATATCACTCCACTTGAAGATAAGGTGGATATCATAGAGTCGATGGAGATAGATTATTTATTCATTGTCCATTTCAGCAAGGAATTCGCTTCGGTACTGCCAGAACGGTTCGTTGACGAGTACATTGCCGGGCTGAATGTCCGTCACGTAGTTGCAGGCTTTGATTATTCATACGGTCGCTATGGTCAAGGATCGATGAAAGATTTGCCTGTTTACGCACAGGGCAGATTTTCGCAGACAGTCGTTGCAAAACAGACACTTGAAGATGAAAAGGTTAGCTCGACGAGAATCAGGGAAACTCTCGGTAATGGTAACTTTTCCGACTTTTATCATTTGGCTGGCCGACGCTATTTAACGAAAGGTCATGTCATTCACGGTGAAAAACGGGGCAGGAAGTTGGGATTCCCCACCGCTAATATTGAAGTAAGTGACGATTATATCTTCCCTGCTGCAGGTGTATATGCCGTCAGGATCAAAATAAGCGGTAAATGGTATAATGGGGTTTGCAATGTCGGTTACAAACCTACGTTCCACGAAGAAAAACCCAAATATCCCACTGTAGAGGTTCATGCCTTGGAGTTCTCGGGAGATATATATGGCAGCCAGGTTTCGGTTGAATGGCATACAAGACTTCGGAGTGAGCAGAAATTTTCCGGACTTGAAGCATTGGTCGCTCAAATCGAAACGGATAAGCAAAATGCAATCGCCTATTTTGCAAAGCTTGAGGCATAAAAGACAAGACTTGCAATTTTAATGAAAAACATGTATTCTATTGTATGTATGAAAATAACCATTGCTTGGCTAGTCGAGACTCCGACGCTGGCTCGGTAATAGGTGATTTTACAGAATTTTAGGAGGAATAATAACATGGCAATTACACAAGTACGCAAAAACGAACTTATCGCTGAGTTCAGAACTCACGATACTGACACTGGGTCTCCAGAAGTTCAAATCGCAGTATTAACAGAAGAAATCAACAACTTGAACGGTCACTTACGCACACACAAAAAAGACCACCATTCACGTCGCGGTCTTCTTAAAATGGTAGGTAAACGTCGTAATCTTTTAACTTACCTACGTAACAAAGACGTTACTCGTTACCGTACACTAATTAACAAATTAGGTCTACGTAGATAATTTTTTCAGGAAGGCGGGAAATTTCCCGCTTTTTTGATGTTAATCAAATGATTTGGACGTATTCTACATAAGGCTGAGCCTTCGTCCTTGGGACTCGGCAGGAGCCGGGTCCTTTTCCATTTATAAATGATCAGGATATACATAATCAAATGAATGAAATTTTTATTCATTTTACTGTTAATGCTTGTTTTTTTCGTGCATAATAGGAATAGTTTGGTTTTAACTTGAGTTCAGTTACTTTCACATATAAATGATTTAATCCAATACAGGTTTAGGTAAACTAAGCCTCTAAGTGAAGATTCAGAGAGGGGTTTAATAAATGGGACAGGAAAAACATACGTATTCATTTGACTGGGCCGGCCGTAATGTAACGGTAGAGATAGGGCAATTGGCCAAACAAGCAAACGGGGCAGTTTTAGTCCGTTACGGAGAAACTGCCGTATTAAGTACAGCAACAGCTTCGAAGGAACCAAGAAATGTCGACTTCTTCCCTTTGACAGTCAACTACGAAGAAAGACTCTATGCAGTCGGTAAAATTCCGGGAGGCTTCATCAAACGTGAAGGCCGGCCGAGTGAAAGGGCCATTCTTGCAAGCCGTTTAATCGATCGACCAATCCGTCCGCTTTTCGCTGATGGCTTCAGGAACGATGTTCAGATCATAAGCATGGTCATGAGTGTCGATCAAGATTGTTCTACGGAAATGGCAGCTATGCTAGGTTCTTCCCTTGCACTTTCAGTTTCCGATATACCGTTCGAAGGTCCAATTGCTGGAGTTGTAGTGGGGAGAATCAATAATGAATTCATCATTAACCCTACTGTTGACCAACTAGCTCAAAGTGACATCAATCTGACGGTTGCCGGCACTAAAGATGCGATCAACATGGTTGAAGCAGGAGCCAATGAAGTACCAGAGGAAACCATGCTTGAAGCAATCATGTTTGGACATGATGAAATCAAGAAGATCATTGCATTCCAAGAGAAAATTGTTGCTGAAATCGGTAAGGAAAAAATGCAGGTCACTTTATATCAAGTGGATGCTGAACTGGAAGCAGAAGTGAAAGGCCTATGTGGAGCTGACTTGAACAAAGCTGTACAAGTTCAGGAAAAACATGCTCGTGAAGACGCGATCAAAGAAGTAAAAGATCGTGTGTTGGTTCATTATGAAGAAGAAACTGATGAAGAAAAATTAAAGCAAATCAAAGAAATCCTGAATAAATTGGTCAAGTCCGAAGTCCGCCGTTTAATCACGGAAGAAAAAGTGCGTCCGGATGGCCGTAATCCAGACGAAATCAGACCATTATCATCAGAAGTTACCATTCTGCCCCGTACACATGGTTCCGGTTTGTTCACGCGCGGACAAACCCAAGCGCTATCCATCTGTACATTAGGTGCACTTGGTGATGTGCAGATTCTGGATGGACTTGGAACCGAAGAGTCAAAACGTTTTATGCACCACTATAATTTCCCGCATTTCAGTGTTGGTGAAACTGGCCCTATCCGTGGGGCAGGACGTCGTGAAATTGGTCATGGTGCACTTGGTGAAAGAGCTTTGGAGCCTGTCATTCCAAACGATAAAGACTTCCCATATACAATCAGACTTGTTTCTGAAGTGCTTGAATCAAACGGTTCAACATCACAAGCAAGTATCTGTGCAAGCACTTTGGCAATGATGGATGCCGGTGTTCCATTGAAAGCCCCAGTTGCGGGTATTGCAATGGGTCTTGTCAAAACAGGTGAGCACTATACAATCTTAACGGATATTCAAGGTATGGAAGATCATCTGGGAGACATGGACTTTAAAGTCGCAGGGACTTCAAAAGGTGTTACTGCCCTACAAATGGATATTAAGATTGAGGGTCTTTCAAGAGAGATTCTTGAAGAAGCTTTACTTCAAGCAAAACATGGCAGGATGCATATTTTGGAATCAATGATGTCAACAATCAATCAACCGCGTGAGCAGTTATCCAAATATGCTCCAAAAATCGTTACAATGTCCATAAATCCGGATAAGATTCGTGATGTCATTGGACCGAGCGGAAAACATATCAACAAAATCATTGAAGAAACTGGCGTGAAAATCGACATCGAACAAGATGGAACGGTATTCATATCTTCTACTGATGAACCAATGATTCAAAAAGCGAAGAAAATCATTGAGGATATCGTACGTGAAGTCGTAGTGGGCGAACTATACTTAGGTAAAGTTAAACGTATCGAAAAGTTCGGTGCCTTCGTTGAAATCTTCAATGGTAAAGACGGTTTGGTACATATTTCTGAACTGGCTGAAGAAAGAGTTGGAAAAGTGGAAGATGTCGTTTCACTTGGCGATGAATTATTGGTCAAAGTTACTGAGATTGATAAGCAAGGAAGGGTAAACCTTTCTCGTAAAGCGGTCCTGAAAGAGCAAAAAGAGGCAGCTAACCCTTCTCAATCGTAATAAAAATGAAAATCCGGCATGCGATTCCTTGTGAATCTGCATGCTTTTTTTGCATGAAAGTATAGGAATAACCATAGTGTGAATGGCATTAAAAGGATGTCATGTTCTACCTTGTCCGTTTTCTTCATACATTTTGGTATGAAGGGGGCGTAAAAAATGAATAATAAATGGAAGCAGATAGTTGCGATAAGTGCCATTGCAGGTATATCATGGTTATTAGTGCAAAATCCATATACACAAATTTATTTGACCCAATTAACCGATGATTCAGTTGCTTCAATGAAGCAAGAGGACGAGCTTCTTTTACAAATAAAAGAATCAACAAAAAAATATGAGATTGCACCACAGGATGCACGAATAGATTCTGTTTGGAAAACCGTTCCTGCATATAATGGCCTGAAGGTAAATATTGATGATTCGTATAAAGCCATGAAGAAGGAGGGCGTGTTCGATAAGGATAAGCTGGTATTTCAGCAGGTACCTGCAAAGATACATATGGAGGATCTGGATCCGGCTCCGATTTACCGGGCCCATCCCGAAAAGCCAGTGGTTTCATTTTTAATCAATGTGGCCTGGGGGAATGAATACTTACAAGATATGTTGGCCGTGTTAAAAAAGAATAATGTCAAGGCCACTTTTTTCCTTGAAGGGAATTGGACCAAGAAAAATCCTGATTTGGCTAAGATGATTAAGGGTGGCGGGCATGAAATTGGAAATCATTCTTATTCACATCCCGATATGAAAAACATATCCGCACAAGCTACACGTGAGGAAATTCGAAAAACGAACGAAGTCATTGAAGCGGTGACAGGTTTGAAAATGAAATGGTTCGCACCACCAAGTGGAAGCTACCGGGATGAAACGGTGAAAATCGCGGATTCTTTGGGTATGGAGACAGCCATGTGGAGTGTGGATACGATCGACTGGCAAAAGCCAAGCCCTGAAGTCCTTCAACAAAGAGTGCTTTCTAAGGTACACCCAGGAGCATTTATATTGATGCATCCGACGGAATCCACTGCAAAATCATTGGAAACGTTAATAATTGAAATAAAAAAGAAAGACTTAGATGTAGTTACCGTTTCGGAAGCAGTAGATGAAGAGCGATCGAATCCATAATGTATTGGTAACGATAGCAGCATAGAATGATTGGGAGGAATGTTAGTTGATTAAGAAATACACGTGTCAAAATGGAGTTAGAATTGTATTGGAAAATATTCCAACTGTACGCTCAGCAGCAATTGGAGTATGGATCAAAACAGGTTCAAGAAATGAAACACCAGAATTGAATGGGGTTTCACATTTCCTGGAGCATATGTTCTTCAAAGGAACAACTACGAGAAATGCGCGTGAAATTGCCGAGTCGTTCGATAGTATTGGGGGACAGGTGAATGCATTCACTTCAAAAGAATATACATGCTATTATGCTAAAGTAATGGATAACCATGCAAGCTATGCTCTTGAAATCCTAGCTGATATGTTCTTCAACTCAACATTTGATGGGGAAGAATTGAAAAAAGAAAAAAATGTCGTCTACGAAGAAATCAAAATGTACGAAGACACACCCGATGACATTGTCCATGACCTCTTAAGCAAGGCAGTATATGAAAATCACCCCCTTGGCTATCCTATACTTGGGACGGAAAATACGCTTGAAACGTTCAATAGTGATACATTAAAAAAATACGTCCATGACATGTATACACCCGATAAAGTGGTAGTGTCCATTGCTGGGAATGTGGATGAAAAATTGATTCAGGAAGTCGAAAACTACTTTGGCTCGTATCAAGGAGGGGAAGACCGTCTTGAATTGGTCAAACCGTCCTTCCATGAAAATAGGATCACCCGTAAAAAAGATACGGAACAAGCCCACTTATGCCTTGGTTACAAAGGGTTGGAAATCGGTAATGATAAAACATACAGCCTGATTACCTTGAATAACATTCTTGGAGGAAGCATGAGTAGCCGCCTATTCCAGGACGTTAGGGAGCAACGCGGCCTTGCCTATTCCGTTTATTCCTATCATTCCAGCTATCAAGATAGCGGTATGGTGACAGTATATGGGGGGACAGGCACAAATCAGCTTGACAGCCTGTATGAAACCATTCAGGAAACACTGGATACTTTAAAAAGGGATGGCATTACGGAAAAGGAATTACGAAATAGTAAAGAGCAACTTAAAGGAAGCTTGATGCTCAGCCTTGAAAGCACGAATAGCCGCATGAGCCGGAACGGAAAAAATGAGCTGATGTTGGGTGAGCACCGTTCCCTTGATGATATCATCATCAAGATTGACGCGGTGACAGAGGATACCGTCAATGAATTGGCAAATCAGATCTTTACGAAACATTCCTTGTCATTAGTGAGCCCGTTGGAAAACTGGGACAAATAATAACGAACAAGTCTGCACCTTCCTTTTATTAATGGGAGGTCAGGCTTTTTTTCGTTGAATGTGGGAGGGTCCTATGTTATGGACAATATTTGGATAAATTCCTTCTAAGTTTACCTTTTTCGGATATAGATTGAATAGAAGGCGAAAAAGGGGGAACCAAAATTGAGGTTGAGCGAATTGAGCGGAAAGGAAATAGTCGATGTGAATAGGGCGGAAAGATTAGGAATCCTTGGTCAGACGGATTTGGAGATAGATGAAACTGGACAAATTACCTCGTTGATCATCCCATCTGTTAAATGGTTTGGCCTTATAAGGAATGGCAGTGAAATAAGAGTGCCATGGGAACATATAAAAAAAATCGGTGCGGATATGGTCATCATTGATTTTCAGGAAGGACTTTCACTTAAAGACGGAGAGCATATGGACGGTTAAATGACGCACGCCCCATACTCCTTGGAACTTTTCGAAATGCACTCTCGAAAACGCCTTAGCTGCCAATAGCTAGGGCGTTTTTTCTTTTCTTATCACCGTTTTTTAAGTGAAAACATAAGATGGCAGGGTAACTAGAGAATGTAGGAAAAACCGAATTGCTTCCTGAAGGAATTGTATCATGAGGCAAGGAATGTTTAGGATCTTTTATATAAAGAAGGTGACGGTTTTAATGCTCACAGGCTTGCAAATCGCTGTAATTGGTGGAGATGCGCGTCAGCTTGAAGTTGTCCGTAAACTGACGGAGCTTGATGCAAAGCTATTATTGGTAGGTTTTGAACAGCTCGACCATGCTTTTACCGGCGCAGTTAAGGAAAAAATGGAAGATATAAATTTCATGGAATTAGATTCAGTTATTTTACCTGTCCGGGGCACGGATTCAGATGGGAAAGTAGAAACGATCTTTTCCAGTGAAGAGGTTGTTTTGACTGAAGAAATGATAAAAAATACCCCGGCACATTGCATTTTTTATGCAGGAATCAGTAACGATTACCTCGATGAGATATTCAAGAAAGTGGATCGCAAACTCGTTCTATTGTTCGAACGTGATGATGTGGCTATTTATAATTCGATTCCCACTGTTGAAGGTGCGATCATGATGGCCATTCAACATACGGATTTTACTATCCATGGATCGAATGTAGCCGTTCTCGGACTGGGAAGGGTCGGTATGAGTGTAGCCCGGTCATTTCAGGCACTTGGAGCAAAAGTAAAGGTGGGGGCAAGAAAAAGTGAAGATATTGCAAGGATCAGTGAAATGGCATTAACCCCTTTTCATTTAAATGATCTTGCTGCAGAAATGAAAAATGTTGATATATGTATCAATACGATTCCTTTTCCGATAATTACCGCAAAAGTTATAGCTAATATGCCCGTTCATACATTAATCATCGACCTTGCTTCAAAACCGGGGGGGACGGATTTTCGTTACGCTGAAAAAAGGGGAATTAAGGCGCTGTTGGCACCGAGCCTGCCGGGTATAGTTGCCCCGAAAACAGCTGGTCAGATATTAGCGAATGCACTGGGACTATTGATTCAAGACGAGTTCTTGAAAAGGAAGGGGAAAATAATATGAGTCTCAAAGGGAAAAGGATTGGTTTCGGATTAACAGGATCACATTGCACATATGATGAAGTGTTTCCGGAAATAGAAAAACTTGTAAATGAAGGGGTGGAAGTCATTCCAATCGTAACATCGACAGTACAAAACACGGAAACCCGTTTTGGAAAGGGCGAGGACTGGGTCGAAAGAATAGAAAAATTGACGGGGAATCATGTCGTTGATACAATCGTCAAAGCAGAGCCATTAGGACCTAAATTGCCACTTGATTGTATGGTGATCGCTCCTTTAACGGGTAACTCAATGAGTAAAATGGCAAATGCTCTTACCGATTCGCCTGTACTTATGGCTGCAAAAGCGACGATGAGAAATCATCGTCCAGTCGTGGTCGCGATATCAACAAATGATGCACTTGGGTTAAATGGTGTCAATCTAATGAGGCTGATGGCAGCAAAAGATATTTACTTTGTTCCATATGGCCAGGATAATCCCACAGGCAAACCAAGTTCCATGGTTGCAAGGATGAGCATGATAAGGGATACGATCATATCGGCACTGGAAAGGGAACAGATTCAACCTGTCATCGTCGAAAGGTTCAAGGATGATTTAGCCTGAACAAGTTTCTGCCACGGATCCAGCTTTGTAACGACTGACATATATGCATAAATTTGTAGGTTGAAGTTATAAAAAACCACTCCACTACCAGAATATTTTGTTAAAGTGCGACCCTTTGGAATGTTAATGTGATAAAATAAATGATATTCTGAACAAGAAGTAATAAATCCAACAAATAACTAATTTAAGAGATAGAAAAGGAGTATGTATAAATGACTGAGACACAGGGATTGCGTATTGCAGTTGTGGGAGCAACTGGAGCAGTAGGACAACAAATGATTTCAACACTCGAACAAAGGGACTTACCGATTAAGAATATCATCTTTTTATCATCGGCTCGTTCTGCAGGAATCAAACTTACGTTTAAGGGCGAAGAAATCGAAGTGCAGGAAGCAAAACCTGAAAGCTTTGAAGGCATCGATATCGCTTTATTCAGTGCTGGAGGAAGCGTGTCTAAGGAATTGGCTCCAGAAGCAGTGAAACGCGGTGCGATAGTAGTGGATAATACGAGCGCTTTCCGCATGGATGAAAATGTGCCGCTAGTCGTTCCTGAAGTAAATGAAGAAGACTTGAAACAGCATAATGGGATCATTGCAAACCCGAATTGTTCAACTATCCAAATGGTTGTGGCATTAGAGCCTATCCGCCAGACATATGGCTTATCAAAAATTGTTGTTTCTACTTACCAGGCTGTTTCTGGTGCAGGTGCTGCAGCGATAAATGAATTAAAGGAACAAGCTCGCGACTTGCTTGATGAAAAAGAAATAGAACCGAAAATTTTACCGGTCAAAGGGGACGAAAAGCATTATCAAATCGCATTTAACGTCATTCCCCAAATCGATAAATTCCAAGATAACGGGTACACATTCGAAGAGATGAAAATGATTAATGAAACAAAGAAAATCATGCATATGCAAGACCTTCCAGTAGCTGCAACTTGCGTAAGGCTTCCTGTGGTTACAGGTCATTCGGAATCTGTATACATTGAAGTTGAAAAAGAAGGCATAGCGGCTTCTCAAATCAAGGATTTAATGAGAACGGCACCTGGAATTGTGTTAGAAGATGAACCGGAACAACAAGTATACCCAACTCCTGCTTCATCCGTCGGCAAGAATGATGTATTCGTCGGTCGAATTCGCAAAGATTTGGATGAAGATAAAGGCTTCCATTTATGGGTGGTTTCCGATAATCTATTAAAAGGAGCAGCTTGGAATTCCGTTCAAATTGCTGAAAGCCTTTTGAAATTAGGTTTGGTTACCGTTAAGTAAGAATTTGAACTCGACACAAAATTAATTTCCAATAGAGATAGAGAGTTTTTGTCAGCTTCCCGGATCGGGAAGCTGGCTTATATTTGGGGTGCATATTATGAAAATTATCGTCCAGAAATACGGAGGGACATCCGTTCGAGATGAGGCAAGCCGTTCATTTGCCAAGGGACATATAGAAAATGCGATTAAAGAAGGCTATAAAGTGGTGGTTGTGGTTTCAGCAATGGGAAGAAAAGGCGATCCTTATGCAACGGATACCTTACTTTCCCTAGTAAATGGAGCGAAAGCCAGCCTTTCAAAACGAGAACAGGATTTACTTATGTCAGTAGGAGAAACGATATCATCTGTCGTATTTACGAATATGCTCTTGGAAAATGGTATTGATGCAGTCGCTTATACTGGAGCTCAAGCGGGATTCTTGACGAATACCGACTATTCAAGTGCGAAAATAATCGAAATGAAGTGCGATCGTCTCATGAAAGAACTTGAAGTGAAGGATGTCGTCGTTGTAGCAGGTTTCCAAGGAGCTGCTAAAAACGGGGACATCACGACCATCGGCCGTGGTGGAAGTGATACTTCAGCTGCTGCATTAGGTGCTGCATTGCAAGCGGAACGGGTCGATATTTTTACGGATGTGGAAGGAATCATGACGGCAGATCCACGTATTGCCGATCAAGCTCGTCCATTATCAATCGTTTCGTATACGGAAGTTTGCAACATGGCTTATCAAGGGGCGAAGGTCATTCACCCGAGAGCCGTTGAAATTGCGATGCAGGCAAAAGTCCCGATTCGGATAAGGTCAACATACAGCGAAGGTTTGGGGACACTTGTTACAAGCGTGACCAAGGGAAGCCAGGGCAGTGACATACGTGAAAGGCTCGTAACCGGGATTGCCCATGTTCCAAAGATTACTCAAATCAAGGTCCGTGCGAAAAAAGATCAATATAATCTACAGGCAGAAGTTTTCAAAGCAATGGCCAATGCCTCCATTTCAGTGGACTTTATAAATATATATCCAAGTGGTGTAGTTTATACCGTTTCAGAAGAGATGACAGAACTTGCCCTCTCGATTTTGGCCGAGCTTGGTCATGAACCGGTCATAGAACGGAATTGTGCCAAGGTTTCAGTAGTTGGTGCAGGCATCAACGGAGTGCCGGGCGTTGCAGCGAAGATTGTCACAGCGCTTTCCGAAAAGGAAATTGCCATTCTCCAGTCAGCGGACAGTCATACGACAATTTGGGTACTCGTAAAAGAAGAAGATTTAATAGAAGCTGTTAATTCTCTGCACTATGCATTTCAATTGCATGAAAGTGAAATACATTAATCATAGGGTTTTTAATAAATAAAGGTTTTAAAGAGGTGTTAGATGATGATATTTGGTAGAGTATCAACCGCAATGGTCACCCCTTTCGATAGCAAGGGAAATGTTGATTTTCAAAAGACGACTTCATTGGTTAATTACTTATTAACTAATGGAACCGATTCGCTTGTGATTTCGGGAACGACAGGTGAATCTCCAACTTTATCTTCGGAGGAGAAAATTGCGTTATTGCGTCATGTTTCTAAGGTTGTTGAAAAACGTGTACCCATCATCATGGGTACAGGAAGCAACAATACGTATGCTTCCATCGAGTTGACAAAAAAAGCGGAACAAAATGGCGCCGATGCGATAATGCTAGTTGCCCCGTATTATAGTAAAACGAATCAAGAAGGTCTGTACCAGCATTTTAAGGCTATTGCAGCTAGTACGACTCTTCCTGTTATGGTATATAATATCCCTGGGCGCGCTTCGGTTAACATTGAACCGGAAACGATCATCCGCCTTTCGAAAATTCCTAATATCGTTGCCGTTAAGGAAGCGAGCGGGGATTTAAACGCTATGACCCAAATCATAGCCGGCACGGATGAAGATTTTGCATTATATAGTGGGGACGACGCTTTAACACTCCCAGTATTGGCGATTGGTGGTGTGGGTGTAGTTTCGGTTGCTTCACATATTGCTGGTAATGAGTTGCAGAAAATAGTGGAGGCCTTCATCAGTGGGAATTTGAAAGAGGCAGCCCGGCTGCATCAGGAACTGTTACCGCTTATAAAAGGTTTGTTTGCGGCGCCAAGCCCTGCACCTGTCAAAACAGCGCTTCAGTTATATGGAATTGACGTTGGATCGGTGAGACTTCCAATCGTGCCATTGACGGAGCAGGAGCGCCTTGCATTAACAAAGGTATTAAAAAAATAAAAAGACACGGAACAAGCTGATCGTTGAAGATTGGCTTGTTTTTACATAATGATGTATATGAATGGGATTTACTTTCCGATTTCGGGATGAAAATATTTGGATTTTTTTATGATCAATCGAAACTCGATAAAAGTACAAAGGATCTCTTACATAATAGGTTGTTTTTTTGAATTAAATGAAAAAGTCCCTCTGAAAATGGTAAGTGTTGTCATGTTTTTTGAACATCGGTTATAATGAAATCATTGGGAAATTATGAACGGGATTTTTAAGGAGGATATTCGATTGGGTAAAGATAAAAATAATGGAATAAAAGTGATTTCTCTTGGAGGACAAGGGGAACTTGGTAAAAATATGTACGTCGTCGAGGTGAACGAGGACATCTATCTTCTTGATGCAGGGTTAATGTTGCCAGAAGACGAAATGCTCGGAATCGATGCGGTTATCCCTGATATTTCTTATTTGATGGATAATAAGGAACGGGTGCAGGGGATATTCATTACTCATGGTCATGAAGACCATATGGGAGCGCTTGCTTATGTCTTGAAATATTTACCAGTACCTGTTTATGGAACAAAGCTTACACTTGCTTTAATCAAAACGAAATTAAAAGAAGATGGCTTTAACGGCAGGGCAACATTCACTGAAATCGATTCGGATTCTCTTTTAAGTTTCCCTCAAGCAGCCGTGTCTTTTTTCCGGACTAACCATAGTATTCCTGATTCCGTCGGAATCGTGATCCACACTCGTGAAGGTGCAATCGTTTATACAGGGGATTTCAAATTCGACCAAGCAGCAACAGATCTATATAAACCGGAAATCGGTAAAATGGCTAGCATCGGTGAAGAAGGTGTCCTATGCTTGCTTTCGGATAGTACCGGTGCCGAGAGGCCAGGTTATACGACATCAGAAGCAGTTGTGGCCAAAGATATTACAGAGGCTTTTCATGCTGCATCCGGAAGGATCATCGTTGCGTGCTTCGCTTCGAACATCAATCGGATTCAACATGTTTTCAATGCAGCGGCAGCAAGTCGCAGAAAAGTGGCAGTTGTAGGAAAAAGCCTGCAACGCGTTTATGAAACTGCCTTGAACCTTGGCTACTTAAAGGTCGAAGAAGAGCTGATAATCCCAATTAATGAAATTAGTCAGTATGACGACCGTGAAATCGTCGTGTTATCGACAGGTCATCAGGGGGAGCCCATTGCGGCACTTCAAAAAATGGCTAAACAGACCCACAAGCAGGTAACGATCAAAAAGGGAGATACAGTTTTGATCAGTGCATCACCCCTACAAGGCGGCGAACTTATTTTATCCAAAACCGTCGATTTACTATACAGGGTAGGTGCGGAAGTGGTATCTGCAAATAAATATAAAGTGCACGTAACAGGGCATGGCAGCCAGGAAGAACTTAAAATGATGATCAATTTGATGAATCCTAAATTCTTCATCCCTGTACATGGGGAATACCGCCATTTATATGCCCATCAAAAAGTTGGGATAGCCGCGGGGATTAAACGAGAAAACATCATAATTGCCGAAAAAGGTGATGTCATTGAACTAAAGGGCAATAAAATGGGTCTTTCCGGCAAAGTCTCTGCAGGAAATATCTTGATAGATGGCAGCGGTGTTGGAGATGTGGGTAATATCGTTCTTCGTGATCGGCGCTTATTATCCCAGGATGGCATTTTGATTGTAGTGGTCACGTTGAACCGTCAGGATAAAAGCATTGCAGCTGGCCCTGAAATCATTTCAAGGGGCTTCGTATATGTTCGCGAATCAGAAAAAATGATTGGGGAAGCAACTGAAATAGTAAGTGAAATCGTAAAGAAAAATGGGTCGCGCCAACCTTTTGATTGGTCCACGCTGAAGCAGGAAATGCGTGATGCGTTAAACCAATTCTTCTATGAAAAAACGAAACGACGCCCAATGATTTTACCAATCATTATGGAATATTAAGTAAGGAACCCCTGATTTGAACAGTCAGGGGTTTTTTTTTCTGTGTCAAACCTCTTTTATCTTGAAGAATGAAGTCCGAGACTCGAGACATAATAAAGCTATAGGCTTAAGAGAAAGGGGTTGGCATAGTGGATAATGCACCATTACCAAATGAAAATGAAGGCAAGCAGGAAGGTAAGAATTCAACTTTAATCGAAAAGATCCAGCAGCTGGGGGCTACTAATGTTCCGCAACTATCTCAGGACTCAAAAATCCATTGTTTGACGATCATTGGACAAATTGAAGGACATATGCAGCTGCCGCCTCAAAATAAAACGACCAAATATGAACATGTTATTCCGCAAATTGTGGCAATTGAACAAAATCCCAATATAGAGGGGCTGCTTGTCATTTTAAATACAGTGGGAGGAGATGTCGAAGCGGGACTGGCCATCGCAGAAATGCTGGCTTCCCTTTCAAAGCCATCCGTCTCCATTGTACTTGGCGGGGGGCATTCGATCGGTGTGCCGATTGCGGTTTCGTGTGACCATAGCTTTATAGCAGAAACAGCAACGATGACGATTCATCCCATTCGTTTGACAGGGCTAGTCATTGGCGTGCCTCAAACCTTTGAATACTTGGATAAAATGCAGGAAAGAGTCATTAAATTTGTTACGAGGCACTCTAACGTTACGGAAGAAAGTTTTAAGGATTTAATGTTTGCTAAAGGAAATTTAACCCGTGATATTGGCACGAATGTAATCGGGGCAGAGGCAGTTGAAATCGGTATGATCGATGATGTAGGAGGAGTAGGCCAGGCCATGAGAAAACTAAATAGCTTCATGGAAGAAAGAAGGCCCAAAATTGCTGGGGAAGAGGAGGGGCTTCTGCAATGACGCTTTATACGATCGTTCCTGAAGAAATAATTTTCCCTCATCACCATGAGAAGACGGCAAATTTAATAGAAATGATCTATAATGGTGTACATGTGATGGTTGAACATGACGGTGGCCGCACGTTTCGAATTGATCGAATTGTAAGCACGGATCCTGAAGATTATATGAATGTACACATTCAGCCGGGTGCTGTCATAAATGTGTTCGAACAGATGAATCCTTAGTAGTAACGACTAACTGAGGTAAATTATGATATACTGGAATGAAAATCAGCAGCCGCTTGGCTGCTTTATTCATTATATGGGAAAATTGTCCGCCTTAAGAGTAAATGGTATATATATCAAGGACAGGGACATATTTATTTGGTATAATCAGTGAGCGAACGTTTGTTTCGTGAAGGGAAATCATGTAGAGATGTTGAATAGGAAAGTTAGAATAGTTTCATGAAGAATCAGGTGATATTATGGCAAAGAAGAAACGCAGAAAAAAGAATAGTACAGAGAAGTTAAAACTAACGCTTAAATATGAATTGATTGGCCTAACTTTAATAGGTCTGGCCATCATTGCCATTGCCAAGCTTGGAGCAGTGGGAAATGGGACGGTCTTTTTAATCCGCTTCTTCATGGGGGAATGGTATATCCTCTTTTTATTGGGAGCAATTGCAGCTGGCTTCTATTTGATGATAAAGAGAGAGGTCCCTTACCTGTTAAAACGGCAATTCGTCGGGATGTACTTCCTTGTCGCGAGCATGCTCCTACTAAGTCATGTGACGCTGTTTAACATGCTTGCAGATGGAGGACCGTTTACGAAGCCCAGCGTCATTTCGAATACATGGGAATTATTCTGGATGGAAGTGACCGGCAAGGCCAGCACAAAGGACCTTGGGGGCGGTATGATTGGAGCAATATTATTTGCAGCCTCATACTTTTTATTCGACGAAGCTGGATCGAAAATCGTTTCATTCCTTTTTATCATTGTAGGTGCCGTCCTATTGACCGGGAAAACTTTAGGTGAAACCCTCGGGAAGTTTTTCATGGGTCTCGGCGGCTTTTTCAAAAAACAATGGTCCGCATTCAGAGATGATATGAAAACGTGGAATGAAGACAAAAAAGAAAAGAAAAAGAATCCCGTGAAAAAGAAGAAACGGGAAAAAGATCCGGATGAAGAAACTGTTCAGCCCCTTCATCAAGAAGAGGAAACACAGCAAATGGCGACGGAACGGATCATTTCCAGCTTTGCTGATAAAGCTTATAGCGACGAAAATGAAATAATTCCGGTTGTTCCGGAACCTGCAGCTGAAAGTACAGAGGACCAAGATGATGCCGTTCCACCTATGAATTTTACGGAAGTGGAGAATAAAGAATATCTTTTGCCGCCTCTTTCATTATTATTGCAGCCCAAAAAAACGGACCAAAGCGGAGAGTACCAATTGATCCATGAAAATGCGGCAAAACTTGAGCGCACCTTTCATAGCTTTGGAGTGAAAGCGAGGGTCACGCAAGTTCATTTAGGCCCAGCCGTAACCAAGTATGAAGTTCATCCGGATGTAGGGGTGAAGGTAAGTAAAATTGTCAGCCTATCCGATGACTTGGCGCTTGCACTGGCCGCAAAGGATATTAGGATCGAAGCTCCGATTCCCGGAAAATCGGCTATCGGTATAGAAGTGCCTAACTCCGAAGTGGCAATGGTGTCATTAAGGGAAGTATTAGAGGCCAAAGAAGTTGACAAGCCTGACGCAAAACTGCAAATAGGCTTAGGGCGGAATATTTCTGGTGAAGCGGTTAAAGCGGAGCTCAATAAAATGCCGCATTTACTAGTGGCTGGTGCTACTGGCAGCGGGAAATCCGTTTGTATCAACGGGATTATCACGAGTATTCTGATGCGGGCAAAACCGCATGAAGTGAAAATGATGATGATCGATCCAAAAATGGTGGAGTTGAATGTCTATAATGGAATTCCCCACTTACTCGCACCTGTAGTGACAAATCCAAAGAAAGCTGCACAGGCTTTACAAAAAGTTGTCAGTGAAATGGAAAGGCGCTACGAGTTATTTTCCCATTCCGGTACACGTAATATTGAAGGCTACAACGATTATATTAACCGGTATAACATAGAAGAAGATGCAAAACAACCGCTCTTGCCTTATATCGTAGTCATTGTCGATGAGCTGGCGGATTTGATGATGGTCGCCTCAAATGATGTAGAGGATGCCATCACACGTCTTGCACAAATGGCACGTGCAGCTGGCATCCATTTGATTATTGCCACTCAGCGGCCATCCGTAGATGTAATTACAGGGGTCATTAAAGCGAACATCCCATCTCGGATTGCTTTTAGTGTCTCTTCAATGACCGATTCGAGAACGATACTCGACATGGGCGGAGCCGAAAAACTGTTAGGCCGGGGTGACATGCTCTTCCTGCCTGCAGGAGCTTCAAAACCGGTTCGCGTCCAAGGGGCCTTTTTATCCGACAATGAAGTCGAGGAAGTTGTCACATATGTCATTTCACAGCAAAAAGCACAATATAACGAAGAAATGATACCGGATGAAATTGCAGAAACTTCAAATGGTGAAGTCGAAGATAGTTTATACGGGGATGCGGTGTCCTTGATCGTAGAAATGCAGACTGCATCTGTTTCCATGCTGCAGCGACGTTTCCGGATTGGATATACACGGGCAGCAAGATTGATTGATGAAATGGAAGCGAGGGGAATTGTCGGTCCATATGAAGGCAGTAAACCACGAAATGTATTGGTTACTAAAGATGAACAGGATGAAGCGCATTCATCATAGAAAAAAAAACCGGGCTGCAGCCCGGTTTTTTAATTATTCATCGCCTCGTTTAAATGTTTAAGGCAGAAGTCGGTAATCATCGCTTCTTCATCTTCTTCTAAATCGAATTCAAGTGCGCCTTCGTTCCCTTTTTCAAAAATATCATATTTAATCAATTTGCCTATTTGTTCTTCCACAGCAAAAAGCACCCGGATATATAAACCATTTTCTGAAAAGAGCTCATCCTCTTCAGGCACTTCAATATCCAAGAACAACTCGTAACGTTCCCCGGACAAAATACCAAATGGATCATTCAATTTTTCGATCGTGTATTCTGTAATCTTTAACATCTTGTGTACATCCCTTCAAAGAAGATAAATCCTATTATACAGGAAAACAGCATCTTGAACAGAGCTGCATTCATTTTGCATTTTCAAAAATTAATTTATCTGATTTAGGAGAATAATCGTACAAATTCCGCGGCCTTCTCTAGATTGAAAGACACAGGGAAGGGTAATTTCTCCTAAATTCTTTTAAAGTAAATAGTAAAACACTATTTATTTATATCAAAAAAAATGTTATATTATTTTCGATTAGTAGGAATGATTCAACATCAGAGGTCTGATGTCTTAAGAAATTAGCTGGGGGAAACTGTATGTCAATAAAATCAGATAGTCGACATTTATATTTGCAGGTCATTGATTACCTGAAGCAGGATATTGAAGCAGGGGTCTATCAGGAAAATGAAAAATTCCCTTCAGAATTCGATCTTGCAAAAAAATTGGGAGTGAGTAGGGCGACACTTCGAGAAGCGCTGCGAATTTTAGAAGAAGAAAACATCATCATTCGCCGCCATGGAGTTGGGACTTTCGTCAATCCGAAACCTCGGTTCACTTCAGGTATCGAGCAATTAAAAAGTGTCACGAACATGATTGAAGAGGCAGGAATGAAGCCGGGTACGATTTTCTTAAGCTCGACGGCCCTAGAACCTACAGAAGAGGATATACGCAGGTTTTCTTGTTCAACAGATGAACGCATCGTCATCATCGAACGTGTAAGGACAGCGAATGGGGAGCCAGTTGTCTACTGTATTGACAAAATTCCTGAATCTATACTATCAGAAAATTTTGACCGTAATGATGAGTCTCTTTTGGATATTTTGGAAAGAGATGCGCATCGAAAAATTACGCATGCCGTAGCAGAGATTGAGCCTATTGGATATCATGAGAAAGTTTCTCCTATCCTTAAATGCTCGCCAGAAGCCGCACTACTCGTTCTAAAGCAGATGCATCTGGATGATTGGGACCAGCCTATCCTGTATTCTGTTAACTACTTTAAAGCCAATATGTTCAGCTTTCATGTTCTTCGTAAACGTGTGTAGGCCTTGACCCTGCATACGGGTGAATGCAAGCGTTTGTTTCAATTCCGTAAAAGTCGATCAAACGCGTGCAAAAAAAATTAACGAGAAGTGAAAACGCAAACATAAATGACTTTTCAGAACATTCCTGCTCAAAAAACTATGTATATTAGGGGGATAAAAATTGAAAAAGCGCAAATTAGGTCTAGCTCTTTCACTTGTTCTTGCAGCCGGTACGCTACTAGGGGCATGTGGTAATTCAGAGAATGATGATAAAGAATCTTCAAATGGGAAAGACAAAAAAGATAACTTCACGGTTGCGATGGTAACTGATACTGGCGGCGTGGATGACGAGTCGTTCAACCAATCCGCTTGGAAGGGCATTCAGGAATTCGGTAAGGATAATGGTCTGGAAAAAGGTAAAGATGGCTATAACTACCTGCAATCTAAATCTGATGCCGATTACGCTAAAAACCTGAATACGCTTGTACGTGAAGATTACCAACTAATCTATGGTATCGGTTTTCTTTTAGCCGAAGCTGTTGGTGAAGTGGCTGACCAACGTCCGGATTCACAATTTGCTATCGTGGATACAGTTGTTGATAAAAAGAATGTAGCCAGCATTAATTTTAAAGAGCAGCAAGGTTCATTCCTTGTAGGAGTAATTGCCGGATTGCAAACGAAAACAAACAAGGTCGGTTTTATCGGCGGAGTTGAATCTGAATTAATCAAGAAATTCGAAGTTGGCTTTAAGGCTGGGGTTTTATCTGTAAATCCGGATGCGAAAGTTGAAGTTAAATATGCCGGAGATTTCAATAAAGCTGATATCGGTAAATCCACTGCAGGCTCCATGTATTCTTCAGGTATTGATATTATTTATCATGCTGCTGGCGGAACTGGAAAAGGTGTATTCACAGAAGCTGTCGAGCAAAAGCAAAAAGATCCAAAGAGAGAAATCTATGTTATCGGTGTAGATAGCGACCAAGCTAAATTAGGGGCAGTTCCTGGAACTGACGACAACATCACACTGACTTCCATGCTAAAACGTGTTGACGTAGCAGTTAAAGACCTTTCCGAGAAAGCGAAAGAAGGAAACTTCCCAGGCGGAAAAGTAATTGAGTACGGTATCG
This sequence comes from Peribacillus simplex NBRC 15720 = DSM 1321, assembly GCF_002243645.1. Classification (NCBI taxonomy): domain Bacteria; kingdom Bacillati; phylum Bacillota; class Bacilli; order Caryophanales; family Bacillaceae; genus Peribacillus; species Peribacillus simplex. Next base: position 871,218 of record NZ_CP017704.1, on the reverse strand, counting down.
AAGAAAATGGTGTAGGCATTTCCGATACAAAAGATAACGTAACAGAAGAATCTTTAAAAGCGGTCGAAGAGTGGACAGAAAAAATTAAATCAGGTGAATTCGTAGTTCCGGGTACGGATGAAGAATTCGAAAAACTTGGTTTATAAGCTGTAATACCAGAAAGAATAGGGAGGCAGAATTGCCCTCTATTCTTTCTTTTCCCAATTGCCTCTTTGCAACTGAAAAATATCGAATGAAAAACTATGATAGAATCGTAGTTTTTCATTTGGTTTTTTTAAAAAAATCAATAAGCTAGTAGAAGCAATTAAAAAATTTAAGAATATTTACACTCATTCTAGGAGTTGATAATACGTGGAATATGTAATTGAGATGCTTAATATCCGTAAGGAATTCCCCGGCATCGTCGCAAATGATAACGTTACCCTTCAGGTTAAAAAAGGGGAGATTCACGCATTATTAGGTGAAAATGGCGCGGGTAAATCCACTTTGATGAATGTTTTATTCGGCTTATATCAGCCTGAGCAGGGAGAAATCCGTGTGAATGGCAAGCCAGTCAAGATTACCAGTCCTAACATTGCCAATGATTTAGGGATTGGGATGGTCCATCAGCATTTTATGCTCGTTGACCCTTTTACAGTAACAGAAAATATCATTTTAGGAAAAGAACCATCAAAAGCGGGTAAGATCGATTTAAAAGAAGCGAGCGAGGAAGTTAGGAAACTATCAGAACAATATCAGCTTCGTGTTGACCCCTATGCAAAAATTGCCGATATTTCAATAGGGATGCAGCAGCGTGTCGAGATTCTTAAAACGCTTTACCGTGGTGCGGAGATATTGATTTTTGATGAACCGACCGCTGTATTGACTCCTCAAGAAATCAAGGAATTGATTTATATTATGAAAGCCCTTATCAAAGAGGGTAAATCCATCATTTTAATTACACACAAACTTAAGGAAATCATGGAGGTTTGTGACCGGGTAACGGTTATACGCAAAGGGCAAGGAATTGGTACAGTGAATGTCAACGAAACGAATCCTAACGAATTGGCCAGCTTAATGGTCGGTAGGGAAGTTCTATTTAAGACGGAAAAAACGTCAGCTACTCCTTCGGATGTAGTTCTCGAAGTTCGGGAACTGGAAGTCATGGATTCCCGGGGCGTTTCAGCTGTTCGGAACTTGGATTTAACTGTCTGTGCAGGAGAAATTGTCGGTATCGCTGGTGTAGATGGGAATGGTCAATCCGAACTAATTGAAGCATTGGCTGGCCTAAGGAAGACAACAGCAGGTTCGATAAAGCTAAATGGAAAAGAGATCAGGAATCTTAAGCCGCGTAAAATCACTGAAGCAGGTGTCGGTCATATTCCAGAAGACAGACATAAGCATGGTTTGGTTCTCGATTACAGCATTGGGGAAAATATTGTCTTGCAAACCTACTATCAAAAGCCATTTTCAAAAGCGGGTATCTTGAACTCAAAGAAAATATTTGAAAAAGCCCGTTCATTGATCAAAAGTTACGATGTTCGCACTCCGAGTGAATATACCCCGGCAAGGGCTCTTTCTGGCGGGAATCAGCAAAAAGCGATCATCGGCCGGGAAGTTGATAGGAACCCGGATTTATTGATTGCCGCACAGCCAACACGCGGGCTTGATGTAGGAGCGATCGAATTTATCCATAAACGTCTAATTGAACAGCGTGATGCAGGAAAAGCGGTACTCCTCATATCATTTGAATTGGAAGAAATCATGAATGTGAGCGACAGAATTGCCGTTATATACGAAGGGGAAATCGTCGCAATTGTCGATCCAAAAGAAACGACTGAACAGGAGCTTGGCCTTCTTATGGCCGGCAGTAAACGGACGGAAGCAGGTGGAAAACAAAATGTCTAAGTATTTATCTAAATTAACGAGTCCGTTAATAGCAGTTATCCTAGGCTTAGTCGTTGGGGCCATAATCATGTTAGTAAGCGGCTATGACCCAGTTGCCGGCTATGGCTCCATGATAAATGGAATTATTGGTGATTCTTATTATGTAGGGGAATCCGTCAGGACAATCATCCCTTATATCCTTGCTGGTTTGGCAGTGGCTTTTGCTTTTCGTACGGGCCTTTTCAATATCGGTGTAGAAGGGCAATTAATTGTAGGTTGGCTGGCGGCAGTTTGGGTCGGAATCGCTTTTGATCTTCCAAGGATCATCCATTTGCCGCTTGCCATCTTAGTTGGTGCAGCTGCTGGCGCCTTGTGGGCATTTATCCCTGGTTATTTAAAAGCTAAGTTCCGTGTACATGAAGTAATCGTTTCGATTATGTTGAATTATACTGCTTTATATGTGACGAATTATTTAATTCGGAATGTAATGACTGACAAGCTGGATAAAACAGAAAGAATTGCTGATACAGCATCACTGCGGTCTCCTTTTTTTGAAAGCATTACGGATTTTTCCCGGATGCATTGGGGAATAGTGGTAGCGATTATTTGCGTAATCATCATGTGGCTCCTTCTTGAAAGGACAAAAACTGGCTTTGAACTGAAAGCGGTAGGTTTTAATCAGCACGCTTCCGAATATGCAGGGATGAGTGTAAATAAGAACATCATACTTTCCATGGTTATATCAGGTTCGTTTGCAGGGCTTGCAGGTGCGATGGAAGGCCTTGGGACTTTCGGTTATGCCGCAGTTAAAGGCGGGTTCACAGGTATGGGCTTTGATGGGATTGCAGTAGCCTTACTAGGAGCGAATACGGCTATTGGTGTTGTGCTGGCAGCCTTATTATTTGGGGGACTGAAAGCCGGGGCCTTAAATATGCCGCTAGAAACCGGAATACCTAGTGAAATTGTAGATATTGTCATAGCATTGATCATTTTCTTCGTCGCATCCAGTTATTTTATTCGTTGGATTGCCGCTCGATTTAAGAAAGGGGTGAAATAAGTGGATTTTTACCAAGTATTACAAATTATTATTCCATCTATGATTGCTCTAGCTGCTCCACTTATTTTTACTTCACTCGGAGGAGTGTTTTCTGAACGGGCAGGTGTCATAAACATCGGTTTAGAAGGATTGATGGTCATTGGTGCCTTTACAGGGATTGTTTTTAACTTAATGTTTGCTGATGTATTTGGGGAATGGACTCCTTGGCTCGCAGTCTTAGCGGCAATGATTGCCGGCTTGCTGTTTTCCATTCTGCACGCTGTGGCATGCATTACGTTCAGGGCGGACCAAACGGTTAGTGGGGTAGCCATCAACTTGTTGGCAGTAGGTCTGACCATGTTTTTGGTGAAGCTGATTTTTGACAAAGGTCAAACTGATAGAATCACAGAAACATTCCCAAGGATTGATGTTCCGTTACTAAGTGATATTCCATTTATAGGACCCATCTTTTTCGCAAATGGTTATTATATCGTATATATAGCGATTCTAATATCTTTTGTCGTTTGGTATGTACTTTATAAAACACCATTCGGGTTAAGGATCCGTGCAGTGGGTGAGCATCCCATGGCTGCTGACACGATGGGTGTCAATGTTACGAAAATCCGCTATGCCGCCGTTTTATTATCAGGTGCTTTTGGAGGTATCGGCGGAGCGATTTATGCTACCATCTTTTCGAATGAATTCAATCATGCGACAATCAATGGTCAAGGTTTCATGGCCATTGCCGCCATGATTTTTGGTAAGTGGCACCCGATCGGGGCAATGGGTGCTGCGTTATTCTTTGGGTTGGCTCAAAGTTTAAGTATCGTTGGCTCGAGCCTTCCCTTCTTCAAGGATATTCCATCGGTTTACCTCTTGATCGCTCCTTATGTTCTGACGATCATTGCACTGACTGGTTTCATTGGACGTGCAGATGCTCCAAAAGCATCCGGACAGCCTTACATCAAAGGGAAAAGATAAGTATTTAACCGGTCAGCAAATTGCGCTGGCCGGTTTTTTCTTTTGAGATTGAGCAGTAAGTGATGGTGAGCTGGTGAATAACCAAAAAAAGTAGCTGTAACTTGCATGATTTTTCCTTTCACATGTATATTTTAAGTAGATGTTTAAAAGAGTTCCAATCTACAAACAATAAGCTAATAAAGGTGATTTATATAATGAGGAGGATTATTCATGTCTATTGCTTCCGATACAATTACGGAAAAAAGCGGCTACAAGCTTCATGTGGTCCGGACGGATAAATATAAAACGAATACTCTAGTGCTGAAGATGAAAGCCCCGTTGACAAAAGAGGACGTTACATATCGTGCATTGCTGCCATATGTATTACAAAGCAATACAAGTAAATATCCTACAACACCCGAGCTTCGATCTTATCTTGATGATTTATATGGAGCAGGGTTTTATGTCGATGTAGCTAAAAAAGGAGAATATCAAATCATAAGTTTTACGATCGATATCGTAAATGAAAAATTCCTTAGTGATTCAACCCCGCTTCTCGAAAAGGCTTTTGGGCTATTATCAGAGGTGATCTTTAATCCGAAGAAGAACGGCGAAGCCTTTGACTCTAAAACGGTTTCCAATGAAATCCGTTCTTTAAAACAGCGGATTCAATCCATTTCCGATGACAAAATGCGATATTCAGCTACACGCCTTGTAGAGGAAATGTGCAAAAACGAACCATATGCTTTAGAAGCGAGCGGTAATCTTCAAGACTTGGAAACGATAACTCCAGAGTCCCTTTTCGCCTATTATAAAAAAATGCTGACTGAGGATGAAATCGATTTATATGTAATCGGTGACATCGATGAATCGGAAGTGGAGGCTCTAGCTGACAAGTATGTGTCGTTGCAAGAACGTGTGCCTGTGAGACTGCCAAGTAAGACGGGCAAGGTAGTGGAGAAGGAAAAAGAAATCATTGAGAATTCGGATGTGAAACAAGGGAAATTGAATATCGGTTATCGAACCCAAGTTGCATACGGTGATCCGGATTATTATGCTCTTCAGCTATTCAATGGGATTTTTGGTGGCTTTTCACATTCGAAACTTTTCATTAATGTCAGGGAGAAAGCCAGCCTTGCTTATTATGCAGCTTCAAGGCTCGAAAGTCATAAAGGACTTTTAATGGTCATGGCCGGCATTGAAAATGCCAACTACAAACAGGCATTGGATATCATTCATGCACAAATGAAGGAAATGAAGCAAGGGAACTTTTCCGAAGAAGAATTGGCACAGACAAAGGCGGTTGTTAAGAACCAACTCCTTGAAACCATTGACGTTTCGAGAGGACTTGTGGAAATTTTATATCATAATGTGGTTTCCGGGCAGGATATATCACTCGACGAGTGGTTTGCAAAAACAGAGCAGACCACAAAGGAAGAAATCATTGCAGTTGGTCAAAAGATTCAGCTTGATACGATTTATTTCCTAACGGAAGCGGAGGTGCAAGGGTAATGGAAAAAATAGCATTCACTCAATTGAAAGAAGAACTTTTCCATGAAAAAATGGATAATGGTCTCGAAGTATATATTCTTCCGAAAAGTGGGTTCAATAAATCATTTGCGACTTTCACGACGAATTATGGTTCAATCGACAACCATTTCAAACCATTGAATGAAACGGAATTCTCTAAAGTACCTGATGGGATTGCCCATTTTCTTGAACATAAGCTATTTGAAAAGGAAGATGGTGATGTTTTTCAGCAATTTTCAAAGCAGGGAGCATCTGCAAATGCCTTTACTTCTTTCACCCGTACAGCTTATTTATTTTCCAGCACGTCCGATTTCGATAGGAATCTAACTACCTTAATTGACTTTGTCCAGGATCCTTACTTTTCGGAAAAGACGGTAGAGAAGGAAAAAGGAATCATTGGGCAGGAAATCAATATGTATGATGATAATTCAGACTGGCGATTATATTTCGGGACGATAGCCAATATGTATCATCAGCATCCAGTGAAAATCGATATTGCCGGTACTGTGGAATCCATTGCAGATATTACGAAAGATATGCTTTATGAATGTTATAATACGTTTTATCATCCTAGCAACATGCTCCTATTCGTTGTAGGACCGGTAGATGTCGAAAGTACCATGAAACTGATTCGGGATAATCAAAATAATAAAGGGTACAACGAACAACCTGAAGTGGAACGTAAATTTGACGAAGAGCCGGAAACCGTTGCCAAGGATAAGGAAGTCTTAAGGATGAATGTCCAGACACCAAAAGTGATGCTGGGCATCAAGGCCATCAATGTGCACCAATCCGGATTACAGCTTCTGAAAAGGGAATTGGCGACCAATATTTATTTAGAAATGCTGTTTGGCAAGAGTTCACCTTTGCATGAGGAGCTATATGAGGAAGGGTTGATCGATCAAAGCTTCTCTTATGATTATACACAGGAACAAGGCTTTGGGTTTGCGTTAATTGGCGGGGACAGTGCCAAACCTGATGAGTTGACGGAGTCTTTATTTGGTATCCTGCAAAAATCAAAAGCCGGAACCGGCCTGAATGAAAAAAGCTTGCAAAGGACAATCAAGAAAAAAATTGGTTCTTTCCTTCGTTCCCTGAATTCGCCGGAATATATAGCGAATCAATTCACCAGATATGCATTCAATGACATGAACTTGTTCGATGTTGTATCGGTATTGGAAAAACTAACGATCGAAGATATCATGGAGGTCGCCAAGGACTTAATATCCGATCAACGGATGACTGTCTGCCAGGTACTTCCTAAATAATATAAAGGGGGCGGGAATGTGGGGAAACGTTTTGCCCTTATTACTGGAGCCAGTGGAGGAATCGGCAGGGAAATCGCTATAAAGCTCGCAGAGGAGAATTACTCACTTTATTTACATTATAACAGCAATGAAGAAGCGATACTTGAACTGATTGAAGAACTGAAGCCTCATCAAGTCGAACTTATTCCGGTTCAAGCGGATTTGGCTGCACCGAACGGCTACAAGAAATTGGCTGAAAGTATTTTTGCCCTCCATGCAATCGTCCTTAATAGTGGCAATAGCTATTATGGGCTTATATCGGACATGGATGAGACAATCGTTAATGAAATGGTCCAGCTGCATGTAACGAGCCCTTTCCAATTAACAAAGGAACTACTTCCAAAGCTTATGTACCAAGAACAGGCTGCCATCGTTGCGGTCACATCGATTTGGGGGCAGACAGGTGCATCTTGTGAAGTATTATATTCTATGGTCAAGGGCAGTCAAAATGCTTTTATCAAGGCTCTTAGCAAAGAAGTATCGCTTAATGGAATCCGGGTGAATGCCGTTGCCCCCGGTGCGATTTCCACTTCCATGCTCGAATCATTCAGTGCAGAAGATCTGGAGATCATCAAAGGCGATATCCCGATGGGCAGGATGGGGCATTCCAAAGAAGTCGCCGAGGCCGTATATTATTTGCTTTCCGACAAGTCGTCTTATATAACCGGGCAAATCTTAGGCGTAAATGGCGGTTGGTACACATGATTTTTTTTAGACATGTATAATTTTCTCGGTTCCTTCACAAAATATCTATGTACTATTTTGAAGGAAAGGGTGACCATTCATGTCTGTACTGGACAATTGGGATCAATGGAAAAATTTCTTAGGCGACAGATTAAATCAAGGTGAACAACAAGGTTTGTCAGAAAGTGCTGTTAACAACTTGGCTTTCGAAATCGGTGATTACCTGGCTAATCAGGTTGAGCCCCAGAATGATCAAGAGAAAGTGCTTTCCGATCTTTGGTCGGTCGCAAGCGATGAAGAAAAACATGCCATGGCAAATGTCATGGTCAAGTTAGTCGAGAACAATGGAACGAAGTAAAATATCAATCCAAAAGGCCCTGTTATTAATTAACAGGGCCTTTTGGATTGAAGTGGATGACTATTTAACATCTTATATAAAAATGAATATTTTTCTAGGGTTTTTCCTTTTAACTTATCACGAAATGCTATATTATAGAAGCTAGACAATTAATATTAAAGTGTTCAGACCTTGAAATTTACGATGGATAAGTTTTTTGCCCCTGAGTAGGGTAAAAGCTTTTAGGCTTAAGGAGTGTTATCGTGGAGAATAAAGAATGGTATTTTGAATATGAAATTCAAGTCAACCGTCCTGGTTTATTAGGGGATATTTCATCCCTTCTGGGTATGCTTTCCATTAATATCATCACCATTAACGGGGTCGATGAAGGCAGGCGTGGTTTACTTTTGTTGGCGAAAGACAGCCGTAATATAGAAAGATTCGAGTCAATCCTCCGTACGATGGATACGATTAAGGTTATTAAGCTTAGGGAACCTAAATTGCGTGATCGCCTCGCAGTCAGGCATGGACGTTATATTCAGCGCGATGCCGATGAGAAAAACACCTTTAGGTTTGTTCGTGATGAACTAGGCTTGCTTGTCGATTTCCTGGCCGAGCTATTTAAACAGGAAGGTCATAAATTAATTGGGATACGAGGGATGCCTCGTGTCGGGAAAACTGAATCTATCGTAGCCTCGAGTGTATGTGCTAATAAGAGATGGTTGTTTGTGTCATCGACCCTTTTAAAGCAGACTATCCGCAGTCAGCTTATTGAGGATGAATATAATAATGATAATTTGTTCATTTTAGATGGAATAGTTTCCACTCGCCGTGCAAATGAGCGTCATTGGCAGTTGATCCGCGAAATAATGAGGCTTGATGCTGTCAAAGTAATCGAACATCCGGATGTTTTTGTCCAAAATACGGAGTATACCCTCGAAGACTTTGATTATATTATTGAATTGCGAAACAATCCTGAAGAAGAAATAACATATGAAGTTGTCGACCAAAAAGACCAGTTTTCAGGGTCCGATTTTGGTTCCTTTGACTTTTAAAATGGCAGGTGTTTTATTTGACTGAGTTAGGTAATCGATTAAAGGAAGCTAGGGAAGCTAAAGGTCTTAGCTTAGAAGATTTGCAGGAATTAACAAAGATTCAAAAGCGTTACCTCATTGGCATTGAAGAGGGAAATTACAGTATGATGCCTGGAAAGTTTTATGTACGGGCATTCATAAAGCAATATTGTGAAGCGGTCGGACTGGATTCAGAAGAGATTTTCGAACAATATAAGAGTGAAATACCATCGGTCTATAGCGAGGAATTGCCAGAACAGCTTTCAAGGGTCCAATCCAGAAAAACGATACCGGCAGGGGATTCGAAGGTTGTAGAAATGTTACCGAAGATCTTGGCAGTCGTTTTAGTAATTGGTGCGGCCGTTTTGATTTGGGTGCTGGTATCGAACTATATGAGTAACCCGGATAATGATGATAAAAAGAACGCTAAAGAGAATGAAGCCGTGGGCTACAATAAAAGTGATGGGTTTAACGAAGAAAAAGAGAATGCAGACCAAAAACAGAATGAAGAAAAATCGGATTCATCTGATGAGAAGAATGAAGATGATGCAGTTGTCAAAGATGAAAAGAAAGAGCAAAAACTTGCCGTCACCAATTCCAGCGGTAAAAATAGTACGTATGAATTAAAAAATACCGATACCTTTAAGTTAAAGGTGACCTCCAAAGGTTCACCATGGGTCGGCATAAAAAATGGTGAAGGTAAATTACTTTTCCAGGGCACTATCGACAAGGACAAAAGCCAGGTAATTGATTTCACCAATGAAAAAGAAGCTGTCATCAATATAGGCAGAGCATATGAAACTGAGATTTATGTGAATGATGAGAAGCTGGAGTATTCCATTTCACCGACTGAAGTGAATACGCAATTGGTTACGATACAATTTACGAAAGCCGAATAGTCATCTTTTAGATGACTATTTTTGCTCTTATAATAGTAAGGCGACGGGAAATGGTTTACCCGGCATATAAGATTGGATTTTGAGTTAAATTATACATATAAGCATTATTTCAGATCTAAGACGCATTGCCCAAATGGCAGGCGTAAATTTTGGAGGTAAAAGTTTTGAATCTGCCTAATAAGATTACAGTAGCAAGAATCTGTTTAATACCCGTATTTTTAATCATCATGCTCGTTCCTTTTTCATGGGGAACGCTGACTTGGGGAGAATACAGTTTGCCAGTGGCGCACTTAGCTGGAGCCATCCTCTTTATTATCGCTTCCACTACGGATTGGATCGATGGCCATTTTGCCAGAAAATATAATATGATTACTGATTTAGGGAAATTTTTAGATCCATTGGCTGATAAACTTCTGGTTTCGGCTGCCTTGATCGTTTTGGTTGATCTAGATTTAATGTACGGCCAATCTTGGATTGCCATCGTAATCATAAGTCGCGAGTTTGCAGTCACCGGATTGCGTCTGGTGTTAGCGGGTACAGGGGAAGTGGTTGCAGCGAACCAGCTTGGTAAAATTAAAACATGGGCACAAATTGTTTCTATTTCGGCATTATTGCTGCATAACCTTCCTTTTGCCCTCATTTCACTTCCATTTGCTAATATCGCGTTATGGATTGCATTAATCTTTACAATCTGGTCAGGTTTGGATTATTTTATAAAAAACAAAGAAGTATTTGTTAATTCAAAGTAAAACGAATGGTGGTTTTGAAAAGATGGATGCAGAAATCATTGCAGTGGGCTCAGAGCTTCTTTTAGGACAAATCAATAACACTAATGGAAGATTCTTATCGCAGCAGTTTGCGGAAATGGGGATCAACGTTTTTTACCATACTGTGGTCGGGGATAACGACCGCCGTTTACAACAAGCTATAGAAATCGCTGAATCGAGGGCAAACTTGATTGTCTTTACCGGCGGACTTGGTCCTACCAAAGATGATTTAACAAAAGAAACGATTGCTCGCCATATAGGGAAAAAGCTCGTTTTTAATGATGAAGCTTTGCAATCCATTGAAGCTTACTTCCAAAAACGGGAACGGCCGATGACGGAAAACAACAAAAAGCAGGCCCTTGTCTTAGAAGGCAGTGAAGTGTTAGCAAACGATCAGGGCATGGCACCGGGAATGGTCTTGTCCAAATCTGGGATTACATATATGCTTCTGCCTGGCCCACCAAGTGAAATGGAGCCGATGTTTTTAAGTTATGGTTATGAAAAGATCATGAATAAATTGGAAAAGCATGAACGGATCGATTCCAAGGTTCTTCGGTTCTACGGTATAGGTGAAGCCGAACTGGAAACGGTGATTGAAGATCTCCTTGTCAATCAAACGAATCCGACAATTGCTCCGCTGGCAGCCGAAGGGGAAGTGACGTTAAGGATCACTGCTAAAGACTCTTCTAAAGAAAAATGCGAGGAGCTTATTTTAGAAGCGGAAAAAGAAATTCTCAGCAGGGTCGGCAAGTTCCATTATGGAAGTGATAATACTTCGCTAATAAAGGAACTTGTAAAAGAATTAACGGTCCGCAAGCTTTCAATCGCGGCAGCTGAAAGCTTGACCGGAGGGATGTTCCAAGAACAGCTGACAACCATCCCGGGTGCCGGTAAAGTCTTCAAAGGCGGAATTGTCTGCTATACGAATGATGCGAAGTCGAATGTCCTCGGCGTCAGTGATGATACGATATCTGAGCATGGGGTGGTCAGCGGTGAGTGTGCAATGGAAATGGCCTCTAATGTCCGGAGCAAGCTCGATGCGGATGTAGGCATAAGCTTTACGGGTGTTGCAGGGCCGGATGAACAAGAAGGCAAGCCTGTAGGGACAGTATTTATTGGCATTTCCTATCGGGATGGGAACACTCATTTCAAGGAGTTGAATCTTTCCGGAAGCAGGGCGCAAAACCGTATTCGGAGTGTGAAGTACGGCTGTCACTACCTATTAAGGGATTTATAAACGCTAAAAGCAGAGCTTTTTACAGCTCTGCTTTTTATTTGGTTTGAGAAGTTTGTTTCTTGAAAAATAGGGAAAAAAGAAAAAAGTTAATTCAATGAAAATGTTTTTTTTAGGGAGTAAGTGAAAGGAAATGGAGATTTCCTTAAGATAAAACGCTTTTTTACAAAGAATATCCCGAAAGAAAAAAACGAATGAATGTTCGACTTTTTGCTTGGCAAAATAGTAAAAAGAGTATATAGTAAAGATAGGTTTTGAGACAGGATACAAACCTTGATCTCAAATAATTGCTAACGTAAGTACAACTTTAATCGGACAGCCGATTATTTGAATATAGAGGAGGAAATTGAGTGAGTGATCGTCAAGCGGCTTTAGATATGGCGTTAAAACAAATTGAAAAACAATTTGGTAAAGGTTCCATTATGAAACTTGGGGAACAGTCTGATCGTAGAATTTCAACGATTTCAAGCGGTTCTTTAGCATTGGACGTAGCATTGGGAGTGGGCGGATATCCAAGAGGCCGGGTCATTGAGATATATGGACCTGAAAGCTCCGGTAAAACGACTGTTGCATTACATGCTATTGCAGAAGTACAAAAGACTGGCGGCACGGCTGCATTCATTGATGCCGAACATGCCTTAGATCCAGCATATTCAGAAAAACTTGGTGTGAATATCGATGAGTTACTGCTTTCACAGCCTGATACGGGTGAACAAGCCTTAGAGATCGCTGAAGCGTTAGTTCGAAGTGGAGCGGTGGATATCATTGTCATTGACTCGGTGGCAGCACTTGTTCCTAAAGCTGAAATCGAAGGCGAAATGGGAGATTCCCATATGGGTCTTCAAGCCCGGATGATGTCTCAGGCACTAAGAAAACTGTCTGGTGCCATTAATAAATCAAATACCATTGCCATTTTCATTAACCAAGTCCGTGAAAAAATCGGTGTTATGTTTGGGAATCCTGAAACGACTCCGGGAGGCCGGGCATTGAAGTTCTATTCAACTGTTCGTCTGGAAGTGCGCCGTGCGGAACAACTAAAACAAGGAAATGAAATTGTCGGTAATAAAACCAAAATCAAAGTTGTAAAAAACAAGGTTGCTCCACCATTCCGTCAAGCGGAAGTTGACATTATGTATGGTCAAGGGATTTCCCAGGAAGGTGAAATCATCGATATGGGTGCAGATCTTGATATCGTCCTTAAAAGCGGCTCGTGGTATTCATACAATGAAGAGCGTGTCGGACAAGGCCGCGAAAATGCGAAGCTGTTCTTGAAAGAAAATCAGGATATCGCTAAGGAAATTTCTCAGAAAATCAGAGATCACTATAATCTCGATGGAGAGCATGAATTACCACCAGAAGAAAATGAACCAGAAGAGCATTTTGAATTGCTTGATTAATGGTATGGCCTAAGCTTGTTCGCTTAGGCCTTTTCTATATATTTTGAGAAAAGTGCGAAATTTTAAGAGGATTAAATGGCATTGAAATCAGATTTACAGACTTCTTCCATAATGAATGCTGTACATTATGATGGTTAATATTAAGAAAACTTGAATAATCATTGATACATAAGGGACAAACGCTTGACAATAAAAATTCTCAACTATACAATTAATATGTATATTTTACAATTTTTCAAACTAAAATTTTGAAAATTAAGTGCTGTATATTGAATTTATGTGCAATGTACTTGCCGACAGTTCAACATTTTATGTAAAAAGTTCATAGCAAGGGGAGGTGAAACGATGGAACCCATGACAATCATCTTCACTTTGCTTGGCCTAATCGTCGGTGCAGTTGTTGGTTATTTTATTCACAAATCAAAATTTGAGAGTAAAATAGCAGGGGCAAAGGGCTCTGCAGAACACATCCTTGAGGATGCAAAACGTGAAGCGGAAGCACTTAAGAAAGAAGCCTTGTTGGAAGCAAAAGATGAAATTCATAAAGTTCGTGCCGATTCGGATCGGGAAGCCCGTGAAAGAAGGAACGAATTACAAAAACAAGAAAATCGGTTATTGCAAAGAGAAGAGAATCTGGACCGCAAGGATGAAACGTTAGACAAACGTGAAAGCCTTTTGGAGAAAAAAGAAGATTCTCTAAACCAAAGACAACAGCATATTGAAGAGATGGAAAGCAAAGTGGACGAGACGGTTCGTAAGCAGCAAACAGAGCTTGAACGTGTTTCCGGTTTAACTCGTGAAGAAGCTAAAGCAATCATTATAGACCGAATGGAAAACGAGCTGGCTCACGATGTAGCGCTTATGATTAAAGAAAGTGATACCCGTGCCAAAGAAGAAGCTGATAAAAAAGCAAAAGAAGTCCTTTCTCTTGCCATTCAGCGTTGTGCGGCTGATCATGTTGCAGAAACCACCGTTTCTGTAGTAAATCTTCCAAACGATGAAATGAAAGGACGGATAATCGGACGTGAAGGACGAAATATCCGAACGTTAGAAACGCTAACAGGTATTGACCTTATTATTGATGATACTCCTGAAGCTGTCATTTTATCTGGATTCGATCCAATTAGACGGGAAACGGCACGCTTGGCTCTTGAGAAACTTGTTCAGGACGGACGGATCCATCCGGCTCGTATTGAAGAAATGGTTGACAAAGCAAGACGTGAGGTAGATGAACATATTCGTGAAATTGGTGAACAAACAACTTTTGAAGTTGGAGTTCACGGTCTCCATCCAGATCTCATCAAAATACTAGGACGTTTGAAGTTCCGTACCAGTTATGGGCAAAACGTACTTAAACATTCAATTGAAGTGGCACAGCTTTCAGGTTTACTGGCCGCTGAGCTTGGTGAGGATGAAGTTCTTGCCCGCCGTGCAGGTTTATTGCATGATATTGGGAAAGCGATTGATCATGAAGTGGAAGGCAGTCACGTCGAAATTGGCGTTGAATTAGCCACCAAATATAAAGAGCATCCAACTGTCATTAACAGCATCGCTTCACATCATGGCGATACGGAACCAACTTCCATCATTTCAGTGCTTGTGGCTGCCGCTGATGCATTATCAGCTGCAAGACCGGGAGCTAGAAGTGAAACGCTTGAAAATTACATTAGAAGACTTGAAAAACTTGAGGAAATTTCCGAATCCTATGATGGAGTGGAAAAATCCTTTGCGATTCAAGCCGGACGAGAAGTGCGGATTCTAGTGAAACCAGAACAGATCGATGATCTTTCGGCCCATCGACTCGCACGTGATATCCGGAAAAGGATTGAAGAAGAGCTCGATTACCCAGGTCATATAAAAGTCACGGTCATCCGTGAAACAAGAGCAGTCGAATACGCCAAATAATTGTTAATGAAAGACGAAGTGGTGCAAACCACTTCGTTTTTTCTATTTCCGATATTAGTCGTTTAGCGTAATTCCTATAATTACCCCAAATTATGTTACAATACATACTTGAATAATTCATATATTAGGTGAATCTAGAAAGGATTTTACAATGAAATTGCTATTTATTGGAGATGTAGTGGGGTCTCCTGGTCGTGACATGATCCAAGAATACCTTCCTAAGTTAAAAGAAAAGTATCGTCCGCATATCACGGTCATCAATGGCGAGAATGCAGCAAGCGGCCGGGGAATTACTGAAAAGATTTACCGCAGTTTTTTAGAATGGGGAGCGCAGGCGGTGACCATGGGAAACCATACATGGGATAATCGTGATATTTTCAATTTTATTGATGAAGCGAAATATCTCGTCCGTCCGGCAAACTTTCCAGACGGGGCACCTGGGGAAGGAATGAAATTTTTAAAATTTAACCAGCATGAAATAGCGGTCATCAATTTGCAAGCGAGAACGTTCATGCCGGATTTGGATTGTCCGTTCAAAAAGGCGGAAGCACTCGTAGCGGAGGCTCAAAAAAGGACACCAATCATCTTTGTCGATTTTCATGGAGAAGCTACAAGTGAAAAGCAAGCTATGGGGTGGTTCCTGGATGGGAAGGTTACAGCCGTTGTCGGTACACACACACACGTCCAGACAGCCGATAACCGTATATTACCTGCAGGCACCGCTTACATATCAGATGTAGGCATGACAGGACCATATGATGGCATCCTTGGTATGGAAAGAGAGGCAGTCATCCATCGGTTCCTAACTAGCCTTCCTGTTCGTTTCGAAGTGCCAAAAGAGGGGCGGACCCTATTAAGTGGGGTTCTCCTTGAAATTGATGATAAAACTGGCAAGGCAAAAAAAATAGAAAGGATACTGATTAACGAAGATCATCCCTTTTATCATTGATTCGAACGGATGGACAGTAAAACTGGCCATCCGTTTTTCCATTAATTAATAAATGGTGTACAATCCCGGTTTTCTTTGTCATACAAGTTTTACTTGATGAATATAGTAGCAGTGGAAAGTGTTATAACTATTGAGCCAAGTTAGAATCGGCAGGGAAAACAAGGAGGACTAGGAATGGAAATATTAAAAGTTTCAGCAAAATCTAATCCTAATTCTGTAGCAGGCGCACTAGCGGGAGTGCTCAGGGAAAGAGGAGCAGCCGAAATTCAAGCAATCGGTGCAGGTGCGTTAAATCAAGCCGTCAAGGCAGTAGCAATCGCAAGAGGGTTTGTCGCACCTAGTGGAGTTGACTTGATTTGTATTCCTGCCTTTACAGATATACTTATTGATGGCGAAGAGAGAACGGCAATAAAACTAATCATTGAACCAAGATAATTTCATGTTTGGGTGTCCTGTTTGTCGGATGGCGAGCAGGCTCTTTTTTGTCGTGAAATCCAAATGACGAAAGACCAGTGTCCCTTTATAATGGAATATATAATCATAAAAAAGGTACAGGAAGGGGGATTACATTGGAGATTTTTGATGCACATTGTGATGTGCTGATGAAGATGTTCATCGATCCGGATATTTCTTTTACGAATAGTGATAAATTACATATAACAAAGCGGGGGTTATTGGATGAAAGGGGAAAAGTCCAATGTTTTGCAATATATATTCCTGAAAAAGTCCACCCTGATATGAGATTTCAAGCGGCTTTGGCGATGGTGGATATTTTTCATGAAAAGATTTTATCAGAGCCGGAAATGAAATTTATAAAGACCAAGGCAGACATCGAATCTTTAAAAGAAAAGGAAATCGGTGCAATGCTAACTTTGGAGGGGTGCGATTGCATTGGGAATGATTTGTTGAAACTGAAAACCCTTATTCATCTTGGAGTGTCCTCCGTAGGTCTAACTTGGAATTACGCTAACTTGGTAGCGGATGGGGCATTAGAAACAAGAGGGGGAGGCTTGACAGGATTTGGAACGGAGGTGGTCGCGCTATTGAATGAGAAGTCGATTTGGTGTGATTTATCCCATTTGTCCGAAGCTGGATTTTGGGACACCCTAAAGTTGGCGAAGTTCCCAATTGCCTCTCATTCGAATGCTTATCATCTTTGTCCTCATCCGCGAAATTTAAAAGACACCCAGATAAAAGCCCTTTTGCAGAAAAATGGGGTGATCGGCGTAACTTTTGTCCCGCAATTTCTAGCAAATGGTGATTCGGCTACGATAAAGGATATCTTGAAACATATAGAGCATATATGCAGTTTGGGCGGGGAAAGACAAATTGGATTAGGGTCTGACTTCGATGGAATCGATCATATGGTAGAAAATTTAATGTCATATAAGGATTATCATAACTTAATCAATGAACTGAACAGGCTTTATTCAAGTGAGTTTGTAAAAGGTCTACTTTTTGATAATTTCACTCGTAATTTTCCGCTTGAAAAGGAAATATCTTAAGTGATTTTCAATTCTTACTATATTGATATGAATAAATATTCTGAAAATATAAAAAATAAAAGCAAAAGGGTTGCAATTTAATGATTTAACCGATAGAATTGAAAGCGTTTAGTACACCTTTTCTAAAATAGAACGATTAATTATACATAGTTTAATGTTCTGAAGAGAGGTGCGGTTAAATGCATTTATATACGAACGTCCTAAAGGAGTGTAAGACATGATCAATCAACTTTCATGGAAAGTTGGCGGACAACAAGGTGAAGGTATTGAAAGTACAGGAGAAATATTCTGTATTGCCCTCAATCGCTTAGGTTATTACTTGTATGGCTACCGTCATTTCTCATCCCGAATCAAGGGTGGACACACGAATAACAAAATTCGTGTAAGTACTACTGAAACTCGTGCTATCTCTGATGATTTAGACATCTTAGTTGCTTTTGACCAAGAAACAATTGACGTCAATTATAAAGAATTACATGAAGGTGGCATCATAATCGCAGATGCAAAATTCAAACCTGTCTGCCCAGAAGATACAAAGGCGGAATTATATATTGTTCCATTTACGGAAATAGCAGCCGAATTAGGAACATCATTAATGAAAAATATGGTCGCCATCGGTGCGACATGTGCTGTTCTAGGAATGGAAATTTCCGTATTCAACGATGTGGTTGATGAAATATTCGGCCGTAAAGGTGAAGAAATAGTTAAGAAGAATATGGATGCCATTACTGCTGGCTATAAGGCAATGGAAGTGATGCTTGGGGAAAAACTGGGCGCAATGGAGCTGGAAAAGGCAGACGGCCAAAAACGAATGTTCATGATCGGAAACGATGCCATCGCTTTAGGCGCAGTTGCAGGCGGTTGCCGCTTCATGGCAGCTTACCCGATTACTCCGGCCTCGGAAATTATGGAATATTTAATTAAAAAACTTCCTCAATTTGGTGGGACGGTCATACAGACTGAAGATGAAATCGCAGCGGCTACAATGGCAATCGGTGCAAACTATGGCGGTGTACGTGCCATCACAGCTTCAGCTGGACCTGGACTTTCCTTAAAAATGGAAGCGATTGGTTTAGCGGGCATTACCGAAACGCCAATTGTAATCGTCGATACTCAACGTGGCGGCCCATCTACGGGACTTCCTACAAAACAGGAGCAATCCGATTTAATGGCCATGATTTATGGTACACATGGTGAAATACCTAAAATCGTCATGGCTCCGAGTACTGTTGAGGAAGCTTTTTATGATACGGCAGAAGCGTTCAACCTTGCAGAGGAATATCAATGTCCAGTTATCGTTTTATCCGACTTACAGCTATCATTGGGTAAACAAACGGTTCAGCCGCTTGATTACGGCAAAGTGGAGATAAGACGCGGAAAATTGGTTGACTTTGAAATTGAAGAGGCTGAAAACAAATCTTACTTCAAGCGTTATGAAGTAACGGAAGATGGAGTCTCACCACGTGTAGTGCCTGGTATGAAAAATGGAATTCACCATGTTACAGGTGTTGAACATGATGAAACGGGCAGGCCTTCTGAGACTGCATTGAATCGTAAATTGCAAATGGATAAACGGATGCGTAAGCTGAATAATTTAACTAACACATTCCAAACACCAGTATACAAAAACACACCGCATGAAGAAGCGGATTTATTAATTCTTGGCTTTAACTCAACACGCGGGACGATTGATGAAGCGATCGGCCGGTTAGAAACGGATGGAATGAAAGTGAATCATGCGCAAATTCGTTTGATTCATCCTTTCCCAGCTGATGAAGTCCTATCATTGGTGCAAAGTGCTAAGAAAGTAGTAGTTATTGAAAATAATGCGACTGGACAATTGGCTAATATTATCAAGATGAATGTCGGACATGTTAATAAAATTAAAAGCATCCTAAAATATGATGGCAACCCATTCCTCCCGCATGAAATTCACACACAATGCAAGGAGATGTTCGAATATGGCAACGTTTAAAGAGTTTCGGAATGATGTAAAACCTAACTGGTGTCCTGGCTGCGGAGATTTCTCCGTTCAGGCTGCCATGCAGCGTGCGGCAGCCAATGTAGGATTGGAGCCGGAGAATTTGGCCGTTGTTTCCGGTATCGGCTGTTCAGGGCGTATATCAGGCTACATCAAGTCATATGGTTTCCACGGCATCCATGGCCGCTCACTTCCAATTGCCCAAGGAGTAAAAATGGCCAACCGTGAATTGACCGTTATAGCTTCAGGCGGTGACGGAGATGGTTTTGCAATCGGGATGGGACACACCATCCATGCGATCCGCCGTAATATCGACATTACGTATATTGTCATGGATAACCAAATTTATGGATTGACAAAAGGCCAGACTTCTCCTAGATCCGCTGCTGGATTTAAAACGAAATCCACTCCAGAAGGATCGATAGAACAGGCTGTATCACCTATGGAATTAGCATTGTCAGCTGGTGCTACGTTTGTCGCCCAAAGCTTTTCCACTGACTTGAAAGACCTGACGGCGATCATTGAAGCAGGGATAAACCATAAAGGGTTCTCCTTTATCAATGTTTTCTCTCCTTGCGTAACATACAATAAGATCAATACGTATGATTGGTTTAAACAAAACTTAACTAAATTGAACACGATTGAAGGCTATGATTCATCAAATAAAGAACAGGCCATGCAGACTTTGATGCAACATGACAGCCTTGTGACAGGGATTATTTATCAAGACTCTTCACGCCCTTCGTACCAGGAATTAGTGCCAGGGTATGCTGAAAAAGCGTTAAATAAATCAGATCTGACACTGGATCAAGCGCACTTTGATAAGCTTGTTGCTGAATTTATGTAAAAAGTTAAAAGGTTCACCCCTAAAGATGGGGTGAACCTTTTTTGTAATTAATTGGAAATCTCAAGTGGAGAGAATCACTATACTCTCTAAATTAGCTTACCACCAACCGTTATTGAATCCACAGCCGAAGAAATTGCAACGATTCCTTCTACGACAACAATTGTGATGGCGGTCCCGATCACGGTCCCGATCACGGTCCCGATCGCGGTCCCGATCGCGGTCGCGCCTATTACAGCCCCTCACAGCACGACAAAAATCGTCTGCGATTCTATCGTTATCTCTGTCCCGATCTCTGTCCCTATCTCTGTCCCGATCGCGGTCCCGATCGCGGTCCCGATCATGATGATCGTGATTATTGCATCCACATGACATATAAGTCACTCCTTCATAATTTTGTTTTACAAGATATCTTATTCGAGAGCGGACAAGATGCTATAGAAACATGACCCATTTAACAAAAATGTACGAATGCCCTAAAAATCATCATTATTAATGTGAAAAGGTCGGTACAAAAGCGATTATGGTATTTTTGTGATTGATTTTTCATATCTTTACATATTAAGGTAGATGAAGAGAGCAGCCCTATTTCAGGGGGAATGTACATGTTGAGAGGTAAAATGAAAGCCGTCGTCAAACACCACCGAGGTTATGGGGCCCAATTACAAGTTGTCGATATACCGGATATTCGTGATGACGAGGTCTTGATTCGAGTGAAAATGACCTCGATCTGCGGAACGGATATTCATATTTTCACCTGGGATGAATGGTCACAGGGAAGAGTGAGTCCACCATACGTATTTGGGCACGAATTTGCTGGGGAAGTAATCGAGATAGGAGCAAGTGTCAGCAATGTTTCGGTTGGTGATTGTGTATCTGCCGAGACACATATAGTTTGCGGTACATGCAGGCAGTGCTTAACCGGTCAATTCCATATTTGTAAAAAAACTAACATTATCGGTGTTGATAAACAAGGGTGCTTTGCAGAGTATATAGCTTTGCCAGCCAAAAATTTATGGAAAAATCCAAGTGATATGCCACTCGATATAGCTACCATACAAGAACCGATGGGTAATGCAGTCCATTCAGTGCTAGCTGGCGAGGTGCTGGGTAAAACGGTGGCAATAATCGGCTGTGGTCCAATTGGGCTTATGGCGATTGCTGTAGCAAAGGCCGCGGGTGCTGATAAAGTAATCGCTCTTGATATTAATGATTATCGACTTCAGCTTGCCAAAAAGATGGGTGCTACAGACGTCATTCATTCAATTAAACAGGATCCATTGGAAATCACGAAAAGCCTCACAAGTGCGGATGGGGTGGATGTTGTTTGCGAAATGAGCGGTAATCCTGCAGCTATCCAACAAGGGTTCAAGATGGCGACGAATGGTGGAAGAATATCAATTCTAAGTCTGCCTACTAAGCCCGTAACGCTTAATATAACAGAGGATATTGTATTCAAGGGTCTTACTGTCCAAGGGATAACTGGAAGGAAGATGTTTTCAACCTGGCAGCAGGTTTCAAGTCTGCTTGAAAGTGGCAAGGTTGATGTAAAACCAATGATCACCCACCGGTTTCCACTTAGCGATTTTGAAAAGGGATTTGAACTGATGATCAAAGCTCAGTGTGGTAAGGTTCTCCTTATACCTTAAACATCTGAAAAGGTGGAAATTGCATTGTCTGCATTTAAAAAATCTTGAAAGGGGAAGGCGTCATCCAAAAATGATAAGAAGAGGCTAATTTCGTCATAGCCTCTTATTTCATGTTCTTATTTTCTGTATTTGTGAAAAATTTCTTACAATTGAGGAAGCCACGACAGAATGATTGTTTCTTGCTGTTAAAAGCTTTATACTATGATAATGTGGATATATCACACTTAATAGCTAATATTTACTGGTAATTCTTAAAAAGGAATCCGAATAAATCCATTTGAAGATAGGTCTTGAAATAGTTGGTGAAAGAAATAAACTAACTATTTTGAAAGGAGATTAACTATGAACGAGAAACAACGATTAGAATCACAAAAAGTACAGGCTGAGAATCCAGCGGACAAAAAATCCGAAAAGGACTTCAGTAAATACTTTCAAGCCGTTTATATTCCGCCTTCCTTAAAAGATGCGAAAAAGCGAGGAAAAGAAGAAGTAGAATATCATGATGACTTTGCCATTCCTGAAGGTTTCCGTGGAATGGGAGAAGGTAAAAAGTTTTACATTCGTACTTATGGCTGTCAAATGAACGAACATGATACAGAAGTCATGGCGGGCATATTTATGGCACTTGGTTATCGGCCGACAGACACGGTGGATGATGCTAACGTCATTTTACTTAACACTTGTGCGATTCGGGAAGGCGCAGAGAATAAAGTGTTCGGTGAATTGGGGCATTTAAAATCATTGAAATTGGAAAAGCCGGATCTATTGCTTGGAGTTTGCGGTTGTATGTCACAAGAGGAGTCAGTTGTAAAGCGGATCCTAGAGAAGCACCATTTTGTAGATATGATTTTCGGAACGCATAATATCCACCGCCTGCCGCAAATTCTTAATGAAGCTTATCTTTCCAAGGAAATGGTCATTGAGGTTTGGTCTAAAGAAGGTGATGTAATCGAGAACCTTCCGAAAGTGCGTAAAGGAAAAACGAAGGCATGGGTCAATATCATGTATGGCTGCGATAAGTTTTGTACATACTGCATCGTACCTTACACAAGAGGAAAAGAAAGAAGCCGCAGGCCTGGAGATATTATACAGGAAGTCCGTCATTTAGCTGCACAGGGTTACAAGGAAATAACTCTGCTTGGACAGAATGTGAATGCTTATGGTAAAGATTTTACGGATATCGAATACCGTTTCGGTGATTTGATGGATGAAATCCGCAAAATCGATATTCCGCGTATTCGTTTTACGACAAGTCATCCCCGTGATTTCGATGATCACTTGATTGAAGTATTGGCTAAGGGCGGTAATCTCGTTGACCATATTCATCTTCCAGTTCAATCGGGTAGTACGGATACACTTAAAATCATGGCCCGTAAATATACACGCGAACAATATTTAGAGCTAGTAAAGAAGATCAAGGAAGCTATCCCAAGTGCATCGCTAACCACTGACATCATTGTAGGCTATCCGAATGAAACGGAAGAGCACTTTGAAGAAACGATGTCTTTATACCGCGAAGTTGGTTTCGATGCAGCATATACTTACATCTATTCACCACGTGAGGGAACACCGGCTGCGAAAATGCAGGATAATGTACCGATGGAAGTGAAAAAGGAACGTCTGCAACGCTTGAATGCCCTTGTCAATGAAACGTGCGCATTGAAAATGAAGGAGTATGATGGACAGATTGTTGAAGTGCTCGTTGAAGGCGAAAGCAAGAAGAATGCGGAAGTATTAGCAGGTTATACAACGAAAAATAAGCTCGTGAACTTCAAAGGACCAAAATCCGCTATTGGCCAAATCGTAAAAGTGAAAATCACCGGAACGAAAACATGGTCGTTAAATGGGGATATGGTTGAAGAAGCAACGGCGATTGAGGTGGAGTAATATGACTAAATATACTAAAGATGACATTCTGAACAAAGCGGCCGAGCTTGCTGAAATGATCGCCAGCACGGAAGAAGTCGATTTCTTTAAACGGGCAGAAGCTCACATCAATGAAAACCAAAAAATCCGTGAAATGATCGCCAGCATCAAGAGCTTGCAAAAACAGGCTGTAAACTTCCAGCATTACGGCAAAGAGAAAGCATACAGTCAAGTTCAGGCCAAAATTGATGCACTGGAAAAACAATTGGATGAACTTCCGATCGTGCAAGAATTCAAACAATCCCAAGTGGATGTAAATGATCTTTTACAAATGGTCTCATCACAAGTTTCAAATAAGGTGACAGACCTGATTATTGAATCGACCGAAGGAGACATCCTTCGCGGTGAAACAGGTTCACAAGTACAAGCAGGCGGCGGAAGCTGTTCATGAATATAAAAAAGCCCTTCTGAATTCAGAAGGGCTTTTTACTATGCGGAAATCCTTATACAGTGCCCATTCGTGACACATATCCCAAAACATGCGCATAAAATAACCTAGGTTTAAAACATTACAGCAGTTTTCAAACAATTAAAATTCTACGCACAATAGACTTTTACCACGCATAGGATGAATGGAAACTGTATGAGGAGGGTTCGCTAGCATGTCACAATATAGAGAGATAATTACTAAAGCGGTGGTGGCAAAAGGACGTAAATTCACAAAGTCCTCTCACACCATTTGCCCGGCTCATCATCCTTCTAGCATTCTAGGTTGTTGGATCATCAACCATAAATACGATGCAAAGAAAGTCGGCAAAAAGGTAGAAATTCACGGCAGCTACGAAATCAACGTCTGGTATTCTTATAACCATAATTCGAAGACGGAAGTTGTAACTGAAAAAGTGCAATATACCGACGTTATTTCGCTGAAATACCGTGATCCCGATTATCTTGATGACCATGAAATCGCTGCAAAAGCTGTCCAACAGCCGAATTGTTTAGAAGCTTGCATCTCCCCATGTGGACAAAAAATCATTGTCCATGTGGAAAGGGAATTCTTTGTGGAAGTCGTCGGCGAAACGAAAATTTGTGTCGCTGTAAGTCCAGATGGCCGCTGTGAGGATGACTGGGGCTCTGATTTCGATGATGAGGATTTCGAAGATTTAGATCCGGATTTCCTTGATGAATTCGAAGACGAATAGAATATAGAAATTAATACCGGATGACATTCCCTTCATCCGGTTTTATTTAATTTGAAGCGGGACAAGTTCCTTGCTGGACTGGCGATGAGAAAAAAAGGAATGTAATGTTACTATATCCGTGCGTATGGCTTTGCAGATACAGCTAGCTCACAATTTAAAGGATAATTGATTTTCCATGCAATTTCGAATACAGGCAATGTTGCTTTCCCGTATGTTATAATGAAGGACATAAATGTGTAATAGATTTTAGTTTGGAAAGGTTTTGAAGGAATGGCTGGATATACTCCAATGATACAGCAATATTTAAAAATTAAGGCAGAGTATCAGGATGCCTTTTTATTTTTTCGTTTAGGCGATTTTTATGAAATGTTTTTTGACGATGCACTGAATGCATCACAAGAGCTCGAAATCACATTAACGAGCCGAGAAGGCGGTAGTGAAGAGCGAATTCCGATGTGTGGCATTCCGTATCACTCGGCTGCTAATTATATTGATATATTAATAGAAAAAGGTTTTAAAGTAGCTATTTGTGAACAGACCGAAGATCCGAAACAAGCCAAAGGTGTGGTACGCAGGGAAGTTGTCCAACTGATTACTCCGGGAACGAAAATGGATAGTAAGGGTCTTCGAGAAAAGGAAAATAATTATATTGCTACCATCACTTATTTCACGGATGGTCAGTTTGGCTTTGGATACAATGATTTATCGACAGGGGAAAACAAGGTCACTTTGATTGAGAGTTTTGAGGAAGTCCTGAATGAATTTGCCATCCTTGGTGCGAGTGAAGTGGTCATTGCCGAGGATTTCAATGAAGAATGGAAAAAAAAGCTGCAAGAACGGGGTGCTGCCGCTCTATCCCTAGAGAATAATTTGGTTCAAAGCGAGTCATTCGTTGCATTGCTTCATCTGTTAAAAGACCAGAAACTGGCGACAACGACCTCACGTTTATTGAATTATCTATACCGTACCCAAAAACGCAGCCTGGATCATTTACAGCCTGTGCTTGCATATGAAACTTCACAATATATGAAAATTGATTATTATAGCAAACGCAATTTGGAATTAACTGAAACAATTCGTTCCAAAGGTAAAAAAGGCTCATTATTATGGCTGCTTGATGAAACAAAAACAGCCATGGGCGGAAGGATGTTGAAACAATGGATTGATAGACCGCTCATTAATAAAAAACAGATCGAGCGGAGACAAAGCCTTGTTGAAACCCTGAAAAATCAGTACTTCGAACGGCAGGACTTACGTGAACGCCTGAAGGAAGTGTACGACTTGGAACGGCTTGCCGGAAGGGTAGCCTTCGGGAATGTAAATGCTCGGGACTTGATTCAATTGAAACGTTCATTGCAACAGGTGCCAATCATTCGTGAAATCGTGAAGTCAATGGCTTCCAATCAGGATATTTCAATTCTGGCCGATAAATTGGATCCTTGCGAAGAAGTGACGGATTTGCTTGAAACGGCGCTTGTAGAAAACCCGCCATTGTCCGTGAAGGAAGGGAATATCATTCAGGACGGTTTCCATAAGGAGCTGGATACATACAGGGATGCCAGCAGAAACGGGAAAACTTGGATTGCACAGCTTGAACGCGAAGAGCGGGAACGCACAGGGATCAGATCATTGAAAATCGGATATAATCGTGTTTTTGGCTATTATATTGAAGTCACACGAGCCAATTTGCATCTGCTTGAAGAAGGCCGTTATGAACGGAAGCAAACTTTAACGAATGCCGAACGTTATATCACACCTGAATTGAAAGAAAAGGAAGCTTTGATTTTACAAGCAGAGGAAAAAAGCATCAGTTTGGAATATGACCTATTCCTCAATCTTCGTGAAGAGGTCAAAAGCTATATCCCACGCTTACAGGATTTAGCGAAAGGCGTCAGTGAACTGGATGTCCTGCAGTGCTTTGCGACGATTAGCGAAGAACGCCATTACGTGAAGCCTGTCTTTTCTGATGATCGAAGAATCGTCCTGAAGGAAGGCCGGCATCCAGTGGTCGAGAAAGTCCTTCAATCACAGGAGTATGTCCCCAATGACTGCTTTATGGATGGAGACCGGGAGTTACTCTTGATCACAGGGCCCAATATGTCGGGGAAAAGTACGTATATGCGTCAGATTGCGCTAACATCGATTCTAGCGCAAATTGGATGCTTCGTGTCCGCAAGTATAGCTGAATTGCCTATTTTTGATAAGGTATTTACTAGGATTGGCGCGGCTGATGATTTGATTTCCGGTCAAAGTACATTCATGGTAGAGATGCTTGAAGCAAGAAATGCCATCATGAATGCGACAGAAAACAGTTTGATATTATTTGATGAGATCGGGCGAGGAACATCGACTTACGATGGAATGGCGCTTGCTCAGGCCATCATTGAATATATTCATGAGGAAATTGGAGCAAAGACACTCTTTTCGACTCATTATCATGAATTGACTGTATTGGCAGCGGATCTGCCAAAATTGAAAAATATCCATGTCAGTGCCATTGAGCAAAATGGAAATGTCGTTTTCCTTCATAAAATTAAAGAAGGACCAGCAGATAAAAGTTATGGAATTCATGTGGCTAAGCTAGCTGATTTACCGAAGCAGTTAATTGATCGGGCAGCGGCCATTTTAGCGCAGTTAGAGAATGAAAATGGACAGGCAAAGGCGTTACCTGAACAGCCGGCTGCTGCTGTAAAAGCACCTGTTGCCGAAGAAGCCGCTCCTGTAACATCCGTCAATGAGGCACAGCTGTCCTTCTTTGGGGAAGAGTCTCCTAAAGGCAGAGTGAATTCTTCTCCTAAGGAAAAAAAGGTGCTGGATGACATAAAATCTCTGGATATCCTTGAAATGACGCCGCTTGAGGCAATGAATACCCTTTATAAATTACAAAAGAAACTTAAATGAGAATTAAAGCGAGGCGATAAAAATGGGGAAAATCATACAGCTTGATGAGGCTTTATCTAATAAAATCGCAGCTGGAGAAGTTGTTGAACGCCCAGCCTCAGTCGTTAAGGAACTTGTGGAAAACGCAATAGATGCAAACAGTACCATTATAGAGATTGAATTGGTGGAGGCTGGACTTGGTTCCATTCGGATCGTGGATAATGGCGATGGGATTTTGGCTGATGATATAGAAGCGGCATTTAAACGCCACGCCACAAGTAAAATAAAAGATGAAAATGATCTTTTCCGAATCCGAACACTTGGCTTCCGCGGTGAAGCAATGCCCAGTATTGCTTCAGTTTCCCGTTTTGAATTGAAAAGCAGCACTGGCGAAGGTGTAGGAACGCGCATACTTCTTGAAGGCGGCATGGTTAAGGACCTCGAGGCTTCATCCAGCCGTAAAGGAACGGATATCCTGGTTTCCGACTTGTTTTACAATACTCCTGCAAGGCTGAAATATATGAAAACCATTCATACAGAGCTAGGAAATATTACAGATGTCGCTAACAGGCTCGCACTTTCGCATCCTGATGTTTCTATACGGTTATCTCACAACGAGAAGCGTATTCTGCATACGAATGGTAACGGTGATGTCAGGCAGGTGCTAGCCGCAATCTATGGTACGAATATTGCCAAAAAGATGATTCCGGTTCAGGCAAGCTCCTTGGACTTCAAATTATCCGGATATATCGTTATGCCTGAGGTCACCCGGGCTTCAAGGAATTATATTTCAACCATGATAAACGGCCGCTTCATAAAAAACTATGCACTTGTGAAAGCAATCCTGGATGGGTATCATACACTTCTTCCAATTGGACGTTTTCCAATTGCTTTGTTGAATATTGAAATGGATCCGATTCTTGTCGATGTCAATGTACATCCATCCAAAATGGAGGTAAGGCTCAGCAAGGAACAGGAATTGTACAGTCTTGTATCGGAAACGATTAAATCTTCGTTTAAAAAGATGTCTCTAATACCAAGTGGATATACACCAACAGCAAAGCCGGAACAGGTGAAAAGTGAGCAAACTAAGCTGGAATTGGACCATGTTGTGGAAAGCGGCAAGCGGGTCCTTGAAGAAGCCAAGAAAGAAGCTTCACTCTTGAAGGATACCTTGATTCGGGAAAAGCAGGAACAAAAGAGTTACGTGGATCATAATGAAGATTTCAATCTTGAACCAATAAAGGAAATAATCTATAGCAATGAACAGCAGCAAATGGAAGATGCCTATATACCGGTTTTACAAGATGATGAAAGCAAAACATATTTCGAGTCAGCTGAAAAGTATACAACCTACACTGTCGAAAAAGAGGAAGAAATCGAGGCGAATGAACCGGATAGCCGCATCCCTCCGATGTACCCGATTGGGCAAATGCATGGAACATATATTTTCGCCCAAAACGAAAAAGGTTTGTATATCATAGACCAGCATGCTGCCCAGGAACGGATTAAATACGAATATTTTAAAGAAAAGGTCGGACGTGTTGAAAACGAGCTACAGGATATGCTTGTACCCATAACCCTTGAATTTTCAACAGACCAATGTATCCGGATAAATGAATATCGGCATGAATTGGAAAAAGTGGGCGTCTATTTAGAGGAGTTTGGCTATAACGCCTTTATTGTCCGATCGCATCCACAATGGTTCCCTAAAGGAATTGAACAGGAAATCCTTGAAGAAATGATCGAACAATTGCTATCGATGAAAAAGGTCGACATCAAAAAATTGCGCGAAGAAGCAGCTATCATGATGAGCTGTAAAGCCTCCATAAAGGCAAACCGTCATCTGCGGAATGATGAAATCCAAGCACTATTGGATGAACTAAGGCGGACAACAGATCCCTTCACATGCCCTCATGGAAGACCTATCATCATCTCTTATTCCATTTATGAAATGGAGAAAATGTTCAAGCGGATCATGTAATTAAAAGCAATGGAGAACCCTTATGTAATGGGGTTCTCCATTTTCGATTCCGATTTTTTAGACTTCATCCATGAAGGTGTATAGGCTTTGAACAGGCCATGGACAGGGTCATCAATAATAATAATATGGGGGGGGAGGCTGGAATTGATAGTTGTAAGCCGGGGCAGTATACATTTGGTTATCATAGTGATTAATATATTGCGGATATTGCTGCATGTCTTCTTCGGCCGCTCGATGGCAGTTTGCTGACGGACCGATGAATGTTGAGGGTTGAACCGGTGCAATTGCTTTTTTCCATTGGTTTTCATCCATGCAATACGTATGTGCCATAATATTTGCAGGTGTCAATTTCAAGATATCTGAACCAAGGATTACCTCAGGTGTTGGTGCATTAAAAATGGCCAGCAGATGAGTATTATCAGTATTAGCCACTTCATAATGCCACCAACCTTGTGGAACGTTGGCTACTTGGCCAGGTTTAATGGGATAATTTTGTATTTGCTTAGTAAAAGGGTTCAGTAATGAAACGGTTGCCGCTCCAGAAATGCAATACACTAGCTCTGCAGCATTTTGGTGATAATGCGGTTCTACGACATTGTTTACACTAAGGTAAATATCTAATAAAGAAACATTTTCGAGTGTATTCAATTGTTTGATACCTAATACATTTATATAGTTTTGATTGTCTTTTTTCATTAAATTGCTTTTATTAACATCAAAAAAGTATTGTGTTGATGGTGAAGTATAGTCCATATAGGAGACCATGGATTTATCATTCCTTTTTTTAAGACTTGATTTTTCAAGATATGTTAGAGCTCATTTTAATGTGCAATAACCCAGTGGGTTATTTGCTTATGGAGCTAATGAAATGAATGAGATGCATTGATTTCGTGTAACGTATTAGCTATGTTATTAGATGAATATTATTTTTATATATTTTAAAACTAAAACTACTAATCTGAATATTTGATGTAATCAAACTTTTGATAAGCAGATTTTTCCCATTGCGTGACTTTAAATTACAGTGATATAATGTTCTCTGTGATTTTAAAGTTTAACATAGGAAGTGGCTAAATTGTCGAACAATTCAAAAGAGAGTAAATTCGTTCCGTACGTCTCTGCATCTAAATCTCTACCGGAATTAACTGCAACTGCAATCATTCTAGGGATCATTCTTGCAATCGTATTCGGGGCGGCAAATGCATACTTAGGCCTACTTATTGGTTTAACTGTCTCTGCTTCAATACCCGCAGCGGTAATTTCAATGGCTATCTTAAGAGGGGTTTTTCGCAGGGATTCAATATTAGAGAACAATATTGTGCAAACGATGACCACGGCAGGTGAGGCTATTGGTGCCGGTGCTGTATTTACCATTCCAGCATTGTTCATGTGGGACATGGACGTGAGTCAAGCATTCATCATTTTCGTTGTATTAACTGGGGGATTTTTAGGGGTCTTCATGATGGTTCCCCTTCGCCAGCTTTTGATTGTAAGGGAACATGAAACATTACCTTATCCGGAAGGTACGGCATGTGCCGAGGTCCTGAAGTCAGGAGAAAAGGGTGGTACAAGCGCCAAGCTAATCGGAGCCGGTTTGGTTATCGGCGGTGTGGTTAAAGGGCTTGGTGATGGGTTTAAGCTTTTCAAGACAGAGGTTGAAACAGGAATCACGAATTTTAAAAATGCAGTGGTTGGTCTTGATGCCTTTCCTTCCCTTTTGGGTGTAGGTTATATTATTGGACCGCGTGTTGCAGGACAAATGCTAGGTGGGGGTTTATTAGCCTGGGTCGTTCTAATACCAGCCATCAGCTTTTTTGGCGGAAGCAATGGTACAGCCATTTTCCCTTCTGATGTACCGATCGGTGAATTGGATGCATGGGGAATTTGGGATAATTATATACGCTATATTGGAGCTGGTGCTGTTGCAACTGGCGGATTGATCACATTGATCAAAACATTACCAATACTTTTCAGTTCAGTTTTTGATACTCTTAAAGGCGTAAAAGCCAATAAAGGACAACTAAAATCAGGTTCGATCCGTACAGAACAAGATATACCGGCTAAATACGTTTGGTTGGGAACGATCATCGTTATTTTAATCATTGCTTTCACACCTATAACAGATGTGGGAATCATCGGTGCGATTGCAATTGCGATTTTTGGATTTTTATTCGTGACAGTGGCTTCAAGGGTTGTCGGGATCGTCGGAAGTTCTTCTTCCCCTGTTTCTGGAATGACGATAGCTACGCTATTGATTGTAGCGATTGTCTATAAAGCTACTGGTTTTACTGGTACGACTGGAATGGTAGCCGCTTTAACTGTCGCTGCGATCATTTGTACAGCACTTGCGGTTTCAGGTGATGTTTCTCAAGATCTAAAAACAGGATATATCGTCGGCGGAACACCATGGAAACAACAAGTTGCCATGATGATCGGTGTTGTTGCGTCCGCTTCTGTCATTGGTTTTATCCTGGTTCTAATGGATAACGCATATACGATGGGATCTGCAGAACTACCTGCACCTAAAGCGGCACTAATGAAAATACTTGCTGAAGGTGTTCTTGGGGGAGATTTACCTTGGACTCTCATCTTTATCGGTGCGGCTATTTCCATCACATTAGAGTTTTTCGGTCTGAATTCACTTGTTGTTGCAGTCGGCATTTACTTGCCGGTTCATACTAGTGCCCCAATCATGATTGGTGGATTTATTCGATTCTTCGTTGAGTTCTTCTCGAAAACAAAAGAAGCGCTTAAAGCACGGGTTGATAGAGGTGTATTATTTGCCTCTGGTTTAATAGCGGGTGAATCATTGATTGGTGTACTTATTGCCATATTGATCGCAGCAGGTGTCCAAGTTCCGGCTGTGGCTAAATTAGCCAGTAATTTGCTACCTTTCCTACTATTCCTTGCTCTAGCTGGATTGCTATGGTTCGTATCCAGCAAAGGGAAAAAAGAAGATGCTTCGTAAACGCCAATCAAAAAAGCGGAACCTGTTAACCATGGTTCCCCTTTTGGAAAAACGCGTCACTATGGTACAAGAATCTTCGGAATCAACTTTTTTAGTCATTCAAAGGACCAATTTTGTGGAACGAATTACAATTCGTTTCTTTAAACAACCATCAGTCCGTAAAATCAAGCTTGATAAGTTTGGGGCATATGCCATTAAACAGATGGATTTCCAAAGGAATGTAAATCAGATTTCTGAAGCGATGAGTGAACATTTTGGTGAGGAAGCAGAACCAGCCTTACCGCGGTTGATGAAATTTCTGGAAATTCTTGAGGTTCATGATTGGATCATATGGGATGATGAAGAAGAAAAATGAAAAAAGCTGAAGCTCTTTTTGATGCTTCAGCTTTTTTCTGTTTTGGATTTGGTAAACAAAATTTTCATTAGGGTTACGACATTCTAATAATCTACATTTTACGGAAATGAACTATAAGTATAATTATTTGTAACAGCTTTATATATATTGTATTCTTGTACTGTTAGTCATGATTAATAAAGCAGTAATATTCAATTTTGAAGAGCAGGTGGGTTATTATGGGAAGAGTACAAGGTAAAGTAACATTAGTGACAGGTGGAGCTTCAGGTATAGGGTTATCCATATCCACGCTAATGGCTAAAGAAGGCGCAAAAGTTGTGATTGCTGATTTTAACGAAGCAGGAGCAAAAGAAGCAGCCGAAAACATTTAAAAACAAGGTGGGGAAGCAGCTGGAGTGTTCTTGGATGCTGGACAAGCAGATTCCATCCAGGCAGCAGTTGACTTTACAATTGAACAATATGGAACGGTTACGGTACTTGTTAATAATGTGGGTTTAACTAACCTACATAAAGATCTGGATGTCGTGAATTTAGATTTGGAAGAATGGGACCGACTTATGGATGTGAATTTAAAAAGTGTCCTATTGGGAAGCAGGTTTGCAATTCCTCACATGATTAAAGCGGGAGGAGGATCGATCATCAATACGGCCTCCATGGCTGGATTTACAGGTGACTCCGTACGTTCTGCATATGGTGCCTCTAAAGCGGGGGTAGTGAATTTGACCCGTTATATCGCTGCACAGTATGGTAAAGATCATATTCGTTGTAATGGAGTGGCACCAGGCCTTATTTTAACTCCTGCAGCGAAAAATAATATGCCTCCGGCCGTACTCGATATTTTTGCCAAATTTAATGCATTGCCATATCATGGTGAAGCGGATGATATCGGATATACAGTTCTATTCCTTGCATCCGATGAGTCCAAATTCATTACAGGTCAGACTATCCAAGTGGAAGGCGGTCACTATATGGCCAATCCAAGCATCTCTGATTTTAATGATTATGTAACTAAAGCAAAATCCAATTAATTGTCTGGACATTCATATATAAAGACTTTACCCTGGATAAGATCAACCTTATTCGGGGTTTTTAGTTAGGAATCCCTTTATCGAAAAAACCATGAAGCAGGTGCAGATAACAATGGAAGAAACGAATTATGATGAAATGCTGAACATCAAGACGGAAGGTGAACAAAAAAATTTCAATGATTCTTTGCATTATCACCGATACGAGCCTACGCCATACAGCGCATTAGAACATTTATTCAAAAAATATGCACTGAAAAGAAATGATCGCATTGTGGATTTTGGATGCGGTAAAGGACGCTTGAATTTTTTTATCCATCACTTATATCAATCATCTGTGGTTGGCGTGGAGATGAATGATAATTTCTATAAAGAAGCGATCGAGAATCTGAATGGATACATGAAGAAAAGGAAAAACAATAATGGCAATATAGAATTCCAATGTTGTTTGGCAGAAGAATATGATATTGATACGAAAGACAATCGTTTTTATTTCTTTAATCCGTTCTCGGTACAGATTTTCATGAAAATCATCAATAATATATTGCTTTCCTATGAAAAAGAACCGCGCCAAATCGAACTTATATTATTTTATGCTTCACAGGATTATATTTTTTTCCTCGAAAATCAAACCGCCTTCGAGCTGAAAAACGAAGTGATGTTACCTGGCTTGACTGAATCTAATCCTTTTGAGAAATTCGTCATATACCAATTGTTAAATTGATTGGATACTCGTTTTTGGGTGATAATCAAATAAAAGGCACCCAAGCAATCATTCATTGATGCTTGGGTGCAATGAGTAAACAAGCCAATAAAGGTGCTTAATTTACAGCATATTGTAAAAGCTTTTGGGGCTCATATTGTTTTTCTATATAAATTTGATGCCAAATCATAAAAGTTAAAATAGTCCAGAGCTTCCGGCTATTGTCCGCTTTATTATTTACATGGTTTTCAAGTAATTTCATAATTTGCGCTTTGTTAAATAGATAGTCAGTCGGGCTTTCCGGGATTAACCTTACTGACCAATCGTATAATTCATCCTTTAACCAATGGCGTATCGGAACAGGAAAGCCTACTTCTTTCTGCTCCATACATGTTCCGGAACTATCCCACGGGCAGCTTTTCGGAGCATGTATTTGGTCGTTCCATTTCTAACCTTTTGATCCATACTAAGTTTTGAAGCTGTATTGAAAACACAAGTGCACAAAAAAATGGGATGCCTTAATTAAAAGGGCATCCGTCTTATTTTATCTATTAATAATCAATAGTTCCGCTCGATGACAAAGTGTGCACGATCGCCTCTAAAGAGAGTTTTAGAGAATTCAATGACCGATCCATCATTCTCATATGTGTAAGTTTCTAAGGAAAAACAAGGTGAACCGTTCGGTACATCCAATTTATCAGAAATGGAATCGTCGGCAAGTGAAAACTCCAAGTGTTCAACCGTTTTTTTTACTTTTAAATTGAATTGTGTTTCAAGTACTTTAAAGAGTGATTTTTCACAGGCTTCGATATTAAGCCCGGGTGTTTTATACCAAGGGAGAAAGGCAATTTCATATTGAAGGGGGATGTCGTTTACGTAACGTATCCGTTCCAATTTGTTTACGGGGTCTCCAATATTTTGTTTAAAAAGCTTGGCAAGGGTAGCATTTGCTTCAATCACTTTTAAGCTAATGACCTTTGTAGAAGGGTTTTTTCCTTGCATCGTGACTTGCTCAGAGAACTTTTCAACCGTGCTTGTAAGAAATTGTTTCACTTTATTCTCCGAAACGAAGGTACCTTTTCCTTGAACACGGTAGATATAGCCTTCGACGTTCAATTGCTGTAAGGCCGTGCGAACTGTTGTCCTGCTTACTCCGTATATTTTACAAAATTCGGCCTCAGTCGGTAATTTCGTATTTGTTTGATATTCGCCATTTTTTATGAGATCGATAATCGATTCCTTAACTATGGAATGCAATGCCGCTTCTTTATTCATGGTCTCCACAGTGATTCCTCCTAAGTTCATTCCCATTATATACATATAGATTATCTCGGATAAGTACAATAATCAACTTTAATTCACAAATTTGTAGTAACAAATTAAAAATTGTGTTGATATTTTTTCGATTTGTAACTACAATGTATGTATGGAGGTAATAATACCCATTTCATATATCTTTTCAAAGGAAGTGATAAAACAAAGTAACATCCATTATTATAAAAGTGCGGTTTAGTCTTACTTAAAAATACTGAATAATCAATCATTAAAAGGGGGGTAATTTCAATGAATATCTTATTATGTTGTTCTGCAGGTATGTCTACTAGTTTATTAGTTACCAAGATGGAGGAAAGCGCTAAAAAACAAGGGATAGAATGTCATATATGGGCTGTAGGTTCTACAGAAGTGAACAATGAAATAGATAAGGCTGATGTGATTTTATTAGGTCCGCAGGTAAGATATCTTCTTTCCAAGTTACAGGAAGGCGGAAAAGAAAAGGGAATTCCAGTCGCAACCATCAATCCAATGTTCTATGGACTATGTAATGGTGAAGAAGTACTAAAACAAGCCACTACTTTAATAAAAGGAGAATAAGGATATGATGACTTTTATTGATAAGTATATTATGCCTGGGGCGGTAAAGGTAGGAAATAACCGGCATTTGCTTGCGATTCGTGACGCATTGATTGGAATGATAGCGATTACAATGATCGGGTCATTCGCCGTCCTGTTTAATAATCTTGGGCAAGTCATCAAGCCTTATGGAAGAATGATGGAGGCTATCTTCGGTCCTGCATGGAATACGCTGGGCGGTGATATTTGGTTTGGAACGTTTGCATTCATGACTGTATTCGCTGTATTCGGAATCTCTTATA
Source organism: Peribacillus simplex NBRC 15720 = DSM 1321 (assembly GCF_002243645.1). Taxonomy (NCBI): domain Bacteria; kingdom Bacillati; phylum Bacillota; class Bacilli; order Caryophanales; family Bacillaceae; genus Peribacillus; species Peribacillus simplex. The sequence continues at coordinate 834,159 of NZ_CP017704.1, read as the reverse complement.
AATTGGCACGATCATACGGTGACGATGGTTTTGAAGCGATGCTGGTTTCCGCAGCCTGTTTCTTTTTATTATTACCTCAAATCGGAAATGTCACTATAACTATCGATGATAAGGATGTTACAGGCGGGGCATGGGGTTTTGTAAGCGTGAACTATTTTAATGCTACTGCCCTATTTACGGGAATTGTCGTTGCCTTAATAGCCACTGAAATCTTTGTGAGACTTTCCCGAGTGAAATATTTAGTCATCAAGCTTCCTGATGGAGTACCTCCAGCGGTAGCCCGTTCATTTGCAAAGTTAGTGCCGGGTATGGCAACGATCTTTATCGCTGGTGTATTTGGACTGCTTTTCCGTAAAGTTACGGATGGGCAGGTACTGAATGACTGGCTGAGTAAAGTAATTGTATCTCCATTACAAAGTGCAGTAGATTCATTGCCATTCGCTATTTTACTAGTATTTCTTGTTCACTTATTATGGATGATCGGTTTGCATGGACCCAATATCCTTGGCGGGATAACGACACCGCTTTTTGAAAGTTCGGGAGTGAAAAATATCGATTTATATGCAAAAGGCGTCAAAGACATGGACCAATACGGGGTATTGGCGGGTTCTTTCCTGGATGCATTTGTTTATTTAGGCGGATCTGGTGCAACATTGGGCCTTATCATTGCAATGATCATTGCCGGTCGGAAACGGTATAAACAGATGATTGCACTCGGAGGGGCACCTGGAGTGTTCCAGATTAACGAACCCATTCTTTTCGGATTGCCTATCGTTCTGAATCCAATGTGGTTCATCCCATTTGTTCTCGGCCCGGTAATTACAACGGTGATCTCTTATATCGCGGTAAGCAGCGGAATGGTTTTCCCGATCGTTGCTAAGATTCCATGGGTTACCCCTCCGATTGTGGGTGGGTTCCTGGCCACAGGCGGGCATGTGTCTGGAGCGGTCTTGGCTGCAATCAACTTAGTCATTTCAACAGCGATTTATTTACCATTCGTTTATGCTCAAGTGAAGATAGACACCAAAAACAAAAAAGAGCTTACAAAAGATTCAGAAACGCTAAGCGTTTAAGAAAGTAGTGATGAAAATGGAAAAAGAAGAATTATACCAACTATCCTTTCAATTGATTTTATATAGCGGGAATGCGAGAAGCTTTGCAATGGAAGCGATGCAGGAAGCAAAGAAAAGGAATTTTGATTCTGCTCGCGTGAAAATAGCCGAGGCTGAAACGGAATTATTGCAAGCCCATAAATACCAAACCCAATTAATCCATGCTGAGGCGGGCGGGGATCATTTTGATCTTCCCATTATCCTGGTTCATGCACAAGATCATTTAATGACAGCGATGACTATAAAGGATCTTGCAATTGAAATGATTGATCTACGCGAAGAATTCTTACATGCAGATGCTGTGAAGGAGAGGACTGCTGAATGAGCAAGGGGCTGAAGATTGTCACGATTGGCGGAGGTTCGAGCTATACACCTGAGCTGATCGAAGGTTTCATCAAATATCATGAAGAACTTCCTGTGAGTGAAATTTGGCTCGTGGACATTGAAGCGGGAAAGGAAAAGCTTGAAATTGTCGGGAATTTGGCAAGAAGGATGATTGAAAAGGCTGGTGTGAATATTGAAGTCCATCTCACGCTAGACAGAAAGAAAGCGCTTAAAGGTGCTGATTATGTAACAACCCAATTGCGGGTTGGCCAGCTCGCAGCAAGGGCGCTTGATGAAAAGATTCCATTGAAACACGGAGTGATCGGACAGGAGACGAATGGACCAGGCGGGCTTTTCAAGGCTTTTAGAACGATTCCTGTCATTCTGGACATTGCTCATGAAATGGAGGAATTATGTCCGGAAGCATGGCTGATTAACTTCACGAATCCTGCAGGGATGGTAACGGAAGCAGTTCTGCGTCACAGTAATATTTCCAAAATCATTGGCCTTTGCAATGTGCCGATTGGTATGGAAAGAGGTGTTGCAGATTTGATGGATGTAGAGCCATCAAGAGTCCGGATCGACTTTGCTGGCTTGAACCATATGGTTTACGGCTTGGATGTATTCGTTGATGGCGAGAGTGTAAAAGATCAAATCATCCATTTGATTACAGATCCAGCTAAAGCTGTCACGATGAAGAACATCCATGCAATGGGATGGGAACCGGAATTCCTTAGAGCGTTAAACCTGTTTCCGTGTCCATACCACAACTACTATTATAAAACGGGAGATGTGCTAGCCCAAGAATTGAAGGATGCAGAAAATGGGGAAACACGTGCAGAGGTCGTTCAAAGACTTGAAGCAGGATTATTCGAGCTATACAAAGACCAGGATCTGGCTATCAAGCCGCCGCAGCTTGAAGAGCGCGGAGGTGCGTACTACAGTGATGCAGCTGTGCGGTTGATTTGCTCGATGCATACGGATAAGCGAGATATTCAAGCGGTAAATACCGTAAACCATGGTGCGATTGAAGGCATCCCTTACGGCTCGGCGATTGAAACCAGTTGCGTGATAACTAAGGATGGTCCTAAGCCAATCAATGTAGGAGAGCTTCCTGTCGCTGTCCGCGGATTAATTCAGCAAATCAAATCCTTTGAAAGGGTAGCCATCGAAGCTGCAATTTCAGGGGACTATGATACTGCGTTGCTTGCCATGACGATCAATCCACTCGTTCCAAGTGACCGGGTTGCAAAACTTATCTTAGACGAAATGCTGGAGGCACATAAAGATTATCTGCCGCAGTTTTTTGAAAAAAAGGAGTTGCAGGATAATTTATCATGATTGAAGTCCTTGTAAATGCAGATGATTTCGGGTTAACTAAAGCGGTGAATTATGGGATTTTGGATAGCCACAAATATGGAATTGTCAATTCGGCAACGATCATGATGAATGCGATAGCAACGGAGCATGCGATTGAAATCGCAAAGAAGACACCTTCGTTGAAGATAGGTATACACTTAGTGCTGACATGGGGTAAACCTTTATTGAGTGATGTTCCGAGTTTAGTAGACGAATCTGGTTTCTTTAAGAAGCAAGGGGAGGTATATGGGGATCCTACCGCTATTTCCTTGAGCGACTTGGAGAGGGAGTGGTCAGCACAAATCGAAAGATTCTTGGAATTTGGTCTATTTCCGACTCATTTCGACAGCCATCATCATGTACACGGGATCACAGCATTTCTACCTGTTATTAAAAAGCTGTCTGAGAAATACGGATTGCCAGTGCGTAATGCCGGAAGGCACCTTGCTGGGATTCAAACCGTTACAGATGTATTCCTCGATGATTTTTATGGAGAAATGGTGGTTGAAGATTACTTTCAAAACTTGAAAGGGAGGGTAATGGATGGGTCGAGCGTGGAGATAATGACCCATCCTGCTTATATGGATGAAGAATTGATGGAAGTCTCCTCCTATAATGATAAACGCTTAAAAGAAACCCGGATATTGACAAATGCAAAATTACCTGAGGGATTTTACCTTAGATTCAGCATCAACCAAGTTAAGATTTGATTTCTTTAAATAGCCCTTTAATTACAAAAGAGGACCATTCATCAAATGATGAATGGTCCTTTTAAATTCAATGAGTGCTTTATCTTAAAATTAATAAGCCAGGCTGAATAGGGCTTTGATGTGTGATAGATAGCGAACATTACTTGCTTCTTTCATCAATGTAGCCGGCAGACCTTTAAGGGACGTGTTATTTGCCCCAACGGTTGCCACCGCATCCTTACGTCCAAGGCTCGCAAGTGTACCTGAGTTTACAGGTGAAAATTCTTCAAGTTTCTTGCCTTCAAAGGCTGCATATAGGTTGTATCCAACAAGCTCACCCATTTGCCAAGCATTTTGTGCAGTAGGAGCGTATGGACGGCCGCCTTCTGGAGGGAAGGCAACGGCACTGTCCCCGACAACGAATACGTCATTATGGGATTTGGATTGCAAGAACTCATTAACGGTTGCTTTGCCGCGATCCACTTCAAGGCCTGATTCGCCTACGATAGGAAGAGCCGCAACTCCGCCTGTCCAAACAAGCGTATTGGCAGTTATCGTTTGTCCATCTTTCAATTCGATTTGATTTCCTTTAACACCCGTTACAGGCAGACCTGTCAAGAATTCAACGCCGCGTGCTTCCAAGCTTGTCATCGCACGTTCGATTAAGTGATCAGGCAGGACCGGAAGGATTTTTGGACCAGCTTCAACAAGCTTGATTTTCAAATCCTTGAAGTCCACTCCGAACTTTTTAGCGATTTTAGGGAAATGATCCACGATTTCACCGATTAACTCAACGCCCGTCAATCCGCCGCCGCCGATCACGATGGTTGCGTCCGCTTCATTATTGGTTTGTGCATATTCGCGGATGCGATCTTCGATATGTTTGTAAATCTTGTTTGCATCATTTACGGATTTCAAGACCATGCTGTTTTCCTCAAGTCCCGGAATGCCGAAGAATCCTGTTTGGCTTCCCAAAGCAACAACCAGGGCATCATAAGATAAAGTGGAACCATTGGCAAGTTTCACTTCTTTGTTATCGACTGAGAAAGACTCCACTTTGGAAATGATAAGGTCGATATCTTTTCCTTTGAAAAGCTTTTCCAAAGGAATGGAAACGGCTTGTTCAGAAATGGATCCGCCTGCAAGACGGTGCAATTCGGTGATGATTTGGTGCGTTGGAAATTGATTCACCACTGTAACCTGAACTTCATCTTTATTGTAATATTCACGTACGGATAAGGCAGATAGCAATCCTGCGTAACCTGCACCTAAGATGACGATTTGTTTTGACATAGTTAATCCCCCGTTCTTACTGAAAGTTTATCAAATTATTTTTGGTTTTTACGTTCTGAAGAGACTTCAAGAAAAGCTTGGGCGAAACGGAAAAGTTTTTGTGCTTGAGGATCTTTCATCATCCTTAACAGACCAAAAAGACCGATTACATCATTATTCACATCAGCACGATCCTTAGCTTCGATGGCATTAGCCGCAAGCCCTTTTACTGAATGTACTACAGGTGTCGCAATCTCCGAAATGGCGCTGACCGTATCATTTTTCAAAACATCATCAGTCGCAACCGATTGAGCGAAATCATAAGACTTTGTTAAAATATTCACTAACTCAGTCAGTTTTGGTAACTGCTCAACTAAAGTGTTCAATGATTCCTGAACCTCAGGCTTTAAAAGCTGATCAAGGATATCCAATTGTTCTTGGTTTGCAGAAATATTAAGTGTTTCATGTTCAGGTTTTGAGACTACATCTACCATATCTAATTCCCCTTTAAACTTAATTATTTTGATTTATGTGTTTTCCGCCGATACTACTAATCATACGACTCTAATCTCTTAATTTCAAATATTTCTTTTGTGATACGAATATAATTTTTATCGTTATAATAAAGAGATATTAGGTGGGCTTTATGATTTATCTTAATATTCCAAAAAAATATTAAGATTATTCTGGTTATAATACCTTAAATAAAGAGACATCCTATAAGATTACGAATCGGATTCACCGCATTTTTAAGAGGAACAACCTTGTCATTTCCTATAATAATAGATCTATAGGTTGTCCAAACAATAATGCCAGTTACCGGCAGCGATTACTCTGTGAATATGTAGACATCTTTTGTTTAGCATGTATGTTTGTTTTGCTATAATGTCCATAATCTGTGAATATGCCATTCCTGAATGAGCCTCAAGAATTTTTTATCCGATTTAGGGTAAATAATATTATCGGAATTGGAGATGATGCCCTTGGTAGAACGCAGGATGTTAAAAGTACGTGGTGAGATTATCGAAATATCCTCTAGGTATAATGAAAAGTATAGTAAATGGAATTGTACAGCTAAAATTCCCAATAGTTCCATCATTGCTTATTGTCGTGATAAGAATAAGCTTCGTGCTGAGACAGTTTCTATGAGCAGGTTATTAATTACTTATGATGACTATAAAGTTGTCTGAGATGTAATGGGATTAATTCATGGCGCACAACCTCGAAGATGATGGTTGGGCGCCTTTTTTTATTGAATATTATAAGGAAGAATGAATAATGCTAAGTTTCATTTATCTGCGAAATCGGGAATATATCTTCGAAAATGGACATATATCTACGAAAATACCTGATTTATCTACGAATTATACGATTTATCGATTTTTCGGTAAAGACTCTTTTTTAAAAAAAGCTATTTTCTTAATGAAAAGAAACGAAATTGTCAAAAAAAATATCAGAAAATACTGAAAAGGATAGTAAAATTATGTTAATATATTTAAAAAAAGTATTATTTTCTAAGTAATTATGAATAAATTATTTTTAAGGGATCTCCATTAAGAAAAGTAAATTTTAGATTAACAGAGTTGTAATGGAGTGTAGAACCCGGCCATTTTATAAACTGCAATTAGCAAGTGAAATAGAATAAGATTATCAATTGATTTTACTACAATAAAATGAAATGGAGTCGATACAATGGTGAATATTACTGGATATGGCAAAGCGACACAAGAAGCAGTGAATAATTTTCAGGAATTTGTGGGTTTTGAAATCCCTGCAGATTATAAACAATTTCTACTTAAGTATAATGGCGGCACAACTGCGGTTCAAAACTGTAAGTTTTATGTGGATGGATTAGACACACTCGTTTGCTTAAATGTACTTTATGGATTAGAGCTTCAAGATAAAGAACGGGATTTACAGAAATGGCATGAAGAAAACAGAAAAGACTTACATAAGAATTGCATTATAATAGGTAATGATACATGTGCAGGTAAAATCTTGCTGATAAATAACGAAGAGGAAAAGGGAGTTTACTTCTGGGATCAGGGTTGGTATTCAGATCCATCAAGCCAGGATGAAAATATTTATAAAGTTGCATCCAGTTTTAAATCCTTTATTGAGGGATTGAAAATCCCGGAGGAAATCTAATTTTATTGAAATCCCCTTGATTGGCTCATACCATTCAAGGCTTTTTATTTTCATTTCAAAAGTCAGATTAATATGTAGGATTGTCATGTTAATGAGGAGAAAAAGATGTATAAAATATTATTGGTTGAAGACGATTTCAAAATAGCTGGAATCTTGGTCAATTTTTTAAAAAGGTATGGGTATGAGGTTTTTGAAGTGAAGCAACTGGACCAAGTATTTGCGGAGTTCCAAGAGATAAAGCCAGATTTGGTTTTATTGGATATTAATCTGCCCTTTTATGATGGATTCCATTGGTGCCGACTAATAAGGACGGTGTCAAAGGTTCCCATTATATTCATCTCTGCAAGGACAGATGAAATGAACCAAGTCATGGCCATTGAATATGGGGGAGATGATTATTTAACCAAACCGTTTCATTTGGAAGTGGTACTAGCGAAAATAAAGAGTGTCCTACGTAGGGTTTATGGTGAATATGCGGAAATATCTTCATTAGACCACCAAATAAAGGAAATGGATGGATTAACGCTTTATACGGAAAAAGCGATGATTGAATATCAAGACAATCAGGTAACGTTAACTCAAAATGAGTTGAAATTATTGAGTTGTTTACTACGACAGTATGACACCATTGTCTCGCGTGAAGATTTACTTGAAGCATTATGGAATGATGATTCATTTGTTGATGACAATACATTGACCGTCAATGTCACAAGGGTACGGAGAAAACTAGAGGATATTGGCGTAAAGCATGCCATAACAACCAGCAGGGGAAAAGGATATCGACTAAAAATAGTGCAAGGTGAAGAAAAGTGAAGCTAAAATCCTTTATTATAGACCGTCTTTATTTTATATTTTATACCGTTCTATTGGTAAGCCTGCTTATTATTGCTTATTCATTAGCCGTTCTGGAAGCGGGGAATCACATATCGATTTCAAATATCATCTATTTAATTATTCTCGCGTTGTTTATGATGATTCTATTTTTAGCGGCCGATTACATAAGGCATTACCGTTTTCTTAATCAATTAGCAAGGATGAAGCAAGAACCAAGCTTGTCGTTTGAATATGTCGAAGCCTTTAGGGACCCCTTGTCAAATGAACAAAAGTTGTGGATGGAGCTTTTTCAACAAATGAACCAGGAAACAATTGGACAATTACAAGAACAAGTCAAACAGAAGGAGCAATATGAGCTGTTGATTCATCAATGGGTTCATCAAATGAAGACACCTGTTTCAGTCATTTCCTTACTGATTCAAGAAGGCAGAAGGACATTTTCGAATGAGCCGATGAAGGATTATCTTAAAGAGATAGAAGAAGAAAATGATCGATTTCGCAGAGGGCTGGAAATTATATTGCATGGAGCAAGGCTGCAGCGTTTTTCGGAGGATGTAAAATCGGAGCGGGTTGACTTAATTAATCTAGTCAAGCAAGTGATTAACGAGGAAAAAAAACAGTTCATCAAACGGTTCATATACCCCAGGCTTGAAACGGAGCTTGAGAATTTATATGTGCATTCGGATCGTAAGTGGCTCCACTTCGCCATTAGTCAGGTGATCTTTAATGCACTGAAGTATTCAAGGCAGGAAGAGCATGACAGCATAACGTTCAACTTTGTTGAAAAAGAGTCGGAGATTTTCCTAAGGATAACAGATCAGGGAATTGGAATTGCCCCACATGATGTAAAACGAGTGTTTGATCCATTTTTTACTGGAGAGAACGGGCGAGTCCAACAAGAGTCAACCGGAATGGGACTATATCTAGTGAAGGAAATCGTCAAGAGACTTGGGCATGGCGTTACCATTCAATCGACTGTATCCGAAGGGACTACTGTGGAATTTCTTTTTAAGATAAATACCTTACATGAAAGGTGACAGAATTGTAAGGGTGTTAAACGATTATGTAATAAACTTCGATGGGAGCCTCCCGCTTTATTCATTATACTTACGGTAAGAAAGGGAGGTATTCAGGATGTCGATTTTAAAAGCGGAACAACTATCCAAAACTTATTTTCAAAAGCAGGGGAATTTATTTCATAAAGCGTTACATAATTTCACCATGAATGTACAGAAAGGGGAATTTGTCGGAGTGATGGGTCCATCAGGCAGCGGGAAAACCACTCTGCTTAACTTAATGGCCACGATTGATAAACCCACCACAGGTAAAGTCATTCTAAATGATCAGAATCCTAATGAATTAAACAATCAGGACCTGGCTTTGTTTCGCAGGAGGGAAATTGGATTTGTATTTCAAGACTTCAATCTTCTTGATACACTTACCGTTCGCGAAAATATCCTTCTTCCTTTAGCGTTAGATCAGTATAAACTGCAGGAAATGGAAAATAGGATAAGCCAATTGGCGAACCTTCTTGGTATAGAAGGGATATTAGAAAAGCGGACTTTTGAAATTTCCGGAGGTCAGAAGCAACGAACAGCTTGTGCAAGAGCGATCATTCATGAACCTTCCATTATTTTAGCGGATGAACCTACTGGTAATTTGGATTCCAAATCTGCCAAGCAGGTAATGGATACCCTCACGACACTTCAAGAGAAAAAGGGAGCAACAATCCTCATGGTCACTCATGACCCGACTGCCGCCAGTTTCTGTGACCGGATTCTATTCATAAAGGATGGCAAGTTCTTTTCGGAGGTTCACAGCGGAGGGGAAAGACAGAGCTTCCATCAAAGGATTTTAGATACGTTAAGCGTTTTGGGAGGAGTCTATCATGAACATCCGACTTCTCGCTAAGAGAAATATCCAAGGAAATGCACAACGTTATCTAGCATATTTTTTCAGCATTGTCCTTTCCGTCTCCATTTTTTTTATTTACGCATCATTTATCTTTCATCCTGATGTGGTCCATGCGAATATCCCTGGGGGACAGCTAATTAGTAGGGGACTCATTGCAGCTGAAATCGTGATCATCATATTTTCAGTTTTCTTTATTGCTTATTCGAATGCAGCATTTATTCAGCCGCGAAAAAAAGAGTTTGGATTGCTGACACTGCTTGGAATGTCCAAATCCCAACTAAGAAAACTGATTTACCTGGAGCAAACGATGGTTTCCCTCATATCTATCCTGATCGGAGTAGGCTTGGGGTTGTTGTTCTCAAAGTTATTCTTAATGGCAGTTTCTAGGTTATTGGCTGTAGAGCAACCAATATCATTTGTCTTTGTCCCTGAGGCCTTTATTTATACCATTGTTGGTTTCGTTTTGCTATTTCAGCTATTATCGCTCCTTTCATTGTTCCACATTGGAAATGCGGAGGTAGTCGATTTACTAAAAGATAAACAAAAACCAAAAAAGACGCCCTTCGTTTCAAAGTGGTTAATTGCACTATCAGCAGTTTGCTTAAGCATTTCTTATTATTTGGCAGGCACGATGTCGTTGAACAATTCTTATATTCGAGTAATGCCCATTTTATTCTTCGTACTGATCGGCACCTATTTTCTATTCAGCCAAAGTATTGTCGCTCTATGCAGCAGGCTTTACCGGAAGAAGAAAAGCTTATATGGTGGAACGAATTTAATTACTCAAACAAACCTGATATTTAATATTAAGGACTATTCCAGGTTATTCTTTTTGACCTCGATCATTACAGCCGTGATTTTGACATCTGCAGGAACACTTTTCATGTTCAGTGCAGATTTAAAAAAGCAAGGGGTGGATAACATTCCGCAATCAATTGGCTGGGTTGAAAATGATGCTTCCATTTATTCCGTTATTGAACCATCCGCAGTAGAGAAAACATTAAAGGAAGATGGATTCAAGATCCTTTACGAAGTAAATATGACAGGTGTGCCGATTACTCACATGTTACCTGATATGAGAACGGGAGAAGCCAATGAAAATAGGTCATTATTAATCTCGGAATGTGATTATAACGATGCGGCTGCATTGCGAAAAATTGATCCAGCAAAGTTATCCGGAAAAGAAGCGTTATACATTTTTCCTTATGGAGGACTGGACTTTCAATTCGTCCAAAAGGGAGAACAAAAGGATCTTCACTATGGTAAACAAATCATACAGGTAACAATGACCGGTCAGCGCAATCAATCCATAGTCGCACCCATAAAATCAGCAACGACCCTGATGGTAGTCGATGATAAGCTGTATCATGAAATCACTGCTGATGTTCCTTTAAAAGAGATGGTAAGAGTACGAGGGTATGAAGTTAAAGATTGGGAAGATTCAATGGAAACATCTAGTGAAATCGAAAAAATGTCTAATAATCCTGATCATAATCAACTGCAAACAAGAGCTCCGATTTATCAAGAAATGAAACAGGGAAGCATGTTGATTCTTTTTATCGGCTTGTTTGTCAGTTTATTATTCTTTATCGTCCAAGGGAGCATGATGTATCTGCGAGTTTTTACGAATTTAGAAGATAAAAAAATCCAAATTCATGCCCTACATCGATTGGGACTGACAAAAAAAGAAATACGGCAAATTTTAAGTGCGGAAATACGTATCCTCTTTTTCGCTCCATTTCTGATAGGGATGATTCATGCCATAGTCGCCTACGTGGCATTAAGCAATTTATTGGGATCCAATTTGTTTGTCTATTCGGCTGTGGTCATCGTAACGTATTTTCTTTTTCAACTGCTATATTATCAAGTAACTAAAAAGATGTATGAGCGGGCAGTCATTAATTCGATTAAATAAAAGCTATCATATGTAAATGGAATCAGGGGATCAGGCTCTGATTCCATTTTTTTAATTAAGGAAATCTTCTCGTTAAAATGATGTTTTCCTTAATGAAAAATTAGTTAATATGCACTATTGAAAGAGGAGTAGTCCGCTATTTTTGTGCAATTTAATACAATAAATATTAATTATGGTGTGATTTTACATATGGAACCTCTATGTTCTTGTAATATTTTCATATAAAGGGTAAAATTATTTTTTTGAAGCGGAAATACCGAACACAACTCTTTTATTTTTTTCATTTTCTTATAAAAAGTTATATTGATATAATTAACTATTTGGGAATAAAAAGTTTTATTGGTAATAATTATTAGTTGATTTGGTGTAGATTAAAATATGAAAAGTTAAAGGATTGAAAATTAGTGGGTGATCTGTTAATTACTTGATTAATTATAGTATTATATGCCTGGGATGATAGAGAATATTAGATTTATCTCTATTTCTTTGTCCCTTTATATAGTAAACTCAGAATAGGTTCGTTAACTTTTAGCTGCTAGAGATGAGGTAAGTTTAATCCTATGAAAAATAAAAAGTTAAGGGCATTTCTTTATTTGACCATTCTTTTATTGATTGTTTTCATTCTTCTAAATATGTTTTCAACATATTTAAGCATTAAAAATTCTGTACAAAAATCTGTTGCTAATCAAAACTTGGTAGCTGCTAGATCTATTGCCGACTCGATGGATATAGAAGCCTATCAGCGATTTCTTAATAACCAAGTAAAGAGCCGGGATTATAGGGATATAAAAGCTTACTTAGAGGATGCCCGTGAAAAAATAGGAGCATTATATGTTTATACCATCATGATTGATAATCCGCGAGTATCTAAAGCTATGATTACTGGATTTTCTAAAGAACATAAAGGGGATTTTCCTATCGGTGGTGTATGTACTGTTCCGTCGGAGCAGGTCAAACAGGCGTATGAAGGGAAAAGCTTTATTACCGGGATTCTAGAAGATCCGGAATATGGCGAGTATTTGACTGTGGGAGTGCCAATGAAAAATCAAGATGGCACCATTGTTGGTTTTTTGGGCATTGATATGAGCGTAGAAGATATTAATGCCATTAACAGCAAGGTATTGAAAAGCAGCATTGCCATTCTTATTTATAATGGTGGATTTGTTATCATGCTGCTGGTTACCTTTTTTGTCATTCAAAAATGGTATCAAAAGGAACTGACACGTGAAGTGGGGGATACGGAAGATACGTATCAATCAGAATTTCAATCGCTCATTGCTTCAGTCCGCTCATTAAGGCATGATTTTTCCAATCATATTCAGGTGATACATGGACTGCTTAAATTAGAGGAGAACGCAAAAGCACTTGAATATTTAACCGGTCTTTCAAAAGAAGTGCATTCGATTGAATCGATGAAATTGGATGTGATTCATCCGGGCTTATCTGTCCTGTTAGAGACTAAAAGGCTCTCGGCTCAGAATTATAACATCGATATTGAGATTGATGTTTCAACCGAATCCTTCAATCGGGTCAAAACAATCGATTTGATAAAATTATTATCAAATGTTATCGACAATGCTATTGAAGCAACAATTGAATTGTCAGAGCAAGAACGCCGAATGAATATTGCCTGCAAAGCTGATGAAGAAAAGTATACGTTTATGGTCACGAACACCGGACCAATGATTTCAGAATTAGATCTGGAGAATATATTCGCCAGCGGTTTTTCAACCAAAAAGGCACAAAAGGGCAAAGTTCGCGGACAAGGATTGTTCATCGTTAAAGACTTAGTGAACAGATATGATGGAGATATTCATGTACAATCCTCTGAAAAAGAAACGACCGTTACGATGGTCATACCCGTAAATGGAAAAATTGGCTAAATTGATCCAAAGGAAACACAATTGATAAAAAGGTATGATTCCTCAAATGTAGAAGGAATCATACCTTTTTTTACGATTCTATTATCGGGATTATATTCCCCTTCTACAATGAGAAGGGGATTTAAAAATCACGTTTTTTCTCCATTGTCGCAAATGGAGCTGTGAGCTTCAAATGTATTTTTCAATATTTTAGACTCTGACAATCTAAGAGATATAAAGATGACAATTATTACGGGGAAAAAGTTGAATAAAAGTACCTGAATTGGACATAATGGGTTGATGTTTAGCTGCTTTCATCGAGATTATGATAAGATAGGGAAAAAATCATTTAAGGCAGTGAGATTGTGAAACAACAAAAAGGAAAACTTCTCGTTATCATTGGGCCGACTGCTGTTGGCAAGACAAAGATGAGCATTGAGATGGCAAAGTTATTTAATGGTGAAATTATTAGCGGAGACTCCATGCAGGTTTATAAGGGGATGGATATTGGGACTGCAAAAATCAAGCGGGAAGAAACAGAAGGAATTCCTCATTATTTACTTGATATTAAAGACCCTGATGAACCATTTAGTGCGGCAGAGTTCCAGGAGCGGGCTAATGCTTGTATCGAGGATATCCAAAGCAGAGGTAAACTCCCTATTATCGTCGGTGGAACAGGATTATACATACAATCGGTCATTTATGATTATCAATTTTCGGAGGCACCATCCGACCCGGTTTATAGAGAGGGCCTCGAAAAACAGGTAAGGGAGTTAGGGATTGATCCTGTTTTTGAACAATTACGCAGCGTTGACCCGGAAAGCGCGAATCGGATTCATCCTAATAATGTAAGAAGGGTGATCAGGGCACTTGAGATTTTTCATTGTACTGGTAAAACGATGAGTGAGCAGCTGAATGAACAGCCTACAGAATTGAAATATGATACGTGCATCATTGGATTGACAATGGAGCGTGAAAAGTTATACCAACGCATCGATCAACGTGTTGATGGAATGGTAGAAGAAGGGCTGATTCAAGAGGTGGAGTCATTTTATGAAAAAGGTTTGAGGGATTGCCAATCGATCCAGGCTATAGGCTATAAAGAAATCTATGATTTTTTTGACGGAAGGGCTTCATTGGATGAAGCGGTTGAAACATTAAAGCAAAACTCCCGTCGATATGCAAAAAGGCAATTGACCTGGTTTCGGAATAAAATGGATGTAATTTGGTTTGATATGACCGATCTCGAGGGTTTTCCAAAAAAAATACATGAAATATCTGGATTTATAGCAGGAAAGCTTTTCAGTGAAGGCGAATACATAAATTTAGAGAGAAAAGAGGAGGACTAATACATGAAACAATCAGTAAATATTCAAGATCAGTTTCTTAATCAATTACGTAAAGATGGTACGTATGTGACGGTATTTTTATTAAACGGGTTTCAGATTAGAGGACAAGTGAAAGGGTTCGATAATTTTACCGTTTTATTTGAATCAGAGGGCAAACAGCAATTAGTCTATAAACATGCGATCTCTACATTTGCTCCACAACGTAATGTTCAGATTGATTACGAAGTGAAGGAATAATCATATATATGAATGTAAAAAACAGGTTTAGCTTATAGCGACCTGTTTTTTTTTGCATGCACTTCTCTGTTCTTTTTCTAAGAATCGATAATTTTACGTACCTGTTTTGAATATATATTTAGGGACGGATTATTTTCCGGGAAACCGCAGGAAATGACATTAACCCATATAAATTGGTGAACGGGAATGGAGTTTGTCGTAACAAATCCTCCAAGGAAAAAATCCTGTCAGAATAAGTCGCTTTTCAAGAAGGGAATTAGGCTTAATCATGAAAAGAAATAAACGAATTTTCCGATGGGTTTGTTTTGGCTATGCAGCATATGCCTATGACCATCATAAATCGAAAATTGTGGTGTTAGAGTTAGGGTCCAAGATGGAGAGGTGAATGCATTGGAACAACCGATCCGTATGAAAAATAACGGGCAAATCAATATTGTGTTTAATGCGGAAAATAGAAAAGCGCTACAAAAGGATCTGCCGATAAAAGAAATTTTGGTGCAGGAAATCCCCCACCAGCATGTGGCATTGAAAGAGATTGAAGATGAGTTGAAATCGCTGGTCGGAATGGAAGAAATGAAACGGATGATAAAAGAGATATATGCCTGGATTTACATCAATAAACAACGTGAGGCAAAGGGGCTGAAGACTGGCAGGCAAGCGCTGCATATGATGTTTAAAGGAAATCCCGGAACAGGGAAAACAACGGTTGCACGTTTAATCGGTAAGTTGTTTCAAAAAATGAATGTACTTTCGAAAGGGCATTTAATTGAAGCGGAGAGGGCGGATTTGGTCGGGGAATACATTGGTCATACTGCCCAAAAAACAAGGGATTTAATTAAAAAGGCCATTGGCGGGATCTTATTTATTGATGAAGCCTATTCCTTGGGAAGAGGCGGCGAAAAGGATTTTGGAAAAGAAGCCATAGATACTCTTGTCAAGCATATGGAGGATCGGCAGCACGAATTCATTTTGATCCTTGCTGGATATTCGAGGGAAATGGATTATTTCCTCAGCCTAAATCCTGGCCTTCATTCCAGGTTCCCGCTTGTTATTGATTTTCCGGATTATACGATTGAACAGTTAATGGAAATAGCCGATCTGATGCTACAGGAAAAGGAGTATCTAATGAATCGGGATGCCGAAAGGAAATTAAAAGAACATCTAATCATATTACGTTCATTCCGGGGGCCTATTTCATTTTCTAACGGACGCTATATACGAAATGTACTTGAAAAGTCGATTAGGGCGCAGGCAATGCGGCTTTTACTGGAGGATTCGTTTGAAAAATCCGATTTACTGACGCTTACCAGCCAAGATTTGATTTTCGAGGATGATGAGAAAGAATGACATGGAAAAGCCCACCAAGATGGCGGGCTTTTCAAATTTATGTTTTAGGCACCCATTTTTTATTAGGAAGATGCCAATTATTGGTGTAAGAAAGGACTCGCAATATCGTGATGACGGCAAAGAGCGAATAAAGCTGCCATGACTGGGATAATACACCACTGCCTAAAGCCAAGCCTGCAATGATGGCCCATACTACATAGATTTCTTTTCTGAAGACCAATGGCTTTCTTCCGGCCAGCACGTCACGGATTATCCCGCCGCCGCATCCAGTTAATGCAGCTGATACAATGATGGCGCTTATTGGATGATTAAGTTCCACGGCATACATAGCCCCTTGGATGGCAAAGGCTGAAAGGCCAATGGCATCACTGAAGTTTCCCCATCTGTCCCAGTGCTTTGAAAGGTTTGTAGGAAAAACGAAAACGATGGTGATGGATACTAAAGCGATGACAAAGTAGAAACTTTGATCCCATAACGCTGAAACGGGGACACCGATCAGCAGATTACGGATTGCCCCTCCCCCAAAGGCGGTTATGATTCCTAAAATATAAACTCCTAAAATATCATACTCTTCTTCCATGGCGATGATGGTCCCGCTAATAGCGAATGCAATCGTACCTATTAAGCTTAATACTTCCCATGTCATATGAATGTCCCTCTATGTCTTTTCGATTTTGATAGTAAAGCCAAATTTGATTTTAGCATGTTATCGGAATTTTTAAAACGGTTAAAAGCTTCGTTTTGAGGAAATTTTTATATATTCAATTTTTTTGTTATGATTAACTAAAATCTTCGAGAAGGTGGTGCATTTGATTTGGAAGAAGCAATTAAGGAAACGGCCGTGTTGATTGGGTGTCAAACAACTGAGACCAATGAACGTTTTGAATATTCACTCGATGAGCTGGCTTCATTGGCGAAGACGGCGAATGGTGAGGTTTTAATGACCATTAGCCAGAAAAGGGAAAGTGTCGATCCGGCTACATATATAGGAAAAGGAAAAGTGGAGGAACTTCGGAATCTGGAAGAGGAGCTGGAGCCGGATTTATTTATCTTTAATGATGAACTATCTCCGAGCCAGATTCGGAACCTTTCAAAACAATTGGATGCAAGGATCATTGACCGGACACAGCTAATATTGGATATATTCGCTCAGCGGGCGCGATCCAGAGAAGGGAAGCTGCAAGTTGAACTTGCTCAGCTCCAATATTTATTGCCGCGTTTGGTCGGACAGGGTACGGCAATGTCCAGGCTTGGAGGCGGAATCGGCACCAGGGGACCAGGGGAGACGAAGCTGGAAAGCGACCGCCGCCACATTCGTGGGAAAATAGATGAAATCAAGCAACAATTAAGTGGCATAGTGAAGCATCGTGAACGCTATCGTGATAGAAGGAAACGTAATAAGGCATTTCAAATAGCCCTTGTGGGATACACGAACGCAGGTAAATCAACGCTGTTCAACCGTCTGACGGAGGCGAATTCATACGAAGAGAACCAGTTATTCGCTACGCTGGATCCCATGACACGAAAGGCGATTCTTCCTAGCGGATTTACCGTGCTGCTGACGGATACGGTTGGATTCATTCAAGATTTGCCGACATCTTTAATTGCTGCATTCCGTTCAACCCTGGAAGAAGTGAAAGAAGCGGATCTATTGCTCCATGTGGTTGATTCCTCAAGTACAGATTACTTTAATCATCAGAAAACGGTGCATGATTTACTAAATGACTTAGATGTCCCTTCCATTCCACAGCTAACGTTGTATAATAAGAAAGATAAGATTCACGCAGATTTTGTCAGGTCAGCCAGTCGTGCTTCATTAATGATCAGTGCCTATGAACAATCAGACCTGAATCTAATCATGGAAGAAATTGAAAAGTACGTGATTGAAGAAATGGTCCCGTATCATGTTTTCCTGCCATCGAGTGAGGGTAAACTATTATCACAGCTGAAAAATGAAACCATATTGCGCACTCTCTCCTTTAATGAAGAATCGGAAAGATATGAATGCAAAGGTTTTTGTCTAGCTGATCATCCAATAACCGGGCAGCTGGAGAAATATTCATTATAAAGGGGAATTTTGATGTATCAGCAGTTAACAAATGGAGAAGTGTTGAAAAACATTGCCCAGGAAGTGGAAGCAATGATTTCTCCGTTACATAAGCAAGTGGACGAACGAATTGAAGAAAATCAATTTCGTGTATTACAAAGTTATCAAGCACATAGAGTGAGTGATTCCCATTTCATCCCGACTACAGGGTATGGATACGATGATATGGGCCGAGATACGCTGGAATTGATATATGCAGATGTTTTTGGAGCGGAGGCTGGATTGGTGCGCCCCCAAATTATTTCTGGCACACACGCCATCTCAACCGCTCTGTTCGGCATATTGCGCCCAGGGGATGAATTGTTATACATAACTGGAAAGCCGTATGATACTTTGGAAGAAATTGTCGGTATCCGAGGATCGGGTATTGGATCTTTGCGTGATTTCCAAATAAGTTATAAGGCCGTTCCGTTAGCGGAAACTGGAACCGTTGATTTCGAAGCCGTCAAACAAGCCATTCAACCAAATACGAAGATGATCGGTATACAACGGTCAAAAGGGTATGCTACACGACCTTCCTTTACGATTGATGAAATAAGCGAAATGATTTCCTTTGTAAAAGACATTAACCCTGAAATCGTCGTGTTCGTGGACAACTGTTATGGAGAGTTTGTTGAGACACAAGAACCATGTCATGTCGGAGCGGATTTAATGGCAGGTTCACTCATTAAAAACCCCGGTGGCGGAATAGTGAAAACCGGTGGCTACATTGTTGGTAAAAAGGACTTGGTTGAAGCTTGTTCTTATCGATTAACATCACCAGGAATAGGGGCGGAAGCAGGTGCGTCGCTTTATAGTCTGCAGGAAATGTACCAAGGATTCTTCCTTGCACCGCATGTAGTGGGCCAAGCTGTTAAAGGAGCTGTATTCACAGCTGCCTTTTTAGAAAAACTCGGTATGAATACATCTCCTAAATGGGATGCGAAGCGAACTGACTTGATTCAATCCGTCCAATTTGATGACCGGGATAAAATGGTTGCCTTCTGTCAGGCCATCCAATATGCATCACCAATCAATTCGCATGTGACACCATATCCTGCCTATATGCCAGGATATGAGGACGATGTAATCATGGCTGCGGGCACCTTTATACAGGGGGCAAGCATTGAGCTGACGGCAGATGGTCCGACAAGGGCTCCATATGTTGCCTACGTTCAAGGCGGATTGACATATGCCCATGTTAAAGTTGCTGTATTGACTGCTGTGAATGCGCTAATGGACAAAAAGCTGATTCAATTGTAAATGAAATTAAGTTAGGTATGTAATGGGAATCCAGATACAATTGGATTTCTGTAAAAAACAATTGTCATAATATTTGAGTAGTATCAAATCATTTAATTTTTCTGATAAAAACACGTCATAAAATGTAACATCATATTGACAAGTTTAATAACATGATATATGATTATTTTAAGTTAAACAAAAGGAGGATGCTAAGAATGAGCGGCAACAACATTCGGCGTTCGATGCCTCTTTTTTCCATCGGAATCGTCATGCAGCTAACTGAGTTGTCTGCACGCCAAATTCGGTATTACGAAGAGCATCAACTTATTACTCCTATGAGAACAGATGGAAATCGTCGGGTTTTCTCTTTAAACGATATCGATCGACTGCTTGAGATTAAAGATTTAATCGAACAAGGAGTCAATCTGGCCGGCATAAAAAAGATTTTCACTGTAAAGGAACAGAATTTACCTAAAACTCAAGATTTAGAACAAGCGGAAAAAATAAGACAGGACCTTAGTGACGAGGAGCTTCGCAAGCTTCTGCGTGCCGAGCTTTTACAAGGAAGCAAGCATCGAACATCTCTTAGACAAGGGGATATGTCTCGTTTTTTCCAATAAAAAATATGATTTATGAATGATTATTAGGGGGAATAGAAATTGGCAAAGTTCACACGTGAAGACATCACTCGTTTAGCGAAAGAAGAAAATGTTAAGTACATTCGTTTACAATTTACTGATATTTTAGGGACAATTAAAAACGTTGAAATCCCAGTCAGTCAATTAGAAAAAGCACTTGATAATAAAATGATGTTTGACGGATCTTCCATTGAAGGCTTCGTACGTATCGAAGAGTCTGATATGTACCTATATCCTGATTTAAATACATGGGTTATCTTCCCTTGGACTTCCGAAAAAGGTAAAGTCGCACGTTTGATCTGTGATATTTACAATACGGATGGAACACCTTTTGATGGAGATCCACGTGCAAACCTAAAACGTGTTCTTGCAGAAGCAAGAGAAATGGGCTTCACAGATTTCAATCTTGGACCTGAACCTGAATTCTTCCTATTTAAACTGGATGCAGCAGGCGAGCCGACTTTAGAATTGAACGACAAAGGCGGATACTTTGACCTTGCACCTACTGACCTAGGAGAAAACTGCCGTCGTGATATCGTTCTTGAGCTTGAAGAAATGGGATTTGAAATCGAAGCATCCCACCATGAAGTAGCTCCAGGACAACATGAAATTGACTTTAAATATGCAGATGCAATCTCAGCTTGTGATAACATCCAAACATTTAAATTGGTTGTTAAAACAATTGCCCGTAAACATGGTTTACACGCAACATTCATGCCAAAACCATTGTTCGGTGTTAACGGATCTGGTATGCACTGTAACGTTTCTCTATTCAAAGGAAACGAAAACGCATTTTATGATACAAAAGGTAAATTGGAATTAAGTAAAACAGCTGAGCAATTTATCGCAGGTATCATTAAGCATGCTCCAAGCTTCACTGCGGTAACAAACCCAACTGTTAACTCATACAAACGTCTAGTTCCTGGTTACGAAGCTCCTTGTTATGTTGCATGGTCCGCTAAAAACCGTAGCCCATTAATCCGTATCCCAGCTTCACGTGGAGTAAGTACTCGCGTAGAGGTACGTAGTGTCGATCCAGCAGCAAACCCATACTTGGCACTTGCAGTTCTGCTGAAAGCTGGTCTTGACGGTATCAAGAACGACTTGACTCCTCCAGCTCCAGTTGACCGCAACATCTATGTTATGAATAAAGAAGAGCGTGAAGAAGTAGGTATCGTTGATCTACCAGCTACTTTGTATGCTGCATTGGAAACATTAAAATCTGATGAAGTAATCAAAGAAGCATTAGGTGAACATTTACTTGAACACTTCATCGAAGCAAAAGAAATCGAGTGGGATATGTTCCGCACACAAGTTCACCCATGGGAACGCGAACAATATATGTCAATGTATTAATATCTCAAACCCTTGGCACCTCTGGTGTCAGGGTTTTTTTATTTGGTGGGCAAATCTAAGTTAAATAAATGAAATAGATATTTGCCCACCATTTGTCCACCAAATTTATCGAAAAATTTAATCGATTATTGCCTTGGTGTATTCTTCAAACTTGTCCATGTTTTTCTTTTCGAGTTTTTTGCTTATATGGGCGTAAACATCAGAAGTAATAGCAAGGCTGCCATGACCTAATCTTTCCTGAACATATTTCATATCGGCTCCAGCTTCTAGTTGGAGCACTGCATGTGTATGACGTAAGGAGTGGATGGGAAGAGAAGGCAACTCAGCTTTTTTTAGGATACGACTGAATGCATTAAATAAAGTAGACTTTGGCATGAAGCTGCCATCATCCCTGCACAGTACTAGATTTAGATCATGGTGGTATAATTCATTCAAGGTAAGTTTATGTTGGTTTTGATGCCGAAGGTGATGTTGAAGCACTTGAGTATGTGTCTGGCTAATAGAAATAACCCGCTTAGAATTAAATGTTTTTGGATCGCCAAACAGTTCTTGTTTGGATTTAGCTTTAAAATCTAGAGTCTTTGTTATAGAAAATGGTTTGTTCTTTTAAATCTATATCTGTCCATCCCTTTTATCTTTTAAAGAACTTACGCACCTTGGTTGAACAGGATTTTTTTATTTATGTTCTTTAATTGGCATAAACCCAAAATCTAGATGCAAAAAAACCGGAATGGTAGATGGAGTGAATGTAGGTACCTCTACCGCACTCACTGCTATAACCAACTTTTCCTGGTTAGTCTGTAACATTACTCATATTTATGCCTTTTTTATTTATGCTGTAGGAGACGGGAATCTAGCTCCTTCAAAGCGAGTTGCTTTCCCTGGCAAAAGGACACCCGGAGTTGTACTTGAAGCAAAAACTTCTACGGTATCTCCGGCATTTAAATTCACTTTGGCACTAACTAGAGTGAAATCACCAGAATCGCCTCTAGTAAATTCATCATCAGTACCGACTGATGAACCATTAACTTGAATTTGAACTCGAACCTGATAAGGAACCCCGGTAGGATCAGGGGAAAAATTAAGAGATGTAATAAAAAGATATACACCTGAATTTTTTGCGGTGAAGGTAGAAGTAGATGGGTCATATTCATTTTCTAAGTCAAGTAGTTCATTTGGAAAAAATACCTTAGCTAAAGGAAGTGTTCCAGCTAGTGGTTGAAGAACGGTTGAACCTTGGGTAGCTGCACTAAAAGCTGAATTAGTTTGTGGAATAGAGCGGCCATTTGATGAAGTATCATTGGATACATTTACATTCACAACTGGATTACCTACATTTGAAATAGTATCGGTATCATTTTGAGTCTGGGCCTGAAGT
Organism: Peribacillus simplex NBRC 15720 = DSM 1321; assembly: GCF_002243645.1. Classification (NCBI taxonomy): domain Bacteria; kingdom Bacillati; phylum Bacillota; class Bacilli; order Caryophanales; family Bacillaceae; genus Peribacillus; species Peribacillus simplex. Next base: position 811,094 of record NZ_CP017704.1, on the reverse strand, counting down.
TGAGCTTGGAATTGAGCCTGAAGTTGCTCTTGTTTTTGTTGCTGTTGTTGAAGTTGGAATTGAATATTTTCTAATTTACACTTACAATCATCGTGATGATCATAATCGCAGCGTTTCTTCTTCTTACAACAATCATCGTGATGGTCATAATCGCAGCGTTTCTTCTTCTTACAACAATCATCGTGATGGTCATAATCGCAGCGTTTTTCCTTCTTACAACAATCATCGTGATGGTCATAATCGCAGCGTTTTTCCTTCTTACAACAATCATCGTGATGGTCATAATCGCAGCGTTTCTTCTTCTTACAACAATCATCGTGATGGTCATAATCGCAGCGTTTCTTCTTCTTACAACAATCATCGTGATGGTCATAATGGCAGCGTTTTTCCTTCTTACAACAATCATCGTGATGGTCATAATGGCAGCGTTTTTCCTTCTTACAACAATCATCGTGATGGTCATAATCGCAGCGTTTCTTCTTCTTACAACAATCATCGTGATGGTCATAATCGCAGCGTTTCTTCTTCTTACAACAATCATCGTGATGGTCATAATGGCAGCGTTTTTTCTTTTTACAACAATCATCGTGATAAGACATAAAAATATTACTCCTTTTTTGCTATACTTTAAGTTACTTTTCAAGGTCGCATTCTTTTGGACAATTATCCCTGATTCCTATTATATGAACATTTTCAAAAAATGAATGAGCACTCTCCCTATTTTGATTTTTGATACTAAAGACAGGTGGGATTTATGTATGAAAAAATGGATTTATCAATAATTTTCCATTTGATTTTACATTATCTACCTCAGAGAATATTGTTTTATAAGTGTTACAATTATCTTGAGGTGGTAACTTTGTTTATTTCTCCAATGCTCTTGCACAAAACAGAGCAACCCTTCGAGGACAATGATTTCATTACTGAACTGAAGCTTGATGGAATTCGTTTAATTTTTTCTAAGTTTGATGATCAGATTAAATTGTATACTCGCCACAAAAATGATCTCAACGTTAACTATCTATGGCGACATTGGTGATTCATGTTGGAATGAATCTACTTCTGCAGTTGATGTTGAAAGGGAATTGAAAAACATCACATCAGATACCATTACAGTTAAGCTCAGCAGCGGCGGCGGAGATGTATTTGATGGGATAGCTATTTACAATTAATTGAAAAACCATTCAGCAGAAATTATCGTTCAAGTCGACGGGTTAGCAGCTTCATTAATTGCAAGGGCAGCTGATAAATTAATCATGAATACAGGTTCTATGATGATATGATACATGAAGCTTCTACAGTTGCCTGGGGAACCAAGGCTGATATCAAAAAGACCTTAAATGCTCTTGAAGGAATCGATAAGTCAATTGCTGATATTTACATGACGAGATTCAAAGGAGAACGTTCTGAAATTGTTACATTGATTGAAAATGATACATGGTTCACTTCTAATGAAGCTATGGATGTAGGATTAGCAGATGAAGAAAATGAAGTAAAAGAAGTAAAAGAAGAAACAGTTGATTCAGAGGAATACAAAAATAGTATCCTTGCAAGGTTGCGTAAAAAAGAACAACCGGCACCGGTTGCAGCAAGTACAAATAAAAACATATTGGAAAAATTCAAACGCCAACAATAATAGGCGTTTTTAATTTGTCTAAAAACAGGATGAAAACAAATGAAATCATTACTTAAACTAGATCTTCAATGCTTCACAGATGGGATTAAAAACTTAGATCGTCCTGTAATTGGATAATAAGGTAGAGCAAATCAAAGCGATGCAGAAAGCTTTTGAAAGTGGAGATTCCCAGATTGTTGCACAAAAAGTGGTAGAGAATTATTTTCCAATAGATCACGCATATAGATTTACTATGGAAGTTGTAAAATAATAAAAAGAATAAGAAATTAATTGTTCTAATGGGACACCAGAAAGCCCTAGCATACGACATAGACCACTGCTTGGGGGACCTCTTAGTAACTATAGCTGAAGATCGGAGCTGCCTTAAGGGGAGCCTTTTTCTTTTGCAACTATCGGGGTAGTTTTGAGGAAGAAGGATTCCCTCTTACTCACGAACAAATATTAGAAAAAGCATGTAAAGGTGTTACTGAAGAATTAATATAAGGATCTCACATATAGTAAAATGTGGAATTTTATATCTAAAAGGTATCCCTAAAAATATAGTTTTAATGTTGAAAGGAACCATCAGGTGATACTTGAATTTTAGGTAAAAATTAACATCAAATTCCTAGAGGAAACAAATTAGTAAAGGGTGTGATGAGCATACCACTCGGTTACCTTATTTCTGTGCTTTTTGTCGCTTGGTGCACGTATTTCGTAGTGGCACCATCCAACTTTCCTCGAATTTTTAATTCTTTAGGTTCTTACTTTGGCGTAATAAATGAGTTACCATTCTTTGCACTTTTCTGGTTGATTGCTTCAACTTCGTTAGCCTTTATTGAAGGCGACGTTCATTCTCCGGTTGGGTGGATGGCTTTTGGAATAACAATTTTGGCAGTGGGAATGCTCTTAGTGATTATCCATAGGGGATTAAAAACTTCTCCTGTAGTCAGTCAAGCCATGAATGATAGTCTGGAGAAAAAGTGGCGAACTACTATTAACCCTAAGATTGAGCGGCGATTACAAAAGAAATTTAGTTTCACAGCTTTACTCGGTCCATTCTTTAAAAGACGATACGATATAGAGAGGATTGCAAACATCAACTACGGTAATGCAGGGATGAGAAATCAACTAGATGTTTATCGCCATCGCTCTCATCCGACGGGCTGCCCCACGTTGGTGCATTTGCACGGTGGGGGATTTGTAGGCGGTAAAAAGAACAGCCAATCTCTCCCTCTTATTTACCAGCTCGCGAGCAAGGGATGGGTGTGCATCAGTGCGAACTACCGCTTAAGTTCTGACGTGAAATTTCCAGACCAATTGATTGACATTAAGAAAGTGATTGCTTGGGTACGCGAGCACGGGTCCGAGTACGGTGCTGACCCTACGACGATATTTTTAGCTGGTAATTCGGCAGGGGCTCATTTGACTGCTATGGCTGCACTAACTCCAAATTCCCCAACATTCCAGCCGGGTTTTGAGTTTGTGGACACGTCGATAACTGCCGCCATTTGTCTATACGGCTATTACGGCTATATCGATACAAAACCTGGTTTATTCTCTTCTCCTATGGCTTACAGTGGAAAAGAAGCACCGCCATTCTTCGTGGCGCATGGTGATCAGGACAGGTTAGTGTCCGTGGAAAATGCCCGACGCTTCACGGAGCATCTGCGTGATACCTCATCTAATCCGGTTGTTTATGTCGAACTTCCTGGTGCTGAGCACAATTTTGATTTGTATCATTCCATACGTACCGAAGCAGTCGTGCATGGCATTGAAGCCTTTACCGCTTGGGTTCAAGCCAATAACAAACATGATTCAAATAAAATCTTTCCTTAATTGTTTGCGAAAGTATGTACTTAAGCTATAGGGTACGTTAGCTTAAGATCAGAGCTGTCTATAAGGCAGCTTTTCTTTATGCAACGATCGGGGAAGGGGTGTTGAAGAAGATGATATAATCAATTCTATATAAATGAGAACTATCGGAGTGTCAATGGGAAGGAAAAGAGCGTTAATCCTTATTTGATCAACACTCCCATTAGTACAGTACCATTTAACGTTATTATTCTAGGATTGCTTTTATTAATAATGAAATCTTTTGTTCATCTGTATTTGAAATTTGTTCTAGCTGATTAACAATTAACTCTTCTTTGCAATGGATGATTTTGACTTAACTTTGCTTTCCCTTCTATTTTGGTGATTTTTATTTTGAATCCTTGAACTCCTTTGTTCATACCAGCGAGAAACTAAGCATCCATCTTGCAAACTGTATGAACTGTCAGGGGCTTCGTACTTCGATACCATATCAAGTAGGGAGCTCATTAACTCATTTTCATCCTCTTGCAGTTCGACTTCTCCGGAAACATGAACGGTCACATAATTCCATGTTGGTACTGCTTTTTCCGTCTCATACCAAGATGGAGAGATATAACAATGCGGGCCATGAAAATAGCTAAGACCGGTTGATTTTTGATGTCTTTCTAAGATAAGTCTATATTCATGACAACTTCTCATCTATACAATTCAGTCCTTCTATAAGATAACTTTCATGCAGTTAGCTTTTCCCTGATACAGCTCCGCTTTTTGATACGTGAGCATTTTTTCCTAAAATAACAGAAAAGACAACAATCACTGCTGTAACAAGAGTGAAAAATGTGATGGATTCATCAAGAAATACGGTTGCAAATAGAATCATCAAAAATGGTTGTAAGTATTGAATCTGACTAACTCTTGCTATCCCGCCCATAGCCATTCCGCTATACCAAGCAACATATGCTAAAAATTGACTAACCACTGCGAGATAAATAAAACTAACCCAAGCTTGGATAGGGGCATGGAGCATTTCAGTTGTAAGGTTTAGCCCAACTGGAATAATGAAAAATGGAGCACCAATCATTATTGCCCAAGCAATCACTTGCCAGCTGCCCAATTCTTTCGCTAATTTCCCCCCTTCTGCGTAACTAAGCCCCAGTATGATCACTGCTGTTAGTAAAGCTAAATCGGCAAATTGCAATTGACCGAATCCAAGATGAAGTGCATACATAATGACAGCTAAAGAGCCGATTATACTTGAAACCCAGAATTTAATTGAAGGGATTTCACCTGCTCTAAACAGAGCAAATCCCGCTGTCGCTAACGGTAACAGGGCTACTTCCACAGCTCCATGAGAAACAGGCAATGATTCCATTGCCCAAGAAGTGAGGAGAGGAAATCCTAAAACTGCACCAACAGCAACAATAAATAGACTTTTGAATTGGCCTGGAGAAGGCAGTTTTTCCTTTCGAACGATCAATACTACAGCTACTAAAATAGCAGCAACAACTGTTCTTCCTAAACCGACGACTGTAGTCCCAAAATACTCTACAGCAATACGTGTAGCGGGGAGCGTTAAGCTAAAACAAATGACGCCTACTAATCCCAACAATAATCCTAATTTCTCCCTGGTTACTCCCTGCATCTTATCCAACCCCAATCTTTATATTTTGTATCACATCTGTACCATTGTTTATTTATCATAAAAAACAGTTTTGCTATAATTAACATACTATGAGTACATACAATAAAAATAAACCCATTTTTTACCCATCTGTCCTGGTACAGTTCAAGGAGGATTAATTGATGAACTCAAAATATATTAAGATAATGGAAGACATTAAGCTTCGACTAGAAGATGGTTCGCTAATTGCAGGCAGTAAACTTCCTTCTGTTCGTCAGTTATCTGAGTATTTTTCATGTAGCAAAAATACGGTCATTAAAGCATACGTAGAACTTGAAAAAGAGCATTTAATTTATTCTGTTCCTAAAAGCGGTTACTATGTTGTGAATGAATATCAAAAAGCGACGGAAGAAAATGAGGTGATTGATTTTTTGTCTGCCGGTCCAGATAAAAACGTTATGCCTTATGTGGAATTTCAACATTGTATGAATCAAGCAATTGACCATTATAAAGAAGAGCTTTTTACATACTCTGATCAACAAGGGCTTTATTCACTACGAGTACAGTTGGTGAAATATTTGCAAAATTTACAGGTTTTCACTCAACCCGAAAGATTAGTCGTTGTATCTGGCTCGCAGCAAGCCTTAAATTTATTAGTTTCTATGCCATTTCCAAATGGAAAAAACAATATTCTAATTGAACAGCCTACTTATTTCGGAATCATTGAGTCCATCAATCTGCATCAAGCCACTACTTTTGGAATTGAATTAACAATGGAGGGGATTGATCTTGAGCGTCTGGAGTACATTTTTCGAAATAATGATATCAAGTTTTTCTATATTATCCCGAGATTTCACAATCCACTTGGACATTGTTACACGAATAGCGAAAAGAAAAAAATCGTTGAGTTAGCTGAAAAATACGATGTATATATAGTGGAGGATGATATTTTAGGAGACCTTGATCCAAATCCAAAATCAGATCCTTTATTTTCTTTTGATCCTTCTGGGAGAGTGATTTATATTAAAAGCCTTTCGAAAATTTTTCTCCCAGGGTTAAGGATTGGTACTGTCGTTCTTCCTGCATTAATGATTAACATTTTTTTACGATATAAATTTAGTTCCGATTTTAATAGTTCAGCACTTTCTCAAGGTGCGCTAGAAATCTACTTAAAAAGCGGTATGTTTAATAGCCATCTCAAAAAAGTTAAAGAGGTATATCGTAATAAAATGCAAATCCTTCAAGAAGCATGTGAATTATTGCTGCCGGCTAACACTTCTTTTTCTAAACCGACTTCAGGATTCTATCTATCCATTAGTTTGCCCGAGAATGTGAAAGCAAAACAGGTAGTTCATATGCTAAACGAGCAGCATATATATGTTGATGATGCCTCTAGAATGTTTTTAGCTGAATATAAAAAGGAAAATCTCGTACGATTAAGCATCTCTCAAGTGAACGAGAGTCAAATTAAACCAGGGGTAGAGCAATTGGCTCACTGTATTGCTTTAATTGACAGTAGAAAAAATCGTATTACTCCAAATAACTTTTTACTTATTTAGAAAGTGTTGGGTCTTTCCCGTCAAACGTACTTCAATGAAATATAACCACAATAGATCTTTAGAATAATTATGTGTATTTCCATAAATGATTTTAACTTGTCCCTCCCTTAATTCCTTAATTCCTTAATATAAAGTTATTAAAAAGTAACTTGTTAATAAGGGGAGGTTCTGATATGATTGTTTGATAAATTTTTTAAGGGGTTTAGAGAGGGTGAGTCAATTGACTAAAAACCTTAGACAATTGAAAAACGTTTCAGTGTTCCAAACGCTTCTAACTTAGAAAAATAATTTAGAAGCGAGGAATAATTATATGAAAAATCAAAGAATCTTTAATAAATCATTTCTTTTTTTATTTATAAGCAACTTTTTGGTTTTTATTGGGTTTGAAATGTTACTTCCTATTTTGCCTGCCTATATGTTAAGCATGAATGCATCTTCCATTCAGGTTGGTCTAGTAACATCATTATTTACGATAGGTGCTGTTTTAATCAGACCTTTTGTAGGTTACTATTTAATTGATAACCAAAGGAAAAGTCTAGCCATTTGTGCAAGTGTGGCTTTAATGATCATTACAATACTGTATCCGTTTCTTAATATTATATGGCTTCTTCTATTGTTACGACTTTTCCATGGTGCAGCGTGGGGGGTATCAACAACAGCTAATAGTACAATAGTAGTGGATTTAATTCCTAAGACACGCTTAGGAGAAGGAATAGGGTATTTTTCTATATCCACAACGGTCGGGGCTATCGTTGCACCGAGTATAGGGATCCTTATCTATGACTCTTTTTCCTTTGATATTTTAATATGGTCATCAGTAGTACTGAGCCTATTGGCAGTAATTGCGCTTCAATTTATATATTCACCTACTATTGTAAAGCGTGAGAAGAAACCATTTCGATTTTTGGATATGATTTTTGAAAAAGACGTATGGTTCCCAGCGTTACTTACGGTTATTACAACACTTGGTTTTGGAGCGATCATTACATTTTTAGTTCTTTTTGGAAAACAAAAGGAAGTAGATCATATTTTTCTATTCTTCCTTATCAATGCAACTGTCGCAACTTTACTACGTCCGTTTACCGGAAAATGGTATGACAAAAAAGGACCTTGGTCTATTATCATTATGTCAGCTGTGTTAGGATTTTTTTCACTTGTTATACTGTCTTATACGACAAATGATTCTCAACTTATCATTGCGGCGATTTTATTTGGGGCAGGTTATGGAACTGTTATGCCATGTTTACAAACATGGACTGTTCAAAAGGTAAGGGAAGAAAAAAGAGGAGCAGCCAATGCAACCTTTTTTTCCAGTTTTGACGTTGGTGTTGGAGTTAGCGCATTTGTATTAGGTATTTTAGCTGAATGGATCAGTTTAGAGATAATCTTCAGGTTTGTTAGTCTAAGTTTTATTGTTGTTGCTGTTTTAGTCTATAAGGATTATATAAATGAAAAGATAAGGCATAAATAAATCGCTCTAAAACAAATCCACCTCTATGTTAATAGAGGTGGATTTGTTTGCTGGATTATAATATGGCTTTTACGAAGGCTATTCAAAAAAACAAACCTTTAATACCAATACGACTAAAACTGGAATACATCTAGTTCAACTAGTACGCATATATGGGATGTTTAAAAAGCAATGACCTAGTCAGCAGGACAAGTGTTAAAAATCAACGATTCATTTTTTATTTGACCAATTCTACAGTAATTTTCTTGCCAGTAGAAGTGCTTTGATTTACGAATCTCAAGCTCCACAGCTTATACTAATTACGTTAGGTACGAAGTTTGAGTTATAATAGTAAAAAACATCCGTATTTATAGGATACATGTAAGTGAGCTTCTTGATTGAAATACATAAAAAGGATTGGTGAATAAGAATGGCAATAGTTGATGTAACGGTTATTCCTGTCGGCACACAAACTCCAAGTGTTAGCAGCTATGTGGCAGATATTCAAAGAGTATTAAAGCAATATGAAAATAAGGGAGAAATTCGTTTTCAACTGACTCCCATGAATACAATCATTGAAGGCGACCTGCCTAAATTGTTTGAAGTTATCCAAGCGATGCACGAAGTACCTTTTGAAAAAGGTCTTGCTAGAGTTTGTACGAATATCCGAATCGATGACCGTCGTGATAAAGAACGCAAGATGGAAGACAAAGTAAAGCGAGTGAAGGGCATGCTTGAGGAATAACAGCTTCTGTATGTAATGGGTCTCGCAGAATGTAATGTGGAATAATCCACTTGTTATTTATCCAGGATTTAATGGGAAATAAACATCTAGAATTTACTATAAACAGATTAAATTAATAAAGTTATTGGATTAATGTCAATGTATTAATAGCTTTAAAGCCTTGGTATTACTGATTTTTCAGTTACCAAGGCTTTTTTTATTTATTATATTATGAAAGGGAACCAGCTATTTTGATCACATTTCACACTACCCCATATTAAATGAGCATTATCCATGTATTTAAATAACCATCTACACTTTTTTCTTCGAGTACCTTTGACACGCGAGCAATAGATATCTGCTTCTGTATGTATCCTACCGTGTCAAAGCGCTCTTGTATATATTTCATGCTTTACCGGCTTCTATCTAACTGCATGAGAATGAGGATAGGTAGTGTGTGTAGATAACTTATAAACGTTCGCCATAAAGTTCTTTTTCTTCAATTGGATGAAAAAGAGTGAATCCTTTTGAACAAAACACAAACCTTCTATCTATCTCGAATCCAGCCTTATTCAAAATTTCAACTGTTCCATGTGAACCAGGTCCAGGATACCCGCAACTACAACCAGATAGGTGTAGCTCATTTCCTTTTTTGTCTATAAGGATGAGATCGCTATGAAGCAAAATATTATCTTTATTAATTTCTTTAACAATTTTTGCAATTTTAAAACGGTCAAAATGATCTTTAACTGCTTCGAATACCGCAATACTTTTATTGGTGATACCGCGGTCATCACCGTAATCTTTTATGACGAATACTTCCCGCTCATATGCTTTCTTAAATAGATGGTACTTTTGGTAAGTGACGTCATTAATTTTACAAATAAGTGGACTATTACTATCCAGTTCTTGATTAAACATTGCACGCCTCCTAAATAGTTAGTTTATTAAGTTTATTAGGAGAAAAAGAGATTAGTACTAAGAACCGGATAAGAGGCAAAATTTTTTCATTTTTGATTCTCGTTTGTTTAATTAATAGGAATGAAACGTGATACCTATAAGGTATGAATGAAGCTGTTAGGAGGAAGTGAAATTGTGAAGTCAAATTAAAAAGCACCAAAATAGGTGCTTCCTAGTTATATATCTTCTTAAAGTAATGAACAAACATAATGTTCATCACAATTTCGACTATAGCATTAATAATTACATCGATAATATTAGTTTCCTCAAGTGAATGATAAGGGGCAAATAAGACAATATAAATAGAGCAATGATAGTTAAAAGTATGGTCCATAAGCTGTTACGTAAAAATAGTGGAATCATTAAGCTAAAAAAGGGCAAGAAGAAATCTAATTCTTTTCTACTTCTCTTTTTATAAATAACTATTAAAAGATAGATTGCAATCACATTGATAATAATAAATAAAATTAGATCAATAACATCATATCTATTCATAGATGCAGGGGTATAAACTCCAGGCAGTGAAAACACTGTAAGAGCAACTAGTACCCAAAAAGTTATCCGGTATCTTTTCTTTTGTTTGCCAGTAATTGTTTCTGCCTGTAACGCCATGACGAGTTTGTTAATATTCCAAATATACATTGTTGTCTCCTTGTGTAGATTATCAGACTAATTATAGGGTAGGGTCCACGTAAAAGCCATCTTTATTAAAATTTCCTGTCCATACTTATTACATGTTTCGAAACATAAAAAAATCCGGATAAGGGACACTTTTTAATGTGTGTCCGTTATCCGGGATATAATTCAAGGTTATACTAGAGCTCTTTTTTATTAACTTGGGTGGAGTAGTTTTGTTCACTTTGTTTTTTTTCCATATATTTTTTTCCCCACTCTCCCATAATGTCCAGTACTGGGATAAAGCTTTTCCCTTGAGGTGTTAGCGAGTATTCTACTTTAGGAGGAACTTCTTTATACACTTCTCTGTGAACCATTCCATCCTCTTCCAATTCTCTCAGTTGTCTTGTCAATATTCCTTTTGAAATGCCCGGTAACAACCTTTGAAGTTCGTTAAATCTTCTTGTTTGTCTACTTAGATGCCATAAAATAACAATTTTCCATCTTCCGGCAATTACATTTTGAGTAAGTGTCAAAGAGCAAACTTCTTCTTTTTCTTCAGGAGGCGGTTCTCCTTGAAAATTGAATCGAGCCATTGATTGTATTTTCCCTCTCTCTCATAATGGTACTATTTTTGTGACTATGTCATAAAAAAATGCCTACTTTTATTATTGTGACTGTGGATATAGTATATACCTGTACTAAATAATTCAACAAGTACAAGTATATTTCTGAAAAATGAAGGGGGCTATATCAATAAACTCACTTTAAAAAGTTTTTTTACTTTGTTGAACGAATTATTAAGATTGCTATTATCGACTTTCTAATACGAAAAAATTAATTGGAGGAAAAAAGATGAAAATATTAGTTACTGGTGCAACAGGAAAATTAGGATCAAAAGTTGTAGAAACGTTATTAAAAACTGTACCGGCAAGTCAATTAGCTGTTAGTGTTCGAAATCTAGAAAAAGCCGAAGATTTACGAGCTCGCGGAGTAGAAGTTCGACATGGAGATTTTGATCAACCAAAAACATTAGATTCTGCTTTTTCAGGAATTGATCGGCTTTTAATTATATCTACAGTTGGGGATGATGAAACAGTAATTAGACAGCATTCTAATGCTGTAGCTGCTGCTCAACGTAATCAAGTTAAATTTATTGCTTATACTAGTGTAACAAATGCAAGTGAAAGTAACTTATTCCTTGCCTCAGCTCATAGAGCTAGAGAAGAAGCTATTTTGAAAACAGGTATTCCATACTCGTTTTTACGAAACAATTGGTATTTAGAAAATGAAATTGGGAGTATACAAGGTGTGATGGCAGGAGCACCTTGGATTACATCTGCAGGAACAGGAAAGGTGGGTTGGGCACTTCAACAAGATTATGCGGAGGCAGCAGCAAATGTATTAACCGGGAGCGGACACGAGAATACTGTTTACGAGCTTTCCGGCAAGCTTATGACTCAAGAGGAATTAACATCTGCTCTTGGAACTGTATTAGGAAAAGAAGTACCTGTACAACAAGTCGATGATGCTACGTATACCGATATTATGAAAGGTGTAGAGGTACCAGAAACCTACATTTCTATGCTCGTAAACATGCAAAAAGGCATTAGAGATGGTGAATTAGAGATAGCGAGAAACGATTTAGAAATATTACTTGGTCGCCCTTCTACACCAATAAACAAGGCCTTGAGCCAAATTGTTAGTCAAAGCATCCAAACAGGAAAGTAAGTTAAATCAAAAACGACCTCCTCATATTTTAGAAGCTTATTATGTCCGATACTAACAGAAAGCAGTTTTATTAAGAAAGACCTGATGCAGAAGAATATGACAACCTCTCTTTGTCATACCCTTTAGAAAAAGATAAGGGTGTGACAATGCTGAGTAGCAAGAAAAACAATCAAATCGTTATTTATATAATAAAAGGCTCAACAATTAAAAGGTTTTTAATCCTAGATCTAATTATTGGATCAGGAATTTTTTATGTGGTTAAATTCATTTCTTCAAGCGTATTAATAGCGAGTGCGAGCAGTTTTATTGGAACAGAAGGAATTAAAAAGGCACCGAAAGTTCTAAAAAATGCAATTAGATTAATATTCTAAAGTCTAATGCATTCCACATAATGGTGCGTTGTTTAACAAGAAGTAAAAGGAGAATACATATTATAAGCGTCTAATATGTATTCTCCTTTTTATTCAATAAAAGCACCCGGTTGTTCAGAATGATACAACGTTGGCATGGATTTAAAATGGAAGAACAGGAAGGAAAACAGTTAGTCTTTTATGGTAGAAGGCATACGGGTTAAATTTTAAGCTGTTTATCCTTATTGTATTTGCTTAATAGTAAGTGGTTTTGCAATGCCGGAAATGCTAATGGAGATAGATGTAGAAGTTATGATTATTAGTGAAGGAAGCAGTGAAAATTAATAGACTAATGCTATCTGGATTGAATGCAATCAATCAAAACGCAAACCCTTGAAATGTAAGGATTTGCGTTTTTTTTATGTCAGGAATGGATGTAAACATTACAGTGAAGTTACAACGGTTACAAAAGACATCACAGATTTATATTATGAACATGTAGCGTGCGGGAGTTTTAATCCCCTCTTTTTATAATCGATATATTAATAGGAAGAAATACGTCTTTATTACCGCAAACAGATGTATATGCTGTTAAAAAGTTTGTTAGCAAAGTAAGTAAAATAGGAATTTTGACTTATTGGAAGAAATAACTTCATTGTTAAATTATTGTTATTATATTATAATTTTCTAGAAACATATGAAATGTTATGAATAGGAGAAAAGTATGAAAAAACTGTGGACCATTTTAGTTTCATTTACGTTGTTAATTAGCTTATTCCCGCAATTAGCATCGGCAGCACCAAGCAAAAATTTTGAGAAAGAACTTACAAAGTATTTAAAAGAGATAAGCCTTGTTAGGGGTTTTGAAGTGACAAAGGATGATATTGAAACATCTCTTTCTTTTTACGATGAAAGTATTAAAAACTTTGAATCTATTGGTGATCTAAAAGATGCCTTGGGAGAAGTTATTAAAGCAGATTTAAGTAATTTAGATACCATTTATGAAGATTATAATCTAACTAATGAGAGCCTAATTAAACTATTGCGCGAAAATGGCGAAGAACTAGACGATTATATCTTTATCTGGGACCTCGATGAAGCTGTTTATTTCTATACAGAAGAGGGCGATTTTGAACGCGATCCAAACTTTGACAAAGAATTAGTCAATTATTTAGCCAAGGTTAGTAAGGAAAGAGGCTTCGAAGTAACAAAAGAAGATATCGAAGCGTCATTGGAACTTTATGATTTTAGCACGGAAGAATTTGAATCTGTCGAAGAGCTTAGTGAATTCTTAGGTGACGTCATAAAGGCAGATCTAAGCAACTTAGATTATTTTAATGAGAATTATGGAATGGATAAACAAGCCTTGCTCCAAATGTTGGAAGAAAATGGAGAAGATATTAACGATTATATATACATAGATAATCTTGAAGAAACTGTTTGGAACCTTTCTGATGGGGCGTTGGATGGCGAAGTTGCCGAGGATCTTCTTCCTATTTTCGAGGAAGAACTCGGTCTAACGGAAGAAGAATTACAGAGGCTTGAAGACCACTTAATGTCTTTGGAAGACCACCTTTCCAATCCGGAAACAGTCAAGCGACTTGAAGAATTGGGCAACCGCATGATGGCTTTCGAGGAATTTGATGTAGCAACCGAGCTTACAGCTGAACAGATAGCTGAAATGGCATCAATCTATGAAGAATTACTTTCCATCTTTAAGCTTAATGTATCCTATTCCCTTGTGAAAAGTGGCTCGGAATCACCTGTATCCCTTTTGGATTTAATGAAATTGGAAGAACTGAAGGGCGCTAACCTAAAAATAGCTATATACTCTACTGACGGGAAGTTCTTGGCTGATCTTTTAATAACAGGTGATATGGTCGATTCTGACACTCTTACTAACGCAGGCGGGCAAATAAAGGAATCTGCAAAAGAGGTGCAAAAAACCATTGAAAAGGCACCGGTAGCTAAACCAGTAAAACAAAAGATCAGCACTCATACTAAATCGGAACATCAAACGGTAAAAGGGGCTAAACTGCCAAACACCGCTTCCGATTATATCCCTAATGCCCTTTTAGGACTATGCATTATCCTGTTCGGAAGTTTGATGTATCGAAAAATTAGGAAAGCTTAATATGAAACAATTAAAGAAAAGGCGGTTGCTACTGATTTCATGTACAATTGCCATCATTTTATTTGGGGTTTGGTTTTCCACATCCAATATGTATAAGTTTGCAAAAGGCTACTTTCTTTATAAGACTCATGCTCCAAGTAGCCAAGTAAATGAAACAGTACAGAAACCACCAAGTAATAAACCACCAAGTAATAAAACAACAAAGAAAGAGCTATATCCTGTCCGCCCTGAAACGGGTGAAGAAATCGGGGAACTGTATATACCCAAATTAAAAGCAAAACTCCCTATTTTCCATGGCACAAATGAGGATGAATTGGAAAAAGGCGTTGGTCACTTTGCAGGAAGTGTGCTACCAGGTGAAAATGATAATTCCGTTCTTTCCGGTCATAGAGATACGGTATTCCGTAAACTTGGGCAAGTTGGTGAAGGAGATTTGTTGATAGTAAGAACGTCGGCAGGAGAGTTCACATACAAAGTCAGCAAAGTTCGAATAGTGGATGAGGATGATCGAACCGTAATCGTACCAAAGCCACGGGCAACGCTAACCGTAAGTACCTGTTATCCCTTTGATTATATCGGGGCGGCACCTGAACGCTATATACTTGTCGCTTATTTGGCTTCAAAAAAATTAAGTTAATCAGCTAATGTTCTAAAACAAGCGTCCCAATAAGGAAAACCCTATTGGGACGCTTGTTTATTTTATTTCTACAAGTTCTATTTAGAAAATGAAATCGAAGTTGAAAGCATATATCATTCCCTCATCTTTTAGAGAAAAAACACCGATCATCGGTGTTTTTTCTTTGCCAATTCATTTATATTTTTAAGCTATCCTTATTGCTCAATGTAATGTTCGATGTAGCGGATTTTAATATTTTATGATGGTAAATATAAGAGCCGGCTATCAAAATATATCCAATAATGAAAAGCAGCCATCCACTGGCAGGGTCGCCCACTGAAATGCTTGAATACATAGCACCCGTCAAATCAAATACAAAACCGGCATAAGCCCATTCCTTAATTCTCGGAAAACCTGGAATAAGTATTGCCACGACACCTAATAATTTGGCAATTCCAATAAAGGGTAGGAGGTAGGTAGGATAACCTAAATGATTAAATAAAGCGACTGCATCGGGAACAGACATTATATCTGGAATAGAACCTAAAACCATTAGTGCCACCAAAAGCCCTGTGAAAATCCAATATATAATTTTTATTTTTTTCATTTATTCTCATTCCCTCCCTTAGATTGACATTTTAATCATATTCCATTTTCCTTTTATAAATGCATTCTATAAAAAATTATTGCACTTCAACAGTCGTGTCGCGATTATTTAAAAATCGCTTGACTGTAGGCTAACTCGAAGAAAAGAAAGTTTGCCTACAGTTTTTTCTTAAAAAATATTCGGTTGATTTCAGAAATCCGCTCCCTTTCCAATGCCAATAGCAGTGGTGGTACTTCTTATTCGTCCGTTGAAGAATGGAAGAAATTATATCCCTTCTTAGGTTTTAGACGGATATAGAGAACGGAGGAACAGTGTATGGAGCCAACCCAAAAGAAAAATCTCATTTTTCTCATTTCATTAAAAAGGGAGCCGTAAGAATAGAAACTCAAGGATCTTGGACTGGAAATACGGTTGCTTTTAGAAATCCAGAGGGATCTACAGTTATTGTTTTATCTGATCCATTTAATGATGAAAGAGAGCTATTTCTAAATGATGGTTTTACAACAAATTGTTTTATCTTAGAACCTAACTCATTTAATACAATTATCCTTTCATAGATGTAGGGACGAAAACAAATAAGAGAGGTCTTTACTCTAGGTAGAGAAAGACCTCTCCTGTTACCTTAGGAAAGATATTCAGACATCTATCATCTATCCTCTGATATAAATTAGCTTGTGGTAACATTTAAAAAATGATCGATCACAATTGAAACAGCTCCTAATGCAGGTGCATTTCTTCCTAATGAAGAGGGCAATAGTTCACACGTACTTTCTAAATGAGAATATACCCTAGAAGAAACCTCATTCTTAATGGTATTTAACACAATCGGGTGAGATTCGATAATGTTATTTCTCAGAATAATAGCCTGTGCGTCAAATGTATTGAGAATATTAGTTAAGCCAATACTGACGTAGAAGCCAAATTTCTGGAGTGCATTTAAGACGGCTACATCATTTTTATTTGCACGTTCAACAATTTCTTTTCGTAACCTATTCTTTTCGTCTATAGAAAAAGAATCCAGTAATGCTTTTTCTGAAGCATATAATTCCCAGCAGCCTCGGTTCCCACAGCTGCATTTGGGGCCGTTAAAATCTATCGTCATATGACCCATTTCTCCAGAAAAGCCATTTACTCCTTTATATAATTCATTATTAATAATAATCCCGACTCCAATTCCTACGTTAATACTGATGTAAATGATGTTTTCATAGTTTTTAGTAACCCCAAACACTTTTTCACCGCATGCGCCTGCATTAGCCTCATTTTCAACAAAAACAGGTACATTGAACTCGCTTTCAATTAAGAGTTGCAAATCTTCAATATACCATTCCAAGTTGGGCATAAAAATAATTTTTTGATTGCTATCCACAAGACCTGGTACACAAATACCTATTCCCACCAAACCGTAAGGAGAGTCGGGCATATGAATTATAAAATCATGAATAAGTGCAAACAGAATTTCTTTCACTTCACCAGCTGAAGGACTAGACAAGTCAGAAGCCTTTTCAAGGATAATGTTGCCTTCTAAATCGGTTAGAATTCCATTAAGGTAATCAACACCTATATCGATGCCTATTGAATAGCCTGCATTTTTATTAAAAATAAGCATCACAGGTCTTCTGCCACCTCTAGATTGTCCTGCTCCAATTTCAAAAATAAAATCTTTTTCAAGTAATGTATTTACTTGGGAAGAAACAGTAGATTTATTTAACCCTGTAATCTCAGAAAGGGTTGCTCTTGAGATTGGAGAGTTTTTTAAAATTTCATTTAATATCAACTTTTGATTCATTTTCTTTACTAAAGCTTGATCTGCTATCGGAATGATAATCGCTCCTTTGTTTTACCATTGAACTAAGTGTTTTTTTATTTTTAACTAAAATCCAGTATAGTAATAGTATATTTCATATTATAACTAAATTTTCTAAAAAAAACATTGAAATAAATATTTATTTTGTATATCATGAAATAAAGTTAGTTTATTGACACAACAAACTTTCTAAAATGATACTTTTAAAAATATTAATTTGGGAAGTTTTTCATTTTAATTAAAGGGGGAAGTAACACATGATTCAAACTGATACTAATAAAATTAATTATTTTGAAAGCGTAAACAAAGTCTCATATGAGGGAAAAGATTCTAAAAATCCTTTAGCTTTTAAATACTACAACCCAGAAGAAGTAGTAGGCGGTAAAACAATGAAGGAACAACTGCGTTTCTCAGTTGCTTACTGGCATACATTTACAGCTGATGGGACAGATCCTTTTGGTGCAGCTACGATGCAAAGATCATGGAATAAATATGATGGAATGGACTTAGCAAAAGCTAGAGTAGAGGCAGCTTTTCAACTTTTTGAAAAATTAGAGGTTCCTTTCTTTGCGTTTCATGACCGAGACATCGCACCTGAAGGAAACACATTAAAAGAAACAAATAAAAATCTTGATGTAATCGTTAGCATGATTCAAGAGTATATGAAAACAAGTAACGTAAAGTTATTGTGGAACACAGCTAATATGTTTACAAATCCTCGCTTCGTTCACGGTGCAGCTACTTCTTGTAATGCAGATGTATTTGCTTATGCAGCAGCTCAAGTAAAGAAAGGGCTTGAAACGGCAAAAGAATTAGGAGCAGAAAACTATGTGTTCTGGGGCGGCCGTGAAGGCTATGAAACACTGCTCAATACAAATTTAAAGTTAGAGTTAGATAACTTGGCTAGATTTATGCATATGGCTGTAGATTATGCTAAGGAAATTGGATTTATAGGTCAATTCTTAATTGAGCCAAAACCAAAGGAACCAACAACGCATCAGTATGATACCGATGCAGCTACGACCATTTCGTTCCTAAGACAATACGGATTAGATAACCATTTTAAACTAAACCTTGAAGCTAACCATGCTACTTTAGCTGGGCATACGTTTGAACATGAATTACGCGTAGCCAGAGTTCAGGGCTTCTTAGGATCAGTGGATGCAAACCAAGGTGATCCTCTTTTAGGATGGGATACCGATGAGTTCCCAACAGATTTATATTCTACAACTTTAGCAATGTATGAGATCCTCCAAAATGGAGGATTAGGTAGTGGAGGATTAAATTTTGATGCTAAAGTGCGCAGAGGTTCCTTTGAACAGGAAGATTTAGTATATGCTCATGTGGCAGGGATGGATGCGTTCGCTAGAGGTTTAAAAGTGGCTCATAAATTATTAGAAGATCGTGTTCTTGAAAACATCATTGATGAACGCTACAGCAGTTTCAAAGAAGGAATTGGTCTTGAGATTGTTGAAGGAAGAGCCAACTTCCATACACTAGAGCAGTATGCATTACAAAATCCAAACATTACGAATAAGTCAGGAAGACAGGAACGATTAAAAGGCATCTTAAATCAATATATTTTAGAAGTTTAATGGATAAAAGAGAGTAGAAACAATTTCTACTCTCTTTTATAAAAGTGGAGGAATCAAGATGAAATATATTATAGGAATTGATCTAGGAACGAGTGCTGTCAAAACTGTTTTAGTTAATACGAAAGGTGAGATCTGTGCAGAAGCTTCTAAAAATTACCCTCTTCTGCATGAAAAAACAGGATATAGTGAACAAAACCCAGAGGAGTGGATTCAGCAGACTGCTAGTGCTTTAAATGAGTTAATCTCCAAATCTGATGTAAGACCAGAAGATATAGAAGGAATTAGTTATTCTGGACAAATGCACGGTCTAGTACTGTTGGATAAGAATCATAATCTTTTACGTCATTCTATTTTATGGAACGATACAAGGACGACAGCACAATGTCATCAGCTATATGAAATGATTGGAGAAAAGCGTCTTTTAGAAATAACAAAAAATCAAGCTTTGGAAGGGTTTACACTACCTAAGCTGCTATGGGTTAAAGAGCATGAACCAGAGATATTTGATCAAGTAGCTGTATTTATGCTGCCTAAAGACTATTTACGCTTCAAAATGACTGGCTTTATTCATAGTGAATATTCAGATGCTGCCGGTACATTATTGTTGAACGTGAGTGAGAAAAAATGGAGCGAAGAGATTTGTCAATTAGTGGGCATTGATATCAGCATTTGCCCATCGCTAGTGGAATCTAGTGAATGCGCTGGAACAATTAATGAAGAATTCTCTCAAAAATCTGGGATAACATTATCGACTAAGGTATTTGCGGGTGGAGCTGATAATGCTTGTGGAGCAATTGGAGCTGGCATTCTATCATCAGGAGAAACGTTATGCAGCATCGGAACATCTGGTGTCGTACTTTCTTATGAGGAGCGAAATGATAGAGACTTTGCTGGGAAAGTGCATTATTTCAATCATGGAAAAGAAAATGCTTTTTATACGATGGGAGTTACATTATCTGCTGGCCACAGTTTAAGTTGGTTTAGAGATAATTTTGCTGAAAATGAGTCATTTGAAGAATTACTGGCTGATATAAACAATGTTCCAATTGGCTCAAATGGGCTTTTATTTACTCCATACTTAGTTGGGGAACGAACACCACATGCAGATGCTACTATACGCGGAAGCTTTATAGGAATGGATGCTTCCCATAAAAAGAGGGATTTTACAAGGGCAGTTATTGAAGGAATTACCTTCTCATTAAATGAATCAATTGAAATTTTTCGAGAAAATGGAAAAGAAATTACGTCTATTGTATCAATTGGCGGGGGAGCAAAAAACGATAGTTGGCTTCAGATTCAAGCAGACGTTTTTAACACAAAAATTATAAAGCTATCTACTGAGCAAGGACCTGCACTAGGGGCAGCCATGTTAGCCGCTTATGGTTGTGGGTGGTACAACTCATTAGAAGAATGCGCAGATTTATTCATTGCTTCTTCAAAAACATATCATCCTAATTTAGAAAATGTTCCAGTGTATAAACAACTTTATGCTTTATATAAAGAGGTATATTCCCAAACAAAAGACTTAAGTAAAAAGCTGAATCAATTTAGCAGAAAGTAACAGGTTGCATTTGAATCATGCATCCCTTTCTTCGAAAAGGAGATTAACATGAAAATAGAAGAGGGAATTTTCGGTGAAATAAATAGAGAACTGGTAAAGTCTTATTCAATCATGAACAATCAAAACATTAAAGTAACCTGTAT
Organism: Peribacillus simplex NBRC 15720 = DSM 1321; assembly: GCF_002243645.1. Classification (NCBI taxonomy): domain Bacteria; kingdom Bacillati; phylum Bacillota; class Bacilli; order Caryophanales; family Bacillaceae; genus Peribacillus; species Peribacillus simplex. The sequence continues at coordinate 790,191 of NZ_CP017704.1, read as the reverse complement.
TGATTTTGGATGTACGATTACTAGAATCGATGTACCAGACAAAGAAGGGAATATAGAAAATATCGTGTTAGGATTTGATTCTGCAGAAGATTATTTACATTATTCCCCTTATTTTGGTGCAGTAATCGGTCGAGTGGCAGGGAGAGTTAATCCACCAAGCGTTGATATAGAAGGCTTTACATACCTCCTCCCTGAGAATGAAGGGAGAACTCATTTACACGGTGGACCTGATGGATTCCATAACGTGGTCTGGAAATCCTCTACTAGTGAGAGTGTAGATGAGGCTAGTGTGACATTTACTTATATGAGTCCTGATGGAGAAGCTGGTTATCCTGGAAATCTTGAGGTAAGTGTCGTTTACACTCTCACTAATAATAATGAACTTATAATAACCTATCATGGTATTTCAGATAAAAATACGTTATTAAATTTAACCAATCATACTTACTTTAATCTGAGTGGCAATTTAAAAGAAGATATCTTACAGCATGAATTAACTATGAAAAGTGATAAGTTTTTAGAGCTTGATCCGTCCTTACTGCCTACAGGCAATTTAATAGACGCTGAACATACACCTTTTGATTTTAGAACAGGAAAGCGAATTATTGAAGGAGTAAAATCCACACATAAACAAAATGAAATAGTTGGAAATGGGTATGACCATCCATTCTTATTAAGTGAAAATCATCAAAAAGAAATTTGTTTGGTTAATCCTTCTAACGGACGGAAAATGATAGTGGAAACAGATGAGCCATATGTTGTTTTATATACGGGAAATATGCTAGAAGATACTTTTCGAATTAGAGGAATTCCTTGCCAAAAACATCTTGGCTTATGTCTCGAAACTCAACATCCGCCAAATGCCATTCATAATCAGCAATTACCTTCTATTTTATTAGAAAAAGATAAAGAGTATCATTCTAAAACTCGTTTTACTTTTACCGTCGTTTAAAAACATTTGGTTTTCATTGGTTTAATGTTGTTTTAGTGAAATGAAAATCTACAATGGAAGGGAGGATAAAAGCAGTTAGTAGAATGGGTGAGGGAAGAGATGTCCTTCATGTTCATTAATTTTGAAAGCGCAACCAAAAGTATGCGCTTTAATAATAAATAGACTTTCCCCCATCCCGTCATTCTTAACTGTTTTTAGTAGAACATGAAGCAAAAACGAAACTCATTATATATCTTTTCTATTACATTAGTGGCCGCAATTGGAGGGTTACTGTTTGGATATGATACAGCCGTAATATCTGGAGCTGAAAAATCATTAAAGGTTTATTTTATCGATAGCTTAGGGTTAGGCTCTTTGGCACATGGCGTCACCGTATCAAGTGCTTTAATAGGATGTATTATCGGAGGATTAATATCCGGCTATTTTGGATCAAGACTAGGACGTAAAAAATCACTTATACTTGCAGCAATTCTTTTTATAGTATCAGCATTAGGTGCTTCTTATCCTGAATTTTTATTTTTTACAAAAGGTGAACCAACACTTTCTTTATTACTAGCTTTTAACTTTTATCGAATTATAGGGGGAATTGGTGTTGGATTAGCGTCAGCTATTTGTCCAATCTATATAGGAGAAATTGCTCCGGCAGATATTCGCGGCAGATTGGTATCATTTAATCAGTTTATGATTATTTTTGGTATGTTAGTCGTTTACTTTGTAAACTGGGGTATTGCAAATGGTGAAACGTTAGAATGGATAAATGATGTAGGGTGGAGATACATGTTTGCTTCAGGAGCTATACCAGCTTTACTCTTTGCTGTACTTTTGTTTTTAGTTCCTGAAACACCTCGCTATTTGGCAATACAGAATCAAGATCAAAAAGCTTTAGCTATACTTACAAAAATTAATGGATCTTTAGAAGCGAAAGCGATTCTGGGTGATATTAAACAATCGACTACTATCAATATTTCTTCTGAAAAATTATTCGCTTATGGAAAATTAGTTATTATTGTAGGTGTACTGCTTTCTGTATTTCAACAATTTGTAGGTATAAATGTAGCTTTATACTACGCTCCGCGTATCTTTGAAAGCATGGGAGCAGCTAAAGATTCTTCTATGCTGCAAACTATTATTATGGGATTAGTAAATGTTATCTTTACAGTTATCGCGATTTTAACAGTTGATCGATGGGGAAGAAAGCCTTTATTAATAGTAGGTTCTATTGGAATGGCAATTGGAATGTTTGGTGTAGCAAGCATGGCTTTTTCTAATATTATTGGAATAGGGACGCTTGTATTTATCATTATTTATACAGCTTCATTTATGATGTCGTGGGGTCCAATCTGCTGGGTGCTAATTTCAGAGATTTTCCCTAATAAAATTCGAGGTCGGGCTGTAGCTATTGCTGTAGCTGCCCAATGGGCGGCTAACTATTTTATTTCTTCTACATATCCTATGATGATGGAATATAGTGGGGGACTAACATACGGTTTCTACGGTTTAATGAGCGTGCTTTCTGCCTTATTTGTTTGGAAAATGGTTCCTGAAACCAAAGGCAAGACTCTTGAACAGATGGAGAATATATGGAGAAGAAATGTCAAAAATTCAGAAGATAGTCAAATTATTTAAATAGTAAAATTCACTTAAACTGGACACATAAGTGGATAGGTATAATATAAAAGGAAAATTTCTTAATTAAATTTTTTCTTATTGTTGGGATAGATGAATGGGGATTATAAACAGGTTAAGACCAATACCAATGCAAAAACTTGAAAAAAGCAGAGTAACAAACTTTTTCATAAAGCATTCCCCTTGTCCAAATCATTATCTTAAAATATATGAGAGGAATGCAAATTTATACTCAGCTGATTGAAAGTTACTATTGATATTTGTGTATTGTTGGCTTTGTTCTTCAAATAATGTTCTGAAATTTAGCCACACGCGAGTGCAGCAGGATTAAAATAAAGGCCGTCTCCTTGAGGCCATGAAGTAATTAGGGCCAAAAAAAGAGACACTCATAAAAAGTGTCTCTTATTTTTGCATTTATATGTCTACATGGGGAAAGTCAGTTTAATAATATAAGAATTTTTTTTCCTTGGAAAATAGGTTGAATTTAGCTTTGATTATTCAGCTGCTTTTTTTGATAGGCGATTTGTAATGGTATCTTCTTGTGGTGAAGTTTGCCGTATATAAAAGGCCAGTATGAATGCAATAATGGTCAAACCTGTTGCTATCATGAATGCATCATCCACTCCCATTACGCTGCCTTGTTTAATGGCCATGGCCATTTGTGATGTATTATCTGCCGATATGTTTCTTTGAGATAAGATTTCCTGAACATGTTTCGTTCCCTGGTTTGTCATGATCGAAACAAAGAATGCCATGCCAACAGCGCCTGCTACCATTCTCAATGTATTGACCATTGCTGTTCCATATTTATTTAGGCTAAGTGCCAATTCATTTAATCCAGCTGTAAAGATAGGCATCATCAGTATCGACATTCCGAACATTCTAATTGTATATACCCACACTACATAAGAATAAGACGTATCTGTTTCAAGCCGCGTTAAAAGATAGGTTGTAATGATAGTGATGGCAAGTCCGCTCACCGCAAGCCATCTCGCACCAAATCGATCAAACAGTTTACCCGTGATAGGAGACATGATCCCCATTAAAATCCCGCCTGGCAATAGCATGAGACCGGATTCCATTGGAGTAAACCCACGGATATTCTGCATATAGATTGGCATGATGATCATTCCGGAGAACATACCCATAGTTGCGATGATGTTGATGATTGTCGTTAAAGTGAACATCCGATACCGAAAAATTCTAAATTCCAAAATAGGATGAGATACAGTAAATTGCCTCCAGACAAATAAAACTAAACTGATTCCTCCAACAAGGAACATCGTCAGTACTTCGGGACTGCCCCAGCCCTTGGTACCGCCTGTAGCAAATCCATATAGAACACCGCCGAATCCGATAGTGGATAGGATTACACCCATTTTATCGAGTTTAGGCCGGCTGGTTTTCCCCACTTTTTTAATGATGAAAATTGCAAAGATGAAGTCAAGCAGGGCAAATGGGAAAATGATAAAAAACAGAACCCGCCAAGAATAGTTTTGTATAATCCATCCTGATAACGTCGGTCCTACAGCTGGGGCAAAATTCATCGCGATACCAAATATGCCCATTGCGAAGCCGCGTCTGTTAGGTGGAAATAATGTGAAAATTACATTTGTAATCAAAGGGAATAAAATCCCCGCACCTGCAGCTTGAACCACCCGTCCGATCAATAAGACGGAGAAGCTGGGGGCAATTCCACATAAAAAAGTTCCTAATGCAAAGAGTCCCATTGAAGCAAGATATAATTGTCTTGTATTAAATCGTTCCATTAAGAAAGCAGTAATCGGGATGACAATCCCATTGACCAATAAGAAGATAGTAGTAAGCCAATTAGCTGTTGCAGCCGATATTTCAAAATGAGTCATTAATTGAGGCAATGCGATATTGATTAAAGTCTGATTTAAGAAAGCGACTAGAGCACCAGCTAACATCACTGCAAACATGGGGCCTGTACGAATTTTAGTGATTGCTGTTTTGTCGTGATTCATTATTAGGGAACGTCCTTTCCGCTAGGGTAGTACAAATTGTACTGCCTGCTATTTTTTTAAGTTATAGAGTTTTTAAGTGAATCAACCTATAATTTCCAATAATATACACCATCTTAAGGAGAGTAACCTCAATTTACGGCTTTTGGAGGTGTTTATTCTTTATTAACAACTCACTCGACAATATTTCAGGATATATTCTCTTGTTTAAGAAATCCCCCAGTTAACATCCATTCTACATGTATATCATATTTCGAACAATAATCACCAATATAAGACTTACTTTATGTAAAAGTGAAACAAAAATCGGATCTTTAACTCCAGGGTTACTGCTATCGATTTACGAAGGAATGCTGTTTCTCCTAATTTTATGAAAAAATCAAGGATCTAAAATTGTGGTGGCCACTTTAGGTGAAAATGGTTCACTTGCCTATGATGGTATTCAAATTTATCAATGCGGTGTACTCGAAGCGGATATGGTGGATACTATGAGAAGGAGGGGAATCCTGGATGATACCTAATTCTCGGATTTTAAGAAGTGAGGTCATACCAGCACCAAATGATATTGCAGGTCATCTCCTCATTGATGAAGGAATTCCCGTTCTCGAACTTGAGCGGCTCATGTATGTAAATGATCGTCCGCTTTTCTACGATACAGCTCATTATTCGTTAATTCGTTTTCCGGATTTAGAAAAGAAGATTGCAAGGGATGAATCAACATATAAAATCCTTTTGGAAGATTACCATACAGAAATAGTCAGTAACGATAAAATTATAGACGTGATTGGTGCTACAAAAAACTATGCTGAATTTTTAGAATGTGATATTGGCGCCAATTTATTTAGAAGATTAAAGATTGCTTTCGATGCAAACGACCAACCTGTGCATCTCTCAACGTTCATGTGTGAAACCAACATGGTCAATCTGACTGTTCTCGGGCAAAATAGGTCATGCCAAATTATCGGCATGACCTATTTTGAAGTTTTGAAAAATGTTTTCAAACTAGCTGTTATAACTCATGAAAGAATTGCCGAAGCAACTCCCTTAATGAAGTGAAACTTTTAAGGTCAATCAGACACTCAACTCATTTTGATTTGGTGTATTACTCCTTCAACTCTCCTCTTCCAATCTTTCTTCTTTGACCATTGCATATAAAATTTCCTTACATTTAAAACATAAGATTTTCTTGTTATCTAACAGAATACCGTTCAGAAAACCAGCCGTACAATATACATCATTTGCACAGTGAACACAAGAGCCAACTAGTTCATCCATCGATACATCCCCCTATTCAGGAAATGGTATATAGTTTGGTGTTCTATTTTGAATAAAGATAAAGGCCATAATCTTGCATAACGGAAGTGTGCCCCATTTGCCGCAACATGGTAGCTATATTGCCGCGATGATAGGAACCGTGAGTGACAACGTGTAATACCGATTCGGAAATGGAAGTTTCAAGCAACCCAGCATATGGGTTATCCACGACAATTACCTTTTTCATATCCTCTGTACTCAGAAGTGCTTTGTTTCTTTCGAATAGGTCTATGAATATTTTTTTCATTTCCTCAATACTTTTCTTCTCCACCTCTTCTCTTAATTGATTAGAAGATGCCATTGCTTCATCCATACTTTTACCTGAGATAATGTCAAACCACGCATAATCTGTGAGATAAATGTGAGACAACACTTTTGATACCGACGAAAAACCACTCTGAATTTCCTTATGGTAAATGTGCTGTGGAAGTTCATTTAACCGATCGATGATGACTCCATTTGCCCACGCGTGATAGTTATACATTTCTAATACTTGCTCGGGATGATTCATTTAAAAAACCTCCAGATACCCTAGTTTTTTCGTATTGAACAATTTATGCAGTTAGAACAAAAAAAAGTTGGGTGAATTCAATAAAGTATATGTTGTTCTCTTGTATATATAACAATTCCTCCTAATGATTCTTCTATCGGTATGTGTGCACAACGCGAATGTACAATGTATAAAATAAGTGGTTTTGAGATAATACGAACTACTTATCATTCTGATTATAAAAATGAATAGTTAGTGGAGCACCACATAAGGTCATTTATTCTTGCAGGAAAATAGCTCCTTATATCGAACTGATAGTAAAGGAGATGGTAATATGAATCTGAGGATCAAATATAGGCTTTATATCCAAGTAGACGGAAAACTTATTCCAGAACAGTATGACCGATACGAGATACTAAACGTCAAAGAAAGTATAGATCCAAATGATACTAAGGATTACCAAGAGCTTATTAAAAAATTGAGTAAATCGATTAATCGGCCCGTAAATGAATTTGAAATAAAAAACTATGAAACAATGTAGTTGCATCCCTTCAGGGGTTGAACGAATGTTACGTATTCAAAATTTTCTCCTTCATTAGAACGAAATTCTTAAAGTTTAAAAGTGAAAATAAATAAAGAGAACCTCTGATTTATAAGTAGCGTGCTAAATGAGCCTCCTCCTTATATTAATTAATGTAAGGAGAGAGGAGATTTAAGATTATGCGCATATTCAGTAGGTGCAGTGGTGATTGGAATAAAGAAATTGGGTTTAAATATCAAGCAAAATCTTCGTTTTCATTGCAAAAACCTTTTAAAGTTTTTTGAATTAAATGAAAAGTAAGTTGTGGTTTAGCAATAAAGTTTAGCTGCGTTTAAAGCTAAACTTTACTAGTAGGTTTCTGCGCACGGTTGGAAGTGTCTTTAAAAATAAGGGTTTTGTTTATTTTGAAATAGACCACGATAGAATATGTAATGTAAACAACATCCACAAATAGAAAGGAATTTCAGCCCTTTGCTCGGGTAGTGGAATTGACGAATTATTGAGCTAAAGTTAATAAAATATGACGCTATATTTATTTCTTCTCCACTGAAATTTTTACAGGAAAAGGTAAAAAAGTGCTTCCTTTTCATTGGGAGATGGGGATGATTTAATTGTATGTTAAATTCCTTCTAAGAAGGTTATAGATTGTTTGTTTCATGAATGAAAAGGTGTGAATATTTTGGTGTTACTTGGCAGTTTAGCTAATGCAATAGGTATAGTGCTCGGAACACTAATTGGGCTTTTGTTAAGAAGAATTCCAGATCATATGAAACAAACGGATGATTGCTATTGGTGTGGCTGTTTTAGTTCTTGGTCTTGAAATGGCATTGAAGAGTAACGACTTTTTTATTGTAATTGTTAGTTTAGTAGTGTGCGCTATAATTGGGGAATGGTATTGGCATTCGCTCCATCATAGTTTAATAAGCTGCCCGCTTCGGTGAACAACCTTAGCGATTTCCACAATTTATTTTTCAAAAAGTCCAAGGGTATTCGGATTTGTCAACATTAGCGCAGCTGTATCAGGTCCTACATGTTTCTTTAATTCTTCAAGGTTAACTAATCCATTTTTATCGGATGGGATCGTGATCGTTTGAAAACCAGCAACACTTGCACTTGCAGGATTTGTACCGTGCGCGGAGTCTGGAACAAGTACTTTCGTTCTGGTTTCACCTTTTTGGACATGATACGCCTTAGCCATCATTAAACCTGTCCATTCCGCTTGAGCCCATGGAGCTATAAAGAAGGAATCCCTGTCGTAATTTTCTGATTCCTGTAAAATTTACCTTACGGAAAATTCCGCCCAGAACAATTATTATTTATAGCCACATTGATAATTCTATCTGTTTAATAAGATCTATGTAAAACTCTCTTGTATCAAGAGAGTTTTTTGCATGAAAAGTTATTTAGCTAACCGGGAGCTTTGTTAACGACGAGCTAAAAAGAGAGGTAAAAGGGTGATATGTTTGAATAAAAGTTGTTCACATTCTCTTTTATAGACTTGCATATACTTGATCCTGTTTGCGGACTGTTGTTAATACTTATGAAGATAAAAGCTGATGAGTTGGAGAAATAAAGAGTTGATTTACAAAATCTTAACATTTGGTTTATGTGGAATTAATGTTTTCAGATTATGATTAAACCGTAATAAACAGTAATAAACATTAAAGATTCCACACTAAATGGAGGCACTTTTTATGAATCGCACATTCAAGAAGAATTGTTACAAGTCTATTCAAGCTGTGATGTTAGGAGTGAGTGTACTGGGATTAGCTGCTTGTGGAGCTACTAATGAGGAGGCTGCTCCAGTGGTTAAGGATCCAAGTTCGTTAACCTTGAAAGAAATTGAAACAAAGGCAAAAGAAGAGGGGACTATTAATAGTGTCGGTATGCCTGATTCATGGGCTAACTGGGGAGAAAATTGGAATGAAGTGATGAAAAAATATACATTGAAACACAATGATACAGATTTGTCCAGTGCCGAAGAGATTGCCAAAATGGAATCTGAAGGAGAGAGTGCAACAGCTGATATCGGCGATGTAGGGATTTCCTTTGGGCCAATCGCGGAACAAAAAAAATTAACGATGCCATATAAAACTTCCTATTGGGACGAGGTACCTGAGTGGGCAAAAGATGACAATGGAGATTGGGTTGTTGGCTACCAAGGAACGATTGCATTCTTTACTAATAAAGAATTAGTAGATAACCCGCCTAAATCTTGGGATGACATATTAAAAGGGGATTATAAAGTAACAGTTGGAGATGTTCAGCGTGGTACACAGAATCAAATGGCCGTACTTGCTGCCGCTATCGCTAACGGCGGTGATGAAACAAATCTCCAACCAGGAATTGACTTTTTTGCTAAGCTTGCCAAGCAAGGCCGCCTTAGCTTAACTGATGCCAAGCCAGCTAACATCGAAAAAGGGGAAGTGGAAGTTGCCCTTGTTTGGGATTTCAATGCTCTTGGTTACGCTGACCAAATTAACCGAGATCAATTTGAAGTCACCATTCCAACTGAAGGTTCAGTCGTAAGCGGCTACGCAACTATTATTAACAAATTTGCAAAGCATCCACATGCGGCGATGGCAACTAGAGAATATATCTTAAGCGATGAAGGACAAATTAATTTAGCTAAAGGATTTGCCCGTCCAATTCGCGATGTAGAACTTCCGAAAGAAGTAGCTGAAAAAATGGTTCCAGAAGAACAGTACAAAAATGCAAAACCAATTGGAGATTACAAAGCTTGGGAAGAAACGGCTAAAAATTTACCGCAGATTTGGCAAGAAGAAGTGTTAGTCCATGTCAAATAAAGTAATAGCAATTGTTGTTGATGGTATGAGATATGATAAAGCATGTGAGACACTTGGATTTATTCAACATCTAGTTGAAACAAATCAGGCAGCACTTTACAAAGTAAAGTCGGAACTCCCAAGTCTTTCCCGTCCATTATATGAAGTGTTACTAACGGGTACACCGGCATCAGTGAACGGAATTACGTCCAATCAAGCCGTTCGCTTATCTACAGAGAAAAGTCTCTTTCATCTTACGAAAGAAAATGGCTTAAGAAACGGAACGGTATCTTATTACTGGGTAAGCGAACTTTATAATCGCGCGCCATTCCATTTTATTGAAGATCGTGAGCAAGAAGATACATCCAATCCTATTCAATACGGAAAATTTTATTGGGACGATGACTATCCAGACAGTCATGTGTTAATGGATGCAGAAGCTTTGCGTAGAAAGTATGACCCACACTTTTTATATATTCATCCGCTCGGTGTAGATGTAAAAGGAGAAATTTTTGGCTCGGAATCAAAAGAATATCGTGAGCAAATCCTAAAAATGGGAAGCTTGTTGGCACAACTTTTGCCAATTTGGATCAAAGAAGGTTACCACATATTAATTACATCGGATCATGGCATGAGTGAATATGGCAACCATGGCGGCATAACTGATGGTGAGCGTGATGTACCGCTATTTATCATTAGTTCAAAAGGTGAGCCTGGCGTTTACAGTGAAGTGGTTCCGCAATTAGCTTTTGCACCGCTCGTTTGTGAACTTTTAAATATTGAGCCGTCCGATAAAATGATTTCATATCAATTTCCAGGTCTGAAAGGAAAAGTTACCCTTTAAAAAAGACACACTATTCAACATTAAAATGAAGAATGAAGGTTGACTGGAATTGGTTTAACGAACGTACTGTTAAACCAATTCCCAAATTGTTAGAGAACATAGAGGAGCGAGAAGTCTTGCGAAAAATAAAAAAACAAAAAATTTACTTATTAGCTCTTTTACTGCCATTTATTTTGTTTGTGATTGGATTTGAAATAGGCCCATTAGTGGCAATGATTAAAAATAGTTTTTATGCAGACGATGGAATTCAAGTTACGCTTAATCAATATATCACCATATTTAAAAGTGAATTTTACTTACAAGCCATTCAAAATAGCCTTGTCATTTCTTTAATTTCTGCTGTAATTTCAGTGATTGTAGCAGTCATTGTAGCCTATTCGTTTACAAAGTTCTCACAAAAAATAAAAAATCGCTTACTGATGATTACCAATATGGCGTCGAACTTTGAGGGGATTCCCCTTTCATTTTCATTTATTATTTTACTTGGAAACAATGGGTTGTTTACGTTGCTTTTTTCTAAGATTGGTGGGGATGTGTTTGCGGATTTTAATTTATATTCATGGACAGGCCTCATTCTTGTTTATATATATTTTCAAATTCCGCTTGCTATTATGCTCATCTACCCGTCTTATCAAGGAATTAAGAAACAATGGAAAGAAGCCTCTTCATTATTAGGAGGATCAACATTATCATTTTGGCTTCACATTGGGATTCCAGTTCTTTTACCTAGTATTGTAGGTACATTCAGTATTTTGTTTGCTAATTCGATGGGAGCTTACGCTACAGCCTATGCATTAGTAGGCAGCAACTATAACTTATTGTCATTGCAAATTGCCTCACTAGTTGCTAGTGACGTTGCATTAAAGCCACAGCTAGGTAGTGCGTTGGGAGTTCTTCTAGCAGCGACAATGATAGGGGCGATGTGGTTCAATGAACGAATGATGCGCCGCATTAGGAGGGATTTACGATGAAATCTTCATTGACTTTTCATAAAGTGATTGTTGGGTTACTAGTTATATATTTATTAATTCCGCTTGTAGGAACATTTTTATTCTCGATTGCCGGTAAATGGGATCATACCATTTTACCTGAGAGTTATACAATGAAATGGTATATTGAATTATTTCAAGATGAACGGTTTTTTGATGCTTTTCGACGAACGCTGTTTTTAATTGTCATGTCTGTAGGTCTTAGTGTTGTTATTATGCTTCCGACTATCTTTATCATCACGGTATATTTCAGTAAATGGGAAGGATTACTTCAAGCAGCAGCTATGCTTCCTTATGGAATTCCTCCCATTGTTGGAGCTGTTGGATTAATCAAGGTATATTCAGATGGACCGATTCAAATTGCCGGAACACCCTGGATTTTAATAGGTGCTTATTTCATAACGATTCTGCCATTTATGTATCAAGGTATTCGTAACAGTCTTCGTACGCTTAATGCTGTGCAGCTTGTTGATGCAGCTGAATTACTCGGTGCTACAAAATTCCAGGCATTTCGCACAGTGGTGTTTCCAAATATTATATCTGGTATTTTAGTGTCTACCTTATTATCAGTCGCTCTTTTATTTAGTGAGTTTGCTTTTGCCAATTTGCTTGTCGGGGGCCGATTTGAAACCCTTCAAATTTATCTTGCCGACAAACTAAACAGCAGTGGTCACTTAACAAGTGCAATTGTTATTACTTATTATTCAATGATTTTACTTTTAACGGGGACTGTATTAAAACTTACGTTTAAAAACGAAAAAAATCCTGTCGGGTCAAATAAGAAGCGAATTCTTTCATTTTTAAAAAAACATAACTGTAATAAAAATACTGCTTTAGAAGGTGAAAAATAATGAGCTATGTAACCATCGATCAAGTGACTAAGGGGTATGAAAATCAAGTCGTTTTAAATAACATTTCTTTAACATTAAAAAAAGGAGAATTTGCTACACTTCTTGGGCAAAGCGGATGCGGAAAAAGTACATTATTACGTTCCATTGCGGGGCTTGAAGGTGTTGATGTAGGAAGAATCTTAATTGATGGAAAAGATATTACTAATTTATCACCGCGTCAGCGTGAAGTCGGTATGGTGTTTCAGTCTTATGCGCTTTTCCCGAATATGACCGTTTTTGACAATATCGCGTACGGCCTTAAAATGAAGAAGGTAAAAAATATTAATTCAAGAGTGAAAAAGATGATTGATATGGTTGATTTAATAGGAAAAGAAGAGTCTTATCCTCATCAGTTATCTGGCGGACAACAGCAGAGGGTTGCTCTTGCCCGAGCGCTTGTCATGGAGCCGAAAGTACTGCTTTTGGATGAGCCGTTAAGCGCATTGGATGCTAAGATTAGAAAAAGTTTGCAAAAAGAATTAAAGAGAATACAGAAAGAATTAGATATTACAACTATTTTTGTTACTCATGATCAGGAAGAAGCAATGACGATGTCTGATCGAATTTTTGTCATGAATAAAGGAAAAGTTGTACAATCCGGTTCTCCATCAGAAATTTATACTTCTCCAGTCAATACATTTGTTGCAAAATTTATCGGAAATTATAATGTTTGTAATATGGAAGTTTTCCATAAACTTGTTCGCAGCACAGAATTAATAGGGAATGAAGTCGCCATTCGTCCTGAAGTTTTACAATTAGTTTCTGTTGTTGAGGATAGCTTGGATTTACAAGAAAACTGGGGAATTAAAGGGTTTATTAAAGATATTACTATGACAGGGAATGTTTTAAGATATGAAGTAGAAACAGAGGAGTCCGCTTTTCATGTAGACTATCTTCACCACCGTGGGGAAATGTTTGAGCAAGGAGCACGCGTTCAAATTCTTGTACCTAAGAAAGAATGCATTATTTTATAAATTATTAATGATCGAGGTGGAGAAATATGTCTGTTTTGCCCGAAGAAAGAAAGAATGAAATTTTAAAAGAACTTAACAAAATGGGAAAAGTAAAAGTTATAGAATTAGTTGATCAATTTAATGTTTCCGAGGAAACGATTCGACGCGATTTGATGATATTAGAGGAAAAAGGACTTTTAAAGAGGGTTTACGGTGGAGCGATTAAAACAGTCTTTGAATTTGAGGAGCCTCCATTTACACAGCGTACAACGGTGAATCAAGAAGCGAAAATCAAGGTTGGGAAAAAAGCAATAGAACTCATTTCTAACGGAGATGTGATTGTCATTGATGTAGGGACAACCATGCTTGAATTTGCCCAGTGTATTGAAAATAAAAAAGACATTACGATTTTAACCAATTCTCTTCCTGTGTCGTCTGTGTTAACCGAATTGCTCAATCAAAATAAGTTTACAGGACAAATTCTATTACTAGGAGGACAAATTGATCCAAAGCATCAATCTATATGCGGCGGTCTCACTGAACAAATGTTAAATCAATTTAATATTGATAAAGCGTTCATTTCAGCTGGTGGTGTTTCCATTCAAAGTGGGGTTAGTAATTATCATTTACGTGAAACATTAGTTTCACGCAAGATGGTCGAGGTATCAAAGCAAGTTATATTGCTAACGGATTACTCTAAAATTGGTGTCGACACATTTTGTAAAGTTTGTCCTCTAGAAAAAGTCGATGTGATTGTCTGCGAGCAACCCTTTCCAGAGGAATGGAGAAATCATTCAAAATTAGAGGAAGTCAATTGGATTCAAGCATAGCCCATAAAAGGGAAGAGGGAGTACTCTCTTTTTTGATTAGATATTTATTGATAGCAGGTAAAAAAGCTAGAAAGAGAATTTAATAGATTGAATGAGAAAAGGAGCTATATAGCATGAGTTTCATTGCGATAGATTTAGACGGAACATTATTAAACGACCAGAATGAAATTAGTGAAGAAAATATAAAGGCGATTCAATATGCCCAAGATAGAGGCTTTGAAGTAGTTATTTCAACAGGACGAGCTTATTTTGACGTTCAAACAATTTGTGAAAAAGCCGGGATTTCCCCATTTGTAATCGGGACAAATGGCGCAACCATTCATTCAAAAAGCGCAAAGTGCATTTCTTCTATTACCATAACTAAAGATCGTGTCGAATCTATTCTCCAATGGTTAGATGAACGGAATTATTATTACGAAGTGTTTACTGATAAAGCCATTTATACTCTTAAAAAAGGAAGAGAACATTTTCATAATGAGATTAAAAGTTTGAAAAGCGCAGATTTGAATACAGATATGAAAGAATTAGTTGAAGTAGCAGAAAGGCAATTTGACCAGTTTGGATATGTTTTAGTTGAAAACTATCATGATATCTTAAAACAGGAGGAAGAATTCTATAACATTTTAGCATGTTCTTTTGATGAAAAGAAATTAGAGGAAGCCTGGAACCAATTCAAAAAGTTTGATGAGTTGATGGTTGTTTCATCTGCTGATCACAACATTGAAATTACTAGTAAAAGAGCTTCAAAAGGAATGGCCCTTGAAAAATTGGCTTTCTTGATGAATGGCTCATTAGATAAGGCTATGGCAATCGGGGACAGCAACAATGATTTATCCATGTTCCAGAAAGTTGGATACAGCGTAGCGATGGGAAATGCAAAAGATGTCATAAAAACTGTTTGTACAACGACAACCCTTAAAAATGATGAAAATGGGGTAGCTTATGCGATTTATCGATATATGGAGAACTTCGTGGTTCAAAAATAAGTGTCAATGCCAAAGGAGAGAGCGATAAAATGGCATGGATATATATCATAATGGCAGGACTTTTGGAAATTGTCTGGGTGATCGGTCTTAAATATTCACACGGATTCACGAAAATTATACCTAGTACAGTAACGGTAGTTATTATAATCTTTAGTTTCTTTTTACTTTCAAAAGCTTTACATTCAATACCCTTAGGAACTGGTTACGCCATTTTCACTGGATTGGGAACAGTGGGAACTGTAGTAACTGGGATGCTTTTTTTGGGTGAGACCATTAATCCACTGAAAGTATTTTTTATGGCTTTAATGATATTAGGGATAATTGGAATAAAAGTCACTCCAGCACAACCTAAACATTAAAGGAAATGAACTGATTTATACAAGGTTAGGGGATAATTCAATGGCTTGGTTTTTTCTTATTATTGCCGGATTTGCCGAGATTGGTAGTGTTATAAGCCTGAAACGTGCAGACGGGTTTAAAAAATTGCTACCCTCTGTAGCGTGTCTTTTTTTGGGAAGTTTAAGCTTTTATTTTCTATCCTTGTCATTAACTTCACTTCCAGTGGGTACTGCTTATGCAATATGGACTAGTATCGGCTCTGTTGGAAGTGTTTTAGCAGGAATGATCTTCTTTAATGAACCCAGAAGTTTAAGATTAAACCTATTCATTATGTGTATCATTGCAGGGGCTATAGGTATCAAAATGACTTCTGGACATTAATCAAAAAAGACCTTTAATTTAAGAAGCTAATAGATGACTCCCATATGTTGCGGGAGTCATTATATTTAGGCTTCATTGGTAACGAATTTTATTCTTCCATATATTCTTAAATTGATTAGTATAACTCATCAAAATTACCAAAATGGTATGTTAAGCGGACCGGTAGGCGATTTCTTGCTGATAAAAAGTTCAAATCTCCATCTAAATATTTGAGGGGGGTTTTTGCAGCATCGATCATCGGAATGATTATATTTATTCTCTTACCTCATCAAACTCTTAATGTATATGTTGGTGTAACCTTTTCGCCTACGGTTCGATTATCATTACTCAAAGAGCTGTATTCTTTGCTCCTATTGAAGAAGTAGGAATCCCGCGAGAAATAAGTGGTGCAGCAGTTTCTATAGCCTGCTTAGTTGGATATGCCCATTCTATGTTTGCATTTATTCTAAATGGAAGCATGTTAGATCAATCACCAGGAATAGAAGGCAAAAGACTTGTCTTTTTGACAATGATCGCGTTCGCAGTCAAAGGTTTTATTATAAGCAGCTTAGTTAAAATCGTAAACAAGAAAAAAGAAATAAATACTTAATTAAAGGTGGGGAAAAAAATGAAAATTGGATTAGAAACAGAAAGCTATCACTTGCAATTTATTACAGGTCGAATGGATATTTTCGGTTTTATCAGAAAAACAGCTGAATTGGGATTAGACGGAGTCATGATCAATATTGTTCCATGGCCAGGGTTGCCAGGATGGGGCACTTTAGAATCATTTGAACCGGAATATTTAGAGAGAGTAAGAAAAGAAATTCAAAAGTATGGATTTTTCGCTGAAATAGACACAAATGGAAGCGATCCGGAACATCTAAAAGAGGTAATTGAGGCAGCATATAGAATCGGAGCGGATGTGATTCGCACGTATACATGCTTAGGAGAGTATGATCCGGAAAGATTGAAAAAAGCACCAGGAGATATCAAACAAATTGTACCATTATTAGAGAAATACAGGATAAAACTAGCTGTGGAAAATCATGAGGAAGAGTTAACAGATGAGGTTATTCAAATTATTAATGAAGTCAACAGCCCTTGGGTTAGCGCTCATTGTGATGTGGGCAACGGAATGATGGCATGGGAGGATCCGGTTGAAGCTGTAAGAAAATTAGCACCATATGCATTCACAACCCATTTTAAAGATCATATTATCATTCATGATGGCGAGGATTATAGGGTATGTGGTGTACCAGTAGGGACAGGCAATATTGATACAGAAGAATGTTTTAAAATACTGGTTGAGAAATCTACCCTAACTAGAATCAACGTTGAAATGTGTTTTCCATATGCCATCAATTTTAAGAGAGAGCTTGGTGCAGGCGGAGTCTTTGCGGTTGGAGAAGGAGCTTTCAAAGTTGAACAACCTCCTTATGATTTAAGTGTCATTAAACCATTGGATTACTATTATCCTCCAAAAGAACTTTTAGAACAAATGATTGAAGATCAAGAAAAAGGTACAGAACAATCGGTTAAGTATACCCTTGCTTTACGCGATAAATATTGCCGATAAATTATATGCAGAAAGTTGGGGTCAAGAGTAAAGCTTCATTGCTTTACTCTTGATCATTTTTACAAAGTGAAGGAGGATGCCTTATATTATCCCATAATCCATTGTTAGTTGTTCGAAATAGCTGATTGTTGTATAAATTTGTTCATATAAAGGTGATATGTTTAAAATTAGTGCAGCAGTTCCAGCTTATACTCTCTATTGGTTCGTTAGAGAGACTCTTTTGATTGCCATCATTACTGTCACTTTGCTTTACGAATTTCAACACACGGTTCTTTAATAAGTGTCGCATGTCTTGTTGAAGTAACGGGTACGTAGTTCAATAAGACATTAATAACTAACGCTTTAAACCAGCCCCTCTCAATTAAGAGAGGGGCTTTATCTTATTCTCAAGTGATTTTTGACTATTTCTACACTTTTACTGATTCAGTATATACTTATGATGTTTCATCCTGCCGTGAATTTTTTTGTAAAAGATCACGGATTTCCTTTAAATATTGCTCGGATGCCGGTACCGCTTCCAATACCTCTTCCTCGTTCGCTTGTTTTTTTCTAATAAGAGAATTCGCTACCTTCATAAACATGAAAATCGCAAATGAAATGATCAAGAAATCAATCACAGCTTGGACAAATTCACCGTATTGAACAACTGCGTTTCCAACTGTGATAGATAACGAAGAAAAATTGACCCCTCCTAATAAAATTCCTATTAGCGGTGTGATAATATTATTGACTAGTGATGAAACGATCTTCCCAAAAGCAGCACCCATTACTACAGCTATTGCAAGATCGAGAACGTTTCCTTTGGTAATAAACTCCCTGAATTCCTTTATCATCGTAACTACACCTTTCTTTTTTTAATTGATAAAAGCATATCAGAAACATGGTGAAAATTGAATAGAGTATGAGGCATCCATTATTTCCAAAGATAGGACCATCCATCCGTTTAATCATTTGAATCCGTTAATATAATGCAATGACGGCACTCCGAACAAGGGAAATAGAACGCTATTTTCCATTCAAAAAACATTAAAGAGCCGTTATAATAGCAGGTCTTATTGTAGAAGGATTTAAGAATGGGCATAGAACAAATCAAAAAAAGTAATTGAAGGCAGAGGGGGAACGACTAAGGCGTCAATTTTCAATGTCTATAAGGCAAAGGCAGGTAAAGCCGTTTTCAACCACTTGAGGAAGGGGGTGAATATAAATGTATTCGTTTGGCGATAATTATATTATTGTACTACCCCCTAAGTGGTACTCCTCCATTGTTAAAAGCCCTTCTCTTAATCGAGAGGGCTTTTTTTGTTTAGCACTTTGTTAAATAATTTTTGTTTATAGGAGCTTTTTGGACTGCAATTAGATTGATTTGGATTTTTTATACTTCTGTCCAACCAAAAATATCAACGGGGAACCTATAATGCTTGGAAGAAACCAAAAAATTAATGGGTTCCATTGATTCAAGATAGTTATATTGGATACATTTACTACAAGAATTGCAGTACAAATAGCGATATAGGAACCGAGCATCCCGCTTATATGAGAGGCAATCCAGTTTTTCCATTTCTTCTTAGCAGATACATAGCCTAAAAATGCGAAAGAATATGAAAATATCCCAATGAAAAATAAATATGCGCTGCTTTCCCAATTCAATATTGCCATTGTCAGGGATGTGACAAAGACTACAACATATGCACTGTGATAAATTTCACCACAAATTGTATGCATACCTCTTTTTTTCTTTGAAGACATAGCACCTATTCCACTAATAAGACATGTTGCTCCAGTGCAAATGTGAATGTACAGAATGATTTCAAAGATAAGCAACCTTCCCTTCGTTAAATAATCATTTTCATAACGTAACAGATTAAATATTTATTTTATTATAATACAAATATTTACCAAAAATATGAATGTTGATTTGCAAAGAACAAAATCAATTCAGTTATGGCAGATAAGTTTCCATACAATGGAGCACCCTTTGCAAAAATGGTCAGGCGCTGTATTCGTTGCGGGAAATCGTCAGTGAATCTGGTTTTTATGTGTTAATTTCTATATTTGGAATAAAGGGTCAGTGCGGTACTCAAAAGGGTAGTGTGTATCGTCCTTTTTAAGGGAAAAGGAGGATTTTACGTTTCGTTTGAAGAATGTTTTGACGATGGGGGTGGAATAATTGCGACAACATAAAGAACACGACTTATCTAAAGAGGACATTTTTAGAATGATTGTTAAGCACCTTGATGTATTTCCATTGACAAGTCTAGAGGCTATCAAAGAAGTGATTAGAAGTTCATTAAAACAACGAGGCTTGATAGGGGGGATAACCAAACAAACAGGAGCCGCTCCTGTAATATATAACCGGAAAATATCAGACCAGGATATCCAGTTAATAAATGATTGTATATGTGACCTTTTAAATAGCTGTGTTATCCAACCTGGTATTAATGATGATAATCTGGATTTACCATGGATTCATGTTTCTGATAAAGAGAAACTTAAAACATTGGTGAACTCCCTGTCTTAACTTTTTACATATAAAAGCCCTTCTCTAAATCGAGAGGGGCCTATTTTAGGTTAGAATTTTTTTATCCGATA
Source organism: Peribacillus simplex NBRC 15720 = DSM 1321 (assembly GCF_002243645.1). Lineage (NCBI taxonomy): Bacteria > Bacillati > Bacillota > Bacilli > Caryophanales > Bacillaceae > Peribacillus > Peribacillus simplex. The sequence continues at coordinate 770,138 of NZ_CP017704.1, read as the reverse complement.
ATTGCAATTTTCTATATCAGTCATACTCAATTAATTGTATTTTTATCCTGTAAGATGGGATTCAAACATATCGATAATTTCAAGGAAACGTTCGGCTTCACGGAAAACATGATCAGCCAATAGTGGATGGATAATGCTCTTGATTTTGCATTCTTCGATTAAATCTCTGGCGGTTTTCTTAAAGTCTCGAAGTGATACGACGGAAACACGGTTCTGATCTAGAAATTGATCCAAAAGAGGGGCCGTTTGAGATTGAGGTTTCATGGACTCTAAGTCTACTGCTTGAAAGACTAATTGATCAAAATCATTACTAAAGTTTCGCGCCATATCCACCAGCTTTCTTTCCGATGGATCAAGGAGATGTCCGATGAATTTTGCATGATCCGCCATGATCCTTAAAAAGAAAACATTTTCTTTGATGATGGCATCTGCAAGTGGTTTCAATTTACCCTCATTTAATTCTTTTAATCGTTTTCTAAAATAATTGGCTTCCCTGCTTGTATGGTCGACTAAAAGTGGGAAGTTGTTTGCACCAGGCAATTTACAGGTGAGTATTAATCCTAATACCTTCCTTTTAAATAAAAATATGCCTGTAGCAGCCTGTTGCACTTCCGCATTAAATCTTCTAATCTGTTCTGGATCAGTTTGACTTGTAAATGAATGGGATTGCTGTTCTATCCGTTCAAATAAATGATAAAACTGATTAGCTTCCTCAATTAGCTGTGTATCTTCACATCTAAACCCTAGTCTTAGAAATAACGAATGTTCCTTCATTATTCTTGACCAAAAACGAATCTCATCTAAAGAGCGTTCAACAAACATTCCAAAGTTATTCCTCATATTAGCTTCCTGTGTGTTCTCACTCATAACTAAAGCCTCCTTTAATAAGACACAACCACCATTTAAATCTTATTAAAAAGGAGTCATTAGTATTCTAATTAATCTGCATATAAGTCAAATCAATTCAAATACCATGTAACTTTCTTGGAAAAACTTCGGCAGACACTCTGTATCTGAAAAAACCCTTAGAGTTAATACATTCTAAGGGTTCCCGTATTTTAATCCAGCAGTTTCATTAAGTTACTTTTGAAAGTCATTTGTCACAAAGTTCATTTATTTTTTTCGTAAGCTCATTAAACTTCTGGTCGAGTTCTGTGTAAGCTTTATCGTTTGGAGTCATAAAGCTAAGCTTTCCCAAAACTTCTTGTCTTTCTGTTTCAAGTGTTAATCGTAGTTCTTCCAGATCATCTCTTTTTGAGGAGGATGATTCATACAATTGCTTTTGTATGTGATTATTCGAAATGATGAGTTTGCTGCTTGTCGTTTTTTCGAGAAAATATCGATCATGCGAAACGACGATTAGCGTTCCAGTATACTGTGCTAAGGTATCTTCAAGTTGTTCCCGTGAAGCTAAGTCCAGGTGATTTGTCGGCTCATCCAAAATGAGCACATCTTTTTCTTCCAAGATATATTCCATTAACTTACATTTAACTCGCTCACCCATACTCATATTCTTAATGGGTTCTGTCCAATGAGATGCCGTGAAGCCTAAATGCTTCATTAAAGTTTGAACGTTCCCTCTCGACTCGAAAGTTTCTTTATGAAATAGCTGGGAGGGTGTTAGTTCAAGTGGTAAATCAAACACTTCTTGCGTCAAATAGCCAATTTTTGCAGATGGTGAAATCCATATATCGCCCGCAAAAGTTTCATGTCCAAGAATTATTTTTAATAATGTCGTCTTTCCACTGCCATTAGGACCTATTATGGAAACCTTCTCACCATGCTGAATCGTGAAATTGACGTTTTTAAATAGTGTTCGCCCGTTAAAAGACTTAGTTAAATTCTTAACTTCCAAAAAACGTTTTCCCGTCTTGTTTTTTGCTTTAATTGAAAAGCGTACAGTATATTCTGATTCAACAGGTTCAACTTTTGCCTTTTCAAGCTCTTTTTCAAGACGCTTTTGTTTAGATTTTACTTGTGCATCCATTCGCTTTGCTTTTACGCGATAGTATTCCTTAACTCCTTCCTTTTTCGTCGATTGGGAATGGGCTTTTTTTGACCAAGAATTGATTTCATTCATTTGTCCCTCGATCCGTTCAACCATTTTTTGCTGTTTTTCATATTCACGTTGTTGTGTAAGTCTTTTCTGTTTACGAACCTCCATATAACTAGAATAATTCCCTCTGTGTTCAATTAGCTTTTTATCTTCAATCGACCAAATTTTCGTTGTTACAGCATCCAAAAAATAACGATCGTGCGAAACAAAAATAATGGTGCCTCTATAATTTTTAATTTGTCCTTTGAGGAATTCTAAACTTTCCTCATCAAGATGGTTCGTCGGTTCATCTAATAGTAAAAGGTCTGCATCTTTAGAAAGACCTTTTGCAAGTCGGGCTTTCAGTTTTTCTCCCCCGCTTAATTGTGGGAAGTCATGGCTTGGTACATGCATCTTATCTAGTAATTTAACTTCGGAAGAGGTCTTTTCTTCTGAAGAATGCGACTCGACTTCTTGTTCTACCATAAAAACTTTCAAGCCTTGCTGCAGCCATTGGAATTGTCCATGTGCAGGCTCTAAATCATTATTAATTAATTGCAATAACGTAGATTTACCGGTACCATTTTTACCAATGATACCGATGATCTCCCCTTGTTGAACACTAGCGTTTACATTTTCAAAAATGTTAAGGTCCAATAATTCATAGCTAATATTGGTTAATTTTAACAGTTCTTTCATATAATCTATCCCTCTCCTTAAAGGGAGAACAAAAAAAATCCTCCCAGTTCATATGGAAGGATTAGTCATACCTGTGCATTATCAAATAAGAGCTATTGTGAATATAGCTCTGTAATTTATAGAAAATGGGCAGACTAATCCTATTTCGTATGATTTGAAATATGTGATTTCAAATTTTAAAAATAAGATTAGTTAATCATCGGCCACCCATCATCCCTTCTGATATTAATAAAATCAGTATAGCATAAAATAATCTTTGAAAACAAAAGGAAGCAGCATAATACTTTGCTTTCAATCTAATTTTAAAGATTTATAATTGTTTTAACTCGATCAAATACCTTATTATAAGGTGGGCAATAGTACAGCATATTTCCTATATGATGTGTTTATAAGGGCTATGATAAAATCATAAACATTTACCACCATAGGGTTGTTTCCTTGAGGAGGACATTAATATGGAATATATAAAGGGAATCGATGTTTCACATTGGCAAGGTGCTATTAATTGGGAGGAAGTTGCAAAGGCAGACGTGAAGTTCGTGTTCATTAAAGCAACAGAAGGAACGAGTTATTCCAAGCTATCCTATTTCAAAGAAAATGCACCACAAGCATTGGCAGCAGGATTGAAAGTCGGGGCGTATCACTATGCAAAGTTTGCAACTGTTGCAGAAGCAAAGGGTGAGGCTGCTTATTTTTTAGATTCTATCAGCTCTTTTGCTTTAAATTACCCTGTTGTTCTTGATCTTGAAGAAAATAAAAAAAAGGCAAAGAAAAAAACTCTGACCGATGCAGCAATAGCTTTTTTAGAAGCTATTGAAGAGGCTGGATACACGGCTATGCTGTATACAGGTAAATACTTTCTCGAAAATACTTTAGATGAATCAAGGTTGACGAACTACGCTTTGTGGATTGCCAGATACAACAGCACGTTGGGACGTAGCACAGATATTTGGCAGCATTCTGATTCAGGTAAGATAAGCGGGATCAGCACAAAGGTGGATTTGAATATAGCCTATAGGGATTTTACAAATACAATAAATACTTTTAGGACGCACAACACCCGTGCATTGAAAACCGAAACATCCACAACTTATACTGTAACAAAAGGCGACACGCTTAGCTTCATTGCAAAAAACCATAAAACAACGGTAAAATCTCTTGTTAGTCTTAACGGAATTAAAGACCCCGACAAAATTTATATCGGTCAAAAGTTAAGGCTGAAATAAGTAAAGGCTCTTCTCATTACGAGAGGAGCTTATTTTTGATATTCCTTATATTTCTTTAAGTTCGTCAATTGCTACTTCTGATCTTTCCTCTAATGGTCCTCTTAGATGAACTGTAGCCGTTCTTCCATCTTCATTTATATTATCAATCCATACTGAAGTGCCATTATATCTCACCTCAATGTCAGATGAAGAAGAAAGTATTTGTTTTACACGCTTTACATCCACATATATCCCTCCCTGCTAATTGGTCTACCTATTATTTGGGGAAAGGCTTAATTTTATTCGTTTATTCAGGGGATTAATATTGCAACTAAATCATATAAGGCGCAATGATGTTTAATCTTCCAGGTTATCCGTCGTGAATATTTAAAGTAAGTGCTTTTTGAAAAGGTGAGAATTCTTAATCTTAAAAATATTGAGTTTATCTGCTAGAATGGATAGGATTGTAAAAAAAATCTTTGAGGTGATGAATTTGAAAAAACGTAGGCTTCTGGCAGTCCTTTTAATACTTTTTGGAGCAACCGTATTATTTACATGCATGCAACAGCCAAGTGGAGCCAATGCCGCCAAAGAGAAACTCAACATTAAGAAGCTCGATGTCGATGAATTTTTTGCTGAACGTGATGGAACTTTTATATTACGTGAGGTGAAAAAAGGCAAGACTTTTATCTATAATAATGAACGGGCCGAACAAAGATTTGCGCCGCAATCGACTTTTAAGGTGCCTAATGCACTCATCGGATTACAGGTAGGGGCTGTCGAGGATGAATATGACATTAAATATTGGGATGGAGTGAAAAGGGAAATCGAGATATGGAACCAGGATCATACGCTTGGATCTGGTTTAAGGAACTCCGTTGTTTGGTATTATCAAGCAATGGCCCGTGACATTGGAGAAAGTCGAATGGAGAAATGGATTCATAAGATTTCCTATGGCAACCAAGATATTAGTGGAGGGATTGATCAGTTTTGGCTAAGTAGCTCCCTCAAAATTTCTCCTATTGAACAAGTGGATTTTATGGAAAATTTATATAGAGAGAATCTTCCTTTTGATAAAGATGTCATGAAAACCGTTAAAAGGATGATGATTCAGAATGAAGGGGACAACTATACACTTTACGGAAAAACAGGGCAGGGGTCCAACATTGGCTGGTATGTTGGTTTCATTGAAACCAAGGAACGTGACTATGTTTTTGTAACGAATATCTCCGGTACATCGGCAGACGCCAGGAACATCACAAAGGACATTTTACAGAAATACCATTTAACGAAAGAGTAGGGAGGAATTAAAGTATTTTGAAATAGGTCGAAGATTTAAATCCCACTTTTTCTTAAATGGAACGAAGTCTAAGCATAAAAGAATAATATAGAGCTTACGGATGCTTTACTATCAATAGGGGAGTTAAATGGGTACCTCCTATTCATATGGAGCTAATGGAACGGAAGGGTTGAATAATGATGTAGATAAGATGGGACAATATTGGAGGAGAAAGTGTTGTTGGGTTTAAAGTCATATACGCATTTTACATGCTTTAGGGGGGTATCATGGAACTATCGTTATTATTGGAATATGGCTGGGTGTTAATTATTCTAATTTTTTTAGAAGGTTTATTATCTGCTGATAATGCATTGGTTTTAGCCATCATGTCAAAGCATTTACCAAAAGAACAGCAAAAAAAAGCGATTAATATTGGGTTGCTTTTGGCTTTTATATTTAGGATTGGTGCAATCTTTATTATTTCGTACCTTTTCCATGTTTGGCAAGTTCAAGCAATTGGGGCTGCATATTTGATTTTCATCGCATTAAAGCATTTACTAAAAAAGGACCACGGGGAAAAAGAGGAAAAAGGGAAAAGCTACCGTATGACCGTTGCGCAAATTGCATTAGCTGATATTGCTTTTGCTATTGATTCCATTTTAGCTGCAGTCGCTCTTGTCATTGCCTTGCCAGATACACCAATGGGTGATATAGGAGGTATGGATGGGGCAAAATTCATTGTTATTTTATTAGGAGCAATTGCAGGTTTAATCGTCATCCGGTTTGCAGCAGGGTACTTCGTTAAGATACTGACTGAGCGACCTAGCCTCGAAACGGCAGCCATGTTAATCGTTGGTTGGGTAGGGGTTAAGTTATTAATGCATACCCTTGCGCATCCAGCCGTGCACATTATCCCTCACGATTTTGTTGAAGGACCGATTTGGAATATAATCTTTTGGTCAGTCATGCTTCTTATTGCTATAGGCGGATGGTTTTTATCTGGAAAAACGGTGAAAAATGATAAGCAAAATGACTAATGTTATCAGAAGAAAAAGAGTTGAGATACCTTGGTGTTGATTTTGTAAACCTTATGTTTGCGAGGATTTTAAGACCGACTTCCAATTTCGGTCTTTTGCCTCCAGGCACTTGCTTTCCGTGGCGGTCCGGGAGCCTCCTCGGCTCCTGCTGGGAAGCAGGAGTCAGGCACATCTGTTCCAATCAACATTGTATTAACTTTTAGAGAGAACCCTTTTGCCTACAAACTGAGGAGACCACAATAAGTGGTCTCTTTTATTAATGTTTAACAAATCCTTTTTGTAAAACATGTATGAAATAAATAACCTTGATTTATTTATCCATTGCTAAAATCTGTGTAATGTGCACTATGCGATGATGAGGATACTAGAAGATTTATGGGTAACGTTCAAAAAGACCACAGGCAGCACTGCCGAAATGTAAGGAAGGGCACAGCATCGTTTTTATATCCCCCCCGATGACCAGCTCTGATCGGCTAGTATCTACTTTCCATCCTTATGGCACCGCCGAAAATCCAAATGAATAAGCCCACTTATATTTATGATATATTTTTTAATGAATCAATTATAAAGGTCTAAATCTTTACAGTATTTCCGCACTAACCGTGATGCTTTTGATTGGCTAATGGATAAATGATGAGCGACTTTCCTTGTATTCCTGAATTTTGTATAAGAGGTAACAATCAGGTTTCTTTCAAGTTCCTCTAACGCTGTATCTAATGAATAATCTTGGGGCATTTGACTTGATTTGTTCTGGATTGTGCTGTTTTGACTAAGTGACATTTCTTGACTTGGGGTTTCTTGAGCATTTTTTTGTTGCAGTATTATCGGTAAATCAGATACTTGAATGATAGCATCACTCGTTACAACTAAGCTTTCTATTAAATTCTCTAATTGTCGTATATTTCCAGACCATGGATATTCATAAAAAATATCGAGGACTTCCTTCGATATAATACGATTAACTTGATACTTTTTATTGAATACTGAAAGAAAATAGTAAGATAGCGGGATGATATCTTCTTTTCTTTCCCTTAATGGCGGTATTTGTAAATTAACCACATTAAGTCGATAATATAAATCTTCCCTAAATCGTTTTTTCTGCACCATCTCAACTAAGTCTCGATTGGTAGCGGAAATAATACGAATGTCCACTTTCTTTAGTTCTCTGCCCCCGACAGGAAGAAATTCAAGGTCTTGAATAACCTGTAAAAGCTTAGCCTGAATATTAAACGGGATTTCTCCTATTTCATCCAAAAATACGGTACCGCCGTTTGCCATTTCAAGTAGTCCTTTTTTTCCGCCTTTGTTTGCCCCGGTAAAAGACCCATCCGTATATCCGAAAAGTTCTGATTCTATTAATTGTTCCGGTATGGTGGCACAGTTAATTGATAAGAAAGGGGAATTCCTTCGAGGTCCTCTATTATGAATGTATTTAGCTAACACTCCTTTCCCTGTACCAGACTCCCCTTGAATCAAAATGGTCGCATCAACCATAGAAATCTTATCGCATACCTCCATTACATTGTTCATCTGTTCGTTGTTCGTAATTACGCTTTCTTTATAAGCATTCTTTTCACTTAGTACTTCTGGTTCCTGTTCCTCTGGAATGTATAGCCCTTTATAGTTTGGTTCTTGTGCTGTTGTAATAATTAGTTCAATTTCCTGTTCATCGTTGAGTAAAGGAATAGCTGTTGTAATCATTTCCTTGCCAATATATGAAACTTGCTTGATTGTAACCGGTTTCTTTTCTTTCAAAACAAAGGGTAAAATACTTGGTTTCCAATACCCTTTGGAGAATATTTCATTATTATGTTTTCCAACTATTTCGCTTAACTGCTTTCCATAATGCCTTTCATAAGCTTTATTTGCGTAAATAATGCAGGCATCTTTGTTAAGAACATAAATCTCATTAGGTGAATGATCTAAAATTTTTTTCAATATCTCAGTACTCATTTCAATTTTTTCTTCATTATTCATTAAGTTTTGCATGAGTTAGCTCCCTTCATTACCTTTTAAGATGTTAAATGAGTCTATATTAACTAGAATGAGTCTATTATGGTTAAATTGAGTCAATTATAAATCATATTTATACAATAAAGAAGGGGGAATAGTAAAATATCGGTAATAATAGGGAGCTGTTGAATTGGCATTATCCTTGCATAAGAGTTAAGTAAAGCATGCTATAGATATAAGGAAATATGATGCCAATTGGCAGAGGAGGTTTAAAAGTAATATCTGGATCCTTATTCAGAGCAAGTCTTTATAATTAAAAGGAGGAACTGCCATTATGTCTACAAAAGAAGATATGAAAAAGTTGGACTACACACTACCTTATAATCATTATGTGGATCCTGAAGTCATGAAGGAGGAAAAGGAAAATATTTTCTACAAAAACTGGATTATGGTTGGGCATACAAGCCAGGTAGAGAAGGTTGGAGACTTCTTTACATTTGATTTGGTCGGGGAGCCGATTATTGTAACACGGGGCAAGGACGAAGAGTTGCATGCTTTTTATAATATTTGCCCTCACCGTGGTGCGATAGTCGAGCGTACAGAACAGGGCAATAAAAAAATTCTCCAGTGTATTTATCATGGATGGACATTCCATTTAGATGGTAAGGTGAACAGGACTCCAAATTTCAAAACAAATGATATAGAAAAACCTAGCTGCATGACTCCAATTCGTTTAGAGGTACATCAGTCGATGATATTTGTAAATCTAAATCAGGATGCACCTGCTTTCGAAACAGATTATGAATCTTTTTTAAATAACATAAATGAATATACATTTCTTAGTTCCTTAAAAAAGGTCAGGGAAAACCGTCGAATCGTTCAAGCTAACTGGAAATCGATCATTGACAATTATTTGGAATGTGATCATTGTCAAATTGCACATCCTAGCTTCTCGAAGGCCTTCGATTTAACTAAATATAGTATTACCCCTTGTGATAATTTTTCCTATCAGTGTACAACAGCTAGTGATGAAGAAGAAGGTCCTGGTGCACGTTTTTACTGGGTTTGGCCGAATACCATGATAAGTATATACCCAGGTACTGGAAATATGACGACGAGCCATATCATCCCGGTTGATGAAAAAAGTTCATTGGCAATTTATCGTTATTATTTTGCTGATGAAAACTTGACTGAAGACGAGGAAGATTTAATAAAATTTGTAGATCAAGTACGGGAAGAAGACTTCGAATTAGTTGAGTTATTACAAAGTGGATTACATTCTAGGGCTTGTGGAAGAGGAGTATATTCTCCGACCGAACACGGTTTGAAACATTTTCATCAATTAGTCACAAAGGCGATGCAAAGCTAGTCTGTAATCTATAAATGACCTAATGTTTGATAAAATGAAAGCGCTTATATGTTGGTCATTCGTTAGGTGAATTATATTAAAGCTGGAGCTGAAAGTGTAAGTTATCATACTATCAAAAAGCAATGAAAGAGGGGTTCTTTTATGAAACAATCAAATGTTGATAAAGCAATCTTTTGGCCGGCTCTAGCTATTCTTGCTGCTTTATCAATTCCTGTACTATTAAATCCGAAACAAGGGACTGCAATCCTCGGAGACCTTCATCATCTAATCGCCGAGAGTTTGAGTTCATTATATTTATGGGCTGTGGTGGCGGCTTTAGGTTTCTTGATTTGGCTGGCATTTAGTAAATATGGAAAGATAAAATTTGGTGAGCCTGATACCAAGCCGGAATTTTCGACATTCAGTTGGTTAGCTATGTTATTTACGGCGGGAATTGGTGCAAGTATCACGTACTGGAGCGCGATTGAATGGGCGTATTATTACACTGCTCCGCCTTTTGGGGCCGAACCAAAAACAGCGGCTGCGGCAGATTGGGCGTCTACATATGGATTATTTCATTGGGGCTTTAGTGCATGGGTACTATATTGTCTACCTGCTTTGCCGATTGCCTATAACTTATATGTGAGGAAAAATCCGAGTGTGAAATTGAGTACAGCGTGTGAAGGTGTTCTCAAAAAGGGAGCAAATAGCTGGTTAGGAAAAGCGATTGACGTTTTTTTCATGGTTGGCCTGGTTGGAGGAATAGGAGCTGCTCTAGGCTTGGGACTTCCGATGATTTCTGAAGGTATTTCTGAATTATTTAATATACCACGAAGCTTTATGTTAGATATGTCGCTAATAGTAGTCTTGACATTAATCTTCTGTGTTAGCACGTATTTTGGTCTGAAAAAGGGCCTGAAAAGATTAGCTAACATCAATACGTACCTTTTTTTAGCACTTTCTGCATTCGTTCTTTTAGCTGGTCCAACTTTGTTTATAATATCCAGATTCACGGATAGCGTTGGGATTTTGTTACAGAATTTCTTTCGTATGAGTTTCTACACCGACTCTGTTGCCAATTCTGGCTTTCCAGAAGCTTGGACGATATTCTACTGGGCCTGGTGGTTTGCTTGTGCTCCTTATATGGGCATATTTGTAGCGAAAATCTCGAAAGGAAGAACGATAAGACAAGTCATTTTTGCTGAATGTATTGGAGGAACAGTAGGGTGTTGGGCGGCGTTTTCCATCATGGGTAATACAGGTCTTTACTTTGAACTTAATAAACTTGTTCCTGTCATTGACATATTAGAGAAAAAAGGTGGGGAAGCAGCCATTGCTGCCATTTACCAGGGGCTTCCCGGCGGCAGTGTAGCCTTGCTTGCGATTATGATTATCACCCTTATTTTTCTTTCTGCTACACTAGACTCTTCATCATTCACATTAGCAAGCGCAGCATCAAAAAAGTTGTCAATAGATCAAGAGCCAGCTGGATGGCACAAAATATTTTGGGCATTGGTCATAGAGCTTGTAGCGTTTTCCATGATGTTCGGTGGAGGACTTCATGCTCTTCAATCAGTAGTAGTCATTACTTCCGTTCCACTCATCTTAATAATGGCGATGGCATCGATATCGCTCATTAAATGGATAAAAGAGGATCAGGCAGGAAGCAGCAGTATAGAAAAAACTATCAATGAAGAACCTACAAAGCTAACATCTTAAAGTATCAATCAAACTGGGAGGATACAATATAAGGGAGAAATGCAAACAGGCACCAGCTAAAAAACAGCTGGTGCCTGTTGGGCGTTCGATGAAACCGTACAAAACTTTTCTGATTTGTAAACAAAAAATGTCTCTCTAAATTATTTATCGCAAAGCCATAAATGGCAGTTGATTCAGCGGAGCTTCTTGACGGGAGGGGACGTTCAAATACCTATCTGTCCATTAAAGAATTGATGCACCGTATGAATAAAAACAAAAATGCCTCCTCATATTAAAAGAGAGGGGATGTGTCACATGATAAAAAGTATATCTACTTTTCAAGCGACAATGGTGCTGATTCTATCTATTGGGTTGATGAACCATGTTATCGTTTTGCCTTCACTGCTTGGGGCATCCGGAAGAGATTCATGGATCAGTAATTTAGTCACCGGGATGCTTTTTCTTTTATGGCTTCCCATGGTTTATTGGATCATAAATAAAACAAAACAGCAGCATATCATTGGCTGGCTTCATACTCACAGTCACCCGCTCGCCGCCTGGTCCATAAAAATCCTTCTTTTCTTCTATATTTTATTAAACTTGTTTGTCACTTTATATAGCACATTTTCCTGGGTAAACAGTACTTATATGATTCAAACGCCAGAATATATATTATTTATACCTTTCATCATCCTATGTTTTATTGCTGCAGAGGCTGGAATCAAAACAATAGCCATTGCCGGAGGATTGGTTTTACCCCTTGTTGTGGCACTTGGATTTATGATAATGACGGCAAATATACAGTATAAGGATTACTCCTTGCTTTTCCCTATTTTTGAAAATGGAATTACACCTGTTTGGGACGGGGTCGTAATACTAGGTGGAGGTTTTACAGAGATATTTCTTCTCGTTTTGATTCAACAGTTTGTAAAGACAGAAATAAAGTTCAGGAGTTTACTTTTTTTAGGTTTATTTCTTTTGTTTATCAGTATGGGACCCATAATAGGCTCTATTACAGAGTTTGGTCCGGTACAGGCTGCAAAAATCAGCAATCCTGCATACGCTCAATGGCGGTTACTAACCATGGGTAAGTATTTGAACCGGCTGGATTTTTTATCAATATACCAATGGCTTTCAGGTGCATTTATCCGTGTATCGTTATCGATATTCCTAATGGGGGAACTGTTTCAAATTAAATCAAGGAAAATAAAAAATATTGTATTGCTTGCTATATCAGTCTCCTTAATCATTGCGCTTTGTATACCAATCGACATTCCAGCATACAGGAATTTTACGGAACGATATTATTTTAAATTGAGTGTGATTAGCATTTTGGTTATAACCTTTTTTATTAACATGGTCATTTTTTTGAAAGAAAGGGTGAAAAAGAATGGAGCCTCTATTGAACAAGGTAAATAAGGGGAGTTCTTCGGAGATCCAACTAAAGACGGAGTATTTCAATGAATTATTCGGAATGAGCTCGGATGTAAAATTCAAAAAGCATACCATTACATCTGAAGGGAAAACCGATCCGCCCCTTATTTGCACTTTGATTTATTCAGAGGTGTTGGTCGATGTCAAAAAGTTGTGGGAATCAGTAGCACGGCTTGAAGGTAGTGTATTCATAAATTCTAAACTGAAGGAAGAAGAGGTTATAGAGGATCCGCAAGACGAATTTAAAGTCAGTAGGGTTTTCCCTTCCTCCACTTTAAAAGAAAATGTGGAGGAAAACGTATTTTCCGGGATGGTCCTGATGCTATTTGAAGAATTGGAATTATTATTCATGTTTTCCCTACCAAGCATCCCGAATCGAAGTCCCGAGGAAACAAGTAGTGAAATTTCCATCCGAGGTCCACGTGATGGATTTATTGAAGATATCTCTGTTAATTTAGGGTTGATCAGAAAAAGATATAAAACTGCATCACTCGAAAATCAAGCATTTACCATTGGCAAAAGGAGCAAGACAAAAATCAATTTATTATATGTGAAGGATGTTGTAAATCCAGAAACCATTGAAAAAGTAAAAAGGAAAATCTCCTCAATAAACACAGATATCTTGTTGGGAACTACTGAACTTGAAGAATTTTTATCAGGCAGTAAGTTCAACCTGATCCCGTTATTTGATTATACAGGGAGGCCGGATTATGCTGTAGCCAGTTTAAATAATGGGCGCTTTGCCATTTTAGTGGATGGGTCACCAACAGTCTTAATTGGGCCAGGTAATATTACACTCTTGTTAAAAGCCGCGGAAGATCGTCATACTCCATCTTACTATACAAATTTCGAATATTTCTTTCGCATTATCGGACTGGTGGTATCAATATTTCTGCCAGGTTTTTATATAGCACTAATATCATTTCAATTAGACCAGCTCCCCTTTCCATTTTTGGCGACGATAACCGTATCTAGATTTGGGTTGCCTATATCACCTCAACAAGAGGCTTTCTTGATTTTGGGTTTATTTGAGTTGTTTCGGGAGGCAGGGATCACACTCCCAAAAGCAATCGGTCAATCACTGGCTGTTGTGGGTGGATTAATTATAGGTGATGCGGCAATTAGGGGCGGGATTACATCCCCGACGATGTTGGTGGTGGCAGGTACTACTGCGGTAGCCACCTATACATTAATCAATCAATCTTTAGGTGGAATTGTAAGCATGGCCAGGTTTTTTGTATTATTTCTCTCTTCTGTTTTAGGTTTATTCGGATTCTTTCTCGGTGTATTCTCTATTGTCCTTTATTTATCAAGGCTGCAGATTTATGGTTTACCCTACTTAGCGCCTATATCACCACTATCCTTGAAAGATCTTCTAGGGGGCGGTGTCTTTGTGAAGCCATATCTCTTTAGAAAGAAACGAGCCGAAATGCTGAAAACTAAGGACAGAACAAAAGGAAATCGCTAATGAAAATGATCCTTAGAATTATACTATTTGTATTGAGCCTTGCTCTTTTAAGTGGCTGCTGGGATACCAAGGATATTCAAGATATTCAATATATAAGTGCAATGGGTATAGATTATCAAAATGGTCAGTATGTCATTTATGTGCAGGTGACGTCTTTTGCAGGTGTGGCTAAACAAGAAGGCTTGGAACCAAAACCAACACCTGTTTGGGTCGCCAAAGGGCGAGGGAAAACAATGAACGAGGCCATGAATGACATTTATAAAAGGTCAAACCAGTATATTTATTGGGCTCATGTTAAATTGATCATTTTCTCTGAAAGCTTACTAAAACATGGATTGGTAAACGTAAATGATCCCATTTTAAGATTTCAACAAATTAGGGAAACAACTTGGTTATATGGAACCGATGATTCCTTAGAAAAGATTCTCTTTGTCAATAGTCTATTCGGCTCATCAGTGCAAACAAGCATTTTCAATCCGAAGGATATTTATAAATTAAGATCCTTTGTCGAACCCATCCGGATCCAAAGATTTTATACGCAAAATTATGAAACAGGAATGACAATAAAACTACCGAAGATTTCGTTAAAAACTGAGGTATGGAAAGCAAAAGAAAAAACACAGAACACCGTAAAACTATCAGGGGCCTATTTTATTAAAAATAATCAGCTAAAGGGGGAGATAGCAAATAAACATCTTGGGGGGATGAGATGGTTAACAAAATCAACGGTAAGGTCCCCGATTGGAATAAAAATCAACAAAAACAACTATGTTCAAATATCGCTAATGAGGCCAAAATTCAATATAAAGCCAATCAATGTAAATGATGAAGTCGAATTCGATATTTCAATTGAAGTAGAAGGTGCCGTAATGGATATGGAAGAAAACATCTCCTTAACCCACCTTAAAGAAAAAATACAGAGGGCATTAGAGAAAGAAATTAGGGATACTTACAAATATGCTCTTAAAAAAAATATAGACATCTATAATTTAGAAGGAGTTATCTACAGAAAGGATTTGAAAAAATGGAAAGAAGTTTCTAAAGAGGATTTTAGCCTTAATGAAGAATCCATTCGTAATATTCAGGTGGACGTTACTATTAAAAAAACAGGCGATTATAAATATGAGTACATGAATTGATACCTACAGAAGTGGATCGCAGGCTGCCATGACAGAATCTTTCTTCAAAGTCGTTTCCAATGATTATGATATGGCAGCCACTGTAAATGATATATTCAACAACTAACTATGTAAGGATTTATTTTGACTTACATAACGATTAAAGGAAATCAGATTTTACTTTAATAGACCAAAACGAAATCCATAGACTACGACTTGTGTACGGTTCTTGGCTTTAAACTTTGTCATTAAACTGCTTATATAATCCCTTATAGTATGCTCGCTTAATTGCAATAATTCGGCCATCTTTTTATTGTTAAACCCCTCCGCCAGCAAATTTAAAACCATGGATTCCCGTTCCGTCAATTGTAGATCTATATCAATGGATACCTCATCATCCTTTCTTGATAAATATAAGCCTAACCGTTTTCCGACCTGTTCAAGTAAAGTTAGTTCATCTTTTGAATAATCGAATTCCTCTCCTAATTGATCAAAGGTCAGCCAGCCAAAAACTTGCTGGTCATGAACAATCGGCACAAATATAACAGATGAAAGATTAAACAAGGCTATATGTTCCTTTTTAATATAATGATTGGGATTCTTTAAAAATACAGGCTTTTTTGAATTGAAAACAAAGGATTGCTTCAAGCTGAGTTGTCCTCTCATGCTTTGAACCTTAGGCAGCTCCAATCCAATGGTGCCATAAAATTGATTGGACCAAGGAATATAAGCATAAAAAACACATCTTTTATAGTGAAAGAACTCTTCACATTTTTTTAGGATATGAGCAAAATCCTTAATTCCTGATGAGTTAATTAGAAGCTCATCCAACTGGTCTAATAGTTGCAGCCTTTTAAGTTCAGCATTTTCTTCGTGGGTTTTTGAAAGTTGCATTGGTTCGACATCCATCCATTTGTTATAGCTATGGATGAGATGAGAGAAAATGGATAATAAGAACATTAGAATGGAAATGGTATGGGCATGTTTCAGGTTGGCCATTAAGGTAACGATGGACTTTTCAAAGATTAATCGGAACATGCTGAAATGGTTCACATTTAAAATGGGTAAATGTGATTGAAGCCAAGTTTCCAGATACTTATCGTACGTTTCATTTATGTCTTCGATTTTTGGAGCGGATAAAAATAGTAGAAATGATTCCAGTAATGTTTGTATCACCTTCCGTTCATTTTCTAATATAAGGGGCTCTAGATTTAAATAAATATTGATATTTTCTTCAATCTGTTTGTTATGGCTTTTTATGAATAAGATGAATTGCTGAAACGATATCTCTTCATAAGCATGAGAGTGCTGGGTCATACGAGTCTCTTCTCCTTAAACAAAATAACCCTATATAAGGGGGATACTTACCCAATTATTATACAGCATATTATAGGATAGTATTTCAAATTACGAGGAGTAAAATAAAGGCATAGACAGACAATGAAGCTTTTTTAGCGGCATTCCATTTAAAGGGGTGGACAATTGTTAAAGTCAGCTTTATTTACTTGTATAGGAATACTTGTCTAGTGAGAACCTCTAAGGTTGGCAGTATCAGTAAAATAAGTAAAGGAGATCTGATGAAATCATGAGACTTGAAAACAAAGTGGCAATCATTACAGGCGGGGGTACTGGAATCGGGAAAGAAACAGCTTTGCTATTTGCTAGGGAGGGAGCAAAAATCGTCATCACAGACATAAACCAGGAATCCGGTGATCAAGCTGTGAAAGACATTCAGGCAATCGGCGGGGAGGCCCTGTTCATCCGTCATGATGTCAGCAATGAAGAAGATTGGAAAAAGGTTGCAAAGGAAACGATCGATACTTTTGATAAGGTGGATGTTCTGTTCAACAATGCGGGTATTTATATCATTAAACCGGTTGCGGAGATTGAACTGGAGGAGTGGAATCGTCTCATGTCGATAAACGTGACCGGCGTATTCCTGGGAATGAAGCATATTATGCCACTGATGGCGAAACAAAATAAAGGTTCAGTCATAAACGCTTCTTCCATAGCAGGCTTGATTGGAGCCCCTGGTCATGTTTTATACGGTGCAAGCAAGGGAGCGGTCCGGACAATGACTAAAGATGCTGCTATCGAGTATGCTTCAAAAGGGGTCCGTGTAAACTCGATTCATCCAGGATATATCGATACCGGGATGGCGGACTATGCATCTGAACAAACGGGCAGTTCAAAAGATGAATTGGGTAAAGAATTCCCGTTGGGACATCTGGGCAGCGTCAACAATGTGGCGAATACAGTGCTTTTCATTGCCTCGGACGAATCTTCCTATACGACGGGTACCGAATTTGTGATAGATGGCGGAGCAACTGCTCGCTAAAATGCCTACTATTCTAGCGGATATAAAAAACTAAAACCAAGGAGTGTTTAAATATGAGATTGGAAAATAAAGTGGCGATCGTAACAGGGGGAGCAAGCGGAATTGGTGCAAGTACGGCTCAATTATTTGCAGAAGAAGGAGCAAAGGTGGTCATTGCCGATTTTGCTGATCATGGACAAGCTGTATCAGATGAGTTAAATGGAAAAGGGTATGATACTCTTTTTGTTAAAACTGACGTGACGAATGAAAATGACGTAAAGAATATGATCGAAGAGACGGTTAACAAATATGGAAAACTGGATATCATGTTCGCAAACGCAGGGATTGCAAGAGACGGAAACATCCATGAGTTAAGCTATGAACAATGGCAAAAAACAATTGATATTAATTTATCCGGTGTCTTCCTATCCGATAAATATGCGATAGAGCAAATGCAAAAACAATCTACTGGCGGCGCCATTGTCAATACAGGCTCCATCCATAGTCATGCAGGGAAACCGGGGGTAACAGCCTATTCTGCTGCGAAAGGCGGGGTCAAACTATTAACACAAACGTTAGGTTCGACTTATGCCAAAGATGGCATTCGTGTCAATGCAGTTTGCCCAGGATATATTGATACACCACTTATTGCGGAAGCACAAGGTGAAATAAGACAAGGTTTGATCGATTTACATCCAATCGGCCGTTTAGGAAGAGCGGAAGAAGTGGCGAAAGCTGTTCTCTTCCTTGCAAGTGACGATGCATCTTTTGTTACAGGCACAAGCCTTATTGTAGACGGCGGTTATACGGCAGTATAAGTTTTTATTCGCTGGTTCAGAAAATGAATAAATAACAAAAGGCGTACACGATGTACGCCTTTTATATTTATTTATTAGCCATAATCTTTTCGAAAACACCCTTTATTTTAGAGATTTGATTCGGGTATAGTCTGTGATTTTAGCTTGATGTTTACAAACAAAATACTAATCAAAATAAGCAAAAGACCAACTAATAAATTTAGTGCAATATTTTCATGCAACAAAAAAGAACTGAAAAGGATAGCGATAAGTGGGATGAGAAACGTAAAAGAACCAACTTTGCTCGCGTCTCCTGAATTTACAAGTGTAAAGAATGCAAGCCACCCAAATGCAATTACAAAGAAAGAGATGAAGAGTAAATTTATTATAAACGGCATTTCCCATTGGATATTTGACCAGCTTTCGACACTTGTACCTACTATTAATAAAAAAAGACCTCCCATAATAAGTTGTAATGTAACCATCCAAATGGAGTCAACACGATCACTTGTTTTCTTAATAAAAACCGTACCTAGTCCCCAGGATAATGCAGAGCCAAAGGCTAGAATAATAATAAAAAAACATATACTTGTTTAAAATAACCAATTGCTAAACCATACTGAGCTGTTATGCATAGTACTGACACGTCTCAGTGAGATTTTTCTTCCTTTAGGTAAGCGTGTATATTCTTTGTAAACTAGGCATACATTCTTACATGTTCACTAACAGTTAACGTTCCTTAATAGTCTTGTGAATAGATTAGATTGAATAAATACCGGTGAATAGTCCCTTTTGTCGAATTTAGTAGTCAAATAGGAGGGAATGAAGAGTATGAAAATTTCAGACGTAGGATTTAAAGGTCAAGTTTTTGGATTTATAAAGTTCACACCTTTTGTTGAAAGTTTCTTGTCTGGAGATTTATATATGAACAATTTCAAAAAGTATATTGATATGGAGAGCGCTTCGGGAGAAAAAGGTGTAGGAGACAAATTTGAAGCTGCACATGTTTTTACGGAATTAACAATGAATTTCTTTACTCAAGATACCCATGAATTAATAATGTCAGGTCGAACTAAAAAGATGAATTTCAGAAAAAATATAAATGAAAAAAGACCATTATATTGTATGTTTGCTATTGTCGGCGATATGTTAAAAGTGGTTATGGAGGATGAAAAGTATTACTATACCAAATTTGATTTACCTAAAGAACAAATCGATAAAATGATCAGCGAGTTCGGAGATAGATTAATTTTTGTTACCCCATCGCAATTTATTGACAGACTTACTAAAACACTCAATGAAAAAAGGTATGCTTACAGAGGTGGGTTGGTAAAATATGATGATTATAACATCAATTCCACAGCTAGGATGAGATCTTATAAAAATCAAGGGACAGATATTTATTTTTGGAAAGATAAATACTTTGAAAATCAATATGAATATCGCATAGTTCTCACAGATCAAGAAGTTGATGAAGCTTTAATTGTGAACGTAGGCGATATTTCAGACATTAGTACTATATTTAATGCCAATGAATTTTTCAGTGATAAATTTGAAATAAGATTACGAAAGAAAGGAAATCTAAGCATCCATTAAATGGGGTGCTTTTATTTGTAGGAGGGAAAAAGATGTTGAACTTTTTAAAGAATGAAATAGAAGAGTTAAAATAACCGCAAAGTCTAGGATTATTGTATCCACATGGTTAAGGCAAAAAACATGAATTATAATAACCCATTTAAATTCACTAGTATTGTTATCGGTAATTTAAAACGAAAAAAAGGAAAAACTTACCTAATGGGTAAGTTTTTCGGATATAAAGTTATTTTTTATTCCTATACACATGCCTTTTTAATCTGAAAGTATCCGTATATCTAGTTTTAGAATAATAATTGTAAGTCCTCGCACACGAACCTTACGATGCATATGCTTAAAAAGAATAGGTTCATCAAAAGGTGAACTCTGCATAAAGTCAAAAACGATCGAGGTTACTTTTTTTCGTTACTTCGAGAGATAAACGCGCGCTTCATAAGGTTTTAATGTATTAGAAGAAATTTCATCACTGTTTTGATCCGCGTAGTTATTGATTAGCAGTTGGCTAGCTTCACAGCTAATGTGTTCTGGTAATTCAAAGTAGGCTGCTTCCCCTGTAAAGTTGCAAATAACAAGTAATGTTTCGTTATCTAAAGTACGTATATACGCATAAATTTGCTCATTTTCTTTTAAAATAAGATCATATGCACCGTACACAATTACGTCATATTTTTTTCTTAACTTAATTAGTTTTTGATAGTAGTAAAAGATAGAATTCGAGTCTTCTAATGATTGTTTCACATTAATTTCTCTATAGTTTGGATTTACTTTTAACCAAGGAGTACTTGTTGTAAAACCAGCATTTTTACTATCGTCCCATTGCATAGGAGTTCTAGCGTTATCACGGCCTTTAATATAAATGGATTCCATTACTTTAGCTTTATCCTCTTGACCCTCTATAACTTTTTCACGGTACATATTCAGAATCTCAATATCCTTATAATCATCAAGACCAAATTTAACATTTGTCATACCTATTTCCTCACCTTGATAAATATAAGGCGTTCCCTGCATCATATGAAGGAATGTTCCAAGCATTTTTGCGGATTCTACTCGGTAAGATGTATCATTGCCAAAGCGAGAGACCATTCTTGGTTGATCATGGTTGTTTAAATAAAGGCTATTCCATCCTTTTCCTTCCAATCCTTTCTGCCATTTTGTCATGCATTCTTTAAGATCGTCCAGCTTTAAAGGCCTTACATCCCATTTTCCGCCTGGTCCTGAGTCTAAATCCATATGTTCGAATGTGAAAATCATATTTAGTTCAGTACCTTCACTATTCGCATACTTAGTGGCATCTTCAACGGATGCCCCAGGACATTCACCGACTGTCATCATGTCATATTTCGAAAGTACCTCACGATTCATCTCTTGTAGATACTCATGCACACGAGGACCATTCATAAAGAAATCGCCACCCCAGTCGTATCGCTTTCCGCCTGGAGTGCTGGGCAATCCTTCCGCTTTGGAAATGAGGTTAATCACATCCATTCGAAAACCATCAATGCCCTTATCAAGCCACCATATCATCATGTCATGAATTTCTTTTCTTACTGTAGGGTTTGCCCAATTTAAATCAGGCTGTTTTTTGCTAAACAGATGAAGGTAGTATTCATCTGTTTCTTTATCATATTGCCAAGCTGGACCACTAAATACTGATGTCCAATTGTTTGGCTCTTTTCCATCTTTGCCGGGGCGCCAAATATAGTAGTCTCTGTACGGATCATCTTTTGATGATCGGGATTCAATGAACCATTTATGTTCATCTGATGAGTGATTAACAACTAGATCCATCATTAATTTCATATTGCGTGAATGTAATCCTTCCAAAAGTTCATCCCAGTCATTCAGGGTACCAAACTCATCCATAATGTCTTGATAGTCACTAATATCATAGCCATTATCATCGTTTGGAGATTTGAAAACAGGTGATAGCCAAACGACATTAACTCCTAATTCATTTAAATAATCAAGTTTTGAAATAATGCCACGTAAATCTCCAATTCCGTCCCCATTACTATCCATGAAACTCCGAGGATAAATTTGATAAACAACACTTTCTTTCCACCATTTTTTCTCCAATTTCATCTTCCTTTCACTTCTAATTTGTTTCTTAATCAGTCTCATATTCCCCTTATTTAACAGCACCTTTTGTCACACCACTAATAATCCATTTTTGAGCTATGATATAAACAAGGACCATAGGGGAGAGTGCCATTAAATAGGAGGCAAATGCTAAGTTATAATTTGTTGTAAACTGTGACTGGAATACATATTGAACAAGCGGCAATGTCATCGAATCACGATCACTTAAAATAACAAGTGGTAACATAAAATCATTCCATGCCCACAAACATGTTAAAATTCCGACTGTTGCGTTTATTGGGCTTAATAATGGAAAAATAACTTTCCAAAATACTGTCCAAATACTTGCTCCATCTACATAAGCTGCTTCTTCTAATGACTTGGGAATCGAACGTATATAGCCCACATAAATAAAAATATTAAAAGCCAAACCGTATACAATATACAGAAAGATAAGTCCTGTCATATTATTTAATCCGAATAGGCTAGTTTGCTTTACAACAGGCAACATAATGATCGGAAAAGGTACAAACATCGCACTAACAAAATAGTAATAAAGCAACTTAAAGAATCGTCTATGCATATTCCGTGCAATGGCATAAGCCACCATCGAATTTGTCAGTAATGTAAGAGCAACTGTAAAAACTGTAACGATAAAGCTATTTTTAATAGATTGAAAAAAATTCGTCAGGCGAATGGCTTCAGCGAAGTTTTCCCATCTTAATGTATGAGGCAGAGACAAAAGGGATTTACTCATTTCATCTGGTGACTTGAATGCTGTCACGACTGTTAGGTAGAGGGGAAATAAGATAACCAGTGAGCAAAAAATTAGCAGTATGGTTATAGGCCAATTTACTTTTTTACTTTCCATTACATATCCACCTCACGTTTTTGAAGGAATTTAATTTGCAGGATTGATATAACCACAATTAAAATAAAGTAGATCACAGAATTTGCTGCCTGATAAGCGAACTCCCCCCCTGAGAAGCCCCCTTTATATATCAATACCGAAATGGCTTCCGTGGATTGACCTGGACCTCCATTTGTCATTGCAATAATATGGTCAAATACCATCAAAAAGTTTTTCATTGCAAGCACCATATTTATGGTGAAGAAAGATGCAATAAGTGGAAATGTAATGTGTTTAAAACTTTTCCATTTTCCCGCACCATCTAAACTAGCAGCTTCGTACAATTCAGTTGGAATCGTTTGTAATCCTGCTAAATAGAGAATGGTATTAAATGCAACGGCTTGCCATACAGCCACAATCACAATTCCAACCCATGCTAAATCTGGGTTACCAAGAATATTTTGTGTTAAAGATGTGATGCCCAACTTTTCAGCAATTTGAGGGATAAAAAATGCAAATAAATAATTAAAGATAAACCCAACGATTAATACGCTTAGAATATTCGGCACGAAAAACACAGCTCTAAGTGTATTTTGAAATTTAATCTTTGCATTAAGTCCTATGGCAATTGCCAAACTAATGATATTTACGAGTAAAGTGGAAACAATGGCAAATTTAAATGTAAAGCCATAGGAAGCCAAAATACGTTGGTCTTGGAATAAATTCACATAGTTTTTTAAGCCAACAAAATTAAAATCCCCATACCCTTTATAATTTGTAAAACTATAAATCATTCCTTGAAAAACTGGAACTGTATGAAATACAAAAAATATTAAAAATGCTGGAAGCACCATCCAGTAATAGGCTTTGGATTGTTTAACCACTCGTTTTTCCCCCTTGTTATTCTCTCGCTTTGACTTTATTCCACTCATCATCCAGTTTTGAAAGGAACGGTTTGACTTCTCCTTTAATTAGAAAATCCTGTACTAAATTGGCTGCTTGCATACTAGCAGGGAAATAGTGTTCCGGAAAACTAGTGATTTTTTGTTGTACAAAATAAGGGTTTAACTCTTTTAAAGCTTCATCATTTTGTAAAACATTTTTAACTGCAGAAAAACTGTTTTGTTCTTGAATGTAATACTGTGAATTTTCCTTTTCTAATAAAAAATGAATAAACATTAACGCTTCTTTTTTATGTGGTGTATCCTTTGACATCGTTAATGCAGTATCTACACCTGATACGAGTTTGTTTTGAGATGAATCATTGGATGCAGGTAAGGGAAAGGAACCGAGTTTTATATTTGGGTTAATTGCTTTAATTGATGAGATTGCCCAGCTTCCTTGGATATACATAACTGATTCACCATTTGCAAACGCCCGATTGCCTGCATTATAGTCACGGCCAAAATTATCCTTATGACCATAATCGAGCAATGTAAGCATTTTTTCTAAAGTTTCCTTGTAATGCTCTGTAAAAGTTGTTTTATTGGAATTGCGATCCTGGATAAAGTTGTCACCTTGCAAGTTTCCTGCTAAGGCATTAAATGAGACCATTGCAGTCCAAGCATCTTTATACGTAAAATAAAAAGGTAATTCTCCTTGTTTTTGAATCCGTTTTGAAACGTTAATTAGCTCATCCCATGTTTTGGGAACTTGTAACCCTAACTCTTTAAATTTATCCTTGTTATATAAAAGCATATTTGCATTCGTCGCAAAGGGAATTCCATTATCCTCATTATTCGTTCTACCTAATAAATTAAGCATATTAACATAGTCTGGTATAACTTTATTGATGGCTGAATCCTTTGAAAAATCATAAAATAATCCTTCTTCTGCAATATCGCCATACGTAGCATTGCCTCCGATCGCTAAAAGGTCTGGTA
Organism: Peribacillus simplex NBRC 15720 = DSM 1321; assembly: GCF_002243645.1. Taxonomy (NCBI): domain Bacteria; kingdom Bacillati; phylum Bacillota; class Bacilli; order Caryophanales; family Bacillaceae; genus Peribacillus; species Peribacillus simplex. The sequence continues at coordinate 745,342 of NZ_CP017704.1, read as the reverse complement.
CATCTTCTTTCACCAATCTCGTCCGTAATACCGTCTCGGAATCAGGAACGTTATTCTGTTCAATATCAATATTTGGGTGCAATTTTTCAAACCTTTCAATTAAATGATCAAATGTCGCTACAGCTTCCGGCTTATTTTGAAAAAATTCAATATGGATTTTTTCATCAGCTGTTGTTTGATTAGTACATCCTGTAAGTAAACTGGCTATAAATGCTGTAGTACAGAGGTAACGCCACTTATTCTTCATATACGTATCTCCCGTCTGAAAATTTCGTCTATTTTATGCATAAGTAAACGTTTACTCTAATGGAATCATCAATGATAGTAAACGTTTACGTTAAGCCGTTTATAATTGGAGTGATAATAGTGTAATCACCCCAACTTGTAACTTAACCTTTATTCGCTATATGAATGGACTGTATCACGTTCAGCAATATGATGAGGATAAAGCTGGTTTATTTTTAAAGATGGATCCAATAAAAGTTGAATGGAATCTTTACCCATCTTATATAAGGGCTGCGCTACCGTCGTAAGTGGGGGAATGGCCTTCTCAGCTGTAGCTGTATTATCGTATCCTATAATGGATATACTTTCCGGTACTCTGATTCCTTTTTTATATAAAAGTGATAAGGCTCCTACAGCCATTTCATCGCTTGCACAAAATACAGCTCTTACTTTTGGGTAACTTTTCAATAAATCGTCCATCCCCTCAATACCACTCTTGAAAGAAAAATCTCCATACGTGATCATTTCATTGGTCACTGTTATTCCCACGTGATTTAATGCGTCTGTAAAGCCTTTTACACGTGGAGTTGTCGAAATGATATCGCTTTTTGTTCCTGCAATCATTCCAATATGTGAATGCCCTTTTTCTACTAAATAGGTCGTGGCATCGTAAGCAGCTTGATAATCATCTACTTTAATAAAGGGAAGGGGATAGTCTGATTGTGTTGCCACTAATACAACCGGTACATTGTTTGTTTCAATCGCTTTATAGTAATCTAGCGTGATAAATTCACTGACGATAATAATTCCATCCACCCGTTTTTCATACAATGCCTGCAAGTAGTTGATCGTTCGTTTACCATCATGATTGGTTTTACATATCATTACACTGTAACCAAACTCATGAGCTTGTTCCTCAATTCCGGCTAAAACCTCACTTGCAAATAAATCAGATACATTGGGAACGAGTACACCTATCGTTTTTGTTTTGCGATTAATTAAACCTCTTGCAACGGCATTAGGTTGATAACCAAGTTCTTTGATTACCTTTTTTACTCGTTGTTGTGTTTCATCCGAGTAGCCAGGCAAATTATTTAAAATACGAGAAACAGTCGCAACGGATACATTTGCTTGCTTTGCTACATCTTTAATGGTAATCGACATGTTTCACCAACTTTCTACGTAAACGTTTTCTAAAAAACCTTAACATATAAATAAAGCGTTTTCAATACAATTTATTTCAAAATTTGAATATTCTAACTTCCGTCAAACGACTTGTTTCATATGTAAACATTTAATCCGTTAATTTCACGATTATGTGAATGAAAAATATATGAAGCATATATTTTGAAAAAAGGGTTAATAGAGGTGGATGTAGATGTAAATGAAGGTTTTCGAAAACAAATGCCTCAGATAGAAAACGAAAACATAATATGATGTGATGTTACACACATACACAATGATAAATATACAGTTGCAAATAGTTGGAGTGAAGAGAGGTTAACATAAGCGAAATCAAAAAACCATTCACAGAAAACCGAAATTACCAACACAAAATAGGCGACTATTTCTGCCATCTTAGGGGAGAGAAACAGACTCGTTGGAGATGGGAAATGAAAGAAATCATAGGAAGCACAGCCTATAAAAAGAAGAGTCTCCAGGATAGAAGATGTGTCTTTAGAAAGCCGAAGTTCGTGGATAAAAGTAAGCGCGACTTCCGAAAGTTCACGTGAGATAGTTAAAAGATTGCTAATGCTAATTGTACAGGTAAAACAACATTCTTTCAGCTAACGGGCGCGGGTTTTATTCAAGAAGGAAGAAGCATAGTTTATCCGGACTGATCATCAATCGAATAAAAAATTTTTACCTTTGAATCTAAGCCCCAGATAAGTCATTCTATCCTTTGATTTGAAGTAGCTATTTGTGCAAGAATAGTTCCCCTTTTTATAGTAATTTTTCTGTCTGTACATGCTTTTCAAGCTTAGACACTCATTTTCCATAAACACTATACAAATATACCCATAAAGGGGTGATACCACTTTTTTTTGCAGTAACAGAATATCTTATAAAATAAATAAAATTCAAAAATATCTGAAAAATCGTTGAAAAGGTTTTACACATGTGCTAGTGTGTTTTTAGAAAACGTTTACGTAGAAAGTTGGTGGAAATTACAATTATTGATGCAGCAAAGAAAGCCAGTTTTATCTGTTTCTGGCATTCAGAAAAGTGATTGACGAGATTGGTTATCAGGCTAAGGCTGTTGTACTAGATATATTGCTTACTGGTTCTCAAAGTATCGAAATAATTAACAAGTGAAGTTTTAACAGGAATTGATGTTGGGATGAATGCCGGAACAAAAGGAGATTTCATTTCGACAATTCCTCGTGTAAATGGATTTAAGGACGCTATAAATGATGTTGGTGTTACGGTAACCATTCAAATGAGTACATATGGGTATTATGGTCTTCAACGTGGAATAGAAAGGGTGGTTCAAGTTTGGACTATCCAACATTTACAGCCGTATTCTGTTCAAGTGATGTAATGGCTGTTCCACAACTCACGGGCATTGACAGCCGTTATCCGCTATCCGCTATGAGGAAGACTACAGTACCATTAACGTAAACGTTTACGTTGTTTTTAACGACTTAATTCAGTGCAGTCCATAGAGTGATAGGTTGGCAGGCAGACCTCTAAAGCAAATACTTTAGAAAGCGGTTGGGCAGTCAAATCGACAGCTTATGTATTGTGAAGTTGGAGATTTACGGATAATAATTTCAATACATCAAATCAAAATGAGAGGGAGTATTTATGATGGTAAAAGTAACTGTATGGAATGAAAATCGACATGAACAAAAAAATCCAGTTGTAAGAGAAGTCTACCCTGAAGGTATTCATGGTGCTATTGCAGCATTTTTAAAAGAAAGCGGATTTGATGCAAAAACAGCTACATTGGATGATCCCGAACACGGTTTAACAGATGCTGTATTAGAAGAAACAGATGTGCTGATTTGGTGGGGGCATTTAGCTCACGATGAAGTAGACGATGTAATTGTTAAAAAGGTAAAGCAGCGTGTATTAGATGGAATGGGCTTAATCGTATTGCATTCAGGCCATTTCTCCAAAATTTTCAAAACATTAATGGGTACAAGTTGTGATTTAAAATGGCGCGAAGCAGATGAAAAAGAGCGTCTTTGGGTAACAGATCCTAGTCATCCGATTACTGAAGGCATTTCAGAATATATCGAGCTAGAACGCGAAGAAATGTACGGGGAACATTTTGATATCCCGGCTCCAGACGAATTAGTCTTTACGAGTTGGTTCGAAGGTGGGGAAGTTTTCCGCAGTGGTTGCACATATAAACGAGGCAATGGAAAAGTCTTTTATTTTAGACCAGGCCATGAAACGTATCCAACATATCACAATAAAGATATTCAACGTGTCATTATAAATGGCGTGAAATGGGCACACCCAGTTGACAGAAAACGTCCTATATACGGAAATGCAACACCACTGGAACGAATTGCAGTGAAAAATTAAGGATATTAAAGGGGAAACTGATTATGAAAACAGTAAAAGTAGGGATTATAGGTTGTGGAAGTATCGCTCAACTTCGTCATTTACCAGAATATAAAATGAATAAAGAAGTAGAGATTGTAGCAGTTTGTGATATAGATGAACAGCGCGCCATTGAAGTTTCCAGGCAGTATGGTGCAAAAGTATATAAAAATTATGAAGAATTACTCGCAAGCGAAACGGTAGATGCAGTGAGTGTTTGTACACCAAATTATTTGCATGCGCCCATATCAATCGCAGCTTTAAACAAAGGCGTTCATGTATTGTGTGAAAAACCAATGGCTACGTCAAAAGAAGAAGCTCAGGCTATGATTCAAGCAGCAAAAGAAAGTGGCAAAAAACTTATGATCGGTCACAATCAACGCTTCGTTTCATCCCATCAAAAAGCACGTCAGCTTATTGAATGTGGTGAAATTGGAAGAATATATAGCTTCCGTACCGCATTTGGTCATGGAGGACCTGAGCAATGGAGTGTTGACGGTAAAGAGAGTTGGTTCTTTAAAAAGAATGAAGCGTTTATTGGAGCCATGGGAGATTTAGGTGTGCATAAAACAGATTTACTTCGTTACATTCTTGGTGAAGAAATCGTTGAAGTAGGTGCATTTGTGCAAACGAACGCTAAAGATTTTGCTAATGTCGATGACAACGCAGTATGTGTGTTAAAAACAGAAAGTGGAATTATTGGAACGCTCGCATCTAGTTGGGCGTACGTGGGTCAAGAAGATAACTCCACGATTATTTACGGTGAGAAAGGAATTCTTCGTTTAGAAGATCATCCAACGTATTCCTTAATCGTTCAATACGCAACAGGTGAGGTTGCAAATTATGAGCTTGGCAAAATTCAATCAAACGATGAGGGCGGCCAAGACAACTCACATGTGATTGAACAATTCGTAAATGCTATCGTAGAGGATAAAGAGCCAGCCGTTTCAGGAGAGGAAGGGGCAAAATCTCTATCTGTTATTCTAGCCGCTATTGAATCTCATGAAACCAAACAAATTGTAAGTACCTTTTTAGCGATAAAAGAGCCAGCAGTTTAAAATCTGCTTTATAAAAATATCTTACCATATTAAGAATTTGGGACCTATAGGAGGAAAACAACGTGAAATTGGGTGTATTTACTGTTCTATTTGCAAACTATTCATTTGAAGACATGCTAGATAAAGTGCAAACAGCTGGGTTACATACCGTGGAAATTGGGACAGGCTGCTATCCAGGAAACCATCATTGCCCGTTAGATGAATTATTAGAAGATGCGAATGCGAGAGAAAGCTATAAAAAGAAAGTAGCGGATCGTGGATTGACGATTAGTGCATTTAGTTGTCACGGAAATCCTATCTCACCAGAAGAAGGGTTTGCAAAAGAATCCAATGAAACCTTACGTAAAACGATTAAGCTGGCATCTTTACTTGATGTACCTGTTGTCAACTGCTTTTCAGGAACAGCTGGTGATCACGAGGGGGCTAAATACCCAAACTGGCCGGTTACTCCATGGCCAAATGAATATGGTGAGATCTTAACTTGGCAATGGGAACAAAAGCTCATTCCTTATTGGAAAGAGGTAGGAGAGTATGCAAAAGAGAATAACGTGAAAATCGGATTAGAATTGCACGGAGGATTTTTAGTTCATACACCTTATACCTTGTTAAAACTTCGAGAACAAACATGTGATGCAATTGGAGCGAATTTAGATCCAAGTCACTTATGGTGGCAAGGAATTGATCCAGTGGCAGCCATTAAGATTTTAGCCAAAGAAAATGCCATTCATCATTTTCATGCCAAAGATACTTATTTAGATCAAGAAAATATTAATATGTTTGGGTTAACCGATATGCAACCATATGGAGAAGTTCGCTCGCGGGCATGGACGTTCCGTTCAGTTGGTTGTGGACATAGTTTAAAAGAATGGTCAGATATGATGAGTGCATTACGCACATACGGGTATGATTATGTGGTAAGTATCGAGCATGAAGATGCGATCATGTCTATTGATGAGGGATTCGAACGTGCAGTGACAAACTTACAAACGGTTTTAATTGAGGAATCACCTTCACAGATGTGGTGGGCATAACAAGTTAATTTTATTGAAAGATCGTTGTGGTATGAATCTACTTGATCCATATCACAATATTTATTCAAAATCAAATTATCATAAAATTCTAATCTATTACAAATTAAAAAATCTGATTCAAGAAGGAGAAAACAATGGCCGAGTTAAGTTTAAATCATATTTATAAAATCTACGATAAAAACGTAACAGCAGTGAAAGATTTTAACCTTCAGATTGAAGATAAAGAATTTATTGTCTTTGTTGGTCCATCTGGTTGTGGTAAGTCAACTACTCTTCGCATGATTGCAGGACTTGAAGAGATTTCAAAAGGCGATTTTTTTATCGATGGTAAACGTGTCAACGACGTGGCACCAAAAGACCGAGATATTGCAATGGTCTTCCAAAACTATGCTTTATATCCCCATATGAGCGTCTATGACAATATGGCATTCGGTCTGAAATTACGTAAATTCGCGAAAGAGGAAATTGATCGTCGTGTACAAGAGGCTGCCCATATCCTTGGTCTAGAGCAATACTTACAGCGTAAACCAAAGGCCCTTTCGGGTGGGCAACGTCAACGTGTTGCTTTAGGTCGTGCAATCGTTCGTGATGCAAAAGTATTTTTAATGGATGAACCTTTGTCCAATTTGGATGCAAAACTGCGTGTCCAAATGCGTTCTGAAATTGCTAAACTACATCAACGCTTACAAACCACCACAATTTATGTAACGCATGATCAAACAGAAGCGATGACCATGGCAACTCGTCTTGTTGTTATGAAAGATGGAATTGTTCAACAAGTGGGTGCACCAAAAGAAGTATATGACGAACCTGCAAATGTATTTGTTGGCGGGTTCATTGGTTCTCCTGCGATGAACTTCTTTAGTGGTACCTTAAAAGAGGGTATCTTCCATATCGGACCGGTACGTATTGAGGTGCCAGAGGGAAAAATGAAAGGATTACGTGAGCAAGGATATATAGGTGAACAAATAATTTTAGGTGTACGTCCAGAAGATTTTCATGATGAGCTGATTTTCGTTGATGCCTCACCGAATACAACAATAAATATTAAAGTGGAAGTGGCAGAATTAATGGGTGCTGAAATAATGGTTTATTCACAAATTAATGATCAGAACTTTGTTTCGCGCGTGGATGCTCGTACAGAAGTGAAAGCAGGTCAACAAATGAAATTAGCTATAGACATGAACAAGGTACACTTCTTTGATAGTAAAACGGAGACTCGTATTCCACTTCCTATGAAAACACATAAAAGAAGAGAAGCTGGTGTCTTATAACAGATGTATGAACTACGAGAAATAAGTTTTTTAATTTCAATTAAAAATATAGATAAATTAGTAAGGGTAGAGTAAGGATTAATGGTAGAAAAAAATTGACGTACTTCTTCGTCATGGACTCCAATCTCGATCTGGTGCTGAAATTTGTAGGAAAAGCATCATCTTTTAACAGTGACATTAATATTGTGAAAAAGGAAAAAAGGTAGTTGAGAAAAGTAATATCGGGGGAATGGCCCTGACAGTTAGACATGGCAAAGGAGTTTAAATTTACTGCAGATGGAGACGATGAACAAAGGGCTATCGTAGCTCTAGAAAAATTTCGATTGAACAAGGAAAGATAGGAGTTAAACTTCTTAATTACTATATAAAAAAGTAAAGCTGTATAGTCGATAGCTAGTACAAGATTAACGAATTTAATCTTAACTTGCCGTAAGGTGAAGGCATACAGTTCCTTGCCAACTTGAATGAAAAAGGGTGAGTATTGATGGATGAAAAATGGTTAGTGGGTGCAGATATAGGCGGTACAACTATTAAAATGGCATTTATCAATCAAAATGGTGAGATTATATATAAATGGGAAATCCCTACCAATATAAATGAAAAAGGGAAAAATATTCCTAAGGAGATGGCTAAATCAATAGATCAAACATTAAGTGAGTTGGGGCAAGAAAAACAGAAGTTAATTGGTATTGGGGTTGGAGCACCCGGTCCTGTTAACTTGGGGAATGGTTCTATTGATGTCGCAGTTAACTTAGGGTGGAATAACTTTCCTTTGAAGGATCTTCTTGAAATGGGAACATCTTTGCCAGTCATAGTTGATAATGACGCAAATGCAGCAGCCATTGGGGAGATGTGGAAAGGTGCTGGACAAGGGTCAAATGATTTATTATGTATCACCTTGGGAACGGGCGTTGGTGGTGGAATTATTTCCAATGGGCAAATTGTACATGGAATAAATGGGGCAGGTGGCGAAATAGGGCATATTACCTCTCTCGTAGAGGATGGGGCACCTTGTAATTGTGGGAAAACGGGATGTATTGAAACCATAGCATCTGCCACAGGTATTGTTCGTTTAGCGATTGAAGAATTATCTTTTACCGAGACACCAAGTAGACTGAGGGATTTTTACAATGAACATCAAATATTATCATCTGAGCTAGTATTTGAAGTAGCGAATGAGGGTGATGAATTAGCTAATAGAGTGATTGGGAAAGTTACCCTTTATTTAGGATTAGCATTAGCTCATCTTGCGAATGGTTTAAATCCTGAGAAAATTATCATTGGTGGAGGAGTTTCCAAAGCAGGGGATGCACTGTTAGTACCTTTAAAAGAGCAATTTACTCGTTTTGCTTTTCCAAGAGTATTGCAAGGAGTGGAGTTAGCCAATGCCACGTTAGGAAATGATGCAGGAATTATGGGAGGCGCTTGGTTGGTGAAAAAAAGATTACTAAACAGGAATGGAAATACACCTTTATATTTGTGATAGCACAATGAAAAGGTATAAGAATCAGAAAATAATAAATAATAATTTTATTTTTTACTATTTAAAGAGCATCGGTATTTTCAAAGTGCTCTTTTTTAATTTCAGCACAAAACTTATATTCTACAAGGGGATACAATGTAAATGACGAAATGGGTAGGGAAGACTAAAGATAAGAACACTCTGGCCATTCATCAAGCGGTAACCTACTTTATAAAATGACATTATCCTTAGTTGACAATATTTATACAAGAAGAAACCGAGAAACGAAAAATTACTTGAAAGATGAGATCATATATAACCAAGGATAAAATAGTCTTGGTCCTACGAATGTATGACAGTAAGGAATACTCCATTAAAGGAATTATTTCACAGGTTTTTTTATACAGAGCTATTCAGAAACGGACCCTATAAACAACATAAGGAGCATACACTTTGCTCCTGTGTTCCCCATCATCTCTCTACTTATCTGCTACTTTGCGGTCTGTGACAGCAACCCTATGACCAGGCCAATAGAAAGTACATCAATTGCAGCTGGTTCTTCAAAGGAAATCCCCTTTTATTTTGTAGGGAAAGTAATTATTTAATGCCGACTTTATTGCTTTCATTTTAACAGCAAATAAGTGGATATCTGATGTAAATTCGTGTAATCTACAAAAGTATGTTTTTTTCCTAATCGTAAAGGGGGATCATAATTGAGTTCAACAAATAGTAAACAGTCAACAATTGTTGCCCTTTTGCTCGCGGGTACATTTATTGCGATCTTGAATCAAACATTAATGATTACCGCGATACCTCCTGTAATGGAGGAAATGAATATTACGGCAAATAGTGCACAGTGGCTAACAACCGTTTTTATGCTGGTCAATGGGATCATGATCCCTGTGAGCGCGTTTTTACTGGAGCGCTTTACCACCAGACAGCTCTTCCTTTCAGCCATGGGGATTTTTGCTACTGGTACATTGGTAGCGGGGCTAGCTCCTAATTTTGGAATGCTGCTGCTAGGAAGGGTGATTCAGTCGAGCGGAGCCGGAATTATGCTCCCGTTAATGCAAACAGTCTTCCTAATGATTTTCCCTGTTCATAAACGGGGTGCAGCTATGGGACTGGTCGGTCTGGTCATTTCCTTCGCGCCGGCTATTGGGCCCGCTTTGTCGGGATTGGTTACCGAGACCTACTCATGGAGGGTGTTATTCTTTATCATTCTTCCAATTGCTATTATTGATATCATAGTTGCGTTCTTCGCTTTAAAAAATGTAACAGAAGTTACACGGCCAAAAGTGGATGTGCTTTCGATTGTTTTATCTTCCGTGGGTTTCGGTGGATTATTGTATGGATTTACAGCTGCTGGTAATTATGGCTGGACAGACGAGAGTACTATCATATCCCTAGGCATTGGAACAATTTCACTTGTTTGGTTTATCAAAAGGCAATTGCGATTGAAGCATCCAATGCTGGAGTTCCGTGTGTTCACGTATTCATTATTCCCGCTTGCCATTATTATTGGAGCCATTACCTTTATGGGTCTGATAGGTGCCGAAACGCTTATCCCACTATTTATGCAAAACATGCGAGGATTTACTGCGTTTGAAGCTGGATTAGCCATACTCCCTGGAGCACTTATTACCGGAATAATGTCCCCGTTCATTGGACGTATTTTTGACCGGATTGGGGCCAGGTGGTTGGTTATTGGCGGATTACTCCTCATAACCGCTTCCTCCTTTACTTATATAGATGTTGGTCCTTCGACAAGTTTTACATTTATTATGGTAATGTACAGTGTTCGGATGTTCGGATTAGCCATGGTTATGATGCCTGTTTCAACGGCCGCCTTAAACCAGCTGCCTAAACGGTTAATTGCCCATGGTGCAGCAATGGATAATACGATGAAAATGATTGCTGCATCTGTAGGTACAGCAATACTTGTTACTGTAATGACATCAGCTACCGAAAATGCTCAGCAGCGTCCCGAGATAGTCCATCCTGATATGTATGGCGCGCAAATTTCATTTATTGTCATCGCTGTACTTTCGATAATTAGCTTCCTCATTTCTTTTAAAATAAAGGATCAAAAATCAGCAGGAAAAGAGTTCGGAGAGAAGAATTAAAGATTTGAATCCGAGTTTTTTAAATTAAATATTAGAACTCCATTTTTTAACTTGTTATGAACATTTTCCAACGCCGCCCCTGGTAGCTTTTCCTCCCAGGCCCTATCATTCCTTCGTCATGCCTACCTAAGGGATTCTAAAAAAGAGGGAGAACAAGTCATCCAGATGATTTGTTCTCCCTCTTTCATTTTTTCTTTCTTTATAAAAAAAGTAAACATACATGAATTAGATGTAGGTGTGGAATTATCTTTTATTAAATCTGGACTTTTGATCCCCTATAACGTTCCGTTCGCACGGTTAGGTAATCTTTTATGTCCTGCATAGACGGAGGGGATACTGCCACTACATCCTTTTTTCCACCCTTACGTAAAACGTGTATTTGTTTTTCCTCAAAATCCAAGTCCCGTAGCCTTAAGTTGGATAACTCATTTACCCGGATGCCGCTTCCTAAGAAGAGGGATAAGATCGCAAAATCACGTTCCTTGTCCCTTTTAAAATATATAAGTTTTCTGGACTTTTCAGGTAGCTGCTTTTCATAGTTATGCTTCACGAATTCAAGAAATCGCGCATCCTCATCATTGGGGAAAAAAATCATCCCTATATTAAATACCCTTAGATTTTGAAAAAATCCCTCTTGTTTTATTGGATAATTTTGAATTCGAGGTTATTGCTAATCTTTTCAGCCGTTTCTAAGACGCAGGGGGGGTTCATTGATTACTTTATTAATGTCTACTCTTCCGGAATGTGTTGGGCATTTTACCGCAGCAACAATTTCTCCTCGTAAAATAAATTAAAATGGGATTCCCTCCTTTGAAAGAATAGAGGCAATCCCATTTTTTATAGGAAAGGCAGAATAAAACCGACCAATTGGTATTGGTGTTTTATGCGTATATATACAAGTCGTAGTTCATAATTTCGGATAGTTTAAACTGTTTTGTGGATTGTTTAGAGGCTAAGTTACCAGTAAAGTTAGGATATAACTAAAAGGGAGTGTGGGAAATGAAAAAAAGTATAAGCAAAATCATATTTTTATGTTTATTGTTAGCGCTTTCACTAGCGGCGTGTTCATCGGACGATAAGTCGAGTGATGGGAAAAAATCAAATGAATTGACGGTATATTCTCCACATCCGCTTGAATTCACAGAGCCGTTGATTAAGGATTTTGAAAATGAAACCGGTATCAAAGTGGAATTGATCTCTGCTGGTTCGGGTGAGCTGTTGAAGCGGGTTGAATCAGAAAAGAATAATCCTTTATCAGATGTATTTTGGGGTGGTTCCATTTCTACGCTGGATTCGAATAAAGAGTTGTTTGAAAAGTTTACTTCAGCTAATGACGACCAGGTAGCTGATGAGTTTAAAAATAAAGATGGCTATATTACTAGGTTTTCTGTCGTTCCAAGTGTGATTATGGTGAACAAGAATTTAATCGGTGATATTAAGATTGAAGGATATGAGGATTTACTCAATAAAGAGCTAAAAGGTAAAATTGCCAATGCAGATCCGTCAAAATCTTCTTCTTCATTGGAGCAATTAATCAATCAATTATTTGCGATGGGAAATGGTGATCCAGAAAAAGGATGGGATTATGTTACTAAGCTGATTAAAAACTTAGATGGCAAACTGCTAAGCGGATCATCCGCTGTCTATAAAGGGGTAGCTGATGGGGAATATACCGTCGGATTAACTTTTGAAGAAGCAGCACTGAACTATATTAAAAATGGTGCACCTGTAGAAATTATTTATCCTAAGGAAGGTGTCATCGCGAAAGCTGACGGCATGGGCATTATCAAGAATGCCAGCAATAAAGAAAGTGCTGAGAAATTCGTAGATTATGTAACAAGCAAGGAAGTTCAGCAGAAACTTACTTCTGAATTAAACAGACGTTCAATCCTTAAAGATGTAAGTATTGATAAAACGACTGGAATGAAAGACTTAAGTGAAATTACAATCATTAAAGATGATGAAGAATGGTCCAATGCACATAAAGAAGATATGTTGAATGAATACAAAGATATTTTCACCAGCAACTAAGAAAAAAGAAAGTTGAGCCGTCACTCTCTCTTTAGAGCAAAGGCGGCTCTTTAATAGGAGGAAAACGAATGCCGACACAAATAACATTTGATAATGTAACCAAAAAATATGGAGAACTTACAGTGATTAGCCAGCTTTCGTTAAAAATTAAAGAGGGCGAGCTCTTTACCTTGCTGGGGCCTTCTGGCTGTGGAAAGACGACTTTGCTTCGGATGATTGCGGGCTTTCATAGTGTGGATGGAGGCAGCATTTCGTTTAATGAACAGATAATTAATCATATTCCAGTCAATAAACGGGACATTGGCATGGTGTTTCAAAGCTATGCAATTTTTCCCCATATGTCCGTTAAGGATAATGTGAAATACGGATTGAATGCGCGTAAATTATCTAAAGTAGAAAAAGCGAAGCGCTTAGAAGATATTCTTGAAACTGTGCAAATTACTCAGTACCAGGACCGTCTGCCGGCCATGCTTTCAGGGGGACAGCAGCAGCGGGTAGCTTTGGCTAGAGCTATTGTTATTCATCCAAAGGTCTTATTAATGGATGAACCGCTGTCAAATTTAGATGCTAAGTTGCGAATAGATATGCGGCGTGCCATTAATGAAATTCAACAAAAGATTGGAATTACAACGGTTTACGTGACACATGATCAAGAGGAAGCGCTAGCCATATCTGATCGAATTGCGGTCATGAACAACGGGGTCATTCAGCAAGTCGGGGCACCAACTACGATTTATCTGCGTCCAGCAAATAAATTTGTGGCGACTTTCATTGGTCATTCTAATCTATTCAAAGGAAAAGTGAAGAAAGCTGCCGGCAAAGATATCATCATTCTTGAAGGGGGCTTTAGCTTTGAAATGACTAACCTAAGCAGTGACGTTGAAGATGGTCAGCTTGTTACTGTTGCCGTTCGTCCAGAAGAGTTTGCTATTGCAGAGTCGGATGAAGGGATTGATGGGAAAATTGTTTTCAGGAATTTCCTTGGTAAATACATTAATTACGAAATTAAGCTGCCTAATGAAAGCAGAGTTGAGCTTAGTCAGGATACTAATACAGCCAAGCATTTCTTTGATGTAAATCAATCTATTAAGCTGGCCTTATTAGTGGATAAAATAAATGTATTCACGGAGGATGGTGAGCAAAGCCTTATCGAAGGAGTGAAGAAATATGAATAGAAAGAAATTTAAAATCAATTTAGATTTTTGGAATATCATGATTATCCTTTGTTTAGCTATCTTTATCATTTTCTTGGTTTATCCCTTATCCTCACTCATTATAAATAGCTTTAAGGATCCAGCGAATAACACCTTTACATTTGCAAACTATCAAACCTTCTTTGAAAAGAAGTATTATTACGAAGCATTGCTTAATAGCTTTTCCATTACCATTTTAGTAACGATATTGGCAGTTTTACTTGGAGTTCCTTTGGCTTATTTAATGACTACGCTAAAAATCAAAGGAAAATTTATTCTTGAAATATTAATTATTATTTCGGTGCTTTCGCCGCCGTTTATCGGTGCCTATTCTTGGATTCTATTATTAGGGAGAAGCGGGGTGGTCTCGACTTTTTTCAGAGAACACTTCAACATTCATACACCCAGTATATATGGCTTTGCCGGAATCTTGATTGTTTTTACCTTTAAGCTGTTTCCTTTCATTTATCTATATGTATCGGGTGCGCTTAAGAAAATGGATTCATCATTGATTGAAGCAGCTGAAAGTCTTGGAACCACGGGGATTAGAAAGGTATACACATTGATTCTACCGTTAATCCTGCCGACGATTCTTGCTGGTGCTTTACTAGTCTTTATGAATGCGTTAGCTGACTTTGGTACACCAATGCTGATCGGTGAGGGCTTCTCCACGATGCCTGTTTTAATTTATTCGGAATTCATTAGTGAGGTTGGCGGTAATGCATACTTTGCTGCTGCATTAAGCTCAATTATGATTGTGATTACGGCCGTTTTTTTCATTGGACAAAAATATATCGTTAATAAAAAATCCTTTGAAATGAGTTCGCTGCGTCCAATTAAGCCAGTGAGAATAAAAGGTATGAAGAATTTTCTTGCGCATGGTTTTATCTATCTTACGATTGCGATTGCGATCATTCCACAGGTTACGGTTATATATACCTCATTTCTAAAAACACAGGGTTCCATTTTCGTTTCGGGCTACTCATTTGACAGTTATATTACAGTCATGGACAGAATGGGTGATTCAATTTTGAATACGTTTCTGTATGGCGGGGTAGCCATTATTATTATCATTATTTTAGGAATGCTGATTGCTTATGTTTCTGTAAGAAGAAAAAATGTTTTCACTTCGTTATTGGATACGATCGCGATGTTTCCATACATTATTCCTGGATCTGTTTTGGGGATTACCCTTTTGGTTACCTTTAATGATCAGCCGCTTATGCTCAGCGGAAGCGCAGCTATATTGATCGTTGCTTATGTAATCCGGCGTCTTCCCTATACCATGCGTTCAAGCGCAGCGATTATTTATCAGTTAAGTCCGAGCCTTGAAGAAGCATCTATAAGCCTAGGTTACTCTCAATTTAAAACCTTCATTAATATTACAGCAAAATTAATGATGCCAGGCGTCTTAGCTGGTGCTCTCCTGAGCTGGATTACGGTCATCAATGAGCTGAGTTCCTCAATCATCTTGTACACAGGACATACAAGGACTATGTCAGTCGCCATTTATTCCGAAGTTATACGAGCAAGCTATGGGACAGCCGCGGCTCTGTCTACTATTTTGACCGTAACGACGATCATTACCCTATTAATCTTCTTTAAGTTTAGCAAATCGAAGGAAATTAGTATTTAGAGAAAGTAGGAGGATCAGTATTGAGCTATTCCATCATTGAACAATTCACTCAGGCGAAAACAGGGAACGAAGTAGATAATGAAGATAAAATAGTTATAACAGACTATTTTGTAGCAGTAATTGATGGAATGACACCTCTGAATAAGAGTCTTTATTCTGGGGTGTCTCCAGCTAAATTATGTACCGAGCTGTTAGCTGATTGTATTAGAGGGTTTTTAAGCATGGTAACTTGTTCTGAAGCGGTTGCACAGTTAACAGATTACGTCAAAGGATACTATGAAAAAAATGATATCCTTGAGGAGGTTTATACTTTTCCTCATAAGCGAATGGGCGCAAATATAATCATTTACAGTCACAAAAGGCAGGAAATATGGTTTGTGGGGGATTGTCATTGTCTGATTGATAGCAGGCATATTACCAATGAAAAATTGGTCGATACGTTATTAGCTGCCATGAGGAGCTCCATCATTCGTGAATATTTATTGACCTGCGACATCTTGGATTTACTAAATGAGGACTTAAGTAGCAATGATCTTAAACCGTTCCTTCAGCAGCAATACCGGTACCAAAACAATCAGCTATCATCTCCGCTATCATACACAGTAATAGACGGATTTCCCGTGATAACGAATATGATTAAAGTTGTAGATGTTAGAAATGCCTCAGAGATCGTATTAGCAAGTGATGGTTTTCTGATTTTGAAGGAAAGTCTTCGAGAATCTGAAAACGCTTTAAGACACTTATTAAAAAATGATCCGTTATGCTATCAACTCATACCAACTACAAAGGGATTAAGAAAAGGAAATGTATCCTTTGATGACCGTTCTTATATTAAACTCATAAAATAAAGATATATTTAATATTTGGATATAGCATTATAATGAAGTGAAGTGTTGACACTTGAATAAGAGCAAACTTGCTGTTTGGAGCTTTTATAATGAAAGAAAATATGTCTCTAAAAAAAATGTATCGAGAAAAACTCAGCCGTTCTCTTTTACTATTTGCTATTATCCCAACAATTCTGGTGACAGTCTTGTTTTTTCAATTATTCTTTTCCATTGGTAACTATTTCAGTAATCAAGACTTAATAAAAAGAAATAAGGAATTATCCAATTTTCTCACAAAAGAAATCACTTCCTATAAAGAAGATATGCAAATTCTGCAAGCGAATCCATCCTTACCTACAGTCTTTCAAAGTGATGATTTACATACACAGGTTTATACTGAGTTGTATCAGATTGTGACGAATCATCGACTTAAAAGCAAGTTTTATATTGTGAATGTAGATGGCGATATTTTATTAACCAATTCTTATAAAAACAATGCTATTCAGATCTACCATAAGAAATATCTTTCCTCTCTTAATTTAAAACAAAAAGAGGATATTACCATATATAAAGAAAAGGATAATGAGCAGTTAGATTACGCCTTTTTGAAGCTGACTACACCGATTTATCAAGGGAATGAAGTGAAGGGTTTTATCATTTTTGATTTACAATCCACTTACTTAAAGCGATTCTTCGAAGAATCCAATTACACGGATATTGTGATAACGGATCCTTTTGGCTATCAGTTGTTCACTTCGAAGAAATCCCTCATTCTCAATAATGGTAAGATGAGGGCATTTACTAAGAAAGAATATAGTGTCGTTTCAACCGATATCGTAAATGAGGAATTAAGAGTACATACAATTCGGTATATGGGTTTATTCAACAAATTATATATCATTGGCTTTTTAGGATTATTGGTGATTAGCGCAATTCTTATAATGATTACGAGATTATTTGCTAATCATGCTGCCAAAAGAAAAACAAAATCAATTGACACAATCCTCTCAACCATTTCTGATGTAAATGAAGGGACATATAAAGGATATAAAGAGTTAGAAGAAAATGATGAATTGGAGTATATCAATTATTACTTAAATGAAATGATTCAGTATAGAGACAGCTTATTATCGGAAAATAAAGAAATCCTTATTCGTAAGACTGAGGCCGAAATTAAGGAACTTCAAATGCAATTCAATCCTCACTTTTTATTTAATACCCTAGAAAACATAAAATTTATGATTCGATTGAATCCCAGCTCAGCTGAGAAGTTGCTATTAATGCTATCTTCCATACTTAGATATTCAATCAATAATACTGAACAGGACAGTCCGCTTAAACATGATTTATTGTATATTAAGGATTATTTAGAAATACAGAAATATAGATTTGAAGAACGTCTGGATTATTCAATCGACCTTCCTTTAGAGCTCGAAGACTGCTTGATTCCCAAGCTGATTACGCAGCCATTAGTTGAAAATGCGATTAAATATGGAATTGATGAAGTAAGTGAACTGACTATTAACATTAAGGTATCAAGAACAAAGAAAAGTTTGCTTTTCATCATTGCCGACACCGGTATAGGGTTTTCAGAAGAACGCCTTCAAGAGATTCGTTCATTATTAAAGACATCTAATAACCATTCAAATCATATTGGCATCTATAATGTGCATAGAAGGATTCAGCTGAAATATGGAAACTCCTATGGAGTAAGAATATTTAGTTTACAAGATAACGGAAGTCTCTTGCTTATTAAGCTCCCCATTAGAGAGGAGGCAGAATTTTGATAAACTTATTAATTGTAGAAGATGAACGAATGATTCGGCAAGGTCTGCTATATACAATTGATTGGACTGCACTAGGCGTGTCCATTATTGGAGAGGCAAGTAATGGGCTGGAGGGCTATGAGAAAATTATCGATCTGAAGCCTGATATTGTCCTGACAGATATAAAAATGCCCAAAATGAATGGAATTGAGATGCTCGAAGCAGCAAGCCAGTCGCTGTTCTTTCACAAAATCATTTTGTCCAGCTACAGTGACTTTAGCTATGCACAGAAGGGAATCAAATTAGAGGTTTTTGATTATATTTTAAAGCCTGTGGATGCAAGGATCCTAAACGAAACAATAAAGAAGCTGACAGTTAAGATAGCCAATAATCGTGAAATAGAAAATAGAGCAAAGAAAATGCCTTACTTTGAAGAGTTGCTTGAAGGTGCCGGTTATACTAAGGATTCGATGAATATCTATGTGAAGCAATGCATTGAATATATCAGAGAAAATTATGCTGAGAAAATCAACAATGAAGAAATGGCTGATCGCTTAAACGTCAGCTCCAGCTATCTCAGCCGAGTATTCAAGAAAGAAACAAGCCATACCATTACAGATTACTTGAATCGTTACCGAGTTATGAAGGCCATTTCGCTCCTGCAAACCAATCATTATCGGATCTACGAAGTCGCCTATCGAGTAGGATTTTCCAATTATAAGCATTTCTGTACGGTCTTCAAAAAGTATGTTTCCTATTCTCCCAGTGAGTTTATGAATAGGGAGGGTAAATGATAGCAGTAATAAGGAATAGAATAATAGGTGCAGAGGGCTGCACCTTCTTTTTGAAAGGATAATGATAATCTGTATCAAAAACTGAGAATTACCGAAATGGTAAACTTAAAATATAACCTATATAGAAGAATAACTCTCGGAGGAAAAAGGGAGTACTCAATCTTCCGCCATGAGGAGATCCTTAGCAATTATTACAGGCATTTAGCTACCATTTATATAGCCTTACCAAGTGAAAGAAGTATAGATGGTATCTTATGTTTTCATTTCTACACACATACAAAAAAGAAAAGACTAGAAAATCTTCTCCTTTTTCAATCAATCCTTTTCACGAAAATTGACTCTTCTCTCTCCCAGCTGTTTCGCAGCCTTTTTAGCCTTCTCCTGCTCAGGAATAGTATAGAGGGCAGCCGTTGTGGTTGAAGTATGACCAAGTTGAGTCATCAGCAAATGGATGTCTCCTGATTGCTCCATTAAGTTCGTCCCGTATGTATGCCTAAGTTTGTGTGGGGACATGGATTTATTGGACTTAAATGCCTTCGTGTATTTCTTTACTAGAGCCTCGATGGCGCGGTTGGAAAGAGGGGTGGCTCCATCATTCACCCTAGTCAAGAATACATAGGCCGTATCATCATTTGAGCCCCTATAACGTTCCGATCGCACAGCTAGGTAATCTTTTATGTCCTGCATATACGGAGGAGAGACTGCCACTACATCTTTTTTTCCACCCTTACGTAAAACGTGAATCTGTTTTTCTTCAAAATCAAGTCTCGTAGCCTTAGATTGGATAACTCATTCACCCGGATGCCTCTTCCTAAGAAGAGGGATAAGATCGCAAAATCACGTTCCCTAATTAATCTAATGGAGGAGTGTTAAGACCTATATCTGGTGAAAGGGAAATGGATGTACCAGTATCGTGCAGTAGAGTCCGAAGGAAGGACTGCAATCTAAGTTTTTATTAATGTATAACTTTGGTAAAATTAGATTATAAAAATAACCAATGTTCTTAGGGAGGAAGCAAATGAAGGTAAAAAAAATACATCATGTAGCTATAATTTGTTCCGATTATGAAAAATCAAAAAACTTCTATGTAAACATTTTAGGATGTGATATTAAGCAGGAAACATATCGGGCAGAGAGGAAGTCCTATAAATTAGATTTAATGGCGGGAGGGGAATATCAGCTGGAATTGTTTTCATTTCCGGATAGCCCCCATCGTCCAAGTTATCCTGAAGCAAGAGGGCTTAGACATCTTGCTTTTGAAGTGGAAGATATTCATCAAGCGATTGAAGATTTAGAAAAAGAAAAAATTCCAGTCGAACCTATCCGTGTTGATGAAATAACAGGAAAAAGGTTTACGTTTTTTTGCGATCCTGATGATTTGCCTCTTGAACTATATGAAAAGTAATAATTACAGTAGGGTTATGTATATTTTGATATAATAAATCGTGGTACCCTAAAACCAAAATAGTATTTAAAACGAAAATGGCAATCATTTTGTGATTTCCATTTTCGTTTCTTTATTTTTTAGGTCATAAAATCCGAATTAACCTATTGTATTTATTTTTCCTTTACCTGGAATGAAGATAGGGTTAACATCTTCTCCGACAAATGCTTTCCCTGTACGGGTATTTCCAGTCATAACTTTCTTGATTGATTATATGTAAACATTTGATGTAGCCTTTTACTGCTAAAAAAATAAGAGAACCCCTTTGATCAAATGCCACGCCATCTACCACAGCATAAAATCATCCAATATGAATTTTTGAAAATTATCATTTTTTTCCATGTATATTCCGATTACTTTGCCTTCAAGTATAGTACCTGTATCGTGCAGTGGATTCCGAAGGTTAAGGTTTATCTAAGTGAATCCAGAGATAAACAAGCAGCCCAATGCTTTCTCAAGAAAGTATTGGCTTTTTTGTCTGTTTCCAGACCCCTGTCATACCAGTGGATAAAAAACCAGCGTATCCTGTAGCCATTCATGAGTTAAAAGAAGAGAAGAGTAGCCCGAAGGCATACAAATAAGGCAAGTTAGATATCTCAACAATATCGTGGAGGAGGATTATCGATTTATTAAAAAGCGTATTGCACAAAATGCTTGGCTTAAAGTTCTTTCGAACGGCTAAACGGATTATTGCGGGGATTGAAGCTATGCACATAATCCAAAAAGGACAAACGATCCAAGGGGAGAAGTCTGTCCAAAATCAGGTGAATTGTATCCACGAGCAGTTTGGATCAACCGCATAAAGTAGCATTCCGTTAGAAATCCTATTAGTTTTTTCAAATTCACATTATGTTTGCACCAGAACTAAATCCCATTAATTGAATCTTTTCTTCTTTTGCAAGTGCAATCAAACTTACGTTCTTTTTTAGGTTATTGATTCTTAATTATTTGTACAAATAATAGAATTGGGAATTCTTATAGAAGGGAGTCTTTATCTCAATTAGTAGATTAAGGGCAGTTCAGCAGCTGAAATTTAGGTTTAATTCTTTATCTAGGAATAAAAACCATAAAACTTTTTTACTAAAGCTTTACGGTTTTTATAGCTGTTAGGCAAGCATCAGCCTAGTTTTCTGTGAGAAAGAATTCTTACCCTATAACTTTTTGACAGACATATTATTCAGTGAATTAATATCTTCTATTGATTCAGGATATACAAAGTTAGGCATCGTAATTTCAAGAAAATTTTTAATCACCAATGCACACGCACCCAATTCACATGCTTTTTCTCCAATTGAGGATATTAATAATTCTCGATAATGAATTGTGGAGGAAGAAAGATTTTTCTTAATTTCATTTATAGAATCTGGGTATAGAGAAAGTAATTCACTATCAATTATTAGAACTTCAGGGTTATATATGTTGATGATATTATTCAAACCGATTGAAATATAATAGAGGAAGTTTTCCATTTGTCTATGTAGTTCAGTATCGTTTTGATTAAGCCATTCTTCAATATGTTTATAAGTTATATTACTAACTTGTTTTTCTTTAGAAAGTTGTTTTAAAAAGATAGACTCAGAAGCATATCTTTCCCAGCAGCCTTTGTTGCCACAAGCACAAAGGTCTCCTCCTGGTTGGATAATCATGTGACCAATCTCTCCAGCATAGCCATCATGTCCTTTAGATAATTTGTTATTTATTAATATACCAAGGCCTATACCTGATCGAAGTGTTATGCATACCAAATTATCTGATTTATGATATGTGTAGGATCGTTCAGCAAAAGCTGAAAGATTTGCATTATTTTCAAGATATACGTTAACGTTTAACTCTTTTTCTAAATCATGCTTTAAGTCCACATCATACCAGTTTAACCGAGGAATATAATGAATGAGTTCATCTGTAGAGACAAGACCATGAATTGAAATTGCTACACCAATAAGTCCGTATCTAGACTTAAGGCATTCATTTTTATATTTATTAATTTTTTCAACTAGTATATCAAAGATATCCGAATAACTTGTCGTATGTATTTTAATAGTATCTGACGAAACAGGATGACCAAGAAGGTTAGAAAGAGTGAAAGAGATTTGACTATAATCTAAATCAATACCTAATGCATATCCTGCTGCTCCATTTAAAGATAGCATTATAGGTTTTCTTCCAACTTTTGAATGATCCTGCTGTGTCTCAATAATAATATCTTCATCAATTAAGCTTGCAATCTGTACTGAAATAGTGGCTTTTGTTAATGTTGTAATCTTAGACAATTCTGCCCTTGAAATTATTCCTGCTTCTACAATTTTACTAATAATTAAAGATCGATTTAATTTCCTGATATAAGCTGCATCACCAGTAGGCATAAATGTGTCCTCCAAATCTTAACTGACATTGTTCTTTATTATAGCATTTTCATTTGAAAAATATTGACACTTAAATTAAAGAATTTTAATTGACTGAATTTTATAAACATGATAAATTACTTCTTATAATTAATTAGTTTACTAATCGAACAAATTAAATTAACCAAAAATGAAAGTGTTTACATTGAGAGTTTTAATCTTATAAATTTAATTTTATTCCCCTAGGAGGAAAATAATATGAAATATTTTTTAGGAGACGATTTCTTACTTTCCACACCTACAGCAGTTCATTTATATAAAAATACTGCAAAAGAAATGCCAATCTTTGATTTTCACTGCCATTTAGATCCAAAAGAAATTTTTGAGAATAAACATTATGAAAACCTTACTCAACTATGGTTAGCAGGCGATCACTACAAGTGGAGAACTATGCGAATGAATGGTATAGGGGAGCATTTTATAACAGGAGAAGCTAGTGATTGGGAAAAGTTTTTTGCTTGGTCTCAGACGGTACCATGTTTAATTGGAAATCCACTCTACCATTGGACTCATATGGAATTAAAGAGCTTTTTTGACATTGATAAAAGACTTAGTCCCGATACCGCGCTGGAAATTTGGGAAGAATGCAATAAAAAATTACAAGATACGGAGTTTACACCTCAATCTTTTATTAAGAAATCTAATGTGCAATTTATTGGTACTACAGACGACCCTATATCTACTCTTGAATACCACCAATTATTAAACCATGATTCTACGTTTAAAACAAAGGTTGTACCAACCTTTCGACCTGATGGAGCACTGTTTATTGAACGTCCAACTTTTCAAGATTGGTTAAAGGAGCTAGAGCAAGTAGTTCATCAACGAGTGACATCTTTAGCAGAATTAATTAAAGGACTTCAATACCGAGTTGACTTTTTTCATGCAAATGGAGGCAGGGCAGCCGATCACGATATTCCTTACATGGAGTATAAAAAAGTAACTCTAGCAGAGGCAGAAACAATTTTTACAAAACGTATGAATGGAGAGTCGCTTTCACTAGAAGAATTGATCAAGTATCGATCTTTTCTTCTAAAAGAACTAGGGAAAATGTACGCTCAAAAACAATGGGTGATGCAATTACATATTGGGGCTATGCGAAATAATAATACAAAAATGAAAAATCTTTTGGGCTCGGATACAGGGTTTGATTCAATTGGAGAAGCAAACATCGCACGAGGATTATCACATCTTCTTGATGCGCTTGACCAAGAGGATGCGTTGCCAAGAGTCGTATTATTTAATTTAAATCCTAAAGACAATCCGGTATTAGCCTCCATGATGGGGAATTTTTATGAAGAAGGCGTTCCAGGAAAAGTTCAGTTTGGTACAGCTTGGTGGTTTAACGACCACATTGATGGAATAGAGAAACAAATGAAAGATTTAGCTAACGTCGGGTTACTTAGTCATTTTATCGGTATGCTGACAGATTCTCGCAGCTTTCTTTCCTATGAAAGACATGATTATTTCCGTCGTATCCTATGCAACCTAATCGGGAAATGGGTAGAACAAGGAAGGGTTCCAAACGATAATGTGCTTCTTCAAACACTGATTGAAAATATTTCCTATTACAATGCAGAGAAATACTTCTTACAGCGTTAATAGAGGAATGCTCTTTTTGCTTATTAAAGATATTGCAAGCATCAAAGGGGGTGATAGTGCTTAAGGGTTAAAATAAACACTATTTCTGCTTCTTTATGAAAAGGTTTACAATACAGGGGTTATATATGGGAGAAAGAAGGGGATGGTTATATGGGATTACCAGTGGATCCAGTTAAAAAGACAGCGGTCACCGCTTCTAAAAAGCTCACTTTTAAAGAAAAGGTGTCTTACGGTTTTGGTGATATTGGTAACGGTCTTATGTTTGATATGGGACAGTTATACCTTCTGAAATTTTATACAGATGTTTTAGGAATCTCCGCTTACTGGGGAGGCTTGGTGTTTTTAATTTCAAAAATTTTCGATGCATTTGCAGATACAAGTGTTGGTGCATTTGTAGATTCAAGAACAAATATCTCAAAACGAGGAAAGTTCCGCCCGTTCATTTTATGGGGAACTGTTCCACTGGCATTAATGACGGTCATCTCATTCTTAGCTCCAGACTTTTCGGATAATGGGAAGATTGTGTGGGCGTTTATCACCTATATGGGGTTTGGTCTAGCTTATTCAATTGTTAATATCCCGTACGGATCATTATCTGCTGCCATGACGCAAGATCCAATTGATCGAGCATCTTTAGGTTCATTTAGAGCAATTGGTAGTCAAATGGCACTTCTTATTTCTGGAATGGCAGTTATTCCCATTGTAGTTCAGTTTGCTAATAAAGAAGTAGGATACATCGTTGCTATATCTGTAATGGTAATATTCGGAATATTATTTCATCTTATTTGCTATCACAATACAACAGAAAATGTTATTAGAGCACCAAAAAATGAAAAGGTACCGCTGTCTACGTTATTCAAGGCATTGGTTTCAAATCGACCTCTTATTGTATTGTGTTTAGCAGCTTTGTTCATGATTACTTCATCCAATATTCGCAACGCTGTTCAATTGTACTACTTAGAATACAATTTAAAGAATCCGGAACTTATGTCAATACTATCATTTTTAAGTATTGGGCTCGCTGTAGTTGGTTCAATGTTCATTCCAACAATGGTAAAAAGAATTGGTAAGAAAAATACCTTCATGCTTGGACTTATGGTTTGCATTGCTAGTGATGTATTAAATTTTGTATTGCCAACCAGTACGGCTACGTTTTTAACTATTTTCTCTTTGGGAAACTTTGGGTTATCGTTTGCACTTGGTCTACCTTGGGTAATGATAGCTGATTCTATTGATTATCATGAGTGGAATTCAGGAGAACGTACAGAAGGGATTGTTTATTCAACGTACAGTTTCTTCAGAAAGCTTGCACAGGCTCTCGCTGGTTTTATTCCAGGGGTAGCACTAGGGCTTATTGGATATGTTCCAAATATTCAACAGTCTGCAGATACACTGCTAGGTCTTAAAGGACTGTTATTTCTCGCTCCAGCAGCCCTCAATATTATTGGATTAATTATTCTATTTTTCTTCTATAATCTTACAGATAATTTATACAGTAAAATTGTAGCTGACTTAAAAGAAAGAAATAAAGATAATCAGCTTGACTTAAACTAAACCTAAGAGGAGACGTGATGAAAAAATTTCTTAATTATTTTTGTATGCGTTTTATTAAAGGCAGTACTTTATTCTTGCATCAAATAGCTATTAGAGAGCATCTCTGATATTAGCTTAATCTTATACTATTTGATCTATAATATACACACAGAGAAGGAGATATCAAATGAGCATTAAGGAGAACTATCAGTTTACTTTCATTAAAGAGAATAACAATATTCTTGACTTTAAATTACTAGATGGAAACACATATGCAAAAATTATGGTGCTTGAAAAAGACATCATTCGAATCTTAATTACAAATGGAGAAAAATTAAAACTTGATAAAACCTGGAGTGTGGCACCAGGACAAGCAGACGTTCCATTGGAGGGCCGTGATCGATTGGATACAAGCGGTTTTTCACTACCAAATTATGAATTTAGACAAGATGATGATGAATTCATAGTAGAAACTTCACGCTTAAAGATTCAGGTGAAGTTAAATGGATTTAAGATCAGCTGGTTTTATCGTGAGAATTCTGAGTGGGAGAACTTTGCGAATGATCGACAAACTCAGGCATATAACTTTGATGGCTCACTTTGTAAGGACATAGTTCATTATTTAAAGCGCGATTTAAATGAACAATATTTCGGATTAGGTGAAAAAACGGGCTCAGTTGATAAGCATGGAAAGCGCTATCGGATGCAGACAATTGATGCGATGGGTTACGATGCAGAATATAGCGATCCCCTTTATAAACATATTCCATTTTATATTACTCGACAGAAGAAAACTGGATTTTCATTTGGAATTTTCTACGACAATTTGTCAAGCTCTATTTTTGAATTAGGTACAGAGCTTGATAATTATCATGAGTTATACAGATATTATCAAGCGGAACATGGTGATTTAGATTACTATATCATCGCAGGTCCGAAAGTTAAAGATGTCACTCGCAAATTTTCGTGGTTAACTGGACAAACAATCTTTCCACCAAAATGGAGTTTAGGCTATTCTGGATCGACAATGAGTTACACTGATGCTCCGGATGCGCAAGTGCAGTTAAATAAATTCCTAAAGCTTTGTGAAGAACATGATATTTTATGTGATTCGTTCCAGTTGTCATCAGGATATACATCAATCGGCAATAAACGTTATGTGTTTAATTGGAACCGTTCAAAATTTCCGTCTCCTAAAGAGATGGTACAGAATTTTCATGATAAAGATGTACGATTGTGTGCAAATATTAAACCATGTTTATTAAAAGATCATCCTTTATTTAATGAGTTAAAAGAAAAAAAGATGTTTATAACAAACAGTAAGACAGAAGAACCTGAAATGGCACAATTTTGGGATGATATCGGCGCTTATTTAGACTTTACAAACAAAGATTCGTATGATTGGTGGAAAAGTCAAATAAAAGAAAAATTGTTGTATTATGGAGTTGATTCAACTTGGAACGACAATAATGAGTTTGAAATTTGGAGCAAAGACGCTACTTGTCAAGGCTTTGGCAAAAATAAAGAGTTTGAGCTAATTCGTGCGGTCCAGCCCCTCCTTATGATGAAAGCTTCTTATGAAGCGCAGTTAGAATACAATCCTGAATTGCGCCCATATCTAATATCACGCTCTGGTTCTGCGGGAATGCATCGTTATGTGCAAACATGGACTGGAGATAATCGTACCAGTTGGAAAACATTGAAATTCAACATTAAGATGGGAATAGGGCTAAGCTTATCAGGTATTTACAATTTTGGCCATGATGTAGGAGGATTTTCGGGTCCTGCTCCTGAACCGGAGTTGTTTGTGAGATGGGTGCAAAATGGAATTGTTCATCCAAGGTTCACTATACATTCTTGGAATGACGACCAAACAGTTAATGAACCTTGGATGTATCCTGAAACACTGGAATCGATCAGCGCATTGATTAAATTTAGAACAAAGATCATTCCATATCTATATACTGCTCTGCACGAAGCCTATGATAACTATCAGCCTATCATCCGACCGACGTTTTACGATTTTGAACATGATGAAACTACCTTTGAAGAAAACGATGACTTTATGCTAGGCGAGTCACTCTTGGTTGCATCTGTTGTCGAAAAGGGGAAGAGAGAGCGGGAAGTTTATTTACCTAAGAATCCTGATGGGTGGTATGACATTCATACGGGAAAATGGTATGAAGGAGGGCAAACAGTTGTAATTCCAGCGCCTTTATCTTATACGCCATTACTAGCCAAAGCAGGATCAATACTTCCAATTAATCAAGCAGAAGCCACTTTTGCAACTAAGAAAGAGGATGAAAGGGGATTTTTATTATTTCCTTCTAAAGGAATAGGAAAGTCCTCTTACAAATTATATGAAGATGATGGTTTAACAAACAACTATATGCATACATTTGCCTACATTAATGTTGAAATGGAAGCTGAAGAAAGTGAGATTCAAGTGACAATTCATAAGAAAGGATCCTATAAATTGCCATATGATCAGGTCACATTCCACCTCCCAGAAAATGAACAGAGAAAATTAATCGTCAATGGAATAGAACAGGACCGTGATAAAGGCAATTTTAATTATAAATTAAACTAGATTTTCGCTGAATACTTTATCAAACAATCTAAAGTTTATCATCCTCTTATAACGATTATGAGTTTATATTTCGTTTTTTTATTTGGATGCCTACCGGCATCTTTTTGAACTTTATCTTTTTGATTTTCCTACAATAACCCAAATTGGCCCTTTATTTTGCTCTAGTCAGTATATATTATTGCTTTTTGAAGTGACTGGTCTACGGCGATTATTTTAATGGTTATTCAATTTCTTTTATGAAGTACATAAGAACATAGAAAAAGAATTCCTATCGAATGCTATGTATCATGAAATTAGATTGATGAACAATCAGCCTTAAAAAGAGGTATCTCACTGGAATATCCATATGATAAGGATCAAAAATAAAGAATGAAATTTAACTCCTAGCCTCTAGTATGCTGGGAGTTAATTTTATTTCCTAAAATTAACAGCTTGATCATAGGTTAATTCTTGTAGGTGTAAGTCAGAAGATTAAACCCAGTTATGAAGAAACATTCATTCTTTGTTCGTAAAAGGACACTTTTGCATACGGTTATGTTTTATGTGTCACATTAGGAGTTATTTTACACTTATTTTGCACTATAAGTAAATATAAAAAAAGCGATTATATCTAACGGGGTAATCGATCTCCATTTGCATATTCCATATATCAATCCGAATGAACCTAACACTCAATGATTCTAAATGAGTGTTTTTTTGTACGGGAATCCACTGAATTATCTAAATTTTCCAAAATTACAATTGACCATAATGGGACAGCTGATTTAGAATTGATATGTATATGAAATTAAGTTTCGTATATAAAACAAAAAAAGGAGGAAATATTGATGTCTAATGGACAATTTTTTATTGTGTTCTCGAAGTTAGGAATTAAGTAGAAAAAGATTTAGGGAGGTAAGTTATATGTTTAAGAATAAATTATTGGTTCTACTTTGTTTGGTTTTTATGGTATCTGCATGCAGTTCAAGTGACGAAACAACTACAGAAAATAAGGGGAATTCAGGAGGGAAAGCGGTCAAGCTTACTTTTACAGAACCTGCACGGTTATTGTCAGTTGCCCCTTTATATGTAGCCATTGAGCAAGG
This sequence comes from Peribacillus simplex NBRC 15720 = DSM 1321, assembly GCF_002243645.1. Lineage (NCBI taxonomy): Bacteria > Bacillati > Bacillota > Bacilli > Caryophanales > Bacillaceae > Peribacillus > Peribacillus simplex. The sequence continues at coordinate 715,708 of NZ_CP017704.1, read as the reverse complement.
ATTTTTTGAAAAAGAAGGAATTGAAGCTGAGATTGTATCTGGTGGTGGTGGAGCACAAGTAATTGCTTCTGTATTATCAGGTGAAGCTCAATTTGCGGTCTCAGGTCCTCGAAGTATGTTTACTCCTCTTGACAAAGGTGAAGATTTATTGGCGATTCAATCTTTAAATTCGGCGCTAACCTATCAAATTACTCTCTCTAAACAATATCAAAAGAAAAAGAGTGTTTCTAAAGACTCATCATTTGAAGATAGAGTTGCTTCATTAAATGGCGCAACTATTGGTACAAACCTTGTTGGTGATTCTGGAGATGTATACACTCGTTATTTAATGCAATTACATGGTGTGGATCCTGATACTCTTAAAACCGTTAAATTGGCAGGTGATGGTTCGAAGATTGGCGGTATGCAGGAGGGGATTGTTGACGGGGGTATAGCATCACCACCAATGGGTTTACAAGCGGAAAGTAAAGATGTTGGTGAAATTGTAATCAATACAAGTGAAGAGCCAATGTATGGGAATATGGTCTGGGAAGCTGTTTTTGCTAAAAAAGAATACTTAGAAGAAAATCACGAAACATCTTTGAAAGTAGTTCGGGCAATTGGGAAAGGTATGGAATTTACACGTAATAATCCAAGAGAGGCAGCGGAATCAATCGAATCTTATTTTGATGGAATTGATGTTGATATTCTAGAGGAATCTATAATCGGATTGAAAGACACTTTTAAAGGCTATGGAGAAATGAATCAAGAAGCTTGGGATAATGCCCAGGATCCATTAGTTGAATTTGGCAAGTTATCAGGCGTTTCTACTAAACAGGATACAACTGAAGATGTTATTTGGACAAATAGTTATATAGAAGAGGCTTTTAAAAAATAATTAGAATAGAAGGGAGATGATAATGAAGATGGAAAATGCACAACTGGAAAATTTCAAATTGTCTACTCGTTTTTTAGACGTTACTTACGTAAATAATAAAACTGGTGCAGAAGTGATTGCCCTACAGAATATTAACTTAAATATTAAAGATGGTGAATTTATATGTATTGTTGGGCCAAGCGGCTGTGGAAAAACCACTTTTTTAAATACTGTAGTTGGATTACTAAAGCCAAGTAAGGGAGAAATTCTATTAGATCAGCAAAAAATTGATGGACCCGGCAAAGACAGGGCAATGGTTTTCCAAAACCCGAGTCTATTACCATGGAGAACAGTTTTGGAAAATGTTCTCTATGGAGTTGAACTATTAAAGCAAGTAACCGCAAAGAAAAAGAAAGAGGCCAAAGAATTTATTGAAATGGTCGGTTTAAAAGGTTATGAAAATCATTATCCCCACGAATTGTCAGGGGGGATGCAGCAAAGGGTAAACTTGGCTCGAGCATTAACGGTAAACCCGTCATTGATATTATTGGATGAACCATTTTCGGCATTGGACGCACAAACTAGGGAATTTATGCAAGGTGAGTTACTTAGAATATGGGATGAGACAAAAAAGACAAGTCTTTTTATTACACACCAAATTGATGAAGCGGTATTTTTAGCTGATAGAGTTTTTGTTTTTGGGGCAAGACCAGGACGTGTAGTGGAGGTTGTGGATGTTGATATACCTAGACCGAGAGATCTCCATGTGAAGCGGAGCCCAGAATTTTTAGAGTTTGTAGATCATATATGGTCCATTATTGAACAGGAATCTTCAAAACAAGGTTTCGATAATAAAGAAAAATAATAAGGTGAAAGGAGAATAATATGACAAAGGGTACTATCCAACTTACACAATCAAAGCACAAGATAAAAAAGGCGAAGAAAATAAAAAAAGAAAAGAAGTCATTTTTTATCAGTGTTGCTTCTGTTTTAATATTCCTGTTGCTTTGGGAAGTTGCCTCTCAAAATGAATGGATAAATCCATTGTTTATTAGCTCACCAATTGAAATTGCACAAGCGGCAGTTTTAATGGTCCAAGAAATTTCTTTTTGGGAAAATATGAAAGTAAGTGGTTACGAATTTGTTGCAGGCTTTGTTTTAGCAATACTTATTGGAATTCCAATTGGTGTGTTATCGGGCTGGAATTCTAATTTTAATGCAGTAGTTAACCCTTTCATTTCAGGATTATATGTAACTCCTAAAGTCGCTCTTTTACCAGTGATCATAATTGCATTCGGAATAGGACCAGCATCAAAAATTGTTATAGTATTTTTGATGGCCTTCTTTCCAATAGTGATGAGCGCTCAAAAAGCTATGTTAACATTAGATCAAAACTTAATAAAAGCAGCAAGAACATTTAGTGCAAGTGAATTTCAGATTTTTAAAACAATTGCTTTGCCTTCGACGGTACCATTCCTTTTAAACGGTATTCGCTTAGGTATTGGTCAAGGATTAATTGCTGTAGTTGTAGGTGAATTATTCGCTTCGACAGCTGGTATCGGATATCAATTGACAAGCAATGGTCAAAATCTACAAACAGATCGTATGTTTGTTGGAGTGTTGGTCATTACCATTACGGGAATCATTCTTACTTCATTATTAGGCATTATTGAAAGACGCTTTTCATCTTGGAAACCAGAAAATAGTTAAATAATTTAATAATGTTAACTTAATTTAACAGTATTGCTGCACAAAACTGTTACAGAGTAAAAGCCTCAAGACAATATTTCAAGTAAGCTTAAATGTGGAAAAGATAATTGTAAACGAGTTTGTAGACAAAAGGGGTTCCATCTGCAAAGTTGATTGGAACGGAAGGTACGAGACTCCTGCGGGAAAAGCGCGTCCAAGGGAGACCCCACAGGCGCCAAGAGCGCCGAGGAGGCTCCCGGACCGCCCGCGGAAAGCGAGTGCCTGGAGTGGATATCAACGTTCATATTTTACACTCCCTCAAAAAAATGTAGGCAATCTTATTATCGAGTTTGTCTACAGTCTGAACAAAAGGTGCTTCCTATACGAAGCACCTTTTGTTTAGCATGCTTTTCAAACCTAATCCATCTTTAAATGAAGATTTCCAATCCAATCCAATCCCATATGGAATAGAATTTCTTCAGCGTTGATTACATCTCAGAATGTACTCTAATTCGTTATTTTACTGTGATACTTCACAGCGAGATAGAAATTTTATTGAAGTTCTCACGTATCCATGATACCTTCAGATTATAGTGAATGGTTGGGAGGAATAGGTTTTGAACACTAAGGCATTTTTATTGGCATCAATTACAGTTATTATTTGGGGATCTACATTCGCTGCTATTCGTGCAAGCTTACATGGCGGGTATTCAGCTGGCCATTTGGTACTTGTTCGTTATCTTATAGCATCAGGGATTTTTGTCCTTTATGCTCTATGGCCTGGGGTGAAATTTCGACTCCCGAAAAAAGAGGATTTGTTGAGGATATCGATCCTTGCATTTATTGGTATAAGTATTTACCATATCGGGGTGACATTCGGGGAACAAACAGTTTCGGCGGGAACGGCTGGAATGCTGATTGGTTCAGCACCTGTCTTCATCGCGATCATTGCTGCTTTCGTTTTAAAAGAACACCTCGGCCTATTCGGATGGATTGGTTTAGGAATAGGATTCACAGGGATCACCTTAATAACATTAGGTACTGCAGGCCCTTCCCTGAACATTTCTGAAGGAGCCTTTTTAGTGCTGATGTCAGCTATCGCTTCTGCGGTGTTTTTTGTTTTCCAAAAACCTCTGTTTAGTCGCTATAATCCGATTGAATTGACAGCTTATTTCACTTGGATCGGTACAATACCCTTTTTAATATTTATTCCTGGGCTATTTCAAGAAATTCAAAATGCTACAATGGAAGGTCATTTATCAGCGATTTTTGTCGGTATTTTCCCTGCGGCCATCGGTTATGTAACTTGGGCAGTCGCACTATCATTAGGAAAAGCCAGTACCGTTTCTAGTTTGTTATACCTTGAACCTGTGATTGCCATTTTCGTCGCTTGGGTTTGGCTGCGGGAAGTACCTAGTACTCTTTCGGTCATTGGCGGCGGAATTGCGATATTAGGAGTTCTTGTCGTTAATGGGTTAGGAAAGTATAAATCAGTAATGAAAAAAGCAGCATGATAGTTGTTTAAACCAACTAGAAAAAATCGTAGCATTATTGATTCATCATCAAGAATGAACGTTTATCCTTCTTGTACAAACACATAGGAGGACACCAATAAAGGAATTCACCCAGGTGTAGAGATCGAACAGGTACACCTGGGGAATTGGATTTTTTCCTCCTCTTTTAATTACCTAAAATTAAATCTATTTTTAAAGTCCCAATCCAATTTAAATGAATTATTTTCACCTGTTAAAAATTTATAATCGATATAGGATTTTTCTTTTTTAGACATTTCGTCGACAAATGGGGAATAGGTACGGAATACCAATCCATTTTTCTTTTCATCAAATTCTACAAGTCTTAGCCAGCCATTCCCCCCTCGATAATTCGTTTGGTAATTGACCAGCATTTGTATGACATCATTTCCTGCAGAGTTTTGTTTTACCCGATGTGCTATCCCAAAATAATGTCCATTAACCGTCATGAACACTTGATTATGGTCCTTTACGAGTTCATCCCAAATCAGCCGGCCATTAGACGACTCGACGGCAATGGTTTTATCATCCTTAACCTTCGGAAATATAATATCATGCGAGACGAGGATTGTCGGTTTATCTTTATGCTGATCTAGAACCTTTTTTGACCATTCAAGGTCCTTATGCAGATTTTTCATATCCACTATTAAAATTAAGTATTCATAACTCCCAGCCTTCGCGATTGCATATGAACTATACCCAGAGTGAGAAGACCCCTTATAGTATTTTTTATTCAAAAAACGCTGCGGCCCATAATGTGTTAAGAAAGGATCTCCGTCCGCATAGTCATGATTCCCAGCCGCCATCATATATGGAACTTCCTTTTTATCCAAATGGGAAATGGCTTCGAGGGAATTCTGCCATTGTTTTTCTGAATCACTATCGACAATGTCCCCAACAAATGTATTCATGATAATATTGTTCTTCTTGGTGTTATTGGAAATCCAGTTCATTTGGCTATTGAAAATCTCTGGATTTTGGCTTGAGTATTTCTGGGTATCTGGTACAAAAAGAAAATTATAATTCTTTTTATTCGTTAGAAAGGGTAAAGTTTTGTTTGATCCTTCGAATGGTTCATCGTCACGAGCATCCTGCACAAGCCATTCTTTTTCAGTTAAAGCCTTATTAGCAATTCGTATTTCCTGGATATTCCCTTTGAATAGTGCATTAAACTTATTTCCCCACTCAGATGCTCCGATGTTCCAGCCTTTACCTTTAACTGCTGCAATACCTATTACTTTTTCTGATTTTCCGTAATCACTAACGCCATTCAAAGTTAAAGTCGTCGTGTTACCATCATTAACAACCGCCAAATGGTACCATTCATCAGCATTTAATGATCGAGACCAATTGCTTACATTATAATTTAAATTGGATGGATGGCTGGTCCAGTGAATTTTTTGATCACTGGATACAGTTAAAGCAGAAAGGATTTTCTTCTCGCCTTCCATTTTATTAAGATCGGCAGCCTGTCCTTGTCTAGAAAAAAGCCCCATGACACTCTTGGAATCACTTGGCAACTTAAATATCGCTTCAATGGTAAAACCCTTATCGAATTTCTCCGAATTGATAGGTGAACCCTTTTTGGTTTTGAAATACCTTCCAGAAGGGGCGTTTTCGTAATTAGCGAACTCCAAGCTATCCACTTTTTCTTGATCATGATAATCTTCTTCAGACCATTGAATCATATTTTTTAATTCAGTCGAGGCAGGATCACCAATCGTCACTAGCTCTAAATCATTTCCATGTTTGCTTGTATCTTCTATAATTAAATTACCTTTATCGATTGAACCGCTTTTAACATGTTGTTTTGTGAATTTCCAATTTGCCACGATATTGCTACGGTTATTTTCAGCAACGGAATCAGCCGATTTGGCAATACCAGGAACAATCATACATAAGAGTGAGAGACCTATTAATGCTTTTTTCATTCTCATAAAACATTCACCCCATTACATTTTGATTAAGCGATATACATTTATCCTTTTACTACCTGGATTAATTTGTAGCGAACTTAGCCTAGGTAGATTCCGTATAGCTGTAATATGGTATAGTTTGCTTATTTTTTTATAACTTATTAAGGATGAGTAAAAAAGTCTTATTCCTAAAAAAGACATTAGGAGATAAGACCTAATTCGTACAATTTACAACTAATCGTCAAAAGAGATCTATAGGAAGTATTGTTGTTTGAAGGAATTTGAACTTAAGATGAGGAGTTGGGAAAACAAGCAGTGGGTTAGTAAAGGGACAGTGATTCATCAAAAAAATGAGGTGAAACAGATGGTGAGAAGGAGATAGGTAGCCTCCTGTAATAGAAGTGGTATTAATCTTAGGAGGCTATCTTGATTTATAGGAGATGTATGAATATGAAACAAAACAAATATGATGATGCAAATTTTTTTTTTGCGTATGAGCAAATGCGACGATCAGTCAAAGGACTTGAAGCTGCTGGAGAATGGCACATATTAAAAGATCTATTGCCAAATCTGACGCCTAAAAATCCCCTTTTTTAAATTTGAAAATGAACAAGAGTTTTTTCAGTTCTATGAAGGCGTTAAGTAAGCTTTAAAAGTTCTACTTCAGCTATTTTTATCCCCTCTCCTCCTCGCCCAATTCAGGTATATTTCCCCTATTACAAGGTTATCCTAATCAGCATATGTAAGCGTTATTAATGAAGGAGACCTAGAAACCAAAATGGCAATTCAACGTGGTCTAATAAATGAAAATATTGAACAATTTAAGGTATATCTAGAAAAAGAACTAGGGGCTAATTCAGACCTTTTAATTAGAGAATTTCAATTACATAACCGTGTAGATTTAATCATTGTCTATATTGATGGAATCTGTGATAAACAAGTGATTGAAACTTCTATTATCAAACCTATTTTGGAAGTATGTAACGATTCTTTTTATTTCAATGAACCTAATAGAACAACTGATTTAAACAAATATCTAAAAGACCAGGTATTATCTGCTTCAGAAGTAGAAATATCGTCTACGTGGGATACTATTTTATCTTCTCTTGTTTCAGGAAATACAGTTATCTTTTTTAACAAGAGTTCAGAAGTGTTAGTGATAGGGACTAAATCGATTGATTCTCGCTCCATTAGCGAACCTACTACACAAGTTCTTGTTCGCGGTCCCAAAGACAGCTTTACAGAAAAAATCCGCACGAATACGTCTCTCGTGCGTTCACGTATTCAACATCCTAGTTTACGCATTGAATTTTCTAAATTAGGGGAAAGGACACAAACGGATATAGCTATCCTTTATATTGAGGATGTTGTAGACGCATCTATATTAAAAAAAGTAAAAGAAAAAGTAAAAAATATTAAAATAGATGGCATTTTGGAATCGAGATATATCGAAAGTTTTTTAGAGGATGAAACATACTCTCCCTTTCCCCGTACGTTTAATACAGAACGGCCAGATGTAATGGCTGGTAACTTGTTAGAAGGGAGAATAGGCATTTTAGTGAATGGGACACCATTTGGGCTTATCTGTCCTACGCTATTAATGGATCACTTCAAAACCGCAGAAGATTATTATGAAAAGTCTGATATTAGCTCATTCATGCGCTTATTGAGGATATTTTCTTTTATTATCTCATTGTTAACACCAGGTGTGTACGTAGCTTTAGTGACACATCACATTGGAATGATTCCAACTAACTTAGCTGTTAGTATTGCAGCACAACGAGAAGGAGTACCTTTTCCAACTGTTGTCGAAATCTTTTTACTTGAAGTGACATTTGAGATTCTAAGAGAAGCAGGCATTCGGATACCCCGAGCTTCAGGACAGGCAGCATCCATTGTAGGTGCGCTAATTATTGGGCAAGGAGTAGTAGAGGCCGGATTTGTTTCTTCTGTTTCAACAATTATCGTAGCTTTAACGGCAATCAGCAGCTTTGCTGTCCCTCAATATTCCATTGGAGCAACGGGCAGAATCTTGCGATTTGTTTTTTTATTTATGGGAGCTTTTATAGGTTTATATGGTATTATGCTATCTTTATTTTTTATTGGTTTTCACATCGCTAAGCTAAATTCTTTTGGTGTACCTTATTTATTACCTGTGACTCCTTTTAATCCTGCTGCTCAACAAGATAACTTCATTCGAATGCCTTGGCGTCAAATGAAGCGAAAAAATAATAAGATAAGAGATGAAAAATAAGAGGTCTAAAAGAGATGGTGAGAGTCATGATCGTAACGTTTTCTAAAGGGTTTAAAGTTCTGGCAATCATTTCGTTATGTAGTTTTATTGCAGCTTGTAGTGATTATAAAGAAGTAAATCAGATTAGTTTTGCAATCGGTGTGGCCTTGGATAAAGAAAAGGACGGAACATATAAGGCTACTCTACAGGTGGTCAATCCTTCCAATGTTACTTCAGCTAGCAGTACAGGAGGACAAGGTCCGGCCATATTAAATTATCAAGGACAAGGAAGAACCATAGGAGAAGCTATGTGGAAGAGTTTCGAGAAACTCCCTCGTCCAGCTAGTTTTCCTCATTTAGAGATAGTGGTAATAAGTGAGGAGATAGCGAAAGAAGGTTTACTTAATGCTCTAGAGTTGTTTGATCGAGAGCCCGATGTCCGTTTATCAACGGCTGTGACAGTTTCCCATAATGCATCTGCACGTTCTATTTTAAATGCGCTCACACCTTTAAATAAGATACCAAGCAACTCGTTAATTTCTAATCTAGAGAATATTAAAAAAGTAGCAGGTACGGGTCAATCGTTAACTATTAGTCAAATTATTCAATATATTAAAGATGATGGGCAGGAAGTAGCGATCTCAACTGTAGCATTACCTAAAAAGCAAAAAAGTACAGGTGATTTATCTAACCTAGAAAAAGCATCTCCTACTTCTCCTGAGATAGATGGGACAGCCTTTTTTAAAGAAGATAAATGGGTAACATGGAGTAAGAATCATGAAATACGTCCTGTATTAATAGCTTATAATGAGATGAAATCTTCGTATATAACCGCCTCTTTTGAAAAACATAAATTTGTTACCGCTCGTTTACTAACTGTAAAATCTAAAAAGTACACAACTGTCAAAGATGGCATACCCTACCTTAAGATGGATGTAAAAGGGATAGCAGAGATAGAAGAGATAAAGGGCTTATATACCTTAGAGAATGATAAAGACCTTCAACCTATTGAAAAATGTGTAGAGGAAGAAATAAAGAAGGAAATAAAAAAGATGATTGCCCTTACCCAGAAATATCAAACAGACACATTAGGATTTGGTAAACAATTATCCTTTCAACATCCTTCTCAATGGAAAAATTACCGTAAATCATGGAGTTCTCTTTACCAAAAAGCCCAAACAGAAGTTCACGTTGATATTTCGATTAAAACAGCAGGATCACGTACACATTCAAACCAATTCCAAAGGGGTGAAACACAATGAAAGAGAAAATAAATACGATTCAATTTTTCTGCCTCATTGTGTTATTTGAAATAGGAAGCGCTCTATTGCTTGAAGTAGGGCGACCTGCGGGTAAATATGGATGGATTGCCTTGATGGCTGCAGGCCTATTAGGGTGTTTACTTTATCTAGTATACACAAAGCTTCATACCTATTACCCTTCCTTACCTCTTACTCAATATACTCAATTAATCTGGGGGAAGCATATTGGAATAATAATTAGCTTCCTGTATGTCCTCTATTTCATGTACATGGCGGCACGTATCTTGAGAGACTTTACAGCCTTATTATTAATAATGGCCTATCGTAATACTTCTCCAGTTATACTTGCAGCATTGATGATGGGAGTATGCATGTATGGTATTAAACAAGGGATACAAACAATAGGAAGAGTAGCTTTAGCTGGATTTGTTCTTCTTTTTTCTATTTTATTTTTAATCATTATCTTTCAATGGATTAATGGGTTATTGGAAGTAGATAATGTACGGCCTATAATCCCAAGAGATTGGTCTCCAATCCTCCATACAATTTTCCCAACAGCGTTAACCATTCCATTTGGAGAGATGATTGCTTTTTTAATGATTTTTCCTGTTCTAGATCAGAAATCGAAAGTAAAAAAAATAGGATTATATGCCATTATAGCTAGTTGTCTCTACTTGGCTTTTTCCTCTATTGTTAATATTATGATATTAAATGAAGATATTGTAGAATCATCTATTTTTCCACTTCTATCAGCTGCTTCTCTTGTGGATATTGCTCATTTTATTACCCGTTTGGAAGCGCTAGTTGTTATTACATTGGTTACGTTAGGGATTTTTAAACTGTTGGTTTTCTTCTATTGTACTGTTATTGGAATAGCAGATATCTTACAGATAAAGAACCAAAATAAATTAATCTTACCTATAGGACTTTTAATTTTAACTTTGTCATTTGCTATTGCGCCTAATTATATTGAACATATTTATATTGGAGTTCATAAAGTACCTTATTACCTACATATTCCTTTGCAAATTGTTGTGCCTATACTACTTCTTTTGACAGCTTTTATAAAGAATAGAAAAAAAACATAACTATATTATCTTTAAGAACGTAGTATGTGCTACCCATTTTTGACTACAATATTTATAAAAAAATATTGTATCCATTACCTTTATATAGAATGTGTATTATCATTTATCTTTTTCGATATTATGATTTATCATTTTAGTCTACATCCAATAAAACTATATTTTGTACACAATAAATAAAAAAGTTACCTCGGGTCGTCAGGTGGTATGCTCGCCTTATAGCAGACAAGTAAAAGAAAGTTACTGTCTACTATGGAGGGTTTTTTTTATGGGGAAAAAGAAGAGAACGTTCGACATTGAGTTTAAGAAAAAAGCAGTTGATTTATATCCTTGGGGTGGTATGAGCTTTTTTATTATTTCATTCTCAGCTTCTACTCGTTTTATTTTCGTTTCTGTATTCTGAATAAGTAGGTGAATGCCCTATTGTGGGGCCTTTTATTTTTCCTCGTTTTTCTTCAAGGCCTTTCATGCCTTCAGCTTCAAAGTGTCGAACCCAACTCACAACGGTTGTAAGATTTATCCCTAATTCTTTTCAAACGGCCTAACAATACAAGACAGTTAGCCCCCATAATAGACCTACTATCCTATTGATTATTATCTAAATTTAATGAAAGTAGGGACGACTTTTATTTATTATCATCAATTCTTAAGCAATAAAGCGTTGATTATCGGCTTTAATTAGGTAATGATTAAAACAGTAAAATATGGAAAAGAGGACTTTGGAGGAGGGAAATAGGATGGAGAAGGTATTTCCGCTTATTGAAACACGACGATTGATTTTAAGGGAAGTAACAATTGAAGACGCGGGTGATATGTTTAAATATCTATCTGATACGGATGTAGTGAAGCCAATGGGGTTAGATCCATGCCAAACAGTAAATGACGTATGGGATGAAATTAAATGGTACGAATCTATATTCCAAGAAGGTTCGGGAATTAGATGGGGAATTACATTAAAAGATTCCAATAGGGTTATAGGAAGTTGTGGTTTTCTGAATATGGTCACCAAACATCATCGAGCTGAAATTGGGTATGAATTAAGTAAAGATCATTGGGGAAAAGGCATTGCTAGTGAAGCGTTGAAAGCCGTTGTTATGTATGGTTATCGTCACTTTCACCTAGAAAGGATTCAAGCTTTAATTGAACCTGATAATCACCCATCCCAAAAACTAGTGGAAAAACAGGGGTTTAGAAGAGAAGGATTGCTAAGGCATTATGAATATACTTGTGGCAAATTCGATGATTTATATATGTACTCACTCATAAAAGAAGATCTAAATGACATGTCCTTTAATTAATTATCATGATTTTAAAAGAAAACTTGGTTATGTTTTTTACTTTTGATGGTTTATAAAATTTGAACGTTGATTGGAACGTAGGGCACTCGCTTTGCGCGGGCGGTAGGGGAGCATCCTCGGCGCTCTTTGCGCCTGTGGGGTCTCTCCACTAGGTGCGCTTTCGAAACGTTTATTAAAGAAAAAACTGCAGGCAAACTCGCTTTTCTTCGAGTTTGTCTACAGTCTGAGACCGCTAAAAAAGCGGTCTTTTTCAATGGCTGAAATGCGTAAAAAACCATGTATGTACATGAAAACTTAGTTTCCTTATTTGCTTGTATAATCCCTTTCAACCTTGCAAATTCGGGTTGAGTATGACGAGTACCAATCTTTCATACCTTTTTCTTGTGCCTTTTTGTGAGCAGCATTTTCTTTCCAAAGCTTTATGGCATCCAGGGACTTCCAATAGGATACTGTAATTCCTAACCCGTTTTGATCTCTTACGCTTTCGACGCCTAAATAGCCATCTTGTTGAGCGGCAAGTTCGTCCATGATTTCCGCGGTTGAATTGTAGCTTGCGGCATCCTTATCGCTTCTTTGAGAAGTGAAAATACAAGCGTAATAGGGTGGTTCGGGAGTATTTGCAAGAAACATGAAATGATGCCTCCTTTTAACTTAATATTCAAAATAATACCACATAGGCGAGAATATGAATAGATGCCCGGTAAAGCGGGACCTTGATATCCAGCCAAGAAAACAAGGAGGTAAGAAGCAGTATAAATCACTGACACGGCAATACTACGGAAGGATTTTATTCCTGATTCACGAATATATATTACTTTGACGATTTTACAAAAAAAGGAGATGGTTTTGTGTGCGGGATTCGTTAGCAAACATATAGAAAGAGATGTATTTTTACCGAAACAACGCGATATTCTTTTGGAAAATGCATTTAAAGATTTATCAGCAGATACTGATGTTTTGGCTATTTACCTAGCCGGTTCCTTAGCAAAAGGAAACGATGATAACTACTCTGATATAGATTTGCACACCATTGTTATTTCAGAGCGGCAAGCAGATTTTTTAAAGAGAAAAAGGAATAGAGCCAATAATTGGGGAAATGTTACATTTTACGAAGACTACAATCCTTCTTCACCGTATGTCGTTACTCATTATAATACCTTTGTGAAAGTAGATAGCTGGTATCACGCACCTGAGGAAATTGTTCCCTCCATCTGGTTAAAAGAGGTTGAAGTCATTTATGATCCTTTTAATATTATGAGTCATGTTATTAAGGAATCCGAAAAGCTAGTTTATAAACCTTCACCTAATGAAGTTGAGCATTGGAGAGGAAAGGTGCTTGCTTTTGTCCATGAAACCTACAGAGCCGTTATGAGAAGAGAAATGTTATATGCACTATCCAATCTTGATAGGATACGGTGGCTGATTGTGTCTGGGTGGTATATGGAAATGGAAGAACATGTAGATGTGCCATATGGAGTATGGACAAAAATCGAGGGCAATAGAAGTAAATTAGATGGAACGCAATTATCCCTGTTGGAAAGTTGGGATTGTGGCCGCAATTCAAATGAAATTATTAAAACGTTGAGACGTATGATCCCGGAATTCCTTAGACTTAATAAATACCTATGTACTCAAGTGGGTGTCGAAACAAATGAAGACCATATCAAAAGAATAATGGATATGGCTATCTGATACCTTTTATAAAGATTATGGGACATCGTTCATATGAGGCTAATGAAATTACGTCAATGTAAAATGTGTAATCACTTTTGGAGGGATGACTAAGTGGCAGAATTGGTATATCATGTAGCCGTTTCACTGGATAATTTCATTGCCGACCAAGCAATGTTCGAAGGGAATATCAATAATTCTTTTTTCTTATTTGAAGGAGATCATGTCCCAGACTTTTTATCCGATATCCAACAATATGAAGCGGTATTGATGGGAAGTAAAACATATGAATTTGGATTTCAATTCGGAGCTAAACCGGGTGAACCAGGTTATAAGGGTTTGAAACATTATATATTTTCAAGCTCCCTTCAGTTTGAATCGAATGAGGAGGTAGAACTTATCGAAGGAAACGCCGTTGCGTTTATTGAAAACCTCAAGCAGCAAGGTGACGGAAAGCTATGGCTTTGCGGGGGCGGAGAACTGGCTGGAACGTTATTAAAACATAAACTCATTGATCAATTGGTGCTTAAAGTGAATCCAGTAATAATCGGTGAAGGCATCCCTCTTTTCGGCAGCGTTAAGCCAAGTCTAAAATTAGATTTAGTTGAAATGAAACAATATCCTAACGGAGTGATTAAACCCACATATAATATTATTTATACTTAGGAATATGGTAGAGGGCTGCTAATACTTCATTCGTAAATTCAGGGGGGCTTTCCTTCAATAGTTAAGGCTGCGCTTGGCGCAGCTTTTTCTAATGTAAATTCACTGGTCATTGATCATTGTCGTTAAAATTTTTCTTAAGTGAAAAGTGTAAATATAAAAGAAAATTAATTAGAAATTTATTTTTAACATATATCCTTTCTGTATCACTTGAAAGGAGTTTTCTATATGGGAAAAATGTTGAAAGTATCAAAGAATATATTTTTTACCTTCATTGCTATTATCATATTTGTGGCAATGGCTGTTTTTATTTACCATAATTATCAAAAAGGCAAGGAATCATCATTAATTAGTGAAGGAATGTCCGTTGATTTTAATAACAAAGAAATTAATGTATATACTGAAGGCAGCGGTGAGGATGCATACGTTTTTATGTCAGGTTCCGGGATTGCTGCTCCTGTTTATGAATTGAAAGGGTTATATAGTAAGTTTGCAAAAGAAAATAAGATTGCAGTCATTGAAAGAGCTGGATATGGATATAGTGATGTTTTTCATGATGATAGGGATATTGATACAATATTGGAACAAAGTAGGAAATCGTTAATTGAAAGTGGAAATAAACCTCCTTATTTTTTGGTTCCACACTCAGTATCAGGTATTGAAGCTATTTACTGGGCACAAAAATACCCAAGTGAAGTAAAGGGAATTATTGCTTTGGATATTGGTTTACCGCACCAATATGTAACTCATAAAATGGGTATGGTAGATTCATTGACTGTAAGAGGAGTGAATATGTTAACGAAAATGGGTTTGCACCGTCTTGTTCCTTCTGCTGTTTATAATCCCGAAGTGATTCGGCAATCATTCTTAACTGACCATGAAAAGGAAATGTATAAAGCACTATCATATAAACAGTTTTTTAATGATGATATGGAGCAAGAGCTTTTCCAGAGTTACAATAATGGTGAAAAATCAGTTAACTTGCCGATTCCAAAAGAAACACCCATTTTATTTTTAGATGCGATTGCCGATGAAAATAAAAATTCAAAATATACAAAACAAAAGAATGAAGATTATGAGGAGTTTGCAGAGAAACTATTAAAATCGGATGTAATAAAACTGAAAGGGACGCACAGCATTTATTTATACGTGCCTGATGAGATATATGATCTTGCCATGGAATTTATCAAATGAATTGAACAAAGAAAGGCCCTGTGATGAAAAGATATAATATTTTAATTGTTGAAGATGATTTGATGATTGGTGATTTATTGAAAAAAATTTTGCAACGTGAAGAGTACAATGTATGTTGGGTGAAAGAAGGAAAAGATATTTTAGATATAATCCATGAGGTGGATTTAATCATTATGGATGTTATGCTGCCAGGAGATGATGGCTATCAAATAACAAATAAAGTAAAAAGTCTAGGATTAAATATTCCAGTTATTTTTCTATCCGCCAGAAATGATATGGATAGCAAACTCCAAGGCTTGGCAATTGGTGAGGATTATATGACTAAGCCTTTTGATCCTAGGGAGCTATTACTAAGAATGCAGAAATTGCTGGATAATCAATATGGTACTTTTACGCAAATTAAACATTTATATATTGATGCTGAACATAAAAAGGTATTCAATAATGACTTGCATCATGAAGTGGTTTTTACTGCGATAGAGCGTAAAATATTTTTTTATTTATATGAAAATAGGAATCGGATTTTAACGAAGGAACATTTCTTTGAATATTTATGGCAGCTCGAAGATAGGAATCAAAATATCATTAATGTACACATCAAAAAAGTTAGAACAAAAATCAATGATAACACCGGTGAGATCATCCAAAATATATATGGAGAAGGGTATAGATTGAATACCTATATAAAGAAATGAAATTAAAGAAAAAATACCAGCTATTGTTATTTATCGCCGTTATTAGCGTGCCATTTATATTACTGTTAATCAGTATCCTTATGTCAGTAATTTATGATTTGGCCTTTAAAACCAAAAATAATGACATTCCTTTTCATGAATCCTTTGCATACCCTACAATGCTGGGAGTATTTATTTTATCATTATTATTGTTAGCCTTCTTATTTTCCAAATCTATTAACTCGCTATTAAATAAAATAAATCTATTGAATGAAACCATCAGGAATTTAGCTAGTGATGAGGAGGTTCCGAATAAATTAGAGATTAAAAGCAATGATGAAATCGGGAACTTAACTAAATCGGTGAACTTACTAATTGAAAGAACGACCTATCGAGAATTGGAACTAAAGCAACAAGTGGAAATGAAAAAGGAACTCTTAAATAAATTAAGGCATGACATCAATACACCTTTAACAGCAGTAAGATTACAATTATTTTATTTAGAAGGTCAATATACGGATCAAGCTCCACTATTACAATCACTATATCAACAAATAGATTATATTTCAGAATTAACAAATGAATATAATATTCAATCCACAGATGCGTTAGATAATTCTTATATCTTAAATGATGAAGTGAATATGAACGATTTATTAGAAATGATGGTAAAAAATGGGGTTATTTGTATAACATGAATGGTATTGAATTAATATATCATCCATTAATTGGAGAGCTGGAATGGATAAGTAATGACTTGTGGCTCCAAAGGTTATTCGATAACGTTTTCCAAAATGTGTTGAATCACTCGAGGGCTGATAAACTTGTAATAACCATTGAAAATAATGTGGTCAGTATCAAGGATAATGGGATTGGTTTTGATATCGATAGTAAAAGTAAGGGGCTTGGCTTAAAAATAATTAAGGATATAGCTAAGACACTACATATAAAATATATTTTGCAATCAAACGAAAGCGGAACTTTATTTTGTTTTACAGTCGAAAAAACGATATAAATCTCACTTAATTCGTTATTTTGCGGCATTGACATCCGGGGATTTTATCAAGGGTTTATCAATATTATTCTTTTCAGATAGTTTGCCTTATGCAACATAGTTATATATCACTTACTTATATAAAGCGATACAAAAAGGTTGCTATAGACCCACCCATTTTTAAGTTGATATGATATTAAGGTACTTAATTGTGGGGGGAAGTTGAATGGAAGAACAAAAATATAATGACCTCAAATTAGGCGAACGTGGTGCAATCATTAGTATAATTGCTTATATTTGTCTATCAATCATGAAGCTGGCTATCGGATACATAAGCGACTCAGCGGCCTTAAAAGCGGATGGTTTGAACAACACGACTGATATTATCGCGTCCATTGCTGTACTGATCGGTTTAAGGCTAGCTCAAAGACCCCCCGATAAAGATCATGGTTATGGTCATTGGAAAAGTGAAACCATTGCTTCGATGGTAGCTTCATTTATCATGTTTGCTGTTGGTGTACAAGTTTTAATAGATGCAGTTGCTTCCATGCTTAAAGGTGGTAAGGAATCACCTGACATTATTGCAGGGTATGTAGGTGTTTTATCAGCAATAGCCATGTATTTTGTATACCGATATAATAAAAAGCTTGCTATAAAAATTAATAGTAAAGCTGTTATGGCAGCTTCAAAAGATAATATTTCCGATGCTTGGGTAAGTATCGGAACAGCTATTGGGATTTTCGGTTCCCAATTAAATATGCCTTGGCTTGATTCCCTTACTGCCATCATTGTTGGATTATTAATATGTAAAACAGCCTGGGATATTTTCATTCAAGCCTCGCATGAACTTTCTGACGGGTTTGATGAAAATAAAATTCATCTATATAAGGATGTAATTACAAAAGTGGATGGAGTCAAGGGAATAAAAGAAATTAAAGGGAGAAATTACGGGAATAATGAAGTGATTGATGTTGTCATCCTTGTCAATTCTACCTTGGATATTAAAGAAGCACATGATATAGCGACCCATGTAGAGAAAGTAATGATGAAAGATCATGGAGTGTATGATGTTCATGTCCATGTTGAGCCCAATTAGTTCTCTCTTTTTTATGATATTAATAAAAAAGGGAATAAATCCGCTTTACAAACATATGAATAATATGTAATCATTAATTCATTACATTGGAAGGAAAAGGTACCTCATACAATGAAGCAGTAATCTTATCAAATAAACAGTAAATCTAAATCTATTTCAATGGGTGTAATCGGTTAGATATGTTCAATGAAAATACGCTTCACTATGTTTTGCTTACCGGATTTATTGGTGAGTAAAGTGAATTCACTTTTTCATTTGAACAAGAATCTTTTTAGATACCCTTGTGAGATTTTTAATGATTATGTTTAGAGATGGGATTCGTCTGTTCGTTTATAGGTACTAATTCATATACAACTACTTTTTCTGTTATCAAATCAGATGAGGTATATTTGGTTTATGTATATTAATTTAGTAACAGGCGATCTCTCTCTAGAAAAATAGAGGGGGATTTTTTATGTTATTTTTAAAAGCGAATGATTTAAAGAAATGCTACGGGAACCGTGAAGTGATTTCCGTTGATTCACTTCATCTTTACAGTCATGACCGTGTTGGTTTGGTTGGTAGGAATGGAGAAGGAAAAACGACCCTTCTTTCTATACTAGCGGGGTTTAGGGAACCCGATTCCGGTCATATAGAGAGCTATGGAACAGTCAGCTATATCCCGCAAATAGAAGAAACTGAACAAGAAATAAGCGGGGTATTGACGAGCATATGGAAACTGCCCAATGAGAATCAAGAAATCATAAGCGGCGGTGAACGTACTCGAAGAAAAATCGCCGCAGCTCTGTCTTCCAATGCGGATGTATTGATTGCGGATGAACCTACCAGCCATTTAGATATATCCGGAATTGAACAATTGGAAAAGGATTTAAAGTCTTTTAATGGCGCTATTTTGCTTACTTCACATGATAAAGCATTCTTAAATCATCTGTGTAATACAATATGGGAAGTTGAGCAAGGAAAGGTAACTGTATATGAAGGGAATTACGAAGCGTATATCAAACAAAAGCAAGCAAAAACAGAAAAGGAAAATAAGCAATATGAAGAGTATACCCGCGAAAAGAACCGGTTGAAACAGGCTGCACAAAACCTCCAAGCCAAATCTGATTCAATTAGGAAAGCCCCTAAACGAATGGGCAATTCAGAAGCAAGGCTGCATAAACGCAGTGCTGGGAAACAGAAGGCGAAATTAAACCGTTCTGCTGAAGCGATTGAAACTCGAATCGAAAAATTAGCAAAAAAAGAAAAACCGAGGGAAGATCCCCCTATCATCTTTGATATTTCCGAATTTCCATCTTTGCATAGCAAAAGGGTCATTCGATTTAATGGTTGTTCCCTAAAAGTAGGATCAAGGATGCTGAAACAACATATTTTGGGAGATGTCCCCCTAGCATGCAGACTCTCCATCAATGGTCAAAATGGTTCAGGAAAAACGACATTATTGAAAAAGATAGTAGAACGGCACCCAGATTTATATGTCGCGAAGCCAGCAAAGATTGGATTTTTTGCCCAACAACAAGAAAATTTGAATGAAAGTAAAACGGTTCTTGAAAATATATTGGATGACAGTCCCTACAATCAAGCTTTTATTCGTACGCTATTATCACGATTAGCTTTTAAAGGAAATGACGTTCACAAACAAATATCACTTTTAAGCGGTGGGGAAAGAGTCAGGGCTTCCCTAGCAAAAGTTTTTTTGGGAAACTATAATGTACTGGTTTTGGATGAACCTACAAATTATTTAGACATTCATACTAAAGAGGCTTTAACCGAAGTGTTAAAAGCATATCCAGGAACCATCGTTTTTGTGACTCATGATCGTTCATTGATCCAATCGCTTGCAACCCATTCACTTTCATTTGAAGATGAACCTCCGAGAGTAAGTGCGATCAATCAGGAATCAACAAAATTGGCTACTCGCAAGGATGGTCATCAAGATAAACAGGCTGAACTTCTTATGATTGAAGTGCAAATCATCGAGACACTTGGGAAACTGTCCAGTGTTATGAAGGAAGAGGAAATAGAGGAATTGGATAGGGAATATCTCCAACTCTTAAACAAGAAGAAGGAGCTTGAAAGTTAAGTGCAATCCATTAAAGGCCCCTCTCAATCGAGAGGGACTTTTTAATGGATAAAGAGCGGTTAAAGTAGGTAGAGAGTTATTTTACACTTAAAATACTAATAAAATGGATTAGTAAAATTAATGAAAAAAAAGATGGGGAATGTTAAAATTAACCAAGTGTATGAAGGAGGGACTCATTGATTAGGACTCGTTAAATTTGATCATTTTAGATTGACAAAAAATTTGTTTACTTTGATCTGGTTTGAACTAAATGCATTGGTAACCAATAGAAGGAGAAAGTAAGTAAGAAGGGGGGGCAATCATGAAACCACGTATTACTGTAATTACATTAGGTGTGGATGATTTGGAAAAATCGCTGGAATTCTATCGGGAAGGCCTTGGATTTCAAACAGAAGGAATAGTGGGCAAAGAATTTGAGCATGGAGCTGTTGCCTTTTTCGACCTGCAAGGTGGCTTAAAGCTTGCCATATGGAATCGAAGGGATATAGCTCATGAGGCCAAGGTTCCTTTGTCTCCGACAAGTTCTACTGAATTTACCATTGGTCACAATGTAGGTAGTAAAGAAGAAGTGAATATTGTGTTGGAAAAAGCAAAAAAAGCTGGCGCGATCATAACCGATCCGGCACATGACACTTTCTGGGGAGGATACTCTGCACATTTTCAAGACCCTGATGGACACCTTTGGGAAGTCGTTTGGAATCCGCAGTGGGACATTAAAGAATAATGAATGCCTGAGTTGGCAGCGTCATCTCCAGAATAAGGAGAATGCAGAAAGCGAATGAGGTAAAAAATTAAAAAAAGCACTTTACCTAGGGGTTAAGTGCTTTTTTTTTTGCAACAAAGCATGACTTTTGGTTGGTCCCTCACACTGTCAAGGTTTCCTAACATTTTTATCAGTTACGGCGGCATCTACCGTTCCAGCTTATCTTTCTTCTTTAGTAATCGCATATTTCGCCAACCTGCGCATAAATAATGACTGAGTAACGCCCAGTGCTTTTGCCGCATCGCGGGTTGTTTTATGATGATGGAATGCTTGTGTGATCATTCTTTTTTCGACGCTTTCCAAAACTTCATGTAAAGAATTTCCTGCATTTAAAGAGATTGAAACGTTTTCGCAGACTGAATCGATCAAGCGTTTTGGCAAATCCTGAATTGCAACTTCATTCTCTTTTGCCATAATGACAAGCTGCTCAATTATATTTTCCAATTCTCGTACATTTCCAGGCCAATGATAGTTTTGAAGCACTTCGACCACTTTTGTAGAAAGCACTCGTTTATGGTTATGCAAGTAATTAAACTTCTCCAAATTATACTGAAGGAGACAAAAGATGTCTTCCTTCCGCTCACGAAGCGAGGGTACGCGGATCGGTAAAATATGGAGGCGATAATATAAATCAGCCCGGAATTTCCCTTCTTTGACCATATCCTCCAAATTACAGTTGGTAGCTACAATGATACGCACATCGGCTTTTACCGTTTGGGAAGCTCCAATCGGCATGTACGTTTTATTTTGCAGCAATTGAAGGAGTTTGGGTTGTAAAGAATGTGAGAGTTCGCCAATCTCATCTAAGAAAAGGGTGCCTTTCTCCGCAAGTTTGACAAGTCCGGTTTTGCCGTTCGCATTTGCTCCGGTAAACGCTCCTTTTTGATAGCCGAACAGTTCGGATTCCAGGAGCAATTCCGGAATCGCTGCGCAATTAAGATGGATAAACGGACGATCTTTCCGGTCACTCAGATGATGAATACGTTCCGCTATAAGCGTTTTTCCAACACCTGTTTCCCCTGTAATAAGAACGGTCGTTTCCACACAGGCAACTTTTTCAATTGTTTCCTTGAGCATATCATAGACCCGGCTTTGTCCGATAAAAAAAGGGACTTCTTTGGTCCGTACAAGTTTCGCTTTGAGTTTTTGTAATTCTTGTAAATAATACCGAAAAGCAGAATCCAATTCTTCAATTTTAATTTGAGAACTATAACCGACGAAATCTGGAATATCATAACCCAATGTGACTGCATATTTTGGTTCATCATTCTTGTCCAATATGAGATGTCCTGTAATTACCCCTGTTCCTTCTCCACCTTGTTGAATGACGCTGACATTTTGTTTCTTATCTAAAACTATTTTTGCAACAGACGGCTTGAAGAACCCCTCTTTTTCCAATTGTGAGACGTTTTTTCCGATTAGCTCCTCTTTCTTTTTCCCAATCAGCTTACAGCTCATGTCGCTAACAAAAAGAATCATACCGTTCTTATCGGTTATATAAATAGGTTTATTCATAAAGTTCATGATTTTGAATAAATATTCCGGTTCGATGGTTGACATATTCTGATTCATCACTTGTCTCTCCTTTGATAACGGATGGATCCACCGTTTATTTTGAATCGAAAATAATTCAAAGTTCATCATTATTTTGAGTAGCGTTGATTCAATTTCGATTCATTTGAATCGATTCATAAAAATTATACTCTAAATATTTAGAAGATTCACATAAAACAACCCGTTTACGTCCTTTTTTTATTGTAAAGTGATCTTTTTCTTGGCATAAAACTTGCATAAACAATTTGGTGTAAAGGAGGTTATGAGATCCATAAGAAAACAAAAAATAATGCACTTGAGTTAGTAAATTCGTAAAGAACTAAATTGAAGAACTGTCGTAAGAGGAAGTTGCCTTTTTACAGAAACTTGGTGCAAGCTGCAATCCATTATTTGCTGGGCATCATAAAGGGGAGGTTATGATTTGTGAAGCGTATGGCTGTTCAAGGGGACAACAGGAAGTTCATTTTGTCTCTCCTATTTGTGGGTTATATGGTTTCTTATATGGACCGGTTAGTTATGACTCTTGCTGTGGTACCGATCGGTCAAGAATTCAATCTTAGTCCGGCTGCCACGGGAACAGTAATCAGCGCCTTCTTCTTGGCTTACGCCATCATGCAAATTCCGGCCGGCTGGCTGACAGATCAGTTGGGTTACCGAAGGGTGATTATTTTTTCTATTGTCCTCTGGTCGCTTTTTACAGTCTTCACCGGTTTCGCTTGGTCGTTTACCGCTTTAATCGTGATTCGTTTTTTGTTCGGAATTATGGAGGGGGGATATCCTGCTGCCTGTGCAAAAGCCATCGCTGAGTATTTCCCTCAGAAAGAACGAGGTAAGGCACAGTCCATCTTAATGTCATCGAATTCGTTTGGCGGTCTAATTACGGGTGTTCTTGTGCCAACACTCCTGATCTGGTTAGGCTGGAGGAACTTGTTCTTTGCTCTTGGAGCAGCAGGTGTGATTATTGGAGTACTGCTTTGGAAATACATTC
Source organism: Peribacillus simplex NBRC 15720 = DSM 1321 (assembly GCF_002243645.1). Classification (NCBI taxonomy): domain Bacteria; kingdom Bacillati; phylum Bacillota; class Bacilli; order Caryophanales; family Bacillaceae; genus Peribacillus; species Peribacillus simplex. The sequence goes on along the minus strand of NZ_CP017704.1, from coordinate 692,157 downwards.
GGAGTCCGATTCAATTGGAAGAAGCAAAAGAACAACAACCAGTAAACAAGGATTCCATGCTCTCTTTATTGAAAATTCGTCAGACATGGGCATTGGTCCTAACGTGGTTTTCAATCAGCATTGCTTCGTGGGGCACGTCTTCATGGTTGCCCATGTATATGGTAACAGAACGCCATTTAGATTTGGTTTCCGCAGGGTTGTTGGGACTCCTTCCGACTACGGCCGCAACTCTGGGAACGGCAGCGGGTGGTTGGTTGCTGGTCAGATTTTCCGGTAGGGAGAAAATGTACTTTTTAATGAATGGACTTTTTTACACAGTATTTTTATTTTTAGCACTCTTCGCACCTAATGTTGGAATGGTCTTTACCTATTTAACACTGTCATCAATCTTTTATGGTTTTGTGTTTAGTGCAGTATACGCACTCCCTCACAAATTGTTTGACAAGAGTGTGATTGGTTCCGCCATTGGAATTATGAATTTGGGATCGATGATTGGTGGATTCATTGCACCGATCATGATGGGTGTACTCATCTCAGCATTAAAAGGTTCTTATGACGGCGCTTTCTGGTTCTTAATTGCGGCTGGTTTGTCCTCCGCGCTGTTCGGACTAACCATTCGAAACAGCAATCATGTTTCTCACGGGGACGTGGCTGATCAAATACAGTCGAATGTCAAAGTAAAATAGTGGTCTTTGGCTAATGGGAATACAAATTTAGTAAGGTGGAATGGAAATGTTGATCACGAATATCAGCAATCCGATGGATTAATGCTATAACAAATAACGGGGTGATAATGATGCTAAAAAACTTATTTAGTAGACTTCAAGGGGTATATCCGGAGTTGGTTAGATTTCGCAGAGATCTTCATATGTATCCCGAACTATCCTTCCATGAGGTAAATACCCCAAAAAAGATCGCTGATGTATTAACAAACTTGGGATTGGAAGTAAGAACTGAAGTTGGCGGAAGAGGAGTAGTTGGAATCTTGAGAGGAGGGAAACCGGGCAAAACAGTAGCGCTGCGGGCGGATTTCGATGCATTGCCGATATCAGACGAGAAAGACGTGGAATACAAGTCCCGTATTTCTGGGGTGATGCATGCCTGCGGCCATGATGTTCATACAGCTGCTTTGATTGGAGTAGCCAAAGTATTAAGCGAAGTGAGGGATGAGCTCGAAGGAAATGTTGTCTTTATCCATCAGTTTGCGGAAGAGGTAATTCCAGGAGGAGCAAAGTCCATGATTGAAGATGGCTGTCTGGATGGAGTCGATGTCATTTATGGAGCCCATGTATCTTCCATTCTCCCGCTTAGTATTGTTGCAGTTGGAGAGGGATATATAATGGCGGCCGGGGATACATTTGAAATTGAGATTTATGGGAAAGGCGGGCATGGAGCAGCTCCTCATTTGACGGTAGATCCAATTGTGGTGGGCAGCCAACTGGTGCTCAATTTGCAGCAAATCGTAAGCCGCCGCGTTGATCCATCTAAAACAGTTGTTGTCTCGGTTGGTTCTTTTCAAAGCGGACAGGCTTCTAATGTCATTCCCGACACGGCCAAAATTACCGGAACGGTACGAACCTTCGAGGAAAGCGTTCAAGATTTGATAGAAAAAGCCATTGGGCAAATTGCAACATCCACCTGCGAAGCCGCAGGAGCCACTGTGAAATTTAAGTACGAGAGAGGATATCCCACTTTGTGGAATCATCCGGATGAAACAATAAAAGCGGACAAGTTAGCAAAAAATCTTCTGGGAGAGGAAAAAGTGATACAAATCCCGCCGTATACGTTAACGGGAATGGAAGATTTCGCCTTTTATCTGCAGAAGGTTCCTGGAACATTTTTCTATGTGGGAGGTGCGAATCCGGCGATGAATGCGATATACCCGCATCATCATCCGAAATTTGATGTAGATGAAGAGTCAATGTTGTACATCGGAAAAATGTTTATTGCATTGGTTTTTAATTATCTCTCAAACAGTATTATTGATGCTGATTATATGACTCAAGTAGAAGCTTAGTAGAAATCAATTACGTTTTGTAGGTTGAATTGGCTGAAAAACTAGAATCCCACAAAGCATAGTCATTAGAACTTGTTTATAGAAAAATAAGAGGTGATCGTATGTTTGCTGATGTTGTATTTTTAAACGGACAAGTCATTACCGTCGATTCGGGCAATCGGATCGCAGAAGCAGTTGCCGTTAAACGTAACCGAATAGAAGCCGTCGGAACAAACAAGGAAATCAAACGTTGGATTGGAGAAAGCACCAAAGTGATGGATTTGCAAGGTAGGACTCTACTGCCAGGATTTATAGATTCGCATTTGCATCTACTCAGTTATGGACTTACAAGGCTAGCGATTAATTGCAAAGACGCATCGATTCAATCCAATGCAGATCTTATCGGTGAATTGAAACGGAAGGCGGAATCTACCCCTGAAGGAGGGTGGATCGTAGCAGTAGGTTACAACGAAATGTTCATGTTGGAAGGGCGGTACCTAACCCGCAATCAGCTGGATGAGGTGTCGACGGAACACCCGATTCTAATTGTGCGACAATGTGGCCACATTATGATTGCGAACAGTAATGTGTTGGAATTGACAGGTGTAAACGACCAATCGGTCGATCCGGAAGGTGGAGTGTTCGGTCGGGACGAGTCCGGGAGATTAAACGGGCTACTAGTGGAAGCAGCCATGGATCCGGTAAAACGTGTCATGAATCCGACGGAAGAGGTCTTGGCCAGAGCGGCGGAAATCGCTTCGCGCGATTTCGTATCGTTAGGCATTACGACAATTCATGATGCGGGTGGGTACGAGCCGGTCAATCTTCGCATCCTGCAGCAAGCGGTTCGTTCTGGCCGCTTAAAGGTTCGAGTGTATGCAATGGTCGTTCACGAGCCTAACTTTATCCGAATGAGAGAGACGTGCCTGTCCACTGGGTTCGGCGACGATCGATTTCGTATCGGTCCGGCGAAAATCTTTATAGACGGAGCCAGCACCGCGCCGACGCTTGCGACGCGTCAGCCATATGAGACGAATCCGGAAGACAGCGGCATTCTGTACTACACGCAAGTGAATATGAACGACGCGCTCATCGCAGCCCATCGAGATGGTTATCAAATTACGGCTCACGCCCAGGGCGATCGGGCGATCGAGATGTTGTTGAATACGTTTGAAGAAGCGCTTAGACAATATCCGCGACACAATCACAGACATCGAATCGAGCATGCCGGTTTGGCGATGCCCGATCTCATCGAGCGAATGGCTAAATTGGGCATAGTGACCGTTCCTAACCCGAACTTTTTCACTGAATTTGGAGATATATACATTAAACACTTCGGCGCTCGCAGCGACTATTTTTACCCAATTGGAGCCTGTTTAAAAGCTGGCATTGTCGTAGCAGGCGCCTCGGACAGCCCGGTCTCGAACTGCAATCCGCTTATCGGCATTCATGGGGCGGTCAACCGACTGACGCCGTCCGGCGCGGTCATTGGGGAAGAGCAGAAAATTTCCGTCATGGAAGCGATTAGGCTGTACACTTGGAACGGAGCCTACGCAAGCTTCGAGGAAGACCAAAAAGGAAGCATCGAGGTAGGGAAATTAGCCGATTTGATTGTGCTAAACGACCGAATATTGGATGTAACAATCGACAGTATTGATCAATTACGGGTTGAAATGACGATGATTGACGGGGAAATCGTTTACGAGCTGGGGAAATCTCCGGATGCAAATGATGCGTTGGAAGAAACCATTAATTTCATTATGTAAATATTCAACTACGCTATATCATTCTATTTTAAAAAGTGTAAAGAAAATATATGAATTTGATACTAGGAAAAGAAAAAAATGAGCTCTAGACTAGGCTAGTCTAGGGCTACAGATTGTCATAAAAAATTCCTTTTAAAAAAATGTGATTTCAAAAAAGAAAGCAGGAAATTGACAATGATCAATTTCCTGTTTTTTTTTAGTGTTCTAGGGGAAGCCACGAGAACACCTCTTTTTTCAGCAGAGGCTAATTAACTGCACTATGTATTCCTATGATTTAAAAGTTTGTAACAGAAACCATATTTTCAATAAAAATATTGACATAATCAATATAACGTTATAATGTTTATTTATTGTAATTGTTTGTTTTTTCAGACTCTTATTTAAAAGGAGGAAAAGTTATTGAATAATTTTATGGGGATACTAGAAATGAAAGTGCTTCCAGTTGCAAACAAAATTGGTTCACAAAGACATCTACTGGCAATCAGGCACGGTGTTCTAGCAACACTTCCACTGACGATCATTGGCTCATTTTTTGTTATTTTGTTAAATTTTCCAATTGATGGATATGATGAATGGATTGCACCTTATCGTGCTGCTTTGGATGTTCCGTTTCGGTTTACAGTGGGAGCAATGGCTTTATATGCAGCTTTTGGGGTGGGATCAGCGCTTGCTGGCCATTATAAATTAGATCAGCTCAGTGCAGGCCTTCTATCAGTCTTAGCTTTTCTGATTACATGTGTTGTGCCTACCCAAGTCATGGAATCCGTTCCAGGAGTAATAGAAGCGGGTCGCTGGTTACCTATCAGCTCTTTGAGCGCAGCCTCATTATTCGGAGCAATAGTAACATCCTTGATTTCCGTAGAAATTTTTCATTTTCTTATTAAGCGGGATATAAAAATCAAATTACCTGAAAGCGTTCCGCCAATGGTTTCGAATTCCTTTGCAGCCCTTATTCCAACATTAGTCGTGGTCCTTCTTTTCTGGGGCATTCGTTATGGTTTAGGATTTGACATTAACTCGATCATCACTACATTGGTGTCACCTCTCAAAAATTTATTGGTTGGTAATAGTTTAATAGGAGGTCTGCTTACAGTCTTTCTCATCGTTTTCTTTTGGTCGCTGGGTATTCATGGACCAGCAATATTAGGTCCGATCATACGGCCAATGTGGGATTCGGCGATTCTCGAAAATATGGATGCATTTGCAAGAACAGGTAATGCGGCGAATTTGCCCAATCTATTTACCGAACAATTCATTCAATGGTTCGTATGGATTGGTGGGGCAGGATCAACTTTATCACTTGTTGTACTGTTCTTATTTTCAAAATCGAAGTATTTGAAAGAGTTGGGTAAACTGTCATTTGTTCCAGGGATTTTTAATATTAACGAACCTATCATTTTTGGAGCGCCAATTGTTATGAACCCCATTTTAATGGTTCCATTCATCATTGCCCCATTGGTAAATGTCATAGTTTCTTATACATTCTTTCAATTAGGATTAATACCGATGATAATGGCTAAGCTGCCGTTTACGGTCTTTAGTCCAATCGCAGCTGTCATCAGTACAAATTGGACGATCATGGCCGGGGTTCTGGTTTTATTGAACTTCTTCATCTCATTAATGATCTATTTTCCATTTTTCAAGATGTTCGAGAAGCAGCACTTGCGTGATGAAAATAAAATAGAAGAAGGACCAGAAGAAAAAAAAGCAGGCATTAAATATGCTTGAAATAATATTCGCAATCCTATCATTTGTAGGAGCCCAAATCATTTTTTCCCGTACTGGGCTAGGTGAAAGTTTAACACCCTGGAAATCAGTTGGCCTGTCTATTTTAATCATTAGCTTTTCTATCTTTTTGTTTACCGTAATGGGATCAACTTATTATTTAATTGTCATTGTACCAACGATTATTTGTTCTGTAATGGTATCCTCCCGCTACCGTGATTATTTAATGGGTTTACAGGCTAAGAGGGCTCAATGGAAAGAAAGTAGAAAAGGAGTGAATGAAAGCTTATGAGAAGATTAGGTATTTCAATTTATCCGGAACACTCTACACCGGATAAAGACAAGCAATATATTAAACTTGCACATAGTTATGGTTTTGAACGAATATTCACGTGTTTATTATCGGTTTCAAAACCATATGAAATTGTCATGGAAGAATATAAAAATATTATTTCTTATGCGAAAGCGCTACATATGGAAGTCATTCTTGATGTTGCTCCAGCTGTTTTCGACAAGTTTGATATAAGTTATGATGATTTAAGTTTTTTCGCAGAAATGGGAGCTGACGGCGTTCGTTTAGATCTTGGATTCGATGGCTTGAAAGAAGCTAAAATGACATATAATCCTTATGGATTGAAAATCGAATTGAATATGAGTAATGATGTTGATTATTTATCGAACATTCTGACGCATCAAGGGAATAAAAATCAAATGATTGGCTGTCATAATTTTTATCCCCAAAAATTCACAGGTCTCCCTTATGAATTCTTCATCGCCTGCAGTAAACGTTTTAAAGAACAGGGAATTCGTACAGCTGCATTTGTTACATCACAAACTGGTGATATAGGTCCTTGGAGTATTAATGATGGATTATGCACATTAGAACAGCACCGTGAACTTTCAATTGATGTACAAGCCAAGCATCTGTGGGCAACGGGTTTAATTGATGATGTCATCATCGGGAATGCTTACGCGAGTGAAGAGGAACTAAGAATGCTGGGGTCCTTACAGCGTGACATGATCGAGTTGAAAGTGGATCTCCATTCAGATGCGTCACCAATTGAGCAAAAAGTTGTGTTGAATGAATTACACCTTCGCCGTGGTGATATCAGCGAGTATATGGTCCGTTCAGTGGAGGTCCGTAAAAAATATGCGAATGAAGATTTTGCAATCCGGGAAAGTATCCCACAGCGAAAAGGGTCCGTTTTCATCGGCAATGATACTTTTGGAAAATACAAAGGCGAACTTCAAGTCATTTTAAGGGATATGCCATTGGATGAACGAAAAAATGTAGTCGCCAATGTTGCAAAAGAGGAACTTTTTTTGCTGGATTACATTAAACCTTGGGGCACATTTAGATTGATTAAATAACCTGAACCTAATTTTTAAGGAGGAATAATGATGAATATACTATTATGCTGTTCTGCAGGAATGTCCACTAGTCTATTGGTTAATAAGATGGAGAAAGCGGCGGTGGAAGAAGGATTGAACGTGAAAATCCAGGCTGTTGCCACTATGGAAGTAAGAAACCATATAGATGAGGTGGATGTTATTCTTTTAGGTCCTCAAGTTCGTTATTTACTTAATGATATAAAGAAAATAGGGGATGAAAAAGGAGTACCGGTAGATACGATTAATCCAATGCATTATGGATCATGTAATGGCAAGGAAGTATTGCGTACGGCCCTCCAATTAATTTCAAAATAACTTACTATCAAAAATTTTAAGGGGTGTTAATATGGCGAAAACGAAAGAGGATCTATCAGAATTATCATTTCAATTAATTCTCCATAGCGGGAATGCCCGCAGTTGTGCAATGGAAGCCATCGCCTTGCAAAAACAAGGTAAATCAAGCGATGCCCAAGATAAATTAAAGGAAGCGGAACAAGAGTTTGTTGCGGCACATAAAATCCAAACCGCATTGATTCAACAAGAAGTGAATGGTGAGAAATTCGATATTCCAATGCTCCTGATCCATGCTCAAGATCACTTGATGACATCCATGACAACAAAAGATTTAGCAATAGAAATCGTGGAATTACATGAGAAAACACAAAAGAACTAACAATATTCAGGAGGTTGCTGCGGCAGCCTTTTTCTTATGTTCTTAACGTGTGAACTTGCACGAGAAGGCGGCGATATATTTCTTCATGAACCTAAGCTAAAAAAATATGGCATAAAAGGGTCACTCAAGATTAGGATTCTCCGAAATTTTAAATTATACTAAGGTTCATGGTAGCAGCGAATGATACTGACACAAATTAACCCAAGGATAATCATGATAGAAAAACAAACAAACAATCAATTAGCAAGATCAAAGGGGAGAAAAACATGCAAAGAGTCAATCTAACTGAAGAGCTTAGTCTTTCACGCATTGTACACGGTATGTGGAGATTGGCAGATTGGAGATTTTCTACCGAGGAAATCCTATCTCTTATTGAACACGGAATGGATCGGGGCGTCACTACATATGATCACGCCGATATATATGGAAGCTATACGTGTGAGGAGATTTTTGGGAACGCTCTTTCATTAAAGCCATCTTTACGCGATAAAATGGAAATTGTTACGAAATGTGGCATAGTTCTTCAATCAAAAAACCGTCCATCCCATAAAAGTCACCATTATGACACTAGTAAAGCCCATATCATAAAGTCTGTTGATCAATCTCTTATGAATCTTAAAACGGATTATATTGATCTGTTACTTATTCATCGTCCGGATCCCCTGATGGACCCGGCGGAAACGGCTGAAGCGTTTAATCAATTAAAAGAATCAGGAAAGGTCCGTAACTTTGGAGTATCGAACTTCAAAAAACCGCAGTGGGATATGCTTCAATCTTATCTAGAATATCCGCTTGTGACGAATCAACTTGAGCTTTCTGCATACAATCTGGAAAACTTCGAAGACGGAACCATGAACTTATGTCAGGAAATGGGCGTTGCACCGATGGCATGGTCACCGCTTGCAGGAGGAAGCATTTTTGAGGAATCGAATGAAAAGGCTGCCCGCTTAAGAAAAACGTTAGAAATCGTAAAAGAAGAAATCGGGGCCAATGGAATAGATGAAGTGATGTATGCCTGGCTGTTGAGACATCCTGCAAAAATCATGCCGATCGTTGGATCAGGTAAGAAAGAACGATTGGACAGCGCCATTGATTCACTAAACCTAAGCATGGAAAAAGAGCAATGGTTTAACATATTAACAAGCTCGATGGGACATGATATTCCGTAATGAATTGTACCTTTGAACAAGAAACCTTGCCTTCATTAATGGGGACCTCCGTAAAGAGGTCCCCATTCTTAAATTTCAAACAATGACGAGATGGACTTTCACTTTTCAAAGCATGATTTTTGGTGAATTTTTTTTAGTGCTATTAAGATTTTGCCATATAATAAAAATACTATTTGATTTTCGAGGTGAAACAACATGAAAATCGGGGTAATAGGCTCAAAGTATTTTGTTGGAATCCATATCAATCCACTTTCCCATGTTTCCTAAGGTACAATTCATTTCCTTTCAATATGTTATGTGGAAGAAAGCAGTCTATTAATAGAAAATGCGGGAAAACAAACCGATCTATTAGTTTTCAGGTTCCATACCTTTTTTATGGATACGAAAAGGTTAAAAGGAACTTAATAGAAACTATTTATGTCCCATCTTCTGGACTTTCAGATAATTCTTGCTCAATACCTTCTATTTGACTTTCACTAACTGTGGTCTTTGTGGCATTCTTCAATAATTTTAAATATTTTTGAGTATTACACTTCCAGGGTTCGGTCAAATACTAAACAGTAAATTTTTGCATCAAAACTCTTGTGACAGTCGTTTTTCCATTTCTGTTATTGAAGGAAGGGCAGACATTTTCAATGATGGAATCTCCTGATTATTCAAGCCAGTAGCAATGATAATTACTATAAAAGTTCATTGAAATTACCTTGTTCCAAACTATTCAAATATGTAGCTGAAACACTCATTCATTTTATTCGAAATGTTTTGTCTTTCTTATATTTAGATTTAGCTAAAGAAGAAGGCATTGTCGTTTGCAGTCCCGTAAAGGAGACTTCTAACGACAATGCCTTTCATAAAGACCTTCTATTATTTGTTAAAATTAAATGGGATGTACAATGACCTGCGCGTAAGCGGGATTTTGCTGGGGATTGCCATGGGTTGGTACGGTAAATAAGCACCGTGCTGGATCCATTCGTATCCGCCTTATACGCTACGCCCAGAATCGCCTTGCTGCCGCTGCTGATGATTTCTTTCGGATTGGAATGGGCTCAAAAATTGCCTTTATATTTTTGGGATTGATATTTCCTATCCTGGTAAACACCGTTACGGGATGCGAACGGTCGATGCCGATTTGATCAAAGGCGTTCGATCCTTCGGGGCGAAGGATCAGCAAACCTTTCTGACGGTCGCTTTTCCCGCAACGATTCCAGTAATCTTGACTGGCTGCGCTTAGGATTGGGGCATACCCTGATCGGGATTGTTGTTGGGGAACTCTATGCGGCAACCGCCGGAATCGGGTTTATGATGGCGGTCGCCGGATCGACCTTCCAAACGGATAAACTGATGGTAGGCATTCTCATCATGCTTTGTCTGGGGTGGCTTTGACTGAAGTAGTCCGCAAGATTGAAAAAAGATTTGAGAAATGGAGGCAATAGTCCTACAAGAAATCGCCAAACAAGTTGGGTTTGTACAGCGATCTATTAAGTATCAAGCAGATGAACTCATCTCTCTTTGTGTGTGGCTCAGCCAAGAAGCGTTCGTCATCACTTATGCAAATATGTAGTCGATTAGAGGCTTCGACGGGTGTACTATAGAAGAAACTCGTCAACAAAAAGTCTTTGCTCATTAGAGCAAAGGCTTCTTTATATTCTAAAAAATTTATCGTTCTCTGATAATTCAATAATTTTAGCTTCTTCGATTAAACCTTGGTCAATACTTGACACTCATTCTCTTAAAATAAGGACTATGTATTGTCTCTTTATATCTTTTGATAATTTAAAAATAGTATCAAGTTTTTTAATAAGTAATATAATCAGGTTTTTACGCATATAAAGAAAAAACACTATGTTCTCTTAATAGTCCATACAGCAAATCCTTCCTCCGCTTGTGATTTTATTGTGGGATTTAAGAAAAATGATAGGTAGAAGGTGACAAATATGGAAGCAATCGTCCTAGCTGCTGGATATTCCAGCCGAGCGAATGCATTTAAAATGACTTTGCCGATGGGGCAAATGAGCGTGTTGGAGCAAACGATCTCTAAATTTGAAGGATTATGCAGCAGGGTCATCGTCGTAGCTGGATTTCAAGCGGAAATCATCCAAGAGGAAATTGTCAAAATTATCAGTGAAAATGCCTATTCATTTCAGATCAAGTTTGTTTATAATGAAAACTTTAACCAGGGAATGTTTCATTCCATTCAAAAGGGCTGCAACGAAGTAAATGCCCCAACCTTCTTTATAACACCCGGCGATTGTCCGCTTGTAAAAAAAGAGACTGTTCAGCTACTAGCAAAACACAAAGGAAACGTGGTTATTCCCAGCTTTGATTATAAAGGCGGCCATCCCATTAAATTATCAAGCGAAGTGAAACAGAAAATTCTCGAAACCAATCCAGAAAGTAATTTGCGTGTGGTACTGGGCGGTTACGAAAAGCAATACATGAATGTAGATGATGCGGGAGTATTAATGGATGTTGATACACCGGAGGATTACCAAAAAGCCATTGATTATGATAATGCTTTAAATTTCTCGAAGTAAAAATAAAAATAAAAACTACGAAAATCTTGAATAGAAATGAATCATAAAAGATCATTCTCATTGATAAAATCATAGGAAGAGGTTTCTATTCAGAATATGTCCCATTAAAAAAATGAGTCGAAGGGTGTTGTTGCAATGAATCTCAAAGACATAAGCACCTCAGTGCCCAAAAAGGACCATAAAGGTAAAGTATCGGGCCAGTTGCCCTATATTAGTGACGTAAAAGTGGAAAATATGGTTTATGGTGTTTTGTATCGATCGCCAATTGCTTATGGAAAAATAATATCCATTCAATTACCTAACCTTCCGGAAGGGTATGAAGCTGTTGGAGCAGAGCATATCCCGGGACCGAATTATGTCAAAATTATCAAAGAAGATCAGCCCATTTTTGCCAATGAGTGGGTCAATTATATTGGTGAGCCAATTCTCATGCTCACGGGCAAAGACCTGGATATCCTATACAGTTTGTTAAATGAAGTGAAGGTTGAATTTGAAGAACATCAGGCTATCTATACATTGGACGAAGCGATCAAGCAAAAATCAGTATCCTTAGTTTTGGCAAGCTATGAATTTGGGGAAAGCTTAGAAAACATTTCAGCTATCGAGCAGGGAGCCCATCAAATCATCGAAGAAGAATATGATACGGGTTATCAGGAGCATGTCTATCTTGAGCCGCAAGGAATGCTCGCCGTTTATAAGGATGATGAAATTGTCGTCCAGGGATCGATGCAATGTCTTTATTATATAAAAAATGCATTGCTAAGCGCATTAGCCTGTGGTGACGATGAAGTCAGAGTTGTTCAAAGTCCTACCGGCGGAGGTTTTGGCGGCAAAGAAGATTATCCTTCTATGATGGCTTGTCACGTAGCCGTTGCTGCAAGAGCAGTCAAAAAATCGGTAATGCTCGTGTTCGACCGTTCTGAGGATATGCTGGTAACGACGAAAAGGCATCCGGCCAAACTCAAATATAGGACGGCCCTTGATAAGGAAGGAAATATTTTGAGCATGTGTGTTGACATCTTTCTCGATGGAGGGGCAAATGTTGGATTGAGCTCTGTCGTGCTGCAGCGCGCATTAATAAACAGTGCCGGTGTTTATAAAATTCCGCATTTTCATGCAAAAGGCTATGTCTTAAAAACCAATACCGTTCCGAACGGCGCCTTCAGAGGCTTTGGTGCTCCTCAAAGCTTTGCCGGAATCGAAAGTCATATTGGACATCTTAGTAAACTGGCAAAAATAGACCCGCTTGAATATAAACGAAAATACCTCGTCAAACAAGGAGACCCCACCATCACCAAAGGTAAATTCCGCGACTCGATATTAGTGGAAGAAATGATTGAGGACGTACTCAACGTGTCAGAATACAACAAGAAAAAAGAAGTCTTTCAGCGCTTAAATCAACAAAATCAGCGCTATAAAAAAGGCATAGGAACTTCGCTGTTCCTCCACGGCTGTGGATTTACTGGCAGTGGCGAAAGAGATCATATTAAAGCAAAGGTGAAACTGGTTAAATCAAAGGACGACCAGGTATCACTAAAAATCTCAAACTCTGATATGGGACAAGGTATTTTGACGACGTTGTGTAAAATTGTCGCCAAAGAACTTAACCTCCCGTTCGAAGATATTTTGTACCCTTATCCCGACACAAAAGAGGTTCCCGACTCGGGTCCGACCGTAGCTTCCAGGACGACGATGATTGTCGGAAAATTGCTTGAACGGGCCGCAAAAAAACTTAAGAATCAGTGGCAAACAGGGGTGGAACAGGAAGTAGTTGAGCACTATGTTCACCGTGAAATGATTCCTTGGGACGAGAAAACCTTCACTGGAGATGCCTACCCGGCTTATTCATGGGGCGTTAATATCGTTGAAGTAGAAGTTGATACGTTAACAGGTAATTTAAAGTTAGAAAAAGTATACGGCAATTATGAAGTTGGGAAGGTCATCGATGAACGGATTATGAAAGGCCAAATTGACGGTGGTTTGGCTCAAGGGCTAGCTTACGGTTATCTAGAAAAGATGACGTCAAAACAAGGTAGAATCCAACAAAAAAGCATATCGGATTATGGACCGCCGACTTCATTGGATATTGTTTCAATTGAAAGCAAGGTCTTTGATAACCCCTATGCTGATGGTCCATACGGGGCGAAGGGCGCAGGTGAATTGACTTTAATCGGAGGCGCTCCAGCAGTCCAAGCTGCGATTGAGGATGCCCTGCACACTTCTTTTCAGCAAATTCCGATTACACCGGAAGTCATTATTGAAAGTCTTTGGATGAAAGAAGGTGAAGAGGGTTGATTAAATTCACACTAAATGGAAGAACGGTAGAAACTGACGCCCCTGCTACAGCAAGATTACTAGATTTATTAAGAGATGAGTTTGAGTTAATCGGAACAAAGGAAGGCTGTGGTGAAGGGGAGTGCGGAGCCTGCAGTGTTTTTGTGAATAACCTCCTGCAAAACAGCTGCCTTATTCCAATTGGCTCGATTGCTGGTGCCGATATTCAAACGATCGAAGGCATCATTGAAACGGAACAATTTAAAATTTTAGATGAAAGCTATTCCATAGCCGGGGGAGTGCAATGCGGCTATTGCATACCGGGAATGATTATGGCAAGTGCAGCTTTGTTATCTGAAAATCCTCATCCTTCAGAGGCTGAAATTCGTGAGGGTATCTCCGGAAATCTGTGCCGATGTACGGGCTACAATATGATTGTTGAGGCGATTAACCTAGCAGCTAAAAAAGGTGATGGCTTATGATAGAGAAAATAACAGCGTATCGCTTCGAGCGTTTAGACGAAACTTTGAGCCAATTGAATAGAGAAGATTGTGCAATCATAGCCGGGGGCACCGATGTTATGGTTCTTCACAAAAGTAGAAGGGGAGTACCTCCAAAAATCCCTAAACCGATTGTTTTTATTAATCATCTTTCCGAATTAAAGCAGGTGTATCAACATCACAAGGATCTCCACATCGGGGCCTGCTGTACCTATAGTGAATTACTTGAAAATCCGTTGATTCCTTTTGCTTTAAAGAATGCAATTAAAACAATTGCTGCCCCGGCAATTAGAAACCGGGGAACATTAGGTGGTAATATTTGCAACGCCTCTCCAGCCGGTGACATGCTTCCTTTATTATATGTATACAATGCAAAGCTTCTGTTGCACTCCGTAAATGGTGATCGCATGGTTGCGATTAGCGATTTCATTCAAGGTCCACGACAGGTTCAACGCTTTCACAATGAAATAGTAACGGAGATTATTCTGCCGTTCGTATTAGGAGATTCACATGTCGTTTTCGAGAAAGTCGGCAACCGCAACGCAGATGCCATTGCCAAAGTATCGTTTGCGGGTTTCGTCCGGATAAGCAAAGATCGAATCGATGACATTCGATTTGCCTTCGGGGCGGTCGGACCTACGATGGTTCGTTCCATTGATATTGAGAAGAAGCTGGTTGGAAAAACGATACCATTAGCCGATGCAGACATCGCTGAAATTGTGGCAGCCTTCGATAAGATCATTAGACCAATCGACGATCAACGCTCCACTGCGGCTTACAGAAAAACCGTTGCGTTACATCTTTTACGTTATTTTCTTAGCATGAAGCAATATCAACCGAATTAATGTTTAAAGATAGGGGGGAGCTTTTCATGCAGCTGATGGAAAAAGTGGCCATGCTGACGCGTCAAAACGAAACCTTTGCTTTAGCCATGATTATTGAATCAAAGGGCTCGACTCCCAGGCATGTTGGAAAAATGATTGTCTACCGGGATGGTACCATTGAAGGGACTGTCGGAGGAGGCTTGGCTGAACACTATGTGATCGAAGATAGTGTAAAGGCGATCCAAAATGGCCAATCGAAAATCGTTGAATATAAATTGAATAAACATGCAAAAGACGGAATTCAGATGAATTGTGGCGGCACGTTACGGGTCTTTATTGAAGTCTATACAAGCAGGCCTGAACTCATTCTGGCTGGGGCCGGTCATTT
The DNA here is from genome assembly GCF_002243645.1 of Peribacillus simplex NBRC 15720 = DSM 1321. Classification (NCBI taxonomy): domain Bacteria; kingdom Bacillati; phylum Bacillota; class Bacilli; order Caryophanales; family Bacillaceae; genus Peribacillus; species Peribacillus simplex. The sequence goes on along the minus strand of NZ_CP017704.1, from coordinate 676,916 downwards.
AGGCCATGCGTTGGCAAAGCTCGCTGATTTCCTCGAATATCCTTATTGCATTGTCGATGATCGCGTTGGTTATTGTACAAAGGAACGCTTTCCGAATGCGACAAACCTTTTTGTGAACGAGGATATTGGAAAGGCTTTGCTCGCAGCCAACCTAAATGAAAAATCATATGTGGTAATTGTTACAAAAGATTGTGATGATATTGTATTAAAAACGGCACTGCAATTTCCGATTGCATATGTTGGGATGGTAGCCAGTAAACGCAAGGTCATAAGCATATTTGAAAAGTTAAAAAGTGAAGGGGTCACGCAAGAACAGTTGGAGCAGGTCCATTCTCCAATCGGATTGGAAATTGACTCGGAAACATCAGAAGAAATTGCCATCAGTATTATCGGTCAAATCATCAAATTAAGCAAGGAAAAAAAGCCTGTAAAAGTGAAACAATTAAATAGATAAGTAGAAAGGTCAGATAAAGCTAAAATCAAAATGTCTAATAGACAATTAGGTCAGTCCCCACTGTGTTAAAGTATTAACTCAGTGGGACTGACCCTTTTTCTTTGATAAAAGCTAGAAGCAGGCCCTTGCTCTTCAGAGTGGGCTTTTTGTCGTTTTGATTAATTCATTAATATGGTAGGAATATTTTACTTTATATGCTACTACTATCATACTATACACAAAGGAAAACTCCGGGAGGGATTTTGTATGGGGATATTAGATGGACTTATGGGAAATGGGTTCTGGTGCAAAGATTACATCCATTGGAAAGAGGTATATAGATTCCTATAGAATCAGCTATTATGCAGCCATTCCAAATAGTGATGAATGAACTTCACTTGATTTTGGACAGACTTGTTCTGTAAAGTAAGCTGTCCTTTTTTAATGATATGTATCGCTCTATGGATGAGAGTGCATAACATAGTTTGAAATGATAGCTGATAGGTAGTGCAAGTATCCAAAAGCAAATTTAACCTGAAGAAAAGAAGTGAATTAAATGGCTGAGCCTTTAAAGGATTTATATAATGAAACGTTCATTCGTGAATTCGGTGAAAAAGTAAAGGGTGTTCATCCGTCCTTCTCTACTGAATCGTTTATAGGGGAAGTAATTGATGAGCATTGGGACGAGAGGAAGTTAAAAGAACGGATAAGGCACATTTCCATTACTCTTGGAAAGCATCTTCCAAGTGATTATCAAGAGGCTTTGGATATTTTGTATCGGCTTGATAAGGATTGTGAAGGGTTTAGATATTTATTTTTCCCGGATTTTGTAGAGGTACATGGATTGAATAAGAAAGATTGGCCGTTATCGCTAGATGCGTTGGAGCGTTTTACAGCAAGGTCATCCTCTGAGTTTGCAATCCGTGCTTTTATCATGCTTGATCCCGTTTTAATGATCGAGAAGATGAAGGAATGGACCAATCATGATGATGAGCATGTCCGCAGGCTGGCTAGTGAGGGATGCAGGCCCAGGTTACCTTGGGGGCAAGCTTTACCGATGTTCAAATCCGATCCGGCACCCGTCTTGGAATTACTTGAGAACCTGAAAAACGATCCATCCCTATATGTTCGCAAAAGTGTTGCCAATAATTTGAATGATATTGCCAAAGACCATCCGAAAACCGTAATAGAAACAGCCAAGCGCTGGCATGAAAGCGGAGAACCCAACACTATTTGGATTATTAGACGGGGATGCAGGACCTTAGTTCGCCAAGCAGATCCAGAAGTCCTTTCTTTATTTGGATACACGGATATATTGAATAATTCGAATATCATTATAAACGCATTTATTAGAAATGAACCAGACTCGATTTTTATTGGGGAAACGAGTGAACTTCATTTCGGCTTTCTAGTTCAAGAAAAGAACTCTGTGAAACTTCGCATCGAGTATGCCATCGATTTTGTAAAAGCGAATCAGAAAACTTCCCGTAAAATTTTCCTTTTGGCAGATAGGGATTTCTCAGATGGTGAAGGAGTTGAAAGAGTGAGGATTCACAATTGGAAAGACCTGACGACACGTCGACATTACATGGGGATCCATCGAATATCACTCCTTGTGAACGGTGTGGAAGTTGCAGAAACACAAGTCAAACTAAATGATGGTTGATAAAGGTTATTGAAAAGTGTGGGAGATCTTAATAAGAATACCAGCACTTATAGCTGACAAAAACGAGGAGCCTGAGCGTTCCTCGTTTATTATTTCATGATAGTGAAACATTGCAAAATTATGCTTTATCTCATAACACATTAAAAGCAATCAAATCCAAAAAGTTGGATAGCTCCGATTGCTGCGCAAATTATTAATTAACAATGCCAGTAAAACGATTATCACAGCACCAGTTAAAACAGGAGTAAATAAATAACTCCAGCTATACTGGCCAAGCATGACTACAAGCGGGTCTGCTCCAGCTGGCGGGTGCGTCGTTTTTGTCAGCATCATCACCGCAATTGCTAATCCGACAGCCAAGCCGATTGCCCAAGGTTCATCGCCAAAAAAATGATAGGAAGCTAAACCTACGAATGTTGAAACAAAATGACCGCCTATAATATTCCGCGGTTGTGATAATGGTGCGTTCCACAGACCGAACGCCAGCACACAGCTGGCACCAAATGGAGCCATTAACCACACTGCTGATGTTATTTTTGTTAAGAGAATTAAGGCGAATATAGTTAAAAATCCCCCAATCAACCCCGTTATTGCGTCCTTTACATTTATTTGTAAAGGGCTTCTTCCTTTTCCCTTCATCTTCGATAAATAATGAATATGAAAATAGCGTTTTTCTTTATGCCTCGCGGCTGAAATACGGTCCAAAGTGAACCCTCCTTTTTTATATAATTAGACTTTATATGAAATAAACTAACCTGTCAAAATTATTTTTAGTGGTTAGTTTAAAAATCCATAAAAAAAGCCAACTCAATGTGTCGACAAGAGGAGGTTCAGAATAGTTTCATCCCGAATCATTTTACTGTTTTATGAAATCCTAAATGGATTTGAAGAAATTTACGACACTCCTGCCGAATGACTGGCTAGCCAAGACCCCACAGTCGCTCGCTTTGAGGAGGCATGGCAGACAGTCGGCGGAAAGGGATTGGATCTCTGGGATTAACTGGAATGATTTTATAATGAATAAACTGGCAGGCAACCAGCTTACTTCAAATTTGTTTACATTCTGACAAACTTATTTAATAAGGTAGATTTTCATTCATCATCAGATTTCCGGTGTTGAAATCTGGCTACCTTTTTCCTATTCCCGCATATTTTCATTGAACACCATTTGCGTCTTCCGCTTTCATCGATAAATAACAGGACGCAATCATCATTCGAGCATCGCTTTAATGATGACAGCTTATTTTTTTCAATTAAAGTTAATGAGTCAAAGGCAATATAAGATTGCAGGATATCTTCCGCTTCTCCAACAGGTATGGGAACCAGTTTTTGATCACTTAATTTATATGTGAAAGGCGATTTTTCGATTTTTTTTTCTAAATAGGCGATAAACTCATCCGGAATCGGATTCCCATCTGCTATTAATTCAAATTGTTTTCTTAAAATAGTACGCATTTCTAGAATGCCTGCAAATACTCGTTGAATTCTCTCTTTAATTTTTGAGGATAACTGATTATCCAAATATGAGTTATTCCCTTTTATTACAGTAAGCCAGTCCAGCACATCACGTTCTGATAGTAATAAGTCTTGCCGTTGGCCACGACTGACCAGTTCCGTATTCACTAAATCCAGAGAAAGATTACCTGATATAAGTGGAAATTTATTAGTTTCAGACATAAGTTCATCTCCCATTTCCCTGCTAAATTCTAACCATTAAAATATTAATTGAGAGGTTATATCTTCATTATACCTTATTTCTGAATTTTTCAGCTACTCGTCTTAAATTACGGGATAATATGAATGCTATCAAAATCCAAATGAGCAAGAACAGAATCGTAAATGAAAGTCCATGATAATCAATTCTTTTAAAGTCAGGGAAAAAGTTCTTGACATAACCTGTACGTACAGGATAATATGAAAGCGTATACAGAACCTATACGTACAGGTTATAAAATCAACTATATTTTGCTTTCTAGGGAAGGGAAGTATTGGAATGGGTAAATACACAGAACCAGCAAGGGATTTGCTCCAACATGTCGGAGGGAAGGAAAATATTGCGACGGTTACGCATTGTGCGACAAGAATGCGATTTGCGTTGAAAGACCCCGCTAAGGCGGACGTAACGAATATTGAATCGATTAAGCTAGTAAAAGGAACCTTTACACAAGCTGGCCAGTTTCAGGTCATAATCGGGAATGAAGTATCATCATTTTATAATGAATTCGTTTCCATGGCTGGTTTACAAGAAGCGTCAAAAGAAGATGTGAAAAAAGCGGCTAAACAGAATATGAGCTGGCTGCAGCGTATGATTGCACATCTAGCTGATATTTTTACCCCACTGATTCCTGCCATAGTCGTTGGAGGTCTCATTCTTGGATTCCGCAATATCATTGGCGATATTAAAATGTTCGAAGACAGTACGAAGACTCTTGTTGATATTTCACAATTTTGGGCAGGGGTCCACGCCTTCCTTTGGTTGATAGGTGAAGCTATTTTTCATTTTCTTCCTGTTGGGATTACATGGTCCATCTCGAAGAAAATGGGCACAACTCAAATTCTCGGCATCGTCCTAGGTTTGACCCTGGTTTCTCCACAACTTCTTAATGCATATGCAGTGGCAAACACAAAGGCAAGTGACATACCCTTTTGGGATTTCGGTTTTGCCCAGGTCGATATGATCGGCTACCAGGCTCAAGTTATCCCAGCGATACTTGCAGGGTTCGTCTTGGCGTATTTAGAACGGTTCTTGAGAGATAAAGTGCACAATTCCATTTCCATGATCGTCGTTCCATTTTTCGCTTTACTTCCAACTGTAATCATTGCCCATACCATTTTGGGGCCATTAGGCTGGAAAATCGGTTCAGTCATTTCAACGGTTGTATATTCCGGACTGAATTCATCAGTTGGCTGGCTATTTGCTGCCGTCTTCGGCTTTGCCTATGCACCACTTGTCATCACAGGCCTGCATCATATGACAAATGCAATCGATCTTCAGCTTATGAGTGAACTAGGCGGAACGAACCTATGGCCAATGATCGCTTTATCTAATATTGCTCAAGGCACGGCCGTGCTTGCGATGATTTACATCAACAGAAAGGATCAGGAGGAAAGACAAGTTTCCATCCCCGCCACGATTTCATGTTATCTAGGTGTAACAGAGCCAGCCATGTTCGGAATTAACCTGAAATACGGCTTTCCGTTTTTAGCCGGTATGATCGGTTCACTTTTCGCAGGCATCATTTCAGTCGGATCTGGAGTAATGGCAAACTCAATCGGTGTTGGGGGGATCCCAGGTATCCTTTCCATCCAGCCAAAGTACATGGGAATGTTCGCGCTCGCGATGCTGGTTGCTTTCGTTGTGCCATTCATTTTGACTATAGCATTTTCCAAGCGTCCTCAAATGAACTTGAAAACAAGAACGAAAACAACGAAATTAAATGCGTAATAATGCGGAGGGTGAGCATTCTCCCTCTTTTTTATCATAGAGACAAAAAGATACATCCGGGAAAGCAGAGGAGGATTTACAATGAAGGATTTTAAAAAAAGTACCATCTATCAAATATATCCGAAGTCTTTTAAGGACTCCAACGGCGACGGCATCGGGGACATAAATGGTGTTATAGAAAAACTTGATTATCTGAATAAACTGGGAGTGGATTATATTTGGCTGACCCCATTTTATCGTTCACCTCAGAATGATAATGGATATGATGTAGCGGATTATACTTCCATTGATCCTGTTTTTGGGACGATGGATGAATTCGAAAGATTGGTGAAGGAAGCTAATTCACGGGATATCCAAATCATGCTGGATATGGTATTCAACCATACATCAACAGAGCATGAATGGTTCCAAAAAGCATTGGCTGGAGAAAAAGAATATAAGGACTATTATATTTTCAGGAAATCGAAAGATGGAGAGGCTCCTACGAATTGGATTTCGAAATTCGGAGGCCCTGCATGGGAATATGTAGCCGAACATGATGAATATTACCTCCACTTGTTCGATCGGACACAAGCTGACCTTAACTGGGAAAATCCCAGAGTAAGGCAGGAAATCTTCAATGTAGTAAACTTCTGGATGGATAAAGGTGTCAAAGGATTCCGTTTGGATGTCATCAATCTTATTTCGAAGCCTGACTTCTATGAAAATGACAATGATGGAGATGGACGATGCTTTTATACAGATGGTCCCAAAATTCATCAATTCCTTAAAGAGATGAATGAAGAAACTTTTGGGAAGGATGAAGAGGTGATGACTGTAGGGGAAATGTCATCGACGACCATTGACCATTGCATCAAATATTCATCTCCAGTTGAAAAGGAGCTGTCCATGGTATTCAGTTTCCATCATCTAAAGGTGGATTATAAGGATGGGGAAAAATGGTCACTTGCAGATTTTGACTTCAGGCAGTTAAAGGAGATCCTAAGCAGCTGGCAATATGGGATGCAAGAAGGAAATGGGTGGAATGCCCTGTTCTGGTGCAACCATGACCAGCCGAGGATCGTATCAAGGTTTGGGAATGATCAAGAGTATCAAAAGGAATCTGCCAAGATGCTGGCAACAGCCATTCATATGCTTAGGGGAACCCCTTATATTTATCAAGGGGAGGAAATAGGGATGACCAACCCGAAATTCAATGATATAGGACAATATCGGGATGTGGAATCGATTAATTATTACAATATTTTAAAAGAGGCAGGCAAGGATGAAAAGGAAATAATTGAAATCCTTCAAGCTAAATCCCGTGATAACTCGCGAACTCCCATGCAGTGGGAAAATGCGGAGAATGCAGGCTTTACAATAGGGACGCCATGGATTTCAGTACCTGATAATGCTAAGATCATCAACGCTGAGCAGGCAATGAAGGATCAGGATTCCATTTTTCATCATTACCAAAAACTTATATTCTTACGCAAGAATCATGATATCATTGCATATGGGGACTATCAGGAAATTCTTGGTGATCATGACCAATTGTTCGCTTATATACGCAGTTATGAAGACGAGAAACTTTTGGTCATCAATAACTTTTATGCAAAAGAAGCATCCTTCGAAATACCAAAGGATATAGGCCTATCCGGATACAACTCAGAGCTCCTTCTCTCAAACTATATCGATTCGAATGAACTTGCAGGTGCTTTTATCCTCCGTCCCTATGAATCGGTTGTCTATTTGTTGAAAAAGGACGAGTAGCAGACTAAGAAAAATATATTGTGGTGATGAAATGAACAGCAAATATCTATCGCTATATGGTGATATCGTTTCAAAAATTGAAGAAGGAACCTTTCCGACAAATTCAAAGCTTCCTTCTGAAAGCAGCTTTATGGAAGAGTATGACATATCCAGGGATACTGTGAGAAAGTCCTTACAGTTGCTTGAACAAAATGGATATATCCATAAAATCAAAGGTAAGGGTTCCTTTGTCTTGGATTTCAGCAAATTTAACTTTCCTGTAGCAGGGTTGATTTCCTATAAAGAAATGGTGGAAAAGTTGAATTTGCATTCCAAAACGATCATTCATAAATTAGAGCTTGTGACCCCCGACTCAAAAATGGCCAAGCTTCTTGACTCAACTGATGATGGTGAAGTATGGAAAGTATTCCGGGTAAGGCAAATCAATGGGAAGAAAATCATACTGGATAAAGACTATTTCAAAAGCGAGTTCATACCTAATCTGACAAAGGAAATTTGTGAGGATTCGATTTATGGATATATCGAAAAGGAACTCGGTCTCCAGATTGGTTTTTCCAATAAGGAAATTACCGTGGAGCCATGCAGTGAAGAAGATAAACAATTATTGGACATTGAAGACTTCGATATGGTGGCAGTTGTGAAAAGTACGGTCCATTTAATCGATGGAAGCTTGTTTCAATATAGCGAATCCAGGCATAGACCCGATAAATTCAAGTTCACGGACTTTGCACGAAGGACTTGGTGAAGGCTGCTAAGAAAGAAATGAAAAGAACAATTAGGTTTATCAAGGAAAATGACTGAGGAATTATATTCAATTGAAGGACTGATTCTCGAAAGTTCAGCTCCATTCAAAAATAGAAGGTTGCAGTGGCGGCCTTTTCTAATGTAGTTCAAGGTATCGTGTTTTTCTTTTAGACATGTTTATTTTTGAATGAGCGGGGGGAGGAGGAGAGTCAAACCATTAGTTTGACTCTCCTTCTGCTTGTTTGGGGGTATGGGAAGCATTTAGTAAAACCACTCCCCCAATGATTAATACTAAGCCACCAAATGTAGTGATACTAAATGGCTCATTCCATAATAGTACGCCAATTAATGCTGTTAAAGCTGTGCCTATTCCTGCCCAAATGGCATATGCTAAACTTAATGGAATTGTTTTTAGGCATAAAGATAAGCTATAAAATGCTATTCCAAATCCTATTATAACCCCTAATGAAGCGAATAAATGAGTGAATCCTTCAGACAACTTAAGCATGGTCGTACCAAATACTTCGCTTATGATAGATATTCCTAAAGCTATGTATCCTTTCATAATATAACCTCCAATTACTAGTATGTTAATGGGAGCTCCCACTTGAGAGTTTCAAAACAACCACTCCTCCTATGATCAGGACTAAACCTAAAAATTTTTTCAGGTTAAAGCTTTCTTTATAAACGATAACTCCCACCAAAGCAGTTAAAGCTGTGCCTATTCCCGACCAAATGGCATAAGCCGTTCCAAGCGGAATGGTTATTAGAGATAACGACAAGCAATAAAAAGCCAAACCCATTCCTATTACCACACCAATGGAAGGGAATAACTTTTTAAATCCGTTTGATACTTTTAACATCGAACTGCCAAACACTTCACTTAGGATGGCTATTGCCAAAAATGCATAAGGATTCAAGATGAACTCCTCCTAAATATTGATTACTATTTTCAATCACTTCCCCCAAGAATCTTATCATCTAAAGGGCTCATATTAAACTAATACCACCTATAAGTTAGTCTCATATTTTCTATCATTGCAGAATATATCCTGTTACGTTCAAAATTAGGCTGAAAGTGATACAATAAGCCACTTTAGTCTTGGAACCTGATAGCAACATATAAGAAGGACAAACAGGAATTTTTAGCATAGCTGCAAAAGAGTTTTATAAGAAACAAAACTTTAAAAAGTATAGTGAGTTTGCATTTAGATGGTTGTAAATCCTTTGAATGTCAATTTTCAAAGGTTGAAGGAAGGAATTAATAAAAACCCCGAATGGGGGTTTTTTAATTAATATCTTAACATTTTTCTCGAAAAACTAGGGGGTTGAGGAACTCCACAAACAAAGCTTTGGGTATAACACTCTTTCACGATACTTCGGGTATGCGGTATATATGTGGTGAAGTATTTATTCACGGTAGTTGTATGTGTCGGGTGAAAAACCGGAATCACAGTGTTAATGACATTAGTTTTAACATTTTGCTTTGTAGGGGAGATTTGAGGAGGATTATACTGAGTGGGCATTCTGTGCGGTGGGCAATATTGTGGTGGACATTGACCGCCTTTCGGATGCCCCCAGGGCTTATTATACATTTAAACACCTCCTGGATTTCTTTGGAAGTCATTGTTAGTTTATGAAAATAATTGAAAAAGGGACTGGTATAAATGCCTTTATCAAAAATTCTTGGGCATATCAGATCTTTCACTCATTATAAAAAAATTGAATAAACATTAATTTAAACGAATTCGGTTAATCGCTTGACGAACAAATGACTTGTGTCTTTTCCGCCAGTTATTTTCCTTGCTTTTTTCCAAGCCCCATTCAGGAAATGTAGATAACCGTAATGCGGCAAATAATTGCCAGAAGGGTAAGTTTGTAAAATTCACCTCCGGCATCATGGATTTATATTGATTGGTGAATTCATTCATTGCTTGCATTCCATAATGATATGAAATTTCGAGTTGACTATTGGCAAGGTCAGCCAAAGGGTCCCCTAAGCCTGAGTCTTCCCAATCAATTATGGAAACTAGTTTACCGTCTTTCCATAATATATTTCCTGGCCAATAATCACCATGAAGGATCACTTCTTTATTGATGGAGCGTAAAGGCATGATAGATTTTAACAAATCTCTAATCAAGCTCAGATTTAATGTTTCGTCCAGGATTACCCTATCTTTATTATTTAACATCTCGACATATGTATTTTCTAGTTTAGGCAGAAATGATAAAGATAGATTTGCACAATCAACACGATGGATTTTTGCTAGATTGATTGCCAATTGTAAGATATGATCATTAAGATTTGAGGGGGTGAATTCTGACTTACCCTCAATAAACTCGATAAGTATGCACGGCTTGGAAAAAAATTCGCAGGATTGCTCGAAGTAATATGGCATCGGTACAGGCAAACCGGCAGCTTTCAATATCCCTAAGAGCTTGTATTCATCTGATGCAATATTTGGATTCCGTTTCAAGTCATTATCACCATGCTGACGAACGATCATTTTTACGATCCGCCCTGAAGATTGTAATATTTCAAGTCCTGTCACTTGTGCAGAAATACCACCTTTTAATTCCCATGCACGAATTAGCTTATTTCCTTGATCAAACTTTTGAACCAATTGTTCAAACTTACCATATTCATTTATCATACGATCTCTCCTTTTAAAATCCAGTTCAATGTTTAGGAATTTAAGTTCATTTTATCTATGGGGTAATTGTCCATTTTTCCAATAACTTTCTTAAAAAAGAATACATTTAGCATTTGTCTAAATCTTCAATAAATGAAACCAAAAGCTTGATACACACGTAAAGCAATGTAAACAAAGTGAGGTGTGCAGACATTGAAAATAGAAAAATATAAAGTGGAAACACCAAAAGGGACGTTACAATATAATATTAGTGGAAACGGCAAACCTAATATAGTTTTAATTAACGGTGGTTCGGGACCGATAGAGGGGTGGATAAAAATCCTACCTGCAATTTCGGAATCCTCATCAGTATTTTCCTATAATCGTTTTGGTGTTGCTGGCAGCGATAAACCGAAGGAAAGCCAAGACGGGATAAATATTGTTAACACTTTACGTGTAGCATTAACAATCGTGGGGTTTGAACCTCCATACTTATTGGTTGGACATTCGCTAGGCGGATTATATGCTAATTTATACGCCCGACTATACCCAAATGAAGTAGCTGGAATCGTTTTTTTGGAATCCAGTACCCCGAAAGATATTAGCCTTAATGAATATCAAGGCAAGGCAGTTAAAACCATTAATAAGATGTTCAAGATGTTTGATTCCTTATCTTCACATAAACAATTCAATGAAGTTAATTTTGTGGAAAAAACCGTGAATCAAATCCATCAAACTGATACGTTTCCCGAAATACCTGTATTTGTCATTACTGGTGGACAGGAAAATCGAATGATGCCAGAGGAAGTTCGAAGAAAACGACTTGAGAATCAATTGGAATTACTTTCATTGTCAAGCAACAGCAAACACATTGTCGCTGAAAAAAGTGGACATTTTCCGCAATTATCAGAACCAACTATAGTGATTGACTCAATCAAAAATTGTGTAGAAGTAATAAATAAAACAAACAATAACCAATAAATGAAAAGCTGTTAGAGTATTTTTGTTGATGTTGACTTATTTTAAAAATCTCTCTATCTTCTTCCATCACTTTGTTTATAGATGGGTAATGCGCCAATAATTCCTAATACCAAAGTGAAAAAATGAAAGAAAGCTTTTTCAAAAAGTTCTCGTCCATTGGGCGAATGTCTTAATATAATATGCCATAAACACCTTTAGGGGTGTATTTTTTTTGGAACGGCAGCCAAGAAGAAGAATTCTATATTATTTTGAAATTTCTTTAATCCGATAGTTATGTGTACAAGCATTTGTTAATACGTAACATAAGATTAATAGAGGTGATAGAAATGGTAAAAGTATTTATTGATCCCGGCCATGGCGGTACGGATTCAGGCTCGGTGGGGAATGGATTGAGAGAAAAGGATTTAACTTTATCCATTGCAACTCGAATCAAAAACATCTTATTAATAGAATATAATAACGTTTCTGTAAAAATGAGCAGGACCCAAGATACGTACCCCTCCTTAAACGATCGTACAAATGCAGCGAACGCGTGGGGAGCTGACTTTTATCTCTCCATCCACATTAATGCTGGCGGCGGAACTGGGTACGAGGATTACATTTATACGTCCTCTAACCAGATAACGAAAACGTATCAAGATCATATTCATTCAGAGGTCATGAAGCTTATCAACATCCAAGACAGAGGACAAAAAACAGGAGATTTACATGTGCTCCGTGAAACGGACATGCCTGCACTCCTGACTGAAAATGGATTTATCGATAATGTCAATGACGCAGCCAAATTGAAAGCGGCATCATTTATTGAATCACTGGCTCGCGGACATGTAAACGGTTTAGTTAAATGCTTCAATCTTACAAAGAAAAGTACAGCTGTATACCACACTGTTGTAATTGGGGATACCGTATATTCCTTAAGCATTGCTTATGGCAGTACGGTTCAGCAAATTAAAGATTGGAACGGTCTTGACAGTCAGTACACCATTACAGTAAACCAGAAATTGCGGGTGAAATGAATAATTAATAATTGACTGGCTAAATTATTCATAACTTCAGAAAGCACACCACGCAGGAAGCCCTTCTCAAAAAGAGAGGGGCTTTTCTTGGTTCAGGAATATGCATGTAATGAAATAATCATGTACATTCTACCGTCCTGATTTGATCCATTACTTCGATAATAGCGGAAGGAGTGTAAGGGAATATTATGACCAAAATATTATTAGCCTCTAATATTAAAATATAATTCTTAAAACTGATATACGGGGAAAAGATTTAAGAACTGACATAGATACTAGCATCCTCACAAAGGGAAAATAATGAATTTGCACAGTAGGCAAAAGTGGACTTTGTGCAAATGGGAGTCACTTTCTGGCAGTATATATAATTGCAGTCTATCAGGAAAAAAGCCTCTGACGGGATTCGAACCCGCACTCCTTTCGTAAGCATAGGCTAGGGGAGAACACGCTTCCCTACGGATTTTCACCAGCAGGAATTCCACCTGCCTCAGCTTATTTGCTTTTCGGTGCTTCTGAAACCCTTACCTTGCGACCCGGTGGCTACAATGTTTTCCGGCGCTCTTCCCTTCTAGAGCTACAGAGGCAAATGCTTATCGTTCAATTATAAGATTTTATATGAGATTGTGAACCCAATAATAAAAATATGATAATTTGATTACCCAATATAGGAAATTTTATTCTTTCTGCATGTAAAGAAAATTCACTGGAAAAAGCGTCCTAGGACGCATATAGTTTCCAAATACATTCACTCAATGTAATCTGGGGGAAAATACTAAAAAGCACAAACCATGATGGCTTGTACCTAATATGTAGAATTGAATCTATGTAGTGTTGCTCATTATTCATTTATTTTCATTTCCGTAAAGAAACCCGAGATGGATATTAATCGTATATTTTAATGGCTTGAACCACTTTTCCTAAAATTCGGACCCTATCATTTTTGATGTTATAGGTTTTTTCTTCATAAAAAGGATCCGTGCTGCAGGGAGTGAGTGTGATGTTTTCTTCATAGATATTCACTTTTTTGACCGTAGCATCGTGACCATTTACTAAAACCACACCAATTTTTCCGTTTTCGACGTAGGTTGTTTTTTCAACGAGAATCAATGACCCGTCTCTGAATTCTTTGTTCATGCTATTGCCATTCACTCTAAGGAAAAAATATTCTTTATTCGATTTTAGCATCGAATTTAATGTCGGCATATAGGCTTCTATATATTCGTTGGTAAAATTAGGATCTCCAGCAGGGATACTTCCGTAGACACCAATTAATCTTACATTCTTTTCATTTAGAAATTCCATTCCAGGATTATTTCTAACGATGGGTGCTCCTTCAATGAGGTGGGATAGCGGTATTTCAAAGCATGTCGACATCATGCTCAATTTATCCATTAAAGGTTTATTCCGTCCGGATTCCCAAGCGGATACCGCCGTTGGGGCCACTTTTAATATATTTGCCAAATCTTCTTGTGTCATTTTTCTTTCTTTTCTTAACATTTTAATCCGTTCACCAATGTGCATATTTCTTCACCTCTTACTTGAATATACACTATGAGTGAAAGTGAGTAAACTTAAAGTGCGTGAATTTTGCGAAAAATTGTTGGTAACTATACTTCAAGTGTGATATTATTTTTTTAGACAGGTGGTGACAAGATATGACAAACGTTAAGTTCACACTTAAACAAGCGAGGAAGTATAAAGGATTGACTCAAGATGAAATGGCTAAAGTGCTGAAGATGGCCAAGAGGACTTACATTGACTATGAGCAATATAAGATTCCTTTGCGAATCGATAAGGCTTATTTATTTGCTGAATGTGTAGGATTCTCGATCGATGATATCATTTTTTTTGATCCTCACCTACACTTCAAATGTAGTTGAAGGTTCAAGTGTACCATCATTTCTTTACCAGATTGGCCATTCGGAATGTAAAGTCTAATCAATACAATCCTAACTTACATGGTACAAGATTCAAGAAATGATGGAAAGAAGGTGAAAAAAGTGGAAAGGGAAATTAATTCTTTTGAAGTTGCAGTAGGAGCTGCTGCCGTTAGTATATTTAAGATTGGAAAGGAAATTCGTGGAGAGGTCATTGAGGATATTATCGTACACGACGGTGTTGTCAAATTGTACAATCGGAAGGACGAGCTTATCACTGAAATTATTGATACTGTTCTCAGGGGGAATACGGGGATGTAGGAGGGGGGATTGCTTAAAGGAGAAAAAATCCAAACTTCTCACGTTCTTAAAAAAAGGGCCAGCTGTATCCCCTAATTGGAGCATGCTGATATTTTGTATAAAATAGAAGATTGCTACTGAGATCCTCATGAATGACAGCCGATTGCTGTGAAAGAATTTTATTTACTTAATGTATAGGACGGACTTCAAAACACCATGAATAGGAGCAATTGGACAATGGCATATTCGAAGGGAAAAGTCAATATGGATGAACAAGCCCTCTATCCTTTGCAGGATAAGGGCTTGTTCTCTTTTTTCGTGAATTTGAAGCATTCGATTTAATGATTTCCTCCGTAAGTACGTCTTCATAAACGGTAAAAGACTGCATCCATAAATGAATTGAAGGTTAGTCTTCATACTTTATCTCCATTTTTAATGAACTTCTTCTAGTTTTTTTCTCCCATCTTTATGAAGATAGCAGGTAATGGTATGCAAACGTACAAATATATACTAATGAAGGCCTGGGAAGGAGGGGATTGATAATAGGATGAGTTCGAAAAAATACCACAGGATATTGGAGGAGATAACAATTGAAAAGGAATGTAATCAATTATGTCGTTTTTCTTGTCCTCATTCTAACCATAGTAATTATGGCTAAGCCAGACATTTCCTCAGCAGGAAAATTGAAACCGCCCTCCGAAACCTTCAGTCCAGGGGATTGGTTTCTAGGCAGCATTCCTCCCAATCTTGACACAGAGAAACCACCGATCGTGTTTGTTCAAGGGAAAAACAGCAGTTCAACCAGCTGGTACGGTGAAACGGAATATCATGGTGTCAATGATATGTATACCAAGGCGTATGAAGCAGGCTACCAAACTGTTTTTGTTCAGCTTCATGATTCAGCTGGAAACGGATCAGTGAGCCAATATGCTAATGGAAGGCTTTTAGCTCAAATGCTTTCAGAAATCAGTAACCATTTCGGGGGCGAAAAAGTAAATATTATAGCTCACAGCAAAGGAGGGCCAGACACCCAATCGGCTCTAGTGCACTATGGAGCACACCAATATGTTGGAAGGGTCATCACTTTAGCTTCCCCTCATCATGGTTCTTACCTAGCTGATTTGGCTTATAGCTGGTATGCGGGCTGGCTTGGTTCCTTATTAGGTCAAAAAGATGAAGGAACTTATTCTTTACAAGTTGGTAAAATGGCGGAATTTCGTTCTGTCACGGATAACCATGTTAACTCACGTAAAAACATGTATTTTACTGTGGCAGGTATGAACAGAGGCCCGGTTCTTTCAGCTTTATCAATGGGGGGACAATATTTATCTTCATATGGAGAAAATGATGGACTAGTGAATGTATGGAGTACAAAAATACCCTACGGAACACATTTATTTACGGATGCCAACTTTGATCACGACAATATTCGAGTCGGTTCAGCTGTATTTTCAAGAATTGAACCCTATTTAAGAAGCACTTCCATCGCTGGGGTTCCTGAATTTAATGTCAACTATAAAGAACGAGTAGAAGATGATGTCATCACAACCGAACTCGCTCAAACCGTTTTGGGTGATGTCCTGAAACAAAATGTCTGGATCGAACAAAGTTTCCATGTAAATGAAGCAGCCCCAGGTAATATAACCATATATACAGCCTCAAATGATGTTGAGGTTGAATTAATTTCTCCATCCAATAAAAAGTATTCACCTTCCTTAAAAGTTCATTCAGCCAAAAATGAAACTTCCTTTTTTAATGGCGCAACCATCCAATCATTCTATAGAAATAACCTTGAAATTGGGGACTGGAAAGTGCGAATGAAGACTAAATCGCCAAAAGACGCCTACTTGTTCACAGCACAATTTAACGAAAAGCATCCCATTACATTAAGTATGGCCGGTAAAGTTAAGCAAAAAGATGCAAAATTTTTAATAAAGAACCCAATGAATGATAAAAAAAGGCCGATCAGCACAACATTTTTGGTTCATCTAATAGATGAAAGCGGTAATGAAATTAGTGAAAAAAGCTCCATTAAGGTAATGGATACCGAAAATTTTACTGGTGCCCTTCCAGAAGTACCTAAGTCAGGTGTTTATAATGTAACAATTGATGTCAAGGAAAAAAATGTGGATGGTACTGAAAGAATCCGGACGCTGATTCGTTCGGTCTATATTGAGAAATAGGTGAAAGGCCTTCTCTTAATTGAGAGGGTATCAGAATGTAGACAAATTCGCAGAAAGTCTGTTTGCCTACAGTTTTTTTCTGAAAAACATTCCAGTTGATTGGAACGGAAGGTACGAGACTCCTGCGGGATAAGCGCGTCTATGGGAGACCCCACAGGCGCATAGAGCGCCGAGGGCGGACCGCCCGGGAAAGCGAGTGCCCTACGTTCCAATCACGTTCAATTTTAAGAAACCCTCAAAAAAAATTCCAGCCGTTTTCAGAAATCCGCTCCCTTTCCGCCAACTCACTGCCAAGCCTCCTCGCCGCATGCGTCTGTGGGTCTCGTATAGCCAGATATTCGGCAGGAGTGTCACAAATTACTTCAATCGAGTGGGGGTTTCCTCAGTATAAACGAGTAAAAAAACATGAAGGAAGTTTACTTTTAAAATCATGTTTCGAGGTGAGAGCATTCCGAACCTCCTTTTGTCGACAAACTGATACCTTCTCTTAATTGAGAAGGTGTTTTTTGGATGAAATGAGAGGGAGGTGTGAAATGATAGGGTTAACAAGGGTGATGGCTATTCAGCCAAAGGAAACAGCCAAGTCGTAATTGTTAATTAATGTGTTAAATTTATGGGCGTTATATGGGGATATAAGCAAGTCAGGTCTCCTAGCAATAAAATAGATTGATGAAATGCAACGAGGATAACCTGTATAGATTTAATCCGCCTTTGGATAGGATTCTCTATATGACAAAATACCAGTTTTGAGTGCAGCATAATTGCCTATGCTTGCATAGCCATAAAACCAGCCCATGAAAATTCCAGCAACCAAATGATGACGATGGCTTATGAAAATGGAAATGAATAAGCCAAGTCCCAAAGCGATGCTTGGGATGAATTTAGGAGGAATCCGAAACATGACCTTTATAAGTTGAGTAAGAATCATGATGGTAGGAATGGCTATCACTGCATCCCAAAAGTTTGTATGGATGGTTGGGAAGTCCATAATTTCACCACCTTAACACTGAAAGTTTTTAAAATTAATTTTTACTATTTATCAAGGTTTTATACCATAGTATATGAATACATATTTAAAAATTAATTATTGAAAGGTTTTACAAAATAAGTTTTGAAGATTTTCAGAGTTCAATTTAAAATCCATAAATCCATTGATTTTCTGGATTGACGTCTTTTTCTGTAATGGTTTTAATAAGACGCGGAGCGAGCCACTTTAGGTAAATACAATTTTCCGAACTTTCTTTGTTGGACAAGCTGTAACTTTCCCATAGTTTAGAGTAAAAAATAAAGTGATTCTAATAATGGGAGGTTCTTATGAGCAAGGAAACGTTTATTAAGGAAATTGCTCCTTATGCCCAGAAATTCAAAAGGAATTTAAAATTTTACCTTCTGTTGTCATTGCACAAGCTTGTTTGGAGAGTGGAAATGGGACAAGCTTATTAGCAAATCAAGGAAAAATATATTTGGTACAAGGTGACTTTAAGGGAGAGTCTGTCATTATTCAAACAATGGAATATGTCAACGGTGTGCCCGTTCAAGTATGGAACAAATTCAGAAAATACCCAACTTGGGAAGAAAGTCTTCGAGATCTTGCCAATCTATATGAAAAGGGGACTTCGTGGAATAGAGGTCTATATACTGCTGTCATTGGAGAAAAAGATTACAAAAAAGCACTCAAAGCAATATTCGATTCGGGCTACGCCTCGGACCCGAAATATATAGAAAAACTGGTAAACCTAATCGAAACAAGCGATTTAACTAAATATGATGTAAGCATCGAAGAGGTTTATCATATTGTCAAAAAGGGGGATTCAGTCTCAGGGCTTGCAAAGGCATATGGTTCGACACAAGTGTAGATACAACAGTGGAATGGCTTGATCGACTTTAACCTTATTAAAGTGAACCAAAGATTAAGAGTGAAATGAATTTTGACTGAGAGCGGTAATTTACCGCTCTCCTTTTTTATTTGAAATAGGTTTTCTTTCGAAAGTACATATATCAAGACACCTTTCATCCGTTATAAAGGAGGTTAATATTCCCATGGAAAACTTGATTCTATTAAAAAATATTTCAAAATCTACTCTTCCATATGCATATTGAGAGAATTTGGGACATAAATTAAACAAACAAAAAAAGCGCGGTTAGCGCTTTTAGTGTATTTGTCTATATAAGCCTATTACTTTTCCAAGTATCGAAACATCTCGTAAAATAATTGGTTCCATATTTGAGTTCTCAGGCTGAAGCCTTATGTAGTCCGGTTCCTTAAAGAATCGTTTTACAGTGGCTTCATCATCTTCCGTCATGGCCACGACGATATCTCCATTATTGGCACTGCTTTGTTGTTTCACGATGACATAATCTCCATCATGAATTCCTGCTTCGATCATACTTTCACCCATGATTTCCAGCATGAATACATGGTCATCATGTGGAACCATGCTTTCGGGAAGCGGAAAGTATTCTTCTATGTTCTCAATGGCGGTTATTGGCATGCCCGCTGTTACTTTTCCAAGTAACGGCACGTTCACGACATTGGCTTTGGGAATATTGTTCGCTTCCTCCGAATTCATTATTTCAATGGCCCTTGGCTTGGTTGGGTCACGTCTAATCAGGCCTTTACTTTCCAGGCGGGATAAATGTCCGTGTACTGTTGAACTTGAAGCAAGTCCCACTGCTTCGCCAATCTCCCGTACGGAAGGTGGATACCCTTTTTGGCGGACCTCTTCTTTAATGAAATCAAGAATATCTTGCTGCCGTTTTGATAGTTTAGTCATTTGTGCACCTCTTCCCCAATGTTCTTTGCTACATTATAGCATGGCCCCCAACTCTATACAAACATAAGTTCGAATTTTGTTGTTGACTGAAACAAACGTTCGTATTATAATTTTACCATAACATACGAACGAACATTCGCTTTGGAGGGATATTTATGAAAAAATTATACAAAAATTATATTTATACGATTCTATTAGCGGGATCAGTATTCATCTTTTCAATTTTATTCTCTTGTACATTGAACAATGATCAAAAAAAAGATTTCCTTTCTATAGAAGTAAGTGAAGGTGACACCTTATGGGGAATTGCCGAAGAATATGAAGAAGCAAATTTGACAAAAAAAGAATTCATTGGTTGGATAGAAGAGCATAATGGAGTCATGGCGGATTCGATAAAACCTGGTCAAGTCATCGTCATACCGGTTAAAGGGGAAGAACTTGTCCAGAATTTGGCCAGTGAGCAGTAAGTAGTGAAGGTAGGGTATTATGAAGGCGGTAATCTATTGTAGGGTCAGCACAGAAAAAGAGTCACAGGAAACATCATTGGCAAGGCAGGAAGATGAATTAGTCAAATTGGCAGAAAAGATGGATGTGGAAGTTGTTTCCATAATTAAAGAACAGGCAAGTGGTTATGAGTTGAATCGGGATGGTATTTTTGACATGCTCGAACTATTTAAAACCAAAGAAGCTGAAGTACTATTAATCCAGGACGAAACAAGACTGGGAAGAGGGAATGCCAAAATAGCCCTTTTCCATGTCATCCTTAAAGAAGATGTGAAAATTTATACGCTCTCACACGATGGGGAGCTTGAGTTATCGGATTCGGATGCCATGGTCATCCAGATAGTCGGTATTGTAGAAGAATATCAAAGGAAACTACATAATCTTAAAATAAAGCGCGGGATGATAAGAGCCGTTGAAAAAGGGTACCGTCCTCAAAAAAATCTTCATAATCAAAGGAATTCCACTGGAAGGGACCGCATGGAGATTCCTATTGAAGAAATTATTAAACTTCGGGCCAATGGATTGACATTCTCAGAAATCGCAGCCACATTAAGGGGCTTTGGATACAATGTATCTAAGGCTACTGTGAACAGGCGTTTTCTCGAACATCAAATGAATACAAAGGAAAGTAAATCATAGAACTTGTAATTTCGCTTTTTTTTTAATACCATGACAATATCCGCAGATTATGAAGGAGCGAAATTATGTTATCAAAAGAAAAAATAGCCCGTATTAATGAACTTTCTAAAAAGGCAAAGGCTGAAGGTTTGACGGAAGCTGAGGCGAAAGAGCAAACTCAATTGAGAAGTGAGTATTTGGAAACTTTCAGAAAGTCCATGACCGATACGTTGGAGCATGTGAAAGTCGTTGATCCAGAAGGTAATGACGTCACTCCTCAAAAGATAAAAAATATAAAAGAAAAAAGAAATTTACATTAATTCTTGGATTCTTCTGATGGAAAATTCCCTTTGAGGATTCTATTAGCATTTAGGAATGAAAAGAGAGTGCATTCATGTATGTATTCTCCTATTTAGTTTAATCTAAATAGGGGACTTCTCTTATTTCTAGAAAATTGTAATATTAGGGCAGTAAATGGTGATTTTAGTTGTGATATTATGCTTGTCACTATAATATAAAGAGGTACATTACAGGAAGGGATGTTTTTACGATATGTTAGATAAATTAGATGCACTTTCTATTAATACGATTCGTACATTATCGATTGATGCAATTGAAAAGGCTAATTCTGGCCATCCAGGTATGCCAATGGGTGCAGCGCCGATGGCGTATAAACTATGGACCGAATATATGAACCATAACCCTAAAAATCCAGATTGGTTTAATAGAGACCGCTTTGTTCTTTCAGCTGGTCATGGGTCTATGCTGTTATACAGTCTTCTTCATTTATCGGGCTATGGCTTATCTATCGATGATTTGAAAGGCTTCCGCCAATGGGGCAGTAAAACTCCAGGACATCCTGAATACGGACATACGGCTGGTGTAGATGCAACTACCGGGCCGCTTGGACAAGGTATCGCAATGGCAGTCGGAATGGCAATGGCAGAACGTCACTTGGCAGAAAGCTATAACCGCGATTCTTATAATGTAGTCGATCATTATACATATAGCATTTGTGGAGATGGAGATTTAATGGAAGGCGTTTCTGCAGAAGCAGCTTCATTAGCTGGACATCTACAACTCGGAAGACTTGTTGTTTTATATGATTCTAATGATATTTCCCTTGACGGCGACTTAAGTCAATCATTTAGTGAAAGCGTGGCAGACCGGTTCAAATCTTATGGATGGCAATATATCCGCGTTGAGGATGGGAATGATCTTCAGGAAATTGCTAAAGCGATTGAAGAAGCGAAAACCGACGATGCACGCCCAACATTAATCGAAGTGAAAACGGTTATTGGTTACGGTTCACCAAATCGTTCAGGTAAATCTGCTGTTCACGGCGCTCCGCTTGGTGCAGATGAGCTGAAATTGACAAAAGAAGCATATAAATGGACATTCGAAGAGGACTTCCATGTTCCTGAAGAAGTGTATTCACACTTCAATGAAGCTGTTGTTGATGCAGGCGCTCAAAAAGAAGAAGCTTGGAATGAATTGTTCAAAAATTACAAAGAAGCACATCCTGAGTTAGCACAGCAATTGGAGCTGGCCATCAAAGGTGAAATGCCTGCTGAATGGGATCAGGAAATTCCGGTCTATGAAGAAGGTAAGACATTAGCTTCCCGTGCATCAAGTGGGGAAGTACTGAATGCGATTGCCAAAAAGGTTCCTAGCTTCATTGGGGGTTCTGCGGATTTAGCCGGATCTAATAATACTGCCATCAAAGGTGAGACTGATCTATTACCGGGTAATTACAGTGGCCGTAATATATGGTTCGGTGTACGTGAATTCGCTATGGGTGCGGCTTTAAATGGAATGGCACTTCATGGTGGACTAAAAGTATACGGAGGAACATTCTTCGTATTCTCTGATTATCTACGTCCTGCCATAAGAATGGCAGCACTAATGGGATTGCCTGTAAACTATGTATTCACTCATGACAGCATAGCTGTAGGGGAAGACGGACCGACTCATGAGCCAATTGAACAATTAGCCGCATTGCGTGCAATGCCTAACCTAGGGGTAATCCGTCCAGCTGATGGCAATGAAACTGCAGCAGCCTGGAAAGTGGCAATGGAGTCTACAAATAAACCAACTGCTCTTGTACTGACTCGTCAAGGGTTGCCAACAATAAAAGACACTTCCGAAACTGCGTATGAAGGTGTTTCAAAAGGGGCATACATCATCTCTGCTTCTAAGAAAGAAGTAGCCGATGCGTTACTTCTTGCGACTGGTTCCGAAGTGAACTTGGCTGTGGAAGCACAGAAAGCTTTAGCGAACGAAGGAATTGATGTTTCGGTAATCAGCATGCCATCATGGGATCGATTTGAAACTCAATCTAAAGAATATAAACAAAGCGTAATCAATCCGGCAGTGAAAAAACGTCTAGCTATCGAATTGGCTTCACCATTTGGTTGGGATCGTTATGCAGGTGATGAGGGTGAAATATTGGCCATTAATCATTTTGGAGCTTCTGCACCAGGCGGTAAAATCATGGAGGAATTCGGTTTCACTGTAGAAAATGTAGTTGCTCGTGTTAAGGAAATGCTTAAATAATAGTAATGGGGAACTGACACCAACTAACTTGGTGTCAGTTTTTTTAACAAAAACATTCCTATTTTATATAGAATGTGTTCTATTCTAAAGGAAATCTTCCATTCGACAAAAAAAGAAGAAAATTTCTCCAGCAAACAACATATCTTTTTAGTTTGTCAATATATAATGAGAATAAATAAAATTCGTTTAAATGTGTCAGTTAAAGGGGAAAGTTATCAATAGTGGAAAATGGTGGAGATTGTCCTGGTGGTTAGACGTTTTCGTGACCAAAATAGGAAAGCTAGGAGGCATTGGCTGATGAGAACCTATCAGATTTATTTAATCGAAGATGAATTTGCCCATCATTATTATGGAAGAGAAAAGCTATTTTTCAATTTGTTTTTGGAGTATATTCAAGCAAGGGGCAGACTGAAGAGTATTTTGCAAAAACAAATCGAATATGTCACCAAAACAGTCCCGATTATCCAGTTGCAGCTAGCTATTGAACAACGTTTGCAAAAAAAGATGAATTATTGGGCTCAAAATGGAAAATACTATTTAGAAAAAACAAACGGGTCAAGTAAAGCCGTTTTAATCATTCAGAATGAGTCCATTACTCTTAAAGCTGAAGGAGACTATGAAGCTGAGACGGCTTTCTTTGAAAGTATTCGAAAATATGAAGCGAGTTTTCTGGCCATTGATTTTGAACATGAAAAATACGGTTGGTTAAAACCGATAAAAGAAAGAAAATTTGTCTAAATGGGGGACTTTTCGGTAGCGGGTATTGTATAATAACCTTTGGTCTAGTACACTGATGTTAGACAACACGAAGGAGGAAATAGTATGTGGGTTTACATTCTAGTTGGCGTACTGGCATTGATTGCTGGAGTAGTGCTGGGATTTTTCATCGCTCGTAAATACATGATGGATTACTTAAAGAAAAATCCGCCAATTAACGAACAGATGTTGAAAATGATGATGATGCAAATGGGTATGAAACCATCCCAAAAGAAAATTAATCAAATGATGAGCGCCATGAATAAACAACAAACAAAATAAGATAGCATAAACCCTGATATATCAATGTTCTTGGAAGATTGGATGCAAAATTTTATATAATATCGAAATGGTTGATCCGTTTAGACTGAATCTTTCCACCGATTTTATATAAAATTTTGGTTTATCTTTCATTTTTGTTTCTTAAGCCACTTTTTCTGAATGAATGGTTCAGTAAAGGTGGTTTTTGTTTTGGAATAAATAGATAAAAGCAGAACAGTATTTACTGATTGAAGAAATTTATAAAGAACTCATATTTAAAAAAATAATTAGTGTAAAAGGTAAATCCTCATTCTATGTGAGGGCTTTTTTATTTGGAAAGTAAACACGCAAACAGAAAACAATACTTGTCCACACCTTCTATCAAAAGATGCATATACAGTATTAAGGAGGGTGTTAGAATGATAAATGATTTTGTAAAAAAATGCTTTGAGGATACTTGTTCGGTGTGGTTTCCTAAATGTGAACATAAATTTGAACACAAATGTAAATTTAAAGACAACAAATGGGAATCTAAATTCAAATGGAAATCCAAATGTAAATGTAAAAAATAAAAATCTTTTCTAATAATCTTTTTATTAAAGCACTTAACCAATAAAGAGTCAGTGAATATATAAAATTGATTTAAGTAAGCTTCCGAGTAATCGGGTGTTTTTTATTTGAATGAACTTTATAATAGAATAGCACATAACCTGAATTGGTCGAGTGCTTTTTTGTATTTATATAGGTTAGTTTTATTTCTGATGCCCAAATTAATTTCATAAAGGATCTATATTCATCATTCGCACCGTTATAAACCATAAAAATATGTGTTAATATTAAAGGAATCAAAATTTTTTTTAGTAAAATCTAAAGATGAAGAAAGAATGATTGAATCGTTGTCATTAATTGTGAATTTAGTTTATCTATAATTAAGGTTTAAGTTATTCGATAATTTTAACACCGAGTCTTTTTTTAAGGGTCTTTAACTCCGGCAATATTAAAAGAGTAAAGTGAGGATTTAATTGCAATAATAATGTAATCAACATAGTTGACGAACCTGTTGAGTCTTTTGAGTTGACATTATCAACTGTAAATATTAATATTACAGTAATCTCCTTGAGGAGGATGCATAAAGTGAATAGTGATTTTACAATAGCTGTGCATAGTTTGGTCTATTTAGCTTATTTACCAGATCATATGGCAAGCAGTGAGTCTATCGCAGAAAACGTTTGTACAAACTCGGCAAGGATTCGGAAAATGATGAGCTGCTTAAGAAAAAAGGGATTTGTTAAGACTAAAGAAGGTGTGGGCGGAGGCTATATTCTAGACTGTAACCCTGAAGAGGTAAGTTTGGCGGATATTTATATAGCGGTCTCACATGGAACCTTGAAACCAAAGTGGTGTACAGGTGATCCGGAGAAAAAATGTGTCATATCTTCCAATACCCAGGTAGTCATGGATCAAATATTTGATGAAGCTGAATTATATTTCGAAAAATATTTAGAAGATATAACTCTAAGCACTTTTTTGGAAAAAATTAAACAATGTCCGTGATATTGATTAAGTTTTTTCTTTGTCCTAAATGTATATTTTATTGTTACAGTTAATAACTATAGTTTGAATATTAAATGAACATAAAAGGGGTGTTAAGGAAATGGTTGAAAATAATCAGTTCAAAAATGGGGATTGGGTACAGGGGAAATCAAGAGATGGGGAACTTATCCATGGTTTCATTGAAACTGTAAGTGATAATCGAGAAATCGTTAAAGTGAATGTGGTGGAAAGTGACAATGAAAAAGCGGTTGGGAAATCGATTTGGATTCCGAGTAAATGGACCGAAAAATTGCCGGATTTAGAAATCAGTAATGAAACTCATCTTTTGGCCTTAATTGATTTGGCGTTACTTTCTAAAGATGAAACATGGTTTATGGAGTTATCCGGTAAATTGGAATCCATCAAAATCCATCCAAAAATAAATGCGAGGAAATCAGAATTTCTTATGCCGGGAAATAGAATCGCAAAAATTGATTTAAATAGATGATGAGTAAAGACCATAAATATTTCGGATAATACAAGGAGGAAATGATCATGACAATAGAACATGTAACAGATGATAATTTTGCTAATGAAATCAAGGAAGGTTTAGTATTGGTTGATTTCTGGGCACCGTGGTGCGGTCCGTGTAAAATGATTGCCCCAGTGCTTAATGAAATAGACGTGGAAATGGGTGATCGGGTTAAAATCGTAAAACTTAATGTGGACGAAAATTCAGATACGACAAGCGAATATGGAGTGATGGGAATTCCAGCTCTAATTCTATTCAAAGATGGAGAAAAGGTAGATCAAGCTATTGGCTTCCAGCCAAAAGAAGCCATTTCGGCATTAATCACAAAACATGCATGATTATTATCATAATATGCGGATGTGAATTGTAATTTAAGGACTTATACCAACCAACATGGTGGGTAACTAAATGGAGGATTACTAAATGAATTCTAAATATATACCATTATTTGAATCGTTCAATTTAGGAAAGAAATTAGAAGTGAAAAATCGATTGGTGATGGCGCCTATGACAAATTTCTCTTCTAATCCTGACGGGACTGTAACCGACGCCGAAGTTAACTATTATGAACGTCGGTCAAGCGGGGTCGGCATGGTTATAACGGCATGTACTTACGTGACGGCTAATGGCAAAGGTTTTCATGGGGAATTTGGCGGAGATAAGGATGAATTGATACCTAGTCTAAGTCGTTTGGCATCAGCGATTAAAGCGAAAGGTTCAAAGGCAATTCTTCAGATTTTTCATGGCGGCCGTGAGGTTCCACCGGAATTAATACCAAATGGCGATGTTGTCAGTGCAAGCAATATCCCATCGGAAGGAGAAGGGAAATCAGTTCCGCGCCCACTATCTGAAAAGGAAATAGAATCGATCATTCTCGACTTTGGTGAAGCCACCCGACGTGCCATTGAAGCGGGATTTGACGGTGTCGAGATTCATGGTGCAAATGGTTACTTGCTACAGCAATTCTTTTCGCCTCATTCAAACCGTCGTGAAGACAAGTGGGGAGGCTCCCTTGAAAAGCGCCTGACTTTTCCATTAGCGGTTGTGGATGAAGTGAAAAAGGCTGTTGCTGAACATGCCAAGGTTCCGTTCATCGTAGGATATCGTTTTTCACCGGAGGAACCGGAAACACCAGGAATCACCATGGAGGATACACTCGCATTAATTGATGGACTTGTAACAAAGGAACTGGATTATCTTCATGTTTCATTGATGGATTTCTGGTCGAAAGCAAGACGGGGAGCCGAGGTTGACCGACCTCGGATAGAGATTATTAAAGAACGTATCGGAGATCAAGTTCCCTTAATTGGTGTTGGTTCCATCTATACAGCGGATGATGCGATCAAAGCACTGCAATCGGGGGTTCCGTTAATCGCATTAGGTCGTGAAATCATAATCGATCCGGAATGGGTACAAAAAGTGGAACAAGGCAGGGAAGCTGAAATCGTGACAAAAATAAACAAAGATAATCAGCAGAAACTTGATATTCCAGACCCATTATGGCAAGCGATCATCCACTCTCCAGGATGGTTTCCGGGGATTGAATAAATAGACGTTCATATATTAGTGAAATAAAAAAAGCATAATGGTTTTCATTTAACCTCGGATAAGGTACACATATAAAAGTGTTCCTTACCCGGGGTTTTTTATGTTTATGGAAGGGTCATTTATATGAGTGAGAATCTATCTAAACAGCACTTAGGAAGCTGCTATTCAACGCCAGAAGTGCAACCAATAATGGCTGCTTTCTGGTGTTATCTTCTTTTTAACAGAATAGCTAATATCAAAGATATTTGCAGAGTAATGATAAGTAAAAGAGACAATATAAAATGTTCATCTAAAGATGCATCATAGCTAAAGATAAAAAATAAGATTACTGATATTATTAGAATGAAAATGAAATTAATAATGATTTGCCTCATGGCTCCCCCATTCTAACAACAGATCAATAAGACAGCGTTAATGCATATGACCTTGTATCTGTAGCTGTTGTTGGTGTAATAGATAAACCGGCCGGATAAACTGACACAGAAGGTGTACCAGCAATTCTTCTATGACCATAAGTTATTTTAATGTTTATTTTACCATTTTTGGATGTGGGAACATATACATATTGTCCAATATACCCTTTATGCTTAGTTTTACTAGTAGAAGCCCTGATATCATATGAACCAGCCACACCAGCACTTGGTTCCCAATTACTTGGAGAATACTTGATTGTATAATCTATCCAACGCCCATTTCCTTGTTGATCTTGAGAATATCTGTGCTGGTGTTGTTTTACTTTCCCTCCACTAGTTGGCAGGTACAGTCCTGAACTTGAAGGGAAACCAATTGTCATTTTATCCACTAAAGTATATGAAGGTGTTTTTAGCCATTGAAAGTTACCGTATATATAAAATTTATCATCTTTTGAACGATCACTTTTTACTTTATATACAGTTCCACCTAGTTTTAAAGTTGTTGCAGCGATAGATGCAAAAGTGCTGATTTGCCCTGGTTTAGTAACTTCTGGATCATATATAACCATAAATCCCGATCCAGAATCTATAACTTGAGCCTCCTCTTCAATTAATCGTCTTGAAACTTCAACAGGTAAATCCTCGGATTCTTCTTGAGTATTGCCGACTTCATTTACAAGATAATCCAACTCTTCTGGTGTCAGTCTTTCTTCGCTAACGCTTGAACCATTTTCCTCGGCAAATCCTACTTCAGCAAGACTAAAAGAAAATAAAAATACTGCCACAAATGATAAAAGCCTCATTTATTTTGCCCCCTTTTTCTTTTTATTACTGGATTTTCCTGTTTTCAAGTGTTAAAAAATATTAATCGAAGTAATGTTTATGAAAGAGTAAATGATTATGTCATCACTCGGGGATTAATATTGTTTATCTAGGTATGATCTTTTTTTTTACTAGAGTCTATATATCTATCATTTGTATACTGAAAGCCATAGGAACAAATTAAAGTACCATTGATTTCTATTATCCTCAGGATGGGATAGGAGCACTTTAACTGTCTCTGAGGGAATATATTTAACTTAGTTCTATAAAAATAGCGGTTTTTTGATTCAGTGAGGACACTACGGAGATATAAGAACATGAGGTTATAATCAATCTCATTATTACTGTACTCTTTTTTTCCTGATTTTGAGTTTTAGTTTTTAGACATGTTATTTCAAATTAGGAACTTTGGTTTTCGATCCAAAATTTCATTTTTTATTTTATTTAGGCACTAGTCCTGTGAAAATCCACATCAAAATGGAAGAGGAGGAACGGAATGAAAGGTTTCAAAAGTACTCTATAATTTATTGGCATTATTCCGACTCATTTGTGAAAATTACTGTTCAACAGTGATGTACAAGTAGTCTGTATTTCAATATTGAAACCATCTAATTTAAATATGGGACAACCTATGTTTCTATTTCCTCAACACTATAATCGAAGTATCCATTACTCGAGTTTTAAGCTTGATAACCAATATAAAAATTTCTGAGCAATGGGGAAAAAAAAAACACGGAGTGGCTTTATCCAACTCCGTGTTTTTCATAATGTAGGGATTAGCAAGCCCAAGCGATTTCCTTAAAAAAGAAAGGAATCAAGTGAGTATGGGCCAGCTCCGGTTATCGCAACGCCAATAGCAACTGCAAGAATGGCAAGATTATATTCATAACCGTTTTGAGTTGCCCAGTAGCCATTTGCTCCATGGACTTTAACGATCGCAACAAGCATTGTAAGTGCAATTAATATACCTGCAAAGGGTGTAAGGAGACCTAAAGCAAATAAAGCTCCGCCAATAAGCTCTGATAGACCAGCAAATAGGGCCATGGTAACTCCTGGCTTCATACCAATCGAATCAAACCAGCCTCCTGTACCTTTCAAGCCATGACCGCCAAACCAACCAAATAATTTTTGAGCCCCATGTCCGACAAACGATAATCCGATTACTACGCGTATTACTAATAAACCTATACCAATCATTTATGATTCCTCCTGGAATTTATTTTTAATTTAGATATCTTTAATTCGAGATTTATATCAAAAAAAGAGTGTTATCTCGAATTAATTTATCTTTAATTAAATATAATATTTTTTGAGCGATTTGTCAAACACAATTTTTATCATTTTCATTTTAAATATAATAAAGGTTAGAGGATAATTGAAGTTCCTTTTGTTTTTTTGTGTGAAAATTAAATGAGATGAAAAAAACCTTCCTAAATATACAATATAATAGGGAACTGCCCAAAATCTTGAGAGGGAAAAATAGCGTCTGCATAAGAAAATAAGGGAGAATGTTCAATGTCAGCTATTACAATTAAAGCGGTACTTCAAGCAAAATCAAATTACGAGGAAATTCTGCTTCAGAAGCTGTAGGGGGGAGGAAACTCCTTCACGTGAAGAAGAAGGGTGTATCACCTATGATATTCATCAGAAGATAATTCTGGCGTATTTATTTTTTATGAGTCTTGGAAAGACCAAAGTGCACGAGAGCTCTTATATATCCAATCATTATCCACAACAATACGGAATCCTTGATTGAAGCACGAGCAGTGTACCAATTGAAGAAATTCGAATTGTAACAAGTTGGCAGCCAATGGGTAATATAAGGAGGAAACTTACATTTTATATAATCAAAGTTCCCGCTTTTGTTACTTTGAATCGTTAAACATTTGAAGTAGCTTACTGTGGGTGGACTTAAATATTTGGGGTGTCACAGTCGCTATTAGGGTCTTCAAACGAATACCCCCCTGCAATATCTTACTCGTAAATTTCACACTTTTACTCGTGAGTTTTGCTGATTTACTAGTAAGTTTTGCACTTTTACTCGTGAATTATCTCCCTATACTTTTTATAAAAGGTAGTCTTGTGATATCTGTTCCGGACGGTTCTTTCATCTTAGCTGGATCTCCTATTATTCTTGTTGTGACAAACTATGCACCGACATCCAATGTTGATATTGCAACATGATTCATATGCATTATTTTAAATGAAAAAACAGGAAAACAGGCAGCGCACTTAGCGATTGCCTGTTTTTTTATATAGCAAAGGTCATGCCTAAGTATTCAAATTGAGAAAGAATGTAAAAAGGGGAGATTGACATAAAAATATTTCATATAATAATATATGTGGTTATCAATGGGAGATGAACTGAGTTAAAAACCTGTACCGGTTTTATAAAAAAGTTCATTATATTTATTTAATAATTGATCAAGTTGCTGGCTATATTCAACGGCAACATGCGAGTTTAAACCATCTTTAGCGACAATCTTGATAAGTTCATTTCTCTTTAATTCAATCTGTTCGAGAAATTCATTCTTTTTAGCCATTATATTTCCTTTCTGGCCCCAACATTTATTCAAGGTACCCTTAATTTATGTGTCCGTTGTAAAATCTGTATGAATATAACAATTATATCGGCTTGGACTAATGAATTCAAATAAGTTAACTTAATCCGTTGCCCCATCCAGTTATAAGCAATTGGTTGTCATGAAATATTCACAGTTCCATAAATGTATTTTTTTATCTTATTTGTTACAATGTTTATAGGTTGACATACATAGGAGTGAGCTTATTTGAATGATATTAATATGTTTTTAGCATTTGGGGCGGGCTTTCTGAGTTTTATTTCGCCATGTTGCTTACCGCTATATCCGGCCTTTTTATCTTATATCACTGGTATGAGTGTTGGTGAAATCAAATCCGAGAACGCCATGCTCCAAAGAAGAAGTATGCTGCATACTTTATTCTTCCTTCTTGGGTTTTCTCTGGTTTTTATTGCAATAGGTTTTAGCACGACATACCTAGGTTCTTTTTTCGCGAATTACAAAGAATTAATTCGTCAGATTGGTGCAATCCTGATTATCATTTTTGGTTTATTCATAGTAGGAATCTTTCAGCCGAAATCTTTGATGAAAGACAGTCGTTTTGAATTTAAGAACCGACCTAGCGGATATATAGGTTCCATTCTTATCGGACTTGCCTTTGCGGCTGGATGGACCCCTTGTGCCGGTCCGCTATTAGGTGCTGTTATTTCACTGGGGGCAACTAATCCTAGTGCTGCCATGAGCTATATGACTGCCTATATTTTAGGATTTGCCATACCGTTTTTCATATTATCCTTCTTTGTCGGAAAATTGAAATGGATCAAAAAATACAGCCAATACATCATGAAGATTGGCGGATATTTAATGATTGTAATGGGTGTGATTTTGTTTTTTAATTGGATGACCAAAATAATTGCAGTCCTGTCTAGACTATTCGGTGGCTTTACGGGGTTTTAGTCCATAATAAGCTATTTTTTCAATAATATTCTATTTGGATTGCCTGCTGTTAGGTCTTATGGTGTGTTATTTCTTTCTTTATTTGTGTCATTTCTGTTGATTCGGCGTCTAAAGTCATATATCCAAAAAATTATATATAAAAATCATTACATTTCTAACGCATGCTCTTGTTTTGAATGAGGAGGAACGGCTATTGTAATGCTAAGTATAAGAGAATGACACCTTCAATTTGAAATCCTGACCTTGTAACGAAGGATATGATCGTGCCAATCATGAGCGGGCTGGATGACGTTAAAGGAATTTCAGGCTGCAAAGGTTATATTCTGCTCTGTCATGGGTCAGCAAAAAAAGGTTGTCGAGGCTATAGAAGGCGGGTCGCTAGATTGTATCTTCAATCCTTTTGACGAGGGCAGGGTATTGGATGACAAAATGGCGCTTAATTAATGACACTCTCCTTGTTTATCTCAAATAGGTAATATATACTTTGTTTATAAATTGAAGTCATATATAATTTTTAAGGGTACTTACCTATTTTTAGTTTAAAGGGATGGTTAAGAGATGATATATATATCAACAGGTATAGCGATTGTGATGGCTATAGGTGTTTTCATGTTACGGATGAAGGAAACGAAAAAACCAGTGAATGAAAAGAAAATAATCTTACCGCCTCTGTTTATGAGTACGGGTGCTTTGATGTTTATTTTCCCGATGTTTAGGGTGACTCGATACGAATTGTTGGAGGCTCTTGTTGCAGGGATGTTGTTTTCCATCTTATTGATTAAAACATCTAAATTTGAAGTTAGAGATGAAAAAATTTATATTCTGCGCTCTAAAGCGTTCATATTCATATTGATTGGTCTCATGGTGATTCGACTGGTGGCGAAACTGATGCTGGGAAGCACGATTGAAATCGGTGTATTAAGCGGAATGTTTTTCTTACTTGCTTTTGCGATGATCGTTCCGTGGAGAATTGCCATGCTTTACCAATATAAGAAAGTTAAAGCAGCCAGTTTTGGCGGAAGTAGTATGGTGTGATACATGTATTATATGATTTAATCAAAGGGACAATCAAAAAACCTGAGTCGATATTCATTGACTCAGGTTTTTCATTTGCCTGGAGAATAAAAAAATTAACCCGAAAACCTAGTAATTTCATCCGGATTATATTATATTAGTATTGTTATTATTTTACTAAAGGAGGAAACGGTTCATGTTACAAATGATTGTGTTCGGGATTATTTGTGGTTTACTGCTGGGATTTGTGCTTCAAAGAGGCCGTTTCTGTGTTGTTGGTGCATATCGTGATTTGATTTTAGCTAAAGATGGACGGATGTTCTTAGCTACATTTATTGTTATAGCGATACAAAGTATTGGTGTTTATGCATTAAATGATACAGGGGTCATTCAGTTTGGAAATGATGGTTTTCCATGGTTGGGAACAATCGTCGGTGGTTTTATTTTTGGTATTGGTATGGTTCTGGCAGGAGGATGTGCCACTGGAACATGGTATCGTGCCGGAGAGGGCATGATCGGAAGTTGGGTTGCCCTTTTTGGATATATGCTAGGGGCAGCCATGACGAAATATGGTGTATGGAAAGTGGCTGGAGATAATCTGTTATCTTATCGTACAAGTGATACGTATATTCATCAAACATTAAATGTTTCGCCATGGGTGCTTGTGGTTATTGTGACACTATTGGTTGGCATATTGGTGCTTCGTGAATTGAGAAAACCAAAACTTCCAATCTTTAAAATGAAACCGAAAAAAACGGGATTGGCCCACATCTTATTCGAGAAACGCTGGCATCCCTTTGTTACAGCATTATTGGTGGGGATTATTGCAATCATGGCATGGCCGCTAAGTGCAATGACAGGCAGAATGTTCGGACTTGGAATCACAGCGCCTTCCGCGAACATTCTAACTTTCCTTATAACAGGAGAGGATGCGTTAATCGATTGGGGTACGTTTTTAGTATTGGGTATTTTCCTTGGTGCTTTCATTGCCGCCAAATGGAGCGGGGAATTCCGTTGGCGTTTGCCTGATATGAAAACGTTACGTAACAATGCAATTGGCGGTGTAACCATGGGATTCGGTGCAAGTGTTGCCGGGGGATGCACAATCGGAAATGGGCTGGTGAATTCGGCGCTATTTGCTTGGCAGGGTTGGATCGCAATTGTCTTTTTCCTGCTGGGTACATGGGTAGCAACTTATTTCATGATTATCCGTAAGCAAAAGCAGACAGCGGCTGCATCCAAAGCGGCTTAAAGTACGAGACAAAAATTTTTTAATCAAGGAGTGTAATATAAATGGCAAAAGTATTGGAAACGACCGGAATGGTATGTCCATTCCCTTTAGTGGAAGCAAAAGAAGCGATAGTGGACATGGCAAAAGGAGAAGAATTGATCATTAATTTCGATTGTACACAAGCAACGGAGAGCATTCCGCGTTGGGCTGCTACCGAAGGTCATGAAATCACGGAGTTTGAGCAAATCGATGACGCTAAATGGCGTATAATCGTGAAAAAGGGAAAGTAAATTGATTTGAAGAAAACGTGCTCGGGTTTCCTATGCACGTTTTTTTATTTTTTTAAGGTTGAATAATTGGCGCTGAAAGTATCTAGTGATAACATGTCTTTAACCACTTTTTTAAGGAGATGTTGATAATGGTAGATGAGGTCATTTTAAACGATGTTCCACTGCAGGTTACTGATTTTCTTTCTGAAACTGTAAAGGATTCTGAAGGTAAGGAAGTCAGAAAAGTCAGTTTCAATTTCAAGGTTACACATAGTGAATATCATGATATTACAACACTGCTTTATCAAATGGTATTTGATTTAAAAATTCCACAGTCAAACGAGGAGTTTCGAGCAGAGATCTTTAACTATGCAACTTCGGTCACGAATCTCTATGAAGAAAATGCGGTGGGGGATTTTTCGCTCGTCTTGCTGGAAGTGAACGGTCAGGAATGATTGCATTGCCAGTCTTGTAAAGATATGGGTTACTGTCTATAATAATAGTGACGATCATTCTATACATATGAGGTGGTACTTTGCTTAGTGGATGGTTTTTATGGTTTATTCTATTTTGGGTAGCCCTTTTAATTATATTAATGAGCATAGGTGGCTTTTTCATGTTTCGAAAGTTCCTAAAAAGATTTCCCAAAGAAGATGGGAAATCCGATATGGATTGGGAAGAATACTATTTGGACCAAACAAAGCACTTATGGTCAAAGCAGCAAAAGGAATTACTTGAAGATTTAGTGAGCCCTGTGCCAGAACTTTTTCGTGATGTTGCACGTCATAAAATCGCGGGAAAAATCGGCGAGTTGGCGTTAAAGGAAAAATCGGGCGATATTACGGAAGATTTAGTGATACGCGGCTATATCATAGCCACACCAAAGCGTGACCATAAATTTTTACAAAAAAAATTAGCTGAAAGAAAGGTGAATATGAGTCCATATGAACACTTATTCAGCTAATGAGGAAAAAAGCAGACTCTTTTGGAGTTTGCTTTTTTTATTCTGAATAATTCAAAAGAGTGGGGCAGTGTGGTAAAAATTAGAACGTTTGTACCCAAACCATGCTATTCGTTAAATTTTTGATATAATAATAGTAAGTAAAAATTAGGACGGAGTGAAACTATGAAATTTATCCATACGGCTGATTGGCATTTAGGGAAAATCGTTCACGGGGTACATATGACAGATGACCAAAGGCATGCACTCTTGCAATTCATAGAAATTGTCGAAGAGGAAAAGCCGGATGCGGTTGTGATTGCCGGTGATCTATATGATCGTTCCGTTCCGCCGACTGAAGCGGTAGAGCTTCTTGATGAAATCCTTTATACGATTAATGTGAAAATGAATACACCGATCGTTGCGATATCGGGAAACCATGATTCTGCGGAAAGGCTTGCATTCGGTTCATCATGGTATCGTCATAGTCAGTTATACATTCATGGGAAATTGACAAAAACATGTGAGCCGGTTCGCATCAAAGGCGTAAACTTTTATTGTGTTCCATATGCAGAACCTGGGACGGTCCGCCATCTTTTTGAAGATGATAGTATCCATTCACATCAAGCAGCGATGAAGCGGATAACAGGAACGATTGCCGAAAATTTCAATAAGGATGAGCCGAATGTCTTCGTAGGACATGCTTTTGTATTAGGCGGAAAAACGAGCGATTCAGAAAGGGTCTTGTCGGTAGGTGGTTCTGGCTGTGTTTCATCCGACTTATTTGATGCGTTCGATTATACGGCACTTGGACATTTACATAGTCCAGACGCGATACGTCATCCAAAGGTGTTTTACTCTGGATCACTATTAAAATATTCTTTTTCTGAGGCCAAGCAGAATAAGTCGCTTTCCATCGTCGATATGCAAGAAGATGGAAGCTTTGATATACGCTATCGTTCTTTGGCACCCAAGTTCGATATGAGGGAAATATCAGGAGTTATGGAAGAGTTACTCGAT
This sequence comes from Peribacillus simplex NBRC 15720 = DSM 1321, assembly GCF_002243645.1. NCBI lineage: Bacteria > Bacillati > Bacillota > Bacilli > Caryophanales > Bacillaceae > Peribacillus > Peribacillus simplex. Next base: position 639,598 of record NZ_CP017704.1, on the reverse strand, counting down.
CCCGCTTTCTATCAATCGCAAAAAAGGGATGATTATTTGAAAATAACACTAAATGATGAGGGGGCACTCATCGATCCTATTAACCGCCTGCGCCAGATTTATCCGAACGTACTACATCTAGAGCGAAAATGGGATTTGGCCGACCTTAGAAGAAAAAAATCCTTCTCTTCTGTAAAAGATGAACGGAAATCAGAATTGGACCTGTTTGAAACGTTTTATCAAGAAATGACAGATCGGGACTTTGATTCTCAAAAGCAGGATTTGATGGTTTCGGTAATTGAGGCTGTTAAGAAAGAGGAGGCTTTGAAATGAGACCGGATATTTTAACGATGCAGGCATTCGGACCATATGCAGGAAGGGAAACCATTGACTTTAATTCCCTTGGAGAACGGACCATGTTTGTCATTTCTGGAAAGACAGGCGCAGGGAAAACAACGATATTTGATGGGATTAGTTTTGCGATATATGGAAAAGCCAGCGGTGAAGATCGAAGCGGGCAAGATTTGCGAAGTCAGTTTGCCGAAGATGATATGTTGACGGAAGTCTCGTTACAATTTACCCTGCGTGGAAAAACGTATTTGGTGACCCGATCGCCGCAGCAGGAACGCAAGAAAAAAGCAGGTGAAGGAACAACAACGGTTGGAGCAAAGGCTGAATTATATGAGATATTGGCCGAAGGGGAAAAATTGCTGGGTGCAAATGTACGGGAAGTTGAAGAAAAAATCAAAGTACTCATTGGACTTGATGCGAATCAATTCCGGCAAATCTTGATGATTCCACAGAATGAATTCCGAAAACTGTTAACTTCTGACAGCAAGGATAAAGAACAGATTCTCCAGAAATTATTCCATACTGAACTTTATAAACGAATAGAAGAAAAATTAAAAGAAGAGGCTTCCATCCTAAGAAAGAAAAGTGAAAAAAGTGCTCAGAGGCGAATTGAATTAATGAAAGGCATCCAGGCTGGCAATCATGAAGAATTGCAGGCACAATTACAAGGGGAAGAGCCTAATGAACAGCAGGTCTTACCATTGTTACAGGAAGTCATTTTGCAAGCGGCAGAAAAAAATGAGTATATAAATAAACATATACAGGAAAAGCAGAAAGCTCGTGATCAAGTAAACCAAGAACTTTCAAAAGCTGTCGATTTATTAAATCGATTTTCGGAAAAAGAAAAACTGCGAAAAGAAAAGGAGGCCCTTGAAGCAAAGCTGCCAGAAATGGAACTAGTGAAAGTCCAAATAAAAATGGCACACAAAGCGGCTTCGCTTGAAAAGCAGGAACAATACTATTTGAGAATTGGCAAACAAGTACAAGATGCGAATGCCGAACTTCAAAAGTTAAGTGAGCAGTCCGAGAAGTTACGGACTGAGCGCATTGAGAAGCAGGATTCCTATGATAAGGAAATGTTGAAGGAAAATCAAAGAGAGCAGGCAGTCAGAACTGTTCATCAACTTGAGCAGGTAAAAGAGGCTGTCATGACTTTTGCAAGCTTAAAAGCACAGGTTACTTTAGATGAAAAAGAGTGGCAAACTAGTAAACGACTTCGTGAAAAAACTGTTTTGGAACATCTGTCGATTGAAGCGGAATCAGAGAAAGTTGCTCAAGAAAAAACAGAAGCGGAAAAAGCGGCAGTTCTTTATCGTGATCAGGAAATTGAAGCAGAAAGAAATAATCAATCGTTATCGAAAATTAAAAAGCTTCAAGATGTTCTTTATGAAATCCAGAATACGAAACGAGTTCTGGATGAAAAGAATAATCGATTCCAAGAGTTAAAAAGAATACAAATTCAGGACAAGGAGAAACTGGAAACCCTGAACCGAAACTGGCGATCAGGCCAAGCGGGTATGCTTGCTTCCATGCTGCACTCTGGAGAAAATTGTCCTGTGTGCGGTTCGCAAAGTCATCCAAAGCCAGCACAAATGCATGAGCATATGCCGACGGATTTGGAACTGAAAGAGCAAGAAAACAAGCTGAAAACTGCAGAACAACAAAAAAGCCAAGCTGAAAGTGAATATTATCAAGCGAAATCAAAATATGATGCACTGGTAGAGTCTTCACAAGAAAAGCTTAGTGACTTACAAAATGACATGCCGGAGTTTAGGTATGAAGATATTGATGAGCATTTGCTTCAGTTTGTACAAAAAGGAAAAGTGCTTCAAGAGCAGCTAAAAGAATTGATGAGGAAAAAATCTGTATTCAATGATCTGGAAAAAAGGTTGCTGGATTTAAAAGAGAAAGCATCCCAGCTTAAGGAAAATCTGATCTCTTTAGAAAGAAAAGAGGACCAAGGGAAAACCAGGTATATTGAAAACTCTACAAAACTAACAGGATTAACCGATTCCCTGCCAGACGGAATACGGACAGAGGAAGAATATAATGCAGCTTATCAAATGGCTGTAAAAACACAGAAACGCTTACAATTGGCCTTGGAAGATGCACAAAAAAACCTTCAACTGGTGAAGGAAAGAGAATCGGCCATCATTGCAAAAAAAGAATCCCTAAGTGGAAATATAGAGGCTTTAAATAAAGAATTGAAAGAGGAACGGGAAAAGTTAATTACGGATATGACCAATCAAGGTTTTTCCAATTATAAAGAATATACGGCAGCAAAAAAATCGGAAGCGGCTCTTGGAAATTTGGAGGACCAAGTTCAGCAGTATAATCAAAATTGGCAAAGTGTTTTAAGTCTGTTTCATGATTTGGAAATGAAATTAAAAGATGTGACAAAACCGGATCTTGAAGGATTGAAAAAGACTTTCGATTTCATAGATGAAGAATTGGAGTCGTTACGCCAAAATCAGAATGAATTACAGGCTGAAAAGCGGACTAACGAAGAAATCGAAAGGAAATTGGCGCAAATCAGGGAAGATCAGAAAAGTTTGGATGAAAGGTACAGTATCGTCGGTCATCTGTCTGAGATTTCCAAAGGTCAAAACTCCTTCAAAATAACTTTTGAACGATATGTACTGGCTGCCTTTTTAGATGATATCCTAAAAGAAGCCAATTCAAGGCTGCTGAAAATGACAAGCGGTAGATATCAGCTGTTGCGAAAGCTTGATCCTACACGCAGGAATATCCAGAGCGGTTTGGAGTTATCTGTGTATGACCAATATACAGGACATGAGAGGCATGTCAAAACCCTTTCGGGAGGCGAGAGCTTTAAGGCCTCCCTTGCACTTGCTTTGGGTCTTGCGGATGTTGTCCAGCAGAATGCTGGCGGAATTTCACTCGAAACGATGTTCATCGATGAAGGTTTCGGTACGCTCGACCCTGAATCTCTTGATCATGCGATTGAAGCATTAATGGATATACAAAGCACAGGAAGATTGGTCGGGATAATTTCCCATGTCCCGGAATTGAAAGAACGAATCGATGCACAGCTTCAAGTCATTTCGACACAAAATGGAAGTCGAACGTCCTTTTATTTTGCTGGATAATCAAGAACAAAGAATGGCTAAGGGGGAAGTGGGTCCCTAGGCCATTCTTTTTTTTATGAACGAACTACTCAATGTTAATATCTTCAGCTGTTTTTCCGGGGGAAAACTTATGGATGCGAATCACCAATATCGGATTCAAGAATTCAGCGGAAATTCTTCGTGAGCAAATCGAAAAGGGGAAAGGGATCTTTCTCTGTGTGGGTAGTGTATCTTCTTTTTTTTCAAGAAAATGCTTATCAGTATCGTCAACGATGATCGATAGCTCATTATCACATAGGCAAACTTTTATATCTTTCACATCATGATTTTCCAAAACCGCTTCCACCATATACTCATCGTCACTTTCGTATATATCAATTGAAAAAAGTTGATGATCCAACGCACAAGTTTCCGGATCCAGAAAAAAACTTTTTACCCATTCATCAAACTTTTCAACCTCATTCATTTGCGATCCATGTTGATTGTCTTGCATGTTGATACCCCCGGTTTTCCTTTGATGTATTATATGTTAGAGCATGAAGAATGGTGATTGAAAAAGTGGTTCAAAAAATGTAAAAAGCAACCAAAGACTTTAGAAAAGTAATCAAAGCAAAGAAACGACGGGTGTGTGGGTATTAAAGGGAATTAAAAAGTTGAAGTAAGTTAATAAAAGTGATGACCAATTCTATATGAGTTGGTCATTTCTTTATAATCGATCATGTTGATCTATTAAGCTCGTATACTACCATCTATATCTTAATATTCGAAACCAGTTTTTTACTACTGTCAAAATGAACAATCCATATCATTGTTAATACATTACAAATGTCATATTAAATGTAATTTTTAAATAATTTACCAAAAATAATTGCAATTCTGAAAATTTAGTAGTATATTATGTAATATAAACGGAAGGAAATAAAACGTAATATAAAAATCAGAGGAGTGTTGATGAATGAGTACAGCAGTCGAAACGAAGCAAACGCTTACAATCCAAAAAAACAAAGAAACTGGAGTAGCGGAGGTACATCTTCATATTAATAAGACTAATGCCTATTCGCTTGATTTTTACAAAGAATTAAATGCTGCAATTGATGATATTCGTTTTGATCCAGATATGAAAGTAGCTGTATTAATGAGCGATATGCCTAAATTTTTCTCGGTCGGAGCGGATATTAACTTCCTCAAAGCTGCTGATCCGGTTTTTAAAACACAATTCTGCTTATTCTGTAATGAAACTCTTGATAAAATTGCCCGTTCACCGCAAATCTGGATTGCATGCTTGGAAGGTCACACAGTAGGTGGGGGACTGGAAATGGCGATGGGTTGTGATCTTCGCTTTATGGGTGATAAAGCTGGGAAAATCGGTTTACCGGAAGTTAACCTTGGGGTCCTTGCAGGTACAGGGGGTACACAACGTATGGCTAGATTAGTTGGTCACTCCAAGGCAATCGACCTGAATATTACAGGGGAGTCTATTTCACCTCAGGAAGCTAAGGAAATACGATTGGTGGATCGGGTTTTCCCACAAAATGAAATACGTGAAAAAACATTGGAATATGCCAAAAATGTCGCAAGTAAAGCTAGTTATGCAGTAACCAATATTAAACTATCGATAATGAATGGTAAAGAAATGCCTTTAAACGCGGCGATCCGTTATGAAGGGGAAATACAGAATCTTTTATTCCGCTCTGAAGATGCTAAAGAAGGTTTAGCTTCCTTCCTTGAAAAGCGTGAACCACAGTGGAAAGGAAAATGATTGAATTGTCCTTTTAAAAGTAAAAAAGCAATATCGGTTCCTGCCGATATTGCTTTTTTTACTACGAATGCTACTGGGAGGATGGTGTATATATAATGGAAGAAACTCATTTGAAAAGGCGCGTGAACGAAACGAAATTTCAAATTCAATGGGGTGATACAGACCGGGCAGGAATTGTCTATTATCCGAATTATTATAAATGGTTCGATCTAGCGGGTCATAATTTTTTTCGTTCTATAGATATGAGCCCTAAATATCTGGAAGAAGAGAAGGGAATCATCATTCCATTACTCGAAGCGAAGTGTACTTTTGAAAAACCGCTATACTATGACGATGAAGTGACAGTATACACTCATGTGAATGAGGTGAAAACAAAGACCATTCATTTTCATCATGAAGTTTATTGTGGGGAAAAAAGGACCGGGTATGGTTATGAAATTCGCGCTTGGACTTCCATCGAGGATGATGGGTTTAAGGCTGTACCAATTCCAGAAAATATAAAAAGAATATTAAAGGTTATATAATGATATGAAAGGGTGATTATCTGCAACAAGTTTGAAAATTGAGCCAATTTAGATTACATTAAGAAGAAAAGGCTTTATGAGAACAGGAGAATCAACATGAAACCAAGGTCATTATTGTATACTCTTTTTGGTGATTTCGTCCAATTCTACGGAGGGGAAGTATGGATGGGGACACTAATTAAAATGATGGGGCATTTTGGTGTTTCTGAATCATCTGTGCGTGGAGCTATTCTGCGTCTCGTTCAACAGGATTTAATTACTGGGCGGAAAATAGGCAATAAAAGTTATTATTCATTAACCCAAAAAGGGAAACGCAATATGGATGATGGTGTCAAACGTGTTTATACGATCCGGAATAATCATTGGGATGGTTTGTGGAGAGTGGTTACATACTCCATCCCTGAGGAGAAGCGAGTGCTGAGGAATCAAGTGCGTAAGGAATTAAGCTGGACAGGTTTCGGACTTTTGTCCAATAGTATTTGGGTCAGTCCTAATCCATTGGAAAAACAGGTTCTGACCTTGATGGATACATATGATTTAAAGGACTACCTGATTATTTTCAGTTCTAGTCAAGTGATCACCCACTCAAATGAAGAGATTTTACGTGCTTGTTGGAATTTAAATGAAATAAACAAAAACTATTTAACTTTCATCCAGCAATATGAAACGAAGCTTCAGGACATGCAGCAGGCTGTATGGGATGATAGCATTTCAAATGAAGAATGTTTTTATGAACGAACCCGGCTTGTTCACGAATATAGGAAGTTCCTTTTCCTGGATCCTGGTTTCCCGCTAGATTTATTACCTGAAGACTGGCATGGGATCAAGGCTAGGGAGCTATTTTGGAATATTCATCAGCTTACCTCGGTCAAAGCAGTGAAATATTTTGAATCGATCATGGAATATCCTCCTGATAAAGCGGGATTCGTAAATCGTGAGAAAGCAATTAACCCATTTTCAGAAATCTATCATGATTAAGAGGAGGTTTTATGCAAAAAATCCATCACCCATGTCATGTTGGATCGTTTGGAAGAGCTGAATGGCATGGATTATGAGTAATATGTGATTAATAAAGGGAAGTACTACTAAGGCTATGGAATCAAAAGCGTATGAGCTAACAATTGAAACACGGATAGAAAGGAAGCATTGCTTGCCTTTCAACAATGACTGAATCCAGTTTTAGGGAGTGATAACCATTTCTGAGCCATCAGGGAACTATCAACAAATAACGGATTATTTAATTCGCATAGGCATACCTGTTCCATTCCCCATGAAGCATGTTTATTGTTATTTATTTCGAATGAAAGAAGAAATCGTACTGGTGGATGTTGGTTTTCCAACAGAGGTCGCTAAGAAGTATTGGGAAAAAGTTCTTCAGGAGTTGTCCATTAATCCAACAGATATATCAAAGATTATCCTGACCCATTTTCATCCCGACCATACTGGATTAATCGACTGGATGCAGCAAAGAACCGGTGCACGTGTTTATATGAGTAATGTGGAAGCCAAGATGATTAGAACTGTGTTTGGGGGTAATACAAAACAGGCTGAAGCAACATATGACTTATTTGGTAAACATGCTGTTCCAGAGCCTTTGTTGACGAAAGTGAAAGAGAATGTAATGTTTCTTTCAAATAAAGTGAATCCACTTCCTAAAATTGAGGATTTTGAAGATACATATTTAGAAACTCCTGGTGGAAGATGGAGCGTCAAAACCTATAGTGGTCATGCAGAGGGACATCTATGTTTTTATCAGGAAACCCAGAAAATCATGTTAATAGGCGATGTCGTCTTGAATAAGATCACTCCGAATATTAGTCTATGGCCCAATTCCGATCAAAATCCTCTAAAAAGTTACTTTTCAACTTTAGATCAACTAGTTGAAAAGGATGTGAGCATTGCATACCCTGCCCATGGAACACCAATAGAAAATCTTGCCCAGCGGGCTAAGGAAATCATTGAACATCATAATGAACGTTTAGCGATCATTTTAACCATTCTGGAATCAAAGAAAGTGGCGTACGATATTACGGAAAAGCTTTTTCAACATAAGAAGTTAACTGATCATCAATGGAGATTCGCCATTGCAGAAACGTTAGCACATCTGGAATATTTAGTCGAACAAAAAAGAATTCAAAAAATCTCGGATGGCCGAATGTTTCGATATGAGTTATAAACAAATAAAGCGAGATGCCCTATAGTGCATCTCGTTTTATTTGTTTTCTGAAAAAACTGATAAAGTGTTGACTAACCAGATAAAGTAAATTATTATATTACTTATATAAGACGGTGGTTTAAAAAACATAATACGATAGGAGAGGGAGAAATGACAGAATCTTCAAATGATTTAATGAGCAAGGTCCAAGCCGGTTTTGTGGTGGAGAGAGTTGAAGATATGGATGAAAATTATAAAAAGGCATTGAAACAAACTTTGATGATCGTTGGGGATACAGAATTATTAAGTGTCCCGCCACTTTTGACTGTTTATAAAGATGCCCCAAATTTAAATTATAAAATTACGGCACTTGCAGTGATGCAGGATGAAATCGGCCATGCGCATATTGCCTACAGGTTATTAAAGGATTTAGGGGAAGATGTTCAATACATGTTGTATGAGCGTCCATCAAATAGATGGAAGAATCCATATGCTTTTGATTTTAAATTGGATAACTGGGTCGAGCTAGGAGTATTCAATGGCTTATTTGATCGAGCAGGATACAGCTTATTGGGAGATGCACACCAACATACGTCATATGGTCCTTGGAAACGGGCATTGGTCAAAGTTGATAAAGAGGAACTGTTTCATTTAAGAAACGGTGAAATCATAATGAAAGCAGCCATGAAAAATCCAGAAACGGCTAAGCAGGTTCAAGAAGCGATTGATTGGATGTTTATCATGTCCCTCGAATTCTTCGGTGTAGCCGATAACTTAAAAAGCAGGTCATCCCAGTTGGATTACAAATTGAAAGGAAAAACGAATGATGAATTAAGGCAGAAATGGTTGTCAACAGCTGTTCCTTTCTGTGAATCTCTTGGACTTGAAATCCCGGCCAGATACAATGCAGAGACTGGGAAGTATGAATTGAAAGTCCCCTTCCCGTGTAAATTCGATGAGGAAAACAAACGGTGGAAATATGATGAACCCGATACTTGGGATAATGTCATCAAGCGTTTTAAGCAGCGTGGTCCGCAAAATCAGGAGTTTGTTAACCGAATCCAAAAGGGGCATCAGTTACTTGAAGCCTATCGAAATGAGGCGATCTAGATGGGTGGGATGTTATATAAGGATCCCGTTCTAATCCTTGCGTTACAAGAAGTAGCTGATCCAGAATTTCCGATTAGCATCGTCGATATGGGATTGATTTATGGCGTTGAAAAACAAGGGAATACAGCATATGTAACAATGACATATACTTCAACAGGATGCGGATGCATGCAGTGGATTGAAAGCGATATCAAAAAAAGACTGCTACAAGAAGAAAGTGTTCATGAAGTGGAAATTGAGGTGGTTTGGAGTCCTGCATGGACGGTCGACCAAATGAGTGAAGCAGGCAGGCAGAAATTAAAAACCTGGGGGGTTAGTTCAAAATGAGTGATAGTAAAGTCCAAAACTATGAATATGATGTGCTTTCCCGAATCAATCGTGGTGACGATTTAATGCATATTGGAACCGTTGAGGCCAATAGTGATGAGTTGGCACGTGTTTATGCCCGGTATATTTATGATGAAGAAAAATGGGTGGAAATGTATATAGTCAAACGGGAAAACATGATTTGCATTAGAGAAGTAGAACCATTTTTTAAGAAAAGGGTGGTTTAATATGATGAATTCCACAAAGGTCAACGCTGAATTGATTACTCTAATAGAAACAATTGCTGATAATAAGTTCATTCTAGGGGATCGACTTGTAGAGGTCGGTGTCAGTGGGCCAAATTTAGAAGGAACACTTGCTGCAATTGCAATGGCCCAGTCAGAGCTAGGGCATGCACGTCTTCTCTATAACTGGGGAGCGAGTTTGAAAAGTGGTAAAGGGAACAAGAAGGATGTGAAGGAACAAACGGGAAAAGCGTTTGATAGCATCGTTCAAATCGAAGAGTGGATCGCACTGATAGCAGGTCTCTATTCCATGAACACGGCGCTTTGCACTTTAATAGCTTCATTGACCAGTCATCAAAAAGGCAGTGAAATTGAGCTGCAATTCAATAAATTGGCAAGAGAACAGGAAGAGCATATTTTGTACTCGAAAAACTGGGCACTCAAGTTATTGAATGATGGAGGATCGATACCTGTTCGATTCGGGAGGGCTTTTAAACACTGTGAACGTGAAGTCATTACTTGGCTGAAACAAGTTGAAGACAATCGCGTTCTTATTGAACATGATATTCTTCCTGTAAATAGTAATCTAGTCGATTCTTATATGGAAGCTTTGATCCCGAGTTTAAGGAATGAGGGGATAATAAATGCTCTGTGAAAAGGAAAATCCATCTTGCCCATTTTGTGATGGAAAAAATGTTGAATTATATTCATCTTTTGGTACTGCACAGCTTGTTAGGCAATACTATTGCCAAAATTGTAAAACTGTATTTGAAAGTATACGTTGGAAAAGTTCTCCTTCTACTGTTCAACCTCATGAAAACTAAATGGTAGGGATCAGTAATCTTGCTTTATTATAAGATAAGAATGAGTTGAGAGCGGTTACTAAACGAAAAGAGCAATTGTCACAAGGGTATTTGTAAATCAAGGTCGCTTAGTGTTTCCCAATGAACGGCCACTTTCCACCAAAAAATCTTTGTGGAAGTGTGGGAGATTAATCAGGTAATGTAATGGTATCCATATTCTTGCATGAATACAGAAGGTGGTTTGTCTCATGAAATTCATTAGTTTTTTGAGGAGGGTAAATGTGTGATAAAAACCGAATGTAAAATTAGAGGATTAGGCTCGATGTACAATGCTTCCTATAAATTTTTTCAGAAAAATATTGAAGCAGACAGAGGGGATAAAACCGCTATTTATTATGAAAATCGATCTTATACCTATCAAGAAATCGATACACTTGGTAACCAATTTGGAGCAGCTTTAAAAGAACTGGGTACAGAGATGGAACAGCGCGTCCTACTTATATTACATGACTCTCCAGAATTCATTATTAGTTTCTTCGGAGCAATTAAGGTTGGTGCAATTCCGATTCCAACCAATACTCTTTTGCCGACAAAGGATTATGAGTATTTTTTGAATAATAGCCGTGCGAAAGTGTTGGTTACGACTTGTGAACAATGGGATAAATTAAATATCATTAAAAATAGATTACTATTTTTAAGGCATGTCATCCTGGTTGATGGGGAAAATCAAGACTTGATGGAAGAAAACGAACACTCTTTCCAAGATATTACCCGCAGGCAATCTAAAGAACTGCCGCCTTGTTATAGCAATATCAATGATCAAGCATTCTGGCTCTATACATCAGGCAGTACAGGTGAGCCAAAAGGTGTGATTCACCTTCAAACCGATATGGAAGAAGCTTATAAAAATTACGCCAAGAACATTCTGCAAATTACTGAAAAAGATATAACTTTTTCTGCATCGAAGCTTTTCTTTGCCTATGGTTTGGGTAACGCGATGTATTTCCCTTTTGGAGCAGGGGCTACCACTGTTTTAATGCCGGACCGACCGACTGCAGAAAAAGTGTTCGAAACGATAGAGAGGTATCGACCAAGCATCTTTTTTGGTGTCCCCACTTTGTATGGATCCATGCTCAATTACATTGAAAAGACCAAGAATACCTATGATCTCTCTTCGATAAGACTTTGCGTATCAGCTGGTGAGGCGCTCCCGGCTTCTTATATCGAACAATGGAAGAAAACGTTCGGCTTGGATATCATTGACGGAATCGGCTCTACCGAATCTCTTCATATATACCTTTCCAATCAGGAAAATGAAATTCGGCAAGGAAGCACAGGAAAAATCGTTCCAGGTTACGAGGCTAAAATAGTGGATGAACATGGTCAGGAAACACAGGTCAATGAAGTGGGAGATCTTTTAATTAAGGGGGAGAGCATTGCCGCCTCCTATTGGAACCTTAATGTAGAAAATAAAAAGAAGTTTATTGGTGATTGGCTTATGACAGGAGATAAATACTTTAAGGATGAAGATGGCTTCTTTTGGTACGCGGGACGCATTGATGACATGATGAAGGTAAATGGGATCTGGGTTTCGCCAATAGAAATTGAAAACGCCCTATTATCACATCCCGATGTACTGGAAACTGCTGTTATTGCTTTAAAGGATGAAAATGATTTAATAAAACCCAAGGCCTATATAGTATTGAAAGCAAGTGCGGATCCAGATGAAGGAAGGAAAGAGGAAATAAAAGGATTTGTAAAAAAAGTGTTAGCACCGTATAAGTATCCCCGCGTCATTGAATTCGTAAATGAATTACCAAAGACTACTACAGGAAAAATACAAAGATTTAAATTAAGAGAGCCAGAGATTAAATGATAATCGTAAACAAATGGAGAAATCATTCTCATATCATGCTTCAAAACTAAAATCTTGAAGATTGTGGATTTCATAAAGGGATGCATTCTGCGAGCTGTATTGTTCATATTGAACCTTGAGGACATACAAAAAGGGATGGGGGCGAAGCGAAGTGAATGCAAGAGCATGTCGAGATGAATTGATCGAAGTGGCTCAAGGAAAACGACCCGCAGATATGTTAATTAAAGGCGGAACGGTTATTAATGTTTATTCTGGTGAATTTCTTCAGCAAAATATTGCGCTGTATAAAGATTGCATTGCCTATGTAGGGCAAAATGAAGTGAAGATAAATGAAAATACCACTGTAATAGATGCCAATGGTTTGTATGTGTCTCCAGGATTCATCGAAACTCATGCACATCCTTGGGTTATATACAATCCTATAAGCGTAACGGCAAAGGTATTGCCATTGGGGACCACCACAACCGTGAATGATAATTTATTTTTTTATTTGCACATGGGTCACTCGGGATTTAAACGGCTTGTAGGCGAGTTGAAGAAACTGCCAGGAAATTTCTTTTGGTTAATAAGATTAGTTTCACAGGCCATTTATCCAGGTGAAAGGGACTGGTTCAACAAAAAGGATATAATGGACCTTCTTTCGCTTGAAGAAGTACTTGGAACTGCAGAAGTGACTCGTTGGCCTTTATTATACAAAGGGGACCCCGTATTACTCGACATTATAGATTTAGCTAAAAAAATGGGGAAAGTAGTTGATGGGCATAATGCTGGGTGCTCTTATGAAAAATTAAATTCGATTGCAGCTTCAGGTATAAGTGCCTGTCATGAAGCAATAACGGCGGAAGAAGCTCTGGATCGATTACGCTTAGGATTATGGACAGTTCTTAGAAATAGTTCGCTTCGTCCTGATTTGTCAAAGGTAATCAAGCTGATTACAGAAGGACAAGTGAGTACGGGCAGGATATTAATGACAACAGATGGTCCGCACCCATCTTTTATTGAAAAAAAAGGATTCGTGGATGGGCTTGTCAGGCAAGCGGTGGAATTAGGAGTCCCTGTTATGGAAGCTATTCAAATGGTGACCATCAATGCAGCTACTTACCTTAAACAGGATGATTATATTGGAGGATTGGCTCCAGGTAAAAAAGCGGATATATTGTTATTGCCTGATTTGATAGAGTTCCGTCCGAACTTGGTGATCTCAAACGGACAAATAGTGGCTGAAAATGGCGAATTGACGGTCCAGATGCCAGATTTGGATTGGGGTAGGTATTTACCTGAAAAACCATTTTCATTTTCAGCGGGAATTTTAGCAAATCATGATTTGTATCTATATCCAAACGAATCTTCAAGCGATTCAGTACCTGTAATTCATTTTCTGAGCAATGTAATAACCAAACGAAAAGATTTGGTGCTTCCAACCAAGAATGGGTTTATCGATCTTTCGAATCAAGAAGGACTTATGTATGCAGCTCTGATCGATAGAAAGGGGGAGTGGGTGACAAAAGGTATTTTAGAAAAGTTTGCGGTGGATTTAGATGGGATGGCCTCAACCTTTAATACGACGACTGACTTGCTTACCATCGGTAGAAATCCAGAGGCAATGTCAATAGCAGCAGCGCGTGTTCATGAAATGGGAGGCGGTGTGGTCATTGTTGATGGAAAAGAAATCATACTCGAAATTCCTTTACGGCTTACGGGAATGATGACTTCTGATCCTTCATTTGATAGAGCCGTTGAATTTAATGACAAATTATTAACGACAGTCCAATCGAGGGGCTTTCCATTCCACGACATCTTATATACCTTATTATTTTTAACGTGCGACTTTCTTCCTGGGCTACGCTTGAATCCCTTTGGGCTATACGATGTGAAAAACGATAGAATCTTATTTCCTTCCACATCCATGACGAATTTTTTAAAAGAAATGAAAGCGTAGAAAAGAACAGATGATATTAGTATTTAATAGTTTTGGCTTGAATTCCAAAAAAGGAATAGAAAGCGAGGCTGCCGTTTCACCAAAGAATTTGGGGAAACGGCAGCCTGATTTTCGTTAATGCGGCTCATCAAAAATTCCCAGGGAACTGCAAATCAATTTTTAGGAATACTTGAAAAATGCCGATTATCCCAAACTATATTCGTTCGTATATACACTTGTTGTAATTGGGGGATGTACCTTTACCATTTTATATGGAGATTAAAAAGTAACTGAGCGCAATTTAGGGGGGGCTGCGGATGGGCATCTTCTTCATGCAGAACCGGAGTGGGCAGAGAAGGTTTCTATCTTGTCTTCAAAATCAAAAGATAGTAGTCAAATTCTTGTCTTATGTGGTGGATTTCAAAATTTAACATCTAGAAACAATGAAAGAGTCACATATCAAAAATCTTGCCATATGACAAATGCTTAAAAGATAACCAACGAACCAGTAGAGCTTATAAAGAGCATACCAGGCATAGAGTTTGTCGAGATGAAGGATGCCGATATGTGCTGTAGTTCAGTTACTTTGAATCCATGATAATACTAGATGCAAAGATGAAACATATGAAGGAAACTAATGCCTCAGTTATAATAACCACTAATCCAAGGTGCCTAATATAAATGAAAATGGGAGTTGAAAGGGAAAATTTATCTTCTTCAGTTAGAGCTCTTCACCTTATTGATACTAAATACAGGGAGCGTACTGCCATCCCCCAGTTAATGTATAAACAACTAGGTATATAAGGATAATGGGCCAAGCATAAATTACATACTTTTTTTGAAAGTCTATAAAGTTTGTCTCCGTAGAATCAACTAACATATATAGAGCTGGAATAACTGGTGAAATTAGCCGGAATGCCTGTCCCACCATGGAAGCTACAGCTGCTTCGCTAGCAGAAATTCCATATTGACCCATAACATCTGACATAACGCCGGCAATCCCAAAGTAGAAAGCATCTTGCGGTAAAAATGTAATTGCAGGTGCTGCAATTAACGCGTAGATTGGTGCCATATTTGAGCCTAATGATTCTGGGATCATAGCTGTAATAGATGTTGCTAAAGCTGTTGACATCCCACTACCTGTTAAAACGCCAGAGAAAACCCCGGCCCCAAAATAGAGTTGATTTCCCATTCTTAGCCGATGTTATATATTAATAAAGATTTTGATATATTTTAAAATCAACCTCGTTAGAATATATATATTAAGCTTCATCCATAAATAACTAAATACTCATTATTCTTATTTAGCAAGATATTTATGGGATCTCGCACTAATGGTGCTTAAAAAATAAAGATTAATAAAACTTGTTGCTGTAAATGAAGGGAAGAAACGTTAAAATGATCAACTTCTACTTACTGAAAACAGCTACAGGTGTAGATGATGAACGGTAAAATGCCTTTTTTAAATATTCCAATATCTTGCTTCTAGTTCAATAATCATTCCTTGAATATCTCTTCTTTATTACGTCCAAACCTAAAAAGATCATGAAGACTAACTCTCATCAAAACGGATTTTTTGTTTCACCTTTTGATACTCTGGACGTTCAAAGTTTCTACCGGAAGCAATATCAATATAAATTTTATCCCGACTATATTCATTCAGTTCTTTAATTTGTCGGTCAACATTTTGCGTTTTTGAAGATACACGTGCATATCCTATTTTTTGTCCTTTCCCCATAATAAATTCTCCCTTTCAATCTCTTTCTAACTCTATTTATTATACAACTTATATTTTACTAACAAAAACCACTCCAACATGCCTTTTTATGCGTCTACTATGAGTGTACTCAAAATTTACAAGGTATTTCGATTTCTTGAAAAAGCTGTTCCACAAGTGCTTTCAGATACAGTAGGCATATCAGAGATAGCAATCACATCTAATATAGCAACACATGATATGTCTAACTTTTTTTCCTATTTCGTACTCTGTTTCAAACGAATGATGTTTTCATTTTAAATATCAAATAGATATTTTTGTTGTTATTTCCTAAAAACACTCTACTATAATAGTAGGAGGTAGCATTTGCCATGAAAAGAATACTAGTGTTTCTAGCTACATTTATGTGTTTGTTATGGATTCTTGCACCATTTGTAAAAGGTCAATTTCAAGAGGAACCAAAAGTCTCGGAAACAAAGGCAGAAAATAAAAAGAAACTTAAACCCGAAAACGCTTCATCTCACGCTCATACACCTGTTCCGAAACAAAAAGTAACTGCAGCAACCATAGGCGCTGTGGGAGATATTTTAATTCACGATAGGGTGTATATACCCGCCCGCAAGTCAAACGGCTCGTATGACTTTAATCCGATGTTCCGATTTGTGAAGCCCTATCTGGGAAAAACGGATATTACGGTGGCTAATCAGGAAACGATGATTGGCGGGAAAGAAATAGGGCTTTCCTCATATCCTTCCTTTAATTCACCGGTTGAGGTGGGAGATGCTCTAAAGGCAAACGGGGTTGATCTCGTGACAATCGCCAATAACCATACACTTGACCGAGGAGAAAAGGCCATTTTGAATGCGCTTAACCACTGGAACAGTATTGGGATGCCTTATACAGGAGCTTATCAATCGTCTGAAGACCAGAAGATCATTCGGATATTAAAAAGAAACGATATTACCTTTTCGTTTCTCAGCTATACGTATGGAACGAACGGGATTCCTGTTCCTAAGGGGAAGCCGCATCTTGTGAATTTAATTGATACCACGAGAATCCAGGCGGAAGTTAAAGAAGCAGAGAAAGTTTCAGATGTCGTTGTGGTCAGTCTGCATTTCGGCAAAGAGTATGAACGGTTGCCTAATGATGAACAAAAGCTGCTAGCTCAAACGACAGCTAATGCAGGTGCTGATATTATTATTGGCCACCACCCACACGTTTTGCAGCCTGTTTCATGGCTTACAAAACCAAATGGCGAACGGGCATTTGTTGCTTATTCGCTTGGGAATTTCTTATCCGGCCAGCAGGGGGATTACAAAGACATCGGCGGTATTATGCAAATTGGCGTAAAGAAAATCCAAACCGGGGATGATGTGAAAATCGAACTGCAAAATCCCAAATTCCTGCCAACCTGGGTCAACCGGCCATATGAGATCATTCCAATGAAAGCCTTGAGTGATCAGTCCGACAAATATAACGAAATCCAAAAACATATGAATCAATTCATGCCTGAACTGTCATTTGATTTTTAATGAAGGTACAGTCTTTGGACTTGGAAAAAACTAATTGTTTTACATAATGAAAAAGCCACCGGCTATGTAGTCGGTGTACCTCATATTCCTCCTAATAAGGTAAACACTAATCACCATGTTCCAGCTAAACGGCTTGAACCAACAGACAAACACGACTCATTGACAAAGAACCTATTCCGCAAAACATATACGAAAAACTGTCATATGAGGTTATTTCTCTTATATCTAAAGTTGAAGAGTGGTGAAATTTAGATAAAATAGTCCGTATTATTAAGAAAAAAGTAAAAACAAGATATTAACCCCCTTGTTCAACTAATGGGTGCTTTACTTCAATAAGAGAGTTGCTTCGGCAGCTCTTTTTGTTATGGAACTATCGGGGCAGGATAGTTGCATAAAGTAATGGGAAATTGACCCAAATATAACTTGTTTTATGTTAGAATTTAAGGAACATAACTTTTCAAAGGGGCTTATTGTGCAAAAGACATTTATTATTGTTTCTTATTTGTTATTCTTTGTTCCTCTAATTTTCATTGTGAATTTTCTGTTTGATATAGTTACACTCGAAAAGATACAGGGATTGCCTATATTTTTTCCTTTAGTATTTTGTCTTTTTGGTCTTTTCTTCGCTTCAAAAGCACATAAAATACAAAAGGATGTTTTGACGTTTGGTGCTATCATTGTAAATTCGGTTTTATTAATTTTTCCTTTTGTATATATGATTCTAGGAACGGTGATATTTGGTGTTTAAGTTTTAGATAATACCGATAACCTTTCTTCAATTAACAGATGTTCGGGGCAGTTAAGGTTGGGATTTTTGCAACATAAAGTAATAGGTCTAAGAACTATTTTTAAGTTTAAAGCTAGGATAGATAGCGTAAGGCAGAGAGGGATTACTAATGAAGAAAATAATGTTTAAACCAGAATATATTACAATGTTTTTGGGGTGTTTAGTAGGGATAGGGCTTCTCATAGGAATATCAAGTAGACTGTTTTGTTTTCTATGAAAGAAATAGTTTCTTTCTTTCTAATATCTTTACTTTTTATTTTAAGTATTGATATAAAAACAGGTGCCTTTAAGAAGAAAAAAACAAATTCCCTATCAAATATTTTGTATTGATTTGTCTATTTTGTTTGTTAACCATTAACTAAATTTATACTGTATTTTTCTATTCATTTTTGAACTTATTTCAATAAATTTGTGAAGTATTATACTTAAACTAACGGGTGCGTTAGCGCCATAAGAAGGCCGCCAATTGGTGGCCTTTTGAAAGTACGATTATTACAATAATCATACTTTCAAAACCCAATAGAAAAATCCCCTTGGTTACCAATTGGATTTTTTTTTCGCAAATTAAATTTATTCATGATAAGATAAAAAAATCAAATACTAGTAAGGCAGGGCGGAGGTCAGTCAATTCTGGCTCCATCCTGCCTTTTTTGCCCACCCGATATTTGGAGGTTTTATTTTGAATGTTATCGTAAATAAATTTAAAAAAATGGGTTACAAGCATGTTTCTTTGTACGCCATCATAGCACTTTGTTTTGTCACCTCTGTTTTCTTTGTTCATCACAATTATTCATTCTATGAACTTCCAATAGCCAAAGTCATCAAAACAAATCTGGAAAATACAACTGAATTGAATGATATGTATCAAAATGAAGATCGACTATTTACCCAGAGTATAATAGCCGAATTACAAAATGGTGAAGAAAAAGGAAAACTTATTCATTTAAAGAATGAATATTCCTCATCCGGAGCTTATGATCAAGAATATCGAGTTGGAAATGATTTATTTGTTTCAATTGATACAAAGACAGAAGAAAATTCAGAGTTAACTGGAACCATAAAAGACGTAAAGCGTGATAAATATGTGTTGATTGTAGCATGGGTTTTTATCTTGACATTACTTATCGTTGGAAAAAAGCAAGGACTGTTTTCTATTATAAGTTTGGCAGTCAATGCCGTATTATTGTCATATGCATTAGATTTTTATTTGAATACATCAGACATTGGTTTGGTATTGATATGCAGTATAAGTATCATTCTATTTACGGTTCTTTCCCTTTTACTCGTTAACGGTTTTAATGAAAAAACCTATGCAGCTATTATTGCAACACTGTTAGGGACTTTTTTATCGCTGTTCATTACTTATCTTGTTATGTGGTTAACTTCCGAAAATGGCCTTCGATATGAAGAAATGCAATTTATCACTCGTCCTTATAAAATGGTGTTTATGGCAGGGTTATTTATCGGATCTTTAGGAGCCGTAATGGATATAGCCATTACCATGTCTTCTTCGATTTTTGGGTTGTATGAAAAGAATAACCACATATCAGTAA
Organism: Peribacillus simplex NBRC 15720 = DSM 1321; assembly: GCF_002243645.1. Classification (NCBI taxonomy): domain Bacteria; kingdom Bacillati; phylum Bacillota; class Bacilli; order Caryophanales; family Bacillaceae; genus Peribacillus; species Peribacillus simplex. Next base: position 619,894 of record NZ_CP017704.1, on the reverse strand, counting down.
AAGCACTTAAAACTTCAGGATTAGAGATTGGAAAAGACATTATGGGAACTATGACAAATATTTTGTTTTTTGCCTATATAAGTGGCTCCATACCTATGATTATTTTGTATTTGAAAAATGCTTCTGCATTGGGATTTACCCTTTCCATGAACCTTACATTGGAATTGGCCCGTGCCCTAGCTGGGGGTATTGGAATCGTGTTAACTATTCCGATAGGTCTATATATTTCTATTTTTTTCATTAATCGAAAGAGGGAAAGATAATGAATGTATTAGTGTTGCTAGCGTTCATATTATTAATATTGATGATCTTGATTGGTGGAAAAAAAGGGGCACGTTCATTTTTTGCTTTGTTCCTAAACTTTGGTGTGTTACTTTTTACCATCATTTTTATGACAAATCCAAATAATGATCCGTATATCGTAACATTGATTGCATGTACGGTGATTAGTTATATTAATTTATTTTTTATTAACGAAGTGAACAGTACAACAAAAACAGCATTCATTTCTACCATTATCACGATTGTTATTGTACTCTTTTTTATTGTCATTGTGACGGAAAATGCGATGATACAAGGTTTTGGTGAAGAAGAAATAGAAGAGCTTAGCATCTTTTCCCTTTATATTGGAGTAGATTTTGTTAAAATTGGAGCTTCAGTAATTATTATGAGTACTATTGGCGCCATTATCGATACAGCCATGGCCATTTCATCTCCCATGCGAGAAATGTTTCATCACCATCCATCCATTAGCAAGAAAGATTTATTCACATTTGGATTAAGTATTGGGAGGGATATCTTAGGAACATCTACGAATACATTATTTTTTGCTTTCTTTGGAGGCTATTTGGCATTGCTTATATGGTTTAAAGATTTATCCTATTCTGTTGGAGAAATCATAAACTCAAAAATATTTAGTGCTGAAATGATCACTATATTTTGTGCTGGAACAGGTGTAGCCCTGGTAATTCCTATTACTGCCTTGATTACTGCTTATTTTTTAGTTAAAACAAGAGAGAAAAAAGAGAAAGTTATATAGGGTCATGGCAAAAAGGCTTATAAGCACTCATTTGTATAAGAGGAATAAGTTTTTGAGGGAGGTAAGTTTAGTTTTGCATAGCCTTCAATAAGGGCCATTATATGAATACAGATAGAGAATGAGGCTGCCAATTGGTGGCCTTTTTTCTTAATGAACTACCATGAAAATAAGTTTTTTTAAGAATGGAAAAATGACAAAAAAAGAGGAGAGCGTTAATTAATTAGTTTATGGATTAGGGTTGACTGGATTAAGGACAGTATCAGTATGGACACTTCCTAACCATTTTCATTCTTTGCGATTCATGGATGGCTAACGGGTGCTTTACTTCAATAAGAGGGTCGATGCGGCGGCCCTTTTTGTATGAAAACACATTAGTGAAAGACCATACTAAAATAAGCCCACCATAATTCTAATTTTTTGAAGGACTAAGTGTACTATGTCGTTATTTAACTTGTTATGCAGTTTGTTGTTCAGATGGAGGGATTGTATAGCCTTTCTTTTTTAGGTATTCGATCATTTTTAATTCTTTGTTCATTTGTTTTTCTTCAAGGTAATTTGACCTTAGTTCATGATAGGGTTCTCCTGTTTTTAAGATGTTGTAAGCAATCGTCAATAGTACATGAGCAGAAGCGATTCGTCCCTTCATTCCCTGTCGTTTGGTAATACTTTTTCGATGTGAAGCAATTCGATTATTTTGCCTTGAGGTTGCCAGTACACACTCTACGGCTATCGTTTTTAATGCTTTGTTTCCTTGTGTGGTTTTACTTGTTTTTTTACCGGCACTTTCATAATTTCCGGGACTCACACCAGCCCATGATGCAAGATGTTTAGCTGACTTAAATACGGACATATCAACACCCATCTCCGCAATAAAAGTAGCTGCCGCAGCTTTGTTCACACCAGGTATACCATCCAATAATTCTACTTCCTTACGATAAGGGGACAGGAGTTGATCAATTTGTTTTTCTAATTCTTCTATGGTTTCTTCTAAATAACCCATATGCTCCCAATGATAACGCAACATATCACGATGATGACGGCGAATACGACCATTAATTGCACTGGCAATGTCAGTAATACTTGCTTTTGTTCGCCAATCCACCATTTTTCGAAGACCATCGGTCTCTATCTTTTCACCATTTAGAATCGCTTCAAGGATACGGCGTCCCGATACACCAAAAATGTCTGATAGAACGGATGTTAGCTTGATATTAGCATCTTGAAGAATTTTGTGAATGCGATTCTGCTCTGATGTGCGATGATGAATCAATTTTTTTCGATAACGAGTAAGATCTCGTAAATCACGAATATCCTCTTTTAAAGGTTATAAAAAGCTCTACAGGTTTTTGGTTCATTAATACAAATGATTAAAAATAAGTCACTTAAGAATTATTCAATTCATTAGTGACTTATTTTTTTTGTTTGCTATTCATTAATAATTCATAAAATATAGGTATCTGACTAATAAAATAATTTGGCACGTTTCTTGCATTAGTATTTGTACAGGTATACAACCCCTAATGTTAATAAAGAGAAGGAGAGATTAAGAATGACAAAGAAGTTTGCAAGAGTTTCAGGAAATCTACCAGGAGTTAAAGCAAAGCAATTAGTGGAAAGAAGAAATTCAAGTGTGCCAAAGGGTGTCAGCAATGGCGTACCTACTTTTGTACAATCAGCAGAAGGCGCTCTTATTCATGACGTTGATGGAAATACCTTTATCGATTTTGTAGGTGCGATTGGTACGATTAACGTTGGCCATTGCCATCCGAAAGTAAAAGAAGCTCTTCACAAACAAGTAGATGAATACATTCACACTGGCTTTAACGTGATGATGTATGAACCATATATCGAGTTGGCAGAAAAATTGGCTAAGATTGCACCTGGCGACCATGATAAACAAGTCATTCTATTAAACAGCGGCGCTGAAGCAGTGGAAAATGCAGTGAAAATTGCTCGTAAATACACAAAACGTTCTGGTATTATTTCCTTTTCACGCGGTTACCACGGTCGTACATTAATGACTATGACGATGACAAGTAAAGTGAAACCTTATAAATTTGAATTCGGCCCATTTGCTCCAGAAGTATATAAAGCGCCGTATCCTTACAATTACCGTCGTCCTAGCGGCACAACAGAAGATCAATATGAAGACTTCATCATCGATCAGTTCAAGGAGTTCTTTATCAATGATGTAGCGCCAGAAAGCGTTGCGGCAGTAGTTATGGAACCAGTTCAAGGTGAAGGTGGATTTATCGTTCCATCTAAACGCTTTGTTAAAGCCGTTTATGACTTATGTCAAGAACATGGAATTTTGTTTATCTCTGATGAAATCCAAGCTGGGTTCAGCCGTACAGGACGTTATTTCGCCATCGAGCACTTCGATATCGTACCTGATTTACTTACTGTATCTAAATCACTAGCAGCAGGGGTGCCAATTAGTGGAGTTATTGGTCGTAAAGAAATCATGGAGGTTTCTTCTCCAGGTGAATTAGGAGGAACTTATGCAGGAAGCCCGCTTGGTTGTGCAGCAGCACTTGCAGTTCTTGATATTATTGAAGAAGAAAAACTAAACGAACGCGGAGAACAACTTGGTGAAGTAGTCATGAATCGCTTCCGTAAGTTAGCTGAAAAATACGACGTGATCGGTGATGTTCGTGGACTTGGTTCCATGTGCGCGATGGAATTCGTCAAAAACCGCGAAACAAAAGAACCAAATAAAGACATCGTGAACCATCTTATTAAAGAAGCAAATAATCGTGGTTTGTTGTTATTAAGTGCTGGAGCTTTCGGAAATGTTCTGCGGGTATTAATGCCTTTAGTAATAACGAATGAGCAATTGGCAGAGGGTTTGGACATTTTAGAAGAGTCCCTGGAAGCAGCTTATTCCGCTTTGACGGTGCAAGCATAATTTTCTAATGAGGTAGTCCAATGGCAGGCTTATCTTCTATATAGGTTTTTGATATAATATGTAAATTCTATATATTTGGAAGGAAGCTTGCCATGAATGAACATCAAGATGCTGTGAACGAAGAATTATTTGATATATTTGAATCGTCTTTCGATGAAATTTTTGTGACCAATGCCAGTGGTGTCGTGATTCGTGTTAATTCTACATGCGAGAAAAACTACAAAATGTCGGCCGGTGAATTAGTTGGGAAGCATGTAGTGGATTTAGAGAAAATGGGCATTTTTTATCCTTCTGCCACCTTAAAAGTAATTGAAGGACAGGAGCCGATAGAATTGTTTCAAATGACTAGTTCTGGCCGCTATCTGCATGTGCGGACGAGACCGGTTTTTAATGATCAAGGAGAGCTAAAGAGTGTCATCAGCTATTCCCGTGATTTAACGGAACTAATGCAACTAAGACATAGAGTAGAAGAAATGGAAGATTTGTTAGCGGGCTACAAAAAAGTATTGCATGAACCGTTTGAAGTGGAAGGATTAATTTCCAAAAGTGAGAAAATGGAACGAGTGATGGTAACTATTCGCAAGATTGCGAAAGTCAATACTACCGTATTGTTGCTTGGAGAGACGGGAGTTGGCAAGAGTAAAATCGTTCGATCCATCCATCAGCTTAGTGATAGAAGAAATGAAATATTAAATGAAGTCAATTGTGCAGCACTTCCGGAACAATTAATAGAGTCAGAATTATTTGGATATGAAGGCGGAACATTCACCGGTGCTTTTCGGGAAGGGAAGAAAGGGCTGATTGAGCTATCTAATAACGGTACGTTGTTTTTAGATGAAATTGGCGAATTGTCCCTGCCAGCACAAAGCAAACTGCTACATGTTTTGCAGGAAAAGCAAATCCGACCGGTGGGAGGGAAAGTTCCTATTTCCCTGAACATCAGGATTATTGCCGCTACAAACAAAAACCTGGCTGAGATGGCCGAGAAAGGCACGTTTCGGAAGGACTTATACTATCGGTTAAATGTGATACCTATTCATATACCGCCTCTCTGTGAGAGAAAAGAAGACATTATCCCGTTAACTTATTATTTTTTAGAACATTTTAATCAGTTGTACGGTACAAGTGTCCGCTTTTCCCCAAAGGTGCTGAATGTCTTTTTAGACTATGAATGGAAAGGTAATATTCGTGAATTGGAAAACATGGTTGAACGTTTAGTAGTAACAAGTGATGCTATAGTAACGATAGATGATTTACCACTTGAAATACTTCATCAGGAATTAGCTAATAAGGGGACCACACTTCCTGAAGTGATCGAGGAAGTGGAACAAAAAATGATAGTACAAGCCTACGAACAATATAAATCCACTTATAAAATTGCTAAAGTTCTTGGCATCAGTCAATCGTCAGCAACTAGAAAGGTTAAGAAGTTCATACACGAGAGGATTGAAGGAGATGGCTATTCAGAAAAATGAACTTCAAAAAGGTTTGAAAACAAGACACATAACAATGATATCTATTGGTGGAGTAATAGGATCAGGATTATATGTGGGTACAGGAACGATTATAAATGATACAGGACCAGCAGCTATCTTATCGTATCTATTGGCAACAATCATGGTAGTGCTAGTTATGCGAATGCTAGGTGAGATGGCCGTGTTAAATCCAGATAGTGGGTCATTTTCAACTTATGCTCATCAGGCAATAGGTCCCTGGGCTGGCTATACCATTGGTTGGTTGTATTGGTTTAACTGGATTATTATCATTGTAATTGAGGCAACTATATTAGGAGCTATGGTCCATCAATGGGTACCGTCTATCCCAATGTGGACAGCAAGTTTATGTTTCCCTATTATTATGATGTTCACTAACATATTTTCAGTTAAATCTTATGGGGAATTTGAATATTGGTTAGCATTTATTAAAGTGGCAACCATTATTTCATTTTTATGTGTAGGTACGGCAATGTTCCTAGGCATTATGCCTGGGGTGGAATCGCCTGGCATGGATAACATTAATTCCTATGGAGGATTTTTCCCTCAAGGAATTCTCCCTGTATTTTTAAGTATTGTATTTATAACATTTTCTCTTTCAGGAAGTGAAGTAGCAGCTATTGCAGCAGGAGAATCTGAAAATCCAGAAAAAAATATCATTAAGGCAATTAATAGTGTTGTTTGGAGATTGCTGATTTTCTTCGTTGGCTCTTCGATAATACTAGTATTCTTACTTCCAAAAAGTGAAGCAGGCTTATTCAAGGCACCTTATGCAAGTATATTTGATATGGCAGGTTTACCTGCAGCTGGTCAATTCATGAATATTGTAATCTTCGTTTCGTTACTTTCGATTTTAAATACAGGTATGTATACTAGTTCGCGTATACTATACTCCTTATCTAAAAAAGGGGATGCACCAAAATTATTTTCAAAAGTAAATAAACGAGGGGCCCCAATTGGAGCAATATTAGCGTGCGTAGTAGCTGCATACATGTTCACATTACTAAAATTTGTAGCTGCAGATCAATTCTTTGTCATTTTAGCTAGTAGTTCTGGGGGTGTAACAATGATTATGTATATTTTTATTGCTATATCTCACTTGCGTTCTCGAAAGAAAATTGAGAAAGAGAATCCCGGATTATTAAAAGTGAAAATGTGGTTGTTCCCTTATCTAACATATTTAACAATATTTATGTTATTTACGATATTTGTTGCACAAGCTTTTATCCCATCAATGCGTTTACAATTTTTCCTTACATTTTGCATAACGGGTTTGGTACTAGTGTCGTACTTTGTATTTATTAGAAATAAAAAAAAGAAAATGAATTTTGTTCAAACCGTAAATAAGAAGATACTTGAGGGAAAATGAAAGCTCTTCCATTGAGAGAATACTGAATGAAGCCTAAAGATGGAAAATAGGGCGTCTGTTTTCGTTATGAGCAACCAATTTTGACCAGTAAAGGGTGGAATCTCTTGAATAACTAAAAAAACCGTGGGATCGGATTTTTAACATGGAATCATGTATGCAGTTTGCGGATGGACGCTGATAGGTGCGTATTTCTTTGTGCAGATGACACGCAATAAATATATTCAAAAACCGAACTTTGAGATAGAGAAGGGAAGAGAAGTAAAATGAAAAATTGGAAAATGTATATTAATGGCGAATGGATCGAGCTAGACAATAAAAAAGAAGTTATCAACCCAGCAATTAATCAAGCATTTGCGACGGTTCCTAATGGTGGCACGAAAGAAGCGGAGCAGGCAGCGGATGCAGCTTACGAAGCTTTTAAGCTATGGTCTAAAAAAACAGCGGGCGAACGTGCTGCTTACTTAAATAAATGGTTCCAATTAATCGAGGACCAAAAAGAAGAAATTGGACAAATCATGACAGAGGAACAAGGAAAGCCATTGAATGAAGCGATTGGTGAAGTCAATTATGCGAACAGCTTTATTTCTTGGTATGCAGAAGAAGGAAAACGTATTTACGGTGAAACAATCCCTTCTTCTGATCCACGTAAAAGAATCATCGTTCAAAAGCAGCCGGTTGGTGTAATGGCGGCTATCACGCCTTGGAACTTCCCGGCAGCAATGATTACAAGAAAGGTAGCTCCGGCTCTTGCTGCTGGTTGTACAGCAGTAATTAAACCGGCAATGCAAACACCTTTAACTGCAATTAGGTTAGTTGAATTAGCAGAAGAAGCGGGCATTCCTAAAGGTGTAATTAACCTAGTAACAGGAAGTGCGAAAGAAATTGGTGATGCGTGGATGCAAGATTCCCGGGTTCGTAAAATCTCTTTCACAGGTTCAACAGAAGTTGGTAAAATGCTTATGCGCGGCGCGGCTGAAACAGTGAAAAAAGTATCATTTGAGCTTGGTGGACATGCTCCATTTATCGTGACAGCTAATGCAAATATCGAAAAAGCAGTGAAAGGTTTAGTTGCGTCCAAGTACCGAAACGCTGGACAAACATGCGTCTGTGCAAACAGGGTCTATGTTCATGAATCCGTAGAAGCTGAGTTTGTAGAAGCATTCACGAAAGAAGTAGGGACATTCAAGATAGGTAACGGCCTTGATGAAGGCGTGCATATCGGCCCTCTAATTGATGAGCATGCTGTTTCTAAAGTACTTAGTCAGTTAGACGACGCTAAGCAAAAAGGAGCCACTGTAGCAGTTGGTGGAAAAGCGCTAGAAGACAAGGATGGCTTCTTCGTGGAACCAACAGTATTAACAGGCGTAACTGATGATATGCTTTGTATGTATGAGGAAACATTTGGTCCGATTGCTCCTATTACGACGTTCAAAACAACAGAAGAAGTCATTGAACGTGCAAACAACACGCCATTCGGCCTTGCTGCTTATGTATTCAGTGATAACCTCACCGAAGCCATTGAAATCTCAGAAGGCTTGGAATACGGGATTGTCGGATTAAATGATGGTTTACCATCTGTGGCTCAAGCTCCTTTTGGCGGCTTCAAAGAAAGCGGTCTTGGACGCGAAGGTGGTCACTACGGCATTGAAGAATACCTAGAAATCAAGTACATCTCTTTAGGATTTTAATATGGGTCAGCTTATTGTTTATAGAAAATTGAACAGGAGTTGATAAAATGAACATTACTGGATATGGACAAGCCACACAGGAAGCAATCAATGACTTTGAGCGATATGTTGATTTTGAAATCCCTGCCGATTATAAACAATTTCTCCTTGAATATAATGAAGGTACTACTATCGTGCAACAAGGTAATTTTTATGTGGATGCGTTAGACACACTTGTTTCATTAAAAGTATTATATGGAATTGATTTTAATGAAAAAGAGCTTGATTTGATGAAATGGCATGAGGAGTATAAGAAAGACTTACATACGAATTGCATCATAATAGGTAGTGATACGTACGCAGGTAAAATCCTCTTGATAAATAATGATGAGGAAAAAGGAATCTACTTCTGGGATCAAGGGTGGTATTCGGATCCATCAAGCCAGGACGAAAATATCTATAAGGTTGCAGAAAGCTTTAAATCTTTTATTGAAGGACTGAAGGTCCTGAATGAGATCTAATTTTATTTGATTCCCCTTGATTGGCTATGACCTTTCAAGGTTTTTTTATAGTCAATTTACAGGACAATATAGTTTGATATGTTTTTCAAAAGGGCTGTACGGGCCTTATTTGGGGTACCGCCAACATTTTATCCTATGTACAGTGATGGAGACTTCATTGTGATACATTCAAACTGTATTCAAGTTGCCCTCTTAATTCAACTAACTTGTTCTTTACCAAATATCGCTATTTGCATTAATTTTACTAGAGATCTTTAAAATTGAATTTCTGGTCGGTTTTTTTCTTACCTGATTCTTTTTCTTCAAAAGTCTGGTCCACTCCGTAGTGAGCCAATGCATCAAGTTGTAACGATAATGACTGACACGTGCATATCCAAATTTCAACAAGAATCCCCCCTTATTAATGCCTTAACTATACCAAAAAGGGGGTAGAGATAAATATATTGGTATTTAGATTTTGGTTATATTTTTGGTTATGTATTTAAGTAGTTTTTGAGGTTTTTTGTCTGTCACTTTGACCGATAATTTGCGTATATTTTAAGTGTTATTTTGCACATCCAACTTTAAAACCCAGCTACCTTCACATGAGAAGATTAGTTGGGTTTCTTAATTATTTACATCCAATCATTTATAGAACGTTATGATCTGTTTAGTAAAAAAGTGACTGCTCATTATTCAACAATCGCGCCCATTTCGGAATAGAGTAACCGTGGCTTTTAACTTTACTACATTTTTATAATATGGGGATTTTTAACAATCATAGCAACAAAAATAATCTATTCAGTTGCAACTACACCACTATTTTGATACGGCTAATCATTTTTTATGTCTTCTTATTGCGGGTGGTAACAACTTTGCTGGTATTACTCCCATGCAGTAGGCACGGTGCTAGACCTACCCGATGTTAACCTGTAATAACTCTCTCTTTTGGATAATGATAATTATCTTCCTTATTGTCTTCTCCTCCGATGATAAAAAAGAAAGAAGTTAAACCAATTCTTCCAATAAACATTAAAATCATAAGAATACATTTCGCAAAAATACTAAGATCTGGGGTAATCCCCATGGATAAGCCTACTGTACCGAAGGCAGAGCAAACTTCCAAAAAAATAGCAATAAGCTGCTGCTGTTTATCGGAAATACTTATAGCAATAACTGATATGAAGCACATGACAATAGCTAATAACGTAATGGCAAATGATTTCATAATATCATACTGATGAAGTTCACGATTAAAGACTTTGATATCACGCTTTCCTTTCGCAAAGTTATAAATAAATAATAGATTTAAAGCGAGCGTAGTCGTCCTGATTCCACCGCCCATAGAATTGGGAGATCCGCCTATAAACATGAAAACACTCATAACTAGAAGTGTAGGCATTGAAAATTCTGTAATATCCATTGTAGTAAATCCGGTGCTTCTTGTAGTCGCTGATTGGAAAAAAGCATAAAAAAACGCTTTATGCCATGACACATCCTTAAAATAATGTTGAAATTCAAGTAGCAAAATAAGGATTGTCCCAATAACAAGAAGAATTCCGTATGTAATTGTCGTTAACTTTGTAAATAATGAAAAACGGAAAGGGTATTCACTATTTTTCCTAGATAAATATTCCTTCACTTCTATTAATACAGGAAACCCAATTGCTCCAATGATAATTTGTATAATCGTCATCAATTGTACAAAATAATCATTCGCATAAGGAATATAAGATTCTCCGGTTATATCCATACCAGCATTTGTCGTCGCGCAAACCGATGAAAATAGGCCTTGAAGAAATGCTTCCTTCCAAGTAGGATAATAATTCAAGAAATAAAATCCCAAAATGAGTCCTCCGAAAAGTTCAATAAAGAGAATCATCTTTAGAATATCCCGAACTAATCGAACGAGTCCTGATAATTCAAACTGATTATTGTCAATCATTATTAGACGCCGTTTTTTTAATCCAATTTTCTGGCCCAAAAGTATCCAAAAAAATGTGCTCATGGCCATAATGCCAATGCCCCCAAATTGTAACACGAGCATAATAATAAAATACCCAAATACGCTATAAGTTTCCGATATATTAAATATGGTCATACCTGTGTCAGTCACTACACTGACAGCCATGAAAACTTTATCAAAAAAAGACACTTCTACCCGAGGTTTATAAACCTCGGGTAGGCTAAATAGTAGAATTGATATAATAACTGCTAGTAAATAATAGCCTGTAATAATTTGGGCAGGCGAACGTTTTTCCAGCCAGACTCGTACTTTACTCACATTGCACCCCTTCAATTTTTCGTATTCCTTTTATTACTTAATCTTTTTGTTAAAAGACAGCTTGCCTTTAACTTTGTTTATATTATGTAGCTTTAAGTTTTTTTTATACAAAATAGGGGTAACACTCGAGGGCGAGAAAAACAGACAAAGGTTTTAAACTCATTCAGAAAAAAGCCATTTGTCAAAGTCATGATGCTACTTCCTTTAGTTACTTAGCCCTTAAAATTACTCCTGATGGAAATTATGTCCCTTAAGTGCTATTAGTTTAAGGCTTCACCCAAATGGCCCGATTGCTGGACAAAAATAAACACACACTTGCTTATCTGTTATTGTAGTTCATAAATAAAATTCTAAATTTATAGAATTTGTTCCAAAACTCGTGTATTATCGGTATTGAAAAAGGATCTTCATCGAAGATCCTTTTAGCTGTTTGTTCAATTAAATTCTTCGCAGATTAGTACCAACCAGTCATTCCTGAGGCTATACCCCAATTGATATAGCCTTTAGCCTTAGCTTTATACCCAGCACCATTATACACTTGAGCGGTATAACAGGAGGTTTGACCTTTCATTATCGCCCCTCGACTGCTCATTGTTCGGCAATTGCACCCGTTTGCGGAACATCTTAATTTTAAACAGAAACGGCATTTTGTCACCTGCTCATCCGATGTGAATTTTTTAAACAGTATATCTTTTAAAGTCTGAATGTTTATAACAAAGTTCGATCAAAAAATCTGTGCTGATTGCAGGATCTTTTTTGCTCAGCAATCGGGCCAAATTGCAGATGTCGTATGGCAGGTGTATTTTCTTAATAAACCTTCTTCATAAGCTCAAAAACCTCTTCTATGGTAAGGCCAAGGGATTTGTAATAAGAAGTGTCAACAACCATTTGCTTCATGATCATTTCATTACGTTTTTGAAGCATATCACCGGATGAGAGTTCGGCTACAAAACACCCTTTACCAGTTATAGTATAAATCAAATCACTTCGTTCAAGTTCTTCCCAAGCTTTTTTTATAGTGATAACACTAACACGCAATTCTTTGGCTGCTTGTCGTATTGGGGGTAAACTATAACCTTTTTCTATCTCACCCTTGAGAATTTTAGCGCTGATTTGTTCAAAAAGTTGCTGATAGATTGGTTTTTCAGATGTGTTTGAAATAGCTATGTTCATTAAATATCCACTTTCTCCAATCGTTTAATGGCTATATTGCAGGCTGCAATAGTGAATACTGTAAATATTGCAATTCCGGCAATCAGGATTGATATTTGAAGCGCTGTACTATCAGCACCAGAACCATTGAAAATGTCAAACACAAAAGAATTCTGGATTCCCAACCATTGTGCACCTCCGGAAAAAACCAAAGCAGCCGTAATGGATGCAGTCGCCGCAAGACCATATTTATACGCCGTTTTGTAATACATGGAGATAAAGAAAATGTTGAAGATTGCAAGCATGACAAAACACAGCCCCCAAAAACCCATATGTGGTGCGAAGAAATAGTAGTTCATATTCGGGTACAAGTGAATCGTGAACAAACCAAAGATCATTGCTATCACAATATGCAATAATTCCAGGATAACAATAACGGTTACCCTTGCCTTCACTATGTCTTTTCTGGATACAGGCATTGTCGTGGTAAATATTAGATCGTTCTGCGCTTTAAATTGAGCACAAATATTTGGCACCGAGATCCAGAAAAAATACTGAAGAACGATAAAATAAATCCAGCTGGGAATAAGCATTAAGGCGCCTGCAAAAAAAGGCAGTGCCAGAAACCAAGGATTTATGCCTAATTTTAAATCCTTCATCACTAAGTTATACATACATATCCTCCTTTTTCGCGAAATAAATCATGATTTCCTCGAGACTCGGTATGGTTGCTTTTATATCAGAAGAGGTATCGAAGTCGCATGAGCGGATCAATCCCGTAAAGCCGAATGAATTGATTTTATATGAAATCAACCTCTCTTTCACCTGGTTCAGCTGGGTTTCATTACCGTTCAGCAGGCGATAGGATTCCTTAAATTCTTCTTTTTCCGAGCTGTGGATGATTTGGCCGTTTTCGATAAAGGTAATTAAATCGGCGCATTTCTCCAAGTCAGATGTAATGTGCGTAGAGAAGAGAATGCTGATTTCACCATTTAATACGAGTTCTTGAAAAATATCCAACAAATCATCTCTTGCGACCGGATCGAGTCCGCTTGTTGGCTCATCGAGAATGAGAAGATTCGCACCATGGGACAAGGCAAGGGCTAAGCTGTACTTTACTTTCATTCCCTTTGACAAGTCGACGATTTTTTTGTTTTCGTCCAGCTTGAATCTTCTCAGATAGTTGTAATAGGTTTCATCATCCCAATTCTTATAGAACTTCTTGATCACATTGGTCAATTTCTTGATTTTGCTTCGAGTATAGAAATCGATGCCGCCAAATGCGAATCCGATGTCCTGTTTCAATTCGAGTTCATGTTCAGCCATGTTCTTGCCCAGAATGTGCACCTCGCCGCTTTCCAATTGAATCATATTCAAAATCGATTTGATGGTGGTTGTTTTTCCTGCGCCATTGGCACCGATAAAGCCCATAATATAACCCTTTTCCAGCTGAAACGATACATCCTTTAAATGAAAATCTCTATACTTTTTATTTAAACCTTTAACCTCTAAAGCGATCATATGACATCTCCCTTGTGTATATCGTATATGCACAATATATGCTATAGTGTGCAATAAGTTGTTGAAAAAAAACTTTATTTCAAAACTTCATTAGAGTTACTTAAATATTATTTCAACTCTCCATTATGTGCATAATCTGTTACTCAACAATATGATCCGTATGCTGAAAAAAATTAAAAACGCCTCTTTAGCTATCTGCTAATTTTTAATATTTGTTCCAAAACTCGTGCTAAATCTGACAGGAAAGAACTTGCTAAGGCGTTGGACTATTTAAGGGAAGGTGACAAGCTGGTTGTTTACAAGTTGGATAGATTAGCACGTTCCACCTTTGACCTACAAAAGATTGCTAAGGATTTAGAAGAACGTGGAATTTCGTTAGTTTTCATTAAGGAACAGATTGATTTTTCTACACCGAGCGGAAAGTTAATGTTTACTATGCTGGGGGCCATTGCTGAATTTGAACGTGATCTGATTAAGGATAGAACCACTGAGGGACGTGAAAGGGCAAAGGCACAGGGATACATTTGGGACGTAAAGGGAAGGACGAGAAGGAAGTTAAGAAGGCTTTAAAGCTGTATGATGAAAGAGAATCGAATGGAATAAGCGTAAATGATATAGCCAAAATGACAGGCATTCCACGTTCCACTATTTACGCTACAGTTAAAGAGATGACTAGCAATAGCTAATCGTCTTTTTTCTTGTGGCATTGTTGTAGTTTTAAAATAAAGTCGTACCGTTTATAAAAAAGATGTCACGATTTAAATAAAGTTTAATCGTTTATAAAAATGATAAACCGAAATCAATACTTGATTTTGGTTTTCCTTAATGAACTCCCTCAGTTTAATAGATAATGCTCAAGAATACCTTTTCTTACTCCGCATTTACAGCAAATCCTTTTGTATCTTTTAAATTTATAATTTTTTTAATGCACACTTGACACCCTTGCTACATAGTATTACAATATACCAGTACTTATTAATACTGAATATCTGTATAACTTGTTAGCTTAGGAGGTGTATGCTATGGAAAATTTAACAGAAATGCTCAAAGGTGTGTTGGAAGGTTGTGTGCTGGAAATTATCAGCCGGGGAGATTCTTACGGCTACGAGATTACCCGCCGCCTCAATGAAATGGGCTTTACAGAGGTTGTTGAGGGAACGGTCTACACCATTTTGGTGCGATTGGAAAAGAAAGAATTAGTGAATATCGAGAAAAAGCGTTCTGAAATGGGTCCTCCTCGCAAATTTTATTCATTAAATAATGCAGGACACGAGGAACTCGAACAATTTTGGAAAAAATGGAATTTTGTTTCATCAAAAATTAATATCCTAAAGGGGGAGTAATAATATGAAGAAATTTATAGAGCTAATCATTGGCGATTTAGAAAGCAAGAAGGAATACAAAGCATTTATGAAAAAAGTAAATTCCCTACCGAAAGATTATGTCTTTGTGTTCAAAAAGATTCAAAAGTACATGTGGAATTTCGGATATGGATTTGGTGAAGAAATCATCAATTTGTATGAACTGTTTGAAGCCAGTGCAGCAGAAGGCAAGCATGTGCTAGATGTTACCGGTGAAGACGTGGCGGCATTTGCCGACGAATTGATGGCTCTCTCAAAACTAGATGGAGAATCGGCGAGTATATTAGGAGGGCAAGTAGATTTGAAAAAAGAAATTGAGAGTAGAGTTGAAGAGCAAATAAAAATATGGACGAATAAAAAATAAGGTAGGAGGTTAAATACCATGGTAAATTTCATCAAAAAGATACTTGACGACAAAAAAGAATATAAAGAAATGATGGCGCGTGTGGAAGCTTTGCCAGGCGACTACCCAGAAGCCTATAAAAAAATCTGCAACTATATGTGGGGTTTCGCCTCTGGAAGCGGCATGGATATGCTGAGAGTCCAGTACGATCTCATTGATTTGTTTGAAGCTGGTGCGGCAGATGGCAAAGACGTATTGGAATTGACAGGTGAAGACGTGACAGCATTCGCCAATGGACTTATCGACCAAGCGAAAAGATGGGATGATAAGTTACGCAATAATTTGAACAAAAGCATTCTGAATCGTGTGGGTAAGAAAAAATAAGCGTTGAACAACCCAACTGAATAGATTTTTTGAAAACAAGCTGTTCAGTTATATTTTGAACAAGTAAGTAGTATAACTGATTATCTGTCAAATTCGAAGAACAAGAAAAACGAATTGAGATGCATGAAGATGTGTGTATTATTGATGATGAGTATTTCTTTATTCGTGGCTGTATTGAACTTCCAGTAATAGATGGGGAAGGTCCTTTTATTTGGGATGTTTGGGTTTCATTAAGTGAAACGAATTTTGATAAAATGATGGAGTATTGGGAAGTTGAAGGCAGAGAAAGGGATTTGAAACCAATGTTTGGTTGGCTGCAAACTTCTATTCCTTGTTATCCTGAAACATTAAACTTAAAAACAATGGTTCACACTCGCCCAATAGGTTTACGTCCTTCTATAGAATTAGAACCAACACAACACCCGTTATCCTTAGAGCAAAGAGAAGGACTTGGATTTAAAAGAATAAAGCAGATAGCAGAAGATTTGTGTAATGTAGAAGAAAAATTATAACTCAGCTTAATGAACTAACAGGTGCTTTAGCTGAAGATCGGAGCTGTCTTTAAGGCAGCTTTTTCTTATGCAACTAAAGGGTCAGGTTAGCATTCCTGTAGATCGTTAAATATCAGGTTTGAAAAAAATAGAGCCCCTCAGTAAGATACGAGTATAGAGTCCAATCTAACTCAGAGTCTTAAGGAGGAAGCCCTACTATGAATTTTAAAATGCAAGACAAACAAAATCAACTAATAGAAAGAATTTCCGATACACACCTTATTGTTGGTGTGGATATCGCTCAACAACTACACGTTGCAAGAGCAGTTAACTTCCGTGGAATTGTAGTTGGAGAGCCTCTTACATTTGAAAATAATGAAGAGGGGTTCCTTAAACTATTAAAATGGATTCATGATTTAAAAAGATTAAAAAACTTAGATGCAGCAATAGTAGGTATGGAGCCTACAGGCCATTACTGGATTAACCTTTCAAAATGGTTATATAACCAAAACATTGAGGTTGTAACAGTCAATCCCCACTTAGTAAAAAGGAATAAAGAGAATCGTGATAATACCCAATCTAAGAGTGATAAAAAAGATGCGCTCGTTATCGCGGATATGGTCAAAAACGGCTACTATTCCTTTATTCGCCCATCATCAGAATCATTTGAGAAGCTTAGAGTTCTAATGTCTAATCGTGATGTGATTGTTAAACGTCTCGTGATGTCTATTAATCAAGTAAATCGATGGGTGGATGTGGTCTTTCCTGAACTCAGACAAGTGTTTAAAGATGTAACGTGCAAAGGGGCGATCGCAACCCTTCGTTTATTTCCTACACCGGATGAAATATCTTCACTAGAAACACTAGATGTCATGAGGGGTTGGAAGTCTTTAATGAAACGACAACCAGGACCCAAGAAGGCTCAATTACTAATCAATCTAGCAAAATCCTCTATTGGGACCGGACAAGCTCTTGATGCTTATAAATTCCATTTAGAACAATTATTAGAGGAATATGACCTCGCTGTCAAACAACTCGAAAGAGTTGAACAACAAGTTAAAGAAGTTCTCTACAAAATACCATTTGCAAAAAAACTACTTATGATTAAAGGAATAAGTGAAATTTCATTAGCCGGGATACTGGGTGAATCAGGAGATCTAAGTGGTTTCTCTCACGGAAACTCTCTATTGCGGCATGCGGGATTACATCTAGCTGAAGCAAGTTCAGGCAAATGGAAAGGTCAGATTGTCATTTCAAAGCGTGGAAGGTCAAGACTACGACGATTCCTCTACTTAGCAACTATGAGCCTTGTGATGAATAACCCTGAGTTTAAGGCCGTCCATTCCCATAATGTGAAGGTAAAGAAGATAAAGAAAATGAAATCAATCATGAAACTCATAGGTAAACTAGCAAGGATTTTTGTAGGAATAGCACGACGAAACGAGTCTTATTGTCCAAATAAAGTCCAAGTATTAATCCCATTAGCAGCATAGAAATAAAACATTAGTTATATAGAATGTATCATTCAAAATAGTTAACTTTAATTTTGAATGTTGTCTTATTCGTAGGATTTCAAATATGTACGAGTACCAGGTTTCTTAAACAAAAGGGCACAGTGACCCATCAGGTTAGCATAACTGGCCTCCACCCCTTGGATAGGCATGACGAAGGAATGAGAGGGCGATTGACCCGTTGAGACATGGGAGGGAAAGCCTCCAGGGGCGGCATGGAGATGTACATTATATGGTAAAATGTGGAGTGGTAACTGACTCCTTTATTTAACTATGCCTTCACGAAGCCTAACTTATCTGAACTCATTTCATTTACCCGTAAGTCTAATTACAAGGGGTATGAAATCCTGCGAATAAGTGAGCATTCGAGAGATATTCGCATCAAACTGAGGGAGTTTAACAAGGTTAATTGGGAAATGGTGAAAATATGAAACAATATGATGTTGTAAGGATAATTAAAGATGATCCCAATAATGAGTTTACTAAAGGACAAGTAGGCACTATCCTAGAGGTTTATGAGGATAACAATTATGAAGTAGAGATTGCTGATAAAGATGGGATAACTCTATTCTTGGATGCAATATCAGGAGATTACTTACAACAAAAAAGGTGGAATAATATAGAAAACATTAGGACTATATTCACAAAAAAAGTTACACTAATAATAATCAAATTAAAACATAAGGAGAAATGTAACATGATGAAAAAAACTTTAATATTAATTTCTGCACTAACACTATCTATAATTGCTGGTTGTGGCAATCAAGAAGAAGGAACGAAAAATGGTTCTGATTCTGCAAATAAAGAAGCAACTACAGAAAATACAAATGAAGAAAAAGAGACGAATAATGATCTCTATTTCAAAGATAATGAAGCAAAATTAAATGACTTAAAAATTAAAATTACAGAAACTAAAGTTATTCAAGCTGGTGAAAAAGGAAATGAATATGGTGAAAAACCTGTATTTGCAATTTGGTATGAAACAACTAATTTAAGTGATAAAGAGATTGACCCTACTACTGGATGGACGGCAGTATTTGAAGCAGTACAAGACAATGATCCTAATGCAGTCAATACTCTTGAAGTTGGTGGCCTTCCAGATGACCAATTTCTCGATTCTCAATTAGAAACAATTAAAAAAGATGGTACAGTTAAAAATGCAGTAGCTTATGAATTAGATGATTTAGAAACACCTGTAACATTAATTGCTACACAAGGTATTGGTGGCGATAAATTAGGTGAACAAACTTTTAATATTAAATAAACGTTTTAAATCTGTTTAAAAAACACTTACATTTGTAAGTGTTTTTTTTGCTAATTGATCCCAAAATTAAAGCAGCAGGATGGCAATAAAGTCAAATACAACGTGAATATAAAGTTTCAGCATGGCGACTCATTTTGATGAAAAAAGGAAGAGGTGAGAGTCCAAAATCTGCGGACTATTTGCTACGCTATCGTTCTTCTAGGTGCTGTATTTTCTGAATATAAAGTTTTTTACTAACAGGTGCTTTAGTTGATTAAGGATCAAAAAATGATCAATCTTTTTTATAAAATACAAGAAGATTAAAAAAATAAGTTGTGTTCGAAAAAGGGGAGGGTATAGATATTGCCTTCCCCTTTGTGTTTACAGATAAATTTATATGACTGTATTGTTTATAATGTACTCGATTTTGTATCTCAAAACAGTTAGAGATTGCATTGGTGCGGTTTTGAGTGGATTAATAACTCTATGTACTCAAATTCATGTCCCCAATGTACTTATCTTTGTGTCTTCGTACAGCTTGTTAGGTATTTTTTTATCAAACTTATTTTCAAAGCTTCACAGGCGGCTATTTCTAACAAACATTAAAGGACCGTCAATAGACCTGTTTTTTTGTACGAAAGAAGGATAGCCACCAAGTTTCGACGAATATATCAATATACTTTTTGGAGGTGTTGATATGGCGATTTGTTGTGGAGAGTGTCACGTTGAATTAAAGAGTGATGATTATGTCACATTAGATGAATTTAGCACGATGAGGCACACATATTGCGGTTATGATCTTATTGCCGATCTGATCAAAGACATTGGGACTTATCGAAATATCAAAACAAAGTATTGGTTTTCCCGTGAGCGCACTAAATGAAAATCGGGGAAATCTTGGAGTTAATTAAAACTGATACACCAGCGAATATTGCCAAAAAGGCTGATGTTCATCTTTCAGAAAAATTACTAAGAAAAGCATTGAAAAAAGCTGGTTATGAGTATAGAAATTCAGGCGAAAAAGGCTGGTATTTCGTTGGTGAAGGTGACGAGGAAACGGTACAAGAGCAGCTTATTTATGACTTTGCAACAGAAGGAAAAGCAAAAGCGAACGTTTCAACTAATGTAAATAAAGAACCTATTAACGATACCAACCAACGTTCTAACGTTGGCATAAAACGTGGTAAAGAACAGCTCAAACAAGCGAACGAACAATCAGCACCAACCATAGAACGAACCAACGTTATAAGAAAACGTTCTTCATTCGATATGGATGTTGAACTTATGAAGGAACTAAAAATACAAGCAATCATTCATGATAGGACGGTTTATGAACTAGTTGAAAGTGCCGTAAGGCACTATTTAGCTGAATTAAAGGGAAAATGATGTGGCTTTGAAATAAAGTCACGATGTTTATAATAAAGTTACACCGTTTTACCCCTTTGGATAATATCCTCTAAAGGGGTGTTTTTATGTCCAAAAGATAGAGTACATCTGAAATTTAAAAATGGATCAAGGGAATTTTTGAGTGGTAATAGAGGTGTTCCATTAAAGGGCGCGATTCTTTAATAAGAATCGCTTTTCTTAATGAACTAACGGGTGCGTTCGTATTATAAGGTTGACCAGTAAAAATTACTGGTTGACCTTTTTTTAATAGAATCTATTATATCAGTAGCCAGAGTAGGACGTACGGGTGCGTGGGACTTGATCCCGTGAACTAAACTGTCCGCCCCCTACTTGTAGAAACATGTTTGAGGCTGGTTGGGACGTAGATCTCGTATAACAAGCGAAGCTATGACACTACATGGAGGACTAGGGGTACTGGTTAGTAAGTAGAGGAGGAAAAAACAATGAATCCAGTTGTTGGTCTGGATGTGGCAAAAGAAGAGAGCCAAGTACAGGCATTTTTAGACCAATCTAAACCGTATGGGAAGAGCTTTTCAATGAAGCATACCAAGGAGGAATTGGATCAATTTTTAGACTTTCTAAAAGAAGTTGAAGAGGTGGCAGGGCAGATGCCTATGGTCATTTTAGAATCTACAGGGCATTACCATTCTCCCGTTATTCAATACTTGGAGGAACAAGGGATTCTATATATCTTACTAAATCCGATTATTTCTTATCAGGCAAAGAAGTCCAGTTTGCGGAAGGTAAAAACGGACGCAATCGATGCGTACCAGTTGTGTGTGCTGTATTACAAGGAGGATTTTGAACCTCATAAAATTAGAGGAATTCAGCTTTTAGACCTTCGTAATTTGTCAAGACAACAGGAAATCGTAACGAATATGTATGTGGAGGCTAAACTTCAGTTTCACACCATTTTAGATCAGGTGTTTCCTGAATACCGAAAGGTTTTTGGGGATCTATATTCGAAGGTTTCTTTATTGATGTTAAAGGAATATCCTACTTCAGAGGCGGTATTAACGGCCGGAGAAAGTAGACTAGCAGAGAGTGTAATAGAGTTCTGTTCTAGCAGATCGGGTGAATGGGCATGGGAAAAAGCAAAAAAAATAATGGATTCCGCATCTCGAAATCCATTTCAAAAAAACGTGTATGAAAGTCACGTAATCAATCTTCGTATGTATATTGAGTTGCTTTTTCATTACCAGGGACACCTTTCTGATTTGGAAGATCGTATAGTGGCCCTGGCAAATGAAATGGAAGAATATAAGATCATCCAATCGATTCCCGGTATAGGAGAAAAAATCGCAGCAACGATTATCTCTGAAATTGGTGAAATCGATCGGTTTAATCATCCGAAAAAACTGGTTGCCTTCGCTGGAGTGGATCCAAGTGTTCACTCATCGGGTAAGTTTACGGCAACCATTAATCGTATTACCAAAAGGGGTTCGAGCAGACTACGTCATTCTCTGTATCTTGCCGTACTATGCGGCATAAGAAGTTCAAGGAACAAAAAGCTTAAAGCATTCTATGATAAGAAAAAATCAGAAGGAAAACCTGCCAAAGTGTCAATCGTTGCCTGTATGAATAAGTTGCTTCATTGGATTTATGCTTTATTAAGCAGAAAAGAAACGTTCCTAGATTTAGCCTAATTAACGGTTTTGTGAAACAGAGAAAAATCCTTCCAAAAGGGTTTTGGAGGGTTATTTGGCATGGCCAAAAATAGT